>CAWEXR010000001.1:0-30572 GCA_963813045.1 uncultured Acidobacteriota bacterium
CCCCGTCGTTTAGCTAATGCCGCGTTTTATCCTGAACGAACCAGCCGATAGAGGGGACCGTGTCAAACAGCTCGCTTGCCATTGATTCCGGCCGTGCCGGCGCGGCGGAGCACGCGCGTCAATCGGGCCATTCGCGCTCGCGGTCGCAGGGAGTGGACTCGTTCCGCGGGCCGTATCACGAAGAAGTATCCACCATCACGATCAGCGCGCCACGGCTGCAAGTACGAATCGAAGTACGAGGTGTTGCCCAACGCCTCCGTGCTGCTGGAACTGAACGGCAAAGGGCCGGACTCCAAGCCCGTTTCCACGCGCGGACACGTGAAGTGGACCAGGCGTCCCGCCGAGACCGGCGGCCTGTACCAGACGGCGATCGAGCTCGAAGCACCGGGCAATATCTGGGGCATCGACTCGCCGCCCGCGACTGGGCGCAGTTCAACGGCGCCCGCAATCCCGAAGCCGATGCGCAGAAGGCGAAGCCGGTCGTGGTTCCGCGGCCGGAGACAAACCCAGCGACAACGAAAGACGAGCACGGTAAGATCGCGACTACTCGCGCGAACGACTTTCCGCCGCGAACCTCGGGCGCGACGCCGCCCGTGGGGCAGTTGATCGGCGGTTTCCAGCAACAGATGGAAAGGATGCTGGCCGAAGTGGCCGACGCGGCGGTGCGCGAAAAAGCGGCGCGCTTCTCGACGACTTCCGCGCCGGACTGCGGGACGAAGCCAAGCAAGATTCTCGCCGAAGCATCCTCCTCGCAGGCCGATCGCTGGATGGACGAATTGCTGAAGCGAATGAATCAGGTCGGTGAGGAAAGCGCGCGCGCGCGCCACGCGCAATGGACGAAAAAGATCGAGGGAGACCTTCAACAGGCCCTCGCGCGCATGGAGGCGCGCCAGCGCGAACTCGAAGCGCTCTCCGAGAAGCTGACCACGAACGCGCGGGAGCGGCTCGAGGGCGCTGTCGAAACCGCCCGCAAAGACTCCGTGGGCCGGATCGTCGCGCGTCTGAAGGAGCAATCGGCGCCGGTGATCGACGAAGCGCGTAAGGTGGCGGCGGAACTGACGAAGCGCGAGGAGGAACTGGGAAAGATCTGCGAACAGCTCGTCGAGAAATCCTCGGTCGAGATCGAGGAGGCATGCACGCGGCTCGACCGGCAGTTCGAAATGATCCTGCGGGAGAGGCTCGACAGCGCCCGCGAGGAACTCGAGCGCGCGGCCAAGGATGCCGCGAAAATCGCGCTCAACGGGATTCGCGTTTCGGCCGTGCAGCAGGAGACCGAATCGCAGGCTCGCTTGCACGCACGCGCTGGAGCCGGTGACGGAAAGCGCTCTTGCGTCGCTGAAGGAAAAGGCGTCGGAAATATCGCGCCAGTTCGCCAGCGAAATAAGCCATTATAGCCGCAGCCATCTGGAATTCGTCAGCGGCGCGATTTCGGAGCTGGCCAAGGGTATCGGGAAAGCTGTCCGGGGAACTAGGCAGGCCCCTCGAGGGGCTTCCGGGGCGGAGCGATGGAAGGTCAAATCGAATCGGCGGACGCTCGTCAGGCGGTTGCGGACCGTCCGTGCGGCGTGGAGTCCTGCGGCGAGCGCGCGGCGGCGAAGGTTGATATGCGCGAGTTTTGCGTCGCGCACTTCCTTTCGGTGTCCTTCGAGGAACTTCGGGCAAGCCACGAGCGGCTGAGAACCGAAGCCATACGACCCGACGGCCATGGCGTCCTTTCGGGAGCGATCGTCCCTCTGGGCACGAGAAGCCGATGGGCTCGTGGAAGAGGCGCGTTTCGCCGATCCGGAGACGAAAGCCCGCCTGATGGGAGCTCTGCAATGGATCTCCCAGTCAGGAAAGGCGCTGCGCCGGAGCCCGCGAATGGCAATGGCGGTGCCGGTATGGCTTCGACGAGAAGACCCGCGACGGACCTGGGAAGAAGATACCTGGACCACAACGTTGAGCCGCCATGGCGCAGGCTTCGTGTGCCGCCATCCGGTCGACACAGGCGGAATGGTTGTACTGACGCGCAAGGACAAGGGTGGCCGCGTGGAAGCTCGCGTGGTCTACTCGCGGTTGGACTCGGAAGGCCGTCGGCAGATCGGCATCGAACTGATCGGTCGAGACGACTTCTGGGATTAAAGCTCTAATCCCTCGCCAGAGAAACGACAGCGTCTTCGTAGCGGCCCGCGCCCATCTCACCTTCGGGGAAAATCTTGTGCTCGGCGATCCAGCGGAAGGACTCGTCGAAGACTTCCTTCGTGTAGGGCTCGAAGACAATGCGCTCGCCGGGACCCCAGCGGCGCGTGTCCATTTGCGCGTGGAATCGCTCGGGGAATTCCTTCTGATAGTACTTCGTGTAGAGGTCGGGGCGAAGGTCAATGTCGCGCTGGGCTTTTCGCAGAGCGCGGAAATACTTTCGGACGTCTTCCATGTCGGGATCGCCAGTGATCATGGTGGCGATCATAAAGGTGCTGTCGATGATCTTGCGGAATCCCAACTGTTCGAGGAAGTAGTACGGACCGCTGAAAAGCGACGCGGCCGGAACCTTGCGGTCGATTAAGAGCTCCATGCGGTTGAATAGCAGTCCATCGGAGAAGGACAGACGGATGTCCTTCGCGGGCATGAACTGTTCGAGGGCTTGGATCGTGGCGTAGTGGCTGCCGGATTGGTAGCCGACGGAAATCGGCACGCCGGCGAGCTGCTCGGGCGTGTGGATATTCGATTCGGGCGGGACGAAGACCCCCGCGGGCGAAACCGCGTAGGCGTCGGCGTACATCTTGCCGTGTCCGTTGGAGGCGGAGACATTCACGGTCCAGTGGCAGGCGCAGCCGATATTGGTCGTGCGGCCCTTTTCGAACGTCTGATAGGCGCCGACACGATCGCCGAGATCGTGCCTCTTGCCTTCCTTGGAAGACAGCTCGTCGCGAAATTCGTAGTCCAGATGCTCCTCGCGAAAGTAACCCTTATCCTCCGCGACCCATTCATGCAACCGCATGTGAGGAGCGATGACGAATTTTGCCATGTGCCAGATCCTTTCTAGAATCCGGGGATACCGGTTGAGGCGGGGCGGACTTCGGCGGTGGCGCTTTCGGAGCCGAACCGCAGCCGTTCGACGTAGGTCTGCGCGAGCGACATCAGGCCCGTATAAAGGTAGCCCCACACGAAGAGCAGGAAGAAGGGAATCGTGGCGTAGTTTTCGTTCTGAAGCGCGTAGACCACCGCGAAAGCGAAGTAGATCCCGAGCAGTACTTCGGCGAAAGGCATGAGGCCGGCGCGCTTGTGATATTTCTTCTTGGCCCATCCACTCTCTCTCTTGCCCTTTGCTTCCACGCGATATTTCGGCGTGCGCACGAATTCCGATTTCACGCCGAAGATCGCTTCGATCACCGCGAACGCGTTGCGGACCGAAAGGCCGATGCCGACGGCCATCACGAACGGCAGGTAGAGGAATGTCCGTTTCCACGTCTTGGGATAGAGCGCGCGCTCGGCCGCCAGATAGAACGACGAAATCGAACAGGTCGAGGCCAGAAAGAGCGGCAGGTCGATCACCAGGACCTGGAACCATCCCTGGTAGAACCGCACGATCATCGCGGGCAGCAGAATGATGGAGAGGAACACCATCAGCGGATAGCTGATGTTGGCCGTGAGATGAAAGACGGCCTCGGCCTTGGTTGATTGCGGGAGGTCGGCGCGGAGCACTTGCGGCAGGATCTTCTTCGCCGTCTGCATCAGACCCTTGGCCCAGCGCGCCTGCTGCGATTTGAACGCGTTCATCTCCACCGGCAGTTCGGAGGGGCAATCGATCTCGGGCAAATAGAGGAAGCGCCAGCCGCGAATTTGCGCGCGATAGGAAAGATCGGTGTCCTCGGTCAGCGTGTCGTGCTGCCAGCCTCCGGCGTCTTCGATCGCGGTGCGGCGCCAGATGCCGGCCGTGCCGTTGAAATTGAAAAACAGGCCGCTGCGGAAACGCGAGGAGTGCTCGATGGCGAAGTGGCCGTCGAGCAGGATGGCCTCGACCTCCGTGAGCGTCGAGTAGTCGCGATTCACGTAACTCCAGCGCGTCTGCACCATGGCGATCTGCGACTCGACGAAATAGGGAACCGTGCGGCGCAGAAAATCGGCAGGCGGAATAAAATCGGCGTCGAAGATGGCGATAAATTCGCCCGGGGCGGTCTTCAGGCCCTCCTGCAGGGCGCCGGCTTTAAAGCCTTCGCGATTGTCGCGGTGGATGTAAGCGATCGGGACGCCGAGAGCGCGGTGGCGTTCGACGCAATCGCGCGCGACGGCCTGCGTTTCGTCAGTCGAATCGTCGAGCACCTGAATGTCGAGAAGCTCGCGCGGATAATCAAACTGCGCGACGGTCTCGATCAGCCGCTCGATCACGTAGCGCTCGTTGTAGATCGGGAGCTGCACCGTCACCCGCGGCCACACTTCGATTTCCGGCGGCGGACCGGGAACGTTCTTGCGGTGCTTGAAAAAATTGTAAACGAGGACGTAGCGATGAATGCCGTACGTCGCCAGAATCACCATCACGAGGAAATAGGGCAGCATGATGGCGAGATCGAAGGCATTGGCCTGGTAGAGGCCCCGGAAGGTCGGGTCGACGAGCCGGTGCCAATAACCCGTCAAACCATTGCCGCCTAGAACGATGCCCACGGCTAAATTGTCTGGCAACATCCGGTGTGTCTGCCTTCAGCTTGGACTGTCATTTGAACCGCCTGGACGAACCCTGGGCCGGCCAGCCAAGCAGGTCATTATACGGCTAAACGGTTGCGTGTCCATGCTTTCCCCGCAGCTTTCCCGGGGCTTCCCCGGCGCTACGGTATCCGCGTGCCGGTTTGCCCGCAGGCTTCGAACACGGAAAGCAGGTTGGTCAGGCCGAGGAGATCCTTGATGGACTTGTTGTAATTGATCAGCAGGAGTTCGCAGTTTCCTTTTCTGGCCGAAATGTAGACGGCGACGATCGCGCCGAGCCCCGAACTGTCCATGCGATCGGTTTCCTTCAGATCGAGGATGATCCGCTTGGTGGTCGGGATCACGCTGCGCACGTGGGCCTTCAGAGTTTCGGAATGCTCGGACGTCAGCCTGCCGGCGCACTGGATCACCTGTGCGTCTTCCCAGGCGTAGGTGTGCAGCTTGAGCCCGCTCGTGGGAACAGCCGCTGGTTCGGGCAAGTGTGAAATCTCCTCTGCCGGAAGTGCTCACATCATTTGCTTCTTGGTTGCTATGTACGCCGTTTCCGGCCCGGACACAAGCATATTTCAATTCGGGAAGCTCTCACAGAATATTTACCGCTCGAGCGGCGAGGAGCACGACGATCGTCAGGGAAATCAAGGACTGCAGCATCATGCCCAGCTTCGCCCAGCGCGACAGCACCGCCGTATCGGTCGGCGAGAAGGCCGTGCTCGTGTTGAAGGCGAGGAAGAGATAGTCCACGAAGTTGGGCGACCACGATTCGTCCCGCTCATCCTGCGCCAGCATCTGCGGGAAAAGAAACGAGCTGTCCAGACCATCGCTCTTGCGATCGCGCCCGGTCGGACCACCCCCGTCGAGCTTCCAGTACCACAGCGCGAAAACCAGGACGTTGGTGATCCAAAGCGCGATCGCCGAACGCAGCAGCACGCGCGGGGCTTCGCGATGCTGGGGAATGCCCTCGATCAGAAAGACCAACGACGCGATCATGGCCAGCGTGATGGCGCCGTTGGCGGTGAATGCGAGAATCCGGGTGATGTCGTGGCGGCCGCGGTGATACGTCACCACCATCGGGATCAAAAGAACAAAGATGACGAGCAGCAGCAACCAGCTCGGGCCCACGGAAAGCGGCTCCGGCAAGGCCCAGTAGACGCCCGCCGCAGCCAGCATCGCCACGAACGCCGGCCACCTCGGTTCACGGATGATTTTGCCGCTCATCGGTTCGCAGAAAGACAGCGGTTTGAGCGCCCCATATTACTCTGCCAGCGAGCGTAGAATCACTTGAAGTTTTTTCGCGCGGCTGAAAGTCTGATGGGGCTGCTCGAGCGGATTTTTTCGGATCCTCCATGAAACCAAAGGCCCCTAACATCCCGGTCCGGCATGGGTCGCCATTCCACCCTGGTAATGGTAGGACTAATACTCGTGCGAACCCCGATTGGACCTCGCTTTCTTTCTCCCCCTTCTGCACCCGGAACCGTCTGATTCCCGATTTTCTTCTTGACACTTCATCCGGCATCGACAAATATGTCACCGCCTCGCAGCCCCGGCGAGTGGCTTGGCTGTGCTCCCGAAGTCGGGCTTCATGTACGTCTATGCACGAGAAAGAGAAAAGCGAGAGGATCACATGAAAACGCGCAACATCCGTGGTTTTGTTCTTGCCAGCCTCGCCTTGCTGCTGGCCGTGATCGCAGCCCCAGATGCTCTCGCACAAATCAGTATTCCGGCAGACGGCTTCACCGCAACAACGGTCCAGACGAATGGCAACGCTGTTTTGACAGGTGGCGTACTGCAACTGACTCCGAGTGCTACTTTTCAGGCGGGGTCAGCTTGGTTCGTCACTCAGCAGCCGGTGGCCGGTCCTTTTTCTACCACCTTTACGTTTCAGCTGATTGGGGGGAACACAAATCAGAGCCCAGCGGATGGCATTGCGTTCGTGATCCAAAATTCGACTGCGGGGACGAGTGCCTTAGGTCCTGACGGCTGCGGTATCGGATTCGGTGAAGACACTTCTGGTTGCACATCTTCCACTGGTGGTATCCCGGACAGTCTGGCGGTAGAGTTCAACACCTACCTGAACAGCCCGATCGACCCGAGCTACAGCGATGTTGCGATTCAATCTTGCCCGTCGATGGGCGCGAATAGCGTAGACCCGAGTTGCAGGATTGCGGTTAACGATCTTACTCAACTGGTCCCCGCGATCACCCTGGCCGACGGCAACATGCATATGGTGACGATTACATACACCCCGTCTACGTTATCGAATTGCGGTGAGGGGGAAACCACGAATTGCAGCAGCCTCGATGTGCTTCTGGATGGCGTTGATTTGTTTCCCGGCGGCGTCCTAGTCAACCTGAGCACTTTGCTGACGCTGACCAACGGCAATGCCTATGTAGGGTTCACGGCGGCAACGGGCGGCGGGGACGACAACCAAGACATCCTGAGCTGGACATTCATGCCGAATGCTCAGAGCCAAGTGGTTACAGCAAACGCGTTAACCACCTTTAACTTCCAAAACAGCATCTACAATTTCACCGCACAACAGACCCCGACCGACCCGCCGGTAGTCGTAGAGGTCACGCCGATGACGATGACCGCATCGGCTTGCAACGCCCTGGTGCAGAGGAACTTCTGGCCAGCCCGCTGCTTTGTCTACGAGTCCTCTACAAGTTCGGGTGGGGATGCACCCGTGATGTTCTCGGTTACGTGCCCTCAGCTACTGAACGGAACGTGCACACCTTTCTACGCGGAGCTTGGCACCAACGCCCAGATCAAAACAGCCGACAACCCGCTTTTCATCTACCCTGGGATTCTCGGCCCTTTGAACCCGTTCCCTGGCGTCCTCAAGGGCGGTTCGGGAAACCCCGCGCCGTGCACAGTGCCCGCAAGTGGCCCACTGTTCCAGAGCAACCAGATCGACGCCTTCTCTGATGGTTTGCACACCACGGCGCCTAGCGGAGGCACGGGTTCGTGCTGGGTAGCAACCTACCTCACGCCGGGTGAGACTCCGCCGGGTATTACGATCAGCTCTCCGACCTCCGCACCAACTTACCCTGCAAACACAACGGAACCGGCGAGCTATACCTGCGGCAATCCGATTACGTCCCAGGCTGCCGGCAGCCCGATAGGCCCGTATCTGACGGTGTCAAGCTGCAAGCAATCTACGGGCACTCAGACCCACTGCACGTTTACGCCGACCGCGGGGCCAGGCGGCAATCCAGGCGGGCTGGTGTGTACTGGCACCTTCGTTACTCCTAAAAATAAGGGGTCGTATATATTCGCGGTGACGGCAATCGACTCCGGCGGGAACCAAAACGTGAATGCGGTCATATACAATGTGAAGTAAGCAGGTGAGTGACTGACTTCCAGGAATTACGTGGAGTCAATAACCAAGGGGTGCCGCGACGCGGCACCCCTTTTTTGTTGCAGGAGGTTGAGACTCTAGGAGGTTTTATAAATGGGCCTTGCAGAAAGCCGTTTGTAAGACCGGTTCTAGCTTTTGGCTGCTTGTGTACCGCGGGTGGACTCATCGTAGATGGCCTTGAAGTCCACGCGCTGTAGCAGTTTCTCCGCTCCGGGATCTTTCTTCATCGCATCCAGCAGACGGAGAGCCTCGCGATAATTATCGCGCGCTTCACTGCTGTCGCCGGAATCTCGCGCGATCGTGGCCAGCAGGTAATGCGCGCGGGCGCTAAGCGGTTGCATTCCGAGCTTGTCCGAAAGCAGCAAGGCACGTTCCAGTTCCTGCCGAGCGTGGGAGTAGTCACGGTTCTGCATCATGGCTTCGGCCATGAATATGGAGCATTCGACCGAGGTGTATTTCAGGCCGAGGTCGTCCGCCTGCTGAATCAACTGCCGGAAGCTGGAAATGGCTACCTGGGGGCGTTTTTCCTGAACTTGGACCTTAACCAGGTTGGCTTTTGCAACCAGAATGGTGTCCGGTTCCTTGCTGCGCGTAGCGGCCTCCAGGGCTTGTGCATACAAGGCATGCGCAGACTTGAAATCTCCGCCGTAGAAGAACGCATCGCCCTGGAATCCCAATGTTTCCGCCACCATTTCGTCAGTTTTCAGCTCGTGCGAGAGGCTGAGCGCTTCGTCCAGATCACTCTTCGCCTCGTCTGCGCGTCCCGCGAGGATGAGCGCCTCCGCGGAACCACCCAGCATCTTGGCCATCCAGGAGGTCCTGTCCTTGATGTCGCGTAAAGTCTTGAGGGCTTCCTGCTTGGAGTTGATGGCTGCCCCAAACCGCCCCTGGTATTCAAACAGCGTGCCCAGGCTGTAAGACTCAATGGCCGCACCATGCCGGTCGTCCATGCTGCGCCGCAAGTCCAGCGCCCGCAGATAATACGAAATAGCCTGATCGTACTGGCCCATTTCGGCCGAGCTCGCGCCGAGATTGTGGACGGCCTCAACGATGTCCTGCGGCACTTTCGATTTTTCGCGCAGCTGCAGCGCCTGCTGATAGTAGGTAAGAGCATCCTCATACTGGCCCTTATTCGAATACGCGGTCCCAATGTTGTTCAGGCAGGCGGCCTGCAAGCTTTCATTGCCGAGATCGCGTTCCAACTGCAGCGCTTCTTTGTACATTTTCAGGGCCTGGTCATCGTCGCCACGGTCATCGGAGAAATTGCCCATATCGATCAGAGTATCGGCCAGGCCACGCTTGTCGTCGATTTCACGCCGAAGGCTTAGCGCCTCCTGGTAGTTGGCCAAAGCATCTTTGGGCTTGCCGAGTGAAGCCTGGGCACCGGCCATTTCGTTCAGGCTGAAAGCCAGGCCACGCTTTTGACCGATGCGGCGCCAGATCGTGAGCGCCTCCTGTTCGTTGCGCAGAACTTCCTGAGGCTTGCTCAACATCCTGTAAGCTACAGCCATCAGGTGCAGACTGGTGGCCTGTTGTTCCTGGTTGTCCACCTGTACAGCCAGAGCTATAGGCGCGGTTCAGGGGATCAAAACTACCTTGGGGGTCGCCGCTCTTGATCTCGATGCGGCCGAGGTCAAGAGTTGCGGCTACGTCCTTGGGGTTGGAGGACAAGAGCTTCTGATAATAGCCGCGGGCTTTCACGAGATCGCCGGAATCCTGGTAGAGGCTGGCCAGCGCCGATTGCACGTCAGAGTTATCAGGCGAAACCTTAGCCAGATTCTCGTACGCCTTTATGGCTTCAGGGTAGTTCTTGATCACCTGCAACTGAATGGCAGAGATCAAATACTTCTCCGCCTCAGGGAGGTCCTGGCTTAGCGTCACAGCTTCTTGGGCGGATTGCTCCGCTTCGCCGTCGTAGCCCAAACTGCTGTAGGTCTGCGCCAGCTTGGAAAAGGCCAGCGCGAAGTTGGGATCTGCCTTGGTCGCCGCCTCGAGTTGGCTCTGCGCTTCCAGATTTTTGCCGTCCCGCTGAAAGCCGATGCCCTGGTTATAATCGCGAAGGGCTTCCACCGAGCTCGAATTCGGCTGGAACGAGCTCGCCTTCAATTCCTTAAGCACATTCCCCGGCAGCGCAAGTTTCTGGCGGATGGATTCGGCCAGGCGATCCACCGCGCCGGGAATATCCTTTTCATCGGCAGCCTCGATTTTGATGGGGACGGTGCGATCGTGCTTGAGATCTTGCAACGTCGCGTCGATGCGTATCGGGCCGCCAAATCTCGCATATTGTCCCGAGACCAACGTATCGGCGCTAACGAACTCGGCCAGCCTGCGCAGGGTTGTCGGCTCTATGGAAGCGTTGGGCGTGATGCGAAGATCCGAAAGCACCTGATTCAACCGATCCTGGGAGACGGTGCGCATACTTGCGGACTGGCCCACATCCGTGCTCAACATATCGGCAAGACTGGGGCCCAGCCAGTCCAACGAAGAATCCCCGGAGGCGTTGCGAAACGGCAGGATCGCAAGCGCGATGGCAGGCTGCGCCGGTTTTGCCGTGGACTGGAATCCAGGTCTCTTGATGGCCACGAACGCGCCCACCGCAATCACAGCCACCAGAGCAGGCACAAGCCATTTCCGGGACTCCTTGAACCAGTCCGAGACCGAAAGGGGCGCCGATACAACGCCGCGCCGCCGCGCGACGGAAGTTGCGATGCCGCGCGTTGCTCCGCCGCGCCAGGCTTCCAGGTCCTGCAAGATCTCGCGCGCGGATTGATACCGCAGCGCCAGATCAATTTGCAGGCATTTCGTCGCGGCGTCGCTCAGAAGTTTTGGAACGGTTGGATCGGCTTCGGCCGCCGGTCGCGGAATCTCCTTGCAGACGCTTATACATCGCACCCTGAGTTGTGTCGGCCTTGTATGGTATGGAACCGGTAAGCAACTCGTAGAGAATTACGCCCAGCGTGAAAAGATCAGAGCGAGCATCCACGTGCTCGCCCATCACCTGCTCGGGAGACATGTAGTCCGGCGTGCCTACGAGCATTCCGGTTTGCGTCATTCCGCCCGGTTCCATGGAACGAGCGATGCCGAAATCCATCACGGCGGCTTTGCCCTGCTTGTCGATCATGATGTTCTGCGGCTTCAGGTCGCGATGGACCACACCTTCGGCGTGCGCAGCTTCGAGTGCGAGGCACACCTGCTCGATAATCCCGGCGGTTTCCTCAAAACTCAGTTTGCCCTTTTCCGTCATCAGGGACTTCAAATCCTGTCCCTCGATGTATTCCATGGTGATAAACTTGATGCCGTCGGCTTCGCCCAGATCGAAAATGCGTATGACGTTCCGGTGCGTGATCTGGCGGGCCAGGATCAGTTCCTGCTTGAACCGGCGGAGAATCTCCGGATTGACCGCCATCTCGGGGCGAATCACTTTCAAAGCAACCAGGCGGTCCAGTTCCAGGTCGCGCGCCTTGTAAACGGCGCCCATTCCACCTTGACCGAGCAATTGCACGATCTCATATCGGATTCCGAGCACGGTTCCCGGCGAAAGGGCAGACCCGGACGCCCCGGCCGCATCGGAAGGAAGCGACCAACCTCTTGGAACGCTTGCAGCGGGGCCGGTTGAAATGGCGGACGGCGTCGCGGCCATCGTCATCGCGTCAAATGCAAAAGGAGTGTCGCACTTCACACAACGAACAGCCGTGGAGGGATTATCGGAGTGGCACTGCGGGCATTCCATGGCGTTCGCCGCCATATCACCTTCCGCGACGTTCAATCATAGAAGCATCTTCTACCAGGCGAGCAGACTTGTTCCAGAAAGACGAATCTTACACCACGGCTACCGACCCAGTCATGCAAAAAGGAGGAATCTGGGTGGGCTCGATGCGTCGACGACGCCGGGGTCCGGCTGATTCGGGCGGTCCGACGCCCTCGCGATGGGTATGTGTTCCATTGCGGCTCAGCGATTGAGTCAGGTCAGCGGCGATCGTTCGCGAAGTCGACGTTAGGCCCGCTGCTGTGGCGCGCGCCTCGGGGCTTTCTCCTCCTCTCGATCTGGACTGTGCCTTTGAAGTAGGCGCCTTCCTCGATCAGGATTCGCGGCGTGGTTAGATCGCCCGTCACCGAGGCGTGCTTCTTGATCTCGATCCGGTCGGCCGCCTGAAGATGGCCTGTGAGTTCGCCGTAGACGATGACCTCGCGGGCGACGACGTCAGCGGTGGCCTTCGCTGTTTTTTCTATGGTAAGCCGCTGGCAATTCAGAGAAATCGCGCCCTCGATAACGGTGTCAAGACGCAGATCGTCTCTGGGCGTGACGTCTCTGGGCGTGACGTCTCGCCTCGGGACGCGATCGGACCTCGGAGCGACTGATGGATAGGGGGTTGTGTTGGCCGGTTGGCTCGCTGGCGCTTCAAGCGGCGAATCAATTGTGCCTGTCGAGCTGAACGCGGGAGAAAACGAAGGTGTTGCCGATTGGGCCTGCTTGCTCCACCACATAGACTCCTCCTTGATAGGGTCAATGGCGCAAGCGGACCGCCGAGAAATGTATTCCGGTACTGAGACTCATACAAGTGCGAATGGCGGGGGGTTGTCCGGTCGGATACCGGTCGGTTGAGGATCGTTAGTCCTGGCGTCTTGACCCCTACCCACGAATCCCATTCGTACTGGGGCGCTCGGGCTATCACTCTCGGTACCTTTGCGCCATTTCAAGGCGCCTGATGTTAAGGCACTCTGAGGGTGCAGCCAGACGCGAGGAAAAAGGCGGCCATGAACTCTTCTGACCCTTTGAAGGCAGCCGAAGAAAAACTCGATGACACCCTTCTCGCCTATACTGAGCGGAAGCGGCACGACTCAGAGGTTCACCAACGTCTAATCGACGATCTGAGGACGGCGACGACTGATTTCCTGGAAGTGCGCGGACGTTTCAGTCGAGGGCTCGCGCAAGCCGACAACCTAGGCTGAACGTTCGGCTTCTGTTTGAGGTTTTGCGATTGCTCGCTTGGGGGAAAGCAGCGGTCAAGGATGGAGCCGAACCGAGTTCCTCGCAATGCTCTGAAGCCTTCGAAAGTTCGGCACAGTCATGAAGGTGAATTCGATTCCCATACCCCTGGCCGCAAGCGACCTTCGGACCGTTGCTCGACTGTAGGTCTCCTCTCCGACCTGCAAAGAGATGTCAATTTCGCTTCCCACGGGAAGGGTATTCGGCGTCTCGATGAAGCAGCCATTCAGGCTGATGCCGCTAACCATCCCGGCTATGCTCGATCCCGAAGCGACCACAACTCGCGCCGGTATCTGGCAACGCAAACGACTGAAACCTCGCCTTTCCGCCTGGCTGGAGTTCACCGGAATCTTGGTCCCCAGGCTTGGTTGATCCCGCAGCAGCTTTAACCGATCGACGACCACGCGAGGTTGGCGCTGCTGAACATCAATTAGCTCGGAACGGCTATGAAAGCGTTTATAACAGTCCATGCAGTGGAACGGACGCAGCGAGAGGACTCGCAGGAAGACGCGTTCCACAAAACCACGCCGATGAGACCTGCGGACCCGCCTGCTCTCACAGGACGGGCACCTCAAGTCCGCGGTCTTGTTCCACTTTCCCATCGAAGCCTAGCTAAACGAGATACTTGGTTCACCCTTCTGCGCCGCTTAGTGTGTGAGCAGGGCTACCTGTTTGGCCGCCAACAGAAACGCACCGACTCCAAAATCCTCCGTTGTGGTTGCGGTTGTCGCTCCAGGACCCGAGCCGGAAGGCTCGACGTAACCGAGCAACCCGGACGACTGAACCGCGGTGTTGGCCAAGAAGTTCCACGCGTTCTCAACGACCGGGAGATAGGTATTTTGATCCAGGATTCCCGCGTTCAGACCCCAGGCGATCCCGTAGAGGAAAAATGAAGTGCCGCTGCTTTCCGGGCCGGCATAGTCCGTGCCGCCAAGATCCGAGTTCCAATAGCCCGCGCTCTGTTGGCACAGGGCAAGCGCCGCCGCCATTTGCGTAAACGTGCTGAGGTACTCGGCATAATGCGGATCGGAGGTGGGCAGGACGGCAAGCACCTTGGCGTGCGCGGCGAAAACCCAGCCATTGCCTCGGGACCAATAGACGGGGCCGTTCGCATAACTAGTGTTTTCCCACCAGAGGCCGTTTGTCGGATTGTAGAGTCCCAGCGAGTACTTGGTGTAGCTGTACAGGGCGTACATCCTTGTGTAGTAGTTGGTGTTTTTCTTGATCGATCCGAGCTCCACAAAGTCGGGCATGGACATGTTGATCGCGTCAATCCACGTCCATTCATCGTCGACCGTGCTGTTGACCATCCCGCTTACGCTCTCGGTGATCCCTGAGATGTCCGAAGCATTCGGATGCAGTTGGTAGAGTCTTATGTAAGCCTGCCCGGCAGCCTGAGAGTTGGCGTAGTTCGTGGAGTTCCCGCCCTTCAGACTGTAGTGGTATTCATTCGCCCATGACTGAGCGTAACTCAGATAATTGGACTGCCCTGTGGCATCATAGGCCGCCAAATCGCCCGTGTAATACGTTGCTCCCGTCCAATCGTTACTGTCCGGTTTTGGGTTCTTCGAAATCCAGTAGTTGTTGACTTCTTCTATCGTCGCAAGTACTTGAGCGCGAGACGGAAGCGCTGGAGCCGTTTGAGCCACAACACATGGCGCCGTGAGAAAGCCGGCGAAGGTCAGCAAGAGAACGCAGATCCGCGCAGATAGAAACGCACTTCGATTCATCTTTTCCTCCCGCATCTTGAGTTTGATCGCGGGGACCGGGGGATTATACGCCTCATGGTAGCGCGTGCCACGGAATTTGAGCCAGAGTGGTGGGGCTGGGGAAAGCCGAACTCGCGACACGCAGTTCAGGAAAACAATCGGACTACTCGGCCGGCACTGTTCATCGCAGTGCTTTTTCCATACCGTCCTCGAGGATGCCGATCTGGCTGGCCGCTATGTGACTCCGATCCTTGTAAATCGACACGCCATCCACCTCAGTGATACAGTCACGGTTACGGCAAAGGCTCCCTCTCGGATCAAATATCTCGGCCCCCATGCTTTGAGCTACAGATGCCAGTCGATCACGCGCGATAGGTGAGCTGGTTTCCGCCGCCACTCCTGCGAATCCAAATCTTTGCAGAACCGCGTTGCGGACCTCAAGATCAGGGATCGATTTATCAAAAATAGGAAACGGCAGCGACACGATCACGCGCTTTCCACGCATCTTCAGCTCTTGAATATGCTCCGATAATTCCCCGAGAACACGCTGGCGCGTTTCTTCATCAGAGATTTTGCCAACGCACCGGCCATCCACCGACGGGCACAGGGTCCACACGGGAGAAGGCGCCGCGAAACCGATAAATACCGTATCGACATCTTCTTCCTCGGCACGCATCAGCGCAAAATGGCTGAACGAGTCACAGTGAAAACTGGGACCGGGCCTGTTCATATGTTCAGTAGGGGAACATCCGGTAGCAACGGCAAACACTGCTCCGTGGTCCCGCAAGCCTCCACCATCGTAGATTCTCTGTATGAGAGGATACAATTGCTGAACGTGAGAATCCCCCCAGAACATGATTTTCTTGGATGACTGTGTTCCTACGTTGCAGAAGGCGATATCGGAGATGCTGTTGATTTCCGTTTTCCAATTCGAGCAGACCTCTTGATAGTCGCTCTTTCGGTCTATATTTGTTGCGATGAGTTGCCTCGTCGACTCATTGAATCGCCCGGGAAAACCTTGGGTTGAATAAATTGCGAATCCAAGAACGGCTGAGAGCGCGCTTGCCGCGAGCCCGAAAGAAAAGACCCGCCGCCTGGTTATCGGCGAATCTCCGCCCCTGAATGGAGACTCGATAAATTCAAAGGAGATAAAGGCCATCACCAAAGACGCCAGAATGACAATAGAGGTTTCGACGGCGCTCAAGTCACCGACAGACAAATACTTGCTGAATACAATAATCGGCCAATGCCACAAGTACAACGAGTAGGAAATGACGCCTATAAAGACCAGCGGCCTGAAGCTTAAAATAGTTCTGACGAATGAAGGGCCATTCTCCCCAGCGTAGATGATCAGCCCTGCGCCAAGACAGGGGAGCAGCGCGGAGAAACCCGGGAAAATCGTATCTTCGGAAAAGACCGATACCGCCCACGCAATCAGCCCTAGCCCCATCAGTCCCGCAATTTCGCGCGAGACACGCCGTTTAAGGGGCGGCACAGCCTTCATTGCCAGGAGGGCGCCGAGAAGCAACTCCCAGGCCCGCGGTATCAGAATATAAAATGCGCTACGCGGTCTGTAGTGCGTCGCCCAGATATTGATAACAAAAGAAGCGATGACGGCAAGCCATAGATACTCCCTTGTTCGCTTTTTTGCGTAGCGCGCCAGCAGAATTAACGCGGTCGGGAAAAGCAGATAAAACTGCTCCTCCACGGATAGCGTCCACGTATGCAATAGCACTCGTAGGTTGGAAGTGGCGCCAAAATATCCATCCACACCTCCTTCCCTTTTGAAGAAGATATTGCTGACAAAGAATGTCATAGCAATCAAGCTCTTGCCGAACGCGGCAAAGTCTTTCGGAGCGAGCAAGACGCCCGCGGCCAGAAGGCTGAAAAGCACTACCGCGAAGAGTGCCGGAAAGATGCGGCGGATTCTGCGTTCGTAGAACGAGACAAAGGAAAATCTCCCAAGGGCTACGTCCTTGGCGATAATCGACGTAATCAAATAACCGGAAATCACAAAAAAGATATCGACGCCCACAAAACCGCCCGAGAAGCCCGGAACTGCCGCGTGAAAGAAAAGTACGGGTAAGACAGCAAGGGCCCGCAGGCCGTCTATTTCAGGGCGGTATTGTTTGGAGCGGGCGAGCTTTGATTGGAAGGTAATGCGAGGGGAAGTTTGACTTACGCGGTCCCCTTCCTGAACCAAGACGACGTCAGCCCCCGCGTACGCCGGCAGATTAGTCGGGATTTCTATTTTGGTGTCCAGATTTGCCATCGCGTCTGTGATGACTATTTACGATTCTTCTGTGAGTCGTCAGTAGTACTGTGCGGAGATAGTTAGCATCTTGAAGTGCAGGACCCGCTCATCCGCGGGGCTCATTCAACGGTTAGGAGGCGTTTTGATCGGTTTTGACCGGTTCTGAACCTGGAACCATTGCAGGTTTATTGCGGTCGGGACCCGTCGATTATCTGATTTTCATCAATCAAAATCCCGAATCAGAGCCCACCAGAAATTATCAGAAACAGCCCGCTATCACAGTTCGCCTAGTCCCCAACATCCAGCCGCCGCAAAGCCGGATTGTGTGCCGTTTGGAACAGACAGCTCACGCCTCCAGGTGCTATTTGTGGTGGAGGACTCGGGGTCCCTCCCTGGCTTATGGGTACAGCCATCCACAATCGCAAGATGGAAATTCTAGGTAAGGAGGATTTGGGCATGAGCATGAAGAGGTTCCGTGTTGTCCCTTTGTTGATTGCCATCGCGGGCCTGGCGACGCTTGCTCCCGTGGCAAGAGCGCAATCCGCCGCCGTCGTAGAATCTTCGTCCAGCAACACCGTTCTGCCTTCCCCCAGCACAACGCATCCACAACTAGACCTTTCCTACAGGCGTCCGACGGAGAGGATGAAGCTCCGCAACTACCTCTTCGACACCTTTGGCCCCTATCCGGTCGTCGGCGCCGCGATTTTGGGAGGCATCAATCAAGCAGATAAAACGCCTCCAGAGTGGGGGCAGGGCGCGGGAGCCTACGGCGAGCGAGTTGGGTCCGACTTCGGCATCGCGATGGTAACGACGACAACGCGCTACGCGCTGGCGGAAGCCTTCCGGGAAGACACATTGTATTACCGCTGTGAGTGCAAGGGCATACTTCGGCGGTTGGGTCATGCCGTGATTTCGACGGTGACGGCACGCCGTACCGACGACGGCGGTCGCCGTTTGTCATTCCCCGCGCTGGTCGCGCCCTACGCGGGCTCCATGACGGCCGTCTATGGATGGTATCCGGGCCGCTATGGCGCCGAAGATGGCCTTCGGATGGGCAACTACACCCTCCTGGCGTTCGCGGGCGAAAATATCGCGCGTGAATTCATTTATGGAGGACCGCACACGTTATTTGGTCACGCCGGTCGCTCCGCGTCTCCGGGAACCGACTCGGCGGCCAACACGAACCCTTGAGGCATGGTTATGAGTTACGACGCCAAGGTTTCTCACCGGTGGATCAGCCAGGACGCGCCGCAAGGTACGTCACTGACGCAATCTGCCCTTACTTCACTCTGGAGTCCGATCAACGGCTTCCTGGAGTGGTTTGGGGAACTCGGCATTTTTGTCTGGCAGGTGATGCGGGCGGCGGTAAGACCTCCTTTTGAAGGTCGCGAACTGATTCGACAGCTCGACGAGGTAGGCTCCAAATCGTTGCCACTGGTCGCGCTGGCGGGTGCGGCTATCGGTGCGGTCCTGGCATTGGAAAGCCGTTACAGCTTGGTTCGATTCGGCGCCAAATCCATGCTCCCGGCTGCCATCGTATTCTCGATCATTCACGAAACGGGTCCCATCGTGACCGGCTTGGTTGTTAGCGGCCGGGTAGGGGCCGGGATCGGCGCGGAATTGGGGTCGATGAAGGTGACGGAGCAGATCGATGCCATCGAGGCCTCCGGCGTAAATCCCTACAAGCTGCTGGCCTTTACACGCATTGTGGCTTGCATCTTGATGCTCCCGTTGCTAACCCTGGCTGCCGATTTCTGCGGAGTAGCAGTCGGTTGGATTGTGGATACCTTGGTCGAGCCGATTTCCTTTCACAAATTCCTCCATGCCGGATTTGCAGGAGCCAGCTTCAGCGACTTTCTGGCGCCGACTTTCCGAACCGCGGTCTTCGGCCTGATCATCGGCACGATCGCGTGCTTCCAGGGAATGCGCAGCGGAGGTGGCACCGAGGGCGTGGGCCGTTCGGCGACGAGCTCAGTCGTCTTATCTTCCCTCTTTGTCATCCTGGCCGACGTCCTTTTGGTGAAATTGATCCTGGTGTTTTTTCCATGATGCACACTGACCAAGGAGTCGCGTTGCGGGTGACAGAGAGCGGCGACAAGCACGTGATGGAAAATATCGAGTGGAATGCTGCGAATCCTGCCGTAGTGCTCCGAGGCTTACATAAGTCCTTCGGCGCCCAAAGCGTTCTGAACGGGATCGATCTGACGGTTGGCGGCGGTGAGACGCTGGCGGTGCTGGGTCGCAGTGGAACCGGTAAGAGTGTGCTGCTGAAGCTGATCATCGGGCTGCAGAAGCCGGATTCGGGATCGATACGCATCCACGGGCAGGAGATCACGAGCTCGAATGTCGAAGCGGTGAATGACATCCGGAAGACAATGGGGTTCTTATTCCAGCACGCGGCACTCTACGATTCCCTGACGGTAGAAGAGAACGTTGCGTTTCCCTTGAGGCGTAACGCAAGAATGACGACATCGGAGCGCGGGGACCGTATCAAGGAATTACTGGCTAGCGTAGGCATGGAAGGCGAACTAAAGAAAAGGCCCAGCGATCTTTCCGGCGGTATGCAAAAGCGAGTAGGGCTGGCGCGCGCGCTGGCCCTCGATCCCGGCATCTTGCTGCTCGATGAACCCACTGCAGGGCTCGATCCAATCACATCCCGCGAGATCGATGAGTTGATTCTCAAGTTGCAGGAAGAACGCGACGTCGCATCGATCGTGGTCACGCACGATCTGCATAGCGCAAGGGTTATTGCGGACCGAATTGTACTGCTGCACCAGGGGAATGTGGTGATCGAAGGCACCTTCGAGGAGCTTGAGAAAAGCGAAGACCAATTTGTCGCGGAATTCTTCAAGCGGGATTCATAGGGAGCACATATGTCAAGAGCGGCTAGGCTCGGAGCTTTTATCATTGCAACGCTGGCGATCCTGGCGGCGGGAATCTTCATCATCGGTGACCGGCAATATCTCTTCTCCTCCACGTATCGATTGAAAACACAGTTCAGTACCGTAGTCGGGCTGGACGTTGGCGCGGAGGTGCGAGTAGGCGGAGTCCACAGCGGCAGCGTGCGTGATATCGAGTTGCCGAACAAGCCGACCGACAAAATCACCGTGCTGATGGATTTGCAGCGCTCGACCCACGACATCATCAAGCAGGACTCCGTTGCCGCCATCCAGACCGAGGGCCTCCTGGGCAACGAATATGTCTCGATCTCGTTTGGCTCCGCCCAGGGGTTGAATGTAAGAGATGGCGACACGATCGCCAGCCAGCCCCCGCTGGTCATAGCGGACCTGATCAAGAAGACGGACGCCATTCTGGACAGTAGTCGGGAAGCCGTTGCCAACGTCACTGTGGCCACCGCGAATCTGAGTTCCATTAGCGCCAAGATCGATCAAGGTCAAGGCACGGTGGGAGCGCTGATAAACGACAAGAAAATCTACACCCAGCTGGACCAGACAACGATTGGATTGCGTGACACGGTAATCAAAGCCCAAGCCGGAGTTACCGACTTTCAGGAAAACATGGAAGCGCTGAAGAAGAATTTCCTGTTGCGCGGCTATTACAAGAATCGTGGCTATGAAGACTCTTCCGACCTGGTGAAGAACGAAATCCCACATCTTCCCCAGGCTGAGCCTCTTAAAACATTCACTTACGAACCACAGCGGCTCTTCGACAAGGTGGATACGGCGAAACCCATGAACCAGAAATCATTGCGCGCCGCGGGCCAGTTTCTGGCCGACAATGAGTTTGGCGTCGCGGTCGTCGTCGTTTCAACGAACATGACTGGAGATACGGAGAAGGACTTGGTGCTGACACAGGCTAGGGCCATGGTCGTGCGCGACTACCTCGTTGACAATTTCAGTTTCGATGATGCGCAACTCAAGACTTTCGGCGCTGGCAAGAAGACTGGAACCGGCCCCGACGCCGGCTGGGGAGCAGTTGAGATTGTTATATATCCCCCCGGCACCGATGTTCCTACCAACTAGCAGCCCCGCTCTGCCGGGCTAAACCTCTGCATCTGAATGAGTAAGGAGTGGTGGGGCTGGGGAGAGTCGAACTCCCGACACGCAGTTTAGGAAACTGCTGCTCTATCCATCTGAGCTACAGCCCCGCTGGGGCGATTCTAGCAGATTTGGTCACCGCGCTTGGCTGCAGGACGATTCGATGGTCGGCGCTCAGTGCTTGGTCTTGCCGGGAAGAGTATCGCGCATCCGGTGGTAGGTGATTTCGACGATCTCCATGTCGCCCTTGTCCGGAACGATCTCGGAGCGCGAAACGTACGTATCCGCGTCAATCCTGCGAATGATGGCTCGCTTTGGCTGGCCGTTCACGGGATTCTCGAGGACGAACTCTTTGGGGTCCGCGCTCGTGAGCTTCAGAACGGTCGCATCGGATTTCTCCCAGGGCATGAGCGTGGGCGTAAAGTGCCTGAAATAGAAGCTAATCCCGTCCGGTTTCTCGACCAGAGTAAATAGCTCGATCACCAGCGTCTCGCCGTTTTCGGCGAGCTGAAATGTGCCGACCATCGTGCCTGATTTCGGCGGCATCCAGACCTGCTGAGCGATTCTCGGTCCCCAAACCCCGTGCCAGCGTCCGGCGAGCCACGCGAAATCCGCAAGCGTTGCTTTCGGAAGGGGCGCGGAAGAGGGCGCCGGGGAAGAAGCGGACGCTTGAGGAAGGGCCGATGCCGTCCCCGCGCCGTTCGCGTCTTGCGCGGGCGCGTTTACGGAAAGCGCCGCGAACGCGAGCGACGCGAGAATCACCACCAGAGCGGATCGCGCGGTGCGGCGCATCATGACAGCGGCCATGCCCTCTCCCTCGACGGCCGATGTTCCCCTGAAAGCGTGCTCAAAGACAATCGCAAAATCTTCTTGCATCCTAATGCTCGTTCTGCGCGTCGCATAAGACAGGCGTCAGCGGCCGCCAGGAACGCGCTGCGGGGGAATGCTTTGACGGCTCTGAATGCCTGTACGATAATGAGCGATTGGCTCTCAAATGAAAACGATTCTTAGTGCCTGCACTCTGGCTGTGCTGCTCGGCGCGCTGATTTCCCCAGCGAAGGCCGCGCCTGCTCGTCAGGCGGCGCCCGCTTCCGCGCCCGGTCCGGGGCAAACTCCGGCGCAGGCTTCGTCACAGCCGCCCGCCGCTTCGAAGGCCACGGACGAGTCCTCCAGCGCCGATGCCTACTACTACTTCACGTCGGGCCATCTTCAGGAACTGCAATACGAACTGACAAACAGCGCCGAGCAGGCGGACGAAGCCGTTGCATCCTACAAGAAGGCCCTCGAATTGGAGCCGGGGTCGGCGGTCATACAGGAGCGCCTTGCCGAAATCTACGCAAAATCGCGTCACATCCGCGACGCCACGCTCCAGGCGCAGGAAGTTCTGAAGATCGATCCGGACAATGTGGATGCCCACCGTTTGCTGGCGCGAATTTACGTGCGCACGCTCGGCGACATGGGTACGGGCGAAGTGCAGCAGGAAAACCTCCAGAAGGCGGTCGAGCAGTTCCAGGCGATCCTGAAAATCGACCCATACGACACGTATTCCGCTCTGTGGCTCGCGCGGCTCTACCGGTTCCAGAACCAGCATGACGAAGCGGAAAAGGTCCTTCGCGGCGTCGTGCAACGGGAACCGGATAACGAGCCTGCTCTCGAACAACTGAGCCAGCTCCTGATCGACGAAGGGCGGTCCCAGGAAGCGATCGACCTGCTGACGCATACGGTCGACGACTCCTCTTCGCCGGACGTCTACGATCTGCTTGGCGACGCCTATACGAAGTCGAAGGACTACGCCAAGGCCGAGGCAGCCTACCGCAAAGCCATCGAAGGCGACCCGGACGACCCCGGCCACCGCCACGGCCTCGCGGATGCCTTGCTTTCGCAGGATAAGTACGCCGACGCTCTGGAGCAGTACAAAAAGCTTTCTCAACTCGAGCCTGGCACCTCGGAGAATTATTTGCGGATGGCGCAGCTCGACCGTCGTATGGGAAATTTCGACGAGGCCGAGGCGAGCTTGCTGCGCGCGAAGCAGCTCTCCCCCGGAAGCCTCCAGATTCTCTACAACGAGGCGCTCCTCTATCAGGACGAGGGCCGCTACGACGATGCGGTCAAAGTGCTCACTGACGCCATTGCGGGAATTAAGAGCCAGGCCCCGAGCGAAGGAGGTAATTCGAACGCGCTTGCGATACTGTACGAGCAGCTCGGACGGGCCTATAGCGACCAGCAGAACTTCCCGGCCGCGATTGACACGTTCGAGGAGATGGCCAAGCTCAGTCCCGATTCGGAGAAGCGCGCCCGGCTGCTCTTGATCAATACGTACCGCGAGAGCCGCGACATCGATCGTGCCGTCGCCGAAGCGAAGAAGGCGCTGGACGATTCGCCGAAAGACCCGGAGCTGACGGTTACGTTGGCCATGCTGTATAGCGAGAAGTCCGAAACCGCCACGGCCCGGCAGCTGTTGCAAGGCCTGCTGCAGGGGAACAACACCGACCAGCCGATTTACCTCAACATCGCGCAGGTCGAACAGCGCGGCCGCAAATACTCCGAGGCCGAGCAGTCGGCCGAGAAGGCCGAGCAGATGGCGCAGGAGCCGGCGGACAAACAGGCGGCCTGGTTCATGCTGGGCGCGATCTACGAGCGGCAGAAGAAGTTCGATCAGGCCGAGCAGGAGTTCCGCAAAGTGCTGGAGGCCAATCCGAACAGCGCGCCTGCTCTGAATTACCTGGGATACATGTTCGCGGATCGCGGTGTCCACCTGGACGAGGCGACCTCGATGATCCAGAGCGCCGTCAAGCAGGAGCCGAACAATGGCGCCTACCTAGACAGCCTGGGCTGGGTCTACTACAAGCAGAACAAACTCGCTGAAGCCGAGGAGTACATGCGCAAGGCGGTCGACCGCGAAGGCCACGACCCGACGATCCTCAGCCATCTCGGCGCCGTGTACGTCAAACTCGGCCAGGACCAGCGCGCTGGGGAAATTCTCGAGCGTTCGCTCGCCGAGTGGCAGAAGGCGCTGCCCGCCGACTACGAGGCGGACAAGGCCAACGAGGTCGAAGCGCAGCTCCGCACCGTCAAGCGGCGCCTCGCGCAGAAAATACCGTCCAGCGAGACGAAACCGCAGTAAGCTCCCCGCATGCCCGTTGCGAAAAGTGCCGCGAAAAAGAGATCGGTGCGCTTACCGGCATTTGCAAAAATCAATCTCTGCTTGCATGTCCTAGGGAGACGCCCGGACGATTATCACGAGCTGCGCACGATCTTTCAGACCATCTCGCTGTACGACACGCTTACGCTTTCCATTTCTCCCGGTTCGTCAAGCTTCGAAGTGTTTATGACGTCGAACGATGCGGCGCTGCCGCTGAGTCGGGAAAACCTTGTGGTGCGCGCGATCGAAGTCATTGCCCCCGAAATCGGGTTTCGAGGTAGCGTCTCCGTACACCTGGAAAAGAAAATTCCGGTGGCGCGCGGCCTGGGCGGCGGTTCGAGCGACGCCGCGGCGGCGCTGATCGGCATGTTACGTCTTACCAAGAAGAAAGTGCCTCTGGCGCGGCTGATGGAGGTCGCAGCGGGGCTTGGAGCGGACGTGCCGTTCTTTCTGTTCGGCGGCCGTGCCCTCGCCGTCAATCGCGGCGATGAGATTTATCCGTTGCCCGACGCGCTCCCGCAAACCATCCTCGTCGTTTCGCCGCGCGACATCGGCGTCAGCACCAAGGACGCCTACGAGTGGGTCTCCCCCGAATTGACAAGGCTGGCGAAACCCAATAGAATTTGGACGTTCTGCGCTCTGTGCTGGAGCCGGCAGGGAACGGTCGCAAACGATTTCGAACGCCCCGTTTTCAGCCGCCATCCGCGCCTCAAGGAAATTCGGGACGGATTGCTCGAGCGAGGAGCCGCGGATGCCGCGCTGGCGGGTAGCGGGTCGGCGGTGTTCGGAATATTCCGAAACCCAGCGCAGGCGCGCCGAGCCGCTCGTGCGTTCCCGGAAGATTCGGTTTTCGTCGTCGAAACTCTATCCAGGGGAAAGTATGGCCGCGCACTGGGCTGGCGTGTGACTGCTTGACCGGGGGTGGGGCGATTCTCGTCGAAGGCAACAATTTTAAGGTCTTCTGCGGCACGGCGAATATCGCGCTTTGCGACGCCATTTGCGCCCAGCTCGGTGTGCCGCGCGGCAAAGCCGAGCACGGGCATTTTTCCGATGGCGAGACGCGCTATCAGGTTCTGGAAAATGTGCGTGGCGCCGACGTCTTCGTTGTGCAGCCGTGCTGCACGCCGGTGAATCACCACCTGATGCAGCTGTTGCTGATGATCGACGCTTTCAAGCGGGCGTCGGCATGGCGCATTACGCCGGTGATTCCGTATTACCCGTACGCGCGCCAGGACCGCAAGGACCGGCCGCGCGTGGCGATCTCGGCCAAGCTGGTGGCGGACCTGCTTGAGACGGCGGGATCGAGCCGCGTGCTTTCGCTCGATCTGCACGCGCCGCAGATTCAGGGATATTTCAATATTCCCGTGGATCACCTGTACGCTGCGCCCGTGCTGGTCGAGTATTTTCAGAAGAAAAAGCTCGGGTCGATGACGGTGGTTTCGCCGGATGCGGGCGGTGTGGAGCGGGCGCGCCTTTTCGCGAAGAGGATCGATGCGCCGCTGGCCATCGTCGATAAGCGCCGCATCGATATCAACGTCAGCGAAGTGATGCACTTGATCGGCGACGTGGCAGGCCGCCCTGCACTCATCGTTGACGACATCATCGACACGGCCGGCACGCTCGTGAAAACGGCCGAGGCGCTGCTCGAAAACGGCGCGACGAAAGTTTTTGCGGCCTGCACGCATCCGGTGCTGTCGGGTCCGGCGGTCGAGCGGATCATGAAATCGGATATCGAGGAAGTGGTGGTGACCGATTCCGTGCCGATCAGCGACGCGGCCCGGAATTTGCCGAAAATCAAGGTGCTGAGCGTGGCGCCGCTGCTGGCCCGCGGCATCCAGTCGATTCACGAAGAGACTTCGATCAGCGAGCTGTTCATTTAGCGACTGATTCAATGTAGCTCAGTTCTTTAGATCCGAGCCTAGCGGGGTCTCCAGACCCGAGGCATGCGTTAAGGAAAAGGCACATGGAAACGTTTACAGTCGAAGGGGAAGTTCGCGACGAGCGCGGCAAGAATGCCGCCCGCCGCACGCGTCAAGGCGGCAAGGTTCCGGCGATTCTCTATGGCGGCCGCAAGGATTCCATTTCACTCGCCGTGAATGCGAAGCAAGTGGCTCGCATTCTCCGGTCGGAAACCGGCCACAACACGATCTTCAGCGTTCGCGTCGCCGGCGGGGCGGAAGAAACGGCGATGTTGAAGGACTGGCAGGTCGATCCGCTGAGTGGGTCGCTCCTGCACGTCGATCTGCTCCGCATCGCCATGGACGTGCGGATGCGCGTCCGCGTGCCCGTGCACACGTTCGGCGAGCCGCAGGGCGTGAAGATGCAGGGTGGCGTTTTCGAGACGGTCACGCGCGAAATCGAAATCGAGTGTCTGCCGGGCGATATCCCCGAGGAATTTCGCGTGGACGTTAGCGAGATGCTGATTGGCAAGCAGCTTCGCGCCGGCGATCTTCCGATTGACCCGCAGAAGATGAAGCTCCTCACGGACCCGCAGCGCGTGCTCGCTCACGTCGTGATTCTCAAGAAGGAAGAAGAGCCCGTGGCCGAAGCAGCCGTGGCCACCGAGACCGCGCCCGCCGAGCCCGAAGTCATCAAGAAGGGCAAGAAGGAAGAAGAGGGCGAAGCAGAAGGCGCCGCGGAGGCGGCTCCGAAGGCCGAGAAGGGCGAGAAGAAGGGCAAGGAGAAGTAGCCGAGGCGCCTTGGGCCCGCCGCGAAGAATCCAGCGCGCCCATGCGCCATTCGGAGCGCGACATGCGCCCTGTGTGAGCCGTCTATGAAAGTGATCGTCGGCCTCGGGAACCTCGGTACGGAATACGAGTGGACGCCGCACAACATGGGCTTTCTCGCCGCCGATGCGCTGGCCGGGCGAGCGAACATCCGGGTTACGCGGCCCGAGGCCAAAGCCCTTGTGGGACGCGGGGAAATTGCGGGCCAGGAAGTGATCCTGGCCAAGCCGCAGACGATGATGAATCTGAGCGGTGTGGCCGTGCGGATGCTGCTCGAGCGGTACGAATCGGCCCCGGCGGAACTGACTGTCCTGCTCGATGAGGTCGATTTGCCTTGGGGCATGTTGCGGATTCGGGACCGCGGCGTCAATAGCACGCATAACGGCCTGAAGTCGATTATCGGCGCGATCGGCACGGACGAATTCGTTCGCATCCGCATGGGCGTTCAGCCGAAGCAGCAGTGGGGCGATCGCAAGGACTACCTGCTTTGCACGATCGGCCGGGACGAGCGGCAGATCGCGCAGCAGATGGCCGTCGACGCGGCCGACGCCGTGGAACTGATTTTGACCGAAGGCTTGAGCAAGGCGATGTCGCGGTTCAATCGCAAGGCAACGTCGGAAGAAGAAGAGCTGCAATAGAAGAAAAAGGCAGGAAATCGAGAGGACACATGGAAGAGCGTCTGTACGATTTGATCTTCATCTGCCGGCCGGACACGCCCGAGGCGGATATCGACAAGGTGATCGCGACACTCGAGCACACCGCCGCCGAGAAGGGCGCCAAGATCGAGAAGACGGAGAAGTGGGGCCGGAGGCGCATGGCCTATCGCGTCCAGCGTCTTCGCGAGGGATTCTATGTATACATGGTCGTCCGTTCGAGCCACGGCGAAGTCGTGAAGGAACTCGAGCGCCGGCTGAAGGTTGCCGATCCCGTCATGAAATATCTCACGGTGAGGCTCGATGAGGAATTGAAGCGGCAGGAAAAGCTCAAGAGGCACCGCGAACGCCGTGCCGCTCGCCGTCCACGCAAGATTGCAGCCGGGGCGCCGCCGGCGGCACCGTCCGCGCCCAGCGGCGGCGAACAGGCCGCCACTACACCTTAGTCAGGGAGAAATCGAATGGCAGAAGAAAACGTACCGCGTCAGGACGCGCCGGCGCCGCCGCCGGCCGCGCCGCCCTCAGGATCGGGACACGCTGGCGGACCGCCGCGCTTCGGAGGGGGCGGCCCGGGGGGACCCGGAGGCCCGCGCCCGCAGGGCGGCAGACCGCCCGGCGGTCCCATGAAGCGCGGCAAGAGGAGTTTTGTCCGCAAGAAAAAGGTCTGCCGCTTCTGCGTGGACAAGTCCGACTTCATCGACTACAAAAAGGCCGACATTCTGGCGCCCTTCATTCAGGAGCGCGGCAAGATTCTTCCGCGCCGCATGACGGGAACCTGCGCGCGGCACCAACGCTGGCTGACCGTGGCGATCAAGCGGGCGCAGAACATCGCGCTGCTGCCGTTCGCCGCCGAGCTTTAGGAATCGAGCGCTGCTCGCGCTCTGTCATCCCGAACCCAGTCGCGTTTGTTGCGGCTGGCGGTGAGGGATCTGCTTTTGGCTCTTGAACGCCGAAAGATTGAGGATAGGGATCATGCAAATCATTCTCCAGGAAGACGTCGAAAAGCTCGGTACGCGCGGCCAGGTGGTCGAAGTAGCGGAGGGTTACGCGCGCAACTTTCTCTTGCCCCGCAAGCTCGCTCTCGAAGCGAACGCGGGCAACATGAAGCGCCTCCAGAAGATGCGCGCCGCGTTTGCGATGAAGGAAGCCACCGAGAAGGAAGCGGCGCAGAAGCTCGCCGAACTTCTCGCGGGCGTCGCGCTCGAACTCTCGCGCAAGTCGGGAGAAAACGACCAGCTTTTCGGCTCGGTGACCTCCGCCGATATCTCCGAAGCGCTCGCCGCCAAGGGCTACACCGTCGACAAGCGCAAAATCGTGCTTGTGGACCCGATCAAGCTCATCGGCGAATTCGAAATTCCCGTCAAGCTCCACCGCGAAGTTACTGCCACCGTGAAGCTCACCGTCAAGAAAGAAGAGTAGCAAGCGCCGCCCGTTCATCATTCTGAGGGCCGGATTCATCGGCCCGAAGAATCTCTGTTTGCTTTCCGCCAGATGAAGGGAATAAATCGAAGAGAGGTTCCTCGCTCACTGCGTTCGCTCGGGACGGCGATCCGATAAGGATCCTCGTTTTCCACTTTTCCGAAAAAGTCCACAGGCCTTTGCCATTGACGTGCGCCCCCGCAGTGTCAGAATGCTCCGCGCGTGAAGAGAAAACGAATGAGCGTTGCATTCCCGGCCCAGGAACGCAGATCCAAAGCGATGGCACAGTTCGATGAGATGATCGCGCTGCCGGAAAAACAGCGCTCTTGCGCCGGACCACGACTTGGGCGAATATAAAGCGAATAGGCATGGCTAGCGATACAACCCTCGAACGCCCGCTCCCGCAAAACCTCGAAGCCGAACGCAGCATTCTCGGCGCGGTTCTGCTCGATAATCACGCGCTCAATGCCGCAGTCCAGGTCCTTCGCTCGGAGGACTTCTTCCTCCCGCAGCACCGGCACATCTTCGAGCGCATGGTGCAGCTCGAGCGAGAAGCAGCAGGCCATCGACACGATCACGCTGATGGAAGACCTCAACCGCCGGGGCGACCTCGAAGCGGCGGGGGGCATTGCCTATCTTTCGCAGCTCGCCGACGGCTTGCCGCGCGTGACGAATGTCGACCACTACGCGCGCATCGTCAAGGAAAAGTCGATTCTGCGGAGCCTGATTCACTCCACGTCCGCGATCCAGGAGCAGGCGCTGGCGGCGGGAGATGACGCCGACGTAATTCTCGACCGCGCGGAATCGCAGATCTTCCAGATCGCGGAGGACCGCGTGAAAGCCGGCCTCATCGGCGTAAAGGAACTCGTCAAGGACGGCTACGAGCGCCTCGAGAAGATTTTCAGCGAGGGCCGCCGCATCACGGGCCTCGCCACCGGCTATCCGGGTCTGGACAATGAGACGGCCGGTTTGCAGCCTTCCGAGCTGATTATCCTCGCGGCGCGGCCTTCGATGGGCAAGACGGCGCTCGCGCTCAACATCGCCGAGAACGTGGCGCTGCGCCAGCGCGAGCCCGTGGCGATCTTCAGCCTTGAAATGTCGAAGGAGTCGCTGCTGCTCCGCCTGCTGGCCTCGGAAGCGCGCGTGGATGCGCACAAGTTCCGCACCGGGCACCTCAGCCGCGACGACTGGAGCAAGGTAACGGGCGCGCTGGCGAGCCTGGGCGACGCGCCGATCTGGATCGACGATTCCGCGTCTTCGACCGTGCTCGAAATGGGCGCCAAGGCGCGCCGGTTGAAGCGCGACCGCGGGCTTTCGCTCATGATCGTCGACTATCTCCAGCTCGTCGTTCCCACGGGCACGGGCCGGCAGAGCAACCGGCAGGAGGAAGTCGCCGGCATGTCCCGCGCGTTGAAGGGCCTGGCGAAGGAGTTGAAAGTGCCGATCGTCGTGCTCAGCCAATTGACGCGCGCGCCGGAACGCGAAGAGCGCAAGCCGCAGCTCGCCGATCTGCGCGAGTCGGGCGCCATCGAGCAGGATGCGGACGTCGTCCTGTTCATCAACCGGCCGAACTTCTACAAGAGCGACATGCCGGAAGAGGACCGCGCCAAGGCCGAAATCATCATCGCCAAGCAGCGCAACGGCCCCAC
>CAWEXR010000002.1:0-95776 GCA_963813045.1 uncultured Acidobacteriota bacterium
TGGGGAAATTCTCGAGCGTTCGCTCGCCGAGTGGCAGAAGGCGCTGCCCGCCGACTACGAGGCGGACAAGGCCAACGAGGTCGAAGCGCAGCTCCGCACCGTCAAGCGGCGCCTCGCGCAGAAAATACCGTCCAGTGAGACGAAACCGCAGTAAGCTCCCCGCATGCCCGTTGCGAAAAGTGCCGCGAAAAAGAGATCGGTGCGCTTACCGGCATTTGCAAGAATCAATCTCTGCTTGCATGTCCTAGGGAGACGCCCGGACGATTATCACGAGCTGCGCACGATCTTTCAGACCATCTCGCTGTACGACACGCTTACGCTTTCCATTTCTCCCGGTTCGTCAAGCTTCGAAGTGTTTATGACGTCGAACGATGCGGCGCTGCCGCTGAGTCGGGAAAACCTTGTGGTGCGCGCGATCGAAGTCATTGCCCCCGAAATCGGGTTTCGAGGTAGCGTCTCCGTACACCTGGAAAAGAAAATTCCGGTGGCGCGCGGCCTGGGCGGCGGTTCGAGCGACGCCGCGGCGGCGCTGATCGGCATGTTGCGGCTGACCGGGTGGGAGCTGCCTCTGCCGCGGCTTATGGAAATCGCAGCGGGTCTGGGAGCGGACGTGCCGTTCTTCCTCTTCGGTGGCCGCGCCCTGGCCGTGAGTCGTGGCGATGAGATTTATCCGTTGCCCGACGCGCCCCCTCAAACCATTCTCGTCGTTTCGCCGCGCGACATCGGCGTGAGCACCAAGGAAGCCTACGAGTGGGTCTCCCCCGAATTGACAAGGCTGGCGAAACCCAATAGAATTTGGACGTTCTGCGCTCTGTGCTGGAGCCGGCAGGGAACGGTCGCAAACGATTTCGAGCGCCCCGTTTTCAGCCGCCATCCGCGCCTCAAGGAAATTCGGGACGGATTGCTCGAGCGAGGAGCCGCAGATGCCGCGCTGGCGGGTAGCGGGTCGGCGGTGTTCGGAGTATTCCGAAACTCAGCGCAGGCGCGCCGAGCCGCTCGTGCGTTCCCGGAAGATTCGGTTTTCGTCGTCGAAACTCTATCCAGGGGAAAGTATGGCCGCGCACTGGGCTGGCGTGTGACTGCTTGACCGGGGGTGGGGCGATTCTCGTCGAAGGCAACAATTTTAAAGTCTTCTGCGGCACGGCGAATATCGCGCTTTGCGATGCTATCTGCGCCCATCTCGGGGTGCCGCGCGGCAAAGCCGAACACGGGCATTTTTCCGACGGCGAGACGCGCTATCAAGTTTTGGAAAATGTGCGCGGCGCCGACGTGTTTGTCGTCCAGCCTTGCTGCACGCCGGTGAATCATCACCTGATGCAACTGCTGTTGATGATCGACGCTTTCAAACGGGCTTCGGCGTGGCGCATTACGCCGGTGATTCCGTACTACCCGTACGCGCGCCAGGACCGCAAGGACCGGCCGCGCGTGGCGATCTCGGCAAAGCTGGTGGCGGACCTGCTTGAGACGGCGGGATCGAGCCGCGTGCTTTCGCTGGACCTGCACGCGCCCCAGATTCAGGGATATTTCAATATTCCCGTGGATCACCTGTACGCCGCGCCCGTGCTGGTCGAGTATTTTCAGAAGAAAAAGCTCGGGTCGATGACGGTGGTTTCGCCGGATGCGGGCGGTGTGGAGCGGGCGCGCCTTTTCGCGAAGAGGATCGATGCGCCGCTGGCCATCGTCGATAAGCGCCGCATCGATATCAACGTCAGCGAAGTGATGCACTTGATCGGCGACGTGGCAGGCCGCCCTGCACTCATCGTTGACGACATCATCGACACGGCCGGCACGCTCGTGAAAACGGCCGAGGCGCTGCTCGAAAACGGCGCGACGAAAGTTTTTGCGGCCTGCACGCATCCGGTGCTGTCGGGTCCGGCGGTCGAGCGGATCATGAAATCGGATATCGAGGAAGTGGTGGTGACCGATTCCGTGCCGATCAGCGACGCGGCCCGGAATTTACCGAAAATCAGGGTGCTGAGCGTGGCGCCGCTGCTGGCCCGCGGCATCCAGTCGATTCACGAAGAGACTTCGATCAGCGAGCTGTTCATTTAGCGACTGATTCAATGTAGCTCAGTTCTTTAGATCCGAGCCTAGCGGGGTCTTCAGACCCGAGGCATGCGTTAAGGAAAAGGCACATGGAAACGTTTACAGTCGAAGGGGAAGTTCGCGACGAGCGCGGCAAGAATGCCGCCCGCCGCACGCGTCAAGGCGGCAAGGTTCCGGCGATTCTCTATGGCGGCCGCAAGGATTCCATTTCACTCGCCGTGAATGCGAAGCAAGTGGCTCGCATTCTCCGGTCGGAAACAGGCCACAACACGATCTTCAGCGTTCGCGTCGCCGGCGGCGCGGAAGAAAAGGCGATGTTGAAGGACTGGCAGGTCGATCCGCTGAGTGGGTCGCTCCTGCACGTCGATCTGCTCCGCATTGCCATGGACGTGCGCATGCGCGTCCGCGTGCCCGTGCACACGTTCGGCGAGCCGCAGGGCGTGAAGATGCAGGGTGGCGTTTTCGAGACGGTCACGCGCGAAATCGAAATCGAGTGTCTGCCGGGCGATATCCCCGAGGAATTTCGCGTGGACGTTAGCGAGATGCTGATTGGCAAGCAGCTTCGCGCCGGCGATCTTCCGATTGACCCGCAGAAGATGAAGCTCCTCACGGACCCGCAGCGTGTGCTCGCTCACGTCGTGATTCTCAAGAAGGAAGAGGAGCCCGTGGCCGAAGCGGCCGTGGCCACCGAGACCGCGCCCGCCGAGCCCGAAGTCATCAAGAAGGGCAAGAAGGAAGAAGAAGGCGAAGCCGAGGGCGCCGCGGAGGCGGCTCCGAAGGCCGAGAAGGCCGAGAAGAAGGGCAAGGAGAAGTAGCCGAGGCGCCTTGGGCTGGCCGCGAAGAATCCAGCGCGCCCATGCGCGATTCGGAGCGCGACATGCGCCCTGTGTGAGCCGTCTATGAAAGTGATCGTCGGCCTCGGGAACCTCGGTACGGAATACGAGTGGACGCCGCACAACATGGGCTTTCTCGCCGCCGATGCACTGGCCGGGCGGGCGAACATCCGCGTTACGCGGCCCGAGGCGAAGGCCCTTGTGGGACGCGGGGAAATTGCGGGCCGGGAAGTGATCCTGGCCAAGCCGCAGACCATGATGAATCTGAGCGGCGTGGCCGTGCGGATGCTGCTCGAGCGGTATGAATCGGCCCCGTCGGAACTGACTGTCCTGCTCGATGAGGTCGATTTGCCTTGGGGCATGTTGCGGATTCGGGACCGCGGCGTCAATAGCACGCATAACGGCCTGAGGTCGATCATTGGAGCGATCGGCACAGACGAATTCGTTCGCATCCGGATGGGCGTCCAGCCGAAGCAGCAGTGGGGTGACCGCAAGGACTACCTGCTCTGCACCATCGGCCGGGACGAGCGGCAGATCGCGCAGCAGATGGCGGTCGACGCGGCCGACGCCGTGGAACTGATTTTGACCGAAGGCTTGAGCAAGGCGATGTCGCGGTTCAATCGCAAGGCAACGTCGGAAGAAGAAGAGCTGCAATAGAAGAAAAAGGCAGGAAATCGAGAGGACACATGGAAGAGCGTCTGTACGATTTGATCTTCATCTGCCGGCCGGACACGCCCGAGGCGGATATCGACAAGGTGATCGCGACACTCGAGCACACCGCCGCCGATAAGGGCGCCAAGATCGAGAAGACGGAGAAGTGGGGCCGGAGGCGCATGGCCTATCGCGTCCAGCGTCTTCGCGAGGGATTCTATGTATACATGGTCGTCCGTTCGAGCCACGGCGAAGTCGTGAAGGAACTCGAGCGCCGGCTGAAGGTTGCCGATCCCGTCATGAAATATCTCACGGTGAGGCTCGATGAGGAATTGAAGCGGCAGGAAAAGCTCAAGAGGCACCGCGAACGCCGTGCCGCTCGCCGTCCACGCAAGATTGCAGCCGGGGCGCCGCCGGCGGCACCGTCCGCGCCCAGCGGCGGCGAACAGGCCGCCACTACACCTTAGTCAGGGAGAAATCGAATGGCAGAAGAAAACGTACCGCGTCAGGACGCGCCGGCGCCGCCGCCGGCCGCGCCGCCCTCAGGATCGGGACACGCTGGCGGACCGCCGCGCTTCGGAGGGGGCGGCCCGGGGGGACCCGGAGGCCCGCGCCCGCAGGGCGGCAGACCGCCCGGCGGTCCCATGAAACGCGGCAAGAGGAGTTTTGTCCGCAAGAAAAAGGTCTGCCGCTTCTGCGTGGACAAGTCCGACTTCATCGACTACAAAAAGGCCGACATTCTGGCGCCCTTCATTCAGGAGCGCGGCAAGATTCTTCCGCGCCGCATGACGGGAACCTGCGCGCGGCACCAACGCTGGCTGACCGTGGCGATCAAGCGAGCGCAGAACATCGCGCTGCTGCCGTTCGCCGCCGAGCTTTAGGAATCGAGCGCTGCTCGCGCTCTGTCATCCCGAACCCAGTCGCGTTTGTTGCGGCTGGCGGTGAGGGATCTGCTTTTGGCTCTTGAACGCCGAAAGATTGAGGATAGGGATCATGCAAATCATTCTCCAGGAAGACGTCGAAAAGCTCGGTACGCGCGGCCAGGTGGTCGAAGTAGCGGAGGGTTACGCGCGCAACTTTCTCTTGCCCCGCAAGCTCGCTCTCGAAGCGAACGCGGGCAACATGAAGCGCCTCCAGAAGATGCGCGCCGCGTTTGCGATGAAGGAAGCCACCGAGAAGGAAGCGGCGCAGAAGCTCGCCGAACTTCTCGCGGGCGTCGCGCTCGAACTCTCGCGCAAGTCGGGAGAAAACGACCAGCTTTTCGGCTCGGTGACCTCCGCCGATATCTCCGAAGCGCTCGCCGCCAAGGGCTACACCGTCGACAAGCGCAAAATCGTGCTTGTGGACCCGATCAAGCTCATCGGCGAATTCGAAATTCCCGTCAAGCTCCACCGCGAAGTTACTGCCACCGTGAAGCTCACCGTCAAGAAAGAAGAGTAGCAAGCGCCGCCCGTTCATCATTCTGAGGGCCGGATTCATCGGCCCGAAGAATCTCTGTTTGCTTTCCGCCAGATGAAGGGAATAAATCGAAGAGAGGTCCCTCGCTCACTGCGTTCGCTCGGGACGGCGATCCGATAAGGATCCTCGTTTTCCACTTTTCCGAAAAAGTCCACAGGCCTTTGCCATTGACGTGCGCCCCCGCAGTGTCAGAATGCTCCGCGCGTGAAGAAAAAACGAATGAGCGTTGCATTCCCGGCCCAGGAACGCAGATCCAAAGCGATGGCACAGTTCGATGAGATGATCGCGCTGCCGGAAAAACAGCGCTCTTGCGCCGGACCACGACTTGGGCGAATATAAAGCGAATAGGCATGGCTAGCGATACAACCCTCGAACGCCCGCTCCCGCAAAACCTCGAAGCCGAACGCAGCATTCTCGGCGCGGTTCTGCTCGATAATCACGCGCTCAATGCCGCAGTCCAGGTCCTTCGCTCGGAGGACTTCTTCCTCCCGCAGCACCGGCACATCTTCGAGCGCATGGTGCAGCTGAGCGAGAAGCAGCAAGCCATCGACACGATCACGCTGATGGAAGACCTCAACCGCCGGGGCGACCTCGAAGCGGCGGGGGGCATTGCCTATCTTTCGCAGCTCGCCGACGGCTTGCCGCGCGTGACGAATGTCGACCACTACGCGCGCATCGTCAAGGAAAAGTCGATTCTGCGGAGCCTTATTCACTCCACATCCGCGATTCAGGAGCAGGCGCTGGCGGCGGGAGACGACGCCGACGTAATTCTCGACCGCGCGGAATCGCAGATATTTCAGATCGCGGAGGACCGGATCAAAGCCGGCCTCATCGGCGTAAAGGAACTCGTCAAGGACGGCTATGAGCGCCTTGAGAAGATTTTCAGCGAGGGCCGCCGCATCACGGGGCTCGGCACCGGCTATCCCGGTCTGGACAATGAGACGGCCGGTTTGCAGCCTTCCGAGCTCATTATCCTCGCGGCGCGGCCTTCGATGGGGAAGACGGCGCTCGCGCTCAACATCGCCGAGAACGTGGCGCTGCGCCAGCGCGAGCCCGTGGCGATCTTCAGCCTTGAAATGTCGAAGGAGTCGCTGCTGCTCCGTATGCTGGCCTCCGAGGCGCGCGTGGATGCGCACAAGTTCCGCACCGGGCATCTGAGCCGCGACGACTGGAGCAAGGTAACGGGCGCGCTGGCCAGCCTGGGTGACGCGCCAATTTGGATTGACGATTCCGCGTCTTCCACCGTGCTCGAAATGGGCGCCAAGGCGCGCCGGTTGAAGCGCGACCGCGGGCTCTCGCTCATGATCGTGGATTATCTTCAGCTCGTCGTTCCCACGGGCACCGGCCGGAACAGCAACCGGCAAGAGGAAGTCGCCGGAATGTCCCGCGCGTTGAAAGGCCTGGCGAAGGAGTTGAAAGTTCCGATCGTCGTGCTCAGCCAATTGACGCGCGCGCCGGAACGCGAAGACCGCAAGCCGCAGCTCGCCGATCTGCGCGAGTCGGGCGCCATCGAGCAGGATGCGGACGTGGTCCTGTTCATCAACCGGCCGAACTTCTACAAGAGCGACATGCCGGAAGAGGATCGCGCCAAGGCCGAAATCATCATCGCCAAGCAACGCAACGGCCCCACGGGCACCCGGAACTTTGTCTTTCTCGCCCGCCACACGCGCTTCGAAGAGGCTGCGCCAGACACGTGGAATTCCGGCCCCGAAGAGTAGCCCCACTCTCATCGAATGGTTGTTAGGGGGTCGGAGCTTTAGCTCCGACATAAAGACGTCGGCGAAGCCCCTCCTTTGCGCTGTTTTTCCCGCGGCATGTGTTTTCTTTCTGCGGCCCCCGCGGCTGGGTCACACAAGCTCTGCGGGGTTCGCGGCAGTCACCATTGCAAAATGGTTTGTAGTCCCAGCCAAGCTCTCGCCGGCGTTGCCCCCAGCCACAGGCGTGTCGCGCCACCCGCAGCCCCTCGACACATTCGAAACAGTGCCCCCGCCGCGCGAGCTTTAAGTCGCTTGTTTCCAGAGGTTGCGAGAAGCCGGACATTTGCGTTCGTGGCCACGAAGACCGGCACGCGAGATGCAAGAACCGACGCGGGTGTTTACCCAAACGGTGCGCGGAAACTCTCCGAACGGATTTTCATCGCGCTCCCGAGGTAGAGTCTGGCATCCTAAAAGAACATGGCGAAACCGACTTCATGCGCCGCTCGATGCGAAGGACGCCCGCTCTGGGCCGAAGTCTCGCTCAAGGCGATCGCCAACAATCTGAAGGTAATTCGCCGCCACATCGGGCCGAAGCCCAAGATTCTCGCGGTCGTCAAGTCCAACGCCTACGGCCTGGGCGCGGTTCCGATCTCCAAGGCGCTCGAGAAGGCCGGCGCGGACCGCTTCGGCGTGACCTGCGCGAACGAAGGCATCGAGCTTCGCGAGGCCGGCATCCGGAAGCCGATCCTCGTTCTCACGGGTTTCTGGCCGGGCGAAGAAAAGCGCTTCATCAAGCATGACCTCATCCCCACGGTCACGCGTCTCGAAGACGTGCGCCATCTCGAGCGCGCGGCGAAATCGGTGCGCGGCAAATCTCGCCTGCGCTTTCACCTGAAGATCAACTCCGGGATGAACCGCCTGGGGCTTTCTCCGTCGGAAATCGACGCCTTCGCGAGCGCGCTCGCCGATTGCCGGCACATCGCTCTCGAGGGCACGTTCACGCACTTTGCCTCCGCCGAGGACTTCAGCGCTCGCCAGACCGACGAACAGGAGCAGACCTTCCGTCGCTGCCTCGACCGCCTGCGCGCTCTCGGAGTTTCTCCGGGAATCGTGCACATGGCCAATAGCGGCGCGATCTGCGCACGCCCAAGCACCTGGGCGGATATGGTTCGTCCTGGAGCGATTCTCTACGGCTACTACCAGTCGTTCGACCCTCCGGAAAAGGGCCAGGAAGTGCGCAGCCGCTTGCCGGTGGAGCCCAGCCTCTCGCTCCGCGCGCGAATCATTACGCTGCGCGATCTTCCGCCGGGCGAGCCCGTGGGCTACGGCGCCAAGTTCGTCACCACGCGGCCCTCGCGCATTGCCGTGATCAACGCCGGATACGCCGACGGCATTCTGCGCCAGCGGACGAACCACGGATGCGCGCTCGTGCGCGGCCGCCGTGTGCCGCTCGTGGGAGCCATTTCGATGGATCTGACGACGCTGGACGTCACCGGCGTGCCGAATGTCGCACTGGGCGACCTGGTGACGATCTATGGCCGCGACGGCGACGCCGAGATTCGCGTTTCCGACGTGGCTCGCGAGATTGGCACCGTCACCTCCGACCTGCTCTGTGCGCTTGGCCGCCGCGTGCCGCGCTACTATCTCTGACCTTCGCTCCGGCCGTTCGGGTTTGACTCCCGCTTTGCTCCCGGTGCTATACTGGCTCGATCATCGTTTCCTGGCGTTTCATTCATACCGGCGACGAGAGTAGTTTTTTCCTATAGTGCCGGCGGGAAAAATAGAACCAATGGGTCCCTTTAGACTCATACGTTTATAAGTTCATATAAGGTGCAACCATGGCGAGGCCTTCGAACCTACCCGGCCGTGTTCCGGCCGGCGCATCCTCCGGCGATTTGCCCCCGAAACCTGTCGTTATTTCTCACCCGAATCGAAATCAGGTCGGCACGTTCTGGGACCTGTTGGCGTTCCGTCTCGTTTTCACGGTCGTGTGCGCGGCGGCGGGCTTCCACTTCCGGCCTTTCAGCCTGTCCAAGGAATACGGGGCTTTGGCGGGTTTCCTTTTTGCGTTTTCTGTAATCCTTTTCGAAGTGCGCCTGCGGAAGGCGAGCCTTCGCCGGCTGATTGGCGCTGCCGCGGGGTCGATCCTCGGAATACTCGGCGCTTACCTGACGTCGCTCATCCTCACGCACACCACGATGCCGGAAAGCACGCGTTCGTTTTTCAGCCTCTCAGTCTTCCTCGTGATGGCCTATATCGGGCTGGTCCTTGGCGCTAACAAGGGCGATATGCTGAATTTGCAGGCGTTCGGCGGCCTTTTCGGCAGCGAGCGCAACGCCCGCCATTCCGTCAAGCTGCTCGATACAAGCGTCATTATCGACGGCCGCGTGGCGGACATCGCCGAAGCGCTCTTTCTCGACGGCACGGTGATCATTCCGCAGTTTGTCCTCCGCGAACTCCAGCTCGTCGCCGACTCGGCCGACCCGCTGAAGCGCCAGCGCGGGCGGCGCGGGCTTGAGGTGCTGCAGAGGATACAGAAGATGCCCAACCTCGACGTGCAGATCGCCGAGGACGATTTCGCTCATATCCCCGACGTGGATATGAAGCTGCTCGAGCTGGCCAAGCGCTACGACGCCAAGGTCGTGACCAACGATTTCAACCTGAACAAGGTCGCCACGCTGCAGGGCATCGAAATCATGAACGTCAATCTGCTCGCCAACTCTCTCAAGCCCGTGGTCCTGCCCGGCGAGACCATGCGCGTTTTCATCCTGCGCGAAGGAAAAGAATACAATCAGGGCGTCGCGTACCTCGATGACGGCACAATGGTGGTCGTTGACGGCGCGCGCAAAATGATCAACAAGACGATCGATATCGTCGTCACTTCCGTTCACCAGACCACCGCAGGCAAGATGATCTTCGGACGCTACGATGAACGCGGCGAGCAAACTCCGCGTCCCGTCCCCGCTCCTTCACCGGAAACACAGCAGGGCAGCGGTCCCGGCGGAGAGCGTCCGCCACGGCCGCTCTATCCCGAATCTGGGCGTTCTTAAGGAACCGCTCGGGTGGCTCGCGCTCGCCCCCGGCGCCTCGATTGCGCTAGACTGATATCCCTCCGATGAGTCGAATTGCCGCCATCGTTCCGGCTGCCGGCCTGGGCACGCGCATGGGCGCCGACCTGCCGAAGCAGTTCCTCGAGCTCGACGGCATGCCACTCATCATTTTTACACTGCGGCGGCTCGCCGCTTGCCCGGCCATCACGGACTTTTTCATCTCCACCCGCGCCGATGACGTCGTGTCGCTACAGGATCGGGTCGCCAAGGCAGGACTCGGCCGCCCCGCCCGCGTGATCCACGGGGGCGACACGCGGCAGCAATCGGTCGCAAACGCCCTTGCGCAGGTCGATCCGGCAACTGAAATCGTTCTGGTGCACGACGCCGTGCGCCCGTTCGTCACGCGGGCGCAGGTGGAGCGCGTGATTGCCGAAGCGCGCGCCCGCGGCGCCGCCATCCTCGGCATCCCGGCCATCGACACGGTGAAGGAAGTGAAGCGCGCGAGCCTGCCCGAGGACGTGGCTCTGATCTCGGCCACGATTCCTCGCGAGCGCATCGTCCTGGCGCAGACGCCGCAGGCGTTTTCCTATGCGCTGCTGCGCGACGCGTTCCGCAAGGCGCAGCAGGATGACATCACCGCCTCCGACGAAGCGGCGCTCGTCGAGCGCTTCGGCCATGAAGTTTTCGTCGTGCTGGGTTCGGACCGCAACCTGAAGATCACGCGCCCTTCCGACATGGAACTCGCCCGCTTCTATCTCGACCAGGAACGCAGCTCGATATGACCTACTCCGGTATCGGCTACGACCTGCATCGCCTCGTCGATGGCCGCAAACTCATGATCGGCGGAATCGAAGTCCCCTTCGACAAGGGTTCGCAAGGGCACTCCGACGGCGACGTCTTGAGCCACGCGCTCTGCGACGCGCTGCTCGGCGCCGCCGGCCTCGGCGACATCGGCACGCATTTCCCGGATACGGACCCGAAGTGGAAGGGTGTCTCGAGCCTGCTCTTCCTCGAGCACGCGAGCAGGCTGCTCGCCGACCGCCGGCTCCGCATCGTCCATCTCGATGCGATCGTCATCTGCGAACGGCCGAAGCTCGGCCCGCACTTTCCCGCCATGCGCGCCGCGCTCGCAAAAGCCCTAGGCGTCACGTCCGACCAGATCAACCTGAAGGCAAAGACCAACGAAGGCACAGGCGAGATCGGGCGTGGCGAAGCCATCGCCGCTCAAGCCATCGCCACCGTGCGGCAGCACTAGAATCTCCCTCCATGTCTCCCGACACGCCAGTGGAAGCAGCGCCCTCGACCCTGAATTATTTCGAGTCTGGGGATGTCGCCGCGATCCTGCACGAGCGCGCGTGGCTCGAACCGTTGCGCGATGTGGATACCGACGCACCCTTGGCGGCTTGGTGCACCCGCGCGGCCGATCTTCTCGGTCCGCAGGCAGCCGATCGCGCGGCCCTGGCTGGCCTGCTTTCCCTGGTTTTCGGCTACGACGCGCAGGCTCTGTTGCGGGAAGCGGGGAACCAGGCCGTGCTCGCCCGAGAAGGCGCGCGCGAAGTCGTGCGCGAGCTCGCGAACCGCGTTCTCGATGGCGGAGATGTCGATTCGGACCGCTTCAAGGAGATCATCGACGGCATGAAGGCGGCGCTGCCGCACCGCGGCCGGTCGTTCTTTTTTCCGATTCGCCTGGCGCTCGCGGGCCGCGTCGGCGAGGGCGAGCTTGACCGGGTTATCCTATTGCTCGACGCGGCGGCGAAGATCGGTTTCGCCGTGCCGGCGAAGGGCACGCGGCAGCGCATGCTCGAATTCTGCGCCGCTTTGGATTAACGCGGCACGGATGTAGCTCGGGTCTTTAGACCCGAGGCTTTTGGTGCACGCCATGAACTGGATGACCGGATTCCACGCAGTCGAAGAAGCCCTCGCGGCGGGTCGGCCGCTCGACCGCATCGTGATCGCGCGCGGACGACACGGCGAACGCATCGAAGAAATCGTGCGCCTGGCGAAATCTCGCGGTGTGCCGGTGCGCTTCGAGGACCGCCAGCAGGTCGACCGCCTCGCTGGTACGCGCGAACATCAGGGCATCGCCGCGCTCGCGGCCGCCAAGCCCGCCGTGGGGCTTGAGGATTTGCTTTGCGCGAAAACCGCGCAGGGTCTTCTCGTCCTGCTCGACGGCATCGAAGACCCGCACAACCTCGGCGCTATTGTCCGCACGTCGCTAGCCGCCGGTGCGCAGGGCGTCGTCATCCCCGAGCGGCGCGCGGCCGGCCTGACCGACACCGTAGAGCGGGCCTCAGCCGGCGCGCTCGCACATCTGCCCGTGGCCCGCGTCAAGAATCTGGTTCGCGCGATGGAAGAGATGAAGGAAGCCGGTTACTGGCTGGTGGGGCTCGACGAACGCGCGGAGAAGACCTACACCGAAGTCGATCTAAAGGGGTCGGTCGGCATCGTCCTAGGCAGTGAAGGGGAAGGCCTACACGAACTGACCCGCAAGCGCTGCGATTTTCTCGTGTCGCTTCCCACGGCGGGCCCGGTCCGCTCGCTCAATGTTTCCGTTGCTGCGGGCGTGATGCTCTTCGAAGTCGTCCGCCAGCGCCGCAACCATCGCTGACCAACTGCTACTTGTCGTATTTGATCAGCGAAAACACGTCCACGCCCGGCAGCTTGGTGCGGCCATTCAGAAAATTCAGCTCCACGGCGAATGCCGCGCCGACGATTTTGCCCCCCAGCTTGCGAACCAGGTCGATGCTGGCCGCTGCCGTCCCGCCGGTGGCAAGCAGATCGTCGCAGAGAAGCACTTGGTCGCCCGGGCGTAGGGCGTCCTCGTGAATTTCGAGCTGATCGCTGCCGTATTCGAGCTGGTAGATCACCGATGTGGTCTTCGACGGAAGTTTCTTGGGTTTGCGTATCGGGACGAATCCCGCGCCCAAGCGGTAGGCCAGCGCCGGGGCGAAGATGAACCCGCGCGCCTCGATTCCCGCTACGATATCCACGTTCCTGCCGTTGTAATGGTCGCAGAGGCTGTCGACGAGTTTATGAAATCCGATCCGATCCTTGAGGAGCGTCGTCAGGTCGTAGAACAGGATTCCCGGCTTGGGGTAATCCGGGACCTCGCGAATGAGTATCTTCAGCTCGTCCATCGTCTCCTCTTTGACGGCAACGTGCTAGGCGTCGTACTCAACGGAAAATCCCTCGGCCCAACGCAGTTCGAAACCCGCCTCTTCCTCGCTCACGCGTTCGACCGAAGCCCCTTGCGGCCCCCGTTGGAGTTCCGCGCGAAGCGCCGCATGCGAAGTCTCCGAGCCGATCGCGTAAACCTCCACGCGGCCGTCGCGCAGATTCCTCGTATATCCGGCGATTTTCAGCCGCTCCGCCGCCCGCTGCGCGAAGTAGCGATACCCCACTCCCTGCACGATCCCACTGACGTAGTAGCGCTTCGCGCTGGCTTTTTCGCGCACAACGGTCCGCCCGCGGCCGGTGAAGCTGCGATTCTATCCGCAATCTTTTGCATCACCAAGCGCCAAAGCCGTGATAGTTTTTCGATGTGCCCGCGCATCATGCTCTCGACGCGAGACCCGCGCGCGGCATCTAAATCCACGATGAACCGTACACTCCTCATCGCCCCTTTGCTCGGAGCGCTTCTTTCCGGCGCGGCGCTCCCAGCCCGCGCGCAGGACAATCAAGGGCCAATGGCCCCGCCGCCGAAGTTCGAGGTGAAGCGCATTCCGTCCGTGCCGCATCCGGGGCCTCCTCCGATACCCGAGCAGGAGATCATCCGGAGATTCGCCGCGAATGAAGACGCGGCGAAAAAGGTGTACGAGACCTACGATTTCACGCAGACGGTTCGCATCGAGGAGTTGGGCGACCCGGGCGGAAAGTTTACCGTGGTCGGTGAGGAATACACGCGGCCGGACGGCCAGCGCTACTGGCGCCCCACCAAACAGCCCGAGTCCACTTTGAAGGCCGAGAAATATTCGCTCGAGGATGTGCACACCATGATGACCATCCCCCTCTTCTTTCTCACCAGCGACGAAATCGCGAACTACGACTTCCTCTACGCCGGCCAGCAAAAGCTCGACGAACTGAACGCGTACGCCTTCCAGGTGAAACCGAAGACGCTGAGCCGAAGCCGTTTGCTCTTTCAGGGGATCATTTTTGTGGACGATCACGATCTCGCCATCGTCGAAACGTACGGCAAGTTTGTCAGCGAACTCTCCGGCATGGGAGCGCAGTTGCCGTTTTCGCTCTTTGAGGTGTACCGCGAAAATTTTCAGGAAAAATACTGGCTGCCGACGTACGTCAGTTCCGACGACTTCATCAAGGACGCGAACGGCGACGACCTCCACCTGCGTCTGGTCATCCGCTCGGCCGATTTCAAGCCCAATGCTCTCGCGGCCCCGGCGCCCGCGACGGCGTCTCCGCTGCCTGCGGCGCCGCCCCGCCCGCCGAACTAGCTGCGTCCTGCAAGTTGTGTTGCTCTTTAGGGGGTCGGAGCTTTAGCTCCGACAAAAGAGATGTCGGGCGCAGCCCTTCTTTTGCGCCGTTTCTCTCGCAGCATGTACTCATACCCGATCCCTATCCCAGCACCCGCAGGTATCGAGGCACGTCGCGAACAGACGTGAGAAGCAGGTCCGGGCGTGCGGCGCGCAGGCCCGCGGCCGTGGGGAAGGGGCCGAGCACTCCGATCGCGGGCACGCCTGTCCGCCGCGCCATTTCGACGTCCTGCGGGGCGTCGCCCACATACACGCACTCCTCGCGGTCTGGCACCCAGATGCTTGATCGCTCGCTGAAGCGGCGCCGGATGGGGTTTCTTGCGCGGCGTGTCCTCGCTGCAAACGCACACGGAAAAATAGTCCGTCAGGCCGAATCGGCGCAGTTGCGGCCGCACGCGCCCGCCGCTTCCGCTCGTCACCAGCCCCAGCACGAATCTTTGCTTCAGGGCGCGCAGTGCGGCTCGCGCCCCGGGAAGCAGAGCAGGGCGCTCCGCAAGATAGGTCTTTCGCCACAGCCGGTCTGCTTCCGCCCACCTTGCCCGCGGCACTTTCGCGGCTCGATACACCTGATACCAATCGGGAGAATAGCGCCTCTCGAGTTCCGGAATGCCCCACTCGATTTTGAGCGCCCGGAACATCGCGAGGTACGCCCGTACGTCCGCGGCGTAGGAATTGAGCAGCGTGCCGTCCCAATCGAGCAGCACGACGCGCGCATGGAAGTGCCTTCGACTCATGGAAGGGAATCGTATCAGAAGCTCAGAAGAAAAAACGGCCGCGACCGCGCGGTCGCAGTGCCGAAGCGAACCGTGTTACGCGGTGCGATAACGAAGGGGAACGACGTCGTCGTGTTTCAGGGCAAAGTCATCGAAGCTCGCGGCGTAGCCCCGCCAGCCCGGCGTGTCCGTCTCGTCCGCCCGGACGATATGGGCCGCGGTGCACATCTGCACGCGCCCGAATCCGAGCGGCCGGTCGATCAGGGCGACTTCCAGCTCGATGGCCGTGCCCGGCGCTAGATCGCGCGGCGCGAGAAAATAGACACCGCTTGAACTGATATTTCGAGTGACAAGCGTGACGGGAACGGGCTCGACCGTGTCATCGACGCGCGTCAGTCGCAGCGGCAGCGACAGCATGGCTCGCGGGTAGCGCCGGCGCTCGGCCGCCACGCCGATCGTGTGAGTGGGGACGCGCTCAAAACGCCGCGGTCCTGGCTTTCCTGAAATCGCCGTGATGGTTTCCGTGTGGTTTTCGACTTCCCGCAGCGGCGAAACTGCGGCCTGTCCATTTCGTTCTGGAGCTGCTCCCATGACCCCTCTCCCAAGAAACCCAAAAGAAACCCAAAAGAAACCACGGCAGGTCTCCGAATATGCGCGCGGGGAAGAACAAGTTCAACCCTGCGCGCCGGCCTGGTGCCCTATGATGTAACCCCGGCAAAGCACGGTAATTTCAGGCCTTGGGGGCGCGCGGGGGGCTTCGCCGCTGTTGTTCCCCGCCGAACTTTGCGCGCAAGAATCGGATAGCCCTGCTCGACCAGATGCGGTAGTTTGAACGCGAAGGACGAACTCAGGTAAATGCTCACGATGATCGCAAGACGCCGAACCCGAAAAGGAAGCAGCGAGACGAACTTCGCTGGATCAGATCGTTGGCGCGCCGTGCAGACGCGCGACCGGAAGGCGGACGGCGCGTTCGTTTACGCCGTGCGCTCGACCGGAATCTATTGCCGTCCGTCGTGCCCTTCACGCAAGCCCCGGCGCGAACAGGTCGTTTTCTTTCCGCTCGCGGAAGCTGCCGAACAAAAGGGTTTCCGGGCGTGCCAACGTTGCAGACCGCGCGCTGTCCGGCTTTCCGATCCCAAAATCGAAGCGGTCGCGCGAGTCTGCCGCGAAATCGACGCCCGCATCTTTGCCGATCCCAGCGCCGATTCGGACGGCGAAACACGGATCACGCTTGCCACGCTCAGCACGTCCGCCGGCATGAGTCCGCACCAGCTCGAACGCGCGTTCCGGACCACGATCGGCATCACGCCAAAGCACTACGCCGACGCACAGCGTATGAGGCACCTGAAATCGCGCCTGAAAAAGGGAGACAACGTGACGACAGCACTTTACGACGCAGGATATGGTTCCGCGAGCCGCCTATACGAACGCGCGCCTTCGCACCTGGGCATGACGCCCGCCGAGTATCGCCGCGGCGGAGCGGGGATGCGCATCCACTACGCGGTCGTCGCCTCGCCCCTGGGGCGTCTGCTGGTGGGCGCGACCGACCGCGGCATCAGCGCCCTCTATCTCGGCGAGTCCGACGACGCCCTGCTGACGGCGCTCCGCAACGAGTACCCTCGAGCGGAGCTCCTGCCGGACGCTCGCGATGGCGGCAGCTCAAAGGGCCTTCGGGGCTGGATCGAGAAGATCCTCGCACACCTGCGCGGACAGGAGCCTCACCTCGATTTGCCCACCGACGTTCAGGCCACCGCTTTCCAGCGGCGCGTCTGGGAGGAACTGCGCCGCATTCCCTACGGTGCCACGCGAACCTATACCGAGGTCGCGCGTTCCATCGGTCGCCCGGCGGCCGTTCGCGCCGTGGCGCGAGCTTGTGCCACGAATCCGGTCTCCGTGGTGGTGCCGTGCCACCGCGTCGTGCGTCAGGATGGCGAGCTGGCCGGTTATCGGTGGGGGATGAGCCGGAAGCGCGCCTTGCTCGAAAAAGAGGCTGCCGCGGCCGGATCGACAGGGCAACGCTCGTAAACGCACGGGCGCTTAGCCCTGCGGTTTAACTTTCTCCGTGCCTTTGGGCCAGTGCGGCTTGAATGCGGCATCCGGAATGCCCGGATTCCGGACGACCTTCGCATAGCGGACGATGGAGTAATCGCCGGAGCCGGTTTCGTAGAACTGCTGCTGAACCGGAAGCCAGGTGGATTCGTCGAACCAGATCTGGATCTTGAAGATCTGGCTGCGAACGGAGTCCGCTTTTGGTGTCAGCTCCAGCTCGATGGTTTTCTTGTCGCCGATCAAGCCCTCCGCAAGGACCGTGATCAGATAGCCCTTGCGAAGCTCTTTTCCTTCACTGCCAAATCCCAACAGGAGAAACTGGTCCACCATCGTGCGGTTCTTGCCCAGATCGTACTCTTCAACGCGCTTGAGGCCCGGCGTGTAAACGTAGAGCGTATCGCCCGCGCGCAGGATCGTGCGCGCATCGGGCGCCTTCAGGTCGAGTAGCATCTTATCGCCGCGCACGGAGATGGTTCCGGTTTCGGTCGAGCGGTCGTTCACAACCACGGTAACTTTGGTGCGCTCCACCTCGGCTGTCAGGCTATGGAAATCCTTCGCCTCGGAGTCGAGCTGAGCCAGCACGCTGTCCACAGTCCATGTATGAGCTTGCCCAAGGGCCGCCGAGACATGGGCAGGCGCGAGCCACGTTGCGAGCCACAGAGCGACAAGCACCGTTCCGGTGCGTTTGCGTTTCCAGATCAAGAATCCCCCCGAGACCCGAGCCAGAATAGCACAACGAGCCGGAGACAAGGCGTTGGTGAGAGCCTCGTTGTGCCGCGAGCCGGCCGTATCGCACGCCGGCAGCGGATGCCTCGATTCGCTCGCTTTTCGCCCGACTTGAATTTGTGCCTTTCCGCTCGACCGGGCTAGAATTCTTATGGGGGCGGAGAAAAAAAGGCTTGACAAGAATTGGCACCCTATGGAGAATCACTCGCGCGCCAGTTATCCCTGCCTTCCCTGACACGTCCCATTCCTCCCCTTCTGATCGCCGGAGTAGTTTATGAGGAGACCCGGTGGCGGAAAAAGATGGCATAGCAGCTAGCATGGAACTCGATCGAGAAGTAATCCGCTGTCTGGTATGCGGATTAGTTCAATATCGCACACGCACAGGCAACTGCCGACGCTGTCTGCGTCTGCTGCCCCCTAAGGTGACGTTCGTCATTCCGACGCCGTCTCCTCAAGACTTACCGGGGGACGACCGCCAACTGTTCGAGAACTGGCCGAACCGCGAAACTGTAGAAAACATCGGCCAGCGCATCCGGCAGTTGCGGGAGTCGCGCGGCATGACGCAGAGCCAGCTACAGGCACGCTCTCGCGTCTCCCGCTCCTATTTGTCGCGGATTGAAAGCGGGCAGATGACGCCCAGCCTCGGCACGCTCGAGAAGATTGCCGAAGCTTTGGGGGTCGGTCTGAATCGCTTCTTTGTTCCGGAGACGAATGGAGAGACGGTCCTTGAGGACCCGTTCATTCAGGGTCTGAGGCCGTTCTTGCGTCAGCTCGATTGGACGCAGTGGCAGGGTATCCTGAAGAGGCTACAGGCGATCAGCGACCACGTCAGCACGAATCAGTTGCGCCCGCTCGCCCCGCAGCCCGCCGAACGGCTGCCCCACAACATGCCTCGCCGGCAGCAGGCCGGCGGTCCTTCCGCGACTGTAATCCACCGCTAATACGCTCGGTGGCATAGCGTGGCCCATCTCAACGGGCGAAACCGCCGTGAACTCGGCGGTTTCGCCCCGCCTTCTTCGAATTTACCGCCCGATGTAGCGCAAGCGCAGGTCTTTAGACCGGAGCCCTTTATAGGCGTCACTCGCCTCTAGTAGAACCGCACCCTCACGTCCGACCCCGTTTCGAGGTGCACGGAATCGATGAAGCGAATCTCCCGCTGATCGTAGGTCATGATCAGCGACTGCGTCCGCGTACCGCCCCCGAAGAATCGCACGCCCCGCAGTAATCCCCCGGGCGTCACGCCGGTGCACGCGAAGATGATCTTCTTCCCCGGCGCCAGTTCCGCCGTGTCGTAAATCCGCTTCGGGTCTTTGATCCCCATTTTCGCGGCTCGTTCCTTGTGCTCCGGCTTCGATATTACCAGGCGACCCAAAATCTGGCCGTTCAAGCAGCGCAGCGCCGCCGCGGTCAGCACCCCTTCCGGCGCGCCGCCAATTCCCATTACCGCATGGACGCCCATGTCCGATACCGCGGCGCTGATTCCCGCCGAGAGGTCGCCGTCCGGGATCAGCCGGATACGCGCGCCGGCCTTGCGGATATCCTGAATCAGTTTCTCGTGCCGCGGGCGGTCCAGCACGGTTACCACCAGATCCTTCACTTTGCGATCGAGCCGCTTGGCGATGGCACGCAGGTTTTGCTCCGGCGGTGCGTCCAGCTCCACCACGCCTCTGCACAGGGGGCCGACGACGATCTTCTCCATGTATAGATCGGGCGCATGCAGCAGTCCGCCCTTATCGCTTGCCGCCAGCACGGTGATGGCGTTCGGCTCCCCCGTGGCGCACAGGTTTGTGCCCTCCAGGGGATCGACCGCGATGTCCACCGCCGGATACTGGTGGTTTTTGTCGCGGGCTGCCAGACCCACCTTTTCGCCGATGTACAGCATCGGGGCTTTGTCACGTTCGCCCTCGCCGATCACGATCGTGCCGTCCATGTTGACGGTGTCCATCTCCTTGCGCATGGCTTCCACGGCCGCATGATCCGATTTTCGGCCGTCGCCGAGTCCCATCGTCCGCGCCGACGCGATCGCGGCCTGCTCGACGACGCGCAAAAACTCAAGGCTCAGTTCTTGTTCCATGGACGCTCCATCGTATGAGTCCGGATCAGTGATTCGTCCTACGCTCGCGTCAGTAGGCGGCGCCGGCGCGAACCTCAGCGAGCGGCTTCGCAAGGTCGGCGAGCAGTTCGGGTCCGACAACGGAGATAGGTGTTGACCCGTAGCACAAAAGCCGATCGTGGAAGTCGCGCAGCGATGCGCCCGAGCCCGCTTTCGCCCGGTACTCGGACAGCAGTGCTTCGAGCTGCGCGCGACCTGCCGTATACGAAATAACGTAACCTGGCCCCAGGGCGATCCCGGCGATGGCCGCTTTCGCCTGCTCGGGCGAGAAGCCGGTCTCGTGCGCGAAGAATTGAACCGCTTGATCGACGCTCCAAGCGCCGCTTGCCAGCTCTGGATCGACGATGGCTCGGGCGCCGCGCACGCGTTCCCATTGCGCCGTGTAGTAGCGCGCATCGAGATCGTCGCCGTAGAGGCCGAGTTGCACGAAGAGTTCTTCGCCGTAAAACGCCCAGCCTTCCATGAATTCACTACTGCTTTGGATTTTGCGGACGAAGTCCGGGTGTCGCCGGGCGATGGACAACTGCAGAAAGTGGCCCGGCATCGCTTCGTGCGCCGCCGTCGAGAGGATGCGATCGCGGTCGAAGTCCTGATTGGCATCCAGATTCTTCGCCGCCTCTGCAAGCGATGTCGGAGGGGTTATGAAGTAGAAGCCGGTTGTGCCTTTGCTGAACAACAGCGGCGGAGAACATGGAAGCGCCCGGCGACACCGGCTGCATGAACTTCGGCGTCTCGATAACGACGGTCTCGCCGAGCCACTCCGGCACATCAACCACGTGATGCTGCCTGACGAACTCCCGCAGCTGCGCAATACGCGCGCGATAGTAGTCGATGAGCGCGGCACCCCCGGGGGCGAGGCCACCGCCGCTCTCCGGCCCGATCGGCGTGCCACGCTCCGCGGCGAGTTCTTCCACCCAGGTCTGCACGGCCCATCCGTGCGCGAGTTCGTCACGCCCCATGCGTTCGATGTCGTCGGAGTTGAACGGCAGCAGCTTCTCGTCGCGGAGCATCGCGTCGTAAGCGGCGCGGCCAATCGCGTAGTTCTCGGGCCACGATGCCGCATGCTCGTCGATGTTCTTCTTGGTGTGCTCCATCGCGGCGAGCGTCGCGTCGCGCGCCTTGACGAACGCCGCGAAGCGATCGGCCGGCAACTGCTCCTTCGCCGCGTCCGTCAACGGCACCGCCGAGGAAACTCGGCGCTCCTGCAAGCTGCTCCGCGCCGGTGACGCCGTAGAGGTGGCCCGGGTGGGTGACGAGCGCGTTGCCCGCAGCGATGTACGCTGGTGCGCCGGCGAGCCGCTCAATGATCTTCTCCCACGCGGCGGCGACGTCGGCCTGGGTCGCGCCCGCGGTGCCGGCGATGGGCAGGTGGAGGAACTGAGTGTAGATCGCGCCGAGGATCGACAGGGATGGCGCGGATGGATCCTTCTCATAGGTCTTATAAACAGTGTACTGTCGCTCCAAGCCGACGAGCTGTGCACGGAGCAGCTTGGCGTCGTCCACGTCCACGAGCGACGCGCCATCAAGCGTTATCGACGCGAGCTCGCTCTCCCAGCCACGGATCATCGCGAGATCGCGAGCATTCTCGGACTCAGACGGGGTGTCGAGCTGGCCGTCTTCGTCGCTAAGGCCGAGGAATGTTGCGGCAAGCGGGTGCGATTTTGCCCAGTCGAATGTAATCGTTTGCGCAAGGGTTTGGAGCCGCTCAGCCGCGGTCGGCGGCGCGGGCGCCGCGGGAAGCGCGCACGACGCGAGCAACACAAGCAGGAGCAAGCGCAGAGCAGAACCGGAGCTCTGGGGCGTTAGAGACAGCAATGCCGCCACAAAGGCGCTAAATCGCATAATCGCTCCGCTCTCTACCACGCGGTCGTCCATCCGGTTGCGCCCGGCGTTTTTCCAGAATCTCCCACCGGCAAATCATAAACTTAGATGAGGCGACTTGGAGACCGAAAGTTTCCGAACGATTCTATTTCACCGGCGATATACCACGCATCGCCGGAAAGGGAAAGAGTTCCGTGAGCGGCACGCTCAGACGAACGCCGAGATTCCCGTGATGCGCTCCCCGATGATAAGCTTATGAATGTCGTGCGTGCCCTCGTATGTGTACACCGATTCGAGGTTGTTCATGTGGCGCATGATGCAGTAATCGTCCACGATTCCGTTGGCGCCGAGCACTTCCCGCGCCATGCGCGCCGTCTCTCGCGCCATCCACACGTTGTTCATCTTCAGCATCGAGATGTGCGATGCATGCACCCGCCCCCGGTCCTTCAGGCGCCCCACCTGCAGGGCGAGGAATTGCGCCTTGGTGATCTCCGTGATCATCCAGACCAGTTTTTCTTGCACGAGTTGGTGCGAAGCGATCGGCCGGTTGTCGAACTGTTTGCGCTGCTTTGCATAGCCGAGCGCCGTGTCGTAACACGCCATGGCCGCGCCGATCGCGCCCCAGCCGATGCCATAGCGGGCTTGGTCGAGGCAGGAAAGCGGTCCCTTCAGTCCTTGGACTCCGGGCAGCAAATTCTCCTCGGGGATCTTGCAGCCGGTCATCGCCAGACCGGACGTCACCGAAGCGCGCAAAGATTGCTTCCCATGGATGGGCCACGCCTTGAATCCCGGCGCGCCCTTCTCGACCAGGAACCCTCGGATTTTGTCGTCTTCGCATTTGGCCCAGATCACCGCGACGTCCGCGATCGACCCGTTCGTGATCCACATCTTCTCGCCGTCGAGCACGTAGCTCGCTCCCTTTTTCACCGCGCGCGTCAGCATTCCGCTCGGATTCGAACCGAATTGCGGTTCGGTGAGCCCGAAGCAGCCGATCGCTTTCCCTTGTTGAAGCGGCGGCAGCCATTTTTCTTTCTGCGCGTCCGACCCGAACGCGTGAATGGGATACATCACCAGCGCCGACTGCACGGAGACGAAGCTCCGCACGCCTGAGTCGCCCCGCTCGAGTTCCTGCGTCACCAGCCCGTATTCCACGTTCGACATCTCCGCGCAACCGTAGCCTTTCAGGCTCGCCCCGAAAAACCCCAGCTCCGCCATCTGTGGCACGAGCTGCATGGGGAACGTCCCTTCGCGGTCGTGCTGCGCGATGATCGGCAGCACCTGCTCGTCCACGAACCGGCGGGCTGTCTGCCGCGCCAGTTTCTCTTCGTCGCTCAGCAACGAGTCGAATTCCAGGTAATCGACTCCGGGAAAGGAGGGCATCGCGTATCTCCTGCGGCATTCTACCGGACTTGCATCTCGCCGCGCCATAAACCGCAAGCCGATACGATCCGCACGGCCGGGAGGAGCCCTGATCTGGTACTCGGGTTCTATTCCCCAGTGCTGCGAGTCTATTAACTCATCGTGGTATTACCGTGGACAAAGTAATGCATCCATATATAGACCCACTAAACTGTAGCTGTTGGGTCCTTTCAAAGGTCCACCCGGGGCGTCCGGTACCGCAATGAGCTTGAGTCTCCCTCTTGCGTTGGCGTCCCGCTAGAGGATTCGATGCCCGGTTCGAAGAACAGCAGGGCGGCGCTCGCCTTGGTAGGGACGAAGGCAAGAGTGAGCGGTAGCTCCTCTCCGGGTGGGCCAAGCAAGAAATTCCGTCCCCACCGCCCATGCCTAACATTTTTTACGATGCGGAGCGTCGCGGTTGCAAACACGCTCGTCCTTCTGTTCCTACTTGCGGGGCCTGCTCGGAAGACCTGGGCTCAGGCCGCGCAAAACGGCCAAACCCCTCCCGAGGATTTGAAGCAGTTGAGCTTGGAACAACTCGGCGACGTTGAAGTCACCACTGTTTCCAAGGACCCGCAGCAGGTTTTGAAGACACCCGCAGCAGTCTTTGTCATCACGCAGGAAGACATCCGGCGTTCCGGAGCCACGAGCATCCCGGAGGCCCTGCGTCTGGCGCCGGGCGTGGAGGTGGCGCAGATTGACGGGAATCATTGGTCCGTCGCGATTCGCGGGTTTGCAGGCCAGTTCTCAAAGTCTTTGCTGGTCTTGGTTGACGGCCGGAGCGTCTACACGCCGCTCTTCGAGGGAGTGTATTGGGACTTGCCGTACGTGATGCTCGAAGATGTGGAGCGCATCGAGGTGATCCGCGGACCTGGCGGCACGATCTGGGGATCGAACGCGGTCAATGGCGTGATCAACATCATCACCAAGAGTGCGAACAACACCCACGGTACCCTGGCCACGCTGGGAAGCGGAACTGTCGATCAGGGAACGGGTGCCTTCCGCTACGGCGGCACGGCCGGGAAGGATTTCGACTATCGCATCTACGGTATGGGCGGTATTCGCGGGCAGGAATTTCATTCCGACGGGGACGGATTCGACCACTGGCGGATGGGCCAGATGGGTTTCCGCACGGATTGGAAAAGCGGCGAGAAGGACACCTTCACCGTGCAGGGCGATATTTATCGCGGGGAGAGCGGAGAAAGCAGCCTGATCGGCTCATTGTTTCCTCCGGCGGAGACGGCGGAACAAGGCGAGGACTACGTCTCCGGAGGCAATCTGCTGGCACGCTGGCAGCACACGACGGGGGAAGGCTCCGATATACAGATTCAAGCCTACTTCGACCGGACCAACCGGCAGGACTTCGAACTCGGTGAGACGCGCGATACGTTCGATGTCGACTTCGTCCAGCACGTGCGCATTCACGGCGACCAGGAGTTAACCTGGGGTTTGGGCGCAAGGGTGAGCCCCAGCAACTTCATTCAAACCTCGCAGGGCGTGAATTTTCTGCCCAGCCAAGCAAATCGACAGCATCTACAGCGGCTTCGTGCAGTACGAACTGCCGATCGTGCGCGACAAGCTCACGCTGACGGCGGGAACCAAGCTCGAGCACAACAACTTCAGCGGCTTCGACTACCAGCCCAGCGTGCGGCTGCTGTGGATGCCGACGCCCCGCCAGTCCTTCTGGGCCGCGGTGACTCGGGCCGTACGGACGCCGTCGCGCCTGGACCAGGATGTCCAGTTCGATATTTTTGACGAATTCTATACGCCATCACCGGGCGCGACACCCATACCGCTCTATTTCCAGATCGAGGGGGATCCCAAGCTCAAGGCGGAGCAATTGATCGGCTACGAGGCGGGATACCGCACGCAGATCAACCGCAACGTGTACGTGGATTTCACCGCGTTTTACAATAGCTATAGCGACCTGCAGGGCTACGGGCCAATTGGGCTCGCCGAGCCGGAGTTGGGCAATCCGCCCACGCCGTACCTTTTCTTCCTGCTGCCTTATGCCAACGTTATCGAGGGCCACACGGTCGGCACGGAAATCGCTCCCAATTGGAAAATCACGCACTGGTGGCAGGTGCGTGGCTCCTATTCGTTCCTGCATATGTCGCTGCGGGACAAGCCGGGATTCACGGATGTAGGGAGTTTGCTCAGTTCTTACATGGGTTCGAGCCCGAGCAGTCTGGTGGGCTTCCAATCGCTCTTCAACTTGCCAAAACATTTCGAGCTCGACGAGACGTTCCGATACTCGAGCAGCGCTTCCTGCGCAAGGCGTGGGATCCTATAGCACTGCCGACGTCCGGCTGGGATGGCATCTTCGAGAAGGTATCGATTTTTCGGTCGTCGGGCAGAACCTTCTGCAGCCCTCTCACGCGGAATTTGGCGGGGATCCCGGCCCGCTGGTGGGGATCAAGAGAAGCGTCTACGGAAAGATCACGTGGACAAGGTGACCCCCGGAACAGCCACGACTCATGCCAGCAGAGCACCAGTCATCAGGCGCGCCTTGGAAGGCTCCCTCTGGCGGCGATGTCGTGGGGCTGCGCGCGCACTCGCGGCGATCCTGTCCTGGTTGCTGCTGACAGTCCCGTGCCTGCGTGCCCAGCAACCAAGGCCCGATGAATTTCAAGTGAAGGCGGCCTACCTCTATAACTTCGGCAGATTCGTTGAATGGCCGGGCGAGAGTGCTCAAGACAAGGGCAGATCGTTTGAGATTTGCGTGCTCGGCATGGATCCGTTCGGGCCGACCTTGGACGCCACGCTGGCGAGTGAAACGATCGGCGGCAAAAGCGTCATGGCCAAGCGAATCTCGAAGCCGCAGGACGTGGACGGCTGCCGCATCGTCTTTATTAGCTCCTCGGAGGAAAACCATCTAAAGGACGTTTTGGCCGCCCTCGAGAAAACAAGCGTCCTGACTGTGAGTGATATTCCCGGCTTTTCGCAGCGCGGCGGCATGATCGGGTTCATCTTGGACGGAAGTCGGGTGCGCTTTGACGTTAACCTTGCGAGCGCCCAGGGAGCCGGTCTGACTTTGAGTTCCGAGTTACTCAAAGTGGCGACCAGCGTCAGAAGAGACACTCACCCTGGAGGTCTATAGACGATGCACCGAGTCAAAGACACCTCCATCGCCAAAAAGCTGACCTGGATGAACATGCTGGTCAGTGGCGCGGCCCTCCTCTTGGCATGTGCGGCGTTTATGGGATACGACATGGTCACCTTTCGCCAGACCATCGTCCGTAATCTCTCTACGCAGGCTCAGATTATCGGTTCGAATAGCGCCTCGGCGCTGCTGTTCAACGACCCGCAGTCCGCCGAGAACACTCTGTCGGCGTTGAAGGCTGCCCCCGACATTCTGTCTGCGGTGATCTACGCGCCCGATGGTGTGCCTTTGGCCTCTTACTCGCGCGATCGGAATGGGCCGATTCCTCTGCCTCCGTCAATCCCTCCTGGTCAGACAGAAATCCTGCGCCGCAGCAGTGAAGAAATTGTATTGGTCCGCTCGATCGTGTTTCAGGGAAAGCCGATTGGGACTGTCTATATTCGCTCGGATTTGGAAGAGTTGAACCGGCGCCTGAATCGCTACGCGGGAATCGCTGCCATTGTCTTGCTCGCGTCCCTGATGGCGGCGCTTCTGATTTCTGCGGTCTTCCGGCGCGCCGTGGCCAAACCCATCGTGGACTTGGCGCAGGTTGCCGGGATCGTTTCTCGCGATAAGAACTATTCCGTGCGCGCCACTCCGATCCGTGGCCACGGAGAAGTGAGCATTTTGATCGGCGCTTTCAACGAGATGCTGGCGCAGATCGGCCAGAGTGAAGGAGATTTGCGAAAGGCTCACGACGGGTTGGAGCAGCGCGTCCGGGAACGCACTGCGGAGCTCCAAGCTGCGAAGGATGAAGTGGAGGCCTTTTCTCAGACCATCCTCCGCGCCAAAGAGGAGCTTGAGCGCGCCAGCAAGTTCAAGGATCAATTCCTCTCCACCATGAGTCACGAACTCAGGACGCCGCTGAACGCCGTCCTCGGTTTCTCCGATCTGTTAGGTGAGGAGCGCTACGGCCCGTTGAACGAGCGTCAGCAGCGCTACGTCAAACACATTCACAACGGAGGCAAGCACCTCCTCAGACTTATCAACGACATCTTGGACCTCTCCCGGATCGAGGCCGGGCGCCTGCAGCTTGTGGTCGAGAGCGTGCGGCTCGACACTTGCTTTGGCGAGGTAATCGATTCGCTGCGGCCCCTCGCGGAACAGAAATCGCACACACTCTTGCAGCGCGTTGCGGTCGACCTGAGCGTTCGGGCCGACGGAACGCGCCTGAGGCAAATCCTGACGAACCTCATCGGCAACGCCATCAAGTTCACGCCCGAAGGCGGAAAGATCGAGCTCACTGCGACCGCCGCGAATGGCGTGGCGCGCGTCGAGGTCCGCGATTCTGGTCCCGGCATTCCCCCCGAGCAACAGCAGCGCATCTTCGAAGCCTTCTATCGGTTGAGCCACTCGGAAAAAGCGCCCGAGGGCACCGGCTTGGGGCTCGCGATTACGCAACGCTTGGTGGAACTGCATGGCGGCAGGTTGGGAGTGGAGAGCGCGCCCGGGTCGGGAAGCTGCTTCTACTTCACGTTGCCGATCGTTCCGACCTTCGAGACCCGGCAACGCGAGACAGCGCCCGCGCGAGCCAATACTCCCGCTGGCGCACGCGTCCTCGTCGTCGAAGACGACCTGGCGGCTGCGCATCTTCTCGAGACGCAACTCACGTCCGCCGGTTACACCGTGACGATATGCAACGCGCCGGAGCGCGCCCTCGAGGTCGCCGCCACTCTGCAACCAGACGCCGTCACCATCGATGTCATCATGAAGCCGATCAATGGCTGGGAGATCCTGCCGACTCTGAAATCGGACCCCCGCACTGCGCACATCCCCGTGATTGTGGTGACGATCGTCGATCAGCCCTCGACCGCGGCGCTTTTAGGCGCGGACGAATACATCCTGAAACCCGTCAACAGAACGACGTTGCTGGCGGCCGTTCAGCGATGCCTGGATCGTCACGGGCGCGTGGCGGACGGTTCGATTCTCGTCGTCGAGGACGACGATCCGACGCGCGAATTTATTGCCGAACTCTTGTCGAAAGAGGGCTATGCCGTGGGTACGGCCGCCGACGGCGCGCAGGCGCGAGCGTATGTCGCAACGTCTCTGCCCCACCTTGTGATTCTCGACTTGATTCTGCCCGGCGTAAGCGGATTTCAATTGCTTGCCGATTGGCGCTCGGATTCCCGCACCGCCGATCTGCCCGTTTTCGTTCTGACCAGCAAGGATTTGACTCCTCGGGAGAAAGAATACCTGGGCGCGAATGTCGAGGCCCTTTTCCAAAAACAGGAACCGTGGCAGGACGCGCTTCTGAAACACTTGGAACGCGCGATTCTTTCCCCGGTCAGGAGCGCGTCATGAAGCAACGCCTTTTGATCGTGGAAGACAACGCGGTGAATCGCGAGCTCCTTGCCGATTGGCTCGAGGTGGAAGGGTTCGAAGTCGTCTTGGCCGAGAATCTGGAACAGGCTCGTGCCGCCTTGAAGAGCAATGAACTGGACGCGGTCTTGCTCGATGTGCAGCTCGGAGCCGACGATGGCCTGACGCTGGCCACGTGGCTTCGAAGCGATCCGGCCTTGCGCAACATTCCGGTCATCGCCGTCACGGCGCACGCGATGCTCACGGACCAGGAGCGCGTGCTTCGGGCCGGTTGCAACGCCAGTATTTCGAAGCCGATCAGTTTCCCGCTGTTGCGCGAGCAACTCGACCGATGGCTCGGTCAGCCCGCCTACGCGCCGCCAAGCCCTTAGCACATGCGAGAATCTGCCCCCTTCCAAGCCGAAACGCCCCTCGAGACGCCGCTGGCGATCCGCGTCCTCGTTGTGGACGACGACCCGGCCGCCTGCGAACTGATGCACGAGATCCTGACCTCGGCCGACATGAAATGCGTCGCGATGACCGACAGTCGAAAGGCCGCGTCGCTTCTCACGCAGGAAAGATTCGATTCGATTTTCCTCGACGAGCGCATGCCGGGTCTTGACGGCCTTGAATTGGCCCGCCGCGTTCGTGCCGGAGGCGTGAACCGCTCGACCCCGATTGTCATGATCACGGGCGAAGACGATCGAAGTTTGCTGGCGCGAGCCTTTAAAGAGGGCGTGAATTTCTTCCTCTTCAAACCCGTCGACCGCTATCGCATCCTGCGCCTCATTCGCGTGACGGAGGGCTCCATCCAGCACGAGGCGCGGCGCTTCCAGAGGGTTCGGGTCCACTGCAAAGTGTCGATCGAGCTCGGCACGCAGCGGCTGAGCGGTGCAACGCTCGATCTCAGTCTGGGCGGGATGTTCGTGCAGGCGTCCGGTTCGCTTCCTATCGGATCGAACGTCACGATCAAGCTGGAACTCAAGCCCGGCCAGCCGCCCATACGCCTCGGCGGGCGCATCGCCCGCGTCGCCGCGGACGATTGCATGGGTCTCCAGATTGACAGCGCCAGTTCCCAGGACTACAAAGCCTTTCAGGAATTCTTGCTCCCGCTCGTTCTCCGCGAAACCCATTCAGGAATGCCGGCGAAGTCGGCGTAGGACCTCTCGCGCCGTCCGCCCTTCCGTCCGCAACCGCGGCACAGGCGCGGACCTGTACGCGCCCTGTACGTGCCATGACGCGGTGTGATATCCTTTCCCCGGTTTTGCACGACTCACGCAGGAAGACGCGCACACACCGAACGCCGATCTTGCATCAAAGATACCGAACGCTCTGGCGTGACGTGTCTCTGGAATCGGGCGGCGGAGTGAGCTTCTTCCCAGCGCCAGGATGGTCACGAAAATGTCGACACCCGCCGCGACACCGCAAACGGCCTCTCTGCGCCTGGCGCATTCGCCCGATAGCGACGACGCTTTCATGTTTTACGCTCTGGCCACGGGAAAAGTCCGTTTGCCCGGCGTGAAGTTCACTCACGTCCTGTGCGACATTGAAACGCTGAACCAGGCCGCGCGCCAGGAGACCTACGACGTCACCGCCTTGAGCTTTTACGGCTACGCTTTCGTCGCGGACAAGTACGTCCTGCTCGATTGCGGCGCGAGTTTTGGCGAAGGCTATGGCCCGATCGTCGTCGCCTCGCATCCCATCAAGAAGAACGATCTCGCCGGTCGCAGAGTCGCCATCCCGGGAACGCTGACCACCTCCTACCTCGCCTTGAAGCTCTTCGAGCCCAACGTCGAGACGGTAACCATGCCGTTCGACAAGATTCTCGACGCGGTTCAGGCCAAGGAAGTCGAAGCCGGGCTGCTCATCCACGAAGGACAACTGCTTTTCTCGGAGATCGGACTGCACCGCGTGGTCGATCTCGGGCAGTGGTGGCACGAAGAGACGGGCCTGCCGCTTCCGCTCGGCGCAAACGCGATTCGCCGCAGCCTCGGTCCCGAGATGGGCCGTCAGGTGGCGCGCATCATCCGGGAAAGCGTCAGCTACGCGCTCGAGCACCGCGAGGCGGCGCTCGAGTACGCCTTGCAGTTCGCTCGCGACATGGACCCCGTGCTCGCCGACAAGTTCGTCGGCATGTACGTGAACCGCTGGACGCTCGACTACGGCGACGAGGGACGTCGCGCCGTGCGCGAACTCCTCGCGCGCGGGGCTGCCGCGGGATTTGTGCCGGCGTCTTTCAAAGTCGAATTTCTCTCTGAAGCCGCCTGACGCGCGGGTTTGCATTTCTGCGATTTCGCCGCCATTTCGCTCCCCCCCCGTAACGACTTTGTACAGTTTACTCACTCACGGATAAACGTTACGAAACCCTCGGTGTGTTTCCGCGCGTCTCCAGGCCCATCGTCGCGCTACGATCGATTGTTATGTCACGCGACGCGACGCCGCCGGAAACCATGAGCTATGCAACGGAGATCGAATCCCCATCGATGCGCGTCATCTATGGTCCTGGCGGACCCGAGGCTTGGCTTCCGGCGAATCGCGCCGGCGATAAGGGCCTTTCGGCCCACATGCGGCGGTTGCGCAGACGGCATCGCGGCATCTCGCGGTGGCTCGCGCTCGCCGTAATCGTCGGCGCTGCCGTGGCCCTCGCCTTCGTCAGTGTTCTTGGCCGCTAACCGCCCGGCAATCAGCGCAATCATCCTGCGCCTGCAAGATCTTCCGCGCCATTCGCTCCGGTGATAAGCTTCGCGGAATGCCGCACGAGTTCACCGAGTACCCGCCCGAACCGGAGCCGCAACCGGCTTCCAACCGCGGCGCTCGCCCGCCAAGCAAACGAATCGGAACTGGCCTCTTGGATGCGCCCGAAGGAGCGTCGCTTCCGCATGAGGTTCGGACCCGCTTGCGGATTCCTCTGTGGCTGGGCGTTGTGTTGGTTCTCGCCGCCTTGGCGCTTTTCATCATCCTCGGTCGTTTTGGTCTCCTCTCCTGACTGGGTTGGTTCTGGGCTGCGGTCCGCTGCGACGGCCTTCGCCCACTATTGACGCGCGCGCCGTTTCCATCGACCATGGATGTCGATTCGCTCGAGAATTGCGCTTTGAGGGTGGGATGCGACGCATTCTTTCAACCTACAGGTACGTGCACCAGCCGCTGACGCGGCCGTTGCTCGAGGGAATCGCGCGGGCGGGCATCCCCACCATCGAAATCTTCTGCGCGTCGTTTCATTTCAGCTACCGGTCCCCGGAAGCCGTGCGCGAACTGGCCGGCGCTCTCAAGGATCACGGGCTTGAGCTGCACTCCCTACACTCGCCCACCGAGCGCAGTTCGTCGCCCAATCGCGAAAGCGGCGTCCCGATTTCGATTTCGGAGCCCGAGCGCATCCGCCGCGTGGACGCCGTGGACGAAGTAAAGCGCGCTCTCGACGTGGCCGAAACAATCCCGTTCCGCTACCTGATCCAGCATCTCGGAACCGGCCGTCAGGAGGCCGACCAGCGAAAGCTCGATGCCGCCTTCAGCTCGCTTGAGCATCTGGTGACCTTCGCCAAGCATCGTGGCGTCACGATCGCCATCGAAAACACGCCCAACGAGCTCGGCTCTCCCGCGTCGCTCGTGCAGTTCGTCAAGGAAACGCGGCTCAACGATCTTAAGTTTTGCTTCGATATCGGCCATGCGCACGTCGATGCGGGCGTCGCGCCCAGCTTCGAGCTGATGCGCGACCGCGTCGCCACCACGCACATTCATGACAATCACGGCGAAAAGGACGAGCACCTTCTGCCGTACGAAGGCACCATCGATTGGGGCGCTGCTCTCGCTGCGTTTGCCGGCGCGCCCGAACCCCTGGCCTTCGTCCTCGAGTTGAAGGAACAAACATCCGCCACGCCGTCGCTCGACCAGATTCGTGCCGTATTTGACAAGCTCGAAGAGCATTTCGACCGGAAAGGCGTCCACTCCGAAGGGAACTGATCTTTCCCGGGTAGACCCATGAGCTCGCAAGCAAACGCACCGATTCCAGTGGTCGCAATCGAGCGGGCGAGTGAGCACGCCGGCCGCGCGGTCACGATTCGCGGGTGGCTTTACAATCTCCGCGAGTCCGGGAAGCTGTTGTTTCCGATTTTCCGCGATGGTACCGGAGTGATTCAGGGAGTCGTCTCACAGAAAGAAAATCCCGAAGCCTTCGGCGCCCTCAAAGGCCTGACGCAGGAATCGAGCGTCATTGTCAGCGGAACGATCGCAGCCGAGCCTCGCGCGCCCGGCGGTTGCGAGATTCAAGTCGCCGCGGTCGAAATCGTCCAGCGCATCCCGGAATCCGATCCCTATCCGATTCAGCTCAAGGAACACGGCGTCGACTTTCTTCTCGACCGGCGCCATCTCTGGATTCGCACGCCTCGCCAGGCCTCGATCCTGCGCATTCGAGCGGAGGCCATTCGCGCCGCCCGCAATTTCATGGACGACCAGGGTTACATCCTCACCGATGCGCCTATCTTCACGCCCGCGGCCTGCGAGGGCACGACCACGCTCTTCGAAGTCAACTACATCGACGACCAGAAGGCCTACCTCACCCAATCCGGCCAGCTCTACGTCGAAGCCACCGCCGCCGCGCTCGGCAAGGTCTATACGTTCGGCCCCACTTTTCGCGCCGAGAAGTCGAAGACGCGGCGGCATCTCACCGAATTCTGGATGCTCGAGCCCGAGGCCTCCTTCGCGCACCTTCCGGACGCGATCGAGCTCGGCGAGGGATTGGTCAGCGCGATCGTCCAATCGGTGGTCAAGAACCGGGGCAGGGAACTCGCGGCGCTGGGCCGCGACGTCTCGAAACTTGAGAAGGTTGTCGCGCCGTTTCCGCGCATCAGCTACGACGAGGCGATCGAGGTCTTGCACAAGGCCGGCAACACCACGAAATGGGGCGACGATTTTGGCGGCGACGAGGAAACGCTTCTTTCGAAGGAATTCGAAAAGCCGGTGGTCATCCATCACTATCCCACAGCGCTGAAGGCCTTCTACATGGCCATGGACCCGGCTCGCCCCGAGCTTTCGCTCAACTTCGACATGATCGCGCCGGAGGGTTACGGCGAAATCATCGGTGGAGGCGAGCGCCAGTCGGATTACGACAGTCTCTTGCGGCGCATCCGGGAGCACAACCTCCCCGAGGAGTCGCTCCAGTGGTATCTCGACCTGCGCCGCTACGGCAGCGTTCCGCATGCCGGCTTTGGGCTGGGCCTCGAACGCACCGTCGCGTGGATTTGTGGAACGGAGCACATTCGCGAAGTCATTCCCTTCCCACGCATGCTCTATCGCGTCTATCCTTAGAGGACGTCAGAAGCCTCGCGCGTCGTCATTCTGAGCGAAGCGAAGAATCTCTCTTGGCCGAGAAAATACGTATCATCGGTGTGCCGATGGACCTAGGTGCCAGCCGCCGCGGCGTGGACATGGGTCCCTCCGCGCTGCGCGTTGCGGGACTCCAATCCAGGCTGAAACAGCTCGGCCGCCAGGTCGAGGACATCGGCAACATTCCGGTGAAACAGCCTGAAGAGCAGCACTACGGCGAAAAGAACGCGAAGTATCTCGACGAAATCGCGGAGACCTGCAAGGGCCTCGCAGAGATCGTTCGCAAATCGCTCGATGAGGATCTGTTCCCGCTCGTGCTTGGCGGCGACCATTCCATCGCTGTCGGCACCACCGCCGGGGTGGCCGCGCATTTTCACAAGCAATCGAAGCGCGTGGGTTTGATCTGGCTCGACGCGCACGGCGACATGAACACGCCGGAAACTTCGCCCTCGGGCAATGTCCACGGCATGCCGCTCGCCTCGATCATGGGCTTCGGTCCGCCGGAGCTAACTGGGCTCGCGCCCGTAAAGCCGATGGTCGAGCCGCGTAACGTGGTTCTGGTCGGCGTGCGCGAGATCGACTCGAAAGAGCGCCGTTTCGCGAAGGAATCCGGCGTGCATGTTTTCACGATGCGGGACATCGACGAGCGCGGAATGCGCGAAGTGATGTCCGAGGCTCTGCGATTCGCCGGTGACGACACCGCGGGCATGGCGGTCAGCCTCGATATGGATTTTGTCGACCCGTCGGATGCGCCCGGGGTGGGCACGCCGGTGCGCGGCGGCGTCACCTATCGGGAGGCGCATCTTGCTCTTGAGATGATCGCCGATAGCCGCGCGATGGTCTCCTTCGAGCTCGTGGAGATCAATCCCGTCATCGACCTCCACAATACGACGGCGACTCTTGGAGCCGAGCTTGTGCTTTCCGGCTTGGGCAAGAAAATCCTATGACTTCCTCAAAGCGGCTGCGGGTCGGTGTGTTGTTCGGAGGGCGCTCGGGTGAGCATGAAGTCTCGCTGGCCTCGGCTGCGTCCGTGATCCGCGCGCTCGATCCTGAAAAATATGAAGTCGTCCCGATTGGCATCACGAAAGATGGCCGCTGGCTGGTGGGCACGAGCGCGCAGAAAATGCTGTGGGAGGTGTTGAAGTCGGGCGAGCGCGTTTTCCTTCCCCCGATCCGACCGCCGCGACGCTGGTTCCCATGTCGCCGACGGCGGGACATCCAAGCGTCACTCTCGATGTGGTATTTCCGGTCCTGCACGGCACATTCGGGGAAGACGGCACAGTGCAGGGGTTCCTCGAATTGGCCGGCCTTCCCTACGTCGGTGCGGGCGTTCTCGCCTCCGCGGTTGGAATGGACAAGGACGTGCAAAAGCGGCTGTTCGCCCAGGAGGGATTGCCAATCGTGCCGTACGTCGCGGTCCCGCGTTCGCAATGGGAACGCGAGCCGGCCGCTGTCCTAAAGCTAGTCAAGAAGAAGTTTCGCTTCCCGCTTTTTGTGAAGCCCGCAACCCTCGGCTCGTCGGTCGGAATGACGCGGGTGAAGGCGCCGTACGAACTTTCTGCCGCGCTGGATTCGGCGGCCGAGTTCGGCTTGAAGATCATGGTCGAACGGGCCGTGAGCGGCCGCGAGATCGAAGTGTCGGTCCTCGGGAATGACGACGTGCGCGCTTCGATTGCCGGGGAAATCGTGCCGCATCGCGAGTTCTACGACTACACCGCCAAGTATCTCGAACAGGGCACGCGGTTGGTCATTCCGGCCAAGCTCACGAAGAAGCAGGTCTCCTTGTTTCAGGACTACGCGGTGCGCGCGTTCCGCGCCATCGACGGCAGCGGCATGGCCCGCTGCGATTTTTTCCTCGAACATCGCACCAGCAAGATTTTCATCAACGAGCTGAATACGATTCCAGGTTTCACGTCCATCAGCATGTACCCAAAGCTGTGGGAGGCATCCGGTCTTTCGTATCCCGCGCTCATCGACCGCCTGATCGAGCTGGCTCTGGAACGCCATCGCGAAAAAGCGCGTACAAAATATTCCATCGAGCTTCCTTCCGGCTCGGGCGGTGCGCTCGACGCTTAGTGTTTGCCGCGCCGCGCACAATCCGCCAAAAATTAGTTCGAATTCGAAGCATGAAATCGTTTGCCAGTGGTGACAATTTTGGCCACTTTTGTGCGCCTTAAGGGGCCTTGATTTGCCAATTAAGCGCGTCCCGCGGCACTGCATGGATGTGCGCGAGTGCGTCAAGCTCTCTTGACAAGATCTCCGTGGCTGATTAAACTAACTGTTTAGTTGAACAAATCCGAATGCGCCGAAGGAGGTCGTCATGCAATACCGTCGCCTGGGGAAAAGCTCGCTGGTGGTTTCCGCCATGGGATTGGGCTGCATGGGCATGTCCCAATCGTACGGCACGCCGGACGATGCGGAGTCGACCGCCACGATTCACCACGCCATCGACCGCGGCGTCACCCTGATCGATACGGCCGACATGTACGGCGGCGGCGCCAATGAAGAACTGGTCGGCCGCGCGATCGCCAAGCGCCGCAACGAAATAATTCTCGCGACGAAATTCGGAAACATGCGCCAGCCAGACGGCCGCTTTCTCGGCGTGAACGGCAGACCGGAGTACGTGCAGAGCGCGTGCGAGGCCTGTCTCGAGCGGCTGAAGATTTCGACGATCGATCTTTTCTACCTGCATCGCGTGGACATCAGCGTGCCGATCGAGGACACCGTGGGCGCGATGGCGCGGCTCATCGATCAGGGCAAGGTCCGCTATCTGGGACTCTCCGAGGCCGGCGCGCAAACGATCCGCCGCGCCCACGCGACGTATCCGATCGCGGCGCTGCAGAGCGAGTATTCGCTCTGGACGCGCGACCCGGAAGGCGAAATCCTGGATACGTGCCGGGAGCTCGGCATCGGATTCGTGCCGTACAGCCCGCTGGGGCGCGGCTTTCTGACGGGCCAGGTGAAGAGCGCCGAGTTCGGCCCCAAAGATTTCCGGCGGATGTCGCCCCGCTTCCAGGGAGAGAACTTCGAGAAGAACCTGCAACTGGTTGCGCGCATCGAGCAGATCGCGGCGGAAAAGCGCTGCACTCCCGCGCAGCTGGCGCTCGCCTGGGTGCTCGCACAGGGCGAGGACATCGTTCCGATTCCGGGCACGAAGCGCCGCACCTATCTCGACCAGAATCTCAGCGCGCTGGATATTTCGCTGACTCCAGCCGAGTTGCGGCGGATTGATGAAATTGCGCCACGCGGCGCGGCCGTCGGCGCGCGATATCCCGTGGAATATATGAATCGCCTGGGAGTCTGAAACAAACATGGCGCGCGGACGTAGAAGAGTTGAAGACCCGGCGACGGCGCGGCGGATTCTGGCCGCAGCCGAAAGCCATTTTGCCGCACAGGGTCTGGCGGGCGCGCGCACGGAGGAAATCGCCCTGGCCGCCCATGCCAACAAGGCCATGCTCTACTACTATTTCGGGGACAAGCGCCGCCTGCACCGCGCGGTTATCGAGAATATACAGCGGCAGTTCCGCAGCCGGGTGCTCGCGCCTCCGGAGAAAAATCTGTCTCCGCGCGAAAGATTTTTCGGTTACGTGAACGCCTACTTCGATTTCCTGGCGACCCATCCGAACTATCCGCGCCTCGTCCAGCGGGAGGCGATGGAGTCGGGCCGAAAATTCGGCAGCATGGTCCTCGAATACTTCCGCCCGCTGCACAGGCAATTGGCCCGGACCATCGAAGAGGCGATCGCCTCCGGCGAGTTCCGCGACGTCGATCCAAACCAGATGTCTCTCATCACGTTTGGAATGACGACCTCCTATTTCGCCGCCGCTCCGATCATGAGCCAGGTGACGGGACACAATTTGCTCGCACCGCAGGCGGTGGCGGAGCGGAAGCGCGCGCTGATGGACTTTCTCCATCACGGCTTAGTCGCGAAGGGAGCGAAGCCCCGATGAGCAGCAGCCGCAAAACCCTGGTCATCATTGGCATGGTGTTTCTCATCGCGCTGGCGTTCTATCTGTTCACGACGCCTCACGGCAGCGAAATCCCGCTTACGGGCATCGTCGATGGCAATGAAGTGGTGGTCAGCCCGCAGATCATGGGGCGCATCATCAATCTCACGGTGGACGAAGGTTCCAAGGTAAAGAAAGGCGACCTGATCGCCGAGCTCGACCCGAAAGAGCTCGAAGCGAGCCTCGCCGCCGCGACTGCGAACGTGGCGAGCCTCCAAGCGCAGGTCGGCGAGGCCAACCACAATTATTCGTTGACGGACGACCAGACGGGCGCGTCGGTGAATCAAGCTGCGGCCATGCTGACCTCCACACGCGCGCAGCTCGACCAGGCCCGCGCAACGCTCTGGCGGGATGAGACCGACTACGGCCGAATGCAGAAACTGTTCGACAGCGGCGTGGAATCGGCCCAGGACCGCGATCACGCGGACGCCACGCTCAAGGCATCGCAGGCCAACGTGAAGGCGCTCGAGGATTCCGTGACCGCGCAGGAGGCGGCAGTCGGCGTGGCAAAGGCCAACCGCAAACAGGTGGACGTGCGCGGCAGCGAAATCGCGACTACGCTCGCGCAACTCGAGCAGGCGCGCGCCGCCGCGGCCGAGACCGCCACGCAGCTCGGCTACACGAAAATCTACGCGCCGATCGACGGCATCGTCTCGGTGCGTGTGGCAAAGCAGGGAGAAGTGGTGGCGCAGGGCTCGCCGATCGTCGTGGTGGTGGACGTGGACCATCTCTGGGTTCGCGCGGACGTGGAGGAAAGCTACGTCGACGCGGTGCAGTTCGGGCAGACATTGCGCGTCAGGCTGCCTTCCGGAAACATGCTCGAGGGCCAGGTGTTTTTCAAGGGCGTGGAGAACGACTTCGCCACGCAGCGCGACGTAAGCCGCACGAAGCGCGACATCAAGACCTTTGCGATCAAAGTGTCCCTGCCGAACGACGGCGGCCGATTGTTCACCGGGATGACGGCGACCGTCTTGCTGCCCCCGCCCGAGAAGAAGAGCTGGTTCGCGCGGCTTTAGGGGAATGGTGGCGCGGAGCATATTGGTCCGTGGGGAGGAAGAGAAAGAGAGATCCCTCGCTACGTCCTGCGCTCGCAGAAACCGCGGGAAGGCAAAAGCGCGCGGGACTCCGCTCGGGATGAACAACCGGTGGGTGGTGGCTGGGGTGAGCCGAGATGAACGCGATTGAAGTAGACCATCTGACAAAGAAGTTCGGCGACTTCGTGGCCGTCAACGACGTGAGCTTCAACGTCGCGCACCAGGAGATCTTCGGACTCCTAGGGCCGAACGGCGCAGGGAAGACGACGCTGATCCGCATGATGACCACGCTGACACCCCCGACTTCCGGCACGGCGCGGATCGGCGGGCACGACATACGCACCGATCCGAACGGCGTGCGCAACGTGCTCGGCGTGATTCCCCAGGCGTTCACGTCCGACCCTGAACTGACCGCCAAAGAGAACATATCCATTCATGCCAAACTCTACGGCGTGCCCGCCGAAAAGCGCGATGCGTTGATCGATGAATTGCTCGAGTCGGTCGAGCTACTGAAATTCCGCGACGGGCTGGTAAAAACGTTCTCCGGGGGCATGCGCCGGCGCCTGGAGATCGCCCGAGGTCTCGTGCACGCTCCGAAGATCATGTTTCTCGACGAGCCGACGACGGGTCTCGATCCGGTATCGCGCACCAACGTGTGGGAGATGATCCGGTTGCTGCGCGACAGATCGGAACTCACCATCCTGCTGACCACGCACTATATGGACGAGGCCGACAAGCTCTGCGACCGCATCGCCATCGTGGACCACGGGAAGCTCGCGGCGCTCGACACTCCGGCGAGGCTGAAGGACAGCGTGCCGGGAACCGAGATCGTAGAAGCGGAGTTCGCGGGCGCGCCGCCGGACTGGGTGGAGCAGCTTCGCAATCTTCCCCAAGCCACCGGCGTGACGCAGCGCGACGAAATCGTCCATATCACTTCGCACGACGGCCCGGCGACTGTCGCCGGCCTGATGGACATGGCGCGGGCCCGCAAGGTGACGGTGAAAAAGGTGTCGGTGCAAAGCACGACGCTCGACGATGTTTTCTTGCACTATACCGGTACGGCGTTGCGCGACGCGCTGCAAAAGCCGGCGTATGTGAATCCGTTCGGGCGGTAGCGCCCGCGGCGGGGTTGAAGAGTGCGGGAACTTCAGCGGCTAAAGCCGCTCTGATTTTGCGGAGCTTATGTCGTGGCTGAAGCCACGACCCACAAAGATTATCGAGTTGTCACGCGGACTCGGGAGCGCCGCCCTTCAGTTGGTGTGGCGCAGCGTGAGGCCAGGAAGGAGGCTCAGGCATGAAGCTCTATCGCATCTCGGCGCTCATCGAGCGGGACATGCGGAAATTCTTCCGCAGCCCGGCGCTGATGCTGAGCTCACTGATCTTTCCGCTGGTGCAACTCGTCGTCCTGGGGTACGCGTTTGGCGGGAAGATTCAGGGCGCGACGCTCGCGGTGGTGGATGAGGATCATTCCGTGGAATCGCGGCGCGTGCAGGAGATGTTCGACGGTATCTCGGCCGGCCCGCGGACGTTCCGCGTTATCCAGTACGACTCCCTGCCGCAGGCGACAGACGATCTGCGCGCGGGCTTCGTCCGCGGCGTGGTGGATATTCCCCATGATTTTTCGCGCCGCTATTACCAGCACGACCGGCCGCGCGTGCTTTTCACGGAGGACAACAGCGACCAGTTCATTTCCAGCTCGATCCTGGAGCGCGTCCAGGACATGACGACGGAGCTGAATACGCCGGACGTTTCCTCGCGTCTGGACGGCCAGGTGGAACTCAATATCGTCGAAATCTATCCCTACATCGAGTACATCAAGTATCTGCTGGCGGGCTCGGTGGCCATGGGCATTTTCATCACGGCGATGATCGGCGGCGGCATCACGTACATCGACGACAAAATGCGTGGCCTGCACGAGGGATATCTGCTCACACCGATCAGCAAGACGGAATTGATCGGAGGCTTGATCGGCGCGGGCACGCTGAAGGCGTTCATGGCGGGAATGTCGCTGACTATCATCGGAGGATTGATCGCGGGAATTCCGCACATCTGGGATCCCGTGCGCCTGGTGTATCTGGCGCTGGTGGTGTTCGTGGCGTCGGTCGCGATGATCAGCTTGATGTTTCTGGTGATGGTGCGCATCGACGACCCGCTGGTGCCGCGCGCGATCTTCGGCGTGCTCAACATGCTGCTCTTTTTCCCGTCGGGAGCGGTCTATCCCACCGAGGCATTCCCATCGTGGCTGCGCTGGATTTCCGTGATCGACCCCTTCACCTACACCGTGCATGCGCTGCGGAATCTCACTGTCAAGAATACCGGCTTTGAAGGAATCTACATGGACGTGTTAGTCTTGGCTGGGTTTTCGGCGTTGATGATTTCGGGCAGCATCGCGCTCTTCAAGCGTCAACTGTAGTTTCCGGAGTTTTCGTGACCCTTTTTAATTCTCCCGCGCTGCGTCCTCCGACAAGACTGCGGCGTTACACAATCAGAGCGCTGGGCGTGGTGATTACCATCGTCTTATTTGTCGCATTTTTCCCGGGCTACCTGTGGTACCCGTTCGTCTACTACGGGGAAACGAAGACCGTGAACCGCTTCATGAATTCCGTGGTTTCCGGCAACCTGCAACAGGCGTATCAGATTTGGAAGCCCTCGCCGTCGTATTCGCTCAAGGATTTTGAGGACGATTGGGCTCCGGGCGGATACTACGGGCCGGTGAGAAGCTATCGCCTGGGCCGTCCCGAACACCTGAAGAACAGTACGGCGACGGATATCGCCGTGGATGTGAGCCCTTACCAGCCGTATCCGGACGGGGATCCGATCAAGCTGAACAGCAGCAAGACCGTCCATTTGTGGGTGAATTTCAGGGATCAGTCGATTACGTTTCCGCCGTATTGACGGGGCGAGGGAAGAGGGTGAGGGCGAGGGTGATTGAGAGACCGGGAGCTACTCTTTGTCGATAGTGGCTTCTTCGATGAGCATGATGGGAATGTCGTTGCGAATGGCGTAGACGCGGCGGCACGTGGAGCACTTCAGTCCTTGCTGGTCGGGAGTCAGCTTCACGGGAGTCTTGCACAGCGGGCAGACCAGGATATCGAGCAGTTCCTGCGAGACAGCCATCCGATTCCTCCGGTTCCTTCGCCTCGCACTCTAACAGAGGCTTGCCGATCGGCACAACTGCGCGGCTGTCGGAGTGGTATCATCCGCCTGCGTTGCTGGTCGAAAAGACAGGAGAAACGGAAAGGAACGGCCACCCGCTTTTGAGAGGGGACGGTGACAGATCGACGGTGGGATCATTGGCGTGGTTCACCGTCCATCAGTTTATCGGCACCTACGGGATAATGTTCGCGGCCCCCTGGGTGGTGGTATCGGCCTTTGATGTCCTTCAATTGTTCGGTAAACATTATCCGATGAGATTGTTTTATTGGATTTGCACTGGGACCCCTTATTTCCCCGTGCAAATAGTCCTCGCCTTGCTACTGGGCCTTCTAATAGGTCGTCACTTTCAACACCGGGTAATGACGCTAGTGTGGATCATTCCGTTGATTTCGTTATCGTATGCGTTCGTTACCATTCCCACGTTCACGCCGAATCTCACGCCGCCTGAGTTTCAAGCGGGCGTTGGCCAGTCACGCCTAGCACACTACTTTTGGTGGGGTTGCCAGCCCGTAAATCACTGCATGGATCAAACGTACTTCACCTTGCCTTTCTACATCGCTCTCTTCTACTCCTTAGGCGCATTCCTGGCCCGAAAGATACCAGAGCGTTTCCGGAGACCGAATCCGAAGCACTTCTGGATTTACTCGGTCGTGGGACTCTTCTTTTTGATTGCGTTCTGTTCCGACCTTCAGCAGCTCATTGGCCTATTTCGTCGAGGCGCACAATGGAACTGGGGATACCTGCAGGCGTTCGCGGAACCCGGAATGGGCGCGTTTCTTGTTTTGTATTCTATTGTTGTTGCCAGGGGGGAACCGCTGAAGGCAAAGCGCACCTATCGATAATCATCATAACTCCCGTAGTCGGATTACCGGACAAGTCCCATGTGGCTGGGCCACCAAAGCAACGTCAGGGGTTATGGCGCGAGGCGGGAGGAGCGGAGGGTCAAACGGCCGCGCCACTCGGCGCCCTGCGCGAGTTCCACGGGCCAGACAGCGATTACCTGCGAGCCTTGATAGATGCGCTCGAAGCCGTCCTCGGATTCCGAAACCGTTTCGATCGGGGAGATCCAAAATTGGCGCGTGCCGGAGGCCTCGAAAGCGACACTCACCTTCTGCCACTCGTCCACGGCGCGCAACTCCGCTCCTGGCACCGCAGCGGACCATCGCAGTGGAAACCGCTGCCCACCGGTTTCGAAGTAGCGGTCGGGCGCGGAAGGCGCAAGGAAATTGACGACCACCTCGATGCCGACGTTCACTGAGGCCGTGCCCGGCGCGTTGCGGTGCAAGACCACCTCGCAGACGATATCGAATCCGCCGGGAGTGGATGCGAAAGAGAGCGTCTTTTCCGCGGGCCAATCAACGCTCCCCTCGGAAACGAGCGTGACTCGCGACGGCGACACGCCTGTCACGCGATAGGGGCCGCCGGCCAAAGCCGCGTCCTCCTCCAAATGCACCGACGCGCAATCCTGCTGAGTCTTGCCCTGGCCGAACAACAGCAGGCGAAACATGTTCCGCGGCCAGCGGTCGTAATTCAGCCAGCGCTCGAGGCCTTCTTCTTTGACCCGGACCTGATCGTGAATCGATTGCGCGCCCTGCGCGTGGGCGGTGGTGAGATTGCGGAGCTTCGCGTGATAGGACTCGGCTCGGCGCGTGAGGGAATTGATCAGCGTCACGTTGGGCGGACGAAAGTCGAGCGCGGAGATCGTGCCGCCGTCATCGGGAGCGATCAGGGCGGCGTAGCGGTCCGAGGTGAGATAGATTTCGTCGCGTCCATCGGAATCGAAATCGAGCTTCTCCGCCTCCGCGTATTCGCGCTTGCGATGCCCGAGCCTGTCGGCAATCGTCTCCGCCTGGGCGAGAGAGCGCCAGACAGCCGTCCGAAGGTGCGGCGAATAGAGCCCACCGAAAACCCCGTGCCAGTAGGGATCGTTGCACTGGCCTCGCAGCAGCTGCGTGGTGGCTTCGCGGCGCGCGCGGAGAAAGGCCTTGTCTCGACGCCGCATTTGCGCGAGCCGCCGGACTTTCGCCGAGACATGCAGCATTTTCTTGTGCAGGAGGTTCGACTCGCTGTACTTGGTGAAAAAGCCGCGCCAGATCCCGCCGCGAAGGAACGGCAAGGCATCAGGGCGCGCGACAAACTCCTCGACGAGGGCGTGGTAATGGTTTCGCGCCTGGGTCGGCAGCGACCACTCCATCATCTCCGTGTACGAGGCCGTCGGAAGGTCCGCGCGGCCGAGCGGCAAGTGCGAAGCGACCGCGTCTCCGGGAGTGGAGAGAGCGAGCCAGTCGGCGTTCTTTTCGAGCACGGAGAAGAAACGCTCGAGCCAGCCGTTGGTATAGCAGAGCTCGTAGGTCCCGGGCCAGACACCGAACTTCTCGAGATCGTCGCCCATGGCCGCGAAGCCCCCGGGGTGCCGGCGCGCGGCGTCGCGTAGGAATTCCGCCGTCTCGGCCTCATCGCGGAACGGGATCAGATATCGCAGCGACTTCAGGCCGGGAAGAAGTTTCACCGCGTGGCCGAGATCTTCGGCGAGGCAGTAGCCGTAGAGCTGGTCGAGATCGAAGCCGGCGCCAAGGAAGTGGTTGTCGTCCACAAGCGTGTATTCGACGCCCGCCGGCGCGAGAGACGACGGGATCGCCGGCTCCCAAACGCGCTCCGCGAGCCATGCGCCGCGCGGCCGCGCGCCGAAATGCTTTTCGACGTAGTCCGCGAGGCGCACGATCTGGTCGCGGCGATCGTCCGCCGGAATGGTCGCCAGGATCGGCTCGTAGAATCCGCCACCGGCGATTTCCACCTGGCCGCGCTGCACGAGGGCGCGGAGACGGTCGAAATATTCCGGGTGCGCGTTCTCGATCCATTCGAGCAGAGGCCCGGAATAGTGAAGGCCCATGCGAATCGAGGGATGCCGCGACAGAACTTCGACGAAAGGTAGGTAGGAAGTGGTGTAGGCGCGCTCGAGCACGTCGTCGAAATTCCCGACCGGCTGATGCGCGTGAATCAGGAGGACGAGCTCAAATTTCCGCACCGGACGACCCCATTTGCAGCCCAACAGCATAACCTGATTCGCCGGAACTGCACAGACGGGGAATTCAGGTTCGCCAGCGCGCGGCCACGAGCGTCGGGAGTTTGTCGTTGCGCAGTTTGCGGCGCTCGGCCAGAATGGCCCGGCGGTTGTAGGGGGACACAAGAATGCGACGCATAGCTGTGATGGGTATTTTGCCGATACTCTTTCTGCTCCTTTCGGCTCGCGCGGACGAGGATGTTTTGCGGGGCTTTACTTCGGCAAGTTCCGGGGTCGAGCGCCAATGGGAAGCAAAGTTCCGCGCTCTTCCGAGTCCGGAGAACCAGCGCGAGTACATGCAACGCTTGAGCGCGCGCCCGCACCATGTGGGGTCGGCGTACGATAAAGAGAATGCCGAGTGGATTCTCTCGAAATTCAAGGAGTGGGGTTGGGACGCGCACATCGAAACGTTCGATGTGCTGTTTCCGACGCCAAAGGAGCGCGTGCTTGAGATGGTTGAACCTACGCGCTTCACGGCCAAACTGCAGGAGCCCCCGGTCCCGGGGGATCCGACATCGGGCCAGCAGGCCGAACAATTGCCGTCGTATAACGCCTACTCGACCGACGGCGACGTCACCGCGCCGCTGATTTTCGTCAACTACGGATTGCCCGAGGACTACAAAGAACTGGACCGTCTGGGAGTGTCGGTGAAGGGTGCGATCGTCATCGCAAAGTACGGTCACTCGTGGCGCGGAATCAAACCGAAAGTCGCCGCCGAACACGGAGCCGTGGGCTGCCTGATCTATTCCGACCCGGCCGACGACGGCTACTCCGTGGATGATGTCTTCCCGAAAGGCCCCATGCGGCCTTCCGACGGCGTGCAACGCGGCAGCGTGATGGATTTTCCGTCATCGAGCCCCGGCGATCCGCTGACTCCCGGCGTGGGCGCGACGCCTGACGCGAAACGGCTCCCGATCAAAGACGCAACCAGCATCACGAAGATTCCCGTCCTGCCCATTTCGTACGGGGATGCCCAGCCCTTGCTGGCCGCGCTCGCGGGACCGATGGCCCCGAAGGAATGGCGTGGCGCTCTCGCCATTCCCTACCACGTGGGGCCAGGCCCCGCGAAGGTTCATCTGAAGGTCAGTTTCAACTGGGACATCAAGCCTGTCAACGACGTGATCGCCAAGATCACCGGCTCCGAACAGCCCGACGCCTGGGTGATTCGGGGGAACCATCACGACGCATGGGTGAACGGAGCCCAAGATCCAATCTCGGGCCAGGTCGCGTTGCTTGAAGAGGCCCGGTCATTGGGCGAGTTGGTGAAGCAGGGATGGCGCCCCAAGCGCACGATTATCTACTGCGCATGGGACGGCGAGGAGCCCATGCTGCTTGGCTCGACGGAGTGGGCCGAAGCTCACGACAAGGAGCTCAAACAGCATGCGGTGGCTTACATCAACAGCGATGGGAATGGCCGCGGATACCTCAGTATGAATGGATCCCAGACCCTCGAACATTTTGTGAACGACGTCGCCCGCGATATCCATGACCCTGAGTCCAATCTCAGCGTTTGGCAACGCCTCCATCTTCGTGAAATCGCGGAGGCGAAAAGCGCGGAAGACCGGCAAGAAGTGCGGCAGCGTGCCGACGTGCGGATGAAGGCCCTTGGCTCGGGCTCCGACTACACCGCCTTCATCGATCATCTCGGCATCGCTTCGATGGATTTGAGCTACGCGGATGAAGGCGAGAGCGGCATTTATCACTCCATCTACGACGATTTCTACTGGTACACGCATTTCTCCGACACGGACTTCGCTTACGGGCGCGCACTATCACAGACGGTTGGCACGGCAGCCATGCGGTTGGCCGACGCCGATCTGCTTCCATTTGAGTTCACCGACTTCGCGGACACGATTCGGATGTATCAAAAGCAGCTGAAGAAACTCGCTGACGACGGGCGGGAAGAAATTATCGAGCGCAATAAGGAAATCGACGAGGGGCTCTTTGCCGCCGTCAACGATCCACGCCACCCCATGGTCGCGCCGCCAAAAGAGGACGTGCCGCCTCATCTCAACTTTGCCCCCATGGACAATGCCATTGACGGGCTTACGCTCACCGCGCAGCGCTATCAGACAGCACTCGACAAAGCCTGGGGCGCAGGGCTCTCTGACGCCGCGCTACAGGATCTGAACCGGGGGCTTATGGCGAGCGAACGCCGCCTAACCACCGAGGAAGGACTGCCGCGCCGGCCGTGGTACAAGCACATGATCTACGCTCCCGGCGTGTATGCGGGGTACGACGCCAAGACGATTCCCGGGGTGCGAGAAGCCATCGAGCAAAAGCACTGGGACGAGGCCAACGCCGAAATCGCGCGTGTGGCAAAAGTGCTGGACGGCGAGCGGGCGTTGATTGATTCCATGGCCGAGGAATTGGAGAAAGCCAAACGCTGAGGTCGCCGCGGGCGTTCACCGGCAGATGGCGGCCCGCCTCGCGCTTGCACCGGCGAACTGCACGAGCCGCTCCTGGAGCCGCGCCGTCGCCGCCTCGATGGACGCATCTGGGACGCTGGAAGGCGCGTAGATCACGGTCAAAACCGCGCGTGCTGACTCCGTGATCATGCTGCGCGTGGAATCGCTGATGGGGCTGCCGAAAGGTCCCTGCGCGTCGGCGAGAACCGGCCTGCCTTCGAGGTGCCACGTGTGCTTGCCGATGCCTTCATAGTGTTCGCCCGCCGCGCCGTGCCGGAATAAGATTGGGGGCTCGAGGCGCGAGCGATCGTAGCAGCCGTAGGGCCAGCCCGTCTCGATGGAGCCGAGATTCCCGATATCGACCAGATTCGAAACGCGATACAACCCCTTACCCTGGACGACACGCCGCAGCAGAGCCTCCGAGGACGGCCGGTACTTCGAGGGGTCAACACCCCACGCCCGGAACATCGCGCGGATCGCCCGCGTGGGTTCCGCGTCAGCGAGGCTTTCGACGGTGAACTCGCGGCGCTTTCGTTCGCAGACTTGATCCATCAGCTTCGCGAGCTGTTCATCCACCAGCGCGAAGCGGACATCGTCGGCTTCCACCATGCCAAGCTTCACATCCGGCAATTCGAGGCGAATTTGCATGAAGCGCCGCCAGGGCTGCTATGATTCGCCTGATTCGTGCTCGAGACAAGAAACATTTCAATCAGAGGGCTGAGAACTTGCTGCGAGAGAAGCTGCGCATCGGTTGGCGCTCCGCGCCGTCTTTTTTATGTCGGAGCTAAAGCTCCGACCCCCTAAAGAGCCTCTGTGGGAACTCACACTTTCGTTCCTCAGCGGCTGAAGCCGCGTCGATTTGGCGACTGTTGCGGCACGACTGAAGTCGTGCCCTGACGAAAAACTGAGGCTAGCGCACAGAGTCTAGAGGAGAGCGGAAGGCGATGAAAGAAAGCGGAAAATTCCAGCGCGGCCTCGCGTATTTCAACGCGCAACAATTCTTCGAAGCGCACGAAGCCTGGGAAGAGGTGTGGCTGATCGAGCCCGAGCCGGAGAAGACCTTCCTGCAAGGACTGATTCAGCTCGCCGCGGCCTTCCATCACTATGGCCGGGGAAACCTGCGCGGCGCGCGGTCGCTGCTCGCAGCGGGCATCGCCAAGCTGGCGCGCTTTCCGGACGATCACCGCGGACTGGCGCTGGAGAAACTCCGGGCGGAGGCAGGGCAGTGGGCCGAGATACTGGAAGAGGGGAAAAATCCGGGAAGGAAGCGGCCGCCGCGAATTCAACTCGTCACCAGGGCTCAAGAGACAACGGGAAAGCAGATCCCTCACCGCCGTCCGCAAAAGGCGCGGCCGGGTTCGGGATGACAACCGCTTTGAGGGGGACTCAGACTAACGTCACAGGGGCGGCCCGAAAAAAGAAACGCGGCGGGTGAGCAGCTCCGCCGCATCGATCCGTTCGAAATGCCTCCCTTCCTGCGTCAGCGCAGGCAGGTCTGAAGCCCTTCGTTCCTCAGGGCCGGCCTGAGCTACATGCCGGGGTTCGTCAAACCTTTTTGTAGTAGTCCGCGTTGATTTGCGTGTAGCTCGCCCACTTTTCAGGGAGGTCCTCCAGGGCGAAAATCGCGGTCACCGGGCAGACGGGGACGCAGGCCCCGCAGTCGATGCACTCATCGGGATTGATGAAGAGCTGCTTCGCGGCTTCGAAGTCCGCCTCGTCTTTTCGCGGGTGGATGCAGTCCACCGGGCACACGTCAACGCAAGCGCTGTCCTTCGTTCCGATGCACGGCTCGGCAATTACGTAAGCCATCTCGCCTTCTCCTCTGAACTATTTTTTATACCATCAAACGAAAGGCCGTACAAGGCTGCCTCCCTTGCGGTGGCGGGCGTTCGCAACCAAGTGAATTCGTTCGGAGTACGCCGTGATCCAGGTACAGGCCAGCGGAGACGCACTCGGCCAAAACACGAAAGGCCACCGAGGCCTTCTCCTATCGGGGTTGCCCCATCATTCTCCGGCAGTGGCGCGCGATCTGTTGCTCTTCTTCTGCGGGGACAATCTTGATTTTGTCTGCAGTGAGGCCGAGAAATTCGAGGCCGTCTGTAACCGCGGAACGAACGTAACCGCTGTGTTCTCCGATCCCACCGGTGAAGACGAGAAGGTCCACCCCACCGAGCAGAGCCGCGTATGCACCGATTACCTTGCGTACAGAAATGGCGAACACATTCAGCGCAAGCGTGGCGTGTGGATCGTTGGAGCGGGCGCGATCTTCAAGAGACTTCACATCGCTTTCGCCGGAGGAGAGGGCGAAGAGGCCGCTCTGATGATTGATGAGATCTTCCATCTCGTCGGCGCCGAGTTGCTCCGTGCGAAGAAGATAAACAAAGACCCCGGGGTCGAGATCTCCGGACCGCGTGCCCATAGGGATTCCACCGGTAGGGGTGAGGCCCATGGTGGTGTCGATCGACACCCGATTGCGAAGAGCGCAGAGACTTGCTCCATTGCCGAGATGCGCGAAGATGGCCCGCTCGGGAAGTTGCGCGCCGAAGTGATGAACGAGCGACTCGTACGAGAGACCATGGAAACCGTAGCGTCGAACACCCGCGTCGAAGTAGCGCTGCGGGAGCGGCAGATGCGACGCGACTTCCGGCATGGTCTGGTGAAATACATCGTCAAAACAGGCGAATTGCGCCGCCGAAGGAAAAAGCGACTGCGCGGAAGCGATAAGCGACAGAGCTTGCGGGATGTGCAGCGGCGCGAAGTGTATGGCGGAGCGAAGTTCGTCCAGAACTTGCGGCGTGATGGGCTGGTGCGTGAGGAGATGGGGTCCTCCATGCACGACGCGATGGCCTACTGCCACTGGCGCGGCGTCAATATGCTTCCGAATTGCCTCAGCGATCGTGGCGAGGGCATTGCTTTGCGACTCGAGGATACCTTCACGTTGCACGAGCGGTTTCCCCGCGGCAGAGCGGACGTGCAACGTGCCGTTGCTATGTCCGATGCCATCGGCGCTTCCGGTCAGCAGAGCCTCTTCGTCGCTCGCCCCCCGGTAATACATGCCGAACTTCAGCGAAGACGAGCCGCTATTCAGCACGAAGATCAGATCGTCTTCTCGGGGTAGCTTCTCCACCATGCCTAACCCGGCCATTTCCAGTTGCGAATCTCTTCTTTATCGATGCCTTCGGCGTGGGCGTAGTTGATGCTGTCGATGATCTGGTCCTTGAGCCATTCCTTGGCGTGTGCGCCTATGGAGCTCAGCCGCGGAACGCGGTCAATGACGTCGATGGCAAGGTCGAAGCGGTCGATTTGGTTGAGGATGGCGAGCTCGAGCGGCGTGTTGATATTGCCTTTTTCCTTGTATCCGCGCACATGGATGTTGTCATGATTCCTGCGGCGGTAGCTGAGCTTGTGAACGAGCGAGGCATAGGAGTGGAAGTTGAAAATGACCGGTTTATCGATCGTGAAGAGCGAATCGAAGTCCCGGTCGGAGAGTCCGTGCGGGTGTTCAGTGTCCGGCATCAGGCGGAAGAGATCGACGACGTTGACGAAGCGTATCTTCAGATCGGGGAAGTATTTCTTGAGAATCGCGACGGCCGCTAGCGACTCCATGGTTGCGATATCGCCTGCGCAAGCCATCACCACATCGGGCTCCTTGGAGTCGTCCGTGGAAGCCCAGTCCCAAATGCCGATGCCTTTCGTGCAGTGGTTTACTGCTTCTTCCATGCTCAGGTACTGAAGGTGGTCCTGCTTGTCCGCGACAATCACGTTGACGTAATCGCGCGACCGCAGGCAATGATCCGCCACGCTCAGCAGGCAGTTCGCGTCCGGCGGCAAATATATACGGACTACATCCGGGCTCTTGTTGGTGACCACATCGAGAAATCCCGGGTCTTGATGGGTGAACCCGTTGTGATCCTGCCGCCACACAAGGGAAGTGATGAGGATGTTGATGGACGGCACCGGAGCACGCCAGTCCAGCTCCTTCTTCGACTTCTCCAGCCATTTGGCGTGCTGGTTGAACATTGAATCGATCACATGTACGAAGGCTTCATAAGTGGAAAAGAAGCCGTGGCGCCCTGTGAGCACGTAACCTTCGAACCAGCCCTCGAGCGTGTGCTCGCTGAGCATCTCCATTACGCGTCCTGAGACGTCCAGCTCGCCGCCGTCGGCGTCTTCCGGCTTGTATTCGGCAAGCCAGGTCTTCTTCGAAGCGGCGTAGATTGCGGTGAGCCTGTTGGAGGCCGTCTCATCCGGGCCGAAGACGCGGAAGGAGTGCATGTTCCGGCGCATTACTTCGGCGAGAAAATGCGCAAGCACGTCCGTGGGCGGCGCATACAGCGCGCCTGCAGCGTTCACTTTGACGGCATAGTTGCGAAAATCCGGCAGATCGAGCTCTTTGCGCAGCAGGCCGCCGTTCGCATGCGGGTTGGCCGAGATGCGGCGCGTGCCGGAGGGCGCAAGTTCCTGCAGCTCGGGTATGAGCGTCCCATTGGCGTCAAAAAGCTCTTCGGGCTTGTAGCTGCGCATCCAGTCTTCCACGATTTTGAGGCTGTGTTTGTTCGTAACCGGGTCAAGTACGGGAACCTGGTGAGCGCGCCAAAAATCTTCGACCTTGTGGCCGTTTACCTCTTTTGGCCCGGTCCATCCCTTCGGCGAACGAAGTACCAGCATGGGCCAGCGCGGACGCGTGGCGTCGCCCGTTGACCGCGCGTGACGCTGAAGCGAACGAATCTCGAGGATGCATTGCTCCAGAGTCGAAGCCATTTTCTGATGCATCGTGAGCGGATCGTTGCCCTCGACGAAGTAAGGTTTGTGCCCGTAACCGATGAGCAGCGCTTCCAGTTCTTCTTGTGGGATGCGCGCGAGGACGGTGGGATTTGCGATCTTGTAGCCGTTTAGGTGCAACACCGGCAGGACGGCGCCATCGCGAATCGGATTCAGAAATTTATTCGAATGCCAGGAGGTCGCAAGCGGGCCGGTTTCCGCCTCGCCGTCGCCTACCGCGACTGTGACGATAAGATCGGGATTGTCGAACGCTGCCCCGTACCCGTGCGAGAGGGAGTAGCCCAGTTCGCCGCCTTCGTGAATCGAACCGGGCGTCTCCGGAGTGCAGTGCGAACCGATTCCTCCGGGAAAGGAGAATTGCCGGAAGAATTTGAGCATGCCGGCTTCGTCGCGGCTCTTGTCCGGATAAATCTCGGAGTAGTGGCCCTCGAGATAGCAGTTGGCCAGCGTGGCGGGCGCACCATGACCGGGACCGGAGATGTAGAGCACATCCAGGTCGTATTTCTTGATGAGCCGATTCAGATGGATCCAAATGAAGGACTGGCCGGGATCGGATCCCCAGTGGCCCAGGAGCCGGTTCTTGATGTGCTCCGGCTTTAGCGGTACGCGGAGGAGGGCGTTTGCGCGAAGGTAGATCATTCCCGCTGACAGGTAATTGCAAGCTCGCCAGTAGGCATCCATCTTCCTCAAGTCTTCGTGCGAAAGGGGCGTCAGAACTTCGGCTGCGGTAGCCATCGTGGTTCTCCGGCGATTCAAAATGTGCTCTGGACGACGGCATCGGGCCGCCCGATGCTCCCTAGAGCCTAAACTTTTCCGTGGAAGAAAACACCTGTGGAAACAAATCTCCAATCGTGCCTAATTGCCCCGAAGCAAGTTGCCAGAGCTGCCATCAGGAATTCTTGTCCGATCCGCACACTGCCCCAACGTACTTTGCTCATCGCGGGCGCGTTCGCGCGGGAGCATTTGCCGCGACGCGGAGGGGCACCTGGGGAGTGTTCGAAATCGTTAATAGCCCATTGGCGGGCGTGTTACCCCGGCCCTTCCCGAATCGATAGAATGGCATTGTTGGGGGGACATTCCATGCAGATGCCACGGCGCCGTCTACTCCCGGTCGCAACGATGGGGCTGGTCCTTTTCGTGACATTCAGCTCCACTCGCCCGCCGACGGCTTCCGCGACGCCAGCGTCGAACGGCCAAACGGCCGGGGACCCCACCCTCATCGACCTCGACGGCTACAAGTACATGGTGGCGAAGTACCAGGGCAAACCGCTGCTTGTGAACTTCTGGGCGACCTGGTGCGTGCCCTGCCGGAACGAGTACCCGATCGTTATTTCGCTCGCCAAGGAATACGCTCCGCAGGGACTTCAAGTTGTCGGCGTGAGCCTCGACGAGGATTCGGACCTCGGCCTCGTCCGCCGTTTCCTGGACCAGGCTCATCCGGGTTTCCCCAACTATCGCGAGAAGCCGGGAATCGACACGGACGCTTTCTATCTTGGGGTGAACCCCGATTGGAAGGGCACGATGCCGCAGACGGATTTCTACGGCCGCGACGGCCATCTGGCCCGGTACTTCATCGGGGAGCGGAACCGCGACGCCTTCGTACAAGCAATCCGGCTGATCATGGTATCGCCCAACGCCGAGAATCGGCCAGCGGAACGCTCATCTCCAGGCAACTAGGCCGCCCCGGTAGCATTGCGCAGCACGCCGACCGAAAACAAAAGCAGATCCCTCGAACTGATCTCCCGGACTCGACTAACCGTCGACCCGGGAGCCCTTCCTTGTCCCGCGCCCGCGGAAACCGCGGGAAAGGCAGAGGCGCGCGGGACTCCGCTCGGGATGACACTCTTTGGCGGGCGGCGAATCAGCCCTTTTGCGCTTCCAGGAAACGCTCGGCTTCGATGGCAGCCATGCAGCCGGACCCGGCGGCGGTGACCGCCTGACGATAGTGGTGGTCCTGAACGTCCCCGGCGGCGAAAACGCCGGCGACGTTGGTTTTCGGGCCGTCGTGGGTCAGAAGGTAGCCGTTTTCGTCCATGTGGAGCTGGCCCTTGAAGACTTTTGTATTCGGATCGTGGCCGATGGCGACGAACACGCCGTCGGTCGGAAGCGTTTTCAGCTCCTTGCTCTCCACGTTGCGGACGATGACACTGTCCACCGCTTTGTTGGCAACGTTGTGGACTTCCTCGATCGCATAGGGCGTCATGAAAACGATTTTGTCGTTGGCGCGCGCGCGGTCGAGCATGATTTTCGACGCGCGGAATTCGTTGCGCCGGTGCAACAGCGTCACGCGTTTCGCGAACTTGGTCAGAAACGTCGCTTCTTCCATCGCCGTGTCGCCCCCGCCAACCACGACGATTTCGCGGTTGCGGAAAAAGGCGCCATCGCAGGTCGCGCAAGTGGAAACGCCGAAGCCCAGCAGGTTTCGCTCAGATTCGATCCCGAGCATCCGCGCCGAGGCCCCGGCGGCGACAATCAGCGTCTCGGCCTCGTAGGTTTCTTTCGCGACGGTGATCTTGAACGGGCGCTGGCTCAGGTCCACGGACGTCACGGAACCGGACTGGAATTGAGCGCCGAAACGCTCCGCCTGTTTTCGCGTGCGCTCGACCAGCTCCGGTCCCAGAATCCCTTCGGGAAAGCCGGGGAAGTTCTCAACCTCGGTGGTCAAAGCGAGCTGTCCGCCGGGCTCGTAGCCGTCCAGAACGAGCGGTTGCAGGTCCGCACGAGCGGCATAGATGGCGGCGGTCAACCCCGCGCAGCCGCTACCGATGATGATCACCTTGTGCACTGATCTCTCCTCAGCGATTGGATACACCTACATGGCGCCGGGATTCAGCGCCAAGAGCGCGCATTATAGCATTGCGAACCGAATATCATTCCCAACGGCGGCCACCCGGCGGATTGGACTCCTTTATTCTTGCCAGGCCCGCGCGTTCTCGATACTCTCGGCACCATATTGACGTAGGGTTCGGGGGAACCGTTCCAGCCGGATTCGTTCGAACCAACAATCCCCTCTACATTGAACAGAACAATGAAGAGGCAGGCAGTAAAGCTGGACTCACCGAGGAGAACGACCCATGTTGAAAGAATTCAAGGAATTCGCGATGCGCGGCAACGTCGTCGACATGGCCGTTGGCATCATCATCGGCGCGGCATTCGGCAGGATCATCACATCGCTCGTCAGCGACGTCCTGATGCCGCCGATCGGCCTTGTGCTCGGCAAGGTGGATTTTTCCAGCCTCTTCCTGAATATTTCCGGAAAATCCTTCGCCACGCTGGCCGAGGCGAAAGCGGCGGGCGCCGCGACGATCAACTACGGCATGTTCCTGAATACGGTGATCGATTTCGTGATCGTCGCGCTGGTGATTTTCCTGGTGGTACGGCAGATCAACCGCTGGAACAAGCCCGCGGCTGCGCCCGCGCCATCGACCAAAGACTGTCCGTATTGCGTTTCGGCGATTCCGCTCAAAGCCACGCGCTGCCCGAACTGCACGTCGGAGCTGCGCACGAGTTAGAGGGCACGCACTTCGCAAGAAACAAAGGGCAAAAGCAGATCCCTCGACTCATCTCCCGGGCTCGACTAGCCGTCGACCCGCGAGCCCTTTTTTCTTCCGCAAAAGACGCGGCCGGGTTCGGGATGAAAAAAAAGGAGAATCAAGCCGTCAGGGAGTCTGGCGGCGGTTCTCAATCTCGTGCAGATGGTCGCGCAACCGTTTGAGAACGTCGTCGGCCTGTCCCTCGGCGATCTCCCGCTCGACCTCGGCCAGCGCGAAGTGGACGATATCGTGGTGGTGAATTTCCTCGCCCGGCAGGTTCCCGGCAAATTCCAGCCATACTTTGTGCAGCAGGTCGATTTCTTTGGGCGTCAGGCGCGGCGCGTGCGGACCAAGGTAGAAGACCTGCTCGTTGCCTGACGGCGTGAAGAGCTCCAGCGTGACGCGCGGGCGCGGCTCCGGCATGTGTTCCCACGCGATCCCGATCTCGCGCGCCTGCTCCGTGACACTGGCCTTCGAGGAACTCCCGGCGACGACCGTACTCGACTGCAAGTTTTCCGCCGTGCGCAGAATGCCTTCCCATAGATCGTTGGCGGCGGCAACGACGAGCCGCACGGGCTTGCCTTCCTTTTCCGCCATGGCCAGCACTTTCGTAAACAGCATTTGCTCGATGGAGGTGAAAAGCTGATCCGGAGCCAGATCGTACTCGCCCGATGCCGCGCGGCGCAGCATGCGCACGTGCAGGACCACGATCTCCGCCTCGCGTCTCCGGACGCGCTGCAAGGCAGCCTCCAGAGGATAGAGAGCGTAGTAGGTGCTCACGGGAACAAGGACGTTGCCGGGCTTCACGCCCACGTTTTCCGGCGTCAAATCGCCGGCTTGCGAGAGGTTGAATTTGTCGAGCTCGGCGTGGGTCGTCGTCTTGCTCTTCGTCACCTTCTCTGAAATCTCGAAAACTACAAAGAAGATGACGGTGAAAGCGGCTCCCGACACGGTGGCGACCTGTTTTGTGAAAAGATTGATCACGCACAGGGCAAACAAGGCGAGCGTGATCAGCGCCACGCCCACGGGAATCTCGACGCCCCCGATGGTGAAATTAAGAGGCACGCGGAATTCCCGCTCGCCCGGCTTCTTGTAGCGGAGAACCAGCACCGCCAGCCCCTTCATGGCGAAACTCCACATCACACCGAAGGCGTATGCCTCGCCAAGGACGAAAATGTTTCCGCGGCTCAGGATGATCGTGAAGACCTGGAGCGCCATGACGAGGTTCAGGAGGCGGTAGGAGGTTCCGAAACGGCGATGCGGATGGCGAAACCAGTCCGGAAGGATTCCATCCTCGGAAACCCGGTTCAAAACCCCATTCGAGCCCACGATGGCCGTATTAACGGCTCCCGCCAGCATGAGCACGCCCACGACCACGACAAAGGCCCGGAAAGCGAGCCGGACCGACAAAGGCCCGACCAGGTACATCGCCAGTCCGCTAATGGGATTGTCCGAGAAACCGCCGCGCACCGAATCCGGGACGATCATCACGACGAAAAATGCGACGCCGGCCGTGAAAATCAGGCTGTAAAGAAAGATCACGAGTCCGGCTTTTTTCAGATTGGGGAGCTTGGGATGCTCGATTTCACGGTAGACCTGAGCCATGGTTTCTTCGCCGCTCATGGCCAGCACGGAATGTCCGAGTCCGATCATAATTCCGATGAATCCGATCGTGTATGGCAGCGATGTATGCTTGAGCCAGCCAAGCGAATCGGGCGCGTAGACGAGGTTCCGAAGGTACGGCCACGGGGGCAGATGAGCCCCTCGCACCATGAGCGTGTAACCGCACCACACGATCATCAAAATCACCATCACCGTGGTCACGTACATGATGCGCAGGGCTTTTTCGCTGGATTCGGGAATGCCCTTGACGTTCTCCCACCAGAAATAGAGGGTCACCAAAACGGCGAAGACCGCGGCGGTCGCGTTCACAGGCAGTACGAGATGAACGTGCGCATACTGAAAGAGCTCGTTCAAAAGCCCGACCAGATACAGTCCCGCCGATACGCCGCTGATCGGCCCCGTCAGGATGTAGTCGAACATCAGCGCGGAGACGGAGAACTTGGCGAGTGTCGAGCCCATCCCTTCCTTCACCACGCGGTAAACGCCGCCGCGCACGAACATTCCGCAGCTCTCGTAATAGAGCGCCTGAACCGCGAAGGCAAAGAGCATGATGGCGAGAATGAACCACGGGGCCGTCTTGCCGATGAAGTGCTCCGCGATGGCGCCGGCGTAGAATGCGGACGAGCCGAGGTCGTTCAGGACGATCGCCGCGGCGCGCCAGTAGGAGATGAAGGCCAGCATCGCCGTCGTCGCCACCAGAACTTTGGCGACCGGACGGGCGGATTTTGCGAACGAAGATCCCGTGGGGCTCGAGGCCATAAGGGTTACATAAAGATGCGGGGAGCAACTATACGTTGAAACCAGAGGAAAAGGGAAGTCTGCGGCCCCATTACATTTCTAAATGACTCGCATCGGGTTTTCAAATCGTGGCGGCAGAGCAATTTAACCGCAATTATTGCATTGCGTTACGCCGTGGTTTCCTTCGCTGCCGCTGAGCGAAACTCCCGCTCGCAAGCCTCGCAGGGGCAAATCTCCCGCAGGTGATCGAAACTGAAGATTCCGGTGGTGTGACCGTCCGAAAAGTTGATCTGGATGGCGTAGTTTCCCACCGCGGTGGCGGAATTGGCCTTCACCTTCGGCTTGTACATGGGCAGGATGGCGCCGCTCCCCTGCTTCGCGATCTGCTGGTCTTTTTTGAGGCGCTCGTCATTGCAGGTCGCGCAGGGGCAATGGTCGCGCAAATAGGGGAAATCGTACCGGCTGGCGTGGCCGTCCGACCAGGTGATCTCGACGCCCTCGCCGGTGGTGACGTGCACCTTGACGCCGGCCGGCCTCTTGCGCATGTCGATGGGCAGCGGCATGAGCCCATTCTAACAGACCCGGGGGCGCGTCCGACCCGCGCCGCTTTACAGCGCTGCGGTGACAGCTGATCCCACGTTGACTTGCGCCGGGGCGGCGCACGGAGGATACTGTTCGCGCAGTCTGGAGGGTCCGATGAAAGTTCAGCTGGAAACGCCTTCCGAGATGCTATGGGGCATGCTGTCTCTACTGGGCGTGCTTGCCGCCACGGGCCTTCTGGCTCTCGCGTTCCGGCTTGGGATAGGCAAGTGGTAGGCGGGCGAACAAACCTGAGGTGAGATCCCGGTGTTGACCGACTACCTGCTCAAGACCGAGCCTTCCGAATACTCCTTCGAAGATCTTCAGGGCGATGGGGCCACGGTCTGGGATGGCGTCTCGAATCCGGTTGCGCTGAGAAATCTTCGCGCGATGGCGCCCGGCATGCGCCTGATCATCTACGAAACGGGCGACCGCAAGAGCGCGGTCGGCACGGCGTCCGTTGTTTCCGCTGACGCGTCGGATCCCAAGAATCCTGCGGTGAAGATCAAGGCAGGGAAGGCGCTCGCTAAGCCCGTCACGCTAGCGGAAATCAAAGCCAACAAACTCTTCGCCGATTCGCCGCTCGTCCGCCAGGGACGCCTCTCCGTCGTGCCTCTCACCGCCGCGCAGTACAAATTCCTCACCGGCTCCTGATCGCTCGTTTCACCGTCAGGCGGGTTTGATATGGAAGACGCGCTCGGCGTTGCCGTGGTAGACGAGCTCTTTTTCCGCGTCCGAGATCGGCGCGGAGTCGATGAATGCCACGGCTGGCGCGCTCGGCTGATACGGATAGTCGATCGCCCATAGGACGTTCTCGACGCCCAGCGCCTTGATCGAAAAATCGAGGGCCAGGTGCGACTCCTGCCCGCTCGTAGTGATCACGAAGTTGCGCTTGAAGTATTCGCTGGGCTTGAGCTTGAGTTTGGGCGCGGCGCCGCGGTTCTGCGCGTTCTTGTTCATGTAATCGAGGCGCCACAACCAGAAATGGACCGCTTCGCCCATGTGGCCGAGGCAAATTTTGAGCTTCGGGAAGCGGTCGAAGACGCCGCTTACGATCATGCGGACGGCGTGCGTCGAAGTCTCGATGCCGTAGCCCCACTGCGCGCTGTCGAGCCCGTAGTGGCGGAAGGGCGCAGCCATGCCATCGGAAGCCGCGCGCGGGTGCATGTAGATGCAGGCGTCGAGCGCCTCGGCGGCTTCGAGGGCGGGCCAGAACTTGGGATCGTCGAAGTATTCGCTGTTGGTGTGCGAGTTGACGACGAAGCCGTTGAGCTTCAGGGTCTTGATCGCGCGCTCCATCTCCTTAGCCGCGCGCTTGGGCGATTGCGGCGCGAAACTCGCGAGGCCGGCAAAGCGCGCGGGATGACGCTTGATCACTTCGGCGAGCAGGTCGTTCGCGAGCGCGGCTAATTCGGTCGCCGTGTCGGCGTCGAACATCTGCACGCCGGGCGCGGTGAGCGACAGGAGGTGCACGGCGACGCCGTTTTCGTCCATGTCGCGCAGGCGCTCTTTTTCGAGGTCGAGCAGGCGCGGCAGCAGGTGGGCCTGCACGTCGTCCGCCTTGGCATCGTAGATTCGCTCCACGAGGATCAGATCCTGGCTGTTCGTGGGCGAGTGCGCAACGTCGCGCAGCCCCGCCGCAACCTCTGGAATCGAAAACGCCTCTTCGGTCGCAATGCGCCGCCACTTCTTCGAATCAGCCGTCATCGGGATTCCTTTCGTGGAAAAGTGCGGCAAGAGCTTCGCGCGACACAAGCGAAAATGCAAGAGGCACTATCTTCATCAATGGCGGCCGGATGGTATTATTCCGCAAGCCCGATTTTGTGCAGCAAGGCTTGGAAGCGCGGTTCGGAGCGAAGGGGAGCAAATCCCGGCTCCACTCCAATGATCGTGATCAGGCCCAGCCGCGCGTCGGCAACCCTTTCAAGCGAACGGATGGCTTCTTCGTTCATCCCCAGCTTCGTATAGGTGAAGGCCATCCAATAGGCCACACCCGGCTGGACGTTGGCATCGGCCAGTAACTCGTCAATGATTCTCAGGGCCTCCTCGCGCGCTCCGGCAATGGCGTAGGCAAAAGCGAGCAATGCCTTTCCCGCAGCTTTGTTCTTCGTTCCAGCAAGGATCTGCTGTGCAGCGGAAATAGCCAGTTCGCCGCGCCCCGACGTGCCACAACAATAGATGAGCATTCGCAGGAGAAAGTAATTCTGGGGATGAAGCTCTAGGTTCGTCTGCACGACTTGTAAGGCTTCTTCGTCGCGGCCCAGGTCGTGCAGCATGTGGGCCTCATGCGCCTGAAAGAGAACCGTTAACGGATCGAGTTCGACCGCCCTCCTCATTTCCACAAGAGCTTCCTCGACTCTCTGGCAACAGTTCAGCGCAATCCCATAGGCGTGGTGTGCGATGGCCAAGTCCGGCTTGAGTTCGAGCGCTTTCTTGAATTCCCGGATGGCTTGCTGCATTTCGTATGCATACTGAGAAAAATAGAGTCCGAGGGAAACATGGGGTTCCGCGAGGGATGCGTCGAGCTCGAGTGCCTTCTCCGCGGCGGCCTTTCCTTTGGGATAAGCTTCTTTTCCGGAAATGTACCCGTAAAATCCCATCATGCACAGCGCGTAAGACAGCCCCGCGTAGCTGAGCGCGTAGGATGGGTCGAGCGCGATCGCCTGCTGAAACAGATCGACCGCCTTCCGTATGCCAGCCTCGCTCCACGTCCGAGCCTGATGAGTGCCTTGCAGATACAACCGGTAGGCTTCGGGGTTTTCCGTCACGCGGCGCGGCGGGCGCTTGTGGGCGTCGCTGCCGAGCTTCTGTTGCAGGTGGCCGGCGATCTCTCCGGCAATTTCTTCCTGCACATCATACAAGTCAGACATTTTGCGCTTGTAGGAATCTCCCCAGAGCTGGTCTTGGCGGACCACGTCCACCAGCTCGGCCTTGACGATGAGAGTGTCCTTATGCTGCAGCACGCGGCCGGTGACCACGGCGCGAACCTTGAGTTCACCGGCGGCAGTGAAGGCGTCAACATCCTTGCCCTTATAACGGGACACCACGCCGCGTGGCGCCACGCGAATCTTCGGCAGTTTCGAAAGGTTGTTGATGATGGTTTCGGTGATGCCTTCACTCAGATAATCGTTTGACGGGTCGCCGCTGGCGTTTTCAAACGGCAGGACTGCCAGCGAATCGATCGCCTTCTTCGCGCTCACTTCCAGGTCGCCTGTTTTCCGGGCAGCCACCCCGGCCGTTCTGCTCGATGCCGGCGCGCGGTCGGAGCCGATATTACGCTTGAGCCGTTTCAGGTCCGCGCCGATTTCGGCCGCCGACTGGTAGCGCAGGTCGCGGTCCTTTTCGAGCGCTTTCTCGATGATTTCTCCCATGCTCGCCGAAAACTGCGTATTCGGAGCCGCGAGCGGGGCCGAGGAGCGGTTGAGAATCGAATCGAAAATCATCGCGGTCGTGCTCCCGGCGAAGGCTTGTCTCCTCGTGAGCATCTCGTACAGCACCGCGCCGAAGCTGAACAGATCCGTGCGCGCGTCCAATTCCTCGCCGCGCGCCTGTTCGGGTGACATATAAGCGACCGTGCCCAGGGCCAGGCCCGGGCTAGTCAAATGGTCCGGGGCCCAGTCGAGAGTGGTCCCAGCCGAAACGCCCACTTCCGCGGCTTCGCTCTTCTTTGTTTGCTTGGCCAGGCCGAAGTCCAGAATCTTGATGCCGCTCCGCTCGATGAAGAAAATGTTGGCCGGCTTGATGTCACGGTGCACGATGCCCTTGGAGTGCGCCGCGTCGAGCGCGTCAGCGATTTGGATAGCCGCTTCCAGCAGCTCATCAGCCTCGAAGGGTTTCCCGGTGATGCGCTGGCCCAGGGTCTGCCCCACCAGCAACTCCATCGCGATGAAATGCCGACCTTCGTGCTCTCCCACGTCGTAGATGACGGCGATATGCGGATGATTCAGAGCGGAAGCAGCGCGAGCCTCACGCCGAAAGCGCTCGAGTGCGTGCGGATCGTTCGCCAGGTCTTCCGGCAGAAACTTGAGCGCAACCCGACGTCCGAGGCTGAGATCCTCAGCTTCATAGACAACACCCATTCCGCCACTACCAAGCCTTTCGATAACGCGAAAGTGGGAGATGGTCTGGCCGTTGAGTGAGGAGGAATCCGCCATTTCACCTGGGACCCCGATGCGTTCGGAGTCAACTAGCCCACATCTTAAGTTGCAGCCGAGGACAAGTCAAAGACGGACCGCTCACTGGAATTGGAAAGGTTCATCGTATCCCCCTGGCAGGATTGTTGTGCATGAGTCCGAAGCGGCGAGTGGAGCTGGCTGCCCGGCTGGGGGGAGAGCCGGGCAGCGCGCGGCGCATAGAATCCGCGCATGGCTGCCGTTCCCTATTTCGATCTGGTGCGTGATTTGAAGAACGCTTATAACTTCCGCTTGCAGCTGGTGCAGCATGCCCGTCAGCACGGCATTAAGCCCACTGCGAGGGCTTTCGCCACCACCGTGCCCACCGTACGGAAATGGCTCCGCCGTTATCAGCAGCACGGACCCTCCGGCCTGCGCGAGCTCAGCCGCGCCCACCATCACTGCCCTCACAAGACGCCATCCGACATCGAGCAACAGGTTCTTGCCCTCCGTCGCAAGCTGCCCACGTTCGGTGCGGCTCGCCTGAAGCGCGAGTTCGATCTTCCTGTGTCGCACATGGCCATTCAGCGCATCTGGCGCCAGCACGGGCTGATCCGCAAGCGGCGCAGAAAATATCAACGTAAACAAGACCTCGCCGCCGTCAAAGCCACCTGGCGGCTATTCCAGCAGATCTCCGCAGACACCAAAGATCTCTGCGATATCCCGCACTTCTGGCCCCAGGCAAAGCGTCTGCGTCTCCCCCTGGTTCAGCACACGGCGCGAGAAGTTCGCAGCGGGTTGCTGTTCTGGTCCTTTGCTGAGCGGCGTAGTGCCGCTGCCAGTGCCGTCTTCGCCGCCCGCATCCAGCAGCATCTGAGCCGCTATGGCGTCTCGCTACGCGATCTGGCCTGGCAAACCGACAACGGTGCCGAGTTCATCGGCAGTTACGATTCTCAGGGCGGACGTACGGGCTTTCCTGCTGCGCTCGGAGCCAGTCAGCACACGCGCATCCCTCCCGCCGCGCACACCTATCAGAGCGATGTGGAGACCGTGCATCGCTTGGTCGAAGACGAGTTCTTTGATCTGGAAAGCTTCGCCAGCCGCGGTGAGTTCCTGGCCAAGGCTCATACCTATCAGCTGTATTTCAACTTGGCGCGCCTGAACTCTCACAAAGAAAATCAGAGCCCCTGGCAGATCATCGAGCGACTCGCTCCTCGCTCGCCGCTCGAACTCTGCTTGCTTCCACCCGTCTTCCTGGATTACTACCTCAACGACCGAGGGGGATACGATGTACCTAGACATCCCTAAGACGGACCGCTCACGGCCAGCGGCGCGGCATTTGAGAACGGAAAGGCCGTGTGTGCCGTTCAACGAACGCGGCTTCGGGTTCCGCCGACGGTTTCGGTGATCTGAGCGAGGCGGCCGTGCGCGAGGTCGATGCGGCGGTCGGCCAATTGGCCGATCGAAGGCGCGTGCGTGACCATCAGGATCGTGTGGCCTTCGTCGTGGAGCTCGCGCAGCAGGCGGAGAACGATTTCCTCGTTTGCTTCGTCGAGGTTGCCGGTCGGCTCGTCGGCGAGAAGCAGTTTCGGGTGGTTGATCAGCGCGCGCGCCACGGCCACGCGCTGCTGCTCGCCGCCTGAAAGCTGCGAGGGCAGATGAGTGATGCGATCCGCGAGCCCCACGCGCTCGAGCGCGGCGCGGGCTTCGGTTTCGTCCGTGGTGCTGTGAAAATACTGCGCGAGCATCACGTTTTCGAGCGCGGTGAGATACGGCACGAGATGAAATTGCTGGAAGATGAAGCCGATCTTTTCGGAGCGGAAGCGCGCCAGCCCCGCTTCATCGAGCCGGGCGACGTCGGTGCCGTCCACGACGGCCCGGCCCGAGGTCGGCGTGTCGAGCCCGCCGAGAATGTTGATCAGCGTCGTCTTGCCCGAGCCGGACGGCCCCATGATGGCGATCCATTCGCCGGCTTCGACGTTGAACGTCACGCCGTCAAGCGCGCGGACATTGCCGAACTCTTTTCGCAGATTTTCGATCTGTAGCAACGGCGCCACTTATTCGCCTCGCAAGATCACGGCCGGCTTCACTTTTCCCAGCAGGCGCAACGGCAGCGCACCGGCCAGAGCCACAGCAATCATGAGCGCAATCGTCAGCGGAAAAATATCCCAGCGCGGCGTGATTGCAGTCCCGAAGACGCGCCGGCCCATCCATTGCGCCAACAACACGCCGCCCAGGCAGCCGATCAATCCGCCGGCCGCGCCGAGCACGCCGACTTCGGCGAGGAAGAATGCCACGATGCGCGAGATCGGTCCACCGAGCGCCTTCATCAAGCCGACATCCTCGCGGCGCTCCATCGCCAGCGCCGCCATCGTCGCGAGGACGCACAGCGCCGTCAAGACGAGAATCAGCACGACCATCGACGCGATCAGAAGGCGAGTGCGATTCAGGAGATTGCCTTCGGCTTCCGTCACCTGTCGGATCGGCCGCACATCATAACCGGGAAGGGCGGCGGCCAGCCGCGCCGCATATTCGCCGACGCTCTTTCCGGTGCCACTCACGCTTAGTTGCACAAGTTCAATTTCCCCCGGCAAGCCCGCCGGGCCGCGCAGACCTGCGAGCCGTTGCGCGACCGGCAGATTCACGAAGATCTGGTTGTCTTCCGCTCCGCCGGAATCGACGACGCCTGCGACGCGGAGCTGCGCGCTGCGACCAAGGTAACTCAGAGCGAGCGTGCCGCCCGGTCCGGTTGCGAATTGACGAGCAACATTGCGGCCGACCAGGCACTGCGCTTCGTCCTCGCGCGACGCGACCCAGTTGCCTTCGATCTTCCACGTGGGATTCAGCTTCGGCAACTGGTCAAGCCACGCCCCAGCGACGACGACGGATGTGTCCTTTGCGGCTGCGACCACGTAAAGGTAAGGCGCGGCGGCAACGACATCGGGCGTGCGCATGCGCTCGACTTGGTTCAGCACCGCGTCCTGGTCCATCAGCACCGGCGAACCAAATCCCCCCGGGCTCACGCGCACGGAATCGCTGCCTTGCGCCGCGCCTTCGCGGGAAATCACGATGTTCGGGCCGAGGGTGCGGAATTCCTGGGTCAGCTTGCGCCCGACATCGAACTGAAGGCTCAGGAGGGCGAAAATTACGGCCGCGCCGCTGGCGATAGCAATGAGCGCGACCGCGAGGCGTCCTCGGTTGCCGCGGAGCATTTTCCAAAGCAGGCGGCCAAACACTATTCACCCCTCAGGATCGGCGCGGGATCGAAGTGCGACGCGCGCCGCAAGGGAATCAGGCTGCCCGCCAGGGCCACGATCGCCGCAAGCCCGAGCACGACCGGCAGAAGCAAGATGCGCGGCGGCGCGGGCGTGCCGAACACGCTCGCTCCGAGAACTCGCGCCAGCGCCGCGCCGAAAACGAATCCGATCGCGCCGCCCGCCATTGCGAGCAGTAATTGCTCGGCGAGAAAAAGTCCTCCGACGACGCCATTGGTGGCGCCGATGGCCTTCATGATGCCGATTTCTTTGCGCCGCTCGAGGACCGTCGCAGCCGCTGTGGCTCCGACGGCGAGGCCAGCCGCCACCAGCGCCGCGATGGTCACAATCCAGAGGAGCGTGCTGATGCGCGAGAGAATGCGGCCCTCGGAGTCGGCGACTTTACGGATGGCACGCACGTCCGTGCCCGGCAGAACCTGCTTGATCTGGTAGCCGATCGAGGAAATATACGGCGAGCAGAACCAGCGGTCGTACTCGGCCGGCGTGAGCGATTTCGGATCGCGGCCGGCGAGCGTGTCTTCCGGTTTGGTGAGCGCGCTCACGAAAAGCTGCCGGAATTGTCCCCGGTGTCCGGAAAGACTTTGCGCCACCGATAGAGGCACGAACACGGCTTTATCTTCCGCATCTCCCGTAGAAACGATTCCGGTGACGACGAACGGAATCGAGGAGTTCCTCAGATCGTTGGTGTCCAAATATATCGTTTTGCCCAATGAGATTTCCGGATGCGAAGCGGCGAACGCGGCTCCGACAACGCATTCATTTGTGCCGTCCCGAAACCAGCGACCCTGAATCTTCCACCAGGGATGCGTGACGCTGACGCCGGTCTTGAAGGTCGTTCCATCGGGAACAGACACTTGGTGCTCGTACCACGTGCCGATCAAGGTTGTGGGGCTCTCGCCATGCTTGTCGCCGAGACCGACGTACGCGGGGACGTCAAGGAAAGGAGTGAAGCCGAGAATATTGTGGCGCCAGAAGATCGTTTTGAGCTTGCCGAGGTCGGCTTCGCTCAGGTACGCGCCTTCATCGACGGGGCGGTAATCGACGCCGCCGATTTCGAGCGGCAGCGTGTCCGATAGCGGCGTCACCAGCAGGTTCGCGCCGAGGCTGCGGAACTCGCGGGCCATGCGGTCGCCCACTTCGAGGGCCACGGTCAGCGTGGCCGTGGCCACCGCCATGCCTACGATCAACGCCGCGGCCGTCAGCATCTTCCGGCGGGGATTCCGAACGAGCGATTCGCCTACGAGTCGCGCGAACATGTCAGGATTTGTGAACCATCGCCGCCGAATCGGCCAGCGCGGAGAGATCGACGACCACTTCTCCGCCTTCCACACGCGATTTTACGGGGATGGGATTGCAGCCGCCGCGATCGCCAATCGAGGGAATGTAGATCGTCGCCCCGCAGTTGCGGCAGATCACGTTTTGCCCCTCCTGGCGATATCCCTTCCAGCCGCAGATCTGGCATGCGTCGAGCGCCACGGAGTAGTTTCCGTTGGTCTGGTGAATGATGAGGAAGCGAATCACGGTGCCATTCACGTCGGCGGTGTAATAGTGCAGGCTCGAATCCGTCAAATCGGACAGCGAGATTTCAACCTGACCATTCAGCGCGGCCAGCGATTTGGCGGGCGAAGGCGCGCTGGTGGCGCGCGCGTAGGCAAAGTCGGCGGCAAGGGACACGACGACCAGCACGCACAGAATCGCGGCCGCAAAGCTCCAGCGCCGCTGCCGCCGGAATTCCCAGTCGCGCATGCGGCGATCGGCGGCGTTCACGCCGGGGTCCTCCGCCGGCTTCCGGGCGCCAAACCATTCGCGCAGCACCACGAGCGCAGCCACTCCCAGGATCACGGCGAAAAAGAAAACTTCGTTGCGGACGATGGGGCCGATCGTGGCCATCTCCGTCTTGCTCGACCCGATCCACATGGCCTCGCTCAGTTCGTGCAGGCCCGTGAGCGCGAGCTGGAACGCGACCACCATCAGGATCACACTGGTGGCCTTGAAAAAGCGGTGCAGGGGAATGCGCAGCGTACCTTCAAAGAAAAAGAATCCCACGGCGACGGCGATGGCGATGCCGAGCGCGGTCCCGATCCAGACCTGCACTCCGGTGCTCGAAAGCTCCACGGCGCGCAGGATGAGCACCAGTTCCGCCCCTTCGCGGACGACCATGAAAAACACGAACGCGCCGATGCCCCAGCCAGCCGCGCGCGTGGACTGCTGCGCGTAGGACTCGACCCGCCGCTCGATGTCCTTGCGCAGGCTCCGCGCCACGCGGTTCATCCAGACGATCACGGTCACGACGAGGACGGAGGCGACGAGCATGAGCACGCCCTCGAAACCGTCTTCGCTGATAGCCCAGCGCTGGAGGAGCAGGGCAGCGGCGATGCTGGCTGCGGCGGCGAGGAGAACACCGCCCCAGACATAGCCCCGCAAGGCACGGCGCCCGCTGCGATTTAAATAGACGAGTACAATGCCGACAACGAGCGCGGCCTCAACGCCTTCCCGGAGAGCGACAAGGAGAGCCGAGAGCATGGTTTTTCCAGTTGCAAACGAGTTTCAACTGGAATTCCAGTCTAACGCCCAAGCCCCATGAAAGCAAGGGAATTTCACAAGTTCGGCGAGGCATGCGCGGCGGCAGGTGAGTCCACTTTACGCCTGCCGAAAGCGCCAAATCATACTCGATGCGCGCGTTCCCTGTACAATGTGCATCTGGTATTTTGATGGCTGAGGGACGTCGACAATCGCTTCGCGCCTTCGGAGCCACGCTTGCCGCGTGGCTCCTGATCCTGTCTCTGCTGACACCTTCGCTGAGCCCCGCGCTACACGCGCAATCTTCCCAGGTGGCGCAGGAGTCCTCTCCGTCGGTGAAGCCCGATCCCAAAAAGGCCAAGGAGGCTTACCAACAGGGTGTCCGAGCTGAAAAAGCGCAGGATTGGGAGACCGCTTATACCGCTTACTCGGACGCCGTGAACTGGGCGCCGAACGACCGCGGATACTTCCTCCGCCGCGAAATTGCCAAGAGCGGCCTGGTGCAAATCAAAGTGGACGCCGCGGAGAAGGACGCGATTTCCGGCCGCCTGGACGGCGCGCGCCGGGAACTTTTGTCCGCGAGCTATCTCGATCCGACGAACACCGTGGTGCGGGAGAGGCTGCGGGAGTTGCTCGCCGCGGAGCCCGGCCAGATCTTACAGAGCACCGAACCGGAACTGGCCGGGCCGGTTCATCTCGAATATCAGGCCGGGACGAGGAGCTTCGACTATCGCGGCGACACGCAGGGCGCTTATGGGGAGATCGCGCGTCAATTCGGCGTCGAGGCCGCATTCGACATCGATCTGCATTCGCACGTGGTCCGGTTCCGCGTGGAGGACGTCGATTTTGCGACGGCCATGCGGCTCCTCGGCGACATGACCCACACTTTCTGGCGGCCGCTGGCGCGGCGTCTCTTTTTCGTGGCGGAGGACAGTCCGGAGAAACGCAGAGACTACGCCGTGTCTCTGGTGCGAACGATCCTGCTGCCGGCCTCGCAGACTCCGGATCAGATGACGGAGATCTCACGGCTGGTTCGCGACATCGCGGGCGTCACGCGTTCGGAACTCGACACGAACAGCCGGACGCTCACGCTGCGCGCGTCGCCGCAGGCGATCGCCGTGGCCACCGATCTGATCGAGGAACTGGAGAAGCCGGGCGGCGAGATGGTCCTCGAAATCGAAATCCTGGAAGTTGACCGGAACTACGCGCGACAGATCGGCATCACGCCTCCCCAGACCGCGAAAGTCTTCACGTTCAGCTCGCAACAGATTCAGGAGGCGGAGCAATCCGAAGAAGGGCTCGTCAACGTGATCGAGCAGGTCTTCGGAGCGTCCTCCCTCAGCGCGATTCCGCCGCTGGTCGCATTTGGCGGGGGGAAACGACGTTTTTCGCCACTCTGCCGGGCGCCGCTGCGAATCTCTCGCGAATGCTCTCGCTGGTGTTACACGGCCGGCGGATCCTTCTGCGGGCACAGGACGGCCAGCCCGCCACGTTTTTCGTCGGCGAGCGATACCCGGTCTCGCTTTCGAGCTACTCCTCCAGCCTTCTGACGGGCTCGGGCGTCACGACAGAGGGTCTACCGATCGCCAACTATGCAGCGGGGAATTCACCGACGTTCGTCGCCACCGCCAGCCTGCGCAACAACGGCATGAATGACCTGATCGTCTCGAATGGAGCCGACAACACGGTTTCCGTGCTGCTGGGAAACGGCGACGGTACTTTCGCGACTCAGGTCCTGTACGATACCGGCACCGATCCGGTTTCGATCGCGACAGGAGAATTCGACAACGGCACGACCGCGACGAACAGCAACGACTTCATCGACCTGGCGGTCGCCGACAAGAGCGCAAACACGGTTTCCATCCTGCTGGGCAACGGCGACGGCACATTCGGGGCGAAAACCGACATCGCGACCGGCAACAGTCCGGTTTCCGTAATCGCCGCGAACTTTCACGATCTGACCGCCGGCGGGGGAGTCGATCTGGCCGTCGCGAACCAGGGGGACAACAGCATTTCGATTTTTCAGGGCAACGGCGACGGCACGTTCAAGACGCCGACCCTCGTTCAGCTTCCCTCGGGGTTTGAGCCTGCGTCGCTCGCGGCTTTTGATCTGAATGGCGACGGGCACATGGACCTCGTCGTCGCGGACGAGGGTCACAACACGGTCTCCGTGCTCCTCGGCAAGGGCGACGGGACGTTTCAACCGCGCACGGATTATGCGACGGGGAACGATCCGGTCTACGTGACGTTCGGCGACTTCACCGGAAACGGCGCAATGGACATCGCCGTGGCGGATAACGGCGCCCCGACAAACAGCAATGCGGGGAATGCGGTGACAATCTACTACAACCAGATAAACAGCCAAGGCGCTCCAACCGGCACGTTTGTCGCAGGCCCGACACGAGATTTTCCCGCCGGCAACGGTCCCACTTCAATTGCCGTGGCCGACTACAACCTCGACGGACTCGCCGATCTCACGGTCGCGGACGAGACGGACAACGCCGTTTCGATTCTCATCAATCTGGGCAGCCAGACCTTTGCCGCAAATTACGAATTGCCGGTGGACAAAGCGCCCGTTTCGATCGCGACGGCTGATTTCAATGGCGACGGCAGGCTGGACGTTGCCACGGCGAACAACGGCGCCGCGGATGCCACCGTGATTCTGAATTCCACAACCCTTTTTGGCGGTCTCCTCGGCGCCGGCGAAACGCCCTTTCCTGGCGTGGAGTATCTCGACATCGGCCTGAAGGTGAAGGCGACGCCGCGCATCCATCCCAACGACGACGTGAGCCTGACGCTGGCCTTCGACATCAGCAGCCTGGCCGGGCAGAGCTTCAACTCGATTCCGGTGATCAACAACCAGACGGTCGAGCAGACCGTGCGGCTCAAGCAAAACGAAACCGCCATGCTTGCCGGGTTTATTCAGAGGCAAGTGACGAACGCCATCGCCGGCACGCCGGGAATCGTGGGGCTTCCGGGGATTGAATGGCTCGGCCAGAGCCAGAACTTGCAGGATCAGGAAAGCGAGCTGCTAATTCTCGTCACTCCGCGCATGGTCCGGCTCGCGCCGCGCAAGGATCACGTCATTTACGCCGGGCAGGGGTCGATCGAGGGAACGAGCCCGGCCGGTGGCGGCGGGGCGCTTGGAGGCGTGCCACCACCTCCCGGGCCCGCTGCGGGGCCACGGCCAGGTCAACCTCCGGCTGCACCTCCGCCCGAGCAGCCAATCGAGCCGACGCCCGAACCAGCGCAGCAACCTCCGCCACAGCAGCCTCCCGTGGAGCCTGGCCAGCAACCGCCCGCGCAACCGCCGGAATGATAACTACCGGGCGATGAGCTACGGCGTCGCCTCGAGGACGACAACCGGCTGGTAAGTGCGGGGAACGACGGGCTCCGCAATGGCAATCAATTGTCCCTGCTGATTGAAGACGCGCAAGCGCGAGGGCTTCCAGTCGCCTGAGTCGAGTTGCATGGGCGCGCCCTGCGCCGCGGTAGCCTGGCCGGGCTGGATCTGCGCAAGAGGGAGATTGAACTTCGCGCCGTGGCGGACGCGCTTTTCGACGATCGGCAGGACGGTGGCGCGCGGCAATTCCGGCAAAAGGCTTTCGAGGCGAATCACGCGCCCCGCGATTTTTCCGGCCTTCGCGTCTTCGGCGAGTTCGTCCAAGGGCACGGCGTGGTCGAGCGTGAACTCCCCGACGGCCGTGCGGACGATTTCGGCCAAGTGCGCGCCCGCGCCGTGCAGTTTGCCCAAGTCGTCCGCGAGCGAGCGAATGTAGGTTCCCGCGCCGGACTCGACCACGAAGCGGGCAAGCGGACCCTCCACACTCGTGAGCCGGAATTCGTAGACCTCGACCTCCGCGGGTTCGAGCTCGACGGGCTTGTGCTTTCGGGCGAGCTCGTGCGCCCGGCGGCCGTGAATTTTCTTCGCGGAAAATGCCGGCGGCGTCTGCTGAATCTTGCCCACGAATCGGGCGGCGAGCGCCTGGAGCTGTTCTGCATCCAGGGCAGGCGCGGCATCGGGGCCGAGCGGCTCGCCATCAGCGTCGTAAGTCTCGGTCGCGAAGCCGAAGCGGACCGCGCAGGTGTAACGTTTGCGGCGGCCGGCATAGAAGCGGGCGAGGCGAGTGGCGCGTCCGAGGGCGAGAACCAGCACGCCGGTCGCGAGCGGATCGAGAGTCCCGAGATGGCCGATCTGGCGGAAGCCGACCAAGCGCCGCACGGTCTCAACTACGTCATGCGACGTCTTTCCGCGCGGCTTATCGACGACGAGGATTCCATCGATGGGAGGGGGTTGTGGAGTCCGAGGCATGCGGGCGCCGCTAAGATTTCTCCGGGTGGTCCGTTTTTCGCAGGAGTTCGTCGATGCGGTGGCCATACTGTTCAGACCGATCGTCGATAAAGAGCACTTCGGGCGCGCGGCGAAGTCGCAGGCGCTCGACGAGCTCGTGCCGGACGTAGCCGGAAGCAGTTTTCAGGCCCACGAGGGCGGCTGCACGCTCGTCGTCCGGACCGTCGATCTGAACGAAGACGCGTACGGTGCGCAGATCGGGCGTGACGCGTACCTCGGAGACGCTGAGCGGGATGGCGAGTCGCGGGTCCTTCAACTCACCCGCCAGCATCAGGCTGACCTCGTTGCGGATTTCCTCGGCGATGCGCTCCGAGCGATGTCCAGCGATCGTCATTCGCTTGCCTCGAAATACTCGATTTCCTGCGAGACCAGGTCGCGCCCAAGCAGCCGCTCGGATTCCGCGGCGATGGCCTCGAGCGATTCTTCAAGATATTTGGCGTCCCCCGAGATGCTGACCACGCCGACGCGCGAGCGCTGCCAGAGCTCCTGATGCTCCAGCTCCGCGACGGCGACATTGTAATGAGCCCGCAGGCGGTCTTTCAGGCTGCGCAGCACCTGCCGCTTGTCCTTGAGCGACCGCGCATCGGGGATGTGAATTTCCAGGGTGAGGAGGCCGATCGGCATGGGCACCCCATCGAAACTCAAAGGGGACAGACGAACCGCATTTTCACAGACCCGAGAATCAGTTGCGCCGCGCCTCGGAAGAATCCGCGCGGCCCCGCTCCGGCGCGCTCAGCACGTCCACAGGCTGAGACTTTTCCATCTTGAAGCACTCGAGAATGTCGCCCACCTTCACGTCGTTGAAATTCGAGATTCCCACGCCGCATTCGAATCCGGAGCGCACTTCGTTGACGTCTTCCTTGAAGCGGCGCAGCGAAATGATTCTTCCGGTGTAGATCACGACGTTGTCGCGCAGGACGCGGACGTCCGCGTCGCGCTTCATGATGCCATCCTGCACGGAACAGCCGGCGATCACTCCCGCGCCCTTCACGCGGAAGGTGTCGCGGACCTCGGCGCGTCCGAGGTGGGCTTCCTTGATTACAGGCGCGAGCAATCCGGCCGCGGCCTTCCTCAACTCGTCCAGCAGCTCGTAGATGATGGTGTGCAGCCGGATGTCGACGCCCTCGCGCTGCGCCAGCTCGGCCGCCTTGCGCTCGGGCCGCACGTTGAACGCGATGATGATGGCGTTCGAAGCCGACGCGAGAATCACGTCCGATTCCGTGACCGCTCCCACGCTCGCCTGCATGACTTTCACCGTTACCTGGTCGTTTGAAACCTTGGGCAGCATCTCGCTCAGGACTTCGACCGATCCCTGCACGTCCGCTTTGATCACAACGGGCAGTTCTTTCACCTCCCCCGCGCGAAGCTGCTCGTGCAACTGATCGAGCGTGAGCCGGCCGGAGGCCGTCTTCGCGAGCGCCGCTTCCCGCTGTTTCGACTGGCGGTATTCGACGATGTGGCGCGCCTTGGCTTCATCCGCCACCTGGAACTGGTCGCCCGCTTCCGGGACGCCTTGCAAACCGAGCACCTCAACGGGCGTGGAAGGCCCAGCCTGTTTGATCGGCTGGCTGCGATCGTCGAACATGGCGCGAACTTTGCCGTAGACGGCGCCGACGATGAAGACGTCGCCCACGTGCAGGGTGCCGTTCTGCACCAGCACGGTGGCAACCGGGCCGCGGCCACGGTCCACGCGCGATTCGAGCACGGTCCCGCTCGCGGGCGCGTCCGGATCGGCTTTCAGCTCGCGCAGATCGCCGACGAGCAAAATCATTTCGAGCAGGCGCGGCAGATTCTGTTTCGTTTTGGCGGAGACTTCGACCATGACGGTATCGCCGCCCCAATCCTCGGGCATCAGCCCGCGGTCGGAGAGCTGGCGCTTCACGCGCTCGGGCTGAGCATCGGGCTTGTCGATTTTGTTGATGGCGACGACGATCGGCACCTTCGCCGCTTTGGCGTGGGCGATGGCTTCTTCGGTTTGCGGCATCACGCCGTCGTCCGCACCCACGACGAGGACAACGATATCGGTGACCTTGGCGCCGCGCGCGCGCATGCGAGTGAACGCCTCGTGGCCCGGCGTGTCGATGAAGACGATGCGGCGATCGCCGGCGTGCGCTTCGTACGCGCCGATATGCTGCGTGATTCCACCGGCTTCGCCCGCGGCGACTTCCGTCTCGCGGATGGCGTCAAGCAGGCTGGTTTTGCCGTGGTCCACGTGGCCCATGACGGTGACGACGGGAGCGCGCGGCTGGAGATTTCCGCTGCGCTCTTCCTTGATTTTTTCTTCCTGGACGACCTGCTCTTCGAACGTGACTACCTGCACGATCCCGTTGAAGGATTGGGCGAGGTTCGTGGCCGTCGGGACGTCCAGCGCCTGGTTGATACTGGCAAAAACTCCGCGGTCGAGCAAAGTCTTCAGGAGATCCTTCGCGCGGATGTCGAGTTTCTCGGCAAGATCGCGGACCGTGATGCCTTCGGTCACCGTAACCTCTCGCGGCTCACGCTGCACCGGAGCGACGGGTTCGATCTGCGCGGTGCGTCCGCCGGGGCCGGCGCCCGAGCGCGTGCGCACGGGATGCAGCCTGCGCTCGCCTTCGGCAAAGCGCTTTTCCATGAGCGGCCGCCCGCGTGCGGCGGGAGGCTTTCGCGCGTAGAGCGGCTTGCCGGGCTCGGCCTTCGGGACGCCGCTCGTGGCGCCGGGCCGTTGACTGCCTATCGGAGCCTGCCCTGGTCGTCCGCCCGGACCACCGGGGCGCTGCGGAAATCTCGAGGGAGGCGCGCCAGGCCGCGGCGGGCCGCCGGGACGCGGAGCGCCAGGCGCAGCAGCGGGCCTCATGCCCTGAGGCGCACCGGGACGGCTCTGGCCGGGCTGCGTGGTCGGTCGTGCTGGGAATCGTTGGCCCTGCGGCGGGGCGCCTGCCGGTCTGGGGGCTCCGGGAGTTGCTGTCGGCGACGTCGAAGAAGCCGCGGACCGCTGCCCTATAGGTTGGCCGGGTTGCGCCGGAGGTGCGCCGGGAGTTGGTGGTCGTGCGGGCGCAGCCGTCCTCGGACTGGCAGGTACAGGCGCGACGCCGGGTCTGGCGGCCGGCAGAGGCGCTGGAGAACCTGCCGGACGAGCTGGAACCGCACTGGGACGAGCGCCGGCCGGGGAAGCGGGCGGCGCGGCAGCAGGTGCAGCCGCAGCGGGCCTTGGCGCCACCGCAGCCACATCTGCGGGATGCAGAGGCGCAGGCATAGCTGGCCTCGCGGGCGCCGGAACAGGGCGCGCGGTTTTCGCTTTGGCGGCCGCCGACTTCGCAGCTTCCGCCGCCGCTTCCTGAGCGGCGAGATCATGGAAATGCTTCCGCGCGAGTTCAGCGTGATCGAGATCGAGCGAGCTGGAGTGCGTCTTTTTCTCCGTGACGCCGATCTCCGGCAGGAAGTCGATCAGCACCTTGGCCTTGATCTCGAGTTCCCGCGCCAGTTCGTTAATTCGAATTTGGTTCGTATCCGTCATGCGCCTCTGGGTTAGTGCTGCTCCTCAGTTTGTTCCTTGGCGGGAGCTTCCTGCGTTTCCAGTCTCTCCGCCTCGGACTCGTCGATTGCAACCGGAGTTTCCGAGCCTTCCGGAACAGTTTCTTCTCGCTCGGAGGATTCTTTCAATTCCGTGGCGGCTTCATCGCTCGCATCCAAGTTCGCGGCCGGAGCCACGGTCTCGGCTTCCGCCGCTGCCTCGGCCTGGGGTTCGGTCGGCATTGCTTCCGCAGCCGGGGCTTCCATCGCGACTTCAACCTCGGGTGCTGGTGCTTCCGTGGCTTGCGATTCGAGAGCTTCGAAGTATGACGCGACCGACTGGTGAATCTTCTCGACCATTTTTTCGCCGATGCCGGGAATCTCGACGAGCTGCTCCGGAGTCATGTCGGCGAGTTTTTCGATCGAGGTGATGCCGGCAGCTTCGAGTTTCTCGATGGTTTTCGGTCCGACGCCGGCCAGCTCCGAAAGTGGAGTGCCGGGAGCCGTGAGCGCGGCCATCTGGGCCTCGATCTCGCGGCGCTTTTCTTCTTCGCTCTTTATATCGACGTTCCAACCGATCAGCTTGCTGGCGAGGCGGACGTTCTGGCCCTTCTTGCCGATGGCGAGCGAGAGTTGCGTATCCTCGACGATCACCTCGAGGCGCTTTTCCTCGGGGTCGACGATCTGCACGCGGGTCACTTTCGCCGGGCTGAGGGCCTTCTGCGCGAAGGCGATTGTTTCCTCATTGAACGGAATGATGTCGATTTTTTCTCCGCGCAGTTCGCGGATGATCGACTGCACGCGCATGCCCTTCATCCCGACGCAGGCTCCCACCGGGTCGACGTCTTTGTCGCGGCTCTCGACGGCGATCTTGGTGCGCTCGCCTGCTTCGCGCGCGACGGCGCGAATCTGGACGGTGCCGTCGTAGATTTCGGGCACCTCCATTTCGAAAAGGCGTTGCACGAGAGCGGGATCGGCGCGCGAAACGATGACCTGCGGCCCCTTGGCGGCGCGCTCGACCGCGCGAATCGTAACGCGGAGGCGGTCCCCGACGTTGTAGGCCTCGAGACGCGACTGTTCGCGCTTGGGCAGACGGGCTTCGGTCCGGCCGAGATCGACAATGATGTCCGGGCCTTCCATGCGCTTGACCACGCTATTGATCAGCTCGCCGACGCGGGTGTGGAATTCGTTGTAGATGGTGTCGCGCTCGGCTTCGCGCACCTTTTGGAGGATGACCTGCTTGGCGGTTTGCGCCGCAATTCTGCCGAGCACGTCGGTCGGCTTCGTCTGCGTGATTTCGCCGCCGACCTCAATAGCAGGCTGCTGTTTCCGGGCGTCCGCGAGGGAGATTTCGCGCAACGGGTCGGCGACCTCCTCGACCACGGTGTGGACGGAAAACACGTCCACGTGGCCGGTTTCGGGATTGAACCTCGAACGGAGATCCTCCTCGGTGCGGTAGTATTTCCGCGCCGCCACCACCATCGCATCCTCGATGGCCGCGACGATGATCTCCGGTTCGATGTGCTTTTCCCGGCTGATCTGCTCGATTGTCTGGTACAGCAGACTCGCCATGCCCGCTTCTCCTGACTCCCCCCACTACAGTTCGACCACCAGATTCGCTTTTCGGATTCCCGCGTACGGCACGGAAATCTCCCGATCTTTCACGCCAAGCTTCACGATCCCATCCGCGTACCCCGCCAGGCGCCCCTCGAGATACTTCTGGTTCTCGACCGGCTGGTCGAGCCAGATGCGCGCCAGACGCCCTGCGAACCGTTCGTAGTCCGCCGGCTTGATCAACTTGCGATCCAGCCCCGGCGAGCTTACTTCAAGAACGTAGCCCGGTCCCGGCACCAGATCCTCGACGTCCAGGATCGCGCTCAACTGCTCGCTTACGCGCCCGCAATCCTCGTGGCTGATCCCCAGGTTTTCCGGGTTCGAAGGGCCCGGCAACCGGTCGATATAGACCCGCAGCAACCGCTGCTTGCCCACCTTCCACTCCACGTCGAATACATCGAGGCCTTCCGAGCGAGCCACCCGCTCTGCAGCCTCTCGAATCCTGTCCAGGTCCATGCTCTTCTAAGGGCGGCATTTATCCTCGGTTGGGATGCCTGCGCCCATGCCGCTTCTCTCGCGCCCAACAAAAAAGTGGGCTCGCGCCCACTGGTTTGTGCGACCCATTCTGGAAGCGACCCAGTATAGTCTGCGTCGCCCCGGAAACGCAAGACCGGCTCAGAGGAGGCGCGAGACCCGCCTCACGGCAACCGGGAACGCAATCTGCTACCATACGCCGCTTAATCTTGCATCGGGAGCCGGATCGGACGATGACCCTGCGCGAAGTGGTCGAAAAGTACCTGGCAGCGGCGGGGAGTTACGGGAAGCCGGCGGCGCTGACGTCGCTCGGGCTGTCGCGCGGGGAGACGGAGCGCGTCTTGGGCCTATACGACGAGGACTACCACATCAGCCGGTTCTTTCACTTCCAGTGTGCCGCGGGCGCGAATTATCAAATCAATGGGTTTCCGCAGACGCACGTTTCCATCGACGCCGATATTCAGAGCATCCTCTAGTAGCGATTTTCGCGTTTCGCCGTTGAAACGAGCAGCAGGGTTAGCCGGCGGTCTGGGCGCGCTGCTGCTGTGCTTTGGCCATGGCTTCCTGCGCGCGCTTGCCCATCTCTTCGGGAGCCACATCCTCGATGTGAGTCGCGAGAGACCAGGAGTGGCCAAACGGATCGGCCATCACGCCGTACCGGTCGCCCCAGAACATGTCGGCGAGGGGTTGGGTCGCCTTGGCGCCCGCCGAGACTGCCTGGCTGAAGACGGAATCGACATTATCGAGATAGAGGAAGATGCTGACCGTTGACCCGCCGAGAGACTCGGGTGAGCGCAGATTGCCAATCGCTGGCGCGGGGCCGAGAAAGATGTTGGAGTCGCCGATCGTGATCTGGGCGTGCGTGACCTTTCCCTGCGGTCCACTCATACGCACGATTTCCTTTGCGCCGAACGCGCGCTGATAAAAGTCGCTCGCTTGCGCCACATCCTGAACCATCAGATGCGGCGTGACGGTGCGGAATCCTTCCGGAACCGGCTTCACGTTTCTTGTCATCATTTTCTCTCCTATCGAACAGATACGATATCCATCTTAGCTAGAGGAAGTTAACGTTGTGTGAAATCTCGTCGTAGATTTGGCCGGGGACTTCATGTCTACCGCAAAGGAGGATGGAAATCAAATTCCGGATCGACATCCACGGGGACGTCCTTTCCTTTCGCGAGCGCGGCGGCCAAATCAGGCGGCATCACGGCGTACTTCGCGAACCACTTTTCGGCACGGGCGCGATCACCCGTGGCCTCCTGCTCGAGCAATTCCTTCGTAAGCGACGCAAAGGCCGCGGGTATGCGGTCGAAATCGACTTCGTAGCGCGCCGTCGAAGCGTTCCTCCGGATCGCGCCCTGCTCGGTGAGATAACCCAACTCCATCATCGAGGCTTGCCCGTGCGCCTCTGCGATGCCGAAGCGAATGGTGCGGAAGGTTTCCGCAAGGTAGGAACTGTAAATCCCGTTCAGCTTGCCCTTGGGCACGGCGCCGTGGTCGACAAGCCAGTTCAGGCAGAACATTCCGGTGACGTCGGCCTTGGCTTCTTCGAGCGAGGAATACTGCGGCCCGATCGCTTCACGAACGTCGGTTTTGCCGGCCGACATCCGAGCGTACGCGGGTCCCAGACCATGCGAGATTTCGTGCATGACCACGAAGTCCAGGAGACCTTCGCCGCTGGCGAGCGATGCCTGATCGGAGCGCATCAGTCGCTGAGCGAGCGGCAAGATGATGTAGTTCACGCGCGCATCCATGAAATTCTTCCAGAAGATTTTCTTGGAGCCCTTTTCTTCGTGGATACGCGGGTCGTTGGGGAGATTGTCCGCGACGGCCTGGTAGCCGTGAAGCAGGTCGCCCGCGCGATAGATGGCGTCAACAACTTCCATCGGTGATTGCTTGCCGCGCTTCGACGGCCGATCTTCGGCCGGCAGCGGGAGTGACTCCTGCAATTCGGGAACGTATTCCTGGAAGACGGCAAGCTTCTTACTCTCCGCCTCATTGCGAATCATGATGGATGCGCCGTAGGAAGTCTTCACGCCGAGCAGGCCGTCGAGATAGGTCTCGTAGGGCGCGAAGACGACATCGAATTTGGGGTTTTCGAGATCGAGCCAGGCGATGTCGCTCTTGTAGTAGTCGTCGGTGAGCAACGCATCGGCGCGCAGGAGTAAGAATTTCGCAAATGCGGGATCATCGCTCAGGCCGGCCGCGTCACGTAAGTCCTGCGCCATTGGCGCGACGAAGGTTTGGTATGCAACGTGGTAGGGAATAGCTTCGAGCGCGCTGCCCTTGCGGCGAACGATCGTCTGGGGTGCGTAAAGCGCAGCTTTTTGATCCGGGTGAGCCGCGACGTACGCGTCGAATTGCGCCTTTGTCAAATCTTCGGGGAAGAAGCCAACTCCGGGCGGTATGGGTGCTGTGCCCACGAAGGGTTTGTTGTCGTCGATCAAATCGAAGCGGCCGCCGTTGATCTTGAGATATTCGCGCAGCATTCGATCTCGCGGGTCTTCACTCTTTGCGAGCGAGAGATAGAGCTTCAGCCCTTCGGGATCGCTCTGGCGCCAGTAGATGCAATCCAGCAGCCCGGCGGCGTCGACGAGTTTGTCGACCATCTCGCGCTCGCGCGCGCTCAGTCCCTGGGAGTTGAAAGGCATCTTCACGGGTTTGAATTTCGCGATGCGCTGCGCGAGATCCGGAGCCACGGCGAGTTGCGACCATGGAACCTGGGGCCATGCGCTCATTCCGGTGAATACAATCAGCCCGGCTGCAAGCAAGAGAAGGCCTTGGCGCTTCCGTTGGTATTTCATGCCGTCATCTTAGTGCAGAAGCGCCGAAGCGCAAACGTTCGCTTTTGTGGACGCTTCTGAGTTCCTCCTGGCCAGCCTGTGAGGTGACGGAGGAGTCGACCCTTCGTTCGTCTAGCGCGAACTGAGGGCAAGCAGGCGTGATGCGAGAGCTTTCTGTTCCTGGCAAATGGCGTTGGGGAGGCGATCGCCGAATTTCTCGAAGAAGTTTCCGGCGGCCTGTTCCTCTTCGGTCCAGTCGGCCGGATTCACGTAGAGCAATTCGTCGAGCGCATCGCGCGAAATCGAAAGCCCGTCCAGCGTGAGAGAGGCCGGCGTGGGAACGCACCCGATCGGAGTATCGGCGGCGCCGGCACGACCTTCGATGCGGTCGAGCATCCACTTCAACACGCGCACGTTTTCACCGTAGCCCGGCCAGAGAAATTTTCCAGCGGCATCGCGACGGAACCAGTTCACATGAAAAATCCTGGGCGGCCTCTTGAGTTTCGGCCCCATCTCGAGCCAGTGGCCGAAGTAATCGGCCATGTTGTAGCCGCAGAACGGCAGCATCGCCATCGGATCGCGGCGCGTGACGCCGACCGTCCCCGTCGCCGCGGCCGTGGTTTCCGAAGCCATCGTGGCGCCCACGAAAACGCCGTGCTGCCAGTCGTGGGATTCATAGACGAGCGGCGCGAGGCGCGCGCGACGGCCACCGAAGATAATCGCTGATATCGGCAAACCCTCCGGGTCCTGCCAGTGCCGGGAAAGCGAGGGCGATTGTGAAGCGGGCACTGTGTAGCGCGCGTTGGGATGCGCCGCGGCGCCGTCTTTAGCCGACCACGGATTGCCGTGCCAGTCGATTAGACCGGCAGGCGGCGCGCTGTCCATGCCCTCCCACCAGGGCTCGTGAGATTCGGTCATGGCAACGTTGGTGAAAATCGTATCGTGATGGAGGGCCGCCATGACGTTGGGATTCGTCTTGCCGTTGGTGCCGGGCGCGACACCGAAGAATCCGGCCTCGGGATTGATCGCGCGCAACATGCCGTCCGATCCGACGTGCATCCAGGCGATGTCGTCCCCGACGGTCCAGACGCGATAGCCCTGCGATTCGAGGGCGGAAACCATCATCGCCAGATTCGTCTTGCCGCAGGCGCTCGGAAACGCTGCCGCCATGTACGTCACTTTGCCCGAAGGGTCTTCCAGGCCGAGGATCAGCATGTGCTCGGCCATCCAGCCCTGTTCGCGGGCCATCCAACTCGCGATTCGCAGGGCGAAGCACTTTTTCCCGAGCAGGGCGTTGCCGCCGTAGCCGGAGCCGACGCTCCAGATCAGCTTTTCTTCGGGGAAGTGCACGATGAACCGGCGCTCGGGGCTCAAATCTCCGAGGGAGTGCAGGCCCGGGACGAAGTCGTCTGAACTGCCGAGCCGATCCAGCGCGACTTTGCCCATGCGCGACATGATGCGCATGCTTGCGGCCACGTAGGCGCTGTCCGTGACCTCGACTCCGATCTTGCTGTAGGGAGATGTCGCCGGGCCCAGGATGTAGGGCACCACGTACATCGTGCGGCCCTTCATGGCACCGTCAAAGAGTGGCCGGAGCTTGTCCTTGGCATCGGCCGGAGCCATCCAGTTGTTAGTGGGGCCGGCGTCTTCCTTCTTGCGAGTGCAGATGAAGGTCAGGTTTTCAGTGCGGGCCACATCGTTGGGATTACTGCGGTGGAGGTAACAGCGAGGGTAGGTCTTCTGGTTGAGCTTGAGGAACGTGCCGTCGCCCAGCATTTCCTCGGTCAAGCGCTGGCTTTCGGCTTCCGAACCGTCGCACCAGACAATCTTCGACGGCTTCGTGAGGCGGGCGGATTCCTCAACCCATTGTTCCAGCGCTGTGGACACCTAACCTCCGATGATTGCGCGCGGGGATACCGCCTTGTTTTCTGCGGGCCGCGTTACGTAAGTGAAAATAAACGCATTCTATGAAGAAAAATTCTAGGACACGCCGCCCCGAAATGCAAGGCGAGTGCCCGGCCAAAACGTCGCGGAAGTGCCTGATGTTATACTTCCGCCGAAATGTACGCGCGGAAACTGCAGGCGGAGATGGCAATTGGCAACGAGCGGCGGCCCGTGCCTCTCGACTGGCTCGATAGTTTCTGCATGCGGAATTTCACCGGCTCAGCCGACTTCGACGACACGTTGCCGACGGGAGAAGGGCGCCTGGAAGCTGGTCTGAGCGTCGATCCGGAACGGCTGGCGGCTGCGATGAGCGAGTGGTTCACAAAAAGGGGCAAGGGGAACGGCCAGCCCGTGGTTGTGGAGCTGCGCGAGACCGATTGAAAGTCTGCAGGAAAGGAGCCGGACCCGCCCGCGGATGATTTGGGGCGTTGCAGCGGTCATCGAGGGGAGTCCGGCTCCTCACAAGTATTTCGACGCGAGCCGCCGGAGATGGTTAGCAGTCGCGCCGCAAACCCGCCTGTGCTGATTTCTCAGCGTTCTCCAAGTCTTCTCGAACGCGTGCCGCGTCTCTCGGGCCCGGCGTAGCTCCGTTCCATCTGTCCGCCGAGGAGGGCCTTGATCTTCGGCAGCACCGCCCGCGCGGCCTTTTCTCCCGCGGCTACGAGCATCGGCGTCTTCGTGAATTCATGCCACAGAACGTGATGGACGTCGGGCTCGATCAGGACGTCGGTCACCGTCCGCCATGGCTGAATGACGTTCGTTTGCATGATCGAGAACGAGCGGCTGATGATCTCGATCGTGTTGCGCGGTTGATCGTCGAGCAGACCAGGATCGAGATAGACCGAGATCACAAACTCCGCACCGAGCGCCCGAACGGCTTCGGCCGGAGTCGCCTCCGTCAGGAATCCGTCCGCGAGGACGTGGCCGCGATACTCGATCGGCCTGAAAAGCCCGGGGTAGGCGCAGGAAGCGCGCAACGCCGGCCCGATCTCGCCATCGGTGAAGTGGACCGACTTCCCGGTGATCAGATCCGTCGCGACGATGCTGAGCGGGATCTTCATGTCGCTGAAATAGCGCGCGGGTGTGAACTTGTGCAGGAACTCCTCGAGGCGCTCGTTCGAGGCCATGCCGTAGCGCGAAAGCGTCCAGCGTCCGAAATCACGGAAGTGAGTTTCCCGGCCCTGGCGTTCCATGTCCTCGAGGGAAGTTCCGCTGGCATACGTGGCGGCGATCAGGGCGCCGACGCTCGTCCCGGCGATAAAATCGATCGGGATTTGGTGTTCCTCGAAGACGCGCAGGACGCCGATGTGGGCGATCCCACGGGCGAATCCGCCTCCGAGAGCGATGCCCACCTTCGGGCGCTCCCCGCCATAGGCGAACGAGCGCAAGCCCTGGACAGCCTTCGTCAACCATGTGGATGCCGGACTCATGAGGCGCCTCGGTGACTACTGCAACTTTAGCACTTCACGTATAGCGGCGGCGTTTCCGGTTGACCGGCGTTGGCGCTTTTGCAACCATGTGGTGCCGGATCTCTCCATGAGACGCCCAATCGAAAAAGCAGCGGTGCTCGGGGCGGGAACGATGGGCGCGCGAATCGCCGCGCACCTCGCCAACGCCGGCATCCCCTGTTATTTGCTCGATATCGTCCCGCCGGAATTGAAACCCGAGGAAAAACGCAAGGGACTCACGCTCGAAAGCCCCGCGGTGCGCAACCGCATCGTGTTCGCTGGGCTTGAAGCGGCGAAGAAATCGCGGCCGGCCGCATTCTTCACACCGGAGACGGCGCGGCTGATCACGCCGGGAAATTTCGACGACAACCTGCCGTGGTGCGGCGAGGTGGACTGGATCATCGAAGCGGTCGCCGAGAACCTCGAAATCAAAAGGAGGCTTTTCGAACGCGTCGAGACCGCGCGCAAGCCCGGAACGCTGGTGTCGACCAACACGTCGGGCCTGCCGATCCGCCTGATCGCGGAAGGACGCTCCGAGGATTTTCAGGAGCACTTCGCGGGAACGCACTTCTTCAATCCACCGCGCTACATGAAGTTGGTCGAGCTGATTCCGGGGCCGAAGACCTTGCCCGACGTGCTCGGGGCGTTCGAGGAGGTTTGCGACCTGCGGCTGGGCAAGGGTGTGGTGGTCGCGAAAGACACGCCGAATTTCATCGCCAACCGCATCGGCACGTTCTCGATGCTGAAGGCCATCCACGAGATGCGGTCGATCGAAATGACGATCGAAGAAGTGGACGCGTGTACGGGGCCGGCGGTCGGCTGGCCGAATTCGGCCACTTTTCGCACGGCGGACATCGTCGGGCTGGACGTGCTCGTCCACGTGATCCGCAACATCTACGAAAGCATTCCCGATGACGAGTCGCGCGAAATATTTCGCGTTCCCGCGCTTGTCGAGGAGATGATGAAACGCGGGTGGCTCGGGGAGAAGACGGGCAGCGGATTCTATCAGCGCGTCAAGAAGGGCGGCGACTCGGAGATCCTGACGCTTGACTGGCAGAAGATGGAGTACCGTCCGCGCGAGAAAACAAGACTGGGCTCGATCGAGTCGGGCAAGACCATCGACGACACGCGCGAGCGGCTGCGGATGCTGGTCGGACCGGCGCTCGAAGGCAAAGGCGGTGACAAGGCGAACCGCTTCCTGTGGGCTTGCCTGGGAGATACATGTCTCTATGCCGCGCGGCGCATTCCGGAGATTGCAAACAGAGTGGTGGATCTGGACCGCGCGATGCGCTGGGGATTTGGCTGGGAGCTCGGGCCGTTCGAGATCTGGGATGCGATCGGCGTGGAGCGAATGGCGAAGGCGCTCGAGCGGGAAGGGAAGCAAATGCCGCCGCTCGTCGCGAAAGTGCTCGCCTCACCGAAGAAATCATTCTACGAAACGGAAAAAGGAACCACGCGATATTTCGATTTTGCGTCGGCCGCGCTGGCACTGCTGGAAGAGCCTGAGGGGATCATCTTTCTGAAGTCGCTCAAGGATCGCACGCCGGTGGTGCAGGAAAATTCCGGCGCCAGCTTGATCGACATCGGCGACGGCGTGCTCTGCTGCGAGTTCCACGCGAAAATGAACGCGATCGGCGGCGACATCTTCGCAATGCTGCAAGCGGGCGTCGCGCGCCTCGAGACGGAATTCGAAGCCATGGTGATCGCGAACCAGGCGCCGAACTTTTCCGCGGGCGCAAACCTGATGCTCCTGCTGATGACCGCGCAGGAGGGCGAGTGGGATGACATTCACCTGGCCGTGCGCCAATTCCAACGCGCGAACATGGCGCTCAAGTACGCGCCGCGGCCGGTGGTGGCGGCGCCGCAGGGGATGGCCCTCGGCGGCGGCTGCGAAATCAATTTGCACTCCGCGAGAATTCACGCGGCGGCGGAGGCCTATATCGGGCTGGTCGAGGCCGGAGTGGGATTGATCCCCGGCGGAGGCGGAACCAAAGAGATGCTGATTCGCGCGAACGAACAGACGGCCGGCGGCGACAGCCTGGACCTGATGCACGCGTTCAGGCACGTCTTCGAGAACATCGCGATGGCCAAGGTCTCAACCAGCGCGGAAGAGGCGCGATCGCTCGGTTACTTGCGCCCGGCGGACCTGATCGCCATGAACCGCGACCGCCAGGTTGCCGACGCGAAGCAAACCGCGCTCGCGATGGTGCGCGCCGGATATCATCCGCCGGCTCCGGCGGAGATCCGCGTGCTCGGCGAGGAGTTCCTCGCGGTCGCGAAACTCGGCATCCACATGCTGATCCGGGGCGAGTATGCGACCGAATACGACGGCGTGGTGGCGCGGAAGCTGGCGTACGTCATGGCCGGCGGAGGAATCACGTCGCCGCAGGCGGTGCCCGAGCAATACGTCCTCGACCTCGAGAGAGAGGCGTTCGTCAGCCTTTGCGGCGAGCGCAAGACGCTGGAGCGCATCGCACACACACTCAAGACCGGCAAGCCCCTCCGGAATTGACCGGCATTCTCCGAGGCAACTTTTTCATTCTCCGTATGTTCTTAGGTAGCGGGTGAATCCTGCGCCGTGGATGTGTATGCTGGGGACCTCGCGTGGCAGGTTCGGGGATGGCCATTCGCGGTTCTCGTGACTGCGCAATGAATTCAGAAGCCGCTCCATAAACTCCACCGATCGCACCAGCGGCGAACTCATTCTGAAACTTCGGGGCTACTGACATGATGACGCGAAAGAGGATCGAGCTGCTTTCACTGGCGACGCTCGCCGCTGCAGCGCTGCTCGTTTTGGCCGCCTGTGGAGGCAATAGCGGCGCGACACCAACGCCACCTCCGCCCCCGCCAAACTCCGGCCCCGTAACAATCTTTCCCGGGTCGGCGAGCGTGCCTGTGAATGGAAAGGCGCAATTCAGCGCGTTCCTTGCGAGCGCGCCAATGGCGACATTCACGTGGAGCGTTTCATCCGGCTCGGGCAGCGGCTCGGTCGATAGCAACGGCCTCTACACCGCGCCGTCGTCGATCCCCAGCCCTGCAACCGTAACGATTACCGCTACGGGCTCGGGCGCGACGGGCACGGCGACGATCAACATCGTGGCGGCGGCCGCCGGAGGCTTGGCCATCGATCCCGCTGTGGTGGTGGTACCGGCGGGCCAGACATTCACGTTCTCCGCGACCGCGAACGGCAACGCCATCACGCCGACCTGGCAAGTTAATGGCACCACCGGCGGCGATTCCGCACACGGAATCATCAGCGTTAGCGGTGTCTACACGGCTCCATTTACTCCCCCGCCGGGCGGATCGACCGTCGTGACAGCCCAGAGCGGGGGCAATTCGGCGACGGCCACCGTGGTCGTGGTGTTCTCGAATGCGTCGCTGAGCGGACAGTATGCTTTCTCCTATTCTGGGCAGGATGGCAAGGGTCCGTTGCTCGTCGCAGGGGGCTTCACGGCGAATTCGTCGGCAGGATCGATCAGCGGGGTCGAGGACTACAACAGCACGGCGCAGACTCCTGTGCCGGCGTCGCCGGTGAGCGGAACTTTTTCCGTGAACCCGGATGGCAGCGCAACGGCTACGTTGACCGATGCCGCGGCCGGCGGCTCGGAGACCTGGAATCTCGCACTGGTATCGAGCCCGCAGGGGCAGGCATCGCCACGCGCGTTGCTGGTCCGATTCGACAAGACGGCCACAGGCAGCGGCGAGGCCGACCTGCAAAACACCACGGATTTCGCGCTTTCGGCGTTTAACGGGAATTACGCGTTCAATCTTTCGGGCAACGACGGAAGCGGCAAGCCGCTGCAGATCACGGGGATGCTCCAGGCCAATGGCCTCAATGGAACAATTCCGCCGAATTTGGCCGAGGAAGACATCAACGACGCGGGTACGAACACCGAGGCTGCGGCCGACACGACGCTGAACGGGCTTTTCGCCGCGAGCGCGAATTTGACCACAAACGGGCGCGGCACGCTGCAATTGACCAATGCCAACACCGCGGTCCCCGACATCGCCGGCACGTATACGTTTGCTTTCTACATTGTCGATAGCACGCACCTGAAGGTGGTCGAAACCGACGCCAAGGCCACGGCTCAACTCTCGGGCGATCTCTTCAGCGCGCCGAACATCGATGGATCATTCTCGACGTCGATTCTGAAGGGGAGTTATGCGTTCACGTTGAGCGGAGCGAACGCGGGCGGCACGGCGTCGTATGCGCTCGGCGGCGTTCTCGTGACGAGTGGTACGGGCAGCATCAGCGGGGGAGTGTTCGATCTGAATTCCGGGGGGACGGTCACAGCGGATACCAGCATCACGGGGTCGTCGTACTCAGTCGCCTCCGGCCTGGGGCGAATTTCCTTCTCGCTGACCCACGGGTCGACGACGCGTAACTTCGCCGCGTACGCGACGTCGGGCGGATCGGTCGAGATCATCGAGCTCGATACGGACATCGTGGCGGACGGCACGGGATATTTGCAGACGAGCATCGGGGTCCCGCAGGGGAGCTTCGCGCTGAATTTGACGAGCAACGCGAACGGAAGCGGATTCACGGAAGAAAACGTGATTGGCCAGGTTGAATTTCCGAGCGGCGCGGTCATCCCACTGGGGAATATCGATATCGACGACAGGGGCACGGTGACCACAGGAGCGCCGATCGAGAACACGAGCACGATTGTAGCTCCCGACTCGAACGGGCGCGGGACCTCGACCATCGAAACGCACTCGGCGAACTATTCGCTGGCGTACTACGTGGTGAACAATACCACCGCCCTCGCGATTGAGGTGGATGGGCAGCGCGTGGCGACCGGCCTCGTCGCGCGACAGTTCTGAGGTTCTCCGCGAAATCCCCGCGTATCATAGAGAAACAGACCCAGGTACGAACGTACTATTGCTGCACTTAGGCATCCCTCGGAAAATCGACGCAGGCCAGGCAAAACTCAAGCATCTACGGGGGGAGCGGCGCACCGCCGTTCGTACTACCGACGATGACAACATTGAAGGAAACGCTGGAGGTCGGCGAGTCCTCTGTTTCGCAGGGATCCAGCCACTCGAAGGCAGAGTCCGGCCATCTCCGGTCGGACGCGGTCTCCTTGGATGTTCCCGTACGCGTGCATGGGTCGCGCGTGACCGAAATCGTGCGCGGGATTACGCCCCACACTGAGCCCTTCGAAGAGCAGACGACCACGATGATCGTGTTTCCTCAAGGCGGCGTCCTGAGGATGTCCACGGCCGTCAGCGTGGGACAAGCGGTCGTGCTGACAAACTTGAAGTCGAGGCAGGACGCGATTTGCCGGGTGGTAAAGGTTCGCACGAACCCGAACCTGCATTCGTACATCGAGATCGAATTCACGCATGCCCAGCCGGGGTATTGGGGCGTCCATTTCGCGTCCGATGGACCTGCGCCGCCAAAGAGAACCGCGCCCGTGGCTCCGCCTGCCGCTTCGATTCCTGCTGCGCCAGTCGCGCCCGCTGTCGCACCGAAGTCTGAAGTTGCCGCGAAGGAGAAGACGGTCTTCGAGGTTCCCGCAGCCTCCGTCCCCGCTCTTGCGCTGGCAGAATTGCGCGGAGACGCGTCAGCGGTGTCCGGGAAGTCTTCTTCGGGCGCCAAGGTGGCGGAAGAAGCAGAAGAATTGGAAGTCGGATCGCAGGCGATCGAGGAGTCGCCCGCAGGCAAAGAATCCGCCACGTTCGGGCGGTTCGCGGCCGAGTTCCGGCCTTGGCGCGCCGCGTGCAGCGTCGCGCGAGTTTGGCTCGCGTCTGGAATACGGGACACTGGGAACCGCAAGCCAAGCCGCAGAAACCGGTCCGGGCGAAGGCCGAAAGTGGTTCTTGATTGCGGCTTGCGTGGTGTTGTTGGCGGCAGTGGGAGGCGGAGCCTTCTACTTCTACTCACGGCCCGCCACGCGCCTTGCAATTTCAGCGCCGGCGGCGCCTGAGCTGCCCGCCCGGGCAGACGCCGCGGAGAATCCCGTACCAGCTCCGCCGCCTGCGAGTGAATCCGCGAGCCCGCACGCGAGCACGCCAAGCTCGGCACCTGCCGTCACGATTCACGCCGCTGACGCGGCGCCGGCAAGGCCTGGCAAGTCTGCCGCTAGCGAGAACAAGCCGAACCCTTCAACCAAACAGAAAGCTTCGAGCGCAGCGCCTGCGATGCCCGACATGTTTGGTGCGCTGAACGCCCATCCCGTGTCCTCGGGACGCGCGACTGACGGCTCGCGCGAAGCAGCGCCTTCCATCGACCCCGACATGGCGACCGCCAACGAAACCAGCGGGCTCCCGGCTGTGGCCGCTTCCCCGGTGAATCTGGCTCCCCCGACGCAGCCCGCCGCCACGGGGCCTGTCTCTGTCGGCGGCGAAGTAAAACCCCCGAAAGTGGTTTCGTCGGTATTGCCTGCCTACCCCGCGATTGCTCGGCAAGCAAACGTCCAGGGAAATGTCGTCGTCCACGTCATAATCGACAAAGCGGGCAACGTGTCCGATGCGCGCGCCATTTCCGGCCCCGCGATTCTGCGTGAGGCGGCTGTGGATGCGTTACGCGGGCGGAAGTACCAGCCGTCAACATTGAACGGCCGGCCCATATCCATCGAGATGCTGGTGACGATTCAATTCCGCCTCTAGCCGCGCTACAACGGCGTAGAGCGCTCGACGGCGGTGCGCCGAAACAAGTTTTCCCCATGACGTCGCGCTCACCCCGCACGGTTGCTTTTTTGTTCCGGCTGGCATCCAATGGTAGTTTCCCGGGACGAAGTGTTTTCTTTCGGTCGAGGTGAGCCATGCGAGAAGCAGTGATTGTGAGCTCGGTGCGGACGGCGGTCGGCAAGGCTCCGAAAGGGACGTTGCGGGCGACGCGGCCGGATGATCTGGCCGCCCTCGCGATCCAGGAAGCGCTCGCGCGGGCGAAGGGCCTCGAGGCCAAGGACGTCGAGGACGTCATCATCGGCTGCGCCATGCCCGAGGCGGAGCAGGGAATGAACGTCGCGCGTATTGCGTCGCTGCGCGCGGGGCTGCCGGTGACCACCGCGGCCATGACCGTCAATCGCTTCTGCTCTTCAGGTTTGCAGGCGATTGCCCTCGCCGCGCAACGAATCATGGCGGGACAGGGCGACGTCCTGATTGCGGGCGGCGCGGAGTCCATGAGCATGGTTCCCATGGGCGGGCACAAAGTCTCGCCGAATCCCTCGCTGATGGACAGCTACCCGGACACCTATCTCAACATGGGCCTGACCGCCGAAAACGTCGCCAAAAAGTACGGCATCACGCGCGAGCAGGCCGACGAGTTTTCGTTCGCGAGTCACCAGAAGGCGCTCGCCGCGATTGCGGCGGGCAAGTTCAAGGACGAGATCGTGCCCGTCGACGTGAGCTACACGGCTCTCGAAGGCGGCTCCAACGGTTCTTCCAACGGCGCCCGGCCGAAAGCGCACAAGATTCGATTCGAGACGGACGAGGGCCCGCGCGCGGACACGTCGCTCGAGGTCCTCGCAAAACTCAAGCCTGTATTTCACGTCCGTGGTTCCGTGACGGCGGGGAACAGCTCGCAGATGAGCGACGCCGCGGCCGCTTCGGTCTTGATGAGCGCCGAACGGGCGCGCGAGCTGGGTCTGAAACCGCTGGCGCGATTTGTAGCTTTTGCCACTGCCGGTTGCCCTCCCGAAGAAATGGGCATCGGACCCATCTACGCGATTCCCAAGGCTCTGAAATTCGCGGGACTGAATCTGGATCAAATCGACGTGATCGAACTGAACGAGGCGTTTGCAGCGCAGTCTCTGGCGGTGATCAAACTCGCGGGGCTCGACCCGGCTCGCGTGAACGTCAACGGAGGCGCAATCGCGCTCGGCCACCCGCTCGGATGTACCGGCGCGAAGCTCACGGCCACGATTCTGCGCGAGCTCGAACGCCGCCAGGCGCGCTACGGCCTGGTAACCATGTGCATCGGGGGCGGCATGGGAGCGGCGGGCATCTTCGAACGCGCCGCATAACGCGCGCCCGCGTGACGAACACGTTAGGCGGCGCAGCATCGAAAAGGAGAGACGACGATGGCGACCTCAACAACAGTTTCGCAATCGCTGAATCGCGGCGGCGCATTCTTGGTTGCGTCCACGGCACCTGAGGACGTTTTCACCCCCGCCGATCTCAGCGACGATCAGCGCCTGCTCGGGAAAACCGTCGAGGAGTTTGTCGCCAAAGAGATCGTCCCCAACATCCCCGCGCTCGAGAAACATAAACCAGGATTGATGCCACAAATGGTCCGCAAGGCCGGCGAGATCGGCCTCCTGGGAGCCGGCATTCCGGAAGCCTATGGCGGAGCGGCGCTCGACAAGGTCTCCCTAACGATCGTCTCGGAAAAACTGAGCGCATACGCCTCGTTCGTGGTGGCATTCGGCGCCCACACGGGAATCGGCACGGTCCCCATCGTGTACTTCGGTACCGAGGCGCAGAAGCAAAAGTATCTTCCGAAGATCGCCACCGGCGAATGGCTCTCCTGTTACGCGCTTTCGGAGCCGCAGGCAGGTTCGGACGCGCTCGCCGCGCGTACGCGCGCCGTTCTTTCGCCCGACGGCAAGAGCTGGATCCTGAACGGACAGAAGATGTGGATTTCGAGCGGCGGGTTCTCCGACGTTTACATCGTGTTCGCGAAGGTGGATGGCGAAAAATTCTCGTGCTTCATCGTCGAGCGCGGCACGCCGGGCTTCTCGGTCGGTGCCGAAGAGAACAAGATGGGAATTCACGGGAGCTCCACGGTCCCGTTATTCTTTGAAAACGCAGCGATCCCGAAAGAGAACCTGCTGCACGAGATCGGACGCGGTCACATCGTCGCGTTCAACACGCTCAACGCCGGGCGTTTCTCTCTGGGCGCCAGCTGCGTAGGCGGCGCCAAGCTAGTTCTCGGCATTGCCTCGAAGTACTCGAAGGAGCGCACCGCTTTCGGCAAGTCCATCTGCGAGTTCGGCCTGATCAAGGCGAAGCTCGGCGAAATGGCCATCCGCACCTACGCTCTCGAATCGATGATCTACCGGACCGCGGGGACGATCGAGGCGGCCGTTTCCAGCGAGAGGAAGGACGAGGGCAAAGGCCGGGACAAAGTCCAGCAGGCCATGGAGGTTCTCGAGGAATACGCCATCGAAAGCTCGATCAGCAAGGTGGTCGGCAGCGAGACGCTGGACTATTGCGTGGACGAGGCCGTGCAGATTTTCGGAGGTTACGGTTTCCACGAAGACTATCCTGTGGCGCGCGCCTATCGTGATAGCCGTATCAACCGCATCTTCGAGGGCACGAACGAGATCAACCGCCTTGTAATCATTCAGATGCTGATGAAACGGGCCATGGCGGGCGCCTTACCCTTGATCCCCGCGGCCATGAAGCTGGGTGAAGAACTCCTCGCGGGCCCGTCCTTCGAGCAGGCCCCTACGGGTGCCTTCGCCGAAGACGAGCAGTCGCTCGCGCAGGCGAAGAAAATCTTCCTCCTCGCCGCGGGAGCGGCCGTGCAGAGATTCCGCGATCGACTGGCAAACGAGCAGGAGATTGTGGGATCGCTCGCGAATATCGTGATGGACGTGTATGCCATGGAATCATCCTTGCGGCGCGCGCAGAAAGCCGGCGCGTCGCGCGGTCATGCTGCAGCCCTCATGGCGGACGCCACCCGCGCCTTCTCCTACGACGCCATGGATCGCATCGAGAAGGAAGCGCGCACTGCGCTCGCCGCGACCGTCGAAGGCGACACGCTGGTCACGCAGCTTGCAGCGCTCAGACGTTTTGCGAAGCATCCTCCGATGGATACGATCGCACTTCGCCGGCGCCTCGCAGATGCCGTGCTCGCACAGGATCGGTATCCGTTCGAGGCGCGCTGATCGCGTCGCGCGAAACAAAATCGAAATTGTTTTTTCCTCTGACGCAGACGGGTGCCGCAAATTGTCTTCCCATTACGGTTGAAGTCCTATCCCACTTTCCATATTGCGGAAACTGATTTCCGTGGGTTCGCCTTGAGAATTCGGCAAGGTTATTGAATCTCAATCGGTTAAATCTCTGTTTCTTTTGGACTCCACTTTGCATCCAATCATGTGAGAGGCAGGTGGAAGGGCGATGAATACTTTTTTGACCCGGCTCAGGGTTGTCGCAGGCGCCGTCGTTCAGAAGGCAAAGGTCCGCAAGGGTTTGCTGTCGATTCTCGCGGCGTTCCTCATTTTCCAACTCTACTTTGTGCGCGAACTGCTCGCGGCGGAGCTGATTTTCGGGTTCGGGTTTGCGGTGGTGCTCGTCATGGTCGGAATCTTCTATCTCGTCGGTACGCTCGGCCAGCGGGGCCTCGAATTGACCGAAGCGGGCGCTCGCGTGGTGGCGAGTTCGGCTCGGCGCGGCTACAGCACTCTCGAGGAAATCAGCAAAAGACCGGTACGCCACCCACATTCAGAGTCTGCGCAGTAACCACCCTCGCGCCCGATCGTTTGTTCGCGCCGCAGCCCAATCCGAAAATCCCTTGACAGGATGCGAAGCGGGGGATAGTCTGCGCACTGTTACCTAGTTGGATAACCTGCCCGGCGGAGGACGGTATGGCCCTGAAACAAAAGGTCCCCGTCGCAAGAGAGTCCGTTTCGGATCGCGAATTCGAAGTCTTGCTCCGTCGCGCCTCGGAATACCGCGCGGTTCGTCGTCTTCACCTGGTGAAGACGAATCGCCCGAGCCGTAAGACGCCTCGTCCGGCCGCCTGAATGCCCTGGGTTACTCCCTGAAGGATCAACGCCTCTGGACAACACTCGAGGTGGTGCCCGCGCGGGTTCGTCTTGAATGGCTCCGGGGCCTGGACTCGAACCAGGATAACCAGCTCCAAAGGCTGGCGTGCTACCGATTGCACTACCCCGGAGTAGCGCAAGAAAGTGTAACAGACATTTTCTCGATTTGTTCCTTTCGCGCCGCGGTTCGAGCTCTCTCGTTTGCTGCGCTGCCACCAATTTGTTAGGCTTCTCAAGCCTTCCAACGCGGAGAGGTGTCCGAGCGGTTTAAGGAGCACGCTTGGAAAGCGTGTGTTGGGGAAACTCAACCGTGGGTTCGAATC
>CAWEXR010000003.1:0-15729 GCA_963813045.1 uncultured Acidobacteriota bacterium
CCGGCGGGGCGCGAGTCAGCTCTTCCGAGAACGATTGATCGAAGGAGTGGTAGTCCCGGCGCTAGGCACGCGCGCGAGACTGATCATGGAAGTTCCACGAGACCGAATGGGAGGGGACGAAGATGACCACTTGCAGCGATGTTATGACCAAGGATCCCGTTTTCTGCTTGCCGACAGAGACGGCGTTTCAAGCGGCGAAGCTGATGCGAGACAAGAATGTGGGCCCCGTTCCAGTGGTCGAAAGCCTCGCAACGAAGACCGTCATCGGCATCATTACCGACAGAGATTTGGCTCTCAAGATCGTGGCTGATGGCCGCGATCTCAACACGCCGCTGGATGAATTCATGACCCGCGAGCCGCTGGTATGTCGGGCGGACGATAACGTTGAGTCGGCGCTTGATGCCATGGTGGATGCAAGGATCCGGCGGATACCGGTTGTCGACGACCGGGACCGTCTCATCGGCATCATCTCGCAGGCCGACGTGGCCACCCGGATCGGTCTACCAAGAAAGACCGGAGAAGTGGTTGAGGAGATCTCCAGGCCAAGCCCCGTCCTCCTCCTACGCCGAAAGGAGCTTGCATATCGTCGGAGGCAGTGGTCTTTTTTAGACCGCTAGCTGACTTGACGATTTGAAGTGTGCCTGACGTCCACCAGATTGAGACCAACACGGAGTAACCTCTGCGGCAGTCGCCGCCCACCTTCCCACGATCCTCTATGAAACTTTCTCCGTGAGGCGCGCCCACCACTGACCCGCCGCTTGGGTTGTTGCTTTTCGAAGATTCCAGTGCTTCAATAACCCCCAATAGCGTAGACCCCTAAGAGAATTCGACGCACGGGACTTGCGGAGATTGATTCAGGCCATGCGGAAAAAGACAGTCCCCAAGTCGTCGCCACAAAGCTCGCGGCGCAAACCGCCCTCACTTGACGGCCATCTGTTCAGCGAAAGCGGCCTCCGCGCATTGATTCAAGACCTGTTTGTATGGGTCATTGTGCTTGGACCCAACGCCGAGATTCAGTTCGCCAACCAGGCTGCGCTCGACGCGTTCGGGATGACCTGGGAACAAGTCTTGGGGAAGACGGCTGAAGAGTTGGGCCTCCTCGCCGTTCAAGAAGACGGATCGGAGTATCCGCTTTCGCAGCGTCCCGGAGCCAGGGCGATGAAGTCCCTCCGGCCGGTTCGCAATGAGGTATGGGGACTCCGGCGCCGGGGCTTAAACGAGATCACCTGGTTGTATGGCGCCGCTGCCCCGGAATCTACCCATCGAGGGTCTCCCGGGCGCGTTGTCATCACGGCCACGGACATTACCGAGCGCAAGAAATCATTGGCGGCTCTTCAGAGGGCCAACGAGCTCAATCGACAGATCCTGTTCAGCGCCCAGGAAGGAATCGTCGTTCACGATCGTCAGCTCCGGTATGTAGTCTGGAATCCCTTTATGGAGCGGCTGAGCGGCATGAAAGAGAAGGACGTCCTCGGCAAGCATCCGCTGGAGCTATTTCCTTTCCTGGAAGAATGGGGATTCTATGCCCGCCTGGAGATGGCGCTTGCGGGGAAAGTCACTTCGCTGCTCGATGTTCCTTATACGGTTTCTCAGACGCAGCGCCGGCGCTGGTGCAACAACAATTTTGCGCCCCTTTGCGATGAGACGGGAGAAATCGTCGGCGTCGTCGGGACGGTAACGGATATTACCGAGCATAAAAGACGAGAACACGAATTGCAGGAAAGCGAGGCTTTCCTGGCCCAGGCCGAAGAGTTGGCGAACATGGGAAGCTGGGAACGCGACGTCGAGAAGCAGACGCTCAACTGGTCGGCGCATTTTTACCGCATGCTCGGCCTCGAACCCGATGCAGGTCGAGTCCGTGAAGGGCGCGATCTGGCGATGATTCACCCGGACGATCGCGAGCAGGCGATACGCGATGCCAATGAGATGTGTGCTGGGGGACGCCAGCTCGACAACGTGTTGCGCTTCGTGACGGCCAATGGCGATGAGCGCCTTTTTCACTCACGCGCCGTTGTCCTGACCGACGAGACCGGGCACGCCGTGCGCGTCCGCGGGATGTCCCAGGATGTTACGGAGCGGAAGAATCGCGAAGACGAATTGCGGGAAAACCAGAGCCTGCTCGCGCACGCCGAAGAACTCGCGAACATGGGGAGCTGGGAACTGGACGTCGAAAAGCAGACCATGAAATGGTCGGAGCATTTTTACCGCATGCTCGGCCTCGAACCTGAAACAGCCCCGCTCTCGCACGCCCGAGCCCTGGAGATGGTTCATCCCGACGATCGGGAAAAGGCCATTCGCACTGGCAACGAGATGCTCTCCCGGGGAGCTTCGGCCGACAATGTGTTGCGTTTCGTCACGGCCAACGGCGACGTGCGCCTTTTTCATTCACGCGCTATTGCGGTGACCGACGGAGCAGGGCGCATCGTGCGCGTACAAGGGATGTCCCAGGACATCACCGAGCGAAAGCACGAAGAAGAGCGGCTGCGTGGAAGCGAAGCGGTGCTGTCGCAAGCCGAACAACTGACGAATTCCGGGAGTTGGGAACTTGATCTCAGGACGGGGAAATCCACGCTATCCAAAAACTTGCTACAGATGTACGGACTTGCCTCGGAAGCAGACTGGAACCCTGATGCTTTCTGGGAGAGGGTCCATCCAGCGGACCGCGAGCGAGCTCGCCAGCTCACTGATCGCGCTGCCGCGGACTGCAAGCCGTTCGAGTACATTGTGCGCTATCGCGCGCCCGACGAAACCCTTCGGGTCCACTCTGTCCGGGCCATCCAAATTCCCGGGGCGGACGGGCGGACGGAGCGCTCCATCGGCGTTGCGCAGGACATCACCAACCAGACTCGCGTGGAAGAGGAGCTACGCCGGCTTTCCCAAGAGCTCCTCCGCGCGCGCGATGACGAACGCCGTAATGTCGCGCGGACGCTCCACGACTCGGCGGGACAAAGCTTGGTGGCGCTCAAGATGGTCCTCGGCAGTCTGAGGGAACGCTTACCGGAAAAAGAGGCCGGGTCGCGTGAACTCCTGGAGTCTGCCATCGAGCTTGCGGGAGGGGCCATTCGAGAAGTGAGGACGCTTTCTTACTTGATGCATCCGCCGCTGCTGGACGAGGTGGGATTGGCCTCAACCCTGCAATGGTACGCCAAGGGCTTCGCCGAGCGCAGCGGGATTGAGGTGAGCGTTGACGTCCCTGAGAATTTCGGACGCCACTCTCAGGAGATCGAAACGACTCTGTTTCGTGTCGTCCAGGAGGCGCTGACCAACGCGCATCGTTATTCCGGCAGCCGAACCGCGACGATTCGGCTGGCAATTGAAGGCGGACAAATCCGGACCGAGGTGCAGGACCAGGGTCGCGGAATGCAGTTGTCTCGCCCAATCGAAAACTTGCCGGCGCCACTCGGTGTTGGAATCGCCGGAATGCGGGAACGTATAAGGCAACTGAACGGAGTCTTCGAGATCGAGAGCGCTCCGGGTCGGGGCACCACGATCCGGGCCATCCTGCCGCTCACACCTCCGGTATCGCTTGAAAAAATTCCCGATCTCGGCCGCCCAGGTGGCAAGGGACGACAACCCCGGACAAAGGCGGCGACAGCCGGCCACTCGGGCGTGGGGCGCACCAGATCTTCCAGCGATGCCTGACATCGCGACATAGTCCACACGCGGCGCCCCGGCCAGACGGCTATGGATTCTCTTGAGCCGCCTCCATCTCAGCTTTATAGTCGTGATGGACGACTGCTTTCGCGTCGAACGGCGAGATGTGATGCCAAAGACCGTCTGCACCTTCAATGCATTCGTCTTCGATGATCCTCGCGCCCGGTGTTTTGTCGCGATAGAGAAGTAAGCGGACGGTCCAGGGTTTGGCGTAAACCATCGGGTCGTCCATCGTAGCCTCGTACTTCATCGTGTCGGGACCGATCAGCGTGTATCGCTCCACCACGTGCAGCTGGTCGCTGTGATAATTTCCCGCAGAATCCAGCCAGGTTTGGTCCCCCAGGTCTGTCACATCGACGACAAGCGTATTCCCTTCCCAATGCCCTCGCGAATCCCCCATGAAAAAGTCGATGCCATCATCGTGCGGGATCGCCGATGGCAAGACGATGCGATAGGCGTGATTGTCGGTGTAGACGATGGCCAAATTGCCTGTGCTTTGGACGATTTGAAAAGGTGTCGGCAGATACGTTGCCCGTGGCACGCCGGCTTGGAAGCAATTGGAAGCGGGATCGGCCTTTGTGCGGTCCTCATAGTTCTTGCCTCTTTGCTTCAGAGCGTCCGGCAGATACGGAATCCTTCCTTCCGGTGGGTCCACAATGATGCTCTTGGCCGCGCCAGCTCCCTTTTCCGCGGGGTGGCCCTCGAGATTCACGTACGCGGTCGATCGCGCCTGCCAAATTCCCCTGAAATCAGGCGTCCCGTCGGAAAGCCGCGGCGGAGAATACGAGTCCGCTCCTTTGCTTTCAATTCCGCCGCCCGCACGCTGCGCGCCCAAAACAGGGCACGTGGCAGCGGTCACCATCATTATCAGCAGGGGGAGATGATGCCTACTCATGCTTGTTGGCCTTGTTGCCCTCCGAACGAGTGTAGTGCTGCACATCTCGTTCGCCTTCGTGGCAATCGTAGTAAACGATCTGCTCCTTCGCGGGATTTCTCTTCAGGGTCAGATGCAGCGTCCACGGCTTGGTAAACACCGTAGGATCCTCAACCGTGGCTGAGTACTCGATTGCGTTGGGATCGACCATCGTGTATCGCTCGACTACATGCTCGTTTTCGTCCACGAAATTCCCTTCCATATCCAGCCACGCCCTGCCGTTGAAATTGGCCACGTCCACCACGAACGTGTCTCCCTCCCAGTGGCCGCGCGAATCTCCATCCCACGTCCAATAGTGTTTCGGGTGGGAGCTGCCGTCCTCGGGGATGATGCGGACGTCGTGCGTGTACTCAAACAAAAGAGCTACATTCTTCTCGTCCTGAATGACCTGGAAGGGGAAAAGCGAGGTTGGTTGTTCGATTTCCCGTGGTACGCCGGGAATGTGGCAGTGTCCCTCGGGATCATGGTACGGATCGTGGAGGTTTCGATAGTCCTTCACTTTTTCCGCGATCGGCAGGTAAGGCAGCGGCAGGGGGAAGCCGGCGCCATGAAAGTCTCCTAAGGCAACGGCCAGGTTGCCGTTGGCGTTTCGCATGTTCACCATCGCAGCTTGATATCCGCTGTCGTTGTGCCAGAGGCCCTGAAGGTTTGGGTGGCCATCGGCGAGCCGGGGTATGCCGGCGGCCTTTGCCTTATCCGCTGCCGCCGGAGCGGATGTCCCGGAGGTTTGACCCGTGGCCGGCCGGACCTGGAACAACACAAGGAACAGGATGCCCGCGCTGATCGGCAATTTCCGCAACGTCGCCTCTCGTTATGGATTCGGCTGTTTGTCGGGCGGTGAAGAATCTTGTGGCTGCGTTTCTGGAGCAGGTCTCGGCGCCCCGCCCAATACCCGCCGTCCATCCGCGAGCCTCGCTTGGGATCCGAATATCGTGCTCGAGCCATCCCGGGCCTTGAAACCGCTGATCGTGAGTTCGTCGCCTGCTTTGATGGAGTCCTTCCGCCATCCATTCCGATATAGCGTACTGGGAGCTCCCATTTCGATGCTCCAGCGTGTCACGCTTCCATCATCGTTCTTCACGTCCAGCGTGATGTAGCCGTGGGGGTTGATCATTTCCCATTTCACGGCGGTCCCATGCAAGGTAATCGGTTTTTCAAGATCGAATTCAGCGGCGAACGAATGGTGAGCCGGGGCGGGCGCTGCGGCCATGAGCCAGATGGCCAGTCGCGACTGCGGCGAATGAAGTCCTTTTCATTGGTTCCACCAGTCCGTGCTGACGGCGTCCTCACCCTCGATGTTCACACACACCTACATCTGCCTTCCTGCCATGTCAAGTTCAAATCATCTTGGCTGCGCGGGACGACCTGTCAGCTACGGAGCGGTTTGAACTGGATTGACTTTCGTTTCGGCACGCGTGAATTCGAATTGCAGTATCCACTCGCTCGAAGCGTTCTGACCATGCACTCTCGCCGGCGCAAATCTCCAACGTCGCGAGGCGTCCACCGCAAGGTTTGCAAAGTATTTGCTCCGCCCCGGAGAAGCGAGACTCGTTCCCACCACGCTGCCCGACGGATCTACATGGACTTTTACACCGACTTTGATTGTCCCCCGAATCGTGTCTCGCGCCCTCTGCGGTACATCGGGCAGGACTTGATGTGTGACCTTGCCTCGAACTAGGCTGCCCGCGCCGGCGTTCGTTTCCTTTATCGATCGGACGGGCGAAGTTGATGCGGCGCCGCCATCCGAAGGCCCTTGCTGATCGGTGATGTTTCCGGCGGGCTTTGTCGTCTGAGATTCTTGTGAATCCTGCGCCGGTTTCGGTTCTTCGGGCGCCGCGGAAGAGGTCTGCGCGGTTTCTGGATGCTTGTGCATCAGCCTTGGCCCCGCCAGTATGGCGGCCACCGCCAGGACCGCTACAGTCGCCGGAACAATGTATCGCCACTTCGCGGACGCGTTTCCGGCCTTGGGACTCGCTTTCGTCTGCTGCACGGGTGAGGGCGGCTGCAAGCGGGCCACGATGTCCCCGACTGTGCATCGATCCCGAGGATCGCGACGCAGGCACTGACGCGCGATATCGAAGAAGGGTGCAGGGAGTGTCCCCGGCAGGATCGGTTCCTCTTGTTGATATGTGCGCTCCCACTGGGGGAGGCGCTGCGTCAGCGCCTCGACCAGCGTAACGCCGAGCGACCAAACATCTCCGGCCGCGGATTTCCCCGCGCCGGCGGCCTCGGGCGGGTCGTACACATCGGTTGCGCCTCGACGGGCGCTAAGGTCTCCCGTCTCGCAGATTCCATCGCTCGAAATCTTCAGTTGATCGTCGATGGCCATGATATTTCTGGGTTTGATGTGACCGTGAACGAGACTCTTGCCATGGAGATATGCGAGAACCTTGAGAGCGGGGCGGAGCATGTCTCGAGTCTCCGCGGGCGTGAGCGGCCGATCGAGAAGAACCTGCGACAGGTTCTCTGGGGCGTATTCCATCACGACGTAGAGCAGCTCTTCGTTGCCCACCTGGCAGCGTCCCATCTCAAAGAGGCGGATCAAGTTTGGGTGAGATAGATGCGCGGCCCGCTGCAACCGGGGAAGTTCGAGTTCCGCGTACTTTAGATCCGCGGGAATGAGCTTGATGGCAGCCTTTTGCTCTTCGCGCTCCGTAAGGAACACGGAGCTATGGTCGGAGCCACCCAAGTACTGTTGCAGGTGGAATTTCCCGCCGACCAACTGTGCTTCCCACTGCTTCAAGGCTTCGGTCATTTTGCCCTCCCGCCGGTTGCCGGCAGCACGCGGTCGGTACCACTCGAATAACGGCGCTACGGCGGCCGAACTTACAGTTCGAACTCAGACTTCCAATGGCAGACCTGCGAAGACGAACTTCGCGCACGACGCTTCGGTTTTCCCGGCTGGGCTTTGCCGATACAGCTGGTCCCCCTCGCCGCAATCCCGTTGGGAGACCCCAGAAGCATCATGATTCGATCCGGGTCGGAAAGCAAAAGGCCTTGTCCAAAAAGACATGAGAAAGACACGAGAATGTCGCTGAAGTGGACTGGAGAAGCGACCGAGCGCTACGCGTAGCGGAACAGCGCCTTGAAGCCGTAATCCATATGCTGTTGGATGTGGCAGTGGAACAGTGACAGCCCCGGCTGATCGGCCGTCAGGTCGGCGGAGACGCGGCCGTAGAGCGGAACGATGACCGTGTCCTTCATCAGCCCCGCGGTCGGTTTTCCGTTAACGTCGACCAGCTCGAAAAGATGGCGGTGCAGATGCACCGGATGCGCATCATCCGTGCGGTTGCGGAAAACGAGACGGTAGCGCGCCCCTTCTTGCAGCACGAATTCGCGGTCATGCGGATACGGTTTGCCGTTGACATGCCAAATGTTGAATTGGCCCGCGCCGCTCGGGATTTTTTCGAAGATCATGTCGATCGTGTGTTCCGGAGCTGGGCGCGCGGGAGAGGCGTTCGTTCCAAAGATCGTGTAATCCCAGACGGGCTTCGAAGGCATCACCCACTGCGGCTCGCGATGCTGGTTCTCGTACTCGACGATTACGCCCAGCCCGGCATTGCGAGTCGTGTCATCGGTCGAGCCCAGGACCCAGACTCCGGGCTGGTTCATCTCGACGTAGGCGTCGATGCGCTCGCCCGGACCGAGCATGAGCACATCGACCGATTGCGGCGAAGGGACCTTGTTGCCGTCCATGGCGATCACGCGAAATTGATGGCCCGACAGCGCGATCGTGCGGTTTTCGATCGCGCTCGCGTTCAGCACGTGCACGAGAACGCGTTGCCCGGCTCGAACGCGAATGGGCTCGCCGGCGCCCAGGGCTTTGTCGTTGATTGAAAACAGTTGAGACGAAACTTCGAGGCCGTTCGGGCGCGTATCGAGCACGGTCGGCCTTTCGGGTTGCGGGCCCAGTCCGCCCCCTTCCGCCGCTTCGTTTTCCATCTGGTCGGTGAAATAGGGTTCCCAGTCGCGCAGCGCCAGAAAGACTTCCTTGTCGTACTGTCCCGGATCATTTCCTGAATCGATCATCAGAAAACCGTATTGCCCGGTGTACGTCCCGCGATGCAAATCGGCGCCCGCCATCGCGTGCGAATGGTACCAGCGCGTCCCGGCGGGCCTGGGAGTGAACTGGTAACGATGGCGGCCTCCCGGAGGCACCATCGGCGTGCCTTCTTCTTCCGAGCCATCGACTTCGGGCGGGACGAACAGGCCGTGCCAGTGGACCAATTCCGCTGCATCCGTGTCGTTTATCACCTCGACGGTGACGGGCTTGCCTTCGCGCATCCGGAGCACAGGGCCGGGGGAAGTGCCGTTGTATCCGATGGTGCTGATGAAGCGGCTCGGGGCGAGCTCCAGAGCAATCGGCGCGATTCGCAGCGTGAAATCGGCGGGAGTGGTTTCCTCCGGCTTGGCGGCAGCCGAATTCGGCGAGGGCGTTTGCATGGGCATCGGCATCGGAGCCTGCGTCTGTCCCGATATGCGCGCGCCGCCGGCTGGTCCAAAGCAGCCCCGCGCCTCCCAATTCCAGAAACCTCCGTCGTTTCACCGTTCCTCCGGAGTGCCGGTAGCAAACGGCGAAATCGTCTCACGGCTAGATCAGCACATACAAGCGGCGGGATCTGCTTTTGCCTTCGTAGCCGCCGCCTTTAGGCGGGCGTTTTCGGACTTCGGGCCCCACACGCACAAAACTGGGCCGAATGGCCTCCTTAAGCGCGCAAAAAGTGGCCAAAATTGTCACCACCTACTAAACGATTAGATCGTTCGAACTCGAAGGAGTTTACGGAGCTGTGCTGGCGTTCGGATTTCCTGTCCTCAAGCCGCAGCAGCCGTCGGCGCCTCGGCTGAGGTTGAAGACGAGGATTCCGATCTGTTAGGCTCAAGCTCTGAGGGATCTGATGAGATCTCTTCGGCGTATTTCCGCTCTCGTTCTTCCATTGGTCCTAGCCGGTGGTGTGCTTGCCTTCCAGGATGGCGGGTATCAGTTGTTCCAGCAGCAAAGCCCTTCCTATTCCAATGGTTCCTATGGCGGCGGCAGCAACGAACGTTCCGAATTCTATTGGTCCCGGCTGCGGTACACCTCCAGGACTGACACCTACGGCGGGGGTTTTGGCGGCTATGGCTACGGATATGGCGCGAGCTGGTCTCGGGACTACCCGAAGGCGGACCGCCAATTCCTGATGGCCATGAAGCGTCTCACTCGAATTCAGGCGCGATCGACCGAGCAGGTCGTCGATCTCGATAGCGACGACATCTTCAACTACCCCTGGGTCTACGCGGTTCAAGTGGCGAATTGGACCTTCACGGACGCGGAAGCGAAGCGCCTGCGTGAGTATCTTCTAAAGGGCGGATTCCTGATGGTGGATGACTTCCACGGGACGGCCGACTGGGACAGGTTCATGGCCGGCATGCGCATGGTGTTTCCGGACCGGCCCATCGAGGATTTGAACGACAACGACGAGATCTTTCACGTGCTCTATGACATCGGCGCGCGTTTCCAGGTGCCGGGAGAACAATACGTCGTCACAGGCAGGACTTACGAGAAGGATGGATACGTGCCCAAGTGGCGGGCGATTCGCGACGACAAGGGCCGCATCATGGTCGCCATCTGCCACAACATGCATCTCGGCGATGCCTGGGAATGGGCCGACATGCCCGAATATCCCGAGCGCTTTGCTTCCATGGCCTTTCGCGTGGGTCTCGACTACATCATGTACGGCATGACGCACTAACAGGCGGGCTTGGGACCGCGATGGGGCTCGCGGTTGTGCGAATGATGTTTGAACTCTTTTTCAAGTATCCGGCCGCGGTCTTTTCAAAGGGTGACTTCGTCCTTCTGGGCGGGTGGCCGAAGTGGATTCTCTGCCTGCTGGTGATCGGCGCAGCGGCCGCCCTGGGTTGGCGAATCCACGCGCGCCTCGGGCGCGCTTCCCACAGCCTGAAGCATTGGCAGGCGGGCATCATCTGGCTGCTCGAATCCCTGCTGGTTTGCCTGCTTCTGGTTCTGCTCTGGCAGCCCGCGATGGTGATCGCCGAGCTGAAACCCCAGCAGAACATGATTGCGGTCCTGATCGACGATTCCCGCAGCATGGGCATCAGCGAGGGCGGCAGCACGCGCGAGCAGCAAGCAACGAAGGCTCTCCGCGACGGCGTGCTCGCGCAATTGCAGGAGAAATTCCAGACGCGTTTGTACCGGCTCGATGGCCATCTGACCCGCCTTTCGAATTTGCAGGACCTCGCCGAGGCGGCTGCGGCCGCGCCTTCCACGCATATCGGAGACGGCCTCAAACAACTGGCGTCCGAAACGAGCGATTTGCCGCTTGGCGCCATCGTGCTGCTCAGCGACGGCTCCGACAATTCTGGCGGAATCGACCGGGAAACGATTGCAGCCCTTCGCAACCGGCACATTCCGGTCCACACGGTCGGCTTTGGCGAGGAAAGCATTTCGCCGGACGTCGAAATGGACGATGCGGTGGTGACGCCGCGAGCGCTTGCGGACTCGCGCCTGTCGGCTGCGGTCAGTTTCCATCAGCGGGGATACGACGGACGAAAGGGCACGCTCGTTGCGCGCGATGGCGATCAGGTTCTGACATCTCGTGAGATTACGTTTGCCGCCGGCGGCAAGATTCAGACCGAGAATCTGCTCTTCAATGCCGGCACAGCCGGGGCCAAGTCTCTCCAGTTTTCGATCAACCCGCTGCCGGACGAACGAAACAGCTTGAACAACAGCGTCACGCGTCTGGTCGATGTGGATTCGGACAAGCGACGCATCCTGTACGTCGAAGGAGAGCCGCGCTGGGAATATAAGTTCATTCGCCGCGCCGAGGACGACGACCCGGTGGTCCAAATCGTCTCCATGCTCCGCACCACGGAGAACAAAATCTATCGCCAGGGCATTAGAGATCCGAAGGAATTGGCGGACGGCTTTCCGACACGCGCCGAGGATCTCTTCGGCTACCAGGGAATCATCATCGGATCCGTCGAGGCCGGGTATTTCACGCCGGTGCAGCAAGACTTGCTTCGCGAGTTTGTGGACCGGCGGGGCGGTGGCGTGTTGTGGCTCGGCGGGCGCAACTCGCTTGCCGACGGAGTTTGGGGCGGATCGAGCCTGGTCGATCTGTTCCCGGTGGTGCTGCCCAGCCAGAAGAATACTTTCCATCGCGCGCCGGCCAACGCCGAGCTTACCTCGATCGGCGCCGATAGCTTGATTTGCCGTCTCGCTGACGATCCACAGACCAATGCGGAGCGCTGGAAAAAACTTCCTTACCTTATGGATTATCAGGACGCGGGCACTCCCAAGCCCGGCGCGGCGGTGCTGGCCGAAATGAGGGCCGGCGGCGCGGAAATACCCGATGCTCGTGACGCAGAACTACGGGCGCGGGCGGACGGCGGTCCTGGCGACTTCGGGCACATGGCGCTGGCAGATGAGCCTGCCCCTGGGCGACACAAGCCACGACATGTTCTGGCAACAACTGCTGCGTTGGCTCGTTTCGGACACGCCGGGACACGTCGTTGCGTCGACGCCGAACCAGACGCTGTTTGATGATGGACACGTACAACTGTCCGCGGACGTCCGCGACAAGGATTATCAACCCGCGGCTGACGCCAAGGTCGAAGCGCACGTTATCGGTCCCAGCGGCATCTCAGCAATGGTCGAAATGACTCCGGTTCCGGACACGCCGGGCGCGTTTCAGGCGGATTGGACCGCGGAGAAGCCCGGTTCCTATGTTGTCGAGGTGACGGCCCAGAAGGGCGACGAAGAACTCGGCCGCGGCGTGGTGAGCTTTCAGCGCCTGGACGGAGTCGCTGAAAACTTTCACACCGAGCAAAACCGCCAGCTTCTCGAGAGCCTTTCCTCGCAGACAGGCGGGCGCTACTGGCGACCGGAAGGGCTTTCGAAACTGGCTGACGAGATTCCCTATTCCGCAGCGGGGATCACCATGCGCGAGACGAAGGAGCTCTGGAATCTGCCCGCGGTTTTCCTGGCGATCCTCCTGCTGCGTTCCGCCGAGTGGCTCCTGCGGCGCAGATGGGGGATCGTGTGAAGGCGCTCGTATTGAGCGCGTGCGTGGGGGCTCTGCTCTTTGCGGCCTTTCCGGCGCGCGCGGGCACCTACTACGTGACCGTCGCGGGTCTGGGCGGAGAACCCGACTACGAACAACGCTTCACCGCGGCAGCGACCGATCTCGACCGGATACTGAAGGCCTCCGGCGGCGACGTTCACGTCTATACGCTGACGGGCGCGGACGCTACTCGCCCGCGTCTCGAAGAGACGCTGAGCTTGGTTGCCCGCCAGGCAAAGCCGGATGATGACTTCGTGCTGATCCTGATCGGCCACGGGACATTCGACGGGATCGAATACAAATTCAATCTTGTCGGACCGGACGTCTCGGCAGCCGATCTTGCCACGTGGTGCGACCGCATCCCCGCAAAGCGCCAACTAATCGTGAACACGACCAGCTCGAGCGGCGGTTCCATCGCGGCGCTGGATAAGCCGGGACGCGCCGTGATTGCGGCCACCAAGAGCGGGACGGAGAAAAACGCCACCGTATTTGCCCGCTACTGGGTCGAGGCGTTGCGCGATCCGACATCCGATGTGAACAAGAACGACGCGATCAGCGCGCTCGAAGCATTCGAGTACGCCGCCACGAAGAGCGCCGGGTTCTACGAAACGCAAAAGCGCCTGGCGACCGAGCACGCCGTATTCGAGGATACGGGCAAGAGCGAACCGGTGCGAACGGCTTCGACGGAAACCGGAGAGGGGCTATTCCTTTCCAACTTCACGCTGGTTCGTCTCGGAACCGCGCAAAAGGCGTTCTCCGATCCGGCCAAGCGTGAACTCCTGGCGAAAAAAGAGGAATTGGAACAGAAGATCGACACGCTCAAGTATCAGAAGGCCGCGATGTCGCAGGACGACTACAAGCAGCAGCTCACCGATGCCCTGTTGGAGCTGGCCCGCGTGCAGGAGGAACTCGATAAGTGATTCGCGGACTCCGAGCGTCGGTTCTCTGCGCGCTGTTTTTCGCGGGCTCCGGCATCAATCTGGCCGCGACGCCCGATGACTGTGCCACGCTGCGCAAGCACGGGCGGAATCCGGAAGCGCATGCCTGCTATGAAGCGCTGACGCAGCAACGCGATCCCTACCTTCGCGCCGAGGGATACTGGGGAATCGAAATGTATCAGCAGGCCAACGACCAGTTTCGCGCGGCGGTCGCTCAATCCGACAGCAATGCGCTTTACCGCGTTCGCTGGGGCCGCCTGCTGCACGAGCGCTTCAACAATACGGACGCGGACAATCTCTTCAAGGAAGCTCTGGCGAAAGATCCTCAAAACGCTCAAGCCTATCTCGGCCTGGCGCTGGTGAGCGCGGATGGATTCGACAATGCGGCCATCCAGTGGGGCGCAAAGGCGCTCGAGCTCGATCCCAAACTGGTGGAAGCCCACGAGCTGATGGCCAACCTGGCGCTCGAGGATTCGGATACCCCGCAAGCAGTAAAGCAGGCGGATGAGGCCATCCAACTGTCAGGGGACGCCCTGGACGCGATGGCAGTCCACGCCGCGGTGGAGATTCTCGCGGACCGATCGCCGGATCGCTGGCTCGACAAAATCCGTCAGGTGAATCCCTCGTATGGCGCGGGATACGCCCTCGTGGCGCATCATCTGGTGCTCAATCGAAGATATGAAGAGGGCGTGGCTTACTACCGCAAAGCGATTGAGGCCGATCCGCAGCTCTGGTCCGCCCGTTCGGAACTGGGAATCAATCTGATGCGTCTAGGTCAAGAGGACGAGCCGCGCCGGCAGCTGGAAATGTGCTACGACAATGGCTACCGGAATGAAGCGACGGTGAACAGCCTGCGGCTGCTCGACAGCTACAAGAACTTCGTGACGTTCAAGGATGAGACCACGATCCTAAAGCTTCAGAAGAAAGAGGCGGATCTGCTCCATCCCTATTTCGACGCCGTGCTCAAACAGGCGATCGCGACGTATGAAAAGAAATACAAGATGACGCTTCCCGGCCCGGTCCAGGTGGAGGTGTACCCGGACCATGAGGATTTCGCCGTGCGCACGCTGGGGATGCCCGGCCTCGGCGCGCTCGGCGTGACTTTTGGAGAGGTCGTGGCGATGGACAGCCCGTCGGGCCGCCAGCCGGGCGACTTCAATTGGGCGAGCACGCTTTGGCACGAGATGAGCCACGTATTCATCCTTACGGCGACGAACCATCGCGTGCCGCGATGGTTCACCGAGGGCCTTGCCGTCCACGAGGAAACGCAGGCTTCACCGGAATGGGGCGACCGCATCACGCCCGAGATCCTGGTCGCCATCCGCGACAAGAAGTTGCTGCCCGTCGCGGAGCTCGATCGCGGCTTTGTCCGGCCGGAATACGAGGCACAGGTGATCGTCTCGTATTATCAGGCTGGGCGAATCTGCGACTACATTCAGAGCCGCTGGGGCGCCGACAAACTGCTCGACATGGTGCACTCGTTCGCGAAAGTCGAAACCACAGCCGACGTCATCCAGCAGGACCTCGGCTTGACGCCGGAGGAATTCGACCGGCAATTTCTGGCGTGGCTCGACAAAGATGTCGGCGCGACAGCCGCCAATTTCGACAAATGGCGCGCCGACCTGAAGGAACTGGCGACGCTGGCCAAGAATCATCAAAACGATGACGTTATCAAAGAAGGCCAAGAGGTTCGCGACCTGTACCCGGATTACGTATATGGGGCGAACGCGTACGAATTCCTGGCCGAGGCCTACATGGCAAAGGGAAACAAGCAGGAGGCGACCGCAGTCCTCACCAGTTACGAGAAACGGGGCGGGCACGATCCGGCCACGCTGAAGGAACTGTCTTCCCTTGAGGAAGAAACGGGGAATCCGAAAGAAGCTGCGGCAACATTGGACCGGATCAACTACATTTATCCGGTCAACGACGAGCAGCTTCACCGGCATCTAGGAGATTTGTGGTTCGCGCAGAACAACTATCCGGGCGCGATCCGCGAATACGGGGCCGTGCTGGCCATGCACCCTCTCGACATGGCCTCGGCTCAGTTCAATTTGGCGCAGGCGTATTTCGCGGCCGGCCAGACGGACAAGGCAAAGGAGAATGTCCTGCAAGCCCTGGAAACCGCGCCGGACTATCGTCCCGC
>CAWEXR010000004.1:0-87075 GCA_963813045.1 uncultured Acidobacteriota bacterium
CAGCCTCATCGCCCTGGCATCACTGCCTGATTAACGCGCTATCTCTAACGACGCCGGCCGTTGCAAGAGTTTTTTCTTCGGCTGGTCGCTGGGTTCGAGCACACTTCTTCGGCGACGCAGGAACAGCGTCTGTCTCCGTTGCTCTGGTTCACCTGTGTCACCCGAACTTGCTCAGCCCGTTGTCGGTTCATCGGTTCGGTGTTGCCCACCAACCATCTCTTCGGTCACGATCGACCATGATGAGTTATTCGAACTCCCCGCAGGGAGGCGGGTAGCCTAATCAACCGGCCGGTGACTGTTCGCACCATAGCGCGTTCCAGGCATCCCCGCACAGGCATCACCGCTGTTCTGCTGCATCTGTCCACGACGGCAGAACTCGTGATAGTCGATCTGGTCCCGCAACATGATCCACAGCCGGATTCCGAGTTTGCGAGCGGCGGCGACCTTCGCCTTCCCCAAACCTTTCTGGATTAATTTCCGGCGGTAGAAACGCTGTAACTCCGGATCCCGACGCACGGCGTGTGCTGCTGCCTCACACCAGAGAAACCGTAACAGCGGGTTGCCTTGCTTGCTCAGGCCGCCGAGCCGCTGCCGACCTCCGCTGGAGTATTCACTCGGAATGATCCCCACGTAACTTGCCAGTGCTTTGCCGTCAGCAAACCGCTTCGGATCGCCCAGGAACACGTCCGTAGCCAACGCCGTGATCGGCCCCACTCCTGGATGAGTCATCAGCAGTGTTGCTCCGGGTCGCTCGCCCGCTTGCTCCTGGACCCGCTGGTTCAGCTTCTCTATATCGGCCTCGAACTTCGCGTACATCGCCTGCAACTCACTGCGCCGATGAGCGGTATGCGGCGCGAGCGGTAGGGACGCGATCGTGCATTGCCCGGCTCGGCTCCACAGCCCGGGGCCCCGTCGTAAACCATTCGCCAGTGCAATCGCCTGCAGCGCATTCTGTATCCGCGTCCGCATGCGCACCCACTGATGACGGTGTAGCAGCAGGGCCCGCAGATCCACGAGTTCCTTCGAAGGCCGCCAGATCGACGGAAAGCGGTTTTCTACCAGCAGCTGTAGGATCAAGTCCGCGTCTCGCCGGTCATGTTTCTGCTTCCGTGGTTCGGCCGCTCGAATCTTTGCCGGATGGCCGACCTGGCAATCAATGCCCAGCTCTTCCATCAGGCTCAGAAACCACTGCATCGTTCCCGTCGCTTCGATCCCTACGCGCACCGGTCCGGGCAGCGCCGCATAAAACTCCTGCACGTTGCTGCCGCTGTGCGTCAGGGTTTTCTCCATCACCTCCCCTGTCGCCGTATCGAGCACCGCCAGCGTTTGCTGGCGAGCGTGCAAATCGCATCCTATAATTCGCATCTCGGCCTCCCTCGGTCCGAGCACTGTTGGGGTGAACACCGAACAGTCTACTCGGGCCGTCGCGAGGCCGGCGTCGTTATGACATCAACCGGACAAGTTCCCCTGACTTCAAATTAGACCACCACCGTAGCCCCGCTCCCTTGTCAGCCCCGGACCCCTGCGATAGAGTATCCGTCCCTGGCGCGAATGCGCGGAGATCAGACGATGCCGATTGCTCGACAGGAAGAGCGTGAAATCTTGATTCGCCGCACCGCGATCGAAAAGCGCGTTCGGGAAGTGGCGCGCAGCATCGATCGGGATTTCAAGGGCCAGCGCGTTCATCTCATCGGCGTCCTCAAGGGCGCCTGCATCTTTCTTTCCGATCTCGTCCGCGAAATCAATCTTGTGACTTCGATCGACTTCATCGCCGTCTCGAGCTACGGCCGCGGCAAGGAATCTTCCGGCCAGGTTCGCGTCTTGAAAGACCTCGACAGCAGCATCGCGGGCCTGAACGTGATTCTGGTCGAGGACATTCTGGATACCGGGCTGACGCTGAACTACTTGCTGCGGGTCTTGCGCCAGCGCAGGCCGAAAACTCTCCGCGTGGCGGCGCTGCTCGACAAGCCTTCACGCCGCATCAAGCCGGTCAAAGCGGACTACGTCGGCTTCAAAATCCCGAACAAATTCGTCGTCGGCTACGGACTCGATTATGCCGAGCGCTATCGCAATCTGAAGGATGTTTGGGTCCTGCATCTTCCCGCGGATGGCAAAGGGCCGTAGACACGCCGAAGGCTCCACGTCCCGGTTTCCGTCCAAATTGCACCCTGGAATCTTTCCTGAAGCCGAATCTCTGCGCCGAGCATCAATTCCGCGTTTGCTATAATGAGAACTACTCTGCTCGCGCGGCGGGAGTCGGGGTTCTCGCTGGCATCCAGCGGGCATGTCGCATAGATCCAGGGCCCGCTTATCAAATCCATGGACTCGACTGAACTCAATTCGACGCTCGAAATCCCTGCGGAGACCCTTGCGGTCCTCGCGGAGATCAGCCACGAGATCAACGCCTCGCTGAATCTTGACGAAGTGCTGGCGAACGCGGCCGCGCAAGTCAAGCGGCTGATTGATTACGAGATTTTCGCCGTCCTTCTGCCGGAGCCGAACACCGGCGACCTCTACATTCGCTTTGCCATCGGCCATCGCCCGGAGGTCGTCGAGCATTGGCGCATTCCCATAGGCGACGGCATTATCGGCGCCGTCGCCAAGACAGGGCATTCGATCCGCGTCGGCGACGTGATGAAAGACCCGCGCTACCTCGCCGCCGCGGAAGCGGTCCACTCGGAGTTGGCCGTGCCGCTGATCGTTCGCGGGCGCGTGATCGGTGTGATGGACATCGAAAGCCGCCAGCCCGATTACTTCACGCCGGCGCAGCAGACCATTCTCAATCTCGTCGCCAGCCGGATTGGCACGGCCATCGAAAACGCGCGCCTCTTCGAAAACGCCCAGAAACAGGCTGAGACGCTGCTCCTCCTCAACGAGATTGGACGCGAAACAAACGCCACGCTTCAAGTCGACGAAGTCTTGCGGCGGGCGGCCGAACTGACCAAGCGCCTGATTGACTATCAGATCTTCAGCATCCTCCTGCACGATCCGGCCGCCGGCGTCTTCCGCCACCACGTCACGGTCAAGTTCGGACAGCGCGTGCAGGAGAAATCCGTCGTACCGGAACACGAAGGCATCGTCGGCGCCGCCGCGAAACTTCGCCGCCCCATCGTCGTTTCTGACGTCGCTCTCGACCCGCGCTACCGCATGTTGAATCCGGAGACTCGCTCCGAGCTGGCGGTGCCCATGATCAATAAAGGCCGCGTGATCGGCGTGATGGACCTCGAGAGTCCGCAGTTGAACTATTTCACGCCCGATCACGTTCAGGTGCTCTCGATTCTCGCCGCTCATCTTGCTGTCGTCCATCGAGAACGCGCGTCTCTACGAGCAGGTGGCCCGCGACGAGAGCCGCATGGAGCGCGACCTGAACGCCGCGCGCCGAATTCAGGGAGCGCTTCTCCCGCGCCTGCCCGGACCCGAATATGGCTTGGACATCGCCGCGCGCGTCGTCTCCTCGCGCGAGCTGAGCGGCGACTTGTATGACTTTCTCCGCTATGGCCCTCAGGACTTGGGCATCGCGCTCGGTGACGTAAGTGGGAAGGGAAGTGCCGCCGCGCTGTACGGCGCCGTCGCCGTCGGCACCCTGCGCAGCGTCGGCTCCCTCAAGCCGCGGCCCGCGAACATGCTTCGGGCCGTCAACGGTTTTCTAGGCGAACGCCTGATCGAAGGCCGCTTCATGACTCTCTGCTTCGCCACCTGGAATCGCCGGCGCCGCCTTTTGCGTCTCGCAAACGCGGGCCAGGAGCAGCCGATCCTCTGCCACGGGGGAAAGTGCGAAAAGATTCCGCTGGCGGGATTTCCCCTCGGAATTTTCGAGGAAACGACGTATGACGAACGCGCGTTCATACTCGATCCCGGCGACGTCGTCGTGTTCTATTCGGACGGCATCGTCGACGCCCAGAACCCCGCGGGAGAATTCTTCGGCCATCGCCGGGTCGCGAAGCTTGTCCACGACCACCAGGGTTTGACGCCCGACGGCATCGCCGACAAAATTCTCGAAGAGGCGGACACGTTCTCCGGCGGCCAGCATCCGACTGACGACCGCACTCTCATCGTGGTGAAGGTTCAGTAGCACCCATTCTAGGGCGGTGCCTTGGTCAATTCTTCTCGTGCCCGCCGGTGGCCGCCCTGGCTTTGTCCGCGTGCAGAAATGCGTCCACGGATTGGATGAACAGCTCTGGTTGGTCGACAAAAGTCATGTGCCCGCTTTTCGGCAGGATCACGATCTTCGAGCCTGCGATCTTCGCGTGCATTTCCTGCGAAAGGGAGGGATCGCATTCGTCCTGATCGCCCGCGATCATCAGCGTTGGGATGTGAATCGAGGGCAGCCGGTCGGTGTACTCCACCGACTTCAGATTGCCGTCGATCACGAATTCGCCGTCCGAGCCCCACATCTCGCGGTACAGATCCCAGGACATGACGCCGTCTTGCAGCGGATCGTAATTTGGATCGGGACGATTCTGGTAGAGGTAGGGGAAGTATCCTTCGCCCCAGGCTGCGATCATATAGTCGTCGGTGTAGCGATTTTTTCGGTAATCGTCGCCGTGACCGAAGAGGCCGTCCTTCTCCATCGCGTCAATCTTCGCGCGCAGTTCCGGGGACATTTTCTGTTTCATTCGGACGAACACCTGGTTCATTTGGCTTGTGCTCGAAAAAGTACTGGCCAGAATCAAGTGCGTGAGATTGTTCTGATACTTTAACGCATACGCCTGGGCCAGCACGCCACCGTACGAGTGCCCTAGAAGGCTCATCTTTCCGAGCCCGAGTCCCTGTCGCACGGCCTCCACGTCTTCGACCATGTTCTCAACCGTGTAGCCCCTCGGGTCTTCAAGCTTCTGCGATTTTCCCGACCCGCGCTCGTCGATGAAGATCAGGCGATTGTGTCGCGCGAGCGGCAGAAGATGTGGCAGAAAGTAATCGTGCGATGCGCCGGGCCCTCCGTGGACGATCATGAGCGGCGCGCCGCGGCCGACGGCCATGTAATAGATCATCACGCCGTGTGCGTCGACGAATCCCTCTTGCATCGGATAGTTCGCCGATGAGCTGCTGGCCGTGGATTCATTCGCCGCCGGAGCGTTCGATTGAGCTCTCAATCCGCGGCAGCGAGAACCAGAGGCACGCGATTACGGCCAATCCCACGCGCAGGCTGGATTTCATGGATGGGTCTCCTTGATGACGCTTGACGAAGAATGCGACTACCGTTCGCCCCACCGCAGCTTGCTGCGCAGCACTTCGAAGTATGTTTTGCTCGGCGGGCGAACCAGGGCCACGCGGTTCGCCGATTTCGTGATCGTTACGCGGTCCTTCGGCTCGAAGCTGGAATCCGATCTGGCCGTCGAGCGTCACGTAAACGGGTTCGTCGGCGGCCGTGAAGTCAAGCTCGATCCTCGACGTGTCGGGAATCACGATCGGCCGGTTCGTCAGCATGTGCGGGCAAATCGGCGTGATCACGAACGCGTCGATGCTCGGATCGATGATCGGTCCGCCGGCCGCAAGCGAATACGCCGTCGAGCCGGTCGGCGTCGCGACGATGATCCCATCGGCGCGGTAGCGGCCCACGTGATTGCCGTCCACGTGGACGTCGAAATCGAGCATGCGCGCCCGCGCGCCCTTGTTTGCCACCGCGTCGTTCAATGCGCACTGTCGTTCGGTGGGGTGCCCGGTGCCCGACGATTTCCGCGTCGAGCATCATGCGATTGCTGGTTTGATATTTTCCGGCGAGCACTTGTTCCAGCAGCGGATACAGCTCGTCGAGCGTTACGCTGGTGAGAAATCCCAGGCCGCCCAGATTGACCGCCAGGATGGGAACCTTGTGGCTGCCGAGCGCGCGCGCCGCGGAAAGCAGCGTGCCGTCGCCCCCAAAAACAATCAAAAGCTCGATTTTCTCGCCCAGCGCATCGCGCGCCACCGTCGGCGCGGCCAGCTTGATGCAGGCGTGGGTTTCCTCGTCGATGAAGACGTCGATCTTTCGTTCCCGCAGCCACGCAATCAGAGGGGGCACAACGGAGGACACGAGGTCCCGGACAGGTTTGCAGATGATGCCGGCGGCGCGAATCATGCGTCTCGACGCAGCATTCTATTCTACCCGCGCCGCCGCGCGTGGAGAAAAAACTCCTGGTTTCCTTCGGCGCCGGCCACGCGGCTCGGCCGCACTCCGAGGATCTCAAGGCCCGCCTCGATCGCCGCCGCGCGAACGCGCTCCACGGCCTTCTCGCGCAGGCCCGCGTCGCGGACGATCCCGCCTTTTCCGACGTCCCGCTTTTCGAGCTCGAATTGCGGCTTGATCAGAATAAGGAACTCGGTTCCAGCCGGCCGCTATGGGCACAACGGCCGGGAGAATCTTGGTCAGCGAAATGAACGACACGTCGGCCGTGACCAGGCTCGGCGCCTCCCCGATGTCTTCGGCCCGCAGGTAGCGCGCGTTCTTCTCGATGGTCGCGACTCGCGGGTCGCGCCGCAGCTTCCAGTCAAGCTGGTCGATCGTTACATCGACGGCGTACACCTTCCGCGCCCCGTGTTGCAGCAGGCAATCCGTGAATCCGCCGGTCGAGCTGCCGACGTCGAGGCAGATTCGGTCTCGCGGGTCGACGCCGAGATCCTCGAGCGCGCCTTCGAGCTTCAGCCCTGCCCGGCTCGCGTAGCGCAGTGTCTCGCCGGCGATCTCGATCTTGGCGTCTCGCGCGACCTGGCTTCCGGCCTTTCCCGTCGGCGCGCCGTTGACGCGCACTTGCCCCGCCAGCAGCATCGCCTGCGCTCGCTCTCGCGACGCCGCCAGTCCGCGCTCGACCAGCAACACGTCGAGCCGCGCCTTTCCCGGCTTAGCCTTTTTGGGTGGGCGGCTCATCGGGGGCTCGGTCTGTCACGAACGGCGGGCAACCAGGAACTCCGCAAGCTGTCGCAACCGCGCGGCCCGTTCGCCGTAGCAATCGAGTTCGGCTAGCGCTTTCGTCTCCAGCTCGGTCGCAATCGCGCGCGATTTCTCGATGCCGTAGAGCGCCGGATAGGTCGCTTTTTTCTGCGCCTGATCTTTTCCCGCCGTCTTCCCCAGCGCCGCGGATGACTCCTCGACGTCCAGCAGATCGTCCACAACCTGAAAAGCCCAGCCGATTGTGTCGCCGAAGCGTCGCAGTCGCTCGATGTCGGCGTCGGCCGCGCCGCCCGCGATTGCGCCGGCCACGATCGAGCCGCGAATCAGCGCCGCTGTCTTCGATCGATGAATGTACTCGAGAGTGCCCGCGTCGATCGGTTTTCCTTCGGCCTCGACGTCCGCCACCTGGCCGCCGACCATGCCGCGAACGGTCCCTGCCGCTGCGCCGATCTCGGCGATCGCGCGCACGCGCCGTGCGGGCTCGATCGGCGCGCTCGCCAGCGTCGCGAACGCCAGCGTCAGGAGGCCGTCCCCGGCCAGAATCGCCATCGCCTCGCCGAACACTTTGTGGTTGGTGGGCTTGCCGCGCCGCAGGTCGTCGTTATCGAGCGCCGGCAGGTCGTCGTGAATCAGCGAATAGGTGTGGATGAATTCGAGCGCGCAGCCGACCTGGATCGCGCCTTCCAGGTTCTCGGTGAACATTCGCGCCACCTCGAGACACAGCGCGGGGCGAATTCTCTTGCCCCCCGCAAACACGCTGTACCGCATCGCCCGGTGAATCGACGGCGGCTGCGCATCTTCCGGAGGCAGAATCCGGTCCAGCGCCGCTTCGATCGCGGCATGATCTGCTTCGAAGAAATCCGGGAGTTTCATGCGTTCGGAGTCGCGCAACGGGCCGGCTTGTCGGTGCTACGACGATTCATCTTCGGGCTCGAACGGCTCGGCCGCGATCTTGCCGTCCGCCTTCTTCAGAAGAATTTCGACGCGGCCTTCCGCTTCTTCGAGCTGCTTCTGGCACTCGCGCGAGAGCTTCACGCCCTCCTCGAAGAGCTTCATGGCCTCGTCGAGAGAGAGGTCCGCGCTCTCGAGCCGCTTCACCACTTCTTCCAGCCGCATCAGTGACTTCTCGAAGTCGCCTTTGCGCTGCGGCTCGGCCGCTTTGTTCGTTGCTGAGCTCATTCGCTACCGTCCATGGGCTCCGCGACGCTTGCTCGCGGAGTCGGTCGTCGGATGGAAGCTGCATTCTAGCGCACGCCGTGGAACGTCAACAATGCCCTTGTGCGGAGGCCGCGCCTCAGGGACGTGAACCGGCGGAATTCGGCGGCGCAAGAGCGTGTTTAGCGACAATTTGTGGTGCTTTTTGGAGCATGGACCATGCTGTCGTTGCTGCAGAAAATGCCTGCACGGTTTCTTTCACTCGCGAAGCAGTTCCGGCGGCTCAAGCATCGGGAAGGGAAGGCTGGTCCCAGTCCGGCAGGTGCCGGTACATGTCGTCCCACGTGTTGTGAGCCCGCAGCGCGGTGACGACCACGGCCAGCGGGTCCGCGAGAATGTCCGGGAACATCTTTTCCTCCGGAAGCACGATCCGGAAAGCCAGCTTTTCCACGGGCGGCGAGAACTGCGCATCCACGCCGGGCTTGTTCCCGCGGGAATCGATTCGATACCAGCCGAATTCGGGCAGGTGTACGGCGTTCAGTCCGTGCAAGGAATAAGGCGCTCCCGTTTCATCGACGCTCAGGCGCTGGTAGCAGAACCCGGCCGGAATTCCATTCGCGCGCAACAAGGCGGCAAGCAAGTGACTCTTGGCGTAGCAGTAGCCGGTGCCCGCCGCGAGAACCTCCGACGCCGAGCAGGTTACTGGATTGCGCCGAAAGTCGGAGCTATGTTGAATGTGGTCGCGAACCCATTCAAAGCATCGCCGGGCAATATCCCGCGCGCCGCCCGCGCCTCTCGACAGTTCTTGGGCCTTGGCGAGAACCTCGGGATCCTGCCAGTCGATTACTTCCGTGGCTCGGAGATACTTTTCCATCGTTTGCCTATCATAACGGCAGTCGCCTCGATTCCAGTTAGAAAAGTATCCTTCGCGCCCGGCGCGCCCTGCTAGAATTGGATTTCATGGCAGCCTCTGCCGACTCTCCGCGCGGCTCGGTCCTCGTCCGTGTGAATGCGCAATTCGAATCCCCGGCTTGCGGCGCGAGTCTCTTCTCGATCGGGACCATGGCGCGATGACCGCGGTTCACCTCTTCGGCATCGTGTTTCTGATCGGCGTAAACGCATTCTTCGCCGCCGCGGAATTCTCGCTCGTCGCCGTCCGTCTCTCGCGTGTGCGCCAACTGGTTGAGCAAGGCGATCCGCGCGCCCGGATTGTGGAGCATCTCCTCGGCGATCTGGGGCGCGTCGTTTCCGGCGTTCAGGTCGGAGTGACGATCGCGAGCCTTTCTCTCGGCTATCTCGGAGAGATTACTCTCGCGGCCATGGTGCATCCTTTCGTTCAAGCGTTCACCCGCCCGTGGGCGCCGATCGTTGCCCACAGCGTGGCGCTCGTTCTCGTGTTCGGCCTGCTCACTTTCCTCCAGGTGATTTTCGGAGAGTTGATTCCGAAGAGCCTGGGCCTGGCGCGGGCCGAACGCCTCGCTCTGCTCGTGGCCCGGCCGTTTCAGTGGTTTCTGACCACGTTCAGTTGGGCCATCGATCTTCTCGACGACACCGCCGAGAAGATCGTGCGCGCTCTCGGGGTCGTCGCGCCGCACAGCCACACGCTCGTGCGCTCCTCCGAAGAGCTTCAGATCATGGTCCAGCAGGCGCGCGACCGCGGCGTGCTGCCCGAGAGGGAAGCGAAGCTGGTGCAAAACGCGATCGAGCTCAGCAAGGTGCAGGTGCGCGAAATCATGGTGCCGCGTCCGGACGTGCACGCCCTGACTCTGGACGCAAGTCTCGACGACGCCATGCGCATGTTCGCCACCACGCAGCGCTCGCGCCTTCCCGTGTATGAAGGTTCGCTCGACCACATTCTCGGCTTCGTGCATATCAAGGACGTGATCTGGGTTCTGCTCGATCGTTCGCGCGGCGCCGATGAACACGCGCAGCCGCCCGCCTTTCAGTTGAAAAGCATTCTCCGCGAAGTCCTCATCGTTCCGGAGACCAAGCCGGCGAGCGAGCTCCTGCTGGAGCTTCGCGCGCGGCACACGGGGCTGGCCATGGTGGTCGACGAATTCGGGAGCATTCTCGGTCTGGTCACGCTCGAAGACATCCTCGAGCAAATGGTCGGCGCGATTCACGATGAGTTCGACGTGGTCGAGCGGCCGCTGGCGCTCCCCGACGGCGGCATGGTTTTCGACGCCGCCACCAAGGTCCGCGATCTCGATGCGCAATACAACATCGCGATTCCCGAGGACCCCTCCTACGAGAGCATCGGCGGGTTTGTCCTGAGCCGCCTTGGTTTCATTCCCCGCGGCGGCGAAAGCTTCGAATCGGAAGGGTATCTCTTCACCGTCACCGAAATGGACGGGCGTCGCGTCTCGCGCGTGAAAGTCAAGCCGCTCCGGCCGACGTTGGCTCCGCCCGCGGCGTCCGGCTCGGCCCAGGCTCCGAAAGAGGCAACCATCGCTAGGGTGCGCCGCGAAAAATGATTCGCTACGTTTCCGTGCGCATTCTGCTCACCCTCCCGGCGCTCTGGCTCATCCTCACCTTGGTTTTCCTGCTCGCGCACATCATTCCCGGCGATCCCGTGCAGCAGATGCTCGGCGAAGGCGCTCGCGTCGAGGACTTACAGCAACTTCGCCACTCGCTGGGGCTCGACCGCCCCGTGCCCGCGCAGTACGCTCACTATCTCGTTGGCGCTCTTTCACGGGGACCTCGGCCAGTCGTTTCGGTTTCAGGAGCCTGTGGCGCGCGTTGTTTTCTCGCACTATCCGGCGACGCTCGAGCTGGCGGTCTTCGGGCTGCTCGTTTGCGTCGCGATTGGCATTCCCGCCGGCCTGTTCGCCGCCGCGCGCCGCGGCACGCCGGCGGACCACGCCGTCGGCGTGTTCACGCTCTTCGGCCTTTCGGTGCCGAATTTCGCTCTTGGCCCGGTGCTGATTCTCGTCTTCTCCGTGATTCTGGGCTGGCTGCCGGTTTCCGGTCGCGGTGGGCCGGCTCACCTGATATTGCCGGCGATCACGCTGGGCGGCGCGCTCGCCGCGATTCTCACCCGCATGGTTCGCGCGTCCGTGATCGAAGAGCTGTCGAGCGATTACGTCCGCACGGCGCGCGCCAAGGGCCTTTCGGAATCCCAGGTCCTGTTTCGCCACGCTTTTCGGAACGCCTTCATCCCGATTCTGACGATCCTCGGCCTCCAGTTCGGCACGCTCCTTGCCGGAGCGATCGTCACCGAGACGATCTTTTCCTGGCCCGGCATCGGCCGCCTCGCCGTCCAGGCGATTTCGGCGCGCGACTATCCGTTGTTGCAGGGGTGCATCCTGCTCATCGCCGTTTCCTACGTCGCCGTCAATCTCCTCACGGACGTGATCTATGCGCTTGTGGACCCGCGGGTGCGCCTCGAATGAGCGGCCTGCGCGACTTCCTTCGCCGGAGCGGACCGGGGCGCTGGGGACTCGCTTTGGCCGCTGCTTCTCGTCATCCTCGCTCTCGTAGCTCCGTGGATTGCCCCCTCCGATCCCACCGTGCAAAACCTCCCGGCCCGCCTCGCCGGCCCGAGTGCCGCGCACTGGATGGGCACCGACGAATTGGGCCGCGACATCCTTTCGCGCGTTCTCTACGGCGCGCGCGTTTCGATGTCGGTGGCGGTCAGCGTGGTTCTCGGTGCGGGGCTGGCCGGCCTTTCGATCGGCGCGGTGGCTGGCTATTGCGGCGGGTGGTTCGACCGGCTGGTCAACATTGTCCTGATCAACGCGTTTTTATCCTTTCCGGGAATCCTTCTCGCCATTGCCTTCGCCGCGTTTCTGGGTCCCGGCATCGGTAAAGTGATCCTCGCGCTGGTGATCACCGGCTGGGCGGGCTACGCGCGCCTCGCGCGGGCGCAAATCCTGCAAGCGAAGGACATGGAATACGTGCTCGCGGCGCGCTCGCTCGGGGCGTCGCCCGCTCGCATCTTGCTGCGGCACCTGGTTCCGAATATTCTTCAGCCGGTGCTCGTCCAGGCGACCATCGGTATGGCCGGCGCGATTCTCGCCGAATCGACGCTCAGCTTTCTCGGCCTCGGCGTTCTCGCGCCGATGCCGAGCTGGGGAGCCATGCTCAACGACGCCCGCAGCCATCTTTTCGATGCGCCGCATATGGTGATTTTCCCGGCGCTCGCTGTCATGGCCGCCGTCCTCGCCTTCAATCTTCTCGGTGACGCCTTTCGCGACTGGATGGACCCCCGCATGCGCTCCTATTTGATTGTTACGTCCCTTGCAAGGTAATCGGAAAAGCATGGCACGAGCGGTCGTGCTAGATTGTTTTTCAAGGTTACTCTGATCGGACATGAGCAAGACGAGTGATCTCGCTCAGCGCCGGGTTGACGCATTTGTTGGTGCGGTCAATTCGTCCCCGCGCTCGATTCTCGCCCGCGCGGAGATTCCAGAGCAGTGCCGATTGTCAGAGGGAGAATGGCCGGGCACTTTCAATTGGCAGATTACACTTAGCGCCGGCGCAGATCGGCTGCCAAAACTGGAAGGTCGGCTGCCATTTCGTCTACCGCCTACTTTCCGCTCGCTCATTGCAAGATATCTGTTCCCTTCGTTTGAGACCGGTCCGCTTACATTCTATTCGGTTGGCGTCAGAGACTCAGATTCCCACGGCACGGAATTCCGCCTGGCGATATTCGGCGACCATGTAATGTCGCCCTTACTGTTGAAGAACGGCCTGTTGCCGTTTGCACGTCCTGCCGATGGGAGCTACGACCCGGTGTGTTTCGACTACAGGATTTCACGCCGGAGGTTGGAACCTGCTGTGTTGAGGATTGACCATGAGGAAATACTGTGCAATGAGCGCATTCGTATCGTTGAGTCGTTGGCCCAAGGGTTCGATATGCTGATCGAAGAGACGACGCGCCAGTTGCAAAGCAGGGCTGAGATCAAACGCTAGCTGAGTTCGACCGTCACTTCGGCCCCGCGCCCGATTCCCAGCGTCTTCGCGGCGTTCGCTTTGTTGACGGAAATTTCGATGTACCCGCTCGACCCGACGATCGCGACCGCTTCTCCATCCGGTGCTTCGGCGAACGTGGGAACGGCCTTTTTCACGACGGCATTCCCGGCCTTTATCGCAAACTTCCCATCGGCGGCCGCGAGGCCTGGCACGTCTTCGGGCGTCAGGTTCGTCACCACATTCCCGAAATGATCGACGCGCAGGACGACTCCCTTGACGGTGCTGCCCGCGGTTTTCGGCTTGGGGATGCCGAAGCGAACGAAGTCCGTGATCTGCTCGCCGAACGCCGACGTCTGCCACGACTTCGACAGCCAAGCCGCCACCGGCGCGAAAATGTCGCGCCCGTGAAATGTCTTGCTCACGGGATGGCGAAAGTAATGTTCCGAAATAATGTTCCAGACATAAAGCGCTTCCGTCTGGTCGTAGACGGACGACAGCACGCCGTTATCCGGCGCAACGAAATAGTGCTGGTCGGCCGCGACCAGGATTGGCCGCCGCTCCGTGCCGACGCCCGGGTCCACCACCACCACGTGAATCGTCTTCGGCGGAAAATACTTGTAGGCCAGGCCGATGGTGATCGCGCCGTCCAGAATGTCGTGCGGGAGCACGTCGTGCGAGATGTCCACGACGTTCATTTCGGGGTTCACGCTCAGCATCACGCCCTTCATGACGCCGACGAGATGGTCGCCCGTGCCGTAATCCGTGGTGAGTGTGATGATAGGCCGCGCCAAGGGATGCTCCTCTTGATCCGCGCGCGGAAGAAAAACCCCGCGCCGCATCCTCGACGCTAACGGACGCCCGCGCCCCTGTCAAAGCCAACCGCCGCGCCTGCGGCGATTGAGTAACGCGCCTATTCCTCCCCGATCAAGATAATCTGCCCCACGCCGCCCTGAATGCGCAGGTTGATCGTCGTCGCGGCCTTTCCGTACGCGTCGTTGACGTAATCGTCGCCATCGCGCTTCAGCCCGTGCGCGTCGATCGACCCGAGTCCGCCCGACGCATTCACGCGCACGCCGATGTCTTTCGGCAGGCGAACCGTCGCCGACCCGACGCCGCCCTGAATGTCCGCTTCGAGCGTGGTCGTGCGCACGCCGGCAAAGTCCAGATGCAACTCGCCGGCGCCCATGTTGATTTCCATGCCGCTGACGCTCAATCCGTTCAGGCGCAGATCGCCCTGTCCTGCTCCCATGTTCAACTTGAGATCGATCGGAGCGTTGCCGCCAAAACGAAGGTCCCAGTCATTGTCCCTGCGTGCCAAAGGTTGCGTGCTCCTGCTGCTGTGTCACGTCGAGCGTCCCGCGATCGCCGGACACGTGATACTGGACGCTCGGCTTGTCGTAGGAATCGTCGTACCGGAAGTCCGCATCGAGCAGCTTGCTCGACCCTCCGCTCAGCGTCAGCCCGCCCGCGCCCATTTCGAGGTTGGCGGTCACCGATTTTGCTCCCTGCAACTCGACCGCTTGCGTATCGTGCAGCGCGTGCATCCCGGGGCCCCAGGCGCGGGTGTTCCAGTCGTGCCTTCCGTGCCAGCCCCAATCCCAGCCTCCATCCTGCCTTCGACCTCCGTGCCACACGGCCGCTACGAAGACGATCAACAGCACGAGTAACGCAATGCCGGTGCCGGAAAACCCGCGCCTCGCTCCATCGGTGCGGTCGCGATTCATGAAGTAATCGAAAATCTGCCCCAACCCGATGAAGATCAGGATCAGCGGCCAGTATCGTCCGAGAATCGGCCACACGTTGAAATCCGGCAGGAGAGTCGCCATCAGAAACAAGACGCCGAGCCCAATCAGCACGACCGGGCCTACGATCGAGTGTCGCCGCGGACTGCCCATTTCTGTCATGGTTCACCCCCTCGCGTCTAGATACGCTTGGCCGAGCGGAAAAGTTCCGGGCGGGAAGTTCTCACGATGTTTTCCTGAGTCGTCCGGTCTCGGCGCTTTAGCGCTTCTCGGGCAGCTCGAACACCCAGACCGCCGCGCCCCGGTCCGGCGGATTCTGTATCTCCGGGACGAGCACCGGAAACGTCGCGGTCTGCGCGCCGCCGTTGCCGACCACCACCGCCACGTACTGCTTTCCATTCACGCTGTAGGTGATCGGGCACGAACTCGGCACGTCGTTCATGCGCACTTGCCACAGCACCGCGCCGGTCGCGTCGTCATACGCCTTCAGGTATCGGTCGAGCGAGCCAGCGAACACCACGCCGCCCGCCGTCGCCAGCACTCCCGTCGACTGCGGCGCGCGCTGCCGGTCGATCCACAGCACTTTTTTCGTTTCCAGGTTGAAAGCTTCCACGCGCCCGTAGTTGCCGTCGGTATCCGGCCGCGGCCGGATGAACCAGTTCACGCCCGACGTCAGGTTTCCGCGGTTCCCCGGCGGCGCGGGAATCAGGTCCATGCACGACTCGACCATCGGCACGTACATGATCTTGGTCGCCGCGTTGTACGAAGTCGCGATCCAGCTTCGCCCGCCGCCCGGATGCGGGCAGATCGTGTGCGGCTTGCCGTCGCCCACGATCACGTCCGGATTGATGGTCTTCTCGCCCGTTTTTGGATCGATCGACGCCACCACATTCTGTATTCCCAGATCGTGCGAAAAAATATACTTGCCGCTGGCCGCGTCCATGCCCTCGTAGATTCCCATCTTGCCGGACGTCACCACGAGTTTCTGATCCGCGCCGTTGACCGGCAGATGGATCAACTGCTGCTCGAACGCCCAATCGAGATCCCACTGATCGTTGTGCACGTGCTGGAAATACCAGACCAGCTTGCCGGTGTCCGGATCGAACGCCAGCGTCGAATCCGTGAACAGCCCGTCGTTCGACTGCCCCGGAACGCGATGCAGCACGGGCCCCGTGTCGTACGTCTGCCCGACGCCGAAATACGCGAGCCCCGATTCCGGGTCGAAGCTTCCCGCTGTCCACACGGACGCGCCGTTGCGTTTTTCGGCCGGCAAGCCGTTCCAACTGTCGCCCGGCTCGCCCGGCTGCGCGATCGTGTTGAACCGCCACGCTTCTTTTCCGGTCGCAACGTCGAGCGCCACGATAAAATTTCCGCCCGGCGACTGTCCGGCGATCCCCTGCATCACTTTGCCTTTTGCGATGAGCGGCCCGCCCGTAACCTGGTAGGCCTTTTTGTAGTCGGCCACAGGCGTGTCCCAGATCACCGCGCCGGTTTTCGCGTCGAGCGCCACGAGGTGATCGTCCGACGTCGGCATCAACACCATGTCCTTGTAGATCGCGATGTTCCGCTTCACCGCTGTGCGCGCGTCGCTCGGCAGTTGCCGCGAGTATTGCCACAGCAGGTCGCCCGTCACCGCGTTGAGCGCCTGCACGCGGTCGCCGTAGCTGTCGACGAAAAGCACGCCGTCGTGCTCGAGCGGCGTCGCCTCGTTCGGCCCCGGCGGCAGCGACCACGCCCACTTCACGCGCAGCTCGCCCACGTTCTTCTTGTCGATCTGCTTCAGCGGGCTGAAGCCGTGATCGTCGTAGGTGCGACGCCAGATCAGCCAGTCGGTCGGCGGCGGATTATCGAGCATCGCGTCGGTCACGGTCGTGAATTGTGCGAGCGGGTTCGGCAGCGTCACCACCGGAATCGGCGGCACGAGCGGAGAAAGCGGCATCATCGGCGCGGACCGCGCCGTCGCGCCGCGCGGAATCGTCATCGACGCGAGCGCTTTGGTGTCCGTGGGCAATTCCTTGTCGCTCGGCTGCGTGCCGTTCGCCTGCAGCAGGTACGCGACGATCTGCGCGTCCGCCTGCTCGCCCAGGCTCCCCGGCTTGTCCGGCGGCATCTTCGTGTTGATGTAGGTGAAGAGCGCCTCGGCCGTCTTCCCGCCCCAGTTCTGGCTGAACGTTGCGCCGCGCAGCGCGCTCGCAAGCGCGTTCCCGTTCAGGTTCTGCCCGTGGCACGCGGCGCAGCTCTTCGCGTACGCGTCCTTGCCCGCGGCCGCCTGCGCCGCCGTGAACGTCGCCACGTTTCGGCTGTTGAACTCCTGCGCGCGCGCCGTCGCTGCGGCCATCGTGACGGCGAGCACCGCCGCCGCGGCCATCGCGCACCTCGCCCACCGCCGCGCCAATTTCGACTCGTTGTCATTCCCATTCCCCCTGTTCCGTCACGTTCTTGCGTTGTCATCCCGAACCCAGCCGCGTCCTTGGCGGATGGGGGTGAGGGATCTGCTTTTGCCAGTCTTCTTGCCACACGTGCCCGCCCGCCGCCGCCGTGCATTCAATCACTATTCAATTGAGAAGGCTAGGGCATTTGACACACGCGCGGGGGTGCCGCTTGAGCAACGCTTCATCGCGGCCGGGCATCTTGTTCACGTACGAGTGCTACCATAATTTCATCAAGTGCGTTTCCTCGGAAACGTACGCAGGAGAATGGCTATGACTTCTTGGCGTTCCAAGCTTTTCGCGCTGCTGTTGGGCCTGGTGGCAATTTCGATGTTCGCGGGTTCCGCGAGCGCAGCCCATCATCATCGTCACCATCATCACGGGCACCGGCACCCTCACCACGCCAGCTAACGCGAGAACCTGCGGTCCCTTGGTTGTGGGCGCGCTGCCTCGGCCCGAGTAGCCGCGAAGGGCGCGTCGCGCCCGCCCTCCTACCGCCCGGCATCTTGCCGGCTCTTTCTGTTAGGCCTCTGTTTTTCCGGGTGCCCCATCCTTCGCGGCCCTTGCGAAGGGTGGGCAGCATTTCCAAAACTCCACATAACCTCGGGCTTGCAATTCGCCCGCATCTTGCTAGCCTGATTCTGGCAACAAAATGAGAGAAGTCCACAATTCGCGGGAAGGGAAGAGCAGGCCGAATGGCTTGGGAGACCGCCGATGCGTGGCCATGCGCGGGCAAGGCGGCGAAATTCTAATCGCAAACTATGAGAATTAGAATCTAGCCTAACTCATTGAAAAGAAAGGAGCGGCTGCCATTCTAATCGAGAATTTTTCGGCACCCAAGCAAACCGCGATTGTCGGCCGCCGCTATCGGCCTGCTTGCTTGACCCGCTCCGCCGCAGCCGCTATTCTGAATCTACCGAGCCGCCAACATGCCCGTCTATCTTGATTACAACGCGACGACTCCCGTGGACCCTGCCGTCCGCGACGCCATGCTGCCGTTCCTCGGCGAGAATTTCGGCAACGCCGGCTCGGTCCATTCCGCGGGGCAGCGCGCCCGCGCCGCCGTCGATGCCGCGCGCGAATCCGTCGCCGCGCTGATCGGCGCAAAGCCGGCCGAAATCGTCTTCACCAGCGGCGGCACGGAAGCGGACAACCTGGCGATATTTGGTTCAGTGGGCGGCGCCGTCGCCTCATCGACCAAGCCGCGCAAGCACGTCATCACCACGGCCATCGACCATCACGCCGTTCTGCATAGCTGCGAAGAACTCGAGCGGCAGGGCATCGACGTCACTTTCGTCGGCGTGGGACGCGGCCCGGAATCGCAGGGCGTGGTCGATCCGGAAGAAATTCGCCGCGCGCTGCGCCCCGAAACCGTGCTCATCACCGTGATGCACGCGAACAACGAGCTCGGCACGATCCAGCCCATCGAGGAAATCGCGCGCATCGCGCGTGAAGCCGGCGTCCGCTTCCATTGCGACGCGGTGCAGTCCGCGGGCAAGGTCCCGCTCGACGTGAATCGCCTCGGCGTCGATCTGCTCTCGATTTCCGCGCACAAGTTTTACGGTCCCAAGGGAGTCGGCGCGCTCTACGTTCGCACCGGCACCGCGCTCGCGCCGCGCTTTTATGGCGGGCATGCCGAGCGCGACCGACGCCCCGGCACGGAAAACGTTCCCGGCATCGTGGGTATCGGCAAGGCCGCCGAACTCGCCCGCAAGCTGCTGCCGGAGGATTCGGCGCGCATCGGCGTGCTTCGCGACCGTCTGGAATCCGCGCTCCTGCAAAGAATTCCCTCGGTGCGCGCGAATGGCGACCGCAAGCATCGCGTCCCGAACACGTCGAATCTTGGGTTCGCGGGCGCGGGCGGCGAGGCGCTGCTGATCGCGCTCGACCTTCAGGGCGTCGAGTGTTCCACCGGCGCGGCGTGCTCTTCCGGATCGACGGAGCCTTCGCACGTCCTCACCGCCAGCGGCCTTTCGCGCGACGAAGCGCGCGCGAGCCTGCGTTTCAGTCTCGGCCGCCCCACCACCGCCGCCGAAATCGACCGCGCCATTGAAATCATTCCCGGCGTCGTCGAGCGCATTCGCGCGATTTCGCCCAACGCTCCGCATCCCGAGGCCGCCGCCTCCGCGCGCTGATCCGATGACGCCCATCGCCCAACTCGATCCCGTTCGCGACACTCTCGCCCCCGCTTCGACGACAACTGCCGTTGCAATGTCGGGAGGTGTTGACAGCTCGACGGTCGCCGCCATTCTGCGCGAGCGCGGCGAGCCGATCGTCGGCCTCACGATGCAGCTCTGGAACCAGCGCCGCCTCCCCGAACTTCAGGGCGACGGTCCGAAACAGCACCGCTGCTGCTCGCTCGACGATGTCTACGACGCGCGCCGCGTCGCCGAACATCTCGGCATTCCGTATTACGTGGTCAACTTCGAGCGCGAATTCGAGCAGACCGTCGTCCGCCCGTTCGTGGACGACTATCTCGCGGGCCGCACGCCGATTCCGTGCACGCTCTGCAACAATCACGTGAAGTTCGATCAGCTTCTCGTCACCGCGCGGCAGATCGGCGCCGAGCGCATCGCCACCGGCCATTACGCCCGCGTGCGCCACAATCGCACAACCGGCCGCTACGAACTGCTCCGCGCGGTCGACGCGAGCAAGGACCAGTCGTATTTTCTTTTCGGCCTCACGCAGGAACAACTTGCGCGCACGGACTTTCCGCTGGGCGAGCTGACGAAGCAGGAAGTGCGCGAGATCGCGCGCCGCCTCGCCGTGCCCGTGGCCGAAAAGCCGGAGAGCCAGGAAATCTGTTTCGTTCCGACCGGCGGCTACGTCCGCTTCATCGAAAGCTATTTGCAGGAGCAGGGAACCGCGCTACTCGGAGGACGCGGGAGAGATTGTTTCCACTTCCGGCGAAGTTCTCGGCCGCCACACCGGCCTGCATCAGTACACCGTTGGCCAGCGCAAGGGCCTCGGCATTACCGCCGGCCGTCCCCTCTACGTCGTCGCGCTGGACCGCGAAAACAATCGCCTGATTCTCGGCGACGATTCCGAACTCCGCGCCCTCACCTGCGAAGTTCGCGAGGTCAACTGGATTCCGTTCACAACACCCGATCGGCCCGTCCGCGCAACCGTGCGCATCCGCAATCGCCACGAGCCCGCCGCGGCGGAAATCGCTCCGCTCGACGCGACCACCGCTCGCGTTTCCTTCCTCGAGCCGCAGCGCGCCATCACGCCCGGGCAAGCCGCCGTGTTCTATTGCGGCGAGCAAGTCCTCGGCGGCGGTTGGATCGCGAAGTAAAAGCAAATGAAGAGAGAAGTTGCGGCGTGCGACGGAGCGAATCGCGGGTTCGCTTCAGATGAAGAGTTCTTCGTCTTGCGGCGTGGTGTCGGGTTGCGGGCGCTTGCCGGTGCGGAAAAATTCGAGCCCGGCCTTGATGCCTCGCAGGACGGCGGTGGCCTGCTGGATCGGTCCCCAGACGGTGCCGCGGATGGTCGATCCCGCGTTTTCGATCACTTCGAGCGTGCCGGTGAGGATGTGGTCGGCGCGAACCACCTGGATGCGCAGCCGCTCGACCGCGTCGGTGAAGACGCGGTCCACTTTCTGCGCCTGGCTGCGGGCCGTTCGCGTGATTTCCGCGGCGTCGCCCATGATGCTTCGGATGCGGTCTTCGGAATCTTCGAGAATGCGGTTCGTTCGGAGAAGGATGGGATCAATCCTGGCCTGAAGCTGCGCCTGCGATCCGCGTGAACTCGCGGATGGCCACGCGGATCTGGAGAAACATGGCGAGCAGAATCGCCATCTGGATCACGATGGCGATCGTGGCGATCACGATAAAGGCTTCGAGCCAGCCGGACATGGCGCTCCCCGCGGCCGATTAAGACGCTTTGGTTTCCCGCTTGTACGTTTCCTTGCCCGCATCGACCGCGTTGGAGAGGGCATCTTTCTGGCGGGCCATGATCTCCTTGCTGCGTTCGATCAAATCCTCGGCGCGTTCGCGGAGCTCCCGCGCCTTCTTCTGCGCGTACTCCTTGCCCTCGTCCGCCCTCGACGAGAGGTATTCGCGCGTTTCTTCGCCCGATTTGGGCGCAAAAAGAATGCCTATGAGTGCGCCAATGCCGAGTCCAACCAGGAAGAAACTGACTTTCGAGCCAACGTTGTCAGCCATGTTGCACCTCCAACTTGGACAGTAGCATAGCCTTCACAGTACGGCAAGCCTACTGCGGGAGGCGCCGCTCAGGGTGCCGGCGTTTTTTCGTCGCGCAAGGCGTCGAAGACGCGCTGCGCCTGGCGTCGCGGGAGCTCGCCCGCAAGTTCCTCGACGCTCAGTTGTCGCAGGCGCGCCACGCTGCCGAAGCGGCGCAGGAGCTTTTGCGCCGTGCGGTCGCCCACGCCCGGAATCTCGACGAGCGCCGTGCGCAGGCGGCCGCTCGAGCGGCGCTGGCGGTGAAAGGTGACGGCGAAGCGGTGCGTTTCATCGCGAATCTGCTGGATCAGGTGCAGCACGGGCGAGTGACGATCGAGGATGACAGGGTCGTCCTCGCGTCCGAGCACGTAGAGGATTTCTTCCTTCTTCGCGATGCTGGCCATCGGCTGGTTGATGATTTCCAGCTTTTCGAGCGCCTGCGCGGCCGCGTGCAACTGGCCGATGCCGCCGTCGATCAGGATCAGGCTCGGCATGGGCTTGTTTTCGTCGCGCAGGCGGCGGTAGCGGCGCTCCACGGTTTCGCGCATGCTGGCAAAGTCGTCGCGAAGAATGCCCGCGGACTTCTCCGGGCCTTCGGCCATGGCGTCGCCGCGAACGATGAATTTGCGGTAATCGGATTTCTTCATCCGCCCGTCTTCCCACACGACCATCGAGGCGACGGTATCGGACCCCTGAATGTGCGAAATGTCGAAGCACTCGATGCGCTTCGGCGGTTCGGGGAGACCGAGCGCGGATTCGAGCGCCTCCGCGATGGCCTTCGAGGTCGGCTTCAACACGCGAAAGCGCAGCGTGAACGAATGCGCGGCGTTCTTCTCGACGAGTTCGAGAAACGCGTGCTTCTGCCCGCGCTGCGGATTGAGGATTTCGACGCGATGGCCCGCCGCTTCGGTCAACACCTCTTCGAGCAGCGGACGCTCCTCAAAATCCACGGGTACGTGGATGTAGCGGGGCAGATAGGCCGAATCGAGATAGAGCTGCTTGAGCAGGGACGGCAGGAATTCCGCGGGATCGAACTTCTCGAGGTCTTCCCAGTAGAAGTCGCGCCGGTCCACCACGCGGCCGCCGCGCAGATGAAAAAGGTTGACGGCCACTTGCGGCGGCTCGGCGTACCAGGCGAGCACGTCGGTGTCGTCTCCTTCGGCGGCGGCGATCTTCTGGCGCTCCTCCATTTCCGCCAGCGTGCGCAGGAGATCGCGGTAGCCGGCAGCCTCTTCGTAGCGCTGGTCCTCCGACGCGCGGCCCATGCGCTCCTTGAGGCTGCGCGAGAGATCGTTTCGACGCCCTTCGAGAAACAGGCGAACATCGCGCGCGGCTTCGGCGTAGCGTTCGTCGGTGACCAGTGCGGCGCAGGGGCCGAGGCAGCGATGAATGTAATACTGGAGGCAGGGCCGGGGGTGGCGCCGGTCGAGGTCCACCGTGCACGACGGGACGAGAAAATGTTTGTGGATGAGGTGAACCAGCCGGTACGCGAGGCTCGCCGGAAAGTACGGCCCGAAGTAGGTCGAGCCGTCCTTGGTCAGGCGCCGCGTGACGTACACGCGCGGAAACTTTTCGAAAGCGGTGTAGCGAATGTAGGGATAGGTCTTGTCGTCGCGCAACAGGATGTTGAATTTGGGCTTGTGCTGCTTGATGAGGTTGTTTTCGAGCGCGAGGGCTTCTTTTTCGTTGTCGACGACGATGTATTCGAGGTCGGCGATTTCGCGGACGAGCGACCCGGTCTTGGCGTCCTGCCAGCTCGACTCGAGGAAGTACGAGCGCACGCGGCTGCGCAGCGAGAGCGCCTTGCCGACGTAGAGAATCTTTCCGGCCGCGTCCTGAAACAGGTAGACGCCGGGCTGGGCGGGCAGGTTGGCGACTTTTTCGCGGAGTTCCATTTTCGGCGCGATACAATATGCGGGACATCCGTTGCGGCCGCAAAGCGCGCCGGAACGGACAACTTCTATTCTAGCAAACGCAGTCTAAGGTGAGAGAGAGCGTCATGGCGCAAACGATCTGCCGATTCCTGCTCCTGAGCCTGCTGCTCGCGACGCCTGCGTGGCCGGCGCAAGACCAGCCGAAGCCGTCCGAGTCCTCGTCGCGGCCGCAGGGCCCGGCACAAGCGCCCGACGCAGCGGCCGCCAAGGCCCGGAGCGACACGGCTTCGGCGGCGGACGACGTGGACGTGGCATCGTTCTACTTGCGCAAGGGCGACCCCGATGCGGCCGTTCCCCGGCTACAGGAGGCCATTCAGTTGAAGCCTACCTGGGGAGAGCCGCGCTTGCTGCTTGCCGAGGCGTACGAAAAGAAAGGCGACAAACTCGGCGCCGCCAAGTGCTACCGAGAATACCTGAAAGCCTTTCCCAAGGCCCCCGACGCGGCCAAAATCCAAAAGAAGATCGACAAACTCTCGAAGTAACCATTCATTTGACTAGTCATATGACTAGTCATATGATGAGATGCAGCGGGAGGCCCGAATGAGTTCCTGGCAACTGCAAGACGCGAAAGCACGATTCAGCAAGTTTCTGGACACGACACTCCGGAAAGGTCCGCAGGTGGTTACGCGCCGGGGCATCGAAGAGGCCGTTCTTGTTCCGATTGAGGAATGGCGCAGGTTGCAAAGCGCGGCACGACCCGGGATCAAGGAAATTCTGCTGGCTCCCGAGCCGCGGTTTAAGAATCTGACTTCGGAGCGACGCCGCTTCAGAAGGCGTAAGCCCGTGGAATTGAAGTGAAGAGATATCTCCTCGACACCAACATCGTGTCCGAGGTGAGGAAACCCAAGCCTCACGGCGGCGTCACCGCATGGTTGACACGACTGCAGGACGAACAGTTGTTTCTTTCGGCGGTTACGTTGGGCGAATTGCAGGCTGGCGTCGAGCGCGTTCGCGTCCAAGACCCTGCAAAGGCGCAGGAGATCGAACTCTGGCTCGACCGACTGTCCGGCTCGTATCAGGTGATTCCCATGGACGGGGCATGCTTTCGCGAATGGGGGCGCCTGATGGAAGGGCGGCCCGATCGCCTCATTGAAGACGTTATGATTGCGGCCACGGCTCGCGTCCACGGGCTCGTAGTGGCGACAAGGAATCAGCGGGACTTCGACCAGTTGGGCGTAACCGTGGTGAATCCCTTTAAGGCAGAGTCGTAAGAGCCGGCGCTCACCCGTTCGTACTCCCTGCTCGCGCTTTTGGATCAATCCGCGGGGAAGCGTTTGAGGAATTTCATCGCTCGGTGATAGTCGGCGAAGCGCTTCTCTTCGCTGCGAAACTCCGTGGAGTGCGATTCGCGGCGGCAGCGCGCGAAGCGAATGGGGTGCTTCTGGTGGAGCATCTCGTGGTAGAGGACGTACGCCACGACGTATTCGGGAACGGTCCGGCGATCGAGCTGCCGGTTGATGACGATCTGGTTGAGCGCGGGATCGAAGCAGCCGAGCTGGGTACGCCAGGCGCGCGCGCTCCAACCGAGGCGCGGGCGCGGCAGAGCGCTGTCAAAATAACGGCGGTTCAGGCGGTCGAAGAGGGGAGCGAGATCGTGGTGAACCCCCGCGGGACGATGCTCCAGCCTCCGCGCGCGGCGTTGGCGCAGCGTCAAGAGTCGGCGGCGCGTCGAGCGCGCGTAGGAAAACTGGCGGTACATTTCGAGGAGTTCTTCCGGCGGGCGCCGGCGATAGAGACGCCCGAGCAGAATCGCCGCCGCCGCTTCCAGCACGACGCGCGGCGCCTGTTGCAACACGTCCGACAGCCGGACGTGCGCCGTATCCTCGCGCAAACGGATCGTGTGCGTCAGGTCCGTATAGGGATGATATTCGACGACAAAGTGCGGGGGTCGGCCTTCGCATCCGAGCCGCGTATAGATGCGGTGGAAAAGCCGCTCGCCGCCGGGCACGGTGGCATTGCGCGCGCGCTTCACTGTTTTCTCCGCACGGGTGCAGGGAGCATTTCCTTTTGGGCGTCCTCGGCGTCGGAGAGAGCGTCTTTGGTGCCCTGGATCGCGTCTTCGAGCGTGTCGCGATAGGTATCGAGCTCGGGTCCATCCTTATCGTATTTTTCAAGCGCCGCGAGGAATTCCTTGTCCTTGGTCAACATCAGCTTCAACGCGTCGCGAATGTCCATCTGCTTTTCCGCCGCGACGTCGATCTGGTCGGCGCCATCGTCGACGCAGCCGGCGTAGCCATTGAGCAGGCCGTTGAGGATTTCGTCGCGGCGGCGCTCGGGCGTCTTGCGATTGAGCTCGTAGTCGAATTTCTTCAGTTTGTCCTCGGCAAAGGCGACGTAGAGCTTGATGCGCTGCGAGGGCGTATCGGCGTCGCGGATTTTGTCGGCTTCTTCCTCGCTGAGGTAATCCTTCTGCTGGGGAGCGGCGGCGGCCCGGCGCGGCGCGCCAAGGCTCGCGAGGATCGAAGCCGCCAGAGCGATGAAGACGATCGTAGGTCGCATCGGCACTAGTGACTGTCCTTCTCCGGCTGTGCGGCCGGGGCCGGCTCATGCGGGAAAAGCTTCTGAATCATGCGCCGGTTGATCTCGTCGAGGTCCTCGCGGAGCTCGAGAAAAGGAGCCTGTTCGTCCGCCGAAAGGCCCCGGGTTATCTCGTTCAGGCGCCGCAGCGACTCCCGCAGGGAAATCTGCAATTCCTTGAAGCCCGACGAATGTTTCTCGCCGTCGATTTTCGCCGCATCGAGGCCGTTCGCGCACAGTTGCGCTTCATCGCGATACTGTTTGAGCAGAGCGACCGCATCGGGGAGGCGGCCCTCGTCGACATCTTTCCGGATGTCGTGGAATTCCGCTTCTCCGAGTTTCGGCATCAGTTTCGCCTTACGAACCGGATCGGATTCCGCGTCGAAGCGCGAGCGAAGCGCCGCAGTCGCTTCGTCCGCCAACGCCGGGCCAAGAAAGAGCGCGGCCATCAGCAAGAGGGCCCACGCTCCTCGCCTCGCACGCAAGCCGCTACCTTTTCTTTTCTTCCAGCTCGCGCTTGATGAGGCGCACGCGGGAGGTGGAGATGAAATACAGGTCGCTGTTTTCGTCCTTGTTCAATTGGAGAAACCTCTGGTACGCGTCGAGCGCCTGGGCCAGTTCACCCAGTTTATCGTAACAGGCTCCGCGAATGAACCAGCTTCCCACGGGCAGATCCTTGCGCTGGGAGAGCAGGTCCAGCGCCTGAAGCGTCGCCGCGTAGTTGCCGCTGCCGTATTCCGCCTCGACGAGGTCGCTCAGGATGTCGCTGGCAGCCGGATCGAGGTTGTGCGCGGCGACGAGCGGGTGCACCGCATCAGCATAGTCCTTTTTGGCGAGGTAGACGTGACCAAGCTGCGCGGGAATATCCGGATCGCGCGGGGCGAGGGCCGCCGCTTTCTGCAACACGGGCACGAGGTCGTCGTAGCGTTTTAGTTGGTAGTAAGACTGTGAACGCAGCTTGAGCGCGCGAAGACTTTCGGGTCCGTCCGCGGCCGCGCGGTCGAGTTCGGCGAGAGCGTCGTCGTATTTGGCGAGATCGACGAGCAGGGAGGCGCGATCGAGGCGCGCGGCGGTGTCCTTGGGCTGGGCTTGAAGATAGGCGGCGAGCTCGGCGGCGGCCGGCTCGAGCTTCTTCTGCGCGACCAGACTGTGCGCGAGTTCGAAGTGCGCCGTCGCGGCATCGGGGCCGTCGGGCTGCAGCGCCAGGGCCGCGCGGAGCTCGGGCTCCGCGTCGCTCGCGCGGCCGGCGAGCAGCAGCGCGCGTCCAAGCGCAAAGCGGATGTCGAAGTTCTTGCCGTCGAGTTTCTGCCGCAGCCTGGTATTGCTCGATGGCCGCCGGCAGCTTCCCACTGCGATCGAGCGCCGCGCCCAGCAGAAATCTCGGCCGCGCCTGATCGGGCATGAGATCGGCGGCCTTTTGCAGCGGTTCGACGGCCGCCGCGGGGTCGCTCGCGAGCAAGGTGACGCCGAGATTCAGATACGCGGGGCCCATCTTCGGGTCGAGCGAGATGGCCTTCTCGTATTCGGTTTTCGCGTCGGAGGGTCGGTGCAGCGCGGTGTAAGCGTAGCCGAGATTGAAGTGCACGGCCGCGTCGTCTGGCTTCTTAGCCAGGTAATCGCGGTAATCCTGCGCGGCGGCCTCGTAGTCCTCGCGGCCGACGGCATCCTGCGCGTCGGCGAGAAGGCGGTTCAGGGCCTGAGCAGCGGCATCGGCTGGAGAGTGTTTTCTCGGAGCCTGGGTGGCTTGCGCGAAAGTTCCATGAAGAGCGCCGAGCAGAAAGCACAGCGCCCAGGACACCAGCGGTCTCGAAAGGGATGTATTCCGCTTCATGCCGCTCACGCGTTTTCGCGCCTCAGACCGCCGGCGAATGGTCGTCGTGCGGCTCTTGGATCTTTGCCTGCGCAGGAACTTCATAGCCGCCGTTGCGGGACCCCAGCACGCGCGCCAGGAATTTCCCGGTGTGCGACTGCGAATTCCGCGCCACCTGTTCGGGAGTTCCCGTGGCGACCACGCGCCCGCCGGCGTCGCCGCCTTCGGGGCCGAGATCGATCACCCAGTCGGCCGATTTGATCACGTCGAGATTGTGCTCGATGATGAGCACCGAAGCTCCGCCGTCGAGCAGCTTCCGGAACGCGGTCAGCAGCTTCTGGATATCGTCGAAGTGCAGGCCGGTGGTCGGCTCGTCGAAGATATACAGAATGCCGGTGTTGTCCTGCCGCGTGAGATGCGCCGCGAGTTTCAGGCGTTGCGCCTCGCCGCCGGAAAGCGTGGTGCCGGATTGGCCGAGGCGCAGATAGCTGAGCCCGACCTCTTCGAGCACGCGCAGCCGCGAGGTCACCTTGGGAGTCGCGGCGAAGAATGCGAGGGCCTCGCGCACGGTCATTTGCAGCACGTCGTGAATATTTTTGCCCTTGTAGCGCACCTCGAGCACGCTGCTCTTGTAGCGCGTGCCGCGGCATTCCTCGCAGACGAGCTCGACATCGGCGAGGAAGCGCATCTCGACGGTGACGGTGCCGTCGCCCTGGCAGGCCTCGCAGCGCCCGCCGGGAATATTGAACGAGAAATGCCCGGCGGTGAAGCCGCGCTTCTTGGCTTCCGGCGTCGCGGCGAAGACTTCGCGGATCGGATCGAAGGCCTTGAGATACGTGGCGGGATTCGATCGCGGCGTTCGTCCGATGGGCGACTGATCGACCATTTCGATCGCCGCAAGCGCCGCGTCGCCTTCGAGGCGATCGCAGAACTCGCGCCATTTTCCGCCGGTGCGCTTCGCCGTGAGCGCCTTATAGAGCACGTCGTAGACCAGCGTCGATTTGCCCGAGCCGGAAACGCCCGTGACCGCCACGAGCATCCCGAGCGGGATCGCGAGGTCGACGCCGCGCAAGTTGTGGCTGCGCGCGCCGAGAATCTTCAGGAATTTGCCCTGCGGCTTGCGGCGCCGCGGAGGCACCGCGATGCGCAGATCGCCGCGCAGGTAGCGCGCCGTCAGCGAGTGCGGGTCGGCCAGCAGAGCCTCGCGCGATCCGGCGAAGATCAGGTTGCCGCCGTGCTCGCCCGCGCCGGGGCCGAGGTCGAGAATGTTGTCGGCGGCGAGGATCGTCTCGGGATCGTGCTCCACCACGAGCAGCGTGTTGCCCAGATCGCGCAGCCCTTTCAAAATGTCGATCAGCCGGTTGGTGTCGCGCGGGTGCAGGCCGATCGAGGGCTCGTCGAGCACGTAGAGCGCGCCGACGAGATGCGAGCCGAGCGAGGTGGCGAGCTGGATGCGCTGCGCCTCGCCGCCGGAAAGCGTCGAGGTGAGCCGGTCGAGACTGAGATAGTCGAGCCCGACTTCGTCGAGAAAGCGCAGGCGCTGCTGAATCTCCTCGAGTATTTTTTCGGCGATCACCATTTCCATGGGGGTGAGTTGCAAGCCGTCGAAAAACGGCCGGGCCTCCTTCACCGTCATCTGGCAGACTTCGGTGATCGAGCGTCCGGCGATTTTCACGGCGCGGGCCTCGGCGCGCAGGCGCGTTCCCTTGCAATCGGGGCACGTGGCGTAGCCTCGATAGCGGCTCAGGAAGACGCGCACGTGCAGCTTGTACTTCTTGCGTTCGAGCCAGCCGAAGAAACCCTTGACGCCCGGATAATCCTCTTTGCGGTCGCCGTCGAGAATGGCGTCGCGCTGCGCGGCGGTGAGTTCGCGAAAGGGGACGTCGACGGGAATGCCTTTCGCGCGGGCGTACTTGCGCATCTCCATCGCCAGTTGGCGGTAGCGCGGTTTCGTCCAGGGCTCGATCGCTCCATCGGCGAGGGACTTTCCCTGGTCGGGCACCACGCGGTCGGGATCGAAATCAATCGTGTTGCCGAAGCCCTGGCAGCGCGGGCAGGCGCCATAGGGATTGTTGAAGGAGAAAAGGCGCGGCTCGGGCTCCTGATACGTCGCGCCGCACTTCTTGCATTCGAAGCGCTCGTTGAAGATGAGCCGCTCAGGCGCGTCACCCGCGGGCGCGGAAGCAGCGGCATCGTCCGCGACGAATTCCAGAATCGCTTCGCCGCGGCCCTCGCGGTAGCAGATCTCGATCGAGTCCATCAGCCGCGAGCGGATTTCGGGCGAGAGCGCGAGCCGATCGACGAGAACGTAGACCGGCTGCGCGAAATCGACGTCGAGCAGTTCCTCCGGAGAAGAGAACTCGAAGACTCGCCCCGATTGATAGAGACGATTGAAGCCGCGCTTGCGCAGGCTCGTCAGCGACTCCCGAATCGCGTCCGGGCTCGGCCGGACTGCCTTCCGCGATGCTGCCGCGCGAGGGCCCGCCGGCGCGTCGGGGCTGATCCGGAGTTCGTACAAAACATAGAAGCGCCGGCCTTCGGGCAGCGCGAGCACGCGCCCGGCGATTTCATCGAGCGTGTCCTTGCGGACTTCTTCGCCGCAGCGCAGGCAGAAGGTGCGGCCGGCGCGGGCGTAGAGCAGCCGCAAATAGTCGTAGATTTCGGTGGCCGTCGCGACAGTGGAGCGCGGATTGCGCGTGGAATTCTTCTGCCGGATGGAAATCGCCGGGGCGATGCCGGTGATTTCGTCCACGTCGGGCTTTTCGATGCGCTCGAGGAATTGGCGCGCGTAGGCCGAGAGCGACTCGATATAGCGGCGCTGGCCCTCGGCGTAGAGAGTGTCGAACGCGAGGCTCGACTTGCCCGACCCGGAGACTCCCGTCACGACCGTGATGGCGTTGTGCGGGATGGTGAAGTCGATGTTCTTGAGGTTGTGGACGCGCGCGCCGCGGACGCGGATCTCCTCCGCGCCGTCATCCCCGACCGCGGGGGTCGATGGCGAGTGCGCCGCGGCGTCGCGCGGGGCGGGCAGAGCGTTCTCAGTGTGTTCCGTCGGCATGTGGCTAAACAAAAAAGTATACGCCGGTGCGGCGAGAGGGGCAAATCGACCTTAGGTGCGCAACAAAGTCGGAGCGACTACTTGGAGCAGCGCTAGTCGGCGGCAGCGGTGGCTTTGGGAGCGTAGTATCCGGTGCGCGTGCGGACCAGAACCTTCCCGCGTCCGGCCGGCGGAAAGGCACGGACCTGGACAGAGCGGAACGTGCCGTCCTTGGCCGTATTCGTCGGGTAGTATCCCAGCGTGTACTGATTGCGGATTTCGTGCGCGACCTTTTCGCAGATCGGAGTCACGTCCTCGAGGTTCTCCGGGAAATAGGCCAGTCCGCCGGTGGCCTCGGCGAGTTGCGTGAGAATTTTCTGGGACCGGCGCACCATTCTCTTGTCATGCTTTAGATCGTCTTCGCTGTACACGCCGATCGCATAGATTGTGGCATTGGACTCTTCTGCCGCCTTGATCGCGTCCTCGAAGGTTTTGCGGCTGGCGTCGTCGTCGCCGTCGGTAACCAGCAGGAGCACCCTCTTGTCCTTGTGGCCTTTCTTCAGGTGCGCCAGCGAGCCGATCACGGCGTCGTAGAGCGCGGTGCTGCCGCGGGTGTCGATCCGCGACAGCGCGTCTTCGAGGTTCTTCTGGTCGTTGGTGAAGTCGCCGTCCGTATCGAGGTAATACTCGTCGTTGAAGTTGACGACGAAGGCCTCGTCCTGAGGGTTGCTGGTCTTCACGAACGACATGGCAGCCGCGCTCACCTGCGCGCGTTTTTCGCGCATGCTGCCGCTATTGTCGATCACCAGACCCATCGTTACGGGAACATCGTCGCGCGAGAACAGCGAGACGTCCTGGGGGATTTTGTCCTCAGACACCTGAAACTCGCCCTTCTTCATGTCCGGGACAAATTCTCCCCGCGAGTCGGTGACCGTCACGTGCAGCACGACTAAATCGACGCTGGTCTTGAGCCGGGCGCCCTGGGGAGTCTGCTGTCCCGGCGGAGGAGGGACAGCAGGGGGTGCGATGGGAGGAATCGGGTTCTGCGCGCGTAAGGATGGCGCAGTACAGACGAGTACCGAGAAAAACAGGGCCAGGAGAAAAAGGGCGCTCTTAATGGCCCGGCGCGAAGTAGCCGCTTTTGGCGGATACACTGAGGGGAGGTAGACCCTTGGGCGGGTTGAGCTTGACCTTGATCTTGCGCCACTTGCCATCGTGTGCCCGGTCGCTTGGTCTGTATCCCAAAACATACTGATTGCGAAGCTCCATGCTGATTTTTGTCGCGATGTCCGGCAACTCGTTCAGGTTCTGCACCGCGAACACCCGGCCGCCGGTCATCTCGGTCAGATCCTCCAGAAGAGAAGGACCCGCCCGCTCCTCCGGGGTCGGCCCGCCGCCGGGTTCGAACAGCCCGATGGCATAAATCTGAACATCCGCTTCGCGAACGAACTTGCGGATTTCGCCATCCGTGTACCTACTATGATTATCGCCTCCGTCGGATAGGATGAGCAAAGCTTTCTTTGTGTTGTGTGCTCCTCGCATCTGGCTGAGGCCGAGATAAACGCCGTCGTATAGCGCCGTCAAACCGTGCGCGGCCGTGTACATCAGGCGGTTCTGCAAGTCGTCGACGCTGGCGGTAAAGGGGCTGATGAGTTGCGCGCGGTCGTTGAAATTCACGAGAAAGAATTCGTCCTGGGGATTCGCGGTGCGGAAAAACTGGACGGCGGCCTGACGCGACTTATCGATCTTGTCGGTCATGCTGCCGCTCATGTCGAAGATGACGCCGATCGACACGGGAACGTCCTCGCTCGAAAACTGGACGACTTCCTGCTCGACGCCGTCCTCGAACACGCGAAAGTTCTCGCGTTCGAGCCCGGTGACCAGACGCCCGAGAGGATCGGTAACCGACGCGCCCACCAGGGTCATTTCGGTTTCCGACCGGATCGGCTGGCCCTTTTGTATCTTTTGCGGTGCGGGATTTTCAGGACCGGCAGGAGCAACTTGCGCGCTCGCGGGCGAAACGAAAGCGGAGAACAGCAGCAGACCGAACGCCAAGCAAACCGCCGCGAATACGCGTTCCGAATCCGGCGGCGTGGCGTGGTATTTCAAAGTACCCCCAAACGCCTCTACGCCGCGATTCTACCACCAGCCGCGTCCAAAGCAAGAGCAGGCTGGGGGATTGTTTCCGATCAGCATCTTGCGCAGCCATTCACAGCACGTTCATCGACCGTTGTGGTGTTCGCACTATACTTTGGAGGTTAATGCCCGGGTTTCTGACCAACCTGCTGGAATCGCTCCGTGGGTGCCGTACGGACATGCGCTTTCTGTGTCATCGCCTGCTTTCCGAGCTCGGCGAAGCGTCGCAGACGGCCCTTGCGCAGGAAATCATCAACGCCTACGGGGCGATGAATCCCGCGCAGCGCCGAGAGACCCGCGTTCAGTTCGTTCGTGGCGGCTTTGGCTTCTAAATTGAACCGATATCTCAGCTTTGCCCAGAATCGGGCGAAGATGCGGAGCATTGGTTTGGTGAGGGTGTTTCTTTAAGCGTACAATTTCTGGAGAACCGCCGCGCCCGGTCCGTACTTTTTGTCAATCGCCAAGCCATACTCGAAGGACTTTTCTTTCCCATATCCGCTGTAGTCCTGCCGGTTGCAGTCGACACATTCCTTGTTGCGGTTCATCGGATGGAAGCGGGTGGACATTGACTCGCGCGGGCGAAAATGCCCGTTGTCGTAAGTCTTTTTCAGTTCTTCTCAGACAATTCAGGGGTCTTTTTCGTCCCGCTCGCGGATCATCACGGAAACTACGTCATCCGTTTGGCTGATGGCTTGTTGGTGCGAAGTGGTCCCGAAGCGGTGCAATCCAAAGATTCTTGCGAGCGTGACGTGCACCGGCCGCGACGACGCCGCGCCGGGGGTCTGCGCCGCTCCGTGTTAGTATCATTTGTCGGCAGCGACGAAGGCCGCAGAACCCGATGGCGCATCCAACATCGCGCAAACCGAACGTGCTAGCGGTGATTCCCGCACGTCACGCGTCGTCGCGTTTTCCGGGGAAGCCGCTGGCGCCGATCGCCGGCCGGCCCATGATTCAGCACGTCGTCGAGCGTGTGCGGCAGGCCCAACTCCTCTCGGGAGTGGTGGTGGCCACGGACGAAGCGAGCATCAAGAATGCGGTGGAGGCATTCGGCGGCGAAGCGATGCTGACGCGCGCCGACCATCGCACCGGCACGGACCGCGTGGCCGAGGTCGCGTTGCACCGCGAAGCGGAAATCTACTTGAACGTGCAGGGCGATGAGCCGCTGATCGATCCCGGCACCATCGACGCGCTCGTCGCGGCATTGCTCGAAGACGACTCGGTGCAGATCGCCGGGCCCTGCGTGGCGATTACGCAAGCGAATGACATCATGGACCCGAACATCACCAAAGTCGTGCGCGATTTCGACGGCAACGCACTCTATTTTTCGCGGGCGCCCATTCCCTGGGTGCGCGATCGGGAGGGACCGGTCGCCGCGCGCCACTGGAAGCACATCGGCCTGTACGCGTTTCGCCGCGATGCGCTCATCGAGTTTCCCACGCTGCCGCCCGGCGACCTGGAACGCCTCGAGCAACTGGAACAGCTTCGCTGGCTGGAAAACGGTTATCGCATCCGGATCGTCGAGACGGAATACGATGCGATCAGCGTGGATGTGCCCGCGGATATCGAGCGCGTGGAAAAATTGCTGCGGGCAAACGCTTCTTAGCCCGCGCTTGGAGAAACACGGTGAAGATATCCGCCGTCGCTGTCTTCGTGGCCGGGTTCCTGCTCGCGTCGCCTCCGTTTTGTGCTGCCGGCGATGGCGCTCGAAGCACTCGCCGGGCGAGCGCGCAGGATTCGGCATCCGTCACCTCAGCGGACCGGTTCTTCGAATTTCATAGCGGCTTTTGGATCAACCTCCACCATTTTCTCTACGAGCAAGCCGCCATCGCGACGGCGGGCCCGCGCGGGACTCCCCACGAAGCCGAATTAGCCACGGACGCGAGCCAGACCGCCGGCCTCTCGGAAGACGAAGAGAAAACCTGGTCGGATGCGCTGGCGTACTACCGGAAGAACATGCTCCGGCACGACCTTTTCTCGGACGAGGACATGGTCATGCTCAAGAATCGTCTGGAGGATCTCGAAGGCGCGACGACCGTGGCGCGCGGGACTCTCGACCCGGGCTTGGTCGCCGTGCTTGACGATGTGGCGCCCATCTATCGCGCCCATTGGTGGCAGCTTCACGACGTCGCGAATCAGACGTGGATCAAGGCAGTGATGCCTCTCGTGGACAAGAACGGCGCCACGCTTTCACAACAGATTGCCATGGCCTTTGAAACGGCTTGGCCGGATCATCCGTTGCGGGTCGATGTGGTCGCGTACGCGAATTTCGCGGGCTCCTACACGACGCTGCATCCCTCGCGAGTCACCGTGTCCAGCATTGACGGCGGCAATCAGGATATCGCCGCGCTCGAAGTTCTCTTTCACGCCGCGTCCGTCGCGTTGATGGACACCGTCAGCGGGATCGTCATTCGAGGTTTTGCCGCGCAGAAGAAAAGCCCTCCTCCGGGCGTGGCCGAGGCGATTCTGTTCTTCACGTCCGGCTTTTTGGTGAAGCAGTTGTACCCGGATTACACGCCTTACGCCGACCGCTTTCAGCTCTGGGTGACAGACGAAGATTGGAAGGGTACCCGCAGCATGCTTGTAAAGGATTGGCAACCGCGCCTGGAAGGCAGACTCACGCTCGACGCGGCTCTTTCGCAATTGGCCGCGGACGTCGGCGGATCACTCACGGTCCCGGCGCCTCCGTCGATTCCGGCAACGCCGGCCACGCCCGTCGCGCCCGCAAAGTGACCGCGGGCGATCGCTGCGAGCGGGCGCATTTGCTTCTCGCACATTTCGGCCGAAGTAAATCGCGATTTGACACGCGCGCTCTTTCCCTACATAATGCGTCGTACGCCCACTCTCGCGGAGGATTTGGAGCGCCTTGCCGACCGGCCCGAAGTACATATTTGTTACGGGCGGCGTGGTTTCTTCTCTCGGAAAAGGCGTAGCGGCGGCTTCGATGGGTTGTTTGCTCGAGAGCCGCGGCCTTCGCGTCACCCTCCAGAAGTGCGATCCCTATTTGAACGTCGATCCCGGCACGATGTCGCCCTATCAGCACGGCGAAGTGTTCGTCACCGACGACGGCGCGGAAACCGATCTGGACCTCGGCCACTACGAGCGCTTCACCTCCGCTCATCTCACGCGCGACCATAACTGGACCACCGGCCGCATCTACGAATCGATCATCGCGAAGGAGCGCCGCGGCGATTACCTCGGCCAGACCGTACAGGTGATCCCCCACGTCACCGATGAAATCAAAGCCGCGTTCCGCAAAGTCGCCGACGGCGCGGACGTGGTGATCGTGGAGATCGGCGGCACGGTGGGCGACATCGAATCGCTGCCGTTCATGGAAGCCATCCGCCAGATGCGCCTCGAACTCGGCGCGGAGAACGTGGTTTTCGCGCATCTCACGCTGGTGCCTTTCATCGCCACCGCCGGCGAGCTGAAAACCAAGCCGACGCAGCACAGCGTTAAGGAGTTGCTGAGCATCGGAATTCAGCCGGACGTTTTGATCTGCCGCAGCGACCGCCTGTTGGGCGCGGACCTGAAATCCAAGATCGCGCTGTTCTGCAACGTCGCCGAGTCCTGCGTGATTTCCGCTCCAGACGTCGCCAATATCTACGAAGTCCCGATGACGCTCGCCGCGGAAGGCCTCGACGAACAGATTCTCCGCCTGCTGCGTCTGGAAGCGCCGCCCCGCGACCTCAGCCGCTGGCTCGCGATGCTCGAGACCCTCGAGCACCCGCAGGGCGAAGTTCGCATCGGCGTGGTCGGCAAATACGTGCAGCTCGAGGACGCCTACAAGAGCCTCCGCGAAGCCCTGGTCCACGGCGGCCTCGCCAGCCACCAGCGCGTGGTCATCGAATGGATCGAAGCCGAAGACGTCGACTCCGCCGCAACCGCCGAACGCCTGTTGCGCCACATGGACGGCATCCTCGTTCCCGGCGGCTTCGGCAAGCGCGGCATCGCCGGAATGGTCCACGCGATTACCTACGCGCGCGAGAAGAAAATTCCGTTCTTCGGCATCTGCCTCGGCATGCAGTGCGCAACGATCGAATACGCGCGCCAGGTTTCGAACCTCGAGCGCGCCGACAGCACCGAGTTCGATCCCTCCACGCCCAATCGCGTGATCTACAAACTGCGCGAGCTGCTCGGCGTGGACGAGATGGGCGGCACGATGCGCCTCGGCGCCTGGCCCTGCAAGCTCGAGCCCGGCTCGTTCGCCGCGAAAGCCTACGGCGCCACGGAAATCTCCGAACGCCACCGCCACCGCTACGAATTCAATTGCGAATACGAAGAGACGCTCACGTCCGCCGGCTTCCGCATCACCGGCCGGACGCCGGACGGCGTTTACGTGGAGATCATCGAGGTTCCGGACCACCCCTGGTTCGTCGGCTGCCAGTTCCACCCCGAGTTCAAATCCAAGCCGCTCGCGCCGCATCCGCTCTTCGCGGCGTTCGTGCATGCCAGCCTCGAAAATCGCCGCGCGCGCCTCGGCCACGCCGACGCGCAGTCGAAGGCGCACGTTGCCGCGAGCGAGCCGCGCGCCGCCGAAATGCGCGCAGCGGACGCGCGCGCGCCGCGCGCGGACTCAGCCTCCGCCGATTAGTTTTCTCTGTTCTGGGGAAACCGGTCCGCTTACGCCGCGGCGAGGTACTGCCAGACGCTGCCGGTGCACTTCAGTTGGAAGACTCCGCCCTCGTCCGCGTGGAGGAAATAATCCCCCTGCGGAATCCGGCCTGTGCCGGCTGGACGCACGGAGCACTTCGCCCATCGAGTGGGGCGGACGCCGCGGCCGTGCTGGTTGCCGGTATCCACGATGTGGATGCCATACTTCACGCGGTACTCCACGCCTGTGGGACGTGTTGGCACTAACCGCCCTGTTCCGTTACGATTGCGAGTTGTGGGTTCTTTGGCCATCACACTATCCGATGCTCCATCATACGGAAAAGTTTCCCGCATGGGCCTAGAGTCTTCCCTGTATTTTCATAGTACCACAGATTTCCGCGTATTTCGCCTTATTTTCGCTTTTGGCGGGACAGAGCCTACAGAGAGGCCCACCGCGGCTAGGGCGCCACGGGCAGGTTGATAAAACTCGCCTCACCGGGGTCATGCCAGACGCGCTGGGTCGCCTTCTGGTAGTCCGACGGCCGCGCGTCGAAAATGTTCGGCACGAAGGTCTGCGGGTTGCGGTCGTACAGAGGAAACAGCGTGGATTGCACTTGCACCATGATGCGATGCCCCGGCAGGAAGACGTGGTTCACGGTGGGCAGGGCAAAGTGGTAGAGCAGAGGCTTGTCGGGCGTGATTGCCTCGGGATGTTCGAAGCTGCTGCGATAGCGCCCGCGAAAAATATCGAGCGCGATCGCGAGTTCATAGCCGCCCATCGCCGGCTGCGACGGCACGCTATCCGGGTACACGTCGATCAGCTTGACCACCCAGTCGCTATCGCTGCCGCTCGTGGAGGCGTAGAGATTCACCTCCGGCGCCCCGCCAAGATGCAGCGGCGCAGCGAGCGGCGTGCTGACGTAGGTCAGTACATCAGGGCGGCCGTCGACGAAGCGCTGGTCATCCACAAGCCAGGTTCTCCAGGCCTCGACGTCCTCGGCATTCACCGGACGCGGCCTGTAGGGAACCGGCTTCGACGGATCGGAGACGTATTCGTCGTATTTCGCTGCAGCGGCGCCCGGGGCCTCGAATGCCAGGCCGCCGTTCTCCGCCAGGTAGAGCGGCCGGGGCTTGCTCGGACAACCCTGCTCGCAGCTCAGCGGCCAGGATTTGTACCGGTCCCAGTGGTTCTCGCCCGTGTTGTAGATGAACACGGGCGGCGTGTCCGCTTTCGGCGCGCCGTCGAGAAGATACTGGTTGAAAAACGGCAAAAGGACGTCCCGCCGAAATTGCAGCGTCGTATTTCCGTCCCAGAGCAGCGAACCGAGCGAGTAGCCCATGTAATTTGCCTGGCTGTGCCGCCACGGGCCCATCAGCAGAAAGTTCTTGTCGTTGTTCGTGTCTTTCGGTTCCAGGGCTTCATAGCTGTGAATCGCTCCCCACATGTCTTCCTGGTCCCAGATCCCCTGCTCCCAAAGGACGGGCACCGTCAACGGCCGCGTGGCGATCAGTTTGTCCAGCGCTTGCCCCTGCCAGAAAGCGTCGTACGCGGGATGCTCCTCCATCTTGCGCCAGAAGGGAAGTTGGTCCAATCCCTCGGAGCGCGCAAAATCGCCCGCGGATCCTTTCCTCAGAAAATTGGTGTAATCGTCGTATCCTTCGCGCGGCATGCGCTTAGCCTCACCGTGCGCCGTCGTCTGCTGCGTAAAGTAGTCGAGATTGGGTTCGCGAAACGCGCCGTAGTGGAACCAATCGTCGCCCATCCAGCCGTCCACCATCGGGCTTTCCGGAGCGGCCACTTTCAGCGCCGGATGCGGATTTAGAAGAGCCATCACCACGGTGAAGCCTTCATACGAAGATCCAAGCATCCCGACCTTGCCGTTCGATTGCGGCACGTTCTTGACCAGCCAATCGATCGTATCGTACGCGTCCGTGGTGTCGTCGATTCCGCTGCTATTCAGCGGGCCGATCGGCGGAGGGGTCATCAGATAATCGCCCTCCGAGCCGTATTTGCCGCGGACGTCCTGAAACACCCGAATGTATCCGGCCTGCACGAATACATCGTCGCCCTGAGGCAGCTCATCGAGCATGTGCGGCGATTCCGTGCGCGTGGCCCGATTCTTGGCGTCGTACGGCGTGCGAGTCAGCAGGATCGGCGCGTGCGTCGCCGTCTTTGGGATCACGATGACGGTGTAAAGTTTCACACCATCGCGCATCGGAATCATTTCGACGCGCTTGATGTAGTCGTAGTTGGATTTCGGCGCATTGAATTCTGGCGGAATGTCCGAGCCCGCGGATTTGTTTTGCTGCGCCTGAAAAGGCAGGGGCGACAAAAGGAGTGCGAGAGTGCCAAGCAACGAACGATAGCGGAAACGCATATTCCTTTGCTCCCGATGGCCGTCCATTATCTACCCCATCGGTGCTCTGAGGAAAAGGCTCGCAGGCCGGGCCGCTACACCGGGACCTTCAGTCCCGCCCAGCCGAATAGCTCCCGGTTCAGGGCCTCGACGGTCTCGGGTTTGTCCTCGCCGGCGAGGGTGGTATCGACGGCATAGCCCTGGCTCTTCAGGTAGTAGAGCAGCAAGCGGTACGAAGGCCGGAAATCCTTTACCTCGGCGGGGTCGATCGAAATCAACTGTCCGGGGATGGAGGGTGTGAGTTCATCTCGCATGTAGATGGCGTCGAAGCCAAACAGTCCCCAGTCCTGGCGTCGCGTCGCTCGGCGCGATAGAGGAAGCGCGAATGAGTGGAGAGCGTCGCGTCGATGCCCTTCAGTCTTACCGGCAGGTCGATGATCCCGTGCAGGCTCGCCACCGCGCGGTCGCCCGCGAGCCGCACCAGGACCGGCCCCAGCCGGTGCTTCGCGCGCACGCCGCGATTGGCCATGTCGATCGACCCGGTGACGAAATCCGGGCCGTTGCCGCGAAACCAGCTCACCCGCACCAGCGAGTCCGGCCAGAAGCATCCGCGCATCGTCTCCCAACGCCCCGTGTCGCGGCTCTCCCGCTCGCGCAGGATCAGTTGCGTGATCGCGGTAATGTCCGCGCTCTCGACCACATTCTTGCCCGGGTCTACACTCATCTGGCACGCCCCTTAGATCACGCCCTGGTTCTCCAATAGCCGGGACGCCGTCGGCCATGTGCGACAGCCAAGATTTGCACGGCGCTCTCCGATTCGCGGTAGACCACCATGAACGGAAAACACGGAAGCTTCGCCTTGCGGGTGCCATGGGGACCACGCGGCCAGCGTTGCGGCGCCGCGAGAATTCTATCTAACACTTGATTGATTTCTTCGATGAATCTTACTGCAGCTCGAGGACTTCGCTCCCGATACCAGCGCGCCGCGGCTTCGGCCTCCTCAAGCGCTGCCGGGTGTAAAGAGATCTGGCGGACCGTCATTCGATCGCTGAAGAGAGCCGCCGCCGGGCCTGCTCAATCGGAATAGGCTTAACCTTTCCGGAATCGAGCTCCTCCATGCGCCGGGCAATTTCCGTATCCCAGGCGGCCCGAACCGACTTATCCTTTGAGTGGTCGAGGCTCTCGATCAGCGAACCCGCTAGTTCAGCGCGCTCCGGGGCGGGGAGCGTCAGAGCTTTCTTCAGGAGTTCATCTGCTTTTCGGGTCATAGACCTATTCTACCTCGAAGTCGCGACGGCAGGTGGGTTCTAGAACTGTCTTTTGGCCTGTACTAGTTTTGTCCTACAGGGCAATTCGAAGCGCCTTCGCGCGTGCTACGTTCGAGTGTGATGATTTTCGACAGCACGAACGGCGCACACGGCGGGCAACGAAGCCGACGCACGATACGACCGCCTTCGTCTGTCCTCACTTCCTCTACCTCCTCTGCCTCCTTCACCTCCTCTGCTTCTTCCACTTCCTCTTACCTTCTTCGCCATCTCCGTTCGCGTTTGTTAATCGTCACATGTGTCGAACAAAAACGGTCGTAAGCCATTGGAAACAAATAATCGCGACACCTTCTAATCGTCACAATTTTGAGAGAGTCTCGCATCGCGGCACCGCGCGGAATTCCACGTTGAAAAGAGGCGCGAAGCCGAATACGCTGTTGCCTCGGAAGAATGTAGCTCGGGTCTTCAGACCCGAGGAAGTTGCCCGTGATCGCGCAACGAGCGAAGGACACAATTCAGGAATGGACCCATCTCGCAGCTTCGAAATCGGCAAGATCACCATCGGCGGGAGCGCGCCGCTGGTCCTGATCGCGGGACCGTGCGTGATCGAAAGCGAGGCGCACGCGACCATGATGGCCGAGCTCCTTGCCGCCGCTGCGTCCCAGCTCGGCGTGCCGCTGATCTTCAAGGCGTCCTACGACAAGGCCAACCGCTCGTCGGTGTCGTCCTACCGCGGCCCGGGCCTGGCGGAGGGCCTTCGCATCCTGGCGCACATCAAGAAGCGCACCGGCCTGCCGATCCTGACCGACGTTCACGAGGTCTCGCACGTCGCTCCGGCCGCCGAGGTCTGCGACGTCCTCCAGATTCCGGCGTTTCTTTCGCGCCAGACCGACCTGCTCGTCGCCGCCGGGCGCTCCGGCCGCGTGGTCAACATCAAGAAGGGCCAGTTTCTTTCGCCGTGGGACATCGCCAACGCCGCGGAAAAAGTGGCCGGCACCGGGCAACGAAAAAATCATCCTCACCGAGCGCGGCACATCGTTCGGCTATCAGAATCTCGTGGTGGACATGCGCTCGTTTCCGATCATGCGCAAGCTCGGCTATCCGGTGGTCTTCGACGTGACGCATTCGGTGCAGTTGCCCGGCGGGGCGGGGAAGTCGAGCGGCGGCCAGCCGGAATTCATCGAGCCGCTGGCGCGCGCGGGCGCGGCCGTCGGCGTGGACGGAATTTTTCTCGAGGTTCACGACAATCCCGCGCAGGCGCTCTCCGACGGCACGAACGCGTTGCCGCTCGATCAACTCCGCCCGCTGCTCGAGAGAGTGCTTCCCATGGCCGCGCTGGCTCGCGAGTCGGGTCCGCCGCCGTCTCGACGCGAGGAGCCACGGCGCGTTGCCGCTCCGCGGAAGGGCGAACGTCGCGCGCGGAGAGGGCGATGAAATCCGCCAGCCCCGCGAAATCGGCGCTCGAGACCGCGAAGCGCGTCCTGCGAATCGAGGCCGAAGCGATCGCCGGCCTGATCGATCGTCTCGACGCGCGATTCGAAAAAGCCGTCGAGCTGATCCACGGCTGCAAAGGGCGCGCGGTCGTCACCGGCCTCGGCAAGTCGGGACTGATCGGGCGCAAAGTCGCGGCAACGTTTTCGAGCACCGGCACGCCGTCGTTTTTTCTGCACGCGGCCGAAGCGCTCCACGGCGATCTCGGAATGCTGACGGCGGGCGACGTGCTGGTGGCGATCTCCGCGAGCGGCGAAACCGAAGAGCTGATCGAGTTGAGCGAGGCGGCGAAGCGCCTGGCCGTCCCGGTGATCGCGCTGACGGCGCACCCGCGCTCGATCGCTCGCCGCGGCAAGCGACATCGTGCTCGACATCGCGGTGAAGGAAGAGGCCTGCTCGCTGAATCTCGCGCCGACCGCCTCGACTGCCGCGGCTCTCGCGATGGGCGACGCGCTGGCCATCGCGCTGCTCGAACGCCGGGGCTTCCAGCAGGACGACTTCGCCGCGCTGCATCCTCGCGGAGGCCTGGGGAAAAAGCTGCGCCGCGTCGAAGCGCTGATGCATTCGGGCGAGGATGCGCCGCGCGTCCTGCCGACGGCGAAGATGCCGGACGTCATTTACGAAATGAGCCGCAAGGGCCTCGGCATGGCCGCCGTGACCGAGCGCGACGGACGGCTGCTCGGCATCATCACGGACGGCGATCTTCGTCGCGTGATGCAGCAGCGCAAGGAGAATGTGCTCGATCTCGCGGCGGCGGATTGCATGACGAAGAATCCGGTCACGCTGCCGCGCACGGAGCTTGCCGCGGCCGCGCTGCGCGTGATGGAGGAGAAAAAGATTACCTCCGTGCTGGTGGTCGATGCCGCGGGGCGCCTCGAAGGCGTCGTCCACATCCACGACCTTTGGACCCTTCAATTATTTTGACGACCCGATGAGGATCGTCATCCTGAGGGAGCAACGCGACCGAAGGATCTCTCTTCGGTGAGTGGAATATGACAATTCGCGAACTCAAATTCCCGGCGAAAGTGATGCGTCGCGCCCGGAAGATCCGCGTCCTGCTGATGGACGTGGACGGCACGATGACGCCGCGCGTCGTTTGCCTGCAATCATTTCCCGACGGCAGCGTCGCCGAGATGAAAGTCTTCAACGCGCACGACGGCGCCGGAATCAAGCTCGCGAGCATCATGGGAATTCGCACCGGCCTGATCACGGGACGCGACTCGACCGCGACGGCTCGGCGCGCGCGCGAGGCCTCGATGGAGTTTGTGATTCAGGGCCAGCCGAAAAAGCTCGAAGCCTACAAAGCAATTCTCACACGCGCGGGAGTCACCGATGACGAAGTCGCCTACGTCGGCGACGACCTCCCCGATCTGCCCTTGCTCGAACGCGCGGGACTCGCGGTGGCCGTCGCTGACGCCATGTTCGAGGTCAAGCGCGCCGCGCACTACGTCACCGTCGCGCGCGGCGGCGAAGGCGCCATCCGCGAAGTCGTCGAGCTGATCCTCAAGTCCCAGGGCAAGTGGAAAAAAGCGATTCCGCTGGCGATCGCCTGACGCCGCAGCCCGCTCGTCGGCACGTTCGCCGGCAAGAAACCTGAATCTGGAGCGGGCGATGGGAATCGAACCCACGTCCGAAGCTTGGGAAGCTTCTATACTGCCATTGTACGACGCCCGCTCACGGCCGAATCTTTTTGCAGAATAGCACCGGGTTTCGGCGCGCGCAAGAAAGGGCTGCGCGACGGCAAAAGCAGATCCCTCACACGCGTCCGCGGACGGCGCGGCCGGGTTCGGGATGACGCCAAGGCGTCACTTGATTTCCGGATAATCGAGATAGTAGCGGTGAAGATCGGCGCTGGTCATCTGGCCCTTGCGAATGTGGACGGCGGTGGGTGCGGCAGCGCTGCCGGACGAATTGACCCAGACGGTGTCACCCGCGCGCAAATCGGAAAGCTTGAGCGGCGCGCCATTTTCGTCCTGAATCTGCGTCGTGGCGGTGACGCCCATCAGCATGGTGACCTCGCTCGGTAGCTTCAGCAGGAGTTGGGATTTCGACTGGTCGAGTGAGGCAACGATATAAAATGTTTCGCCAGCGGATGTTTTCCTGCCCAGGGGAGCGACGCCACTGGCAGCCGGTGGAACGGCCGGGCTTGTGCCGTGGGCATGGGCATACGCAGCCGCGCCGGGCGTCGAGGGAGGTCCCGGCCGTTGGCCCTTGGGCGTATGCAACTGCCGCGAGCGAAAGGCCGGCGAGAAGGATAACGGCCAGCGTCCGGTATACGGTCCCGCGGCCGAAACTGTTCTGGAGACAGGCGTCATTCATATCGGAGCGCCTCAATCGGATCGAGCCGGGCCGCCCTGCGCGCCGGATAGTAGCCGAACACAATGCCAACGCCGGCGGAGAAAACCACGGCTACGAGCACGGAAAGCAACGAGACCTTGGTGGTCCAGTGCAGCACGTCCGATATGACGGCGGACGCCACCATGCCGAGCGCGATTCCCGCCAGGCCGCCTATCGAGCTCAGCACGATGGCCTCGCTGAGGAATTGCGCCTGCACGTTTTCCTCGGTTGCGCCGACGGCCATGCGAATGCCGATCTCGCGCGTCCGTTCGGTGACGGAGACCAGCATGATGTTCATGATGCCGATCCCGCCGACCAGCAGCGAAATCGATGCGATGCTGCCCAGCAGAATGGTCATTACCAGGGAGGTCGCGACCGCGGCCTGGGCCATTTCGGTGGGGCTGCGAACGATGAAGTCGTCGTCTTCGCCGGGGCGCAGATGGTGGCGCTGGCGCAGGAGGGCGGAGATGCTGTTCTGGACTTGACCCATGGCGTCCTGGGAAGTGGTGGAAACCATGATGACCTGCACCCAACTGATCCCCGAGATTTTCTTCTGCACCGTCGTGTAGGGAATGATCATCGTGTCGTCCTGATCCTGCCCGTTGCTCGACTGTCCCTTGGCCTGCAACACTCCCATAATCCGGAAAGGAAGGTTTTGCACCCGGATCATCTGTCCCACCGGGTCCTGATCCCCAAAGAGTTGTTCCGCTACGGTGTTGCCGACCAGGCAGACGTTCGCGGCCATGTCCACGTCGCGCTGCGAAAACGTGCTGCCCGAAGATACCGGCCAGTTGCGAATGGAAGTGAAGTTCTGGGACGCGCCGGTGGCCCGCGTGAGCCAGTTCTGGTTGCCGTTTACAACCTGCACGGAGGCCTGGACGATCGGAGACATGGCCACAACGTTGGGAACGTGCGCTAGGATGGCTTCGGCATCGTCGGCGGTGAGGGTCTTGGTCGCGCCGTTGCCCATGCGCACGCCGCCGGTGTTTACGCTGCCGGAAAAGACCATGATGATGTTGTCGCCGAGCGCCTGAATCTGCTGCTGAACCTGGGCCGTGGCGCCCTGCCCGATCGCGACCGTGCAGATCACGGCGCCAACGCCGATGATGATACCGAGCATCGTCAGGATCGTCCGCAGTTTGTTTCGCGCCAGCGCCCGCAGGGCCACGCGAATCACTTCTCTCGGATTCATTGTTGCACCTCGTAATGCATCCGCTCGTTCCGATTCAATCCGATCAGCGCGGCGGCCCGGGTCCATTGCCAAAGCCCGGAGGTCGCGTGGCGCCCGTGGTGCCCTTCACTTGCTCGGCAATCACCAGCACGTCTCCTTCCTGGAGAGTGCCGCTCAGGAGTTGGGTGTTGTTGTAGTCGGTGATCCCGACTTGAACCGCAACAGGCACCACGTCCTTTTTGTCGGGGCTAAGTTTCCAGACGACCTGCCATCCGCCGAGGTGAGTCGCCGAAGCTTCACGCGAAATATTGTATTGCTTGTACAGCACTTGGAGGTCCTTCGCCGGCATCGCCGGCCTGAACGTAAGCGCCGGGTTCGGAATCTGGAGCACATTCTGGGCGCGGCCGGTCGGGATCGTGACGTAGGCCGTTTCTCCAGGGAGCAGCTTTTCGTCGGGATTGCTGAAGTCGATCACCGTGTTGTAGGTGACCACGTTCTGGACCGTCGTGGGATTCAGACGCACGGTGCTGACCCGACCGTGGAAAAGCTCGGTCGGGAAGGCGTCGACTTGAAACGTCACCGGAGCGCCGACTTTGATGTTGCCGGTGTCCGATTCGTCCGTGGCGGCGTAGACCTGCATGCGGGTCAAGTCCTGCGCAACGGTGAAAACCTGGGGCGCCTGGAGGGCGGCGGCAACGGATTGGCCGACGTCGACGTTGCGGGCGACGACGGTGCCGTCGATCGGCGAAATGATCGTGGTGTACTTCAAACTCGTTTCAGCGGACTTCAGGCCGCCTTCCATCGCGACGACTTGCGACCTGGCTTGAGTGAGCGTGGCTTTGGCCTGGTCGAGTGCGGCCTGCGCGGATTGCACGTCCGCTTGCGCCTGACCGAGCGTGGATTGCGTCAAGTCATTGGAATCGGCGGAAACGATTCCGGCGGTGAATAAATCCTGCGAACGCTTGGCTGTGGCCGCCTGATATTTGACGTTGGCCTGGGTCTTGGCGAGGGCGGCCTCGTCCACCTGGACATTGGCCGCCAAAGTGACCAAGTTCCCCTGGGCATTTTCGAGGTTGCCGCGCGCCTGGGTGACCTGCGCCTCGTAAATAGCGGGATCGAGCTGCGCGAGGACCTGGCCGTTGTGAACGCGCGTGTTGTAGTCGGCAAAGATATATTGAACCGTGCCGGAAACGTAGGAGCCGACGGGAACCGTCGTCAAGGCATTGATCGTGCCGGTGGCCTGCACGGTTGCGGTTACATTACCGCGCGTGATCTTGGCCGTGGTGAACTTCGGATCGTTCGAGCGGCTGCGCATATAAAGCCAGGCCGCGATGACGACGATCAGAACGACCGCACCGATCACATACAGCCTCTTGTGCTGTTGATAGGATTCTCTTAGCGACATTTACCTCTGCCTTCGGGGTTGGTGGTCACGATCTGGCGGTCTATGCCTAAGCTCTCATCCTTTTACAGGCGCACGCGTAGCCTCTCGTATCTAAAGACGCACGACCCCTGCAATTGGTTTCTGGTCTTCGCCGCCGCTCAGTTGATGCGGCCGTCTTCGGAGGCTACCGGCGGAAAGCCGTGTTAGAGTGAGCGGCTCGGGACGGTGACCCCAAAGGAGGGGAAGTGGCGTATCGGGACTTGCGGGATTTCTTGCGCAAGCTGGAAAAGGAAGGCGAACTGAAGCGGGTTTCCGCCGAGGTCGACCCGGTGCTCGAAATCACGGAAATCACGGACCGGACCGTGAAAGCGGGGAGGGCCGGCGCTTCTGTTCGAGCATCCGAAAGGCTCGCGGATCCCGGCGGTGACGAACCTGGTGGGGAGCGAGCGCCGGATGAACCTCGCACTGGAGGTCGATTCGCTCGACGAGATCGCCGGGCGAATCTCCTCGATTCTCGACATGCAGTCGCCGCAGGGACTTCTCGATAAACTGAAGATGCTTCCCAAGCTGGCCGAGCTTGGCAACGTGTTTCCGAAAACCGTGCGCAACGGTGAGTGCCAGGAAGTGGTGCGAACCGAGGGGTTTTCGCTGCTCTATTTTCCGGTCCTGCAGTGCTGGCCGCAGGACGGCGGGCGTTACATCACCTGGCCGATGGTTATCACGAAGAATCCCGAAACCGGCAAGCGCAACGTGGGGTGCTATCGCATGCAGGTGTTCGATGCACACACAGCGGGCATGCACTGGCAGACGCAGAAGCACGGCGCCGAGCATTTTCGCAGCGCGCGATCGAAGAACAGGGAAGGGAAACTCGAGGTGGCCGTGGCGATCGGCGCCGATCCCGCAACGTGCCTGGCCGGAATCCTGCCCGTGCCGCCGGACATGGACGAATTCCTGTTCTCCGGTTTCCTTCGGCGCGAACCAGTCGAACTGGTGGCTTGCAAAACGGTCGATCTCGAAGTTCCGGCGAACGCCGAGATCGTGCTCGAGGGTTACGTCGATCTGGGGGAGATGCGGACGGAGGGACCCTTTGGCGACCACACCGGGTTTTATTCGCTCGAAGGGCAGTATCCCGTCTTCCACGTGAACTGCATTACGCACCGGAAGGAACCTCTGTATCTGACGACGATCGTGGGGCCGCCGCCTCAGGAAGACTATTTCATCGGCCACGCGATCGAGCGCATGTTTCTGCCGGTGATGAAGATGCAGCATCCCGAGATCGTGGACGTGGCGATGCCGGCCGAAGGAATTTTCCAGAACCTCATGATCGTGTCGATTCGCAAGAGCTACCCGGGACACGCGCGAAAGACGATGAACGCGATCTGGTCGCTGGGCCAGGCGATGTTCACGAAAGTGATCGTGATTGTCGATCACGACGTCAACGTGCAGGACTCGCGCGAGGTGGTGTGGAAAGCGCTGTGCGCGGTCGATCCCGAGCGCGACATTCAATTCGTGTTGGGTCCGGTGGACACGCTCGACCACGCTGCACGGCGGCAGGATTTCGGATCGAAGATGGGAGTCGATGCCACCCGGAAGTGGCCGGAAGAGGGTTACACCGGCCGCTGGCCCGACGAAATCAAGATGGATGAGACGACCAAGAAACGCGTTGACGCCCTTTGGTCACAGTTGAAGCTCGATCGGTAGGATTATTCCGCCCCCAGGCCCCTTCAGGCTATCCCCGCACGGAACCCATGCCAGCCCATACCGCGGCGCACCGCGCCCCAGGCGCGTCCGGCCCAAAGGACAGTGTTTTACCAGAAGCACATATCCGCAACATGGCGGTTGACAGTCTGCGGCGCTAGATGTGATAAACGGTTCACGGAGCGTACCGGGTCTCTTAGTACTCGTGGTGCTCTCAAAAGGGTGTGGCGAGCCCGCAGGGCCTGGGGCGAAACCGAAACAAAGGCGCGAAGGGCATTCCGGGGAAAAGCGCGCGAGAAGCGATGCGGGATTCGCTCTGGCAAAACGGGGCGAACTGAGGAGTGAGGGCCGCACGATGTTCAATCTGGGGAAAGCGAAATCGTTAATCGGCTTGGACATCGGCTCGAGTTCGGTGAAAGCAGTCGAGCTGAGGAAGGCGAAAGACGGATACGAGCTGGTAAGTTTCGGGCTCGAACCGCTGGCGCAGGATACCGTCGTGGACGGCGCCATCATGGACGCCCCATCCGTAGCCGAGAAAATCATTTCCATCTTCGAAGGCCAGAAAATCAAGACGAAGGACGTGGCCACGTCCGTTTCGGGCCATTCGGTAATCGTCAAGCGCGTGAGCATGCCGCTGATGACCGAAGAAGAGCTGTTCGACCGGATTCAAGCGGAAGCGAGCCAGCATATCCCGTTCGACATCGCGGACGTAAACCTGAGCTACCAGCTCCTGGAAGCGACCGAGAACCAGATGGACGTACTGTTGGTGGCGGTCAAGAAGGACAAGATTCTGAATCACACGAACGTGCTGGCGCAGGCGGGGAAGACACCCGTGGTCGTGGACATTGACGCCTTCGCGCTTCAGAACGCCTACGAGGTGAACTACGAACCGGACCCGTCGCAGGTGGTGGCGCTGCTGAACATCGGCGCGAGCGTAATGAACATCAACATCATCCGCGGCTGGACGCCGCTTTTCACGCGCGACGTTTCGGTGGGCGGCAACCAGTACACCGATGCCTTACAGAAGGAACTCGACCTGAGCTTCGAGGACGCCGAGAAGCTCAAGATGGGCGGGACGCACGCAGGGGTGAGCGAAGAACAGCGCGCAGCGATCCTGCGGTCGGTTTCCGACATTCTGATCCTCGAGATCCAGAAGACGTTCGATTTCTTCCGCGCCACGGCCAGCGGCGAAAACATCCGGCGAATCGTGGTGGCGGGAGGAACGGCGAGGGTGCCGGGCCTTCTCGATCTGCTGAAGGAAGAGTTCGCGATGCCGGTCGAGGAGCTTTATCCGTTTCGTAAGGTCGCCATCAATCCCGCGCGCCACGATGAGAATCAGCTTCGCGAGTTGGCGCCGCGCCTGGCCATCGCCATGGGTCTGGCGCTCAGGAGTTTTGACACGCCATGATCCGAATCAACCTACTGGGCCAGGCCCGTCCGAAGGCGGCCAAGCAAGCGGTGCCGCTGGAGGCGACGCTTCAGATACTGCTCTTTGTCGGGGCCATCGCCGTCGCGGCAGTCATTCTGACGGTGGTGTACTTCTCGCAAAAGAAGCAGCTGGAGTACACGCAGGGACGAATCAGGGATTTGCAGGCCGAGAAGGCAAGTCTGCAACAGATCAAGCAGGATGTGGAGAGGTTTGAGAGCGAAAAGGGCGTGCTGCAGCAGCGCATCAACGTGATTGAGACGCTGCAGCGGAACCGCAGCGGCGCGCAGGACCTGCTCCAGATGGTAGCCAATACGGTGGTCCGCGTGGATTCGCTCTGGCTGACGTCCATTACCCGTAACGGCGATTCGCTGGACATCCAGGGCGAAGCGGGTTCGATCAATGCAGTGGCCAACTTCATCACGGAACTAAAGCGAAGCGGCTACTTCGACAAAGTCGAAATCAAGGGCGCCAAGGAAGACGATCTCCGTCCATCGGTGGAAACATACGGTTTCTCGATGTCGGTGGTGATCGCGCCGCCAGCCGGTCCGGCGAAGGCCCAGCCCGCCGGAGCCGAGCAGCCTCCGCCGCCCGCGGCCAAGGGAAGGAGCTAGCCGATGGCAACCAGCTTCCGCGATTGGCCGTGGCCGCTGCAAGCCCTGTTGTTTGTCGGGCTGGCCGTCGTCTTGGTTTTGGCGGGTTTCTACATTCCGGGTTTGCCGCTGGCGAACGTTCGCGGCCAGCTCGAGACCGCGCAGGCCGAGCTGAAACCATTGCAGACCGAAGTTGACAACCTGCGGGTCTACAAGCAGCGGCGCGCCGAATTGCAGACCGAAATGGATGCGCTGCAGAAACAGTTGGCAACGCTACAAACGATCGTTCCGGAAGAAAAGCAGACCGACCAGTTCATTTTGATGGTGCAGCGCTCGGCCGTGAGTTCAGGTGTTGCGATCCGTTCGCTGACCGCGAAGCCGGTGGCGCAAAAGCCTTACTACTTCGAGATGCCGTTCGATATCGAGGCCGATGGCCCGTACTACTCGGTGCTGGACTTCTTCTCCCGGCTCGGAAGGCTGTCGCGAATTATCAACGTCGGTGATTTGAAGCTGAGCTCTGTTGTAGGCGGCAATGGCGGAGGCAAGTTCCACACGGCGGCCGGCACCTCGGTGACGGGCACGTTTACGATCACGACCTTTTTCACGAACCCGATGGAGCAGCAGGCACCACCTGCTGGCGGACAGGCGAAACGATAGGGCGATGACGATGAGACTCGCAAAGACATCCGCAAATCTGCTGGTCGTGCTGGCAATGTCGCTGTGCCTGATTCCCGGCAGTTGGGCGCAGGCCAAACCGGCAAAAAAGAAGAAAATGGCGCCGAAGGCCAAGGTTGCGGCACCGGCCAAACCGGCCGATGCGGCGCCTGCGTCCGCAGAAGCGCCGGCCGTGGCAGGTCGACACGGCGAGCAAACGGGATCCTTTTGTGCCCTTGGTGACCGACAAGAAGGATGTGGGGGCACTGCACTTGCCTCCGGGTAAGGCGGGTCTGGTGATCGCGACGGTCCACGTGTCGGGGACGGTTCAAGCCGCAGGAGGAATGATTGCGGTGGTTTCGAACCCCGAGGAGCGCGTGTATTTCATCAAGGAAGGCGACCGGTTGTATGACGGCGACGTGGAGAAGATCAGTCTGGATGGTGTGACATTCAAAGAGAACACGAAAGACGCCTTCGGCAAGCCGGTCGAGCGGATGGTGACGAAGCGAATCTACGCGAGTGCAGGAGAGCAGCAATGAGGATTATGTGGCGGGCGTGGGGGCTGGGTGCGCTGATCGCGGCTAGCCTGATTCTGTCGAACGGAGCGCTGCCGGCCAGCGATGCGCCGGTTGTGCATGTGAAGGCGGTGGTGAAGGACGGAGGCGTGCAGCTGGAAGCCGAGGCGAACGCGCCGTTCGAATACACCACCTATCGCCCGAGCGAAAGTTTGTATGTGCTCGACTTGACCGGGGTTTCGGCCGGGGACGCGGCCGGCGCGCGGGTGGTTCCTTCCGACCTGGTGAAGAGCTACCGCGTGAGCACCTACGCTTCGGGAAATAAGCCCGTGGTTCGCGTGGAGATTCTGCTGACTCAGGGCGTCGAGCCTCGCCTCGAACGCAAAGATGCCCAGGATCTTACGCTGCTTGTTTCGCGGACTCCGGATGCGACTGCAGCTCCCTCGGCCGTGCCATCGAGCCAGGTGGTGACGGCAGCGCTGGCGCCGGCGGTGGTTCCGGCCGCCGCGAACTCCGCGGAGACGAAGACCGTAGGCGCAACGTATGAAGCAATTCAGCAGGTTCATCTGGTGCAGAACGGCGATCAGACCGAAGTGAACATTTCCGGGTCGGGGCCGCTGAACTATCACGCGACTCAACTGCATGATCCGGAGCGACTGGTGCTCGATTTCTCGGGCTCGCACCTGAAGACTTCCGCGAATCACCTGGCAAGCAACCTCGATCCGGTACGCGAGATTCGTCTGGCGCAGTTCACGCCCGAAGTGTCGCGGGTGGTGATCGACCTGCGTCAGCCGGCCACTTACAACATCGCGAAGGACGGCAACACCGTTACGGTTTCCTTTACGCCTGACGCGGCGTCCAAGGGTGCAGCGAAGCCGATGCCTCCCGAGCAGTCCGCGGACGTAATGACTGCGAAGGCGGCCCCACAAGCGGTGGCTGCCCCAGAACAGGCGTCGCCGAAGGCGGGCGAGATTCCGGCCCCCGCGGCAATATTGCCGGTCGCCCTGACGCGGACTTCAGCGGCTCTCGCCGCACCCGCGGCCGAGCCAGTCCAGGCGCAGGAAGCCGTTGCCGCTACGCGCGCGGCGTCAGAAGCTTCCCTGGTGGCATCGAACACCCCCATCGCGAGCCCGGCTGCGACAGCAGCTCCGCTGCCGGCAGCGGCTCCGGCGGAAGCGGCCCCCATTGCGGTTCCCGCTCGAGTCGCGGCACCAGCGCAGGCGCCCGCGTCTGCTCCGGCCGTTGCGGGAAAGTACTCGGGCGAACCGATTTCGGTGAACCTGAAGGAAGTCGATTTGCGCGACTTCTTCCGTTTGATCCACGAAATCAGCGGCCTGAACGTGGTCCTGGACCCGAACGTGAAAGGGACGCTGACGATCGTTCTCGACGATGTACCGTGGGATCAAGCACTCGACATCGTGCTGAAGAACAACGATCTGGATAAACAGCTGGACGGAAACGTCCTGCGAATCGCCACCAAGGCGACCTTGCAGAGGGAAGCGGAAGAGAATCGCGATCTCGCGAAGGCGCAGGCGGAAGCCGCCGATGTGGTCACGACGACCCGTGTCCTGAGCTACGCGAAGGCCACGGTCATGGCAACCACGCTCAAGAAATTCCTGTCGTCGCGTGGCGACCTTGTCGCGGACGACCGCTCGAACACCGTGATCATCCGCGACGTTCCGACCACGCTGCCGGTGATCGACAATCTGATCCGCCAGCTCGACCGGAAGTCGCGGCAGGTGGAAATCGAAGCGCGGGTGGTTGCGGCCAACCGTTCCTTCGAGCGCGAAATCGGCACGCAGTTCGGCCTCGCGGCCGCAAATCCGAGCGGGAGCAATGTTTTCGGAGGTACGTCGGCGGTGGGAACGAGTCCCGTCATCCGCAATTTCCCGCCCCTTCCCGCACCGCCCATCGTTATCGGATCGAGCGGGTCGTCCAGCAGTGGAGGATCCGGGTCGATTCCCCTGGCCTCGAATCTTGGCGTCGGTGCGCCGACCAGCGGCCTGCAGTACTCCTTTTCATCGGCAAACGTGGCGCTGGACCTGATTATTACGGCGGCCGAGGACAAGGGCGTCGGCAAGCTTCTGTCGAAGCCGAAGGTGATCACGCAGAACAACGAGAAGGCGACAGTCAAGCAGGGAACCAAGATTCCGGTGCAGACGATCGTCAACAACACCGTATCGGTTCAGTTCGTAGACGCCGTCCTGGAGCTGGATGTAACGCCCCAGATTACGGCCGAAGGCACGGTCTACATGGACGTGACCGTCGAGAACGATCAGATCGACGCTTCCATTCCGAGGGTGCAGGGCATTCCGGCCATCGATACGCAATCTGCCGAAACCAAGGTCACGGTGGTGGACGGAGCGACCGTGGTCATCGGCGGGATCATCGTGACTCAACAGCGGACCGACATCCAGCAGGTTCCCCTCCTTGGCAGTGTTCCGGTGCTGGGCAATCTGTTCAAACACACGACGGTCAGCTCTACATCGCAGGAGTTGCTGTTCTTCCTGACGCCCCGGATTCTCCCCGGCTAAGGCTGGCGGCTGAATCAGGAGGAATCGGCTGCCTGACGTGGCGCGGAACTCGGCACACCAGACTTCAAGCCGGAGCGGGTCCGAAGAACGAACGGACCGGCTCCGGCTTTGCTTTTCCGGGCTCGGAATCGACGCCATCCTGGTCTCCCACCTTCCGAACATTCGGTACTTGTCTGGTTTCTCGGGCAGCGCTGGCCTGCTGCTGGTTGAAAGGTCGGCCAGCACGCTCTTTACCGACAGCCGTTATACGCTCCAGGCCGGGCAGGAAGTCCGCAGGACCCGCGTCCATATCGCAGGGAAAGGGCTCCTGAGCGAAGTTGGGGCCTACCTGAAGGGCCGCCGGGGAAGGCGGTCGGTCGGCTACGCTCGGGGAAACCTGACTGTGGGGCAGAAGGAGACCCTGGAGGCTGCCGCAGGGGGCAGGGTGCGCTGGATCGCTGATGAAAACGCAGTCGAGGAGCTTCGCGCCGTCAAGGACCCGAACGAAGTGGCCGAGATGCGGGCGGCTGCACAGCTGATCAGCGACGTATTCCGCGATGTCCTCAAGATGGTGCGGCCGGGGCTGACCGAGCTCGACCTCGCGGCCGAAATCGAATACGGAATCAAGGGGCGCGGCGCCTCCGGACCTTCGTTTGACACCATCGTGGCCTCCGGTCCGCGATCAGCCTGGGCGCACGCTCGCCCTACTGCCAAGCCACTCGGGAAAGGCGAGTTGGTCGTGTTGGATCAGGGTGCTATACTCCGCGGCTATTGCAGTGACATGACCCGTACCGTCTTTCTGGGGCGCGCTTCAGGAAGGATTCGCGGACTGTACCACGGAGTCCTGCGGGCTCAAGAAGCGGCGAAGGCGTTGATCCGGCCTGGGGTCAAGGCCGGGGACGTGGACCGGGCGGCGCGTGGCGCGCTGAGGCGTCTTGGCTTGGCGCGGTACTTCACACATAGCACAGGTCACGGGCTGGGCTTGGAAGTGCACGAGATGCCTCGCCTTGGCAAGGGCGAGAAGACCGTTCTAAAGGACGGGATGGTCGTGACCGTTGAGCCGGGCGTCTACCTGGAAGGTCTTGGGGGCATCCGGATCGAGGACGACGTCCTGGTGACGGCACAGGGCGCCGTGGATCTGACGACGGCTCCCCGGGAATTTCTCGAACTCTAGATGGCCAAGAAACCAAAGCCAGAAGGCGGAGCAGCTACGGACGCGCGCGGCGTGGACCTTGCCGAGGTAAGACGTCTGCTCGCGTTCATGCAGGAGAACGGGCTCGAAGAATTCGAATACGAGCGCCGCGGCGTGCACATCCGGCTGAAGCGGGCGTCTACCCACCCAGCGGCACTGCACCGGCCGGCTGGAACAGCGGAAACGGCAGGCGCGAATCCGGCGACCCCGCCTGCGGCTTCTACCGGTGGTCACGAACGCGTCCGGGAGGCAGCGCACGGGGAGGACGTCCATGTGATCAAGTCGCCGATCGTGGGAACGTTCTACTCAGCCCCCAGCCCCGAGGCCGAGCCCTTCGTCGTGGTCGGCTCGCGCGTTGAGATCGGCCAGGTGCTCTGCATCATTGAAGCGATGAAACTGATGAACGAAATCGAATCGGATGCGACCGGCGAAGTCGTCCAGGTGTTTGTCGAAAGCGGCCATCCGGTGGAATACGGCGCGGAGCTCTTCGGCATTCGCGTGCAGGGAAAGAAGTAGGCATCCCGCCGGGAGAGGGCAGGGCAGAGGCGCCCGCCTCTCAAGTCGTCCGCTCTTAGCGCCATGTTCAAGAAAATCCTGATCGCCAATCGCGGTGAAATCGCGCTGCGCATCCTCTCCGCCTGCAAGGAGCTCGGCGTCCGCACCGTGGCGGTCTACTCGGAAGCCGATCGTCACGCCCTGCACGTTCGCTTTGCGGACGAGGCGATTTGCATCGGCCCGCCGCGCAGCGCGGAGAGTTACCTCAACATTCCTCAGGTCATCAGCGCGGCCGAGATCGCGGACGTGGATGCAATCCATCCCGGGTACGGCTTTCTCTCGGAGAGTGCCAACTTCGCCGAAGTCTGCGAGGCTTCGCATATCAGCTTCATCGGGCCCTCGCCGGACGTGATTCGCATGATGGGCGAGAAGGATCGCGCGCGCGCCGAGATGGCCGCCGCGGGTCTTCCGGTGATACCGGGTAGCGACGGAATCGTGCCGGATGAAGCGGCCGCCAAGAAAGTCGCGGCCGAAGTTGGATTGCCGCTGATGATCAAGGCCGCCGAAGGCGGCGGAGGTCGCGGGATGAGAGTCGTTCGCACCAAGCGCGAACTGATTCCAGCGTTTCAGACGGCGCGCGCGGAAGCCGAGCAGGCCTTTGGCAGCCCGAACGTGTACATGGAAAAGCTGATCGAGCACCCGCGCCATATCGAATTTCAGGTGCTGGGCGACCGCCACGGCCACGTGATGCACCTGGGCGAACGCGAATGCACGCTCCAACGCCGCCACCAGAAGGTGCTGGAGGAATCGCCCTCGACAGGCCTCGACGCCGCGACGCGGGAGCGCATCGGTACGCAGGTTGTGGCGGCACTTCGCAAGGTCGGGTATTCGAACGCCGGGACCGTGGAATTTCTGCGGGACGTCACGGGCGGGCTGTTCTTCATCGAGATGAACGCGCGCATCCAGGTGGAGCACCCGGTAACGGAGATGGTGACGCAGGTGGATCTGGTGAAGTCGCAAATCCGGCTTGCGGCGGGGGAACGGCTGGACGAAGTCGTGGGCCCGGTTCAGTTCCGGGGCCACGCGATCGAGTGCCGCATCAATGCCGAAGACCCGGAGACCTTCATGCCATCGCCTGGCCACATCACAGCCTTTCGCGTCCCGGGAGGGCCGGGCGTACGCGTGGATACGGCCGCGCACGCGGATGCAATCATCCCGCCGTATTACGACTCTCTCGTGGCGAAGCTGATTACGCACGGGCGCGACCGCGCGGAGGCGATCGTCCGGATGGAGGGCGCGCTCGACGGCTTCGTGGTCGAAGGTATCAAGACGACGATCCCCCTGCACAAGCGAATTCTTGCCGATCCGGATTTCAGAGCGGGGAAGTTCGACACCCATTTCCTGGAGCGGTTGACTGCGGCGAAAGCGGAGTAGCCGGAGAACGGCCGTTGTTCCCACCCCTATACGCGATCCTCGACCCAAGCCTTTTGTCGGTGCCACCCCTTGCGTTTGCCGCGCCGCTTGCCGGCGCCGGTGTGAAATTGATGCAGCTTCGGGATAAGCGGGCCACGGCGCGGAGCGCCTGCGCGGCGGCGAAGCAGTTGATCGCCGGGTTATCGGGGCAAGGGATCCGGATCATCGTAAACGACCGCCCGGACATCGCCGCCCTGGCGGATGCAGGAGGCGTGCACGTCGGCCAGGAAGACTTGCGGGTCGAAGATGCGCGGCGAATCTGCGGCGAGTCGCGCTGGGTAGGCGTTTCGACACACAATGTCGAGCAATTCCGCGAGGCCGCCGCCACTTCGGCGGATTATATTGCTGTGGGGCCCATCTTCCCGACCACCACAAAGGCAAGTCCCGATCCGGTCGTCGGTCTCGAGCTTCTTCGAGCCGCGCGACGGCTCACGCGGAAGCCCATTGTAGCCATCGGCGGAATCACGCTCGAAACGGCGGCGGAGGTGTTCCGCGCGGGAGCCGATTCCGTTGCGGTGATCAGCGATCTCCTGTTGGCGCAGGATCCGGCGGGTCGCGCAAGGGAGTACCTCGCTATCGCCGAGCGCGTGCGTTCGGCGGGGGCCTGAGGGCAGGCCCACGGGCCAGGATCAAATGGTGCAACAGGCACAGCCAATCGTAGCCGCAGGCGCTCGGCCCTCCACCGAGCTGGTGAAGGGCCTCGGCTTGTTCGATTCGACGATGATCGTCATCGGGTCCATGATCGGATCGGGAATCTTCATCGTCTCCGCGGACATCGCACATGAGGTGCAAAGCCCGGGCCTCTTACTCGTGGTCTGGCTCGCTTCCGGGGTCATGACCCTGATCTGCGCGCTGTGCTACGGGGAACTTGCCGCTGCGATGCCGCACGCCGGCGGCCAGTACGTCTATCTGCGCGAGTCGCTGGGGCGCGTTTGGGGTTTTCTCTACGGCTGGACGATGCTGCTCGTGATCCAGACGGCGACGATTGCCGCCGTGGCGATCGCTTTCGCCAAATTTGCAGGCGTCCTCGCGCCGTGGTTTTCGGCTTCGCACTGGATCTGGAAGATCGGGACGTTCGGACCGTGGCGCTTGTGGTTCGGCGAACTCGGCCCCTATAACGTCGGCCTGAACCGGCAGAACCTTCTCGCCATCGCTTCGATTGTGTTTCTGACGTGGGTGAATACACGCGGGCTGCGGCTCGGCAAGATCGTACAGAATGTCTTCACCGTGGCAAAAACGGGCGCGCTTGCGGCGCTCGTGGTGCTGGGGTTGTGGTTTGCGACGGCGGTCGCTCTCACGACGAATTTTACGGGCTTCTGGCGGAATGCGGGCTGGAGCGCGACGCATCCGTATCCGCCGGACGGCCCGACGTGGATGATCGGTACGCTGAGTCTGGTGGGTGTGGCGATGGTGGGGTCGCTCTTCGCCATGGATGCGTGGAACAACGTTACATTCACGGCCGCCGAAGTGAAGAACCCGAGCCGGAATCTTCCGCTGTCACTTGCGCTCGGCACCGGAATCGTGGTGCTGCTCTACACGCTGGCAAATATCGCTTATCTGCGGGTTTTACCCATCACCGGCGATCCGCACGGAGCAACCCCGCTCGCCCGGGGAATCGAGTTCGCTTCGGACCAGCGTGTGGCCACGGCGGCGCTCCAGGTGATTTTCGGCCCGGCGGGCGCGATCGTGATGGCCTCGGCGATCCTGATTTCCACGTTCGGCTGCAACAACGGTTTGATTCTCTCGGGAGCGCGCATCTATTACGCGATGGCCAAAGACCGGCTGTTCTTCCGGCCGGTGGGAAACGTGAATCGTCACCACGCGCCGGGAGTCGCGCTGGTGGTGCAATGCATCTGGGCGTCCTTGCTGTGCCTTTCGGGCACTTACTCGCAGTTGCTCGACTTCCTGATATTTGCGGCGGTGCTCTTCTACATTTTCACGCTTGCCGGTCTGTTCGTCCTGCGCGCGAAGCGTCCGGACATGCCACGGCCCTACCGCGCGTTCGGCTATCCGGTGCTGCCGGCGATCTACCTGGTGATGGCGGTGTTTCTCGAAATTCAGTTATTGCGATATAAACCGCAGTACACTTGGCCCGGCGTGATCATCGTTTTGCTGGGACTGCCAGTGTACGGGCTTTGGGTCTGGGCGGGGAAACGGTCTGCGGAGTCGTGAACAAGGTGGAGAAATGTGCTGCTGTGGCGCGCAAGGGCGCCTGACGAAGGGGGAGGACAAACCCGAATGAGCAGTCCACTGCTGGCCACCAAGCCGCTCGACGTGATCATGCAGGAGGCGGCCGAGCAAAACGAGCATTCTCTGAAGCGCGCTCTCGGGCCGGTGAATTTGATCACGCTGGGCATCGGGGCGATTATCGGTGCGGGAATTTTCGTGTTGACGGGGCAAGCGGCGGCGCAGAGCGCGGGTCCGGCCATCGTTGTTTCGTTCATTCTTTCGGGCATCATCTGCGCGTTTGCAGGTCTCTGTTACGCGGAGTTTGCGTCGCTGATCCCCATCGCCGGCTCGGCCTACACCTACGGCTACGCCACCCTCGGTGAAATCTTTGCGTGGATTATCGGCTGGGACCTGATTCTTGAGTACGCCTTCGGCGCTGCCACGGTGGCTTCCGGCTGGAGCGGTTACTTCGCGAGCTTCCTTGATGATTTCGGTGTGCACATCAGCCCAAGATGGGTTGCGACGCCCGGGACAGCAATGACTTTTTACAAAGGTCACTGGGCGACGGCGGACTCCGTACGAGCCGCACTGCAATCTGCCGGCATCGATCCGGCAACGCTTCCACATGCGACCGGCGTATTTAACCTCGTCGCGTTCCTGGCGATTGCCGTGGTCACGTTTATCCTTGTCGTCGGAATCAAGGAATCGGCGAACTTCAATTCGGCCATCGTGATCGTGAAGGTTGCGATCGTTATAGTGTTTATCGGTATCGCGGGAATGTATGTCCTCCGGCATCCTGCGCTGGCCGCCGCCAATTGGCACCCGTTCATTCCGCCGAACAGCGGAAAGTTCGGCGACTTCGGCTTGTCGGGCGTAGCGCGCGGTGCGGCAGTGATCTTCTTCGCCTACATCGGATTCGACGCGGTCTCGACCGCCGCGCAGGAGGCCAAGAATCCCCAAAAAGACATGCCGATTGGGATTATCGGTTCGCTGGTGATCTGCACGGTACTCTATATTCTCGTGTCGGGCTTGCTGACCGCCGTGGTGCCGTACACCAGCCTGAACGTGTCGGCTCCGGTCGCGGTGGGAATCGATGCCACCGGCGTGCGCTGGGGCAGCTTGCTGGTCAAGGCGGGAGCGGTTGCCGGACTGGGCAGCGTCATGCTCGTCATGCTGCTTGGGCAATCTCGGGTCTTTTATTCGATGTCACGCGACGGGCTTCTTCCGCACTGGGCTGGCGCCATCCATCCGCGGTTCCGGACGCCGTGGATCTCTTCGATTGTCGTAGGAGTTTGCGTGGCCGTCTTTGCGTCCACGATACCGATCGGCGATCTCGCAGTTCTGGTGAACATCGGTACGCTCCTCGCATTTGTCATCGTTTGCGCCGGCGTTTGGATTCTTCGCCGCAAGCGGCCCGACCTTCCGAGGCCGTTCAAGACGCCGTTGGTTCCGCTCGTTCCCATCCTGGGGATTCTGACGTCGTTCGCGGCCATGCTGAGCCTGCCCGCGAAGACGTGGTGGCGGTTGCTTATCTGGCTTGCGATTGGCCTGTTCGTGTACGCATTTTACGGGCGGACGCACAGCAAGGTTCGGAAGGCGGCTTCCCAGTAGTGGCCTCGTAAAGAACCCACGAACCCGCCCGATCTGAGGTAGGCTCTTGGTGCCCGCGGCGTCCGGTGGGCTCGGCGCCGCATGCATCTTTCATGACCCGATTCTCTCCGCGCCGCATCGTCGTTCTCTTTCGCCGCACGTCTTTGTTCGACAGGATCGCGATACTCATCCTCGCGCTCTACGTGCTGTCGCGCCTCGTACGCAACGCAACGGGTTACTCGCTTCCTCTTGCATCCTTCCTCGGCTTTCTGAGCATCGCAGCGGTCGGTTACTGGTTGTGCGGCTCGATCCTGTTGGTGCGTCGCAAGGGCCTCTGGCGCCTGCGCAACCGGCTCATCGTCGCCTACATTTTCATGGCTGTCGTCCCCGTCGTGCTGATTCTGGCGGGAGGTCTGATCGCCGCCATTTTGCTCGAGCTGCAAATCGGAGCGCACCTGCTCCGCGACGACCTGCACGATCACGTGACTGTGATTGCGGCCGACGCGGACGCGATCGCGGCGGCGCTCAATCGGGAGCCCGACCTGAAAGTCGATCAGCCCGTTTCGCCGGAGTCCACGGCAGTCGAGGATCCGATTCTTTCCCGCCCGGCCGTCGCAAAAATCATCGCCGCGGCGCAGGGCGGAATGGCCGGAGCTGCGCGTGTACATCAATCACGGCCAGCAACTGGTGCGCTCGGGCAACGGCCGGCAGTTCGCCGGCCTCGCCGAGTTTCGCGGCCAGCTCTGGTTCGCATCAGCGGAGACGCTTTCAGCGCCCGGCGGCCACGCCACGCTGCTGGCCGTCGCGCCCGTCACGCCGGCGTTGCTCGATAGTCTCCCTTCGAAACTGGGGCCCATTCAACTAAGCCTCCTCGAGCCCGCCGGTGCGTCACCCGGCAAAGGCATCTTGTTCGAGATCGGTGGTACGCGGTACATCCTGGGGCAACAAATCGCGAGCGTTCGACGGCAAAGTCCCGCCGGCTGCCAACTGGCTGGATCTTCGCATCGATGGGTTGGCGACGCTGGAGGCCGTGCGGGCAGACCTCGGTCCTGATGCAGTGGATCGGCCGGTCCTCGCGCAGTTTTCGCTTCGTTTCTCCGCGATCAACAGGGATTTGCTCACATCGGTGGGCGCTTGGGGTCCCATTCTGGTCGAGGCCCTTTTTGTGGTGGCCTGCATTTTCCTGGTTCTTGAAATTGCCGCGCTCGTGACCGGAATTGTTTTGACCCGCACGATTACGCGCTCTGTCGCGGACCTGTACGAAGGGACTCTTTACGTCCGCCGCGGCGATTTCAGCCACCGCATCCGGGTGCACCAACAAGATCAGCTCGGGGCGCTCGGTGAGTCGTTCAACGAAATGACCAGCTCAATCTCCGATCTGATCGAGCAGCAACGGCAGAAGCAGCGCCTCGAAAATGAAATTTCAATCGCTCGCGAGGTTCAGCGGCGTCTCTTTCCGGCCTCTCTACCGTCGCTCCCCGGCCTGGAACTCGCGGCGATTTGCCGTCCCGCGCGCGTCGTGAGCGGCGACTATTACGACTTCATCCGACTTGGCCCCACACGCGTTGGAATCGCGCTAGCGGACATCAGCGGCAAGGGAATCTTCGCGGCGCTGCTGATGGCCAGTCTTCAGGCGGCGCTGCGCAGCGCCGCGATGATGGATGGGCAGGGCGGCACGGCGGACGTCGTGTCGCGCGTGAACCGGCAACTGTTCTTAAGCACTTCCGACGACCGCTACGCCACGCTGCTGTATGCGGTCTACGATTCCGAAACGAAGACGCTCACCTACACGAACGCGGGCCATCTCCCGCCGTTTCTTGTTTTCGATGGCACGGTCCGGCAACTCGATCAGGGCGGGACGGTGGTCGGGCTCTTCGAGGAGGCGCGCTACACTGCGGAAACGCTGCAAATAGGACCGGGCAGCCTGCTCGTCGCATTCAGCGACGGACTCACCGAGCCGGAGAATGTATACGGCGAGGAATTCGGGGCGGATCGGCTGAAGGCGGAGATTCTTAGGCTGCGAAACGCCCCCGCGCAAAGCGTGGCCGAGAATCTGATCTCCGCCGCCGAGCAGTGGGCCGGCACGCCAGAACAGGCCGACGATGCCACGATTATCGTCGCCCGCATGGGCTAGGGTCGCATGGCGCTTTTCACTATACTAAGACTCGTCTTGCGGGGTCTTACGGGATCGGCGAGTCTTCATTCATGAAAATCCTGACCGCTGCGGAAATGCGAGAGGTCGACCGTCTGACGACGGCCAAGCACAGGATTTCGAGCCTTACCCTCATGGAGAACGCGGGAAAAAGTGTCGCGCAAGTGGTTCAGGCGCGCCTCGCGGACTTGCACCGGCGCCCGGTAATCGTTCTGTGCGGTAAGGGGAACAATGGCGGCGATGGCTTCGTCATTGCGCGGCAACTTCTGAAGGCCGGGGCAAGCGTGGAAGCTTTCCTCGTCAGCGATACTCGCGACGTGAAAGGCGACGCCTCGACAAACCTCAAGCGCTGGAGAAGCGCTTCGGGCAATCTCCATATAGCTGGCCGGGGCGGGCCGATCGCGTTTCCCGAAGACGCGATTATTGTCGACGCGCTGCTGGGGACGGGCGCGCACGGACCGGTGGAAGGCCGGCTCGCCGAAGTGATCGCCGCCGTCAATCGGCGCGGGCCTCGGTGCTTCGTCGTCGCCGTGGACATTCCGTCGGGCCTGCATGCGGATACGGGCGAAATCGAAGGCGCGGCCGTCGTCGCCGACTGCACGGTTACCTTTACCGCTCCCAAGCCGGGTCTCGTCCTCGGGGCGGGGCAGCGCCATGTTGGACAACTCGTCGTGCGCGACATCGGTTCTCCCCCGGCCCTGACCGAGGAAACGGGAAAGGGCAACCTCCGCTGGAGCGAACCGGCCGAATTCAGGGCATTCGCCATTCCCCGCAAGGCCGCCGGCAATAAAGGTGACTACGGCCACGCGCTGATCGTGGCCGGATCGGTCGGCAAGAGTGGCGCGGCTGTTCTCGCATCGTGGGCGGCCCTGCGCGCGGGTGCGGGACTCGTCACTGTTGCGACGCCGGAACCGGTGTTGCCAATCGTTGCGGCGCACACGCCTGAGATCATGACCGAGCCGCTCGCGGCGACGCGGGCGGGAACCGTTTCCGAGCGCAGTCTCGAGGGGAATCTTTTCGCAACGCTGCTGAAGGGCAAGCGGGCGCTCGGCATGGGTCCGGGGCTATCGACTCAAGAAGAGACTCAGGCATTCGTTCGAGCGGTGGTTCAAGAGCGAGCCGGCGTTCCGATTGTTCTCGATGCCGATGGCTTGAACGCCTTTGCGGGTCGTGCCGCCGAACTGCGAAATTCGAAGGGCTTGCTTGCGCTAACGCCCCACCCGGGAGAGATGGCGCGCCTTCTCGGTTGTCCAACGGCGGAGGTGCAGGCGCGCCGCGTCGAACTCGCGCTGAAGTCCGCGGCCGACTGGAACGCCATCGTGATTCTGAAGGGCTACCAAACCGTTATCGCCGCGCCCGACGGAGCTGCTTACATCAATTCGACCGGAAATCCGGGTATGGCCACTGGCGGTACCGGCGACATCCTGACCGGGATGCTCGCGGGCCTCACCGCACAGTACGGAACCGACTATTGGGAACAGATGCTCGCGTTCGGCGTCTACCTGCACGGACTCGCGGGCGATATCGCTTGCGCGGAGATGGGCGGCGCCCCATTGATGGCCACCGACTTGATCCGCTGCCTACCGCTCGCCTATCGGCAGTTCTATTCCGAGTGCGGCCGTGGCTAGCCGCGAAATCGTCACTCACTCAGCGGAAGAAACTATTGAGCAAGGGCGGGCAATCGGCGCGCGGCTGAAGCCGCCGGTCTTGATTCTGCTCTCGGGCGAACTCGGCGCGGGGAAGACGACGCTCACCAAGGGGATCGCAGCGGGACTCGGCGCCGCCGAGGAAGACGAAGTCACCAGCCCCACCTTCACCCTCGTCCACAAGTACGAGCGCGGCGCGCGCGTCTATCATGTGGACCTTTACCGCATCGGCGATCCGCACGACCTCGAAACGCTCGGGCTCGAGGACGTTTTTGCCGAGCAGGCCGTGGTCATCGTCGAGTGGCCCGAAAAGCTTACGCTGCGCATCGACTGGCCCGTGGTGCGCATCCATCTCGAGCACGTTGCCGAAGAGACGCGCCGGATTTCGATCCGCGATCCTGCGGAGGTGCTGCTTCCGAAGCTCACAGCCCCATGATGTGAAAGCCCGAGTCCACGAAAATCACGTTCCCCGTCACTCCACGCCCCAGGTCGCTGCCCAAAAAGACCGCCGTGTCCGCCACTTCCGCCGTTTCCGTATTGCGCCGCAGCGGTGAGTGCTGCGCGACAGCCTCGAGCATCTTCGAGAGGTCCTTGACGCCGCGCGAGGAGATCGTCTTGATGGGGCCCGCGGAAATCGCATTGACACGGATCTTGTTCGGTCCGAGTTCGCTCGCGAGGTAGCGGACCTCGGCTTCGAGAGCCGCCTTGGCCACGCCCATCACGTTGTAGTTGGTCACCACGCGCGTCGAGCCGAGATACGTCAGCGTCATGATCGAACCACCCGCCGCCATCAGCGGCGAGAGGGCCTTTGCGATAGCGACCAGGGAATACGCGCTCACTTCGAGGGCGAACTGGAAGCCGTCTCGCGAGGTGTTCAGGAAAGGCTGGTTGATCTCCTCGTGCTTCGCGGCGGCAAGGCTGTGGACAACCACGTCGAGCTTGCGGCCCTCGGCTTTGAGGGACTCGGCCAGGCGGTCGATGTCCGCTTGCTGCTGGACCTCGCAGGGGAAGAAGCTCGCGGCGCCGAGTTCGCGGCCGAGCTCTTCGACGGCCGGCTTGGCTCGCTCATTTTGGTACGTGAGCAGCAGTGTGGCGCCTTCGCGCACAAACGCCTGGGCGATGGCGTAGGCGATGCTCCATTTGTTCCACACGCCGAGAACGATTGCTGTCTTGCCTTCGAGTAGTTTCGACATGGCCCGACATTTTACCCGTAATCCGATTTCCCGGGTCGATATCTTCGTGCGCGACCCCGGCGCAACTTGCACTATCGCAAGAAGCGAATCAGTTCCCGAACGAGGTCGACCAGCCACGGCAAGAGCGCCGCCAGCGCCGCCAGGATGGCGACGACTCGCCGCATGCCGATGGCGCCTTGAGCAACGGGTTTCGCGCCCGGCTGGTGCTGCTCGCAGAACCCTCCCTCGATCGCCTGGCGGTTGCATCGCCGGCCTCCCGGCCCGAAATAGAGGCATGGTCCCTGGTCCGCGCCCCCGTCGGCCGTCGGGAGGGATAGTCCTTCGACTTCCGGATCGCCGTCGATGGACTCGGCGTTAACCCTTACGCCCCGTTCCATTGCGCCTCGCTTTTCACCTCGGCTACAGTAAATGCTTATCTATCAGCAGATCTCGGATGCCGGAAACTCGAATCGCAGCGCCCTCCACCCATCCGGATCGGATGAAGCTGGAGCCTTATTCCGCTGAAATCCGGCTCACCAACCTGGTCGTCGGGCTGGACAACATCCACTACGACGTGTTCCTCAGCCCTCGCTTCGTCGAGTTTACCCGAAAATACCTGCTCGATATGATTCGGCAGACGGTCAACATCGGCCTTCTGTATACCCAGGGCTGGGAGCGCAAGAAGTCGGGCGCGCCGGAGCATGCCGCGTTTCGCAAGCTGCTGACCGAGATTCTCCAGGCGTCGCTCACGCGCGCCAAATCCCTGCAATCGATCGAGACGGACGTTCTGCATCGTCTGGCGCTGCTGAAATTCTTCACGCAGGAGACCGGAAACCAGTTCTCGAGCATCCTGGTCGAGGGCAAGGACTGGATTCGAAAGCGCGGCGAGCTTTTCGAGCACAGCGAGCAGGCGCACGTGCTGCGCTCGAAGATTTCGGAACTTCAGGCCGAGCGCAAGAACGTCATTCGCGCCGTGGGGGAAACGCTCTGCCGGATATGGCGCGAAGTCGAGGACAACACGCTCGCGAAGACCCGGCGCGCCCTCTTCGGGGACGAGTTTCGCGACACGTACCAAATTCTCCAGAACCGCTTCCTCTTCGTCGAGGGCGGCAACGACGACTATCTGTTTCTCGAGCACTACGTGCTGCTCGGCAACTTCGTCAACGATCCCGATCGCTTCGACATCTTCGACGCGCTGCTGCTCGATTTCGTCCGCGACTACGTGCTCGCAGGGGACAACGCCGAGGATCTGACCAAGGCCCGCAAAGTTCATGAACGGCTGGTCGAGCAGGCGCGACAGTTGCGATCCCAATCGGCGCGCATCGAGGAAGAGTTGGAGGAAATGGCCGGGCGCTCCGGCGAAGGCCAGGATTCCTTCCCCCGGCTCTTCAAGCGCAAGCAGGGTGCTCCTGCGGAAGCGGGTGGAGAGGTCGGGACTCTGCGCCAAAAGGCAGCGGGTCTTGAGAAAAACCTCGCGGAGTTGGCCCCTCAAATCGAGGCAGCCAAACAGCGAATGGAATTCCTGACCGAGGAGTTTCAGAACCGGCTCGGCGACTATCTCAATGAACCCGCGAACGCCCGCCGCTTGTTCGACTCCCAGGCCGGCTCCGGCCCACGGGTCTCCTCAGACGCAGGAGCTCCGCCCGACGCCGGCGCGCGCCTGCTCGAAGAGTGGGTCCACCGCCTGGAGGAGCGCGACATGCTCGTTCACGTCCTGGCGGGCTACGAGCTCCGCAAGATCGCCGCCGACTATTGTCCGCCCATCCACTTGCAGCAGTTGAAGAAGGCGCTTGTGAGCCGTGAGGAGGCGAAACGCGTCGAGCAGATTTTGGAGCAATTCCCGGCCCGAAAGGTTTCGATGAAGAGGCTCGAGGAGGCCGCGCGCGCGATCCGCCGCCGCAGTGACGCGGAGATTCTCGCCGTGGGGCTTCAGTTTGCGGAAGACCTGATGCGCCTGCGGCGCGACCGCCGGAACTACCAGCAGGTGGTTACCTGGATGGAGCGCATCAACCTGGTCCGCTCGGAACGATCGCGCGACCTTTCGCGCGCCAACAAGAGCCTGTACGAATTCCTGCATCCGGGCGAAGGCCGCCCGACTGAAGACCCGGTGATCAATCACGTGGTCATCAAGGCGGACGTGCGCGGCTCGACCGGAATCACGAAGGATCTGCTGGGGCGAGGCATGAACCCCGCTTCGCACTTCAGCATGAACCTGCACGAACCCGTCAAGCGCATGCTCGAACGCTACGGCGCCGCCAAGGTCTTCATCGAAGGCGACGCTATCATTCTCGCCATCTACGAGACCGAATCGACGCGCAACACGCAGCGGGCCGTCGCTCGCGCCTGCGTCCTCGCCCGCGAGATCCTCGCCGTCACCCAGGCCTACAACGGCCGTGCGAAGACGAGCGGTCTTCCTCCGCTCGAACTAGGCGTTGGCGTGGCGTTTCAGGACTCGGCGCCCTCGCTCTGGATGGACGCGGACTCGCGCATCATGATTTCCCGCGCGCTCAATCTTTCCGACCGCCTTTCGAGCTGCTCCAAGATGGCCCGGCGCCTTTTCGAGACCAACCGGGCGCCCTTTAACGTCTTCATGCTCCAAACGCTTATGGAAGATGCCGCGGAAGACGAGGGCGAGGAGCTGCTGGTGCGCTACAACCTCAACGGCATCGAGCTCAACGACGAAGGCTTTCAAAAGCTCAGCACGGAAATTTCGCTCGCGCCCATGACCGGCAATTTCCCGCTGCCGTGGGGCAAGGAACGCGTTCAGCTGTATTTCGGCGAGGCCCCGCTCGGCGAATCGCTCGAGCCCATCGTCGTGCGCAAGGGATTCGTCCGCCAGTTGCTGCCGGGCGGCAAGATCGGCGCGCAGGGCAACCGCGCCTACTACGAAGTCTGCACCGACGTAAAGCTGCTTGATCTGGCCCGTCGAAAAATCGGATCTTCCCAAAAAAGTTGACGCCTGCGGACGCCATCCGCCCGCCGCGTCCTGTATAATCCCGCGCGGAGGCGAAAGGGGTCCGGTGATCCTCGTGGCCTTCAAAGCCATGGATCCTGTCCTTCGCGGCCAGGATGGTGGGTTCGACTCCCACACGCTTCCGCCAGAAAAGGTTCATTCTTGTGGGATTTTCTGGAGGGTCTGCAAACGAGCGGGAAGTTTGTCGCGAATTTGTAGCGAGCTACGCAGTACCGACTTCGCGGCCCCTCTAACCCAGATTCTCAAATCAATGCTCGACCTCATCCGGCCGGCTTGTATCGACTTCCGGAGCTGGCGCTTTCGAAGCAGCAGTGGCTCCGGGTCTCGTCAAGACGAACAGGGTACGCCCGCTGACTTCCTCATCGAATTCGAAACTGCTTCCTTCGAATGCCAGCCGTATTCCTTCCACTGGGTGTTCGGGAGGCACCTTGCCGATGGCGCAGTTCACTTGCAGCGTGGCGGTTTTCGGTCCCGCCCCCCACACCGGCAGAAGGCGGATGCGGAAAACGGCCCGACCACCCGCCGCCGTGGAGCCGAAGGCCATCGGCAGACCCTTGGGGCCTAACTGCGGGAGGCCGAATGCCCGTCCCCTACTCATGAGCGCACCCGGCACGATACCGTACGAATCAAAGCTAACCAGTTCACTCGCAATCCACACGCCCGTCTCGAGTACGGTTCCACTGGAGGACTTGTGGGTAAAAGTTCCGGTTGCTGTGACCGACTTGCTTTGCGCGTCGAACCTTCCTGCACCGCTCATGTCGTAGCTGTCGTCGTTTGCTGACTTGACCACGGCCGGGCAGGAGGCAGAGTCACCGGGATCGCAAAGGAACCCCGAAGCCACCAGGAAGGTGTAATCAGCAGGGCTGTTTTGGGCCCTGGCCGGGCCAGCGCCCAGAAGCATGGCTACAGCTGGCACGGCAACCCACGTCACAATCAGGCTCGAAAATACATTTTGGTTTGTCATGACTTTTCCCCTGCCATAGTGCCCTTGGGAAACTGTGCGCAGCCAGACTGGACAGATAGGTATAGCTTGTTCGATGCCTTCGTGTCCAAAATTGCAAACCAGAATGGCCTCAGGTCAATGCGGAAGAGTGCATTGACGAGAGGCCACTGAGAAAATGCCAACGGGTCAGGTCAACTCTCATCGCTTACGGCGTGCGGATAAATCCGTGCACGTTGTTGTCGGAATCCACAAAGCCACCAACGATGACACCCAAAGCATTTATTCCGTTTGCATAAGTGGCTTGGACTCCGCTTTCCTGGTAGTCGAACGACGTGAAAACGCCCTTGTGCAGCAGAAAAGCATGCTCGCAGTCCACAGTGCAGGTCGGAGACGTGTAGTATATCCCCACGACATCGTTCTGCAGGTTGCCCCCTGAAGCAAAGGTACCATCCATAGCGCCTGTGAAATCAATCGCGGTGTATTTTCCCAGGAACAGCAGGTATCCGTGATTCAATTCACCAACAGTGTCCGTGTAGTTGCCGACGACTGCACCAAGCAAGCTCACAGTTTCGGCCGCACTGCTGGTCGCGCCGGGGGGATCGAAAAATCTGAAGACGCCCTTCGTGGACCTTAAGAAACTGTGGGTAGTGTTCGGATTGCCAGTGTTGCCGCAGGCAGAGTCGGAACAGGTAAATCCTGATATTTCACCCAGGTCGTTGATGCCGCTGAGAGTGGTGCCGGCCGCGCCTGGGGCGTCCACAACTGTGTATTTTCCCCTATCCAGAATGAAACCGTGGCTGACGGAATTCGAATCCAAGTATTCGCCCACGATAACTCCCTGCAAGTTGATGAAATAGGGTGCCGTGAACGTGGAGTGCTTGGGGTCGAACGACGTGAATTCACCGTTTGCCGTCACCGAGAAACCATGTATAACGCCGCCTGCGTCTTCCCAAACACCGACGCTCGTGCCCTCTAAATTGGGGCCGCCGATTATTTCGGTGAGGCTCGCGCCGGGGTAGTCGACCTGCGTATAGGTCTGCGCCCGCGCCATCGACGATGCAAACGCAACACTGATCGCGCACAGTGCCAAGAGCCGAAGTACCTTGATCATGAGATTGTCCTCCCGGCCTTTCTCTGAACGTCTACGTTTCTTCGCAAGAGAAATGGAAACGTAGTGCCCCAGGGCCTGAAAACAGGAACACGATTTGGGCAAAACCTTGCGGGTCAGTGATTACTCGCTTAGGCGCGTTGTGTCAAGGTCCACGAATACTAGAACTGTGGTAAATGCCAGAAGGTTACCGGGAGTGCCTATCCGCTTTGGCATAGGCGTTTCCTTCTGCACAAATTTGTACGGAGTGGTGCCAATTTTACCGTTTTCATTGGCTCTATCGCTTCTGAGAACACGTAGTTAGCTATAATCGACAGCCGTCGTGGGTTCGACTCCCGCGCGCTTCCGCCACGATGCCTTCCACCACTCCCGCGCCGGACATGATCGAAACCTGCTGCTGCATTGCCGGCGGCGGCCCGGCAGGGATGATGCTCGGCTACCTTCTTGTCCGCGCCGGAATCCAGGTGGTCGTTCTCGAGAAGCACGCGGACTTCCTGCGTGATTTCCGCGGCGACACCATTCACCCGTCCACTTTGGAGGTCATGCACGAGCTTGGCGTACTCGACGCCTTCCTCGAGCGGCCGCATCAAGAGCTGAGCCGCATCGCAGTGCAGATCGGCGAAGAATGGGTGACCGTCGCCGACTTCTCGCATCTGCCCACCCACTGCAAATTCATCGCCTTCATGCCCCAGTGGGATTTCCTGAATTTCATCGCCGAAGAGGCTCGGCGCTACCCCGGCTTCCGCCTCGAAATGGAGGCGGAGGCCTTCGAGCTCGTCGAGCAGGGCGGGGAAGTGAAAGGCGTCAGGGTGAGGACGCCGCGCGGCTTGCTCGAAATCCATGCCGACCTTGTGGTCGCCGCGGATGGGCGCCATTCGATCGTTCGCGAGAAAGCCGGCATGGAAGTCATGAATATCGGTGCGCCGATGGACGTGCTGTGGATGCGGCTTTCGCAAAAGCCGGACGATCCGGCGACAGACCCTGGGCCGCGTCAATTCCGGCAGGCTTCTGATCATGTTGGACCGCGGCGACTACTGGCAGTGCGCCTTCGTCATTCGCAAGGGCGGGCTCGACGAAATTCGCCAGCGCGGTTTGCCGAGCTTCCGCGACGATATCGTGGCAATCGCTCCGTTCCTGCGCGACCGCGTCGATGAGCTGAAAGACTGGGACCAGATCAAGCTGCTATCCGTCGCGGTCGATCGCCTGAAGCAATGGTACCGCCCCGGCCTGCTGTGCATCGGCGATGCGGCCCATGCGATGTCCCCGGTTGGCGGCGTGGGCATCAATCTTGCGATTCAGGACGCCGTAGCCGCTGCCAACATCCTGACCTCGCCTCTGCTGCACAAGGCCGCCTCCGTCGATGTCCTTCGGAAAGTACAGCGCCGGCGCATGTTTCCTACACGTGCGACGCAACGCATGCAGGTGCTGGCACAGAATCGCGTGATCCGTCCCATCCTGAAAACGGCGGCGCCGATTCGGTCTCTGCCATGGCCCGTGAAGCTGCTGCAAAGGTGGCCGCTGCTGCGTCGCATTCCAGCCCGCGTGATTGGCGTGGGTTTCCGGCCCGAGCACGTCCGGAGATAGGCTGGACTTCCGGGGTCAGAACCCCTGAAGAAGAAACGGGGCTTATGGCGGGGTTAGAAACCCCGCCCTTCCACCGGTGAAGAGGTACGCGGTTATTTCGGCCTGCCCTTGTAACCTTGCGCGATCATCTGAATCGAGTAGACCTGCGCGGCGTTGGCGATCTGCTGTCCGTTCGCATCTTCCGCGCCACGAGCGAGGATGAAGAGCGTCTTCTTGCCGCGGCCGCCGAAGGCGACGCTGATAATCGGCCGCGGTGTGGGTATCACGCCGAGCCACGTGCCGTCGGTGCCGATCACCTGCACGCCCGGATCGGTACTGACGTAGACGCGGCCTTCGGCGTCGATGGTGCTACCGTCGCCTGCGGTTTTCGGCTGCAGTTGCGCGAAGTCACGCCGATTGGTGAGCGAGCCGTCCGCCTGCACGTCGAACACAACTACGGTGCCGACGTTCGTTACGTACAGTTTCTTTTCATCGGGGCTGAGAATGATCCCGTTCGTCCGCAGATTGTCGCCATACTTCGTGACGACCCCCGTCGGGCTCGCATAGAACAGCCCGCCCATCGTGAAGTAGGCCCCGCCCTTGCTGTCGGCAACCAGATCGTTCAGGACGCTCGGTATGCAGTCGAGGGTCTCGCCCTGGTAGGTGTCGGCCAGCAGCTTGTGCTCCGGCGCGACTTCCCATATTGCCGCGTGCAGGCCGCGCTCGTCGATGAACACCGTCCCCTTGGAACTGATGGAAACCGCGCCGCCTGTGTGCGTTTCCGTGTAGGCGATGGAAGGCTTGCCGTTCTTATCGAGCTTGACGATGTCGCTCTTGTCGTTTTGCGCGAGGAGCAACCCGCCGTCGTTCGTGCCGACGATGCCGTCGCCATTGTTGCCGGCGTCCTGCCAGATGAACTTCCAGTGCTCGCCCGCGGCGATCACGCCCGGAATAGCCGTCACGGAGTATTCGCGCGGACCGGGTCCCGGGCCGTTGAAGTTGATACGAAATGGCTTTGGCGGATTCTTGCAGGACGCAACCTCGGTCACGTAACCGGGGTCGCTAGTTGCCTGTAGGGACGGCGCCGGAGGATTTGCCGGCGCCGGCGGCAGCTTCGGAGCTTGGTTCTGCGCTGCAACCGCTACGGCCGCAAGCAGCCCCGCGACAATGCCGAGAATTCTCTTCGATTCCATAGGTCCTCCCGTCTTTCGGGCGTGGAGTATACCGGATTTCGGGCACGTCGCTCCAACGGAGGCGTCGCGCATGGATGCCGCGGATTTGGGGTTGCGCCTGACGCTCTGTTATCCTGCGCCATGGCTCGCAAGAAGCCTCGCCTGAAGATTCCCAAGGAAGCGCGCCGCCGTGCGCGTGCGGGGATCGGCTTGCCTCCGCCCGAACGCGTCATCGTGGAAAAGCGCCACAAGCCGCCCAAGCACAAGAAATCCGTCGTCGACCTGATCGAGGAAACCTGACCCGTCGTTGGGCCGGCAAAATTAGTGGATGTTCCGCGTCTTCCGGCCCACGTAGTCCATCAGCAGGTACTGCCCCAGCGTGTAGGGTGTCGTGAAGTAGGCTTTGCCGCGGCAAAGCTCGGTGATCTTCTGCACGAAGTGAACGAGGCTGTAGTCGCTCGCCAGCATGAACGTGTTGATCAAAATCCCGGCGCGCTTGCACTTGGCCACTTCCTCGATCGTCTGCGTGACGACCAGCGGGTCGAGGCCGAACGCGTTCTTGTAGATTCGCCCGTCCTCGAGCGTTAGGGCCGATGGCTTTCCGTCGGTGATCATGATGATCTGCCGCATGTCTTTCTTCTGCCGCGCCAGAATCCGCTGCGCCAGTCGCAGCCCTTCGCGCGTGTTCGTGTAGTACGGACCCACCTGCACGCGCGCGAGCTTCCCGAGCGGGATTTCCTCGGCGCTGTCGTGGAAGAGCACGCAGTGCAGGGAATCGCCCGGATACTGCGTGCGGATCAGATGCGAGAGCGCCAGCGCCACGCGCTTGGCCGGCGTGAAGCGGTCCTCGCCGTAGAGGATCATGCTGTGGCTGCAATCGAGCATCAGCACCGTCGCGCACGAGCTTTGATACTCGCACTGGTGCACCATCAAGTCCGGGTAATCGAGATCGATCGGCAGTCCCAGGCCGTTGCGCTGCACCGCGTTGAAGAGCGTCCCGCTGATATCCATGTTCAGCGTGTCGCCGAATTCGTAGTTCTTCGACGTCCCGCCCGACTCCACGCCCGTCGCCAGGTCGCGCGTGTCGTGCCGCCCGAAGCTGCTCTTGCCGAGCGACGCCAGCAAATCCTTCAGCGTCTTGAACCCGAGGAAATCGAGCGCCTTGTCCGTGATCTCAAATCGCGCCTCGACGTTTGGCTGGTCGCGCCCGATCTGCCCGCCCGGCGTTTCCGAAGGCGGCGGAGTGATCCGCGCCGACTGTTGCTGCGTGATGTAGCCTTCCTGCTCCATGCGCTCGATGATCTGGTCGATCAAGTCGCGCAATTCCTGGTTCTGCGAGAGGTCGGGATTCTCGCTCAGCTTGTCCATCAGCTCCTGCGGAATCAGGTCGCCTTCCTGAAGAGCGCGCAGGATCGCCTGCCGCAGCTGCTCCATGAGCTGTTCCTGCGAGCGCTCCATGTCCATCTCGTAGATTCCGTACGGCGATTCGAAGCCGCTCTGAAGGAAGAAGTCGGAGAGCCGGTTCATCAGCTCCTGCAGGTCGAGGTCGTCGGCTGCATCCGGTGCGTATCGGGAATACTTGATGTATTTCATAAAGCCTTTCCCGTGCCCGCCGAACTACCCATCCAACTACCCTTCCAACTAATTGAACTGCCGCCTCGGCATGCGCCCGCCGCCCGCGGGTTCCCGCGGATCGCGCGGCTCAGGCGTCTTGCGCGCCTCGGCGAAATAGCCGCGCTCCTCGCTGCGGCTGATTCGTTTGTGCGCCCATAGCCCCTCGAGAATAAACTCCGCCGCGCTCGTCTGAATGGCGGCGTCGTCCTTCGTGCTGACGCCCAGCGGCTCGAGATGCTCGAACAGGCCTTGAATCTTCTTGAGCTGGCCCAGCAGCTCGGTGCTCGACGCGTTCGCTGGAACCTTCAGCTCGCCGCCGATCTCGAACCACTGCACGACCGGCTGAAAGTTCACGTTGGCAAAATACTTCGTGAACGTCTTGCCCACCGCCGCGCGGATCAGTTCGCGGGCGATGTTGTCGGCGCCGCGCATTTCGCCTTCGTACTCGAGCTCGAATTTTCCCGTCATCGAGGGAATGGCGGCGTAGACATCCGCCACTCGGGCGACCACCGCCGAATCCCGGCTGCGCACGGCCCGCTGCTCGGCGCTGCTGAGCACGTTCTCGAGCGTGCTGATCGGCAGGCGCTGGCTCACGCCCGACCGCCGGTCCACGCGCTTGTCCTCGCGCGCCTGAAACGCCACTTCTTCCACGATCTCGCGGATGTATTCCGGCACCTCGATGCGCCGCTTGCCGTCGCGTTCCGTCCACGATTCCTGCGCGGTGATCGACATTCCTTCGGCGATCGTCGCCGGATAGTGCGTGCGAATCTCCGAGCCGATGCGATCCTTGAGCGGCGTAATGATCTTTCCGCGCGCGGTGTAGTCCTCCGGGTTGGCCGTGAAGACGAGAAGCACGTCCAGCGCCATCCGCACGGGATAGCCCTTAATCTGAACGTCGCCTTCCTGCATGATGTTGAACAGGCCTACCTGAATCTTGCCCGCCAGGTCCGGCAGCTCGTTGATGGCGAAGATCCCGCGGTTGGCGCGCGGCAGCAAGCCGTAGTGAATGGTCAGCTCGTCCGAAAGATTTCGCCCGCCGCGTGCCGCCTTGATCGGATCGATGTCGCCGATCATGTCGGCGATCGTCACATCGGGTGTGGCCAGCTTTTCGACGTAGCGCTGCTCCCGCCCGAGCCAGGAAATCGGCGTAGCGTCGCCTTCCGATGCGATCCGCTCGCGGCAGGCGCGGCAGATCGGCCGGTAGGGATTGTCGTTGATCTCGCAGCCCGCCACGACCGGCACCTGCGCATCGAGAAATCCCACCAGCCCGCGCAGAATCCGCGACTTCGCCTGCCCGCGCAGTCCGAGCAGGATGAAGTGATGGCGCGAAAGCAGCGCATTGGTAATCTGGGGTATCACCGTGTCATCGTAGCCGTGCACGCCGGGGAAGAGCGCCTCGCCCTTTTCGATCTTTTGCAGGAGGTTCTCGCGCAGCTCCTGGCGGACCGTCCGTTGCGCGATTTTTTCCTCGGGCCACGCGCTGCGGCGAAGCTCCCCCAGGTTCTTCGGTTGTGGGCTCATCGGTTCACCGGTTCCTTATGAAGACGTGGCGCCCAAGATCGAGCGCCACTTTCATTATAGTGGAACGCTGCCCGCGCGGATACTCCGGTATTTCGGTCGAGAGCGGACAAGTGCGGATCCCGTCCGAGAGACGAATTCGGCAGCACTCTGGAAAGATGCGACGCGCGAGCGGCGAGTTGCCGGGAAACGCTGAACGTCGTCAGTTGAGCGAGTGGCGCTCCCTCGCCCGATGTGCCTCGACTAGTTTCGGGAGCAGCGTTTCGATCCATCCGGCCAGCCTCTCTCGCCGCTGGCTTTCACTGCGCGTTTCAAGCAGCGTCTGCCGCTTCTCGAGCTCCAGCGGCAGGAGCGCCGCCATCCTGTATGCAAGAGTCGCTAATTCGCCCTGGTCCCCGCTCAGCCACGGCCGACCGAAGAGGAGGTCATGGCACTGCTCGAACGCCCGGATCAGTTGGCTTTCTTTCGTCAGGTCGAGCATCGCCGGTTGGTCCGTTAGGTACTCGACCAGTCCCTCGTAGTATTCCCTTTCGTCCACAAGCTCCGCCAGGCGGAAGATGGTGCGCCCTTCCACAAGAATGTCCATGCGGCCGTCGGGATAATCCCGGATCGTTTTCACGATTTCGGCCGTGCACCCGGCCGTCGCCACGGCCTTATTCGCTGCCAGAATCATGCCGAATTCGAGCTTTTCGTTCAGGCAGCGGCCGATCATCGCCTTATAGCGCGGTTCGAAGATGTGAAGCGGAAGCGGCATTGCAGGTAGGAGGACCACGTCGAGCGGAAACAGCGGAATTCGTGTCGTTTTCGGCATCTGTATGCTGCGTGCGGGCGCGCGAGCGCCGGGACCCGGATTTAGCGCAACAGCGTCAGGGCTGCTTGCATTTCGTCCCGCGCGTGCACGTCGCCGCTCTTCTGCGCAACGACGATGCCGTCGGAAAGAAGTTTTCGCGCCTCTTCGAGCCGCCCGAGGCGCGCCAGGAACTGGCCGAACTGGAAGTACCCCGCGACGTAGTTGGGGTTGGATTCGAGGAGTTTGTGGAAGTGGCCAGCGGCAGCGGAATCGTCCCCGAGCTTCACGCACTCGAGCGCCAGTCCGTATCGCGCAAAGGCATCGCCGGGTTTTTCGGCGACGAATTGCTCGAGGACTTCGCGGCGCGACTTCTGTTGTGCGGTGGCCATGGGATCGACGTGCCCATTATATATAGCGCGCTTGGCCGAGCCAAGAGAGGATAACAAAAGCGTCAACTCGGGCGAGCCTGTCCCCGCAAGTAGCCACTGATGACTTCCGCGGTCCGAAAGCCCTGCTCGACACACTTCCCGATGGACGGTCCTTCGAGGTAGTTGCCCGCAAAATAGAGCCCCGGAATCGCGCCTTCGGCGTCGCGAATCGCCCGTACGACGTGGCCGTGTCCGAGGTTGTATTGCGGTAAAGCCTTCGCGTGCTTCCAGACGGCCGTCGTGATCGGCGGGCCGGTGATACCGAGAATCCGCGACTGATCATCTTCGACGATCGCCGCTATCTCCTGGTCCGTTTTCTCGACGATTTCCGGATCGGTCGCGCCGCCCACAAAGCTGGTGACCACCATTTGCCCGTCGGGCGCGCGGCCTTGAAATAGCGAAGAGTTCCATACGATACCGAGCGTCCGATGCTTCTCGCTTCGCGGAATCAAGACGCCGAAACCGTCCAGCGTCGCGCCCGCTTGCCGCTTGTGGTAGCCCGTGCCAACCACCGCCATCGACGCGTACGCGATTCCGGAAAGCACACCTGCGAGCGGCTGCGAAACCGGCGCAATGAGCCGCGAAGCAACATAAGCAGGCGTTGCGATAACGACGGCATCCGCGGTCAGCGTTTCTTCCCGGCCTCCCTGCGCGACGCGGACTTGATAGGACGCACCGCCTGGAATCGGCGACCGGCTCACTACGCTCACGCAAGCGCCGGTTCTCGCGCTCTCCCGCAGGTTTGCGCCGATCGCTTGCATCAACGTGCCCATTCCGCGCCGAAACGAGCACAGTGGCGGCGGCCCATCGCCCTTCGTCTGCCGTGACTTCATTGCGCCGCGCAGCACGCTGCCGTATTCGCGTTCCCACTCTTCGAGCGTGGGAAAGGCAGCGCGCAGGCTCAGCTTCTCCGGGTCGCCTGCGTAAACACCGGAGACGAACGGAGAGACGAGGTACTCCAGAATTTCGTGCCCGAATTTCCGCCGCACAAAATTTGCGATCGATTCGTCTTCGCTGGGAGGGCGGGTTCGGCGGAATGGCTCCGACGCAATCTTCCAGCGCGCGCCCGGGCCGAGCAGGGAAGCGGCGAGCACCGCCTGGGGCGACATAGGAACCTTGTGCAGTTGCCCGTGCCGCAGAATGTAGCGCGGCGCGCGCGGGTCGGCCTTGCACAGCTCGCCTTCGATTCCGACTTCGCGGATCAGCGCGAGCAGAGTTTCGGTGCCCTGGAAGCTCTGCGGCCCGCTCTCGAAGAGGAACCCGTCCGTCTCGACTGTTTCCACCAACCCGCCCACGCGGCTGGACGCTTCGAGCAGCGTCACCGGCACGCCGAGCTGCTTCAGCCGGTAGGCGCACGCGAGCCCGGAAATGCCGCCGCCGATCACGACGGCGGACTTGCTGGTGGAGTCGGCCATGGAGTGTTGTCTGCCGGGACTACAGCGTCTTCGAAAATAGCGGCTTCTGGTCCATCTGCTGCTCGTGCAGGTAGCGGTCGAAAACCATGGCCACGTTGCGGATGAAGATGCGGCCGAGGGGCGTCACGCGAATCGCGCCTGAGTCCAATGCGACCAGCCCTTCGTCGCGCGGCTCCTCGAGGCGTTCGAGTTCCGCGCGAAAATACTCGTCGAACGAAATCGAAAATTCACGCTCGACCTCGTCCTTTGGAATCACTGTGTGGCACAGCAGCCGTCCGATCACGGCGCGGCGAAGCCTGTCGTCCGCGGAAAGCCGGTAACCGCGCATCGTCGCGATGCCTCTCTCCGCGACCGTGGCCTGATAGGCAGGCACCTCGCGGCGGTTCTGCGCGTACGCGTCCCCGATCGAGCTGATCGCGCTCACGCCCATCCCGTAGAGATCGGCGCCCGCCTTGGTCGTATACCCCTGGAAATTGCGGTGCAGCGTCCGGTTCTGTTGTGCCGTCGCAAGCTCGTCTCCCGGCCGCGCGAAGTGGTCCATCCCGATGTAGACGTATCCCGCGTCGACGAATCTCTCGAGCCCGGCCCGAAAGATGCGAAACTTCTCGCGACCTTCCGGCAGGTGAGTCGCAAATGCGCCTTGCTGTTTTCGGAGCCACGGCACGTGGGCGTAACTGAACATTGCCACGCGATCGGGCGCGAGCGTCAGTGTCTGGTCGATCGTGGTCCGAAAACTCTCGGCCGTTTGATATGGCAAACCGTAGATCAGGTCCACGTTCAGGCTCTCGAAGCCAAGCTCGCGCGCGCCGACAATCAAGTCTCGCGTCATTTCGTACGGCTGCACGCGATGGATCGTCTCCTGCACTTTGGGCTGGAAATCCTGGATGCCCATGCTCAGCCGGTTGAATCCGAGGTGCCGCAGCGTTTCGAGGTGTGCGTGGCTGGTGACGCGCGGGTCGATTTCGATGCCAATCTCGGAGTCGGGCGCGAACGAAAAGCGCTCGCGCGTGTAGCCGAAGAGGTCTTCCAGCTGCGCCGGTGAGAGATACGTCGGCGTCCCGCCGCCCCAGTGGAATTGAATCACCGGCCGTTTTCTCGAAACCATCTGTGCGACGTGATCGATTTCGCGCTTCAACGCGGCGAGATACGGGATCGCGACGCTCTTGTCCTTCTGGATCGACACATTGCACGCGCAGAACAGGCAGAGGCTCTCGCAGAAGGGAAGGTGCATGTAGAGCGAAAACGGCGTGCCGGCTTCGTCCGCGCGCGCGTACGATTCCTCGAGATCGCCCGGCCCGAAGTCGTCTTTCCACACAGGCGCGGTCGGATAGCTCGTATATCGCGGCCCCGGCCGGTTGTACTTCTCCAGTATCTCGTCGGAGATCTGCCCGATCTCGAGTTTCGGTCGGTTTTTTGTAGTTGTGTCCACCACGGTTACATCTCTCTCGCCGCCACCATCGCGGTCTGCCCGGCCTCGACGAACGCCCTCGCGTTTGCCACGGGTGTCGTCGGCAGGATTCCGTGTCCGAGGTTCAGAATATGGCCCACGCCCCCCGTTTTCTCGATCGCTTCTCGCGCTGCACGCCGCACCCCGTCCTCGTCACCCAGCAAAATCGATGGATCGACGTTTCCTTGCAGCGCCACGCGCCGCCCCAGCCTCCGCCGCGCGTCCGCCAAGTCCGTCTTCCAGTCAACGCTCAACACATCGGCGCCTGTCCTCGCCAGATTCTCCAGGTGCGTCGCCGAGCCCTTCGCGAACAAAATCCTCGGCACGCCGCCTTCGCCGAGGGCGTCGAAAATCGTCTTGGTCGCGGGCATTCCGAACTTTTCGTATTCGTCCGCCGCGAGCTCACCCGCCCACGTATCGAACAGTTGCACGGCCGCCGCGCCCGCCTCGATTTGCGCCCTGAGGTATCCCACAGTCGCTTGCGCGATTCGTTCAAGCAACTCGCGCACCATCTGCGGCTCCTCGTGCAGAATCCGCTTCGCGCGCGAGATGTCGCCGCGCGTCTGCCCCTCAATCATATAGCACGCGAGCGTCCACGGCGCCGCCGCGAAGCCGATCACCGGCACATCCGGCCCCGCCTCCTTGCAGATCGCCCGAATCGCGTCGCCGACGAATCGCGTCTCGCGCTCGGGATCGAAGTCGCGCAACCGCCGCACCGCGGCCACGTCCCGCAGCGGATTCCCCAGCACCGGCCCGGAGTCGGGCACCTCGAGCGGCAATCCCATCGCCTCGGCCACGATCAAAATGTCCGAAAACACGATAATCGCGTCCACGCCCAGCGCGCGATACGGTTGCAGCGACACTTCCGCAGCCAGTTCCGGCGTCTTGCAGATCTCGAGGAACGAATGCCGCGCCCGCACCGCCTGATATTCCGGCAGGTACCTCCCCGCCTGGCGCATCAGCCACACCGGCACGCGCTCGACCGCCTCGAACCGGCACGCGCCCAGGAAAAGCTCCCGCCTGTTCTCTTTGTGCTGCGGCATCTTGTCAGTAGGTCCCAAGCCCCACGATAATCATGATAACAGAAGCCCCTCAAGCCTGGCGCAAACGGGCGCTCGCAGCCCATTCGGCGCTATAATTCTGGGTCTGGGGCCTCCGCCGACATGCTGAGTCATATGGGCTACCTGAGCCTCGTGCTCTACGCCGCGAGCTTTCTCTGCTATGCGCGGATTCTTTATGCGCCGGATGTCTGGACCGGCCGCCTCGCGACCCTACTTTTGGTGGCCGGGATGGCCGGGCACTATCTGGCCCTGCTCGCTCGTTCCCAGGGCACGCGATGGGTGCCCTACGACGACCTGTACGGCTCGATGTCGCTGTTTGCCTGGCTCCTGGCGCTAACCTATCTGGCTCTCGAAATTTTTCACCGCCAGCGCTCGGTGGGCGCTTGCGTCACGCTTCTCCTCGTGGTTTGGCTCGCCGCGCTCGAGCTGCTTGTGCCCAAGCCGCCTCTCGGAGCGCCGCCTGCCCGCGGACCGCTCTTCGCCTTTCATATCACGCTGGAAATCTGGGCTTACGCCGCGTTCGGATTGTCCTTCGTCCTGAGCATGGTCTATCTCGTGCAGGACCGGGTCCTGCGCTCGCGTCGTCCCGGCGCGGCATTCTGGCGATTTCCGTCGCTCGATGCGCTCGACCGAATGTCTCGCGGCAGCGTCTATGTGGGGGTTGCCGCTCTCGCCGTCGGCGCCGCGAGCGGCCTGATATGGGCGCACCGCCTGACCGGCACGTACGCCTTGGGCGATCCCAAGGTGATCGTCACGCTTGCGATCGTCGTCGTCTACATCACCTATCTCCGGCTTTCGCGCAGCGTCAACTGGCGCGGCGCGCGCGCGGCTCGCATCTGCGCCCTGAATTTCGCCATTGTGCTTTTCAGCTACACGTTCGTGAATCGATACCTGACGAGCTTTCATCGCTTCTTCTGATGGCCGCGCCTTCCAACGCGAAGACTCATTCGGCCGGCGGCGCGCCGGATAGCGCGCAGGACAGCGCGCAGGTAAGGGCGAAGACCCGCGTCCACGTGGCCCACGTGGCGCTCATCGGCTGCAATCATCTCACCGCGCCCGTCGAGCTGCGCGAGCGCGTCGCGTTCACGCCCGAGCAGGCGCTCCACGCCGCGGGCGAGCTTCGCCGGCGGGGAATCCTTGAGGAAGCTGTCGTGCTCTCTACCTGCAACCGCAGCGAGCTTTACGGCGTCCCGGCCGAGGCCGGGTCTGCCGTCACCGAGGCGATGGAAGATTTCCTCACCTCCTACCACCGCATCTCTCGCGCGGAAATCGAGGGCCGCACCTATCGCTGGGTTGGTCCGGACGCCGTGCGTCATCTCTTTCGCGTTGCTTCGGGACTCGACTCGATGCTCTTGGGCGAGGCGGAAATCCTCGGCCAGCTTCGCACCGCTTACGGCCAGGCGCTCGAGAGCGGATCGACCGGCCCTGTCCTGAACCGCGCATTTCAGGGCGCCCTCGAAGTAGGGAAGCGTGTCCGCGCCGAGACCGAAGTCGGCGCGCGCCCCATGTCCGTCGCGTTCGCCGGCGTAAAGCTGGCCGAGCGCGTTTTCGGCAATCTCAAGGGCCGCGCGGCGCTCATCGTAGGCGCCGGAGGAGTGGCTGAACAGGTCGTCGAGCATCTTCGCAATCGCGGGATCGGCACGCTGCGCGTCGTCAATCGTTCGCAGGAACGCGCCACCGAGCTCGCCGCGCGCGTGGAGGGCGAAGCGGTCGCGTGGGAATCTCTCGATCGCGTCCTCAGCCAGCCGGACATTATCGTCACATCGGTCAGCAGCGCCGGCCCTGTCCTTACGCGCGAAATGCTCGACCGCGCCCTGGCCGCGCGCTCCGGGCGCCCCATCTTCGCCGTGGACCTGGGCGTCCCGCGCAACGTCGCCCCCGAAGCCGCGGGCCTCTACAATCTTTATCTCTACAACATCGACGACCTCGGTGAGATCGTCGAGCAGAATAAGCGCGCGCGCGAAGCCGAAATCCCGCGCGCCGAAGCCATCATCACCGAGCACCTGGCGAAGTTCGAAGGCTGGCGCGCAGGGGTGGCGGCGAGTTCGATTGTGGACGATCTTCGCGGCCGCTTCCGCAAGGAACGCGAAATTCTGCTCCGCGAGCGCCTCGCCGAAATCAAGGACGTGTCGGCCGAAGAGCGCCAGCGCATCGCGAGCATCACCGAGGAGCTGATCGAACGCGTGCTCGACAAGCCCGAGGAGCGCCTCCGCGGTGGACGCGGCATGCGCGGCCGGCTCGGCGCGATCGAGGCCGTTCGCCACCTTTTCGGCCTTGATGATGAATCCGAGGAGCGCCTCCAAGGATAAGGACTCGCGGTGACCCGGCTGCGCATCGGAACGCGCGGCAGCCCGCTCGCCCTCTGGCAGGCCAACCATATCGCCGATTCGCTCGCGAAACTTCACGGCGTTCAGACCGAGCTCGTCCGCATCCGCACCTCGGGCGATCGCCTGCAATCCGCCTCCGTCGCGCAGGTCAACGAAGCCATCGGCGCCGAAGGCGGCAAGGGAATCTTCATCAAGGAAATCGAGGATGCGCTGCTCTCTGGCGCCGTCGATCTTGCGGTCCACAGCATGAAGGACGTACCGACGGAAACGCCCTCGGGCCTTGCGTTCGCGGCCATCACCGAGCGCGAGGACCCGCGCGACTGCCTCATCTCGCGAAATAGCTGGACGTTCGAAACGCTGCCCCGCGGCGGGCGCGTCGGGACCAGCAGCCTGCGCCGCCAGGCGCAGCTTCGCCGCCATCGCCCCGATCTCGAGGTGGCTGATCTTCGCGGCAATGTCGACACGCGCATCCGCAAACTCGAGAGCGGGGAAGTCGACGCCATTGTTCTCGCCCTGGCGGGCGTCACCCGTCTGGGTGCCAGAGACAAAGTCGCGCAGATTTTCGACGAAGACCTCGTGCTCCCTGCTGTCGGCCAGGGCGCTCTTGGAATCGAAATCCGCGCCGGCGACGCTCAGACATCTCGCTTCGTGGCCGCTCTCGACCACGATGAAACGCGCGCCTGCATCACGGCCGAGCGCGCCCTCCTACGCGAGTTGCAGGGCGGCTGCCAGGTGCCCCTGGGCGCCTGGGGACGCTTTCGCAAGGGAGAGTTGCATCTTGAAGCTGCTGTCTTTTCCGCTGCTGGCTCCGAGTGCGTGCGCTTCGATGAAACCGGTTCGCCTGCCGAAGCCGCCGCGATCGGCATTCGCCTGGCGCAGATTCTGCTCGACGCGGGCGCGGACAAAATCCTGCGCCTCGCCGGCCGCTCCGTGCCGGGATGACGCTGAAGACAGCGATTTTTGTAGGGGCGGGTTTCAAACCCGCCCGCCCGTTTCCACGGGGCCGCCATACCGCACTCCGTCGGCTCGCCCCGTGTGACTTGGCGAAGGGCCGCGCCTGAGTTATGACGCGAATTGGTTTGCTCCGTAGAGGCACAGCATGATGTGCCCGGCAATCGCACTTGGCAATGCGCGGGGCACTCGCGGTGGTTTTGGATGATTCAAAGCTTTCGTGGAGGCACAGCTTTGCGCATCGGCACAAAGTAGCTCGTCGTCATTCTGAGCGGAGCGAAGAATCTCTCTTAGGCGTTGTCGCTCAACCACAACCATGTCGCAACCACTCGCCCATAAGCGCATCGTCCTCACGCGCGCTCTCGAAGAATCCTCGGAACTCGCCCGCGCGCTCGAATTGCTCGGCGCCGAGGTCATCCTTCTCCCTACCGCGGCCTTTGCCCCGCCCGAAGACTGGAAGAAGCTCGACGAACAGCTCCGCCATTTCGACTGGTTCGACGCAATTCTTTTTCTCAGCAAGAACGCGGTGCGATATATTTTTGATCGTTGCGCCCAACTCGGCATAAAGTGTGAAATGGCCGGGTCGTCGAATCGCTTCATCGCTGCGGTGGGACCGGCGACGGCTCAGGCGCTTTCGGAAAAAGGACTCCGCGTGAACTACGTTGCAAAGAATCAGACCGGCGAATCGCTGGTCCGCGAGCTTGGCGAATCTCTCGCGGCTGCCGCGCGCTACTGCCTCTCTAGCGATCGCGGCGACGATCGCGTGCCGAACGCCCTGCGCGAGATCGGCGCAAACGTCACGGAAGTGATCGCCTATCGCACGGCCGCGCCCGCCCCGCTCGATCCCGCGATTCTCGCCCGCGTCCGGGGAGGGGAAGTCGATGCCGTTGTTTTCGCCAGCCCCTCGGCCTTTCACAATCTCCGCGATTCCATCGGCGCAGCCGACCTGGATCGCATCTCCGCCAGCGTTCAATTTGTGGCCATCGGCCCTACCACCTCTCGCGCCATCCGCGAATCCGGCTCCCGCGTCGCCATCGAGGCCGAAGAGACCTCCGCCGCTGGCCTGGCCGGCGCGCTTGCGGAGCATTACCGCCGGGCCACCCCGACTGCGAGGCCCGCATGACGTTTCCAACCCATCGCCCGCGCCGCCTGCGCCGC
>CAWEXR010000005.1:0-370462 GCA_963813045.1 uncultured Acidobacteriota bacterium
ACCAGTAGCGGCGTGCAACCTACCGCGATACCCCAATCCCGCCGTTTGGATACTCTTGACAACGTAGGTCCAGTGTTATACGCTGATTCACATGAAGCGTGACCTCACCGCTGTTCGGCTGTGGCCTGAGCAACTCCAAGCCCTTAGAAAGATTGCGGCCAAAGACAGGGAAGTATCCGTGTCGTCCTTGATCCGCCGCGCCGTGAGTGAGTTCTTGGAACGCCGGAAGCGGGGCAAGAAATGATGTTCACCATCAAACAAGCGGCTGAACGGGTTGGCCTCTCCGAAGGGTTGCTCATTCTGTGGATCAGCACGGGCAAGTTCAAACCCTCGATCGAAATGAGCACGCGCAGCGCGTCTCGGAACTTGACGGGTCTGGCGAAGAAAGCGTTTGCGAGACATTTGCACCTGACGGCGAAGCAGGGGCTGGCACCGATTCCAATTCAGCGTCGAGGATGTCGAGCGGCTGGCCTCGATGGTCGAGCACACAGCGGCGCAGAGAATCAAGACACAGTCCAATCACGTCGCGGGCTCCAACTACACCGTGAAAGAACTCGCAACCCTGTGGGGCTTCAGTACTGACAAGATTCGAGAACTGTTTGAGGATGAACCCGGCGTTCTCAAAGTCCAGAGTCCCGCCAAACGCGGCAAGCGTCCTTACACTTCGCTTCGGATTCCCGAAGCAGTTGCGGCCCGCGTCCAGCGGAGGATGTCGTGAACCTCTACCGCAGGCACAATCCGGCTATCTGCACATCCAAGGATTCCGTGGCATGCGATAACAAACGGCATCCCTGTCCAATTTGGGTTCGCGGTGTGGCTCCTGATGGAATTATGTTGAAAAAAGTCTGAAGTCCTTGACGGGTGGCAGGACGACACGCGATTGGGCTGTGGCCGTTGGCATCCTCAAGCAGTGGGAGGAAAAAGGCAAGGCGCCCAAAGTGACCGCCCGCACCACGATTAAACAGTGGCGGGATTCCTTCTTGGCTCTGGCTACCAGCAACGAAATTGTCGTCTGAAACACTCCGCAAATATCGGCACCTGTTCAATCAACTTGAGGCTTTCTGCCTAGATAAGGGAATCCGGTTTGTGGACGAGTTCGACCTTCCGATCACTACTGATTTTCGCTTGTCGTGGAAAGACGGCGCACTTTCGAACGTCAAAGAAACTGGAACGGCTTCGCGGCATCATGAAATTCGCCACCGAGCGCGAATGGCTGACAAAGAATCCCGCATTGAGCCTGAAAGCGCCGCAGATTAAATCCAACCCCACTCTGCCGTTCACCGCCGACGAGATGGTCAAGATCATGGAGGCTGCAAAAGCCGATCAGCGCGTATATGCCTTCATCGCGGTTATGCGATCATCCGGCTTGCGTATCTCCGACGTGACCAAACTCGCGGTCAGCAACCTGCAGGGAAAACGGCTGTCTTTGCATCAGGCTAAGACCGGAGAGCCGGTTTCGATCCTGCTGGACAAAACAATCGTGGACGCCCTTCGTGCTGCCGCGCCCTTGAATCGCAACAAGGATTATTTTTTCTGGACAGGGATTTCAACGCTGCCTGCTGCCGCTTCGCTCTGGCGCAAGAGGATTGCAGACGTGTTTGAGGAGGCCGGAATCGTCAACGGGCATACCCATCGTTTCCGCGATACCTTCGCCGTAGCGTTGTTGGAGAAAGGCAACTCAATTGAGACGGTTTCCCGGCTGCTGGGACATACATCCATCAAAATTACCGAGCGCCACTACAACCCGTGGGTCCAATCACGACAGGCTGCTTTGGACGCGGCTGTGCAGGGCGCGAACGGCTGGCTGCGCGATTTGGAGTCCAAAAAGAAGGGTAAACTCGTGAGCTTCGGTGGGGCGGCCTGAAAACCTAATGCACGACAAAAACACGACAAAAAATACAGAATCTTACATTTGTTGGATTTTTTATGGAGGCGCGGGTGGGAATCGAACCCACGAATGAAGGTTTTGCAGACCTCTCCCTTCCCACTTGGGTACCGCGCCCCGGGACGGACAGTATAGCGAAACTGCGGCCCGGTTTCAGCACGTGGCGGCGGCTCCAAAACCATCGAACGGCTTCTCTGCGGGCGCGCTTCGCGCTAAAGTGAATGCCGATGATCCTCCTCGTCTGGCTCGCAGCAAGCATCCTGGCAATCGCGGCGGTGGCGATTATCGTGTGGTCGGCGGGCCGCCGTTCCGAGGCGCAGATGTCCGTAGTGCGGCAGGAAATGCAGAACTCGCTCGTCGCGCAGGGCCAGGCGGTCGCCACCCAGATCAACCACCTGATGCAGTCGGTGACGCAGCAGCTTGGCCAGGTGCGCCAGGAGTTGCAGACCGGAGTGGCGTCCACGGGCCAACTCACCGCCGACGCGCAGCGCGAAGTCTCCCGCCGCTTGCAGTCCTCCACTGACGTGCTGCTCCAGATGAGCCAGCAGATCGGAGAGGTGCAGCAGACGAGCCAGGACCTGTCGAAAGCCGCGCAAACGCTCCAGTCGGTTTTGAGCGGAGCCAAGACGCGCGGGGCGCTTGGCGAGGCGATGCTCGACCGCCTGCTGGCGGACGCGCTGCCGCAAAGCGCCTACTCCATGCAGTATCACTTCACTTCGACCGGCGCCATCGTCGATGCGGTGGTGCGCAGCGGCGAGCGGCTTCTCCCGATCGACTCGAAATTCCCGTTGGACGCCTATCGCAGGCTCGCCGATCTCGGCGAAGAGGCGCGCCGCGATTTCTCTCTCGCCGTGCGCAAGCACGCGGATTCGATCGCCGAAAAGTACATTCTTCTCCACGAGCATACGTTCAACTACGCGCTGATGTTCGTGCCCTCGGAAGGCGTCTACTACGAGCTGCTGATGACCGAGGATTCCAAACACGGAAAGCTCGACGAGTACTGCCGCGAGAAGCGCGTCTTTCCCGTGTCGCCCAACACGCTATATGCCTGCCTCAGCGCCGTCGCTGTGAGCTTGCACGGCCAGAAAATCGAGGAGAACGCGCGGCAACTTCTGGCATCGCTCGCGGGCCTGAAAAAACAGATGGACGTCTTCGGGGATGTCTACGAGAAGCTCGGCAACCATCTCCGCCACGCGCAGCAGAGCTACGAAGATGCGGATAGCCGCCTCAATCGCGCCCGGAATTCCCTCGAACAGATGTCCCAGGGCGCTCTTCCCGAAGCGCCCCAGACCGTCCTCTTGCCGTTACCGCCGTCGGACGAATGAGCTTCTACAGGGCGTCGCTCGCCGCGTCGAGAAGCGTGCGCAAATCTCCGGCCATGGTTGTGGTGCGAATGTCGTTCAGCGTGCGCGCGACCTTTTCGAGATCGCGAGGGTGATGCGCCAGCCGGCGTGCGAGTTTCTGGATATCGTCCCGCGAATCTTCCGGCGCGAGGCCCGCGGCGGCCTCCAGGTATCGGCGGGCCGATTCGGCGTTCGGCGCGGGAACCAGCCGCGCGTGAAATGAGAAATCCCCGGAAGTGATCGCCTGCACTTTGATTCCCGCGAGATTCTCGGAGCCGCCGCCGGTGAGGACTTCCTGCGCGTCTCCTTTCAGGAATCGCAGCACGCCGGGGGTTTCGTTTTCGACGATGAGCCGAAGCCTTTCGTCCGAGCCCCGCACGCGAACCGCAAGGTTGCCCTGCGTGCCGGGGAGCAGCGCAGGATTGGGCGGCTCGAATTCAAGCGACACGATCGCGGCCGGCGCGCTCGCCTGCAGACCCGGAGCCACGACCGAAATAGTCGCGGAACCGGGCGTCACTTTCGGTCCCGGCAAAACGACGATGCATTCGGGCGATGCCGCGAGCACCAGCGTGGGTTTGTCGTTGATCTTCACGCGATTCTCATCGGCATCTCCACTCAGCCCGGTCGCACAAATCGAAAAGTGGTCACGCAGCGAAATCACGAGCGCGACCGCGATCGCCCGAGAACGGCTGGCGGGCGGCGCGGAATCCACTAGCGCGGCTGATGAGCCGCCCGGCGTTTTCGCAAGCAGATAGCCGTCCGACGCAGGAACCGTGAAATGGCCGCGCCCGGTCGGGTCCGTGGTTACCTTCTGACCTGCCACCTCGACGACCACGCCGGAGGCGAGCCGGCCGTCCACGCCGAACGCCGCAAACGTTGCCGGTTGACCGGCGACAACTTTCGGGGGAAGCACGATCGTCACGGCCCACGTGGTGAGGGGCGTGGACGGCGCCTGCGCGCGAACCGTCGAACGCAGCGTGAGCCCGGCGCCGCCGAATAGTCCGGCCGAGAAAACGGCCGCCAGCACGCGGGTGCGGAAACGCCGTGCGAAGGACGATGCCAGATGAGCCGTCATAAGTTCTGGCCGGCGCGCGGTGCGCCCGCCACGACATTGTAAAGGGTAAAGGATGCCCGATGCGAGATCAGCATCAGTCGTCGAGGCGGACGACGATAAACGTCGTGAGCTGCTCGTCGGAGCGCAACTCACCGGCGAGCTGGCGCGCAGCATCTTCCGTCGGCAACCGGCCCACGCGCACGCGATAGAAGAGGCCGTTAGGCGAGTCGTAGGCCGCGACGCTGACCGATGAGTAGCGCGCCGCGAGCTGCACACGCAATCTCTCGGCGTTATCTTGGTTTGCGAATGCGCCCACCTGCACGCCGAAAAAACCCACTTGCGGATTCGGTCCGGCGAGCACCTCGAGCCGTACCGGTGCCGTGCCCGTTCCCACCATGCCGATCGCCTGCGCCGCAGAAAGCGACAGATCGATGACCCGGTTCGCGACGAAAGGGCCGCGGTCGTTGATGCGGACTTCCGTCTGCTGGCCGTTGCGGAGGTTGGTCACACGCACGACCGCATTGAAGGGCAGCGTCCGGTGCGCCGCCGTGAGTGCGTGCATGTCGTAGATCTCGCCGTTCGAAGTGCGATGGCCGTCGAACGGAATCCCGTACCATGAGGCGACGCCTTCTTCGACGTACTCGCCTGGCACGACCGGCTGTGTTTCGCCGGGAGGAGGCGGACCCGAACGCGATGAAGGCTGCGGCGCGGGCGCGGGGGGCTGCGTCGTGTAAGTTCGATGGCCGCAACCGGCCGCCGCCACCAGCGAAATCGCGGACACGACCGCCAGCCGCCACGGCAACAGAGTTTCGCGATTCACTTGTTTGGACTCAAGTCCGGTATTATAGAAATGCACTGGCGTTCCCGCAAGGAACGCTATCGGCTTCGCGGCGATCAGCTCCAATAAAATGACAATCGGTGAAAAGATAAGCGGTTTCTTCGGCCGCGGTGAGCCGCGCCCCAAGCTGTGCCCATCGTGCGGCGCGCTCGCGGGCGCGACCGCCTCGCGCTGCTATCAGTGCGGCGCCAGCCTTACGTTCTCGCTCGCCGCCGCCAGCCGTTCCCTCGGCCGCCTAATGCCGACCACATCACCCGCCACCTACGCGATCCTCACACTGAGTTGCCTGATCTTTACCGCAAGTTTGCTCGCCACGATCTCTCAAAATGGGTCGTTTGCTGTACAGGGCGGCATCTTTAATTTTGGCGCGATCAATGGTCAGGTGTTGCAACGCCTGGGCGCGTCATTGCCTCTCGGCTACAACATCCAGCAGCCCTGGAGGTTTGTAACGGCCATATTCCTGCACGGCAGTATCCTGCACATTCTTTTCAACATGTGGGTGTTGATGGACATCGGCCCGCAGATCGAAGAACTCTACGGTTCGGCGCGGTACCTGTTCATCTACGTAGTGACGGGAATCGGCGGCTACGTGCTGAGCAGCTTCTTTGGACATTTCAGCGTCGGCGGGTCTGGAGCGCTCCTTGGCCTGATCGGTGTGCTTCTGGCCGTCACAACGGGACGGCGGAGCGCCGGCATGCAAATGCTCCGCAGCCAGGTCATCCGCTGGCTGATCTACATCGCCGTGTGGGGGCTGCTATTCCCCGGAATCGACAACATGGCCCACATCGGCGGGTTCGTGTGCGGATTCGCGCTCGGCAAGCTCATGGCGGACCGCCCGCCGGCCTCGCCGGAGGAGCGCAAGCGAGCCTACGCGATGGGCTGGGCTGCGGCGCTCGTCGTCATCGCGAGCTTCGGGATGGCGGCGTTCACGGTCTTGCAGAGAAGGTAGGCTGCCGCTCTATTTTGCCGAAGGACCGGGCGGAGGCCCTTCCGCGTGCAACTGCCGCGACACCACGATGCTGTAGTGAATTCCTGAAATCATCACAAATACGGCAACGCAGTAGCCGCACATTTCCCGTACGAGCCACAGCGTCGAGTTGTCCCAAACCGCCAGCAGAAGCACGAGCGTGACCAGGAAAATTTCGAAGAAGGTCGTCGCCTTTCCCCAAATGCTCGGCGGAAACGGCCGGTAGCCCACCGTCAGCAGAATCACAGCGCAGGCGACGAGGATCAGGACGTCGCGGCCGAGAACCAAGATCGCCAGCCACCACCCGATCTTGCCCTTGAGCGCCAGCACGAGATAGGACGACGAAAGCAGCAGCTTGTCCGCGATGGGATCGAGGTAGGCGCCGAGCGCCGTCTTCTGATTCAACTGGCGCGCGAGCAGCCCGTCGAGCCCGTCGCTCACGCCGCCCGCCACCAGAATCCCCAGGGCCAGCGCGTAGTGGTCGTACTTGATGGCGATAATGAAGAAGGGGAGAAAGGCGAGGCGCAGGAACGTGAGCTGGTTGGGAACGGTCAGAATTCGGTTGCGCATGGATGCGATCCGAGCTTTGCGCGGTCAGGCGAACTGCGCGAGGTAATCCCCCAGCGAGCGGCCTACTTTTCTTTCGAACATCTCCGCAAGCGAAGGAATCGAGCCGCGAGCCTCGTCGAGCGCGATTCGCTCGATTCGCATCATCGGAAAGAACAGCGTCGGCAAGCCGATGCGGTCGCCTTCCGGATGCAGCACCTGGCTGACGAAATCATCGAACGAGCCGAGGTCGATCCCCCGCAGCGTGACTCCGGCGCTCGAAACGTCCATCAATTCACCCCAGAGTCTTTCCTTGGGACTGTGCAGGCTTACGACGACAATTGAGTGCGGCTCCATCGCCTCTCCTTGGAAACCCCTTGGGAATGGTATCGCAGTTGCCGCCGCTGCCCACCGCGGCGGCGCGCAAGGGTTATCTTGCCGGCTCCGAAATCAGACGGACATCGTCTTCACATCGGGCGCGCGCTGGAGCGTCGGTTCCGTCACCTTCTGGACGTCCTCCGGCGTCACGCCGGGCGCGACCTCGCGCAGCAGGAGCCCCTTCGGCGTCACTTCGATCACCGCCATGTCGGTCACGATCAGGTCCACGACTTCGACGCCCGTCAGCGGCAGCGTGCACTTCTTCATGATCTTCGGCCCGCCGTCCTTGGTGGCGTGCTCCATCGCGATGATCACGCGTTTCGTTCCCGCCACCAGGTCCATCGCGCCGCCCATGCCCTTCAGCATCTTCCCCGGCACGGCCCAATTCGCCAGCGTTCCCTTTTCGTCCACTTGCAGCGCGCCGAGCACGCTCACGTCGATGTGCCCGCCGCGGATCATCGCAAACGAATCCGCGCTCGAAAAATACGAGCAGCCGGGAATCTCCGTCACCGGCTCTTTGCCCGCGTTGATCAGGTCGGGGTCTTCTTCGCCTTCGTAGGGGTACGGCCCGATGCCCAGCATGCCGTTCTCCGATTGCAGGATCACGTCGATGCCCGGCGGCAGATAATTCGGGATCAGCGTGGGAATTCCGATGCCCAGGTTGACGTAGAACCCGTCGCGCAGCTCTTGCGCCACGCGCCGCGCAATAAGTTCCCGCTTGTCCATTTACGCTCCCCGCTTCCGCTTCGGTCCGGGCTCCGTCGGTTTCAGGTAGTTCGTACCCTGGAAGATCGCGTCGACGAAGATTCCGGGCGTGTGAATGCCGTCCGGATCCAGTTCGCCGAGTTCGACCATTTGCTCGACCTCGGCGATCACGTAGTCCGCGGCCGTGGCCACCACGGGATTGAAATTACGCGCCGTCTTGCGGTACATCAGATTGCCCCAGCGGTCGCCCTTCCACGCCTTGACGAACGCGAAATCGCCGCGCAGCGCAGGCACCAGGACGTGCGGCCTGCCGTTGAACTCGCGCACCTCTTTGCCCTCGGCCACCATCGTGCCGTAGCCCGTAGGCGTGAAGAAAGCCGGGATTCCCGCCCCGGCGGCCCGCATCCGCTCGGCGAGCGTGCCCTGCGGATTCAATTCCATCTCGATTTCGTTGTTCAGCGCGAGTTTCTCGAAAAACTTGTTGCTCCCCACGTAGCTCGCGATCAGCTTCTTCACCTGCCGGTTCTCGATCAGCAAACCGATGCCGTAGCCGTCCGTTCCGGGATTGTTCGAGGCGACCGTCAGGTTCTTCGTGCCCTGGCGGAGCAGCGCGGCGATCAGGTTCTCCGAAACCCCGCAGGTGCCGAATGCGCCCATCAGGATCGTCGCGCCATCCTTGACGCGGCCGATCACCGCTTCAGCGTTCGCAACGCGCTTATCCATCCATGTCTCCTCAAATCACGATGGCTGCGGAAGGGATGGTTGAGTTTACTACAACTCCGTATCCCGCATGTTTGCCGCCCACGGCGCTCTATTTCTGCGCTTCGCTTCGCCGGCTGATTCCCGCGCGCGCGGCCTCTTTCAGCACGCGGATTCTGCCCGCCACGGCGTTCGCGGCATGCGTCGGCGTTCGCGGCCTTCTCGATTTCCGCGACGAGCGCCGACCCCACGACGGCCGCGTCCGCGATCCCTCCCAGCACCGATACGTGCGCCGGCTGCGAAATCCCGAAGCCGACGGCCAGCGGCAGCTTCGTGAATCGCCGCACCCGCCGCGCCAGCTCCGGCAGCTCCTCGGACAGGGCGTTGCGTTCTCCCGTCACTCCCATTCGCGAAATCAGATACAGGAAGCCGGTCGAACAAGCGGCGATCTGCGCGAGCCGCGCGTCGGTCGATGTCGGTGCAGCGAGAAAAATCGTGTCCAGCCCGCGCGCGTGCATCGCCGCGCGGTATTCGCCCGCTTCCTCCGGCGTCAGATCGGTGGCCAGCACGCCATCGGCGCCCGCCGCCGCAGCGGCGCCGGCGAACTTCTCGAGTCCCATCTGCAAGATCGGATTGAAATAGCTGAACAGCACGAGCGGCACGTCACTACGCGTCCGAATTCGCTTCACCAGCTCGATCACGCCGGCCAGCGTGGTTCCGCCGCGCAACGCCCGTTCGCTGGCGCGCTGAATCGTCGGACCGTCGGCCACGGGATCGCTGAACGGCACGCCGAGTTCGATCACGTCCGCGCCCGCTTCCGCGGCCGCGAGGACGATCTTGCTCCGTCGCGTCGAGCGACGGATCGCCCGCCGTGATATACGCCACGAGGCCCATCTCGCCCTTTTCGGCGAGCGCGGCAAAGCGCCGCGCGATTCGGCCCGCGGGCCGGCTCGCGGCTTCCACGGGCGCCTGCTTTGGGGCAGATGACTTCGGGATGGCCGCCTCAGACATGGCGCGCCTTACACATAACGCGACAGTGTTTCCATGTCTTTGTCGCCGCGGCCCGAGACATTGAGGATCACGATTTCGTCCTTCTTCATTTTCGGCGCGCGGGTGATGAGTTCGGCCACGGCGTGCGCTGATTCGAGCGCGGGAATGATTCCTTCGAGGTGCGCGAGCATGCGTGCCGCTTCGATCGCCGCTTCATCGCTGACGGCGGTGTATTCCGCGCGGCCTTGCTCGGCCAGCCACGCGTGCTCCGGGCCGACCGCCGGGTAGTCGAGTCCCGCCGAAATCGAATGCGTCGTCGCGATCTGGCCATCGGCCGTCTGCAGCACGTACGTGTACGTGCCCTGCAAGACGCCCGGCCGCGCGCCTGTGAAACCTCGCTCCGCGGCAAGCCTCGCGGCGTGTTCGCCGAGCGTTTTCCCGCGCCCGCCGGCTTCCACGCCGACCATCTTCACTCGCTCATCGCCGAGGAACGCGTGGAAAAGGCCGATCGCATTCGATCCGCCGCCGACGCATGCGAACAGATGATCCGGCAGGCGCTTCTCCGCGCGCAGGATCTGCTCGCGCGCCTCCTCGCCGATGACTTTCTGAAAATCGCGCACGATCTGCGGATACGGATGCGCGCCGAGCACCGACCCCAGCAGGTAGTGCGACGTCCGCACGTTCGTCACCCAGTCGCGCATGGCTTCGTTGATCGCGTCCTTCAGCGTGCGGCTGCCCGCGTCGACGCCAATCACTTCCGCGCCGAGCAGACGCATGCGGTTCACGTTCAGCCGCTGTCGCTCCATGTCCTCCGTGCCCATGTACACGGTGCACGAAAGCCCGAGCCGCGCCGCCACCGTCGCCGTCGCCACGCCGTGCTGCCCCGCGCCCGTTTCCGCAATTACGCGCTTCTTGCCCATCCGCACGGCGAGCAGGCCCTGCCCCAGGCAGTTGTTGATCTTGTGCGCGCCGGTGTGCAGCAGGTCTTCGCGCTTCAGGTAGATTCGCGCGCCGCCGAGTTGCTCCGTCAGCCGCGAAGCGAATTGCAGCGGCGTCGGCCGCCCGGCGAAATTCTTCAGCAAATCATCGAGCTGCGCGTGGAAGCCCGGATCGGCCTGCGCCGCGGCGTACGCCCGCTCGAGTTCTTCGAGCGGCGCCATCAGCGTCTCCGGGACGTACCGCCCGCCGTACGGGCCGTACCGCCCTCGCGTGTCTGGCACCGCCTGTGCGATCGAACTCATCGTTTCCTTCTCCGCGCGCTCTTCACCGCGCGCATCAAGTCTTTCAGCCGCGCCGCGTCCTTTTTCCCGGGCTTTGCTTCCACGCCGCTACATACATCCACGGCGTAGGGCTGCGCCGCGCGAATCGCCTCGCCGACATTCTCCGGTGTCAATCCGCCCGCCAGAAAAATCCGCCCGTACCGCTTTGCGCGCCGCGCGATGCTCCAATCGAACGTCTTGCCCGTTCCCCCGCGTGCGCGCCGGTCGAACCCATCAAGCAGGAGAGCGCTCGCGACCTCAAATCGCCCCAGTTCTCTCGCCGCGGACGATTTTCTCACGCGGATGGCCTTGATGACATGGATCACGGGCCGCGAGCGCCTCAGCCGCGCGATCACCGCCGGTGGCTCGTCTCCGTGCAGTTGTATCGCGTCAAGCCCCACCGCGCGCGCGATTTCGAGCATCTTCGGCTCGCTCTCGTTCACGAAAACGCCGACCGCCGAAATGCCCTTCGGCAATCGCCGCACGATCCCCTTCGCCTTCGCGGGCCGGATGTAGCGCGGGCTGCGGGCATAAAAGTTAAAGCCTAGAATATCCGCCCCGTCCGCGACGGCCCGCCGCGCGTCCGTCCAATTCGTGATCCCGCAGATTTTCACTTTTACCCTGGCCATCGCGGTCGCTCACGCGGACCCGGTCAGTTCGCGCAGCCGCGCCGCCGGGTCGGCATCCGTCATCAAGTGCTCGCCGATCAGAAACGCGTCGAATCCGGCACGCCGCAGCCGCTCCAGATCGCCGTGCGTGCGCAGTCCGGATTCGCTCACGGCGATGCACTCCTCCGGTATTGCTTCGATCAGTTCGAGCGACGTCTCGACGCGCACCTTGAAATCCCGCAGGTCGCGGTTATTGACGCCGATGATCCGCGCTCCGGCCGCAATCGCCCGCTCGAGTTCCTCGCGCGTGTGAACCTCGACCAGCGGCTCCATCCCGAGCGACCGTCCCAGTTCGAGCAGCTCGCCGAGCGACGGATCGCTCAGAATCGCCGCGATCAGCAAGAACGCATCCGCGCCCGCCGCGCGCGCTTCCCACACCTGCCATGGATCGAGGATGAAATCTTTCCGCAAAATTGGAATCTGCGCCGCTTTCTTCGCGGCCTTCAAATCCGCCAGGGAGCCCAGAAAAAACTCCTCTTCCGTCAGGACAGAGAGCGCCGCCGCACCCGCGCTTTCGAGGCTCGCTGCCAGCGCCGCCGGAGCGTAGTCTTCGCGCATCACCCCGCGCGAGGGCGACGCCTTCTTCAGCTCCGCGATCACGTTGTAGCCTGGCCGAGTAAGCGCGCCCGCAAAGTCCCGAGGCGCTTCGACCTTGCCCACCGCGAGCTTCAGCGCCACATCCGGCAACACGCGTTTCCGGTGCGCGATCGACTCGCGCCGCGCCTCGACAATCCGGTCGAGAATCGTCCCTTCGCGTGACCTGGTTTCCATAGAAGGAGGCGCCGGCCGTCCCGGTTTCGCTCCACTCGCGGCAGGCGTTTATTCAGTTTACCTGATGGAAGTCGCGCGCGCTAATTCGTAGGATGTGCCGCCGGCGCATTCAGCAGCGGTTCCGAGAACCGGATGGGAATGCCGAAATTCGAGCCTCCGAAACCTTTCAATATCGCATACGTCACGCCGATCACCTTGCCTTGCTGATTGAAAAGCGGCCCGCCCGATCCGCCGGACGTGGTCTGCGCGTCGAACACGATCTTGTCCGTCAGCACGTCTCCGATATGCCCTTGCGTAATGATCGGCCGGATCAGGTTCCGGCGAGCCAATTCGTCGAGCACTTGCACGACGTCGCCGCCGCTTTGGGTCAGGATATTTTGCGCCGTGGTCTCGTCGGTGCGCGCGAGAATCGCCGCAAGCCCCGTCGCGTAGCCCATCAGGACGATCGGCTCCCCGGTCACCGCCGCCTCCTTCGCCGAATTGATGGAAAGGGCCGGTCGCGCCAGGCCCTGCGTGGTGATCCGCATCGTGGCCAGGTCCGCATCCTTCGAAATCTCCTCGATCTCGGCGCTGAACGCGCGCGCGTCGCCCGGAAAATACGCATGAATCGACGAAATCACCGGCTGAAAACCCTGGTTGGTGAGCTCAGTGACGTCATCGTTGTTCCACCATGGCTGCGCCACGTGCCGATTCGTAAGGATGCGCCCTTCGGCGCCTACCGGAAATCCCGTGCCGAACACGTCCAGCTTCACTTCCGGTCCGCGCCCGTCGAGCGCCAGGAGCGGATTCCCGTCGCTGCCTTGCAGCGGCTCACCCTGCTGGTTCAGACCGGCGTAGCGCAAGTTCTGGCCGCTCTGCTGGTCCCGGAACGCCACCGAGACGTGCAGCAGGCATACGCTCTGCACGTCCGCACTGATGAAGTTCCCCGAAGAGTCGCCATCCTGCTCGACCCGCTTCAGGCGCGCGTTCGTTTCGTCCAATTCCTTTTGCAGCGCGGCGCCTCGATCGGAGCCAGCGCTTGCGATCCGGTTCTGCAAGTCCGCTGCCTGCTTCTGCAACTCGTCTTTGCTTAAGACCGCGCCATCGACGGCCCCTGGCGCCTCGCGCAACTTGCGCACGTCGGCAAGTAGGTCCTGTTGGTGCATCAACCCGCGCTCGAGCCGTGTGATCGTCACGCTGGTGCGCTGCATGTCCCTACGCGCGCTTCGCGCAAAGAGAAAATAGACCACGGCCATTACTGCGGCCACCGCAATGAGCGCCCCCAGGCCGATCTTGATTCTGCGGTTGAGTGACGACGCGTCGCTCGTCAATTTCTCCGTGACCGCCAGCGTCTCGAACGCCGTCTGCACGACCTGCTGGCCCTCCTCCGCGAGCCGCGTTCTTTCGAGGAGGCGCGCGTCCGCCCGCCGCGTCCTCAATTGTGCTCGCAGGCGCGCCAGAAGCTCAGTGGCATCGAAGGGCTGCGAGATCGCATCATCAGCGCCGAGGTCGAGGCCCGCGGCTCGTTCGCCCGCCCCGGCGCCGACTAGCAAAACGATGCGGATTTCCTCGGTGGCCGCGGACCCGCGAATTGCCGCCATCGTCTCGTGCGCATGCAGGACGCTCGATCTCGGCAAGCCCGTTGCCGCGCCGTCGCCGGTGGAACTGTTGGGAGACGTATCCAGAAGCAACAGGTCTGCGCCCATTCGCCGAGTCGCGTCCAGACCGTCGCTGGCCGTTGCGAAGGCTTCCGCGTCGAATCCGGCGCCTTGCACCAATGTCAGCAGGGACTCGCGGCTCGCGGCGTCCGCCTCGACAATGACGATTTTCTCTTTCCTATCTTGGCCGCTAGTCACGAAGTCATCCATTTACGGCGTAGGTGTGGGTAGGCAAGTCCATCTGTCGCAGTCCTCGCACCTGCATATTAATATGATTGTCCCGGCTGACCAGAAGTTTCATGAGCACGAGAGAGGTCGCGCCCGGGACCAAAGTCCATACAACCTCAGCCTTGCAACTCGCCGCCCGAGTGCTACCCTGACCGTGGCAGCCTAGGGATCGCGGACGTCGGAACCGGGTGCAGCGGAAGGGAAAGTGATGCAACACGAGAGTGAGGTGGTTACCGGATTCGAATTGGGGAGCGCCTGAGCCGCTTTCGTGTCGCTTCTGATCGACACAACGTGCCGAACAAAAACCGGCCTAACTCATTGAAAATAAAGACTCGGCTATCGTCCTGATCGACACAAAACGAAGGGGCACATGCACGCGCTTGAGCAACTGAACGCGAGGATTATCCGGTGCCGCAAGTGCCCGCGCCTCGTCGCTTATCGCGAGAAGGTCGCGCGCGAAAAGCGGCTCGCCTATCGCGATTGGGACTACTGGGGCAAGCCGGTCCCCGGATTCGGCGACCCGCGCGCGAAGCTGCTCGTCCTCGGCCTCGCGCCCGCGGCGCACGGTGGCAATCGCACCGGCCGCGTCTTCACGGGCGACCGCTCGGGAGATTTTCTCTACAAGGCGCTTTATGACGCCGGCTTCGCGAACCAGCCGACTTCGACCAGGCGCGACGACGGTCTCATCCTCAAGAATGCCTACGTCAGCGCGGCGGTTCGCTGCGCCCCGCCCGCGAACAAACCACTGCCCTCCGAGGCCGCCAACTGCCGTCCATACTTCGAAAAAGAACTCGAGATTCTTCGGCCGCGCGCGATTCTGGCTCTCGGGGGAATCGCCATGCGCGCCTTTCTCGGCCTGCTGAAAGAGCGCGGCAGAATCGCGAGCGCGGCCGCATTTCCTTTCCGGCACGGCGCGAGCTACGAATTCGGTGACGATCTGACGCGACTGTTCGTTGCCTACCATCCGAGCCAGCAGAACACCTTCACCGGCAGACTCACCGAAGTGATGATGGCGCGCGTGTTTCAAGATATCCGCCGATTCCTCGAAGGCGATTCTTCGCGATGAGCGCCCCCATGAACGGCCAGGCAGGGGGCGAAGCCGTCATCGAATTTCGCGGCGTGCATTATAGGTTGCCGAACGGCCAGACGCTGCTCAATGGCGTTAGCTTCACCATCAATCGCGGCGAGACTGTAATTCTCTTGGGCCGCAGCGGCGCGGGAAAGACGACGGCCTTGAAACTCATCAACCGCCTGCTTGAACCGAGCGGCGGCGAAGTGCACGTCGATGGCCGCGCGACCGTCGCGTGGGATGCCATCGCGCTGCGCCGCCACATCGGTTACGTGATCCAGGAAGCCGGTCTTTTCCCGCACTACACCGTCGAACAGAACGTCTCGCTCGTTCCTCGCCTTGAGGGACGGCCCGCCGCGCAGATCCGTCCCCGAGTTGCGGAACTGCTCGCGCTCGTGGGACTCGACCCCGGAGTATTCTTGCCGCGCTACCCGCATGAACTCTCCGGCGGGCAGCGCCAGCGAGTCGGCGTGGCGCGCGCTCTCGCCGCCGACCCGCCGATCCTTCTGATGGACGAACCATTCGGCGCGCTCGATCCGCTCACGCGCGCGGAAGTCCGGAACGAATTTCGGGCGCTGCAACAGCGCCTAGGAAAGACCATCGTCATCGTGACGCACGACACGAGCGAAGCGCTCCTGCTCGGCACGCGAATCGCGCTGCTCGAAGCCGGAGAGCTCCGGGGCATCTATTCGCCGCGAGAATTTCTGTCTTCGAACGAGCCGGTCGCCGCGGCTTACGCCGAGCAACTGCGCCGCCTGGAAGAATTCGAGGGGGGCAAATGAATGTAATTCAATATTTCCAGCGGCACCCGGGCGAAATCCTGCAAGCGACGCTCGAGCACGTCTGGCTCGTGGCCGCTGCGATGCTGATCGCCGTGGCCGTGGGCGTCCCGCTCGGGATTCTCGTCGCGCGGCGCCCTTGGCTTTCCAGGCCCATCCTCGGCACCGCCAATATCGCCGAAACGATTCCGAGCCTTGCGCTCTTTGGATTCCTGCTCCCCGTTCCCTGGCTCGGCGAACGCGCTGCGCGCCTGGCAATCGCCGCCCTCGCGCTCTACGCCCTGCTTCCGATCATCCGCAATACTGCCGCGGGGATCGCGGGCGTGGACCCCGCGGTCCGCGAGGCCGCGCGCGGGATGGGCATGACGCAGGGCCAGATTCTATGGAAAGTCGAGCTGCCGCTTTCTCTTTCGACGGTCCTGGCGGGCGTCCGGGTCGCTACCGTTCTCACCATCGGCATCGCGACGATCGCCGCCGCCGTGGGTGCGGGCGGTTTGGGCGAGTACATCTTCCGCGGCCTGGCCATGGTGAACAATTCCCTAATTCTCGCCGGAGCCATACCCGCAGCCCTCCTCGCGCTGGGCGCGGATTTTCTGCTGAGCGTTCTCGAGCGGCGCCTGCGTCCCGTGCGCTGAATCACCGATGAAAATGGCCCGTTGATGAAAACTCTCCGCGCCTGGCTTGTCTTCGGGATTGTAGGCGTCTTGTGCGGCTGCAGCATTCGCGGGCGGGACACGATCGTCGTCGGCTCGAAGAACTTTCCCGAGCAGGCTCTGCTAGGAGAAATCCTCGCACAGCGCATCGAGGCCACAACGCACCTGCGCGTCGAGCGGCGCTTCTATCTGGCGGGCAGCTACATCTGCCAGCAGGCGCTTCTCGCCGGGCGCATCGACACGTACGTCGAATACACCGGCACGGCCCTCACCGCGATCCTGAAAGATCCCATCGAAAGCGATCCTTCCGCCGTTTTCGGGCGCGTGCAGCGCGAGTACAAGCAGCGATTCGGGCTGGAAGTGATGCCCTCTCTCGGATTCAACAACACGTTTGCGATTGTGATTCGAGGCGAGGATGCGCGCCGCCTGAATCTGAAAACGATCTCGGACGCCGCGCCCTACACGCCGAGGTGGCGCGCCGGTTTCGGCTACGAGTTCATGGAGCGCCCCGACGGTTATCCGGGCCTCGCGCGCGTCTACGGGCTGCAATTCGCCGCTCCGCCCAGAATTCTCGACCTCGGCCTGCTCTATCGCGCCCTGCTCGACAGGCAAGTCGATCTCGTCGCCGGGAACTCGACGGATGGCCTGCTCGCGGCACGGGACATGGTGATCCTCGAAGACGACAGGCACTACTTTCCGCCCTATGACGCCGTGCCCGTGGTTCGCGAGGACACACTCGCGCTGCATCCGGAGGCGCGGGCGGCCATCGCCGGACTGGCCGGCAAAATTTCAGACGCGGAAATGCAGAAAATGAACTACGCGGTCGCAGGGGAAGGCCGGGACATCAGCGACGTCGCGCGCGAATTCCTGCACTCGAAGGGACTCGACTGATGCGCGGCCTTAGTGAATCACTTTTGGGGAGTTTTCAGTCTTTCCAGCTCTTCGAGCAATTCAGCGCGCGTGACGAGTCCCCGGCGAAGCAGTATCCGCAAGACGGCGGCGAATGCTTCCCGAGTCGCCGGGATATCGACGGGATCGAATTCCGGCGCCGTGTATGGGCGGGCGCCGGCAGTTGCTTTGGGCGGGGGCGGAGCCGGCTTCGGCGGCTCGACGGCCGGCGCCTTCGCGGGTTCAGGAGCCGCGCCCGGCGAGCCAGTCAACCGCCGCAGCTTCTCGAGACCCTCGGGCCCCACGTTCGTGAACGCCAGCCCCATGCCAAACCCCATGTGCGAGGAGCGAACCTTGGCCGAGAAATGCACGAGGCTGTCATCCACGTTGAAAGACAATTCGACCGCCGTATCGACGGGCAGGGGCGAAAGCATTTCGGCATAGCAACCGCCGAGGGAAATGTCCGTGATCGTCCCGGACATCTTCAGCCCATCCGCCGCGGTGGCGATTTGAGCTCCGATTCGGCAGGTATGGCGAGCGAACTGGCGGCGTTCCGGCGGAGAGGCCGTGGCATTTGCCGCGGCGGCCGTCCGCGTCTGGACGGCGAAAGGATCCGGCCTCGATGGACTCGTACGTATCAGGCTCCCATTCTCTCGGGGGCAAGCCCCAGATATACCGCCCCGGTTCGAGGCAGCGGACTCCCACCTGCCCGGCCCTTGGGCTGCCGTCCTGACCGACCCACTGGACTCGATACCAGGCTCTCTGGTCCTGGCATTCGAGTTCGATCTTCCAGCCAGGCTCGACGATGTGGGTCAAGCCGTTCAGGCAAGCGCCCGTCCAGCTGACGTCCCGCGTTTCCGTCGTCACGGCGAACGGATACCCGCGGGGATCGGCACCCCGAACGATGACCGAAAAAGAAATGGCGATACGCTGTTCGCCCCGGCGCCCCACGCAATCTCCGGTAAAGCGCGCCTAGCCAACGCGAACCGCCTGCCTCCAAGAGAGGTAACTCCAAGTTAATACGCGCTCTAACATGGGTCAAGCAACCGGCCGACGGCCTATTCTCAGGAGTAACGAAGAAATTCATGGTAGCGCCGCGAAGTGGCGGAAGCGCGTCCTCGCTATTCAGAGTCCGGGGGATTCTTCAAATGAGTTTCGAGGGCGGCGCAATACTGCCGCTCAGCCTCGAGCTCTGCCTGGAGTTTCTTCACGAGCAGCTGCAACCGGACGATCTCGTTCCGCAGCCTCTGGACCTCCACGGCAGTAGGACCGGCAGTGGGCGCGGCGGGAGTTGCGGGGTGGGGCCGGGCCACCGGGCGAGGCGTGGTCGCCGCGACCGGGGCCTGGGTCGCGCGAGGAGCCGCGACATTCGCAGGCGCGGCAGGCGCGGCCCTGCGGAAAACAGGCCGCTCAACGCCTCCGAGGGTCTGCGCGGAGCCTCGTCCGTGGAGCTTGCCTCCACCGCAAGGCCGGCAAACCTCGGACGCAAAAGACTCTTCACGCGGGCGATCAGTTCCCGCGGCTGGAACGGCTTGCGAATGAGCTCATCGGCCTTGACCGCCGTGGCCTTTTCGGCCACCGTGCGATTCACGACGCCGGACATCAGGATCACGGGAATCCGAGCGAGCTGCTCGTTTTGCTTGATCAACTGACAGACTTCGTAGCCATCCTTATCCGGCATGATGACGTCGGTGATGACGGCATCGGGCGCGGCGTCGGCGAACTGGGCGAGGGCCGAGGCTGCGTCCGGGCAGGTAATGACGTGGATGTTCTCCTTGCGAAAGGCAATCTTGATCACTTCGCGCATCGTGGCGCTGTCGTCGATGAAGTAAACGGTCGGGGTGCGCGCGGCCGTGAGGGTTCCGGTTTCGCTCATGACGACTCCTTCTCCACGTTTTCCTCTGCGGTGTCGCGCTCGCCTTCGTCGAATTCCCGCATGGCGTCGAGGAGCAGATCGGTCGCGGAGCGCAGCACGGTCCGCTGCGCGGCGGTGGCGCCGTAAATGAATTTGTAGACGCCGCTCGCGGCGCCCTGACATGCCTTCACGATCTGCGTGACGGCTTCGTCCCCGAAAAGCAAACCGGACTCGGCGTGTACGAGTTCGCCGCCTTCAAAAAAGATGATTCCGTCGGTATCGGCGCCGTTGATGTGCAGCGCTCCGCTTTGATGAGCCTGCCCCAGCATCTGAATCACGCCAGGAAGATCGAGATGCGAGAGACTGCCACTCAGGGCCGTGTCCGCCGTGGAGAGCATCTGCGTGGGTTGGAAGCCGTCCTGGCGGCTGACGAGAAGACTTCGCACGTGGGCGGCGATATCCGAAGGGGACTGGCGGCGATCCACATAGTCGTCGCAGCCGGCGCGATACGCTTCGAGCTGCGCCTGATCTCCCCCTCCCCCGATCGCAATCAGTGGGATCGTGGCGGTTTTCGGATCGGAACGGAGAAGCGGCGCCATTTCGAGCGCACCCATTTCCCGAAGATTCGTGGCGCAGAGAATCGCCGCCGGGGCATTCCATTCGATCATCGTGAGCGCGTACGCCGCCTGGGTGCTGGGAATGACGTCGAATCCCTGCTGCTTCAGCGCGTCGCCCAGCCGTTTCGCGAAATAGACGTTACTGTCGATCAGGAGGACCCGCGGGAGATTTGCGGGCGCGTTCATACTTGCGACTCCGCGCTCGCCGACGCAAACAGCGCCTCGAGATCCAGCACGTCCAGCGAGTCTTCGCCGACCGCGAGCGTTCCGGCGACGTATGCAGGACGATCCGCCTTCGGCCGCATCTCACCCTTGGCCATCTCGCATTCACCATTTACGAGAATCGCGCCAAGTTCGCCGGCGCCGCCAAAGTCGCGCCGCGCGATGAGATAGAACTGCTGGCCGGACGAACTTTTCCCGACGAGCAGCGGCCCCGCGTCATAGACAGGCACGATGTGCCGGCGGCGAACGATCACTCCCGCAACGGAGCGCGAAGTGTGCGGAAACCTATGCAGCTTCACGGGCGGCGCGAGTTCGGCGACCATTGCCGCGGGCAGAGCGAACCGGCGCGCACCGATCCGGAGCAGCACGAACGAGCTCTGACTGGTGGTTTCCGCAGCAATCATGCCCGGACCGCCCCTTCCATTTCGCGCTGCGATCCGCCGCCCTCGGCGACGCGATCGAGCCGCGCAAACTCTTCGGCTGTGAGAAACCCAGCCGGCTGAACGACCGGAATCACTGAGTCGTCCACGTACGCCAGACCGCGATACCAGCGGCGCTCCTCGCCGGTGAACGCGCGAGGGAGCGGATAGACGGCTGCTATCTCCGTCATGCGGTCGATGCGGTCGACGAGCACGGCCGCGCGCAGTTGCCGCAGGATCAGGACCAGCGTCGGGCGCGTGGCCGGCAGTCCAAAATGCATTCCGGCATTCACGACGTAGCAGGCGCGGCCTCCCCACTGGAGGGTGTGCCGGACCTTGGGCAACGCCGAGCGGCCGATCTCGTTCGCGGAGCCCGCCAGGCTGTCCGTGCTGCGAATCTCCTGCACCAGATCGGCGGCGATGGCGAACATCTGATTCGCGACCCAGAACAGCACAACCGCCTCGGGCCTGCGCAAGCCGCGCGATTTCGCACGGTGCTCGCGGTCCGGGGCCGTGGACAGGCTCATCGGGCGGCCACCGGGACCAGACGGCTCAACTTCGCGATTCGCCTTTCGATCGCGGGGCCGATCTCGTCGAGCGGCAGGACTTCATCGACCGCACCGGTCTTGATGGCTTCGGCCGGCATGCCGAAGATCGTGGACGTCGCTTCGTCCTGGGCCAAAACGGAGCCTCCGGCGGCCTTCACGGCACGCACGCCCTTGGCCGCATCATTTCCCATGCCGGTGAGGACGACGGCGACCATCAGCGCGCGGGCATAGGCTGCGATGCTCTCAAACGCCATGTCCGCCGAGGGCCGATAGCCCTCGATGCGCGGGCCGTCGTCGAGAAGAATTTTCCCGCCAGCGGAGAGCTGCAAGTGATGAGAGCCCGGGCAGAGGTAAACGATTCCGGGCTGGGCCGTCTCGTTGGCCTCTGCCTCTTTCACCGGGACGGAAGCGATCTCCGCAAGCTGCAGGGTGAATTGCTTCGTGAACGTCGCGGGCATGTGCAGCACGAGGAACACGATGGCTGGAAGTTCCTTCGGCAAAGCAGCCACCACGCGCATCACCGCAGCCGGGCCGCCCGTCGAGGCCGCGATCGCGACCACCGGAAACTTTCCGCCGCTCTGCGCGAGCGCGGCGCTATTCGCAAGACTCGCGGCAGGGGACAGCGGCGCATGAGGCATGGGAAGCTTCGAGCGGGTCGCGGTGCGGACCACGCGAACCTTGGCGGCCTGCTTGAGCTTGCGCGTGAGCTCCTCACGCACGCTTTTCATATCCAGGTCGATTCCGCTCGAAGGCTTGGGAACGAAGTCGATGGCGCCGAGCTCGAGGGCTTTCAAAGTGCTCGCGGCGCCCTCGCGCGATTCCGAACTCACGATGACGATGGGGCGCGGATGCTGCGACATGATCAGCTCGGTGGCCTGAAGGCCGTCGACATGAGGCATGTTGATGTCCATGGTGATGACGTCGGGGCGCAGCGATTCCGCGAGAGCGACGCCGTCGCGGCCATCGCGCCCTTGCCCGACGACTTCGAGCTGCGGGTCGGAGTTGATGATCTCCTGCAAAACTTTGCACATGAAGGCGGAGTCGTCCACCACGAGCACGCGTATCTTCCTTTCGGGCGCGTTCGTCATGGCAACCTCAAACCTGCTTCAGCGGCACACCGTGGGCGGGCCGTCCCTGCAGCGTCTCCGAGCCGATCAAGCTCTCGACGGTGGCGATCAATTGATCTTCCTGCACAGGCTTCGTCAGGAAGCCTGATGCGCCTTCCTTCATGGCGCGGTCCCGATGTTTCGCGCCGGCGCGGGAAGTCACCACGAGCACCGGGATTCGGCGGGTCATTGGATCCTGGCGCAAGTGCGCCATCAGCTCGTAGCCGTTCATCCGCGGCATCTCGAGGTCGGTGATGAGCAGGTGGCAGCCGACCTGAGCGACAATTTCGGAGGCCTCGAAGCCATCCGCAGCGAGCTTCACTCGATAACCGGCCTTCTCGAGCATGCGGCCGACGAATTTCCGCACGCTGATGGAGTCGTCCGCAACGACCACCACGCGATCGTTCTCGATCGCGTCCACGGCTTCGGACGGAATGCTGCCGGCGGCGACGGCTTCCGCGCCCGGCGCAAAGACCCGCGCCGCGGGAGACGATGCGGGCAAGGCGTGGCGCTCGGCGGTGTCCGCGGAAACCAGGCGGTTCAAGTCGATCAGCAGGATCAGGCTGCCGTCGGAAGCGATGGTGGTGCCGGGAAACAACTTCACGCGGCGGAGGTAATCGCCGAGGTTCTTGATGACGATTTCGTCCTTGCCCAGAACTTCCTCGACGACGACGCCGACGTGCTTTCCCGCCACCTTCACGATGACCATGTGGAAGTAGCCGTTGAGCGGCTCGAGCGGCGCCAGGGCAAGCTGCAGATCGAGGCGAACGACGTCGGTAACGACGTCGCGCACGCGCGTGAAGAGTTTGCCGCCGACATCCTCGATTTCGGACGGGCGAAGCCGCCGAATCTCTTCGACGACAGCGAGCGGCAACGCGAACACGGACGTGCCACAGCGAACGAACAGGGCCTGCGAAATAATGAGCGTCAGCGGCACCTTCACCGTAAAGCAGGCGCCGCGGCCTTTTTCGGAGCGGACTTCGATTTCACCGTTCAGCGCGTGCACGTTGGCACGGACGACGTCGAGGCCAACGCCCCTGCCGGCAAGTTCCGAAGTGGAAGCGGCAGTCGAAAACCCAGGGCGGAAGAGAATTTCGCGAAGGTCGCGCTCGCTCAGCTCGGCAGCGGCGACCGGCGATACGGCGCCGGAGTCGATCACGTTCTGGCGAACGCGCTCGTAGTCGATTCCGCGGCCGTCGTCTTCCACTTCGATGAAAATGTGGTTGCCGCGGTGATAGGCGCGCACCGAAATCCGGCCCTTCTCGGGCTTACCGGCGTCGCGGCGCGCACCGGCGTCGTCGATTCCGTGCGCGACGGCGTTGCGGACCAGGTGAATCAGCGGATCGGAGATGTGCTGGATGATGTTGTTGTCGAGCTCGGTCTCGGCACCTTCGAGCGAGAGGTCAACCGGCTTCCCGGTGGCCTGCGCGGCGTCGCGAACGGTGCGGGAGAGGCGCGTGTAAAGATTGCCGATCGGCACCATGCGCGCGGCGGTGATTTCGTCCTGAAGGTGATGCGCGAGCTTCGTGAATTCGTCGATATCCGAATCGACGCGGCCCATGAAGCCTTCGAGCTGCGCGAGAACCTCGGAAACGTCCGCGGAGATTTCGGTGAGGGAGCGCGAAAGAATGTTGAAATCGTCGTAGCGATCCATCTCAAGCTCGCTGAACCCGAAAAGGTCGTTCGACCCGACCGAAGGCAGCGGCGCGGAGGGCCGGCGGAACGTGTCCATCTGCGGCGGCTGGCTGCCGGGGACGAGCGACGTGCGAATACGATTGAACTCGTGCTTTTCCTGAAACTCGGAAACCTTGCCGGAGAGGCGGCTCTTCGAGAAGTTCAACACTTCGACGAGCTTGCCCAACTCGGCGAGACGGCCGAGCATCCGGGTTCGGTTGATGACCAGTTCGCCGACCGCGTTCATCATGCGGTCGAGCCGCTCGAGTGAAATGCGCACGGACTTCGCCTGAGGCAAGGGCTGCGCCGACGCGGGACGCGAAGCGGCGGGAACAGCGGCTTCCGCCGACGGCGCCTCTGCTGCGGCCGCGGCTTCTACTTCTTGCGCGTCTTCGACTAGCTCTTCGGGTGCGAGCTCGGTGATGCGCGCGAGCAAGGGGTCCACGGCCGCGACCATCTCGGCATCGCTCGACCACTGGCGGGTGAGGAATTTTCGCAGGACATCCACGGACTGGAGGCACAGGTCCACGATTTCGGCGCTGGGCTGCAAGGCGCCATCGCGGAGCTGGCCGATGAGATCTTCCACGCGATGCGCGACGGCTGAAAGCCTGTGCAGACCCACTTGCGCCGCCGAACCCTTCACCGTGTGTATCGAGCGGAACAGGCGATTGATGTCGTCGGCGTTAGGATTGCCCTCGAGCGCGAGCAGACATTCCGTCACCGCTTGTAGATGATCCTCGGCCTCGGGAACAAAGAACTCGAGGACTTCATCGGGAACCTCGCCATCCTGAGGCAAACGGCCGGCAAACGAACCCGCAGAGAAAATATCCAAAATGGGCTCACTCGTGCCGATGGACTCCATCGCCGGTTGCGCCTCCGGCTCGGCCGGCGCAGCGGGGAAAGCGAAGGCATAGCGCTGCTTGAAGGTTGCTATATCGTCCGAGGTTTCCGTGCCGCTCGAACTGATTTGTAGGAGGTCGAACTCAAGCACGGAAATCGCGTCGGAGATGAATTCCGTAAGCGGGCCATGCATGTCGGGCGTCAGGACCGCGTTCATCGCGTAGTGAAAGATGTGCGCCATCTTCGCCGCGACTTCGGCAAACTCCGGGAAACCGTAACTCGCGGAGGTTCCAGCGAGCGTGTGCGAAGCGATGTAGAGTTTCTCGAGATCCTCGGGCTTCGTCTGCGGCTCCTGCAAAAGGCCGGAGTATTCCCGCAGATACTGGAGGTTTTCGGAAGCCTCCTGGAGAAACAGCTCGAGCGATTCCTGATTCGGGCCGTTCACAGGGCTCCTTCCCCGACGGCGATCTCGCGCCGTGCTTCGGCGGCAACCGGCTTGCGATAAACGCGGCAATCGCCCAGGACGACCGGCTCGAGTTTCATCGGAGAGTTCGAAAGAGTCTCGGCGTGGCCCAGCAGGAAATAGCCGCCTGGCTCGAGCGCATCGTAGAAGCGGCGCAGAATCGCGAGGCGGCGCTCGTCCGAAAAATACATGAGGACGTTCATGCAGAAGATGCAGTCGAGCTTTCCGACGTATATGGATTCGACGAGGTTCATCTGCGCGAAGGAAATCATCCGGCGAATGCGCGGCCGGACCTGGAATCCATGCTTTGTCGGCGTGAAATAGGCCTCGGCCCGCGCGGGCGGCACGTCCTGCAGGCTGCGCTTGGAATAGACGCCGCGTTCGGCATGGCGCAGAGCGCGACGGCTGATGTCCGTGGCGAGGATTTCGGTCTCCCACGCTTCCGCGAACTTCAGCGCTTCGCAGAGCGCGATCGCGATCGAATAGGGTTCTTCACCGGTGGAGCAGCCCGCGCTCCAGATGCGCAGCGTGCGCGGATTTTCCCAGAACTTGCGCTCCTGCAACTCGGGCAGGATTGTTTTTTCGAGGGCTTCGAAGACCGCCGGGTAGCGGAAGAACGACGTCTCCTGCGTGAGCAACCGCTCGAGCAGGGCTTCGTACTCGACGCTCGAGCCGCGAACGAGCCGCAGCAAGTCCGTGCCGCCAGCCAGGCCCTTCTCATCGACGTATTCGCGGATGCGCGTGGAGAAGAACCGCTCGCGCGATGAATCGAACAGGATCGCGGAGCGATGCTCGATCAGCGTGCGAATCTCGGCGAGCTCGGATTCGACGATGCGTGCGGTCGAGACTGGGTGCGGTTTCATGATCGGCGTTCAGCCCCCGGCGAATTCGCGCGGATTGCGGAGGTTGCCGTTAGCGAAGCGCTCCCACAGGCGCGGCGGTCCGGGCGTCCTCTGCCGCGGACACCGCCGGTGCAGTATCCGCGGAGCGCTTCGATTGCGAACGGAACTGAGCGAGGGCTTCGTTGAGCTGTTCGGAGAGCCGGACCATGGTCCCGACGGTCGAAACCGTCTGCCGCGCGCCCTGCGTGGTCTGGCGCGTGATGCCGGAGATGATCTGCATGGCGTTGGCGACGCCCTCCGTGCCGCGCACCTGCTGCTTCGAGGCCAGCGAAATTTCCTGGACGAGCTCGGCCGACTGCCGCACGACGCTCGAGATCGCTTCCAGCGCCTTGCCGGCCTGATCGGCGAGGCCCGCGCCGACTTCCACTTCGCGCGTGCCCTCTTCCATGACGACGACCGCTTCGTTCGTCTCCGCCTGAATGGCCTTGATGAGCGCGGCGATATCCTTGGTCGCGCTGCGGGAGTGCTCGGCGAGCTTGCGGACTTCGTCGGCAACGACCGCGAAACCGCGGCCCGCATCGCCCGCTCGAGCCGCTTCGATGGCGGCGTTGAGCGCAAGGAGGTTGGTCTGCTCGGTGATATCGTTGATCACGTTGATGATTTCCGAAATTTCCAGCGAGCGATCGCCGAGCGATTTGATCTTCTTCGCCGTGGCTTGCACGGAAGCGCGGATGCGCTGCATGCCCTCGAGTGTGTCGCTCACGGCGCGGTTGCCCTGCTCGGCAGCGTCGAGCGCGCGACGAGCCGCTTCGGCGCTGGCCTCGGCGTTGTTGGACACCTGCTTCATCGACACCGTCAGCTCTTCGACGGCGGACGACGTATTTGTGATTTCCTGGTCCTGTTGCGTGGCGCCGGCGGTCATGTCGTCGGTTGCGCCGAGAATCTGCGTGGCGCTCGTGCTGACGTCGATGGCAGCCTTGCGGACACGCTCGAGAACCTTCGAGAAGTTGTCGAGCATGAAGTTCACGGAATCGACAACGTTGCCCAGGGCGTCGTTCGTCACCTTGCCGCGAATGGTCAGGTCGCCGCGGGCCACCTGGTTGATGGTATTGAGCAGGTCGGTGATGCTGCGCTGGAGTGACTCCTGCGCCTGCTGGTTGGTCACGGCCTGAGCGACCTTGGCGGCGCTGCGGTTGAGGTTCTCGGCGATGAGCGCGAACTCGTCGTCGGTACCGATGTCCGTTCGCGTGCGTGAATCGCCAGCCGCGAGGCGCTCGGAAAACTTCGCGATGTCACTTACGGGCTTGAGTACGCGCTTGCTCAGCACGATTACCAGCGAAAGCGCGCCAACCAGCGCCAGACCGACGGCGGCGAGCAGGGTTCCGCTGGCGCCTGCCGGCAGAGAAGACCCGTCGAAGATGGACAGGCCCCCCGACTCTCTGCCGGCGTGATAGGCCAGTCCGAGGACGCCGAACAGCGCCAGGGCCGCCCAGGAGACCAGCAACCAGATTGTGGTGCTCAAACGAGCTTTCATGACTTCCTCCCAAGAACTTGCGCTTTCAAAAGAACTGTCATCGCGCCGGCTTCAAATCACCGGCACGGGAAAAACATCCGTCAAGCGGCGCAGGTCGATGACCAGCGCCAGGCGGTCGTCGTGACGCAACATTCCGCGACAGTGCGGCACCTCGGCGGGCGCCTGGTCGAGCAGCGCGTCTTCACTCGCCGAATACGTTCCGATCACCTCGTCGGCGGCGATCCCGAGCCGCAGATCCTCGCGATGCGCGCCGCCTTCGATCGCGGCCACGACGACATGCTTCGGCAACAAGCCCGGCCGGCGGCCTTCCGTAAACGCAATATCCATCAGCGGCACGATCGTGCCGCGCAGATTGAAGACGCCCATCAGAAACGAAGGCGCCAGCGGAATCCGCGTCACAATCGGCCAGTCCACAACTTCCTCGACCTCGAGTACCGAGAGGCAGAACCGCTCCCGGCCGGCGCGGAAGACGCAGTATTGCCGCTCGGGGCGCCGGTCCTCCGCGGAGACTTCGCCCTCGAGGAACTCGCCGGCCTCCAGCCCAGCGACCAGCCCCGCGTTTTCAGGCTCGCCCGGCATCAAGCAAATTTCCTCACGGCGCTGAGGAGTTCCTCGGGCGTGAACGGTTTCGCGACGTACCCGTTTGCGCCTTGCTGTTCGCCCCAATAGCGATCACTGGGCGCCGTCTTGGACGTCACGAGAATCACCGGAATCTTCGAGTAGTGCTCCTGGCTCTTCAGTTCGCGGCAGGCCTGAAAGCCGTTGCGATGCGGCATCACGACGTCGAGCAGGATCACGTTGGGCCGCTCTTCTTCGATCGCTTCCTCGATCTTCGTCGGGTCGGAAATGGCAACCGAATGAAAGCCACCCTGCTGCAGCACCGATTGCAGCAAACGGATCTCCGCCTGCGAATCATCCACCACCAGAATCTTCTTCAGCACCGACGCACCTCCACGCTCAAATCCCCCAAGAAAGAAATGCAACTCCGCAGCCAGCCTCCCACAGTTTTCGAGGCTTGCAACCTTTATGCAACTGGCCCGTTCTGCAACAGTTACGGGCGCATACCGCCGCTCACAGCCTGCCGGCGAAGCGGCCGGAGACGCCCTCCGTCTCAGCTTGAGATTCTTTCTCATCGGCCTGCATCTCGCTCGCCAGGGATGAGAATCGCTGCATGATTTCGTTGAGCCGCAAGGCCATGGTGTGGATCGCCTGAATCTGCTCGCGACTCTCGCCCGAAGCGCGCCCCGGCTCGAGCAGCAGAAGGTCGGCGTTACCCAGGACGGAGGTCAGCGCGTTGTTGACGCTCGGACGCATCTCCAACATGTAGTGTCCAAGAGTCGCGTGACGCTGACACGCAAGGGCCAAGCGTTCGGCGCGCTGAGCGCGGCCAACCGCTTCGGCGCGGCGGAGCGCTTCGATGGAAACCAGTATGAGCGTCCCGACCCAGTTGTCGTGCCGGGGAACAATCAGCAATTGCGGATGCGCGGCGCGCAAAGAGGAGATGTCTTCCTCTCCCTCGGCAATGCAGACGGCCGCGGTGTTCGGTGAAGCGCTGACCGCCGCCAAAATCAAGGGCAGCTTCCCGTCGCGAACAGGGCCAACGATGATGAGGTCGTATCCCGGACCGGTCGCGGGCTGCCAGACGTCACCCGTGACAAGCGTGATGCCCGGAACGTGCCGCTCGGTCTGCCAGCGCGCCGCAATTGCGCGGGCGAATTCCGTGTCGTCGGAGACGATCAGGACACTCGCATCGTTCAAGGGTCGCGCTGCTCCTCTCTCAGGCTCAGGACTGGAGTTTTTCCGCTTCTTCAATGAAGGAGAGCAATCGTTTGGTGCTGATTCCGAGATTCACGGCCGCCTCGGTGTTTTTCGCGCGCTTGGCCTGCTCGACGCGTCCGTGAAAATACGAGACCTCGGTACGCGCGAGCGTGAGCGCAGCGGTTAGCGCGCTTTCATCTCCCGAGCGCTTCCGGCGATCGGTGGCAACCGACAGGAGCGCCCTGGCCACGACAGCGCGCCGCAAATCCTCCGACTCCTGGCCGCCTTCACTCACGAACGCCGCGACCTCCCAGGAAGAGAGCAGAACCTTGGTGTCCTGCAAGACCACGGTGGACATCGAGCGGCCGCGCGATGGCGGCGCGGCAATCAATTGCTCCCAGATCGCCTCGAGGCACTTTTCCGCGTCCATATCGCCCGCTGCCACAGCGGCGGCATCCCTGGAAGGACTTGCGGCCATGGGGGACGCGGCGGGTGCGCCGGATGCCGGCGCCGGCTCGACAGCGCTTGGTTGCTCTGGCGCCGAAGCAACGGGCTCGGACGATGGAGCTTGCGCGTCAGACTCGGGAATCGCCGGAGCGGCCGGCGATTCGGCCGAAGGCACATTTTCTTTGCCCACTGGAGCGACGAATGCGGGCGCCTGCGCGCCGGGTTGCGCGCGCTCCAGTGCATCCTCGAGATCAGCGCGGAGAGCGAGAAGTTGCTCAAACGCGTGATTGACCGAGCTTTGCGTGTAGTCTTTCTGGAACGGCTGTCGCCAGTTTTCGCAGAAGAATCGGAGCTGCTTGGTTGTTTCCGCCGCCGAGAAACCGGCGCGGCGGCAATCGACCGTCTTAACACCGTGCGCCTCAAGAGAATCGATGGTCTCTCGCACCGCTTTGAGATCCGCGTGGAGCATTCGAATGAAAGCCCGTCGCACAAGAAAACTGAAACGGCAGAAGGCCACAAGCGCCGCGGGATCGTAAAACATGCAGCCGGCGGAATCCTTCAGGAGGCGCCCTTGCTCGACGAGGCCTCCCTCCAGCAAATCGCGCAGACTGCGGCAGTCCTCAAGCTTGGCGAGAATCTGCTCGAGGGGCTCGCACCATTCAAGTGGAGTGGCGTCCGCTTCGGCCAGAACCGGGCGCAGAACGCCCGCAACGTCGTCGAGCGCGATCGCCTTACGATACAGGTGCTCCGGAGCGCACATGGCAAAGTACTGCACAAGCAGCAGGTCAATCTTGTCGCGATCCGCTTCGGTCTTGTCCGGCTTTCTCAACTGGCGATGGATCACGGCGCGGAGACTTTCTTCGCTCGCGTTCAAAACATCCGATGGGAGCTGCCGAATCTGATAGGCCAGCAGGGTTTCGTCGATCACGGCGAGCCACTGGAGATGGCGATCGAAGACGCTTCTCGTGGGCCGGGCCGGCGGAAATTCGCCCGGCGGATAAGGCGACGGCGCAAGATTGAATTGCGTCGCGAGCGCGGCGTAGAACGAATAGACGAGGCACGCCTCCCTCCACTGTGCGGCAAGGTCGGCGGGACCGGCACCACCGGTGAGATTTTCGGCGGCTGCCGGGGGATTGATCGTCGTGCCGGATGTATTGGTTGTCATGGCTTGATAATCCAGTTTGCGACCTCTCCCACGAAGCGCGCCGCGACAGCCTTCCCGCCCCCGTGGTATCGCACGGCGACCACGGTGGCGCGAGCGTCGAGTGAACCATCGGAGTTGACCAGGCGCACGCGATCCTCGAATTCGAGCGGCAGAGTCGAAGAGAACAAGACCTCCTGCGCTGTGCCGAATTCGATCACGGTTTGCTCCTGCAGCCGGCGACGCCCGGTGCTTGCCGTCGTCACGCGCACGGAAATCCGAACCGGCGAAGCGCTGGGAAAGAGTTCAGCCAGTTTCTCAACGCACGTTTGATCTGTTAGTACAGCGGCGACCATGGCTTCTCGCGACACAGGCCCTATTCCTTTCGCCGTTTTTCGCCCCCCTCAGCCCTCCCCTCGACAAATGCCGGCGAGCAGAAGCCTATGGACGCGGACGGACGCGAAAATGTTCCTCAGAGAGGATTGCACGAAAGCAGCCAAAGGTTTTTCAGCGGGAGAAATCGTAAGTGACTAGCGCGCCAAGGGTTGCCGTCTAGTACTCAGGCGTATGCGCCCTGGGTTGTCTCAAGGTGACACAGAAGCGTCTCAGGCCCGAACCGAAGGGGTCTCACCGAAGCACATCGCGGGACTTCGCCGCGCCGTCTCAAAACGGCTCAGGACACGGTCACGACGAGCTCTTTTTGGGTATGGCGCAATGGAATGTTGTAGCGCTTGAGCTTTCGATAGAGGGTGGCGCGGCTGATGCCGAGCATCCTTCCGGCAAGAGCTTTGTCACCGCCGGCCTGTTCGAACACGCGCAGGATGGTGATGCGCTCGAGATCGGCCAGCGCCGTGGTGGAAAGCTGGGCGGCGTCCTCTCGCGTGAGCGCAGAATCGCTCGCGCTGGCAATCGCGGGCGGAAGATCGGCGGCATCAATCATGCGATGAGCGCCGAGCGCGACCGCGCGCGCGATGCAGTTCTCGAGTTCGCGCACGTTCCCCGGCCAATCGTATTGGAGAAAACTCTTCATCGCGGACGGTTCGATTTGAATGCCTTCGCCGGGCGCATAGCGGTCGAGGAAACAGTGCACGAGCTGTGGGATGTCGGAACGGCGCTCGCGCAGCGCGGGCAGGTGGACCGTGACGACGTTCAGCCGGAAATAGAGGTCCTTGCGAAAGGTTCCGGCGCGATAAGCCGCCTCGAGATCGCGATTCGTGGCCGCAATCACGCGCACGTCCACGGGGATCTTTTCGTTGCTCCCCACTGGCCGAATCTCCTTCTCCTGCAAGACGCGCAGCAGCTTCGCCTGCATCTCAAGAGGCAACTCGCCGATTTCGTCGAGGAAGATCGAGCCGCTATTCGCCGCTTGAAAAAGCCCCGGTTTGGACTTCACCGCACCCGTAAACGCGCCCTTCTCATGTCCGAAAAGCTCGCTTTCCATGAGGGTCGGGACCAGGGTGCCGCAGTCGACGGCGATAAAAGGCATTTTCGCCAGCGGCCCGCGAAAGTGGATGGCGCGCGCAACAAGTTCCTTGCCGGTGCCGCTCTCGCCCGTAATCAACACGGGTGTGCGAGTGTCCTTGAGCCGCGAAACCATGCGCATCACGTCCGAAATCTTCGCCGAAGTGCCGACAATCCCCTCGAGTTGCGCTTCGGTGCTCACGCGCTCGCGCAGAAACTGATTTTCGGTGACCAGGCGCACTTTCTCGGCCATGCGCTGGAGGAGCTGGCGCAGTCTTTCGACGCGAAAGGGCTTCTCGATATAATCGTAGGCGCCTTGCCTCATGGCATCCACAGCCGATTCGATCGAGCCGTGCCCGGTCATGATGGCAATCTCGGTTCGCGGCAGGAGTTCCTTGATCTTGCGCAGCAGATCCGCACCGGAAAGATTGGGCAGCTTCAGATCGGCGACAACGATATCGGGCGGCGCTGTTTCGAGCGATTCGAGCGCCGCCTCAGCCGTTTCGGCTTCGGCGCAGAGAAAGTTCATGCCCTGGCCGACGGTCATGCAGAGGCGGCGGATGCTCTGCTCGTCGTCCACAATCAAGAAGCGAAGGCGCGACTCGTCTTTCATGGTTTGCCTATCATGGCGCGGTCTCCGCCTCGGCCAGCGATTCGGACATTTGGGCGGCCACCGGCAGGCGCACGAGGAATGTGGCGCCTTCTCCATTCGGATTGTTTCGCGCGATGATCTCACCGTGATGCGCGCGAACGATGCCGTAACAGATGCTCAGCCCGAGACCCGTGCCCTTGCCGACTTCCTTCGTGGTGAAGAACGGGTCGAAGATGCGCTCCGGGTGCGAAATGCCGGGACCGTTGTCTTGAAATGCGATTTCGATCTGGCCATCGGTGTGCGACGTTACGACTTCGACCCTGCCCGGGCGGCGAACCTCCCGGACGGCGTCGTAAGCGTTGTTCAGGACGTTCAAGAATACCTGCTGGAGCTGGTGCGGATCCCCCACCATGAGGGGCAGTTCCTCCTCGTAGCGCTCGGCCAGCTCCACCCCGTGGTTCGAGAAATCGTACGCTCGCAGCTTGAGCGTTTGCCGGAGAACCGAATTCACTTGCACGGGCTCGCGCTGTGCCGGCATCTGGCGCGCGAAACTGAGCAGATTTTGAACGATCACGCGCGTTCGCTGCGCTTCCTGAAGGATCACGCGAAGTTCCTGTTTCGCTTCTTCCGGGACCTCCGAATTCTCAAGCAGGAGATCGGTGAAGCCCACAATCGCGGCCAGCGGGTTGTTCACCTCGTGCGCGACGCCGGAGACGAGTTGGCCAAGCGCCGCCATTTTTTCCGTGTGCATCAGTTTGGCCTGCAAATCAGCGGCGTCCGTGATGTCCGCCATCACCACAACGATGCTGTTGATTTCGCCGCGTTCGTCGCGCATGGGACTCAGGCTGATCGAGAAACGTCCGGGCGCGCCGTTGCCGCGGAGGACGGGGATCTCTAAATTGTCGATCGCGGTTCCGTCGAGAGTGCGCTCAAGCGCTTCGGCAAGAATCGGGCGGCGTGACAGCGCGACCATCTCCACGAGCGGATGACCCAGAAGATCCTCCTCGCGATATCCCGCTTCGAAGCAGCGCCGATTGGCGTAGCTGACGAGCCCCGCCGTGTCGAGCACGAGAATCATGCTCTGCGTGTTGTTCAGGATATTGCGGTTGAAATCGCGCTCGCGGCGATAGCGGCGCTCCGCCTCGCGGCGATCCGTAATGTCCTTGAGGACATGGACCGTGCGCTCGCCTTCCTCTTCGCCGCCGTGAATTCGTGAAGTGGAAACGAGATATGTCCGTTCGCCCGCAGGATGCACAAACTCCTCTTGCGCTGCCTGCAAGTCCCGGCAGAACGGACACCGCTGGGGTTGCGTCGGCGAGCCAAGCAGCTCCAGCTTGCCGATGTCCTTTCCGACCGCCTCCGAGGGACGCGCACCCAAGACTTCGGCGAGAGCCCGGTTCAGACGCAGAACCCGGCCGGCGTTGTCATGCGCGACAATGAAATCGGAAATGGCGTCGAAATCCTCGACCCATTGTTTCCGCGATCGCTCAATACGTGAAAACAGACGGACGTTTTCCAGCGCGACCGAAGCATGGCCCGCCAGAGCCTCCAGGAGGTGGTGTTCCGTGGCCGATAGCTCGCGTCCCAGATCGGCCAGGCAAAGCACGCCCAGCAACACGCCTTCACTCCCCGCGAGCCGCACGAGGACCAAGGTGCGCCACGCCAGCGCTTCCGCGAGGTCACGGCCAAGAAGCCTTGAGGCATCGCCGTAACGCAGCGGAGCGGACGAGACTCCCGCCTGTTCAGCCAGTACGGCCGCCAAGCGCTGCTGGACAGCCCGCTCCCAGCAGTGCGCGGGTCCGCTCAGAGCGGCAATTTCCCAGCCGGATCCGTGGCCGGGGTGGCTCAGACTGAGAGCTGCGGCGCGCGCCCCGAGCATTTCCGCAGCGCGGGCGGTCAGTCGCTTCGCAAATTCGAGCGCGCCAAGAGACGGGTTCAGCTCAAGGGTAGTGGCGGAGAACTGGGCCAACAGGCTCTCAAGGGAGCCATCGACACCCACAGGGACTTCCCGAATACGCTTCAGTTTCAGTGCACGCATGGAGGATCAGGGGCTTGCGCGCGCTCCGCCTAGACGCCTATACAATGAGACGTTACGACCTCATCTCATTTTGAGTCAAGAAATGCGCCTCCCCCGGTTGTTGTAGGGGTAATCCGATCCCGTCGCAACCTGAGACCCCAAAGCGAGCGGAACGCGCCCTGTGAGACGGTGAGGCCAACCAGCGTACGTTAAAGACGCGCCTGCCAAATAGCCAACTTCCATTGCCTCAATCAATTACGGGAAACATTGCCAAGTTGCGGTCCGGGGCCAACAACCCCCTCTCCATGGCATCGCCCGTGCATTTTCTGACGCTGGGGTTTTCCATTAGGAGGAGAAGAGTCCAAATGAGACTAAGGGTTTGGCTTGTCGGGATGGGAGTAGCCCTACTTTTAGGGGGATCGGCGGCGGTCTTGATGCCAAAAGCGTCCGCACAGGAATCTTCGACTGACGCAAGTAAGCGCAAGGTCCGGACCAGGGTTGTCCCCGACTACCCGCCGCTTGCGAAGCAGATGAACGTCACGGGCAAGGTCAAGATCGAAACAACGATCGCGGCCGATGGGCATGTGGTGAACACGAAAGTGGTCGGGGGCAGTCCGCTGCTGGTCAATGCTGCGCTCGACGCCCTGAAGAAGTGGCGCTTCGAGCCGGCTGCCAAAGACACGACGGAAACCATTGAGTTCGAATTCGGAGCGGAGTAGCAGCCTCAACGCATGGCTGGGGCTTTTGAGGGGAGTGGAGGCTTTTCAAAATGACGATCGGCAAGAAGCTCTACCTGGGGTTCGGCGCCATCCTGGCGATCATCCTGTTCCTGTGGGTCATCAACATCTTCGCCGTGGTGCGCCAATACAGCGCGCGTGAAGCGGTCAGGGCCACACTGGCGGATGTGCAGACGATCGAAGAGGTTCGCTTCAAGGTGGTCGAAAATCGCCTTTCTCTCGGGAACTACCTCCTGAGCGGCGACCTGCGCGATCAAGACAGGACGAACAAGGGGATCGGCGAACTACAAGATTTGTTGAAGGAAAGCGAAGCGAAGGCCAATGACCCGGCGCTCCGCTCAGCCTTAACGCAGGTCGAAGATAACGAACACCAATGGGCGGACAATTTCGCGAAGGAACTGATCGCCAAGAGGCATCAAGTGGACGCGGGCGATGCCACCGTCTCCGACTTGCAGATCGTCTACCTGCAACACGATCCCGCCTCGTGGATCAACAAGTCTACCGCCATCCTCGATGAAGCAAGCCGCTCCGTGCGCAAGGCGCAGGACGAATCCAACGCATCGGCGGCCTCCGCAACGCTGGTAAGCACGATCCTGACCACGGTGGGCACTCTGATCGCCGTCGTGTTGGGAGGGCTCATCGCTTTCTACACGGCGAAATCGATCAAGGATCCGCTGAATCACCTGATCGAGGTTGCGCGCCGAATCGGGGATTCGGGCGATCTTGAGCAGTCGATCGACATTCATCGCAAAGACGAAGTGGGTATCCTCGCCGAGAATTTCAACAAAATGATCGTGCACCTGAAAGAGATGGCTTTCGTTTCGGCCGCCATCGCCGAAGGCGAGTTGTCCGTCTCCGTCCAGCCGCGGTCGCAACAGGACACGATGGCGAAGGCATTCGCGCGGATGACGCATGGACTTCGCGATCTGGTCCGCCGGGGCCGCGACAGCGCCTCTCAAGTCGCCAGCGGCGCGAGCCAGATGGCCGCGGCATCGGATGAGTCGGCCAAGGTCAGCGTGCAAGCCGCGTCGGCCATCGACGAAGTAACCAGCACGATGCACGAGATGAGCATCAACGTACAAAATGTCGTCAAAAACACGCAGGTCCAGGCTTCGAGCGTGTCCGAAACCTCCGCGTCGATCGATCAGATGGTGACGTCCATCCAGCGCGTCGCGGACACCGCCAAACTCCTGGTGGACATCTCGCACCGTTCCCGCGAAGAAGCGCGGACCGGAATGGCGACGATGGACAAGGCCACCGAGGGGCTCAATCGCACAAGCCGGGCAATTCAGGCTTCGGGCGAAATTATCGACGCCCTCGGACGCCGCGCCGACGATATCGGCAAGATCATCGAGGTGATCGACGACCTGGCCGAACAGACCAACCTGCTGGCGCTCAACGCCGCGATTGAAGCCGCGCGCGCCGGCGAGCACGGCCTCGGCTTCGCGGTCGTTGCCGAGGAGGTGCGGAAGCTCGCGGAGAAATCCACGCAGTCGACCAAGGAAATCTCCGAGCTGATCCAGGGCATTCAAAAAGAAGCACGCGAGGCGGTCGACAACATGGAGAAGAGCACGACCATGGTCGAGGAGGGCTTGCTGCTGAACAAGGACCTCAGTCTTGCGCTGGACAAGATCGCCGACGTCGTCGCCGAGGTCTACAAGTTCTCCCAGGAAATCGGCGCCGCCACCATGGAGCAATCGAACGGCTCCTCCCAGATCGCCAAAGCCACGGGCCGCCTGACGGAGATTACTCAGGAGATCAATTCCTCCGTTGAAGAGCAGGCGTCCGGGGCGCAAGCGGTCGTGCGCGCGATGGAACGGATGCGCGAACTCGTGCAGCAATCCACGTCGAGCTCGACCGAGCTGGCCGCTACCGCGGAGCAGATGTCGAAGCTTTCCCGGGCGTTGTTGGAGTCCATGGATCGCTTCTCGCTCGACGACGCGCAGGGCGATAACCGCCGCTCGACAACTCGGCGGACGGCGCCCGCGGCGGAACGACACGCCCCGGCAGACTACGCCGAACTGGTCCGGTCCTGAGAACACACACGCCCACCATGGACAAGGAACTTCAGGTTGTCGGTTTTCGAATCGGGAGGGAGACCTTCGGACTGCCCATTTCGATGGTGCGGGAAATCGTTCGCGTCCCGGAAATTACGTCCGTGCCAAACGCGCCCGACTACATCGAAGGCGTGATCAATCTCCGCGGGCGGATCATCCCGATCGTGGATTTGCGGAAACGATTCGGCGAGAAATCATTCGAGCCGAACAAGAAGAATCGCATTGTCGTAGTTGAGATGGGAACGCGGGCCATCGGCCTGATTGTGAATTCCGCATCCGAAGTGCTGCGGATTCCTCCTTCGGATATCGAAGAGCCCAGCAACGTCTTCCAGGAAGGCGAACTCAACTACATCACGGGCGTGGGAAAGCTGAAAGGACGGCTCGTCATCCTGCTGGATCTGAGCCGTATCTTGGAGCGAGGAGAGCTCCGCCGTCTCGACGAAGTCGCCGATTCCGCCGAGGTTCCAGTGGGCGGCATGTTGCGCGGTTCCTAAGCCGGGCCAAGAGCATCCACGAGGGACGAATGTCCACCACACTCACGACGCAGGTGCCACTCACCGAGGCGGAATTGAAGCTCTTGCAGACCCTGGTCTACCAAGAATGCGGGATGTATTTCGACGAACGGCGCACCCATTTCCTGCGCGATCGCCTGCAACGCCGGCTAAAGGCGTGCCAGATGGACTCGTTTTACAGCTACTACCGCCTGCTGACAAGCCGGGAGGGCAAACAGGAGCTCGTGGCGCTGCTCGAGAACCTGACCGTCAACGAGACCAGTTTTTTCCGCATTCGCCCACAGCTCGAGCTTTTTCAGAAGGGCACGTTGGAAGATCTCCTGAAGCGGAAACAGGAGCGGCGCGACTGGTCCCTGCGCATCTGGAGCGCCGGATGTTCGACGGGTCAGGAACCCTACACGCTGGCAATGCTTGTCTGCGATGCCCTCGCTTACTACTACCTGCGCAACCCATTGCCGTTTGACATGCCGACGCCCAAGCCGCTGATCCCGCCGCCCTGGAAGGTGGAGATTCTCGCGTCGGACATCAACTATTCCGCACTGCTCACGGCTCAACAGGGAGTCTACAACGACGCTCAAATGGAACCCGTGGACTACACGACGCGTTTGCGGTATTTCGAGAAAGTCGCCGATAAATACGCCGTCAAGCCGGCGCTGAAAAGCCTGGTGCAGTTCGACTTTCACAATCTGAAAACCGAATTCCTGCCGCAGCGCAACGACATCATTTTCTGCCGCAACGTGATGATCTATTTCGACGAGGCCGAGCAGAAGCGGCTGATCGATAAGTTTCATCACTGCCTCAACCCCGAAGGCTATCTCTTCGTCGGCCACGCCGAGAGCCTCTTCGGGCTGACCAGCAAGTTTCACATGATTCATCAGAACAACGCGACGGTATACCAGCGCGTCGAGGTGGCGCAGTGACTTTTCCTTCCGACGAACACGCCGCCGAGCTCCGCGACCTCTTCTTCGAGAGCGCCGCGGAGATTCTCCAGAACATGAACGAGGCCGGCCTCGCGCTCGAAGAGCACCCGAACGACAAGGAACAGCTGCGTCATGTGCGCCGGGCCGTGCACACGCTAAAGGGTGATTCCGCCGCCTGCGGCTTCCGCCAGCTCAGCGAACTGGCGCATGAATTGGAAGACGTGCTGACGCCGGAGCTGGCCGAGCGGAATGCGGGACCGATCGCGGAGGTTGTTCTCACCGCCGCCGACACCTTCCACGAAATACTAGCGGCCTACCGCGACAATCTGCAACCGCCAGCCGGCGACGCTTTACGAGCGCACATCCGGCACCTGCTGGAAAAGCCAGCCGCACCGATACAAGACACGCCTTCGGAAGCCAAGTTCGACTGGAACGAGTACGAGCGGCTCGTCATCGCGGAAGCGTTTCAGCGCCACGAAACGATCTACAACGTCGCACTGCACCTTGACCCCGACGCACCGTTACCGGCGGCTACTTTCGAGCTGGCCCGGAAGGCTCTCGAGAGCGCGGGCAAGATTCTGGCGCTCCATCCGGAGGGCGGCCCACCCGCAGAGCCGGTGCGATTGATGGAAGCGGCTCTGTCGAGCGCGCAGCCTGCCGACTGGATCCGGAAGCACTGCCGTGTACCTTCGGTTGTGCAGAACATTTCCGTCAGGAACATTCCAGTTCCTCAACCGGTGACGCGCGATCTGCTGGACATTCTGCTCGAGTCAGAAGCGGCCGCGGTTTCCGCCGGTATCAAGTCGGGAGCGCCCGATTCGGCCTCGGCCGCAGAGGATGAGGCCCACGAATCGAGCGCTACCGGCAATCTCGCTCACGCGACGGAAAACACGCTGCGTGTCGATGCCAACCGAATCGACGCCGTCATGAATCTGGTCGGGGAGATGATCATCGGCAAATCCATGCTGCAACGCGCGATCGCGGAGTTTGAGCGGCGGCACACGAAGGACCCGCTGTATGGAAAATTCTCCGACGCGCTCGCGTTCCAGTCGCGCGTGCTCGGAGAGCTTCAGAAGTCCGTAATGAAAATCCGGATGGTGCCTGTCGAGCAGCTTTTCCGGCGGTTCCCCCGGATCGTCCGCGATGTCGCCAAGCTGCGGAACAAGGACATCAGCCTTGAACTCGCAGGGCAGAACACGGACCTCGACAAAAGCATTCTGGACGCCCTGGCCGAACCGCTCGCCCATGTGGTGCGCAACGCCGCCGACCATGGCATCGAGACAGCCGCGGAACGGCAGAAGGCCGGCAAGCCCGTCCGAGGCACGATCCGGCTGAATGCCTACCACGACGGCGATCAGGTCGTGATCGAGATTTCGGACGACGGCCGCGGACTCAACCGCGAAAAGATCATGCGCCGCGCCGTCGAGAACGGAATCATCTCGGCGGAAGACACGCTCCGCCTGAACGACACCGAAGCGTTGGATTTGATTTTTGCCCCGGGCTTAAGCACGGCGGACGAAGTGACCGAAATCTCCGGACGGGGCGTGGGACTCGACGTCGTGAAGTCGGCGCTGGAGAATCTGAAGGGGTCGGTCGAACTCAAAAGCGAGCCGGGCAAGGGCACCACGTTCCGGCTGCTCGTGCCGCTGACACTCGCCAGCATTCAGGCGCTCCTGTTTCGCGTCAACGGACGGCTCTACGCGGTACCGTTGGCTTCCGTTGCGGAGATCACCCGCATCACCGACGAAGACATTCATCGCGTGGACGACCACGAGGTCTTCCAACTGCGCGAACAGGTGATGACGCTGGTCCGGCTGGATCGCCTCGGGCCAAGAGGCGTGAGCGATCGAGCCAAGCGCGTCTTCGTGATCGTGATCGGCACGGGAGGCCGGCGGTTCGGCCTCGCGGTCGACAGCTTGATGGGTGAAGAAGAACTGGTGATCAAAGCCCTGGAAGATCAACTCGTAACTTCTCCGCTGGTCAGCGGCGCTTCCATCCTCGGCGATGGAACCGTGGTGCTGATACTGAATGTTCCGGCTGTGATTTCTCATCTTTCCCGCATCCCGGCGCTGGGGGCCACGGCATGAGCCAGAAAATTCGGGTGCTCGTTGTCGACGACTCCGCACTGATGCGGAAACTCATTCCGCAAACGTTGCTGAACGACCCTTCGATCGAAGTGGTCGGCACGGCGATGGACGGCTTGATTGGACTGCGCAAGATCGAGGAGTTGCGCCCTCACGTGGTGACGCTCGATCTCGAAATGCCGCGCATGGACGGCATCGAGATGTTGCGCCAGATCACGGGCAAGCATCGCGTGCCGGTAATCGTCGTGAGCGCCCATACCGAGGAAGGCGCGTCTCTTACGCTAAAAGCGCTGTCGCTCGGAGCGTTCGACTTCGTCACCAAACCGCAGGATGCCGCGCTGGGCCGTCTCCAGCAGATCGCGTCCGAGCTCGCGCTCAAGATCAAAGTCGCCGCCGCTTCGGGCGCGCCGAAAATGATCATCACGGTGCCGACGCCGAAGCACAAAGGGCCGCGCAGCTTCTCGACAAAGCCGCGCTGGCCCTCGCGCATCGTCGCCATAGGAATTTCCACGGGCGGGCCCAACGCACTGCAATATCTCTTCTCCCAGCTTCCGGAGGATTTCCCCGGCTGCCTCGTGGTCGTGCAGCACATGCCCGAAGGATTCACGGACATGTTCGCGCGCCGGCTGGACGAATCTTCCGCCATCGAGGTGAAAGAAGCGCAATCGGGAGACTTGCTGCTGGCCGGGCGCGCCTTGATCTGCCCCGGCAACCGTCACATCAAGGTCCGCCGCATGGAGCACGGTGACATCGCGATCCTCGTGGACCAGCCGCGCGTCAACGGTCACAGGCCGTCGGCGGACGTGCTGTTCCATTCGGTTGCGCAGGAATTCGGCAGCAAGGCTGTCGCCGTCTTGATGACCGGCATGGGAGAAGACGGCGCGGCCGGCCTCGGCGCCATCCAGGCCGCCGGCGGTTTCACCATCGCGCAGAGCCCGGACACGTGCGTGGTGGATAGCATGCCCCGCTCGGCGATCCAGCGCGGCTTTGCCGCGCGAATCGTTTCACTTCCCAATCTTGCAAGCGTTCTACAGTCCCGATGCATGCCCGAACGGCCACCGGACGAGCCTGTCACTGCGGCTTCCGCAGTAAACGAGTCTACCGAGGTAGGACCTTCGCGGAGGAGATCGTCATGAAACAGTTTGAGCCATTGACACGCAAGAAAGACAACCAGCCTGTCCGTTACTTGATCGTGGACGACTCGGTTTTTGCTCGCAAGAGCCTCGCGAAGATGGTGGAGTCGTTTGGGGGCCAGTTGGCGGGTGAGGCGGGAGACGGGTGCACGGCTATCACGGAGTACGCCCGCACGATGCCGGACATCGTCCTGATGGACATCACCATGCCGCAGATGGAGGGGATCGAGGCGGTCGAGCACATTGTCCAGGAGCACCCCGAAGCGCGCGTCGTCATGGTCTCGTCCGTCGGCTACCAGGACAACATTCTGGCCGCTCTTCAGAAGGGCGCCCGCCACTTCGTGCAGAAGCCGGTGAAGCCCGACGCTCTTTACGAGATCATCCGCTACGTGCTCAACGACGACGGCATCACGGTGCCCGTAGGCGCAGGAGAAAAATCCCGATGAGAATGGACCTGATCCAGCCGTTTATCGGCTCGCTCGACGCCGTTCTTGCGGAGATGATGAAGGCTCCGGCGAAAATCGCTGATCTGACCATGGAAGAGGAAGGCTACCGGCGAAAGGGTCTCGCGGCCGTTGTGACCTTCAAAGGCCAGATCGAGGGGCGCATCGTTCTCGACATGGAGCCACGAGCTGCGGCCCAGGTTGCAGGCTACCTCAGCGGCGGTGAAGTAGACCCGGCCGAACCGATCGTGCCGGAAACCGTGTGCGAGCTCGCGAACATGGTGATCGGCAACGCAGTCACCCAGCTCAACGATCGCGGGTTTCAGTTCAAAGTGTATCCGCCCTCGGTGCTCAGCGAAGATCAATGCGCGAAAGCCGGGCAGGACTCGGAAGCAACGATCCTCCGCTTTGAAACGCCTGCCGGGAATGTGCACCTCAACATCTCGATGCGCTACCACGCCCGGCGCGCCCGCGAGCATGCACCCATTTCCGTCGGCTAGCAATCAGCGAGCTCGGGGACCCACCCTGCGGTACTCCGTGCCGTGCCGGAACAGTCCCGCCTTCGGCATCTCCTCCGAATAGACGATACGTGCCGGCAGGAAAATATTCGCCGCGTCCGGAGAGTAAGGAACTGCCACTTCGATGGGCGCGTCGGCGTCGTAGCGGCGCTTGCTGCGAAAGCACATGCCGATCGGCGAAATGTCCTCGCAGACGGCGAGTTCATCGTCCGCTCCGGACTGCCGAATACACGCTGTGAGCCGCGTCTTCAGCCGCATCCGCTGGCGCTCCCTCTGGTCACCCCCGGGTGGAAGGACGTCCGGGCCATCACGGCGCCCGCGCGCCGCGCGCGCGGTGAGTTTCTTCTCGTCCTCGTGCACCGCCTGCGTCCAGATGCTGGGCACGCGGCAGGTCTTGCAGTGGCGCGCGATCCCCCGGTTCGTTTCGAACGCGCGCAGTTCAAGCTCGTTGAGGTGCACCACCTCGCGGCCGTGGCAATAGTTGCATTCGAGCAGCATCCGCGCCACGGACTCCGTGGATTCCGCCATTGGTGGAAATTCGACTGCCCACATGTCCATTTCCGAGTCGAGTATCTCGACTCCATAGAGATAGCCGTCTCTTTGCCGCCCGAACTGGTTCACCACGCGCACGGCGCTCTGACGGTGCGATTCGCTCGGCGCCTGCCGATGGATGTGAATCTGCTGCTCAGGCATAAGCTCCCGGTTCAGGATGATCACGGCGCCGTCACGATTGATCAGCAACGTCCGTGCCGGCTCCTTGAATTCCTGGCCTTGGCTGTCCGTGCCGGATGCCTCAAGCAACAAGGTCAGCGAGACGCGGTCGCTGCGGCGCCGCGACTGGGACGGCAATGCCATTACGCCCTCCATGCGAGAAATGTGCCTTCGCCTGTGGCCAAGATAGCATACCGCTGCGCTCGTTGGGGCTTCCCAGCGGGGCTGCTTGGGAGGGCCTTGCCGAATCCCGGCTTCCGCGGTATAATTGATGGGTCTTAGCGGTAGGTCGGGCAAATCTAGTATTTGGGAGCAGAATCCATGGAATGGGTCACACCGCAGCATGAAGAAGTCGAGCTGAACTGCGAAGTCAGCTCCTACGCGAACGCCGAGCTCTAGTCGTTAATGCGTGTTAAGGTCCTCGGCTCAGCCGCCGGGGGTGGTTTCCCGCAGTGGAATTGTGGCTGCCTGAATTGCAGCCGCTTGCGTGCAGGTGCGCTAAAGGCTCGCAGCCGTACTCAGGCACAGGTCGCAGTCTCCCCCTCCGAAGCAACTTGGCTCTTACTCAACGCCTCGCCTGATCTCAAGCAACAACTCCTGAGGGACTCCGAATTCGCGCCAGCTCAAGGCATGCGTGGCACCCCGATCGCTGCCGTCGTGCTCACGAGCGCCGACGTGGATTGCGTCCTGGGTCTTCTTCATCTGCGCGAGTTTCAACCGCTGCACATCTATGCGACCGCGTCCGTTCGACGCCTGCTGACGGAAGAGAACACTCTGTTCCGAACGTTGGAGCGGTCGAACCCGCCCGTCTGTTGGGAGGTTCTTCCGTTCGACCGGGCGATACCCATTTTTCAGCAGGTGGCTTCCGGAGCTGAACCCAGTCTGTTTTGCAAGGCGGTGCCGCTGGGAGGGGATTTCCCGGATTACGTGAGTGATCGACTTCGCGAGAGCCTGTCGGAAGAGGAAGCCGTGATCGGCCTCGAATTGGTGCAGGACGGGAAGAGATTGTTCTATGCCCCCAGCCTTCCGGGCCGCGGACAGGATTGGAAACGATGCACGGCAGAAAGCGACCTGGCGCTTCTGGATGGCACGTTTTGGACGGACGACGAGTTCGTCCGGGTTCTGGGCAGCGGCAAGACGGCCACGCAGATGGGCCACCTGCCGCTATCCGGGTCGAACGGGCTTCTCGAGCAACTGCGCGGCGCTCGAGACGTTCGTCGCGTCCTCATCCATCTGAACAATACGAACCCCGCGCTCGACGAAGAAAGCGACGCGAGCCGTGCCCTGCGTGAAGCGGGCTGGGAAGTCGCCTACGATGGAATGGAGTTCGAACTGTGAGCGGCCTCGCGGCCAAAGCAACCTTGCCGGAATCGGAGTTTGTTGCACGATTCCATGCCATCGGCGAGGAGCGCTATCACCACAAGCACCCGTTCCACCAGCTCATGCACGAGGGAAAGCTGACGCGCGGGCAGCTCCAGGCTTGGGCGCTGAACCGCTACACCTATCAGAGCAGCATTCCGATCAAAGATGCGTTGATTCTCGCGCGCAGCGACGATCCGGATTTCCGCCGCGCCTGGCGCAAGCGGATCCTCGACCACGATGGCGATGGCACAAAGCCGGGCGGCATCGAGAAATGGCTGCGGCTGGTCGAAGCGACGGGCCTTCCCCGCGAACAAGCGATTCGCGGCGACGGAATTCTGCCCGCCACGCGCTATGCCGTCGGCGCGTACATTCACTTCGTCAGTTCGCGAACGCTTCTCGAAGCGGTCGCTTCGTCCCTGACCGAGCTTTTTTCCGGCAAGCTGATCGTGCTGCGCATGGACCGGCTGCGGCAGCACTACCCGTGGCTCTCGAGCGGCCTCGACTATTTTCAGGCGCGTATCACGCAGGCCCCCGAGGACGCGGACTTCGCGCTCTCCTGGGTCGTGAAGCACGCGACCACGCGTGACGAGCAGGAGTTGGCGCTCGCAGCGCTCCGCGCCAAGTGCGATATTCTCTGGGCGATGCTCGACGCGCTCTATTTTGCATACGTCGCGCCGGGCTGGCCTCCTCCGGGCGCGTTCCAGCCGTCCAAAGAATCGTCATGACGCCCGAACCAAATAGCCGGCCGCGCCTTGCACCAGGTTGCCGCCTCAACGAAAAGACAGGCCAGCCTCGCGTGCTGCTGATGCCCGAACGTGCGCTGCGGCTCAACGGTCCCAGCCTCGAGATCATCGAGCGTTGCGACGGCCAGCACACGATCCGGCAGATTATTACCGAATTGCAGGGGTTATACTCGAAGGCGGAACCCGGAAAGGTTGAGCAGGATATCCTCGGGTATCTCGCGCGGTTGCACGAACAGCGAGCGTTGGACTTCGAGTTGTAAACCGTCGCGCCGAACGGATTCGCTCGCAAGTGGCATCCGCCGGCTTCTCGGGAAATGCGACCCAAATGAGCGCCTCCATATCCGGCCCCCTAGCGCTAGTCGCCGAGCTTACGCATCGGTGCCCTCTTCACTGCGTGTATTGTTCGAATCCCCTCGTATTAACGCAGCGGGGACGTGAACTTCCAACGGACGTGTGGGCGCGAGTCCTGCGCGAAGCGGCCGATCTCGGCGTGTTGCAAGTGGACTTCACCGGAGGCGAACCACTGGCGCGCCCGGACCTCGTTGATCTTATTCGTGCCGCGCGCGGCGCGGGGCTATACGCGAGCCTGATCACCTCGGGCCTTCCGCTCGATGAAAAACGCCTCGAGGAACTCGTGCGGGCTGGCCTCGACCACCTCCAGTTGAGCTTCCAGGGCGCACGTGAAGAGAGCGCCAACGAATTTGCGGGGACGCGGGCACACGCCCAGAAACTGCGCGTGGCCGGCTGGGTGAAGCGCCACCGCGTCGGGCTGACGCTCAATTTCGTGATCCACCACGGCAATCTGGATCAGCTCGAGGAAATGCTGGCGCTCGTGGAGGAAATCGAGCCCGGACGCGTGGAGTTCGCGCACGTCCAGTATTACGGCTGGGCGCTGGCAAACGTGCAGCGCCTTCTCCCTTCGCGAGTGGAGCTCGACCGCTCGCTTCAGATCCTGAAAGGCGCGCAAGAGCGGTTGCGAGGACGGATTCGCGTCGAATACGTGGTGCCGGACTATTACGCGAAATTCCCCAAGGCCTGCATGGGTGGCTGGGGGCGCAAAGTGATGCTCGTAACGCCCGGCGGAGATGTGCTCCCGTGCCACGCCGCAGGTGTCTTGCCCGGGATGGCGTTTGAAAACGTGTCGGCGCGATCGCTGCGGCAGATTTGGGAGGATTCAGATTCCTTCCGGAAATTCAGAGGCGAGGCCTGGATGTCCGAGCCATGCCGCAGCTGCGACCGCCGCACGCAGGATTATGGCGGCTGCCGCTGCCAGGCTTTTCTGCTGGCAAAGGATGAAACGGTCGCTGACCCAGTCTGCTCGCTCTCACCGCACCGCAACGTCGTGGATGGGATTCTCGCCGAGGCGAACTCCTCCGCGCGGCCAACAGCGGCGACCGAAGAAGTTGAGTGGCTGTACCGAAGCAACCCTACCTGAGCGGCGAAACTTCGCCTGCTGAGAGCGGCGTGTTTTGGTTTTCGGTTTCAGTTTTCCACCCGGTAGCGCCTGCTACAGGTTTGGGCGCGGATCAATCTGGAAGGAACGCAACGGCCGTACTTAGTGCTGGGTGAATTCGTCGCTGTGGGTAATGAATTCCGGATAGGCTCCCGCGCCCAGTTCGTAGAGGTCCAGACCTTGCCGCTCGCCTTCCGCGGCCACACGTTGCGGGCGAATCCTGTTCAGGAGCCAGTTCAGCCCATACGTCAGCGGCAGCACAAATCCAATCAGCGTTGCTATTCCCACAAGCTGCGCCAGCCACTGGCCGCCTCCGCCCATCGGCCGGCCAGCCGAATTCAACTCGAGCGCGGGAATGTGGGCAAACAAGCCTACGGCCAAGACTCCCCATATACCGCCCACGGCGTGCGCCGAAATCGCGCCCCCGGGATCATCTACCGACATCCGCAGTTCGAACCATTCGACCGAGAGCGTGACGATCATTCCCGCGAGAATGCCGATCGCGGCCGCTTCCACCGGTCTCACGAAAGCGCACGCTCCGCTGCTTGCCGCCAGCCCGCCCACCCATCCGTTCGCCGTCAGCGAAACGTCCGGTTTGCCGAAGCGTGCTTGCGTGATCGCCGCGGCCATCAGCGCAGCGGCGGCAGCCGATAAAGTGGTGTTGATGGCAACCAGCACCGACTCTCCCGGTCCCATGCCGCTGAAAAGCACCGTTCCCGCGGAGTTCAAACCCCACCAGCCCACCAGCGCCAGCAAACAGCCAAACATCACGAAGACAGAGTTGTGCCCGGGAATCGCGCTCGGCATCCCATCGAGCGTGTACTTGCCGTGTCGAGGGCCCAGAATCCACGCGATGGACAGTCCGGTCAGCCCGCCCACCGCTTGAATCGTGCTGGCGCCCCCTGGATCCACAAAGCCTCGGCCGAGTCCGAAATTCTCGCCAAGCTGAGCGAGCCATCCCCCGCCCCACACCCAGTGCGCAAACAGCGGGTACGTCCATCCGGCCAGAAGCACCGTCGACACACAGGTTGCGCTCAATCGCCAGCGGTCGGCTCCGCTGCCAAGCGGTATCAGCGAGGCCAGTCCAACGCTGACCATTCCGAGCAGCGCCGCAAGCGACGCAGGCGAACCGTCCAAGGGCAAGCGACGCAGGAAGAACGGCCCGGCGGCGATCCAATTCCAATCTTTGCCGCCCAGGGACAGAACATGCGCGGGCATCCCCATGAATCCCTGCCACGCGAAGCCACAGATGAAATACACAATGGCCGCGATCGAGACGGTGCACAGGGAAGCCATCATCAAGTGCGCGGCGCTGCGCGAACGGCCCAGCCCCGCATTGATGAGCGTCAGGCCGGCACCTGCGAAAGGGACCAGAAAAATGAAGAATATGCAGAGCACCGTCGTAGTGTCTGGAAGGGCGGGAGCAAGCGCCATGATCAACTGTGATCGCCTCGCTGCACGGGATGCGCACGAATTACGAGTACGAGTCCAAGAATCTCAACACCAATGCCGGCCAGTACGAAGGCGATTCGCGGCGCCCCCATCAGTAGCGCAACGGCAGTGACAACGATCCCCCAACCCGCCGGCAAAATTAGAAGCCCTAGAAGTTTCATTCTGGAAAGCGCCGAAAGGCCGGGTACAGAACCTCGCGCGGCGTTAGCGTAACACTCGCGAGAAGAGCCATCCAGTCGATTTTCTTATGTTGCGGATTGACAGGAAGGCCGCAGTAGAACAGAGAGAACGGCGCGAAGCGTCCTTCTCCTCGCCCGAATTGTGTTCTCGTTTCCTTGCGCGGCTTTACTCTGCTCCAGCGGTGGAACGCGGCAGCACCGTAACCGTCACGGGCTGATCGAGCTGGAAATCCAGCTTGGTTTCCGAAGGAATCTTCACCTGCTTGCCGTGCGTCGCCCCCTGGTACACGCCACCGCCTGCGCCGCCCACGCCTGCCCCGATAGCCGCGCCTTTGCCTCCACCGGCGAGCGCGCCGATGATTGCTCCGATTACGGCGCCGCCGCCAACCTTCTTGGCCGTGTCCTGGCCGCGCGAGCTGCCCGCGAGCGAATACGTGCTGCTCACCAGCGGATACGATCGTCCCTGAAACTCCAGCTTGACTAGTTCGAGATGCAGTTCGCTTTTGCCGGAGAATTTTCCGGCGGAGTTCGCGTTTACCAGCCGTACATAAACGTCCGCGCCCTTGGAAACAATTACCTGATCGTCGACGACGATGGGATTCTCAAGTGAAGCGTGAAAGATTTCGCCCGCATGGTTCACGGATGAATCCACGCCGTCAATCATGCGAATGGTCAGAGTCTCGTTCGCCGGAATCTCCACCTGCTTCGGTTGGGGGGGAGGCGGAGGTTGGGGAGCGGGAGCGGCCGGGGGTGCGGGTGCCGGCTGCGGCGATGGCGGCGGCTCGGCAGGTGTGGTGTCCACCGGAGGAGGGGGAGCGTTGTTTGCAAATTGCGCGTCTTGTTGCGGGGGCGCGTGCTTCTTGACGCGTGCCTTGCGGGAGTGGGATCGCTTTTCCACCGGCGCCGGCTCAGGCAAAGGTGCAGCCTGAGCTTCCTGCACCGTCATCTGGTCGTTGACTTTCGTCACGCCCGGCGTCTGCGACGCGATCTTATACGCATCGAGATGCGCCGCGTCGTCGGGCACGGTGCCGGTTAGAGTGACCTCGCCGTTATTCGACGCCACCTGGAGATTCGCGTTCTTCAGCGACTGGTCGGCGAACATTTGCGACTGGATCTTGGTGACGAGCGCCGCATCATCCAATTTCTTGGCGCAGCCCGCCAGCGCAACCACCAGAAGAGCGACCAGAAGCATGGATTTCCGGCGCATCGACTTTCTCCTTTTGTTCTCGGGTCCCACGACTTCAGTCTACTACGATGCACCCGGCTCGATAAGTGCTGTCCTCCAGCGTTGCAGCCATTCCCGATTGCGGCGGGAGATCGCGCAACTTTTCTCGCGTCCTTGTGTTCTATCCGCAGCAGCCGAACCGAGTGTTTCGGCTCCGGCAGTCATATCTCATAGGGGTGAAGGAGAATCATCATGCGGAATCTGAAAGCTACGGGTGTGTTCTTTGCGCTTCTGGCCGCTTTCGGTCTGTCGAGTTGCGGTGGATCGTCTTCGGCGACCAATCCGGGATCTTCCAACCAGCAGGCCTCCGTCTTCACGGTCGGCACGGATGCGCCGCTACCCAGCGTCGTATCGTGCCAGATTATGGTCACAGGGGTGACCCTGAACAACGGCACGACCAACGTTCCTGTGCTCACCGCAGCGCAGGTTGTGGATTTCGCTCAACTGAGCGGCCTCCACCAGCTCCTCGATCTCAACGCAGTGCCGACGGGGACCTATTCGTCGGCGACCGTTACCATTGCCACTCCGGTGATCGGATTCATCGACACAACTCAGAGCCCGCCGGCTATTAACACGATCAACGGCACGCTGACTCAGTCGAGTGTAACTGTGAACTTTGCCAATCCGTTCGTTCTGAACAACGCCGACCTGGTGGGCCTCCGCATGGAATTTGATCTGCGCCAGTCCCTGCAGACGGACCAGAACGGCCAGGTCACTGGCACGGTAAACCCGGTGTTCCACATGCAGTTGCTCGACGCCACCGATGCCAATGTCTCGATCGACGATTTCCACGCCGGCGTCGTCGGCGTGACGGGTGACAACTCCTTCACGGTGCAAGGACCGAAGGGACGGCAATGGACCGTCGACACCAATTCCAATACCGTCCTCGACGATCCGAGTGAGCCGATCAGCTCGTTCACGACAAACACAATTGTCGAGGTCTCGGGCCAGCTCGATCCTGTGACGCACGACATCGATGCCTCGGAAATCGAGGTAGTCTCCGACGACAAATTCGTCCTCGGCGGGTTGTTCACGAGTATTCGGCCGCCGTCAGGCGCGGCGACGCAGGCTGATCTCTACGTTCGCTATGAACTGCCCGATGTCACGGGCATTCAGGACGGCCAGATTGAGACCGTGTCCTTGAATGGCAGCGAGGTCTACAAAATCGCGAACGTCAACAATCCGATTACGACGCTCCTGTTCAACAACTCAGCGCTGGCCGCGGGGCAGGTCGTCGACGTCGGAGGCTCGCTTACAACGACGAATGGAGTTTCGACCCTGACGGTTCATCGCGTCGTCCTGCGACGGCAAGGGCAGGAAGGCACGTGGGTTCCCGGCAGCACGGTCGTGCAATCCGGCAACGCGGGCAGCTTTCAGTTGAACGACAATTGGACAGCCGGCGTACTGCTGCCGAGTCCGCTCACCGTGCTGACGACGAACAGCACGGTCTTTCTCAACCTGAGCGGATTGTCCGGCTTGAGCGGATCGCAGTCGATCCCGGTTGGCGTCGTCGGGTTCATCCTGATCGACCCGTCAACCAGCCAGCCCGTCATGGTGGCTCGTGTGGTCTCGCAGTTGACCGACTAGTAGAACGAAGGCGTCGCATCTGCGCCACTGTCTCGCTTCGCTAGGAGCGGGGCAGTGGCGTCTTTCTTGCGCGGCGGAGAAGGTTTATTCCGTTCTCACCGCGACAATGTTTTTACCGTCGGTGTTGATTTCGATCGCCATCGGCGGCCGAACCGCGATTCCATGAACGATATCGCCGCGCACGATCCCGCCGTTGAGAGCGCCGCCACTGTAACGCATTAGGTCGTAGACCGCGCGGCTGCACGGGTTCACCACCATCGGATGGTCGGCCTCGAAGTGGTAGTCGCTCGCTATTCTCTTCAGGTCGGTCACATACTGAAGTTCGCACTCGCCGAACGGTTCCTGCAACGAAAATCCCCACAACTGTCCGCCCGGCAGGCGCACGACCATCGCCGGCACAGATTTCGCTACCATAGGGTCGCGAAACAGGAACCTCTTGGAGGACCATGCTTTCGCCAGTTCATCAGTCGTTCCGATCGGCCCCGGCCCAACCGGCAACTTTTCCGCGGGCTTGGGCTGCTCGACAACGGCGGGCGAGGCAGACACGACTTCGTCGGAGGCCGAAGGCATTGGCCTCCGGGAATAACTTCGACTCCAATAGAAGAGCCCGCCGAAAACGATCACGACACCCGCGATCGTCACGGCGAGTCTTGCGACGGGCAACTGTCCGTCTGGGGTCTGGGGCGTAGCCGAAGGTTGTTGCATCGGCGGCGCTGGGGCGCCCTTCTTCTCGGCGCCTGCCGGCACACCCGGTATGGCCGGTTGGACGGGCTTAAAAGGGTCGACTTTCGTTTCGTTCGGCATGCTGGCAGGGGTCCAATCTCATCTTTAGATTGAATCGCTTGTCGTGGAAATGCAAGGCGCGGCGCGACTGGGGTATTGACGCTTTCGCGTTCTAGAGGGGTCCGCTCGGTGCGTGAATTCCAGCCCGAATCACGCAGGTCGGTTCAGGCGGATCGAATGGTGGGCGACGTATTCGTGAAGATTTGCGAGGATTAGCAGCAGTTCCAGCATTCGGTCCCGCTGCTCGGGATTTGGTTCGCTTGCTCCCGCCTCGAGGTTCTTGACGATCGCCAGCGCGTCCGCCAGCAGCCATTCAACATCCGCGCGTTCCATGGGACGCCCCTCGCGACACCGGCCGAGCGCGTGATCGGTGCGCAGAAACGCCTCGTCGAGAAAATGGTTAAGGCAGAGCTGCTCGCTCGCCAGAGCGGCAGGAATCGGGTTTGCGCATGCTGTTCTTTGACAACTCCGGGGGACGACGGTCATGGCATCACCCCACCACCTCGAGGTAAATCCCAAGGCACGCGCAGGAGAGCCTACCATAGTTTGTTGGTCTCGCAAGCGCGGAGGTGCGCGAAACGAGAACTTGTTGCCGGCATTGCCAGGGGAGCGGCCGCTGGAATCGAAACATGATGCCTCTGGAGATGCGAACGGGTTGCGCGCTGGGTGATTCGGTCGGAAGAATTCGGGAGCTCAGCGGGGTTTCAGGCTGCGGCGCCGTGGCACTTCTTGTACTTCTTGCCTGAGCCGCAAGGGCAGGGGTCGTTTCGTCCGACTTTCGCTCCGGCCCGGACCGGCTTTGGTGCTTCAGCCTGGGCAGGGCCGGCCTGGAATTGCAGGTTCTGCTGATGGCGGCGCTGGCGCTGCTCGATCTGCCGCGCGATGGAGGAATCTGGGGTAGCCGCCTCCGACGTAGGCGGCGCACCCGGGACGGGCCGCCTCGGCGCCGGCGTTGCCGCAGTTCCCGGCTGCGTTCCCTCAGCTGGGCGCACGAGAAATAGGAACCGGACCGCTTCGGTATCGATCCGGTCCATCATGTCCTCGAAGAGGGTAAACGCCTCTCGTTTGAATTCGACCAGGGGATCCTTTTGACCGTATCCCCGAAGCCCGATGCCCTCCTTCAGGTGGTCGAGCGTCAGGAGGTGGTCCTTCCATTGGCCGTCGACAATGTCGAGCAGGATGTGGCGTTCGAGCCAGCGCAACGTCTGCGCGCCGAAAAGCTTTTCCTTTTCCTCATAGCGCTCGTGGACCTTCTCGATCAGCGTCTCGGCGAGCTGATCGTGATTGAGGCTCAGCGCATCGATTCCCGCAGTTTTCAGGTCCATGCCGAACTGATTGAGCAGTTCGTTCCCGAGCTGCGTGACGTTCCATTGATCGGGATGCTGCTCGCGCGGGCAGTACGTCTGGACCAGCGACTCGGCAATGGCATCCGCGCGTTCGACCACGAACTCTTTCTGGTCGCGCCCTTCTAGAAACGACCTCCGCAGGGAATAGATCGTCTCGCGCTGCTTGTTCATCACGTCGTCGTATTCGAGCAGGTGCTTGCGGGCCTCGAAGTTCTGCGCCTCGACAGCCTTTTGCGCGTTCTCGATCCGCTTGCTGATCATCTTGGACTCGATGGGAATGCCCTCTTTCATTCCCAGGAAGTACATCATCGACTGCACCTTCTCACCACCGAAGATCCGCAGCAAATCGTCTTCGAGCGAAAGGAAGAATCGCGACGAACCCGGATCGCCCTGCCGGCCGGCGCGGCCTCGCAGCTGATTGTCGATGCGGCGCGCCTCGTGCCGCTCGGTGCCGAGGATATGCAGTCCGCCCATGGCGACCACTTCATCGTGCTCAGAGCGGCACTGGTCCGCGAACTGATCGTACATGGGTTTCCACTGCTCGAGCGGCACCTGAAAGATCTTGCCTTCCTGCTGGAAGAGCACCATTGCCGGGCTGCTTCCGCCGTTGGTTCCGGCTGCGTTGCCATCCGGCGCCGCGGCATCCGCCTGCGCGGGTGTCTCCGTTCCGGCCTGCGCGCCGATCACGGAACCGGCCGGTGCATATGGCATCGCGATCTTGTTCTTCAGGCAGAATTCGCGCGTCATGGCTTCGGGATTGCCGCCGAGCAAAATGTCGGTTCCGCGGCCGGCCATGTTCGTCGAAACCGTGACGGCGCCTTTGCGTCCCGCCTGCGCGATCACTTTCGCTTCGCGCTCGTGCTGCTTCGCGTTCAGTACCTGATGCGGGATGCCTGCCTTCTTCAAATGCTCGGCGATTTTCTCCGATTTCTCGATCGAAATGCTGCCGACGAGCACCGGTTGCCCGCTCTCGTAATACTGGCGAATCCCCGCCGCCCGCGAGCCGTCTTCCTGGATGATGCCGTTCACCGCCGCCTCGAATTTCTCCGCTTCCGTGCGGTAGACCACGTCCGGAGACTCGATTCGAATGAGCGTCTTGTTCGTCGGAATCGCCACGACCTCGAGCTTGTAAATCTTGTGAAACTCGGGCGCCTCGGTTTCGGCCGTGCCGGTCATGCCCGAAAGCTTCTTGTACATGCGGAAATAGTTCTGGAACGTGATCGTGGCGAGCGTCTGATTCTCGCGCTCGATCTTCACGGCTTCCTTCGCCTCAACGGCCTGGTGCAGGCCGTCCGACCACCGCCGCCCCGGCATCTGCCTTCCGGTGAATTCGTCGACGATCACCACTTCGCCGTCTTTCACCACGTAGTCCACGTCCTTTTCAAACAGCGTGTGTGCGCGCAACCCTTGATAGACGTGGTGGATGAGCTCCATGTTTGCTGGATCGAAAAGGTTCCCGAGATTCAGCAGCCTCTCGCATTTCGAGACGCCTTCTTCGGTCAGCGTCGCCGTGCGCATCTTCTCATCGAGTGTGTAGTCGATGTCGCGGATCAGCTTGGGAATGATTTTGTCGATGCGGTAGTACTTGTCGGTGGACTCCTCGGCCGGACCTGAAATAATTAGCGGCGTGCGCGCCTCGTCGATCAGGATCGAGTCCACCTCGTCCACGATTGCAAAGTGATGCCCGCGCTGAACGCAATCCTTCAGGTCGTACTTCATGTTGTCCCGGAGATAGTCGAACCCGAACTCGTTGTTGGTGCCGAAGGTGATGTCCGCGGCGTAAGCGGCGCGGCGCTGCGCGTCGTCGAGGTCGTGGACGATCACGCCCACCGTCAGCCCCAGCATCTTGTAGATCGGGCCCATCCACTCGGCGTCGCGTCGCGCCAGGTAGTCGTTCACGGTGACGATGTGCACGCCCTGGCCGGTCAGCGAGTTCAGATAGGCGGGCAGCGTGGCGACGAGCGTTTTTCCTTCGCCCGTCTTCATCTCCGCAATCTTTCCTTCGTGCAGGACGATTCCGCCGATCAGTTGCACGTCGAAGTGCCGCATGCCCAGCGTGCGGCGTCCCGCCTCGCGGACCACGGCGAAAGCCGGCGCCACGGCCGGCTCGAGCGCGTCCTGAAGCTTCCGCTTGTAGTCCGGATCGTCTGGCTCGGCGCCCTCAAGCCGCTCCTGCACCTCGCTCCGGAGCGCAAGCGTGCGAGCGCCAAGCTCTTCGTCCGAGAGCTTCTTCGTCTCAGGCTCCAGCTCGTTCACCGCTTCCACGAACGGCTGGATTCGTTTGACGTCGCGCTCGTGTTTCGTCCCGATAAATCGCGCGACTACGCTGTCTATGACCCGTTCAACGTCCATATCTGGTTTTTGTCGCCGTCATTCTGCGGCCTTGGTTCGCCCCCAGGCCGAAGAATCTCTCTTCCGTGAAGTTACGCCACTAACGATTGGATGCGCGCTCTTGCATTGTAGCCGCTCGTCGAGTCTCGCGCAAAGCTATAGGGAAACTCTGTCGTGCGTGGAGTCAGCAAACAAGCCTAATTCAACGGGCGGCGGAGGCTTACGGAGCGGCCGGCAGGCGAATGAGCCGTGCCTCGGTGATCGACGGCAAGGCGAGAATTTCCTGCACCACGGATGCGTTCACGTTGCCGTCGAGCCCGACGAGCGCCAGCGCTTCGGCGCCCCCGGGCGCGCGTCGGCCGAGCGCGAACGTCGCGATATTGACACCGAGATTTCCAAGCGCCGTGCCGATCCGGCCGATCACGCCGGGCACGTCGATATTGCGCGTGAGCAGCAGCGTGCCTTCGAGCGGCGCTTCGAGGGCAATCCCGTCCAGAGCAAGAATGCGCGCCGACCCGTCCTGCGCGACCGTGCCTTCGAGAGCAAACTCACGGCCTCCGTCGGCGATCGTGACCTCGATCGTGTTGGGATAACCGCGCTCGCGCCGCCGCGTCGTTTCTTCGACCACGATGCCGCGCGACGCAGCTTCCTCTGCCGCGTTCACGAGATTCACCTTCTCGTCCAGCACCGAATTCAGCGCGCCGGCCAGCACCGCGCTGCGAATCACGTGCGAGCCAAGCTCCGCCGGCTCGCCGGCATACTGGATTCGCACGCGGTGGAAACTCCGCGACGGCGCCGCCTGCGCCACAAACGATCCCAGCCGCTCGCCCAATTCCAGGTACGGCCGCAGCCGGCGATATTGATCCGGAGAGAGTGCGGGCATGTTGACGGCGTTGCGGATCAGGCCATCCGCAAGATAGTCCCGCACCTGCTGTCCGATCGCCGTTCCAACCTCTTCCTGCGCCTCGGCGGTCGAGCCGGCGATGTGCGGCGTGGCGATCAGGTTCGGCAGGCCGACCAGCGGAGAATTCTTCGGTGGCTCCTCGGCGAAGGTGTCGACGGCGGCTCCGGCGAGCTTTCCCGACCGCAGCGCTTCGGCCAGCGCGGCTTCGTCGATCAATTCGCCGCGGGCGCAGTTAATTAGCCGCGCCCCGCGCTTCATCTTCGCGATCGCCGGCGCGTCGATCATCTTTTCGGTCAACGCACTCAGCGAGGTGTGCAGCGAGATCACGTCCGACTGCCCCAGCAATTCGTCGAGAGGAACCAGCTCGACCTCCACCTCGCGCGCGGCCGCCGGCGTCACGTAGGGATCGTAGGCGAGCACTTTCATTTCCAGCGCGCGGGCACGCCGCGCAACCTCGGTGCCCACGCGGCCCAGACCCACCAGCCCGAGCGTCTTCCCGCGCAGCTCCGTTCCCGAAAACGACGATTTCTCCCAGCGTCCGGCCTGGATCGAGGCATTCGCCTGCGGCACGGCGCGCGCAAGCCCGAGCATCAGGGCAATCGTGTGCTCTGCCACGCTCACGGCGTTTCCGCCCGGCGTGTTCATCACCAGGATGCCGCGGCGCGTCGCCGCCTCGACGTCCACGTTGTCCACGCCGACGCCGGCACGGCCGATTACCCGGAGCCGCGCGGCCTTTTCGAGAAGCGCCGCGGTCACCTTCGTCGCGCTGCGGACCACGAGCGCCTCGGCGTCCGCCAGCTCACCCGGGAGAGCCGCTGCGGACGGGATGACTACCTCCCATCCCCCATCACGCAGCAAAGCGAGTCCGCGCTCGCTGATTTTGTCTGCGACGATAATTTTCACGGCAAGCAAGGGTATCGGTCGCGCAGGCCCGTGTCAATTGCGCGTGCGGGCGCAAAACGTGTGTTATTCTTTTTTCACTCGGGAGAGGGGATCAAAATAGAACCATGGGATATATCGAACGCATCCAAGGCGACTTGACCGCCGCGATGAAGCAAAAAGACGAGCTGCGGCTGAGCGTGCTGCGCATGATGAAAAGCGCGCTCAAAAACAAGGAAATCGAAAAAATGCACCCGCTCGACGACATGGAGTCGCTGCAAGTGCTCCAGACGCTCGTGAAGCAGCGCCGCGAATCGGTGCATCAATTCACGCAGGGTGGCCGGAAGGATCTCGCGGACAAAGAAGCCAAGGAAATCACCATCATCGAGGAGTATCTTCCCGCCGCCCCGAGCGACGAAGAGGTGCGTCGCGCCATCGAAGCGGCCATCGCCGAGGCCGGAGCGGACTCGCTCAAACAGATGGGTGCCGTCATCAAGGCGGCGCGGGGGCGCCTCGAGGGAAAAGCCATCGACGGCAAAGTCTTGAGCGATCGCGTCCGCGAGCATCTCAGCGGGAAATCCTGAAGGGGGCGTCTTCGCCCCGTCACATCCTTCCAACAACTGCGCTGCGCGCGATCATGGGCCCGTCCGTCGGAGGACCGCGGCCGACTGCTGGTCCGCAGCCACCTGTTGCAGGAAATCCCGTATCTCGGGGAGCTTCTCCGTCGGGACCATCACGCCTTTGATCTCGAAAGTGCGCTTGTAGTGCAGGACCCCATCGGAGACTTTGACTTCGCTGTGGTAGCTCGCGTACGGACAGTCGGCTTGCACGGGCTCGGGTAGCCCGTCCACCACATAGCCGGCAGGCAGGATGATATCGAAAAGGTCGTCCTGGCGGGTGGCCTCCTCGAACTCCACGGGGTACTTTCTCGGCTTCTGCTGCGTGAACAAATGGAGGACGCTGGTGCCCTTGTCGCCGACGACGCGCGGGCGCACAACGAGCAAATCTCCGGTGGAGTTGGCGTATCCGGGCGCAGAGAACTTGTAGTCCAGAGAGAGGGTCTGATCGTACTTGTCAAGGTTTCCGAGGGAGGCACCCGTCAGGGTGAAATTGTCGAGGAAATGCGCGAGAAAGTGATCGAAGATTTCCACGCGCTTCGAGGGCTGCGCGGTTAGGAACGCCTCGCGCTCGTCCGCTGCCGGACCTCCCCATTCGATCTCTTGGATTTCGCCGGACAAATCGCCCGTGGGAGCAAGGTTGAACTTTCCGGTGCGAAGCAGCCGATTGGTCGTGGACGACAGCAGCGGCAACGAAATCAATTCCCCCCCATCGGGCGCAATCAACAGGCCGTAATTTTCCTGCAGGTACCATGGCAAATAGCCGAGCGGAACGCGCTCGTTCGTCGGGTCGAAGATCAGTAGCCTTCCCAACTTCGGGTCGTTCACCACGGAATAGAGAGTGGCGTCTGTCATGCTGTCGGAGAGACGAATTGCCAGGATGACATGATCGAAATCCATCGATGGGTAATTCGGGTGAACCACTCCGCGTTCCGTATCGACGATCACGTAATACGACTCGACCCCAATTTCGCTGAGCATCGAGCTAAGGAGAGTAACCTTGTCCTTGCAATCGCCGAACTGATGGGCAAAGACTTCGGTGGCGGGATGAGGCTGGTATCCCCCAATGCCGATTTCGACCGCCATGTAACGGATGTTCTTTTGCATATACTCCGTTAGAGCGCGCATTTTCTGGAGCGGATCCGAAATCCCAGCCGTCAAATCTGCGACCTTCTGTTTGATTTGCGGAGACGCGGCCCGACTCGATTGTGTGAGGCTCACGTACCAGAGCCCCATGTCCTTCCAGGAACCGTTGGTTTTGGGACGCATCGCGGGATCGCGCGGAAAATACTTCACCCCGGCCCACCCCGCCACGGTTTCCCAGGCGGGCATGTCGGGCTCGATTTCCACGCCGGGGAGATTCCTGACTTCCCAGACATATCGATTGGGCGCAGGCGTTTGGGGTTCTTGCTCCGGGTAATTGAACCAACTTGCCGTGAAATCCCAACCGGGAGGAAGCTGGAGTTCGAATCGCGCCGTCACCACAGGCGCCGGGTCCTGGAACTGCCAGTCGTCCTCAAAAATGTAAGGCCGCTTTCTCTGTACGTACTCGTAGCCGACAACGTTACCTGGATTCGCCTCGGGGAACTGAAGCATTTTGCCTCTTACATCCGTATATTCGATATCGGCGAGATAGCCATGTTCTATGGCGTCTTTGTCGCCCACCGCGATTTCATGCCCGTTCGATTCAATCGTCCAGGCTTTCAGGTACGCAATCTTCGTATCCTTATCGAAGTCGACATCAATTGAGCCGTACTCCCGGCGGGCTTCTGGACGCAGCAAGCGAATCGCACGGCGGTGGAGCCTGTCGATCTCGCCGCTATCGCGGACGGTCGTCTGGGTTTCATCGAGCAGGATGACGGCGTTCGTGTCCTTGTCGTAGTCCGGCAGTTTCTGCTGCGCGGCGGCGCGGAGCCAGTCCGGCGCGGAATCGCCGCGGGCCGACGGCGCCAAACACCCCGACAGGCCCGCTACGATCAGCGCAGCTACCGGCAGGCTAGTTAGTTTTCGCAGACTGCGCATTCTGCAGCACCATTTGAGCGTTGTCATTCGTCTTCACCATTCCGAAAAACCTGCGCAGCGTGGGATAGTCTTCCTTCGAGAAAATGACGCCCTTCATTACAAGATGGCGCTTCACTTCGACGCCGCTATCCTGCGCCACCGCAGAAATTTCGTAGGTCACAGCGCCCAAATCGATCTTGCGTTCCGGGGACAGGCTCTCAGCCTTGTAACCTGCGGGCACTCGGAGCTTGATGTCGTCGATCTCTTCGTAGGGATAGCGGATGTAGACGACGTTTACACGCTTCTCCGCCGCGAATGAGCTCATCTGCGAGGTTTGGAAAATCTCCAACGGTATAAGCATCCGCCGCGCGGAGGTACTCGCCATCGAGGAAATCTTCAGAGTGCCTTCAACATGGACTGGCTGACTGATATCGTCCCAGTTTGCGATCTTGGTCACTTCGAACGTGGAGCCCACGGGGAGCCACGGCTTGATGTCGTCTTCGAAGTACTTGGTCCTGCCGGCCTCGTCGTCCTTTCGCTCCTCCACGCGTATCAGAGCCGCCCGCTGCCCAGTGAAGTCCACCTGAACCGTGCCGGCTATTGAACCATCCTCCCTCAGCTCGAGGTCGGCGTTTCGGAGAATCGTTGCATCCGACGATAACGGGGCGGGGGTGTTCGCAGCGGTCGCGCCGTGCTTATCAATCCGAAAGCCACCCGTCTCGGTCTCGTACCACGGCAGCAAACCGAACGGAAAGTAACGAGAGCCCGGGTCGAGATAGTACTCCTGCGAGCCTGCGCGGACCCACACGACGTCAGCCGACAGCTGACTTGCGTCATTCCGGGCAGGGACGAAAAGCTCCGTGTTACGAGGCGCGATATAGGCCTCAGTGGCGTCGAACCCGGCCGCCCGCGCCAGTCCAACAAACAGAAAGTCGATTTCCCTTCCATAGGCGTAGCCGCGGTTCAAGACATCCTCGACATTGGAGTTTTCTTTGATGTTCTCGTTCTTCGTCTCCTTTTGCATTTTGTAATCTTCCATACTCAAGTTGCGGATTTGCTCAACGCGAGCATAGATTTTGCGAAGCTTGACCTCCGGAGAATCGCCCGGGCTGACGATCTTTGAAATCTCCTGGCTGAGCGCGTTCTTCTTGTCGACGAAGTGTTCGAGATCGGCGTCCCATCTCTTTGCGTACTGATTCCAATAGTGGTCGGACGGGTCCGTTGCTGCGGCGGGAGCACTCGGGTTTTGATAGTAAAATTCGACGCGAGACTCAATGGGTCTTTCGGGAGGCATCAACGGCTCATCCACGATTCCCGGAATATCGTGTACCGCCATCACGTAAGTGCCATTCACCTGCTCCTTTAGAGCAGCATCGGCCGGCAACAGGTAAGTCGTGTACATAGGGTGCAGCCCATTGAAGTAAGCGGTATCCGGAATGTAAGTGAAGTGCGCCTCGCGCGTGTACATGGACTGCGAAAGGGTCCATTCATGTGAATGGACCCAACCCGGCTGGCCTTGCATTTGATACCTGTACTCAATGATGCAACCCGGCTGGACGTCCGGGAGCGTAAAGGTCTTTGCCAAGACCTTCAAGCCGCTAAACTTTTCAACAGTCGTCTCGAGAACCTGGCCATCAAACTTCACGATACTGCCGTCGGGCTTGATGGTGCGCCCCGAGACGTAAACGACTTTCTGGTTTTCCTTCACAAAAGGCACTTCCACGTGCCCGTATTTGGTGCCTTCCTGTGTGAAAATTTTGATACGGACGTACTCCTCGACGGTATCACCGTCGCTGCTGGCTTTCGACGCATCGTCGATGAGCTCTCGATACAGGATCATGGCGTCTGCACCCGGTTGCTTGGGGTTGTCCTTCAAGCCAAGATCTTCCGGGGAAATCGGCTGCCAGTCTGCCGCGGGCAAGGAACGAGGAGAGGTCAGCGAAACGAGAAATAGAAGGGATACACCACAGATGAATCGAGCGGTTCGGCTCATGGAAGGTCCTACCCTTTCATACGAGTTCAACAGCTAGGCCTTCAGTTCCCAAGCAGTGAATTGTCTTGGAAAATATCCTGAAATTCGCTCCGCTGTCAATAATCGTGCAGCCGGATCGTGCGAGGAATGCGACAAAGCCGTTCTGCGACTACCAGCCCGGCTCCGTGAGACTATTGTCACTTCCGGGTACTGATGCTACCGTGCCGGGTTCGCATGTAGCTGGTTTGAGCAGGGTTACGTCGTGAGGCGGGATCGCGGAAGGGAAGGTGAGCGTGGCGACGAAGCCGTGGAGCTCAACTGCACCGCCGGGCGAATTCCGCCCGTACGTGGAATCCGGAGAGAATCTCCGCGAATTCACCTTCCGCGCGGTAGTCCTCGGCGCGCTGTTCGGCATCCTTTTTGGCGCCGTTTCCGTGTACGTGGGACTGCGCGCGGGCCTGACCGTCTCTGCATCCATCCCGATTGCCGTCCTCTCCATCAGCATCTTGCGGGCGTTCGGGCGATCGACGATTCTCGAAAACAACATCGTGCAGACGACCGGATCAGCTGGAGAATCCGCCGCAGCCGGTGTGATCTTCACGATGCCTGCGTTGATCTTCCTCGGTTTTTCGCTCAACACGGAATACTGGCGCGTATTCTTTCTCGCTCTGCTCGGGGGAACGCTGGGCGTCCTGTTCATGATCCCGCTGCGGCGGCAGCTCATCGTCAAAGAGCACGGGAACCTCACATTTCCCGAAGGGACAGCCTGCGCCGACGTGCTGGTGGCCGGAGAGCGCGGCGGTTCGTTCGCGGGGCGCGTTTTCTGGGGCCTGGGTCTCGGCGGCGTTTACACGTTCTGCATGAACACGCTGGGATTGTGGCCGGCCCAACCGGACTACCAGCCGAAGTGGCTTCCGGGTGCGTCCGCGCGCTGCACGATCACGTCCGAGTATCTCGGCGTCGGCTACATCATCGGACCGCGCGTGGCGGGGACTCTTTTCGCGGGCGGCGTGATTTCGTGGCTGGTGATGATGCCGGCGATCCGCTTCTTCGGGTCGCTCGCGCCCAACGTGCCTCTTTATCCGAGCACCGTGCCGATTCCGCAGATGGGCCCGGACCAGCTCTGGGGGACCTACATTCGCCCGATGGGCGCGGGAGCAGTGGCCGCATCCGGGCTGATCACGCTGATCAAGACGATGCCGACAATCATTTCGGCGCTGAGCGCGGGATTAAAGGACGTGCGCGCGAAACAGGCGGCCATGCCCGTTGCCAGCCGGACCGAGCGCGACCTCTCGATGCGAATCGTCGTCGTCGGCTCCATCGTGATCCTCGCGATGATTTGGGCGTTCTTGAAGTTCAAACCGGTTCCGGGAGCGCAAACCGGAGCGTTCGCCAATCTGATTGCCGCACTCTTCATCATCGTTTTCGGCTTCCTATTCGTCACGGTGGCCTCGCGAATCAGCGGGCTGATCGGGAACTCGTCGAATCCGATCAGCGGGATGACGATCGCGACGCTGATGGCCACGTGCGCGGTCTTCCTGGTGGTGCACTGGACGGCAAATGCGTACGCGGTCCTCGCGCTGACGATCGGGGGCGTCGTGTGCATTGCAGCCGCGATCGCCGGCGCGACGTCGCAGGATTTGAAGACCGGGTATCTCGTGGGCGCTACGCCAAGATGGCAGCAGATCTCTCTCGTGATCGGCGTGATGGTTTCATCGTTTGCGATCGGCGGCACGCTCATTTTGATGAACGTGGGCCTCGCGCAATACAAGCCGATACAGATTCCACTGGACATCAGCCATCTTCCTGTCGGAGTCGAGCGACAACAAGACAACTACGACCATGCGGGCAAAACATACGTGCTGGTAAACGCAATCGGCTCAAGCGAAGTTCCCGACGGCAAGTACCTCTACGATCCCACGACGCGCCAGATTGAAATCCAGTGGGAGCAGGGAATCGGCAGCGCAAAGGCGGCGGCGCCGCAGGCGCGGCTGATGGCCACGGTGATCAGCGGAATCCTGAACCGGCGGCTTCCTTGGCGGCTGGTGTTTCTGGGAGTGTTTCTGGTGATCGCGGTCGAGCTGCTTGGGATCCGCTCGCTTCCTTTCGCCGTGGGCTCCTACATCTCCATCGGCACGACGATGGCGATGTTCGCGGGAGGCGTCATTCGGTGGCTGGCCGAGCGCGGCATGGAAAAGAAGGCCGGCGCGGAGACCGAAGTCAGTCCCGGCTCGCTCTACGCGAGCGGCTTGATCGCCGCGGGCGGCGTGTTCGGACTGCTCGCGATCATTATCAACCTGCTGCAAGACCCCGAGCTAGGCCAGCATGTGCCGCATTGGCTTGCGGTTGCGCTACACCTGCCGTGGCCGCCGCAAATGTTCGCGTTCGGCGATAGATTCATGCCGGGGCTGAGCCAAAACGCGGGCCTGGGCGTGGTCTTGTTCGTCGCGCTCGCAATTACGCTGTTTGTTTCTGCGCGGAAGAAACTGAAACAATCGTAGCTGGGGCGGAAGAGAGGTCCCTCGCTACGCTCGGGATGACACGCCAAAAGGTGGCGTGTCAGATGACCATCCTCGTCGGATGGTCATTTTGCTTCGCGAAGAAACCGCGCAGCTTCTTCGGGCGGGGTGGGATTGATGTAGAAGCCTGTGCCCCACTCGAATCCCGCCACTTTCGTGAGCTTCGGCATTATCTCGATGTGCCAGTGGTAGTGATCGTTGATTTCCTCGCCGATGGGCGACGTGTGAACCACGTAGTTGTACGAGGGAAACGCCAATGCCGCGTCCAGGCGTCCGAGAAAATCGCGCAACACGGTGGCGAGGTGGCCGTAGTACGGCGTCGGCATGTTTTCGAAAGCAGAGCTGTGCTGACGAGGCAGAATCCACGTCTCGAACGGAAAACGGGGTGCGTAGGGCGCCAACGCGATGAAATGATCGTTGTTCAGGATGACGCGCGCTTCGGTTTCAATCTCCTGGCGAATCACATCGCAGAAGATGCAGCGCTCCTTTTCGTCGTAATAATGCTTGGAATTATCGACCTCCTCGCGGACGCGCTTGGGCACGATGGGCAGAGCGATCAACTGCGAGTGCGTGTGCTCGAGTGTCGCGCCGGCGGGCTCACCGTGGTTCTTGAAGAGAAGGGTGTAGCGAAAGCGGCGGTCATTCTTGAGATCAAGGATGCGGTCGCGATAAGCCCAGAGGATTTCCTCCACCGTCTTTTGCGGCATGGAAGCCAGTGTATGGCGATGCTCCGGCGTCTCGATGATGACTTCGTGCGCGCCGATTCCATTCATGCGGTCGAACAGGCCTTCGCCTTCGCGGTCGAGGCCGCCTTCGATTCCGAGCGCGGGGAATTTGTTGGGCACGACGCGGAGCGACCAACCCGGCGTGTCCTTGCCGCCGCCGTTGCGTCCGTAGGCGAGCACTTCAGGCGGGGTCTTCCCTTCGTTGCCGGGACAGAAGGGACACATCCCGACTCCCTTGATCTGAACGCTCTCCCGAACGAAGTCCGATGGGCGCTTTCCTCGATCCGTGGAAATAATCACCCAGCGGCCCGTAATCGGGTCCTTGCGAAGTTCCGGCAACGCTTCCTCCCGCAGGCCGGAAGTGCCAGTCTGGGCGCCCATGCATTTCCGGTCCCACTATTCTATATCGACCGCGACAAACGAGGCCTGTAGCATTCGAGACAGATTCGTCCTCCTATACATCATGCGCCTCTCTTTCGAGGGCTCTAATTCGAATCGGGAGCGAATGCTCCCTTGTGTAACCGAACCTCGGGGCGCGCCCCGGCGCGGGTCTCAATCGCGAGCACATCGAAACGGCAGGAAGGTAAACCCAGGCGGCGCGCGCGAAGGAACTGCCGCGCCATGCGCACCAGGTAACGGCGCTTATCGTCATTCACGGCTTCTTCGGGCTTCGGCTGACCCGGCTCCGTCGCCGCGCGGGTCTTCACCTCGACGAACGCAAGCACCGGCCCGTCATAGCCGACGATGTCGATTTCGCCCTTTACGTCCGGCCGCGTGAAGTTCCGCGCGACGACTACATAGCCGTGGCGGCGGAGATACCAGTAGGCGTAAGTCTCCCCGCGAACGCCGGTACGTCGCGCCCTCTGCCGCACGGAAGCTTCCGGTGAATCTGCGGCCGCGGTTTCGGCGAGGCCCCTGCGGGCCGCGCGGTCCACGATCGCGAACATCAGGCGTGCAAACATTCTTCCGCACTAGAGCGCTTGTTCCACCTGTTCAATACAGGAGCCGAGCGTGCGCACGGCGAACTCGGCCTGCTCTTCGTCGATCATGAGGGGCGGAGCGAGCCTCAGCGAGTTCTCTCCGGCGCCGAGAAGAAGCAGTCCTTTCTGAAACGCCAGACCGAGGATGAGGTTGCGCAGGTCGGGCGCCTTTTCCTTCGTCTTTTGATCGCGCACCAATTCGATCCCGATCATTAGGCCCTTTCCGCGAATGTCGCCGACGATCTTGTGCTTCTTGGGCCAATCGGCGGTGTGGCGCAGAATAAAGGCGCCCATGCGCGCGGCGTTGGCGATCAGGCCGTGTTCAAGCAGTTCGATTGTGGCCAGCGCGGCGGCGACCGAAACGGGGTTGCCACCAAAAGTTGAAGCGTGCGCGCCGGGTTTCCAGTCCATCAGATGCGCCTTCGCGACGACGGCGCTGAGGGGCATTCCGGACGCAATGCCTTTCGCCACACAGATCATGTCCGGCTCGATGCCGGCGTGCTCCGCCGCCCACCATTTTCCTGTGCGGCCCATGCCCGACTGCACTTCATCGCACACCAGCAGGATGCCGTGCTCGCGGCACAGGCTTTCGAGGCCTTGCAGGAACGCGTCCGGCGCCGGGAGGTAGCCGCCCTCGCCCTGAATGGGCTCGACGAAGACGGCTGCGACATCTTCGGGATCGACAACGCGCTTGAAAAGCTCATCCTCGATATAGGCAAGAGCGTCGGCTGCAGCATTCTCCGGGCGGATGCCATAGGCCCCTCGATAGGTGTTCGGGTAAGGCGCGTGGAAAACGCCGCCGAGCAGAGAACCAAAACCCTTGCGTTGGACGGCCTTGCTCGCCGTGAGCGAGAGTGCGCCCATCGTGCGGCCGTGGAAGCAGCCGTGGAAAGCGATGAATTGGTCGCGCTTCGTGTGATACCTGGCGAGCTTCATCGCCGCTTCGATAGCTTCGGTGCCTGAATTCCCGAAATAGACGCGCTTCGCGTCCTTTCCCGGTGCGATGGAGGCGAGCTTCTCGGCCAGCTCGACCATGCCCTGATAATAGAAATCCGTGCCGGACATGTGGATGAGATTAGCCGCCTGCTTCTGGATCGCGGCGACCACTTGCGGATGGCAATGGCCCGTGGCAACGACGGCGATACCCGCCGCGAAATCGAGGAACGTGTTGCCGTCCACGTCTTCGATCACAGCGCCACGGCCCATCTTCGCGACCAGCGGGTAGTCGCGGGTGTACGAGGTCGAGACAACCTTGCTGTCCCGCGCCACAATCTCCCTTGCCTTCGGGCCGGGTAGCTCGGTGATGAGCTGCGGGAGTTTCATCTCGGCGGTTAGCATATCTTCCTCCCCGAATTGGATCTCTGCGGCGCACAGATTGGCGCGCGCCGGTCGTATGGATCGGAGAGAGAAGCTTAGTCGACGCCGAAAAGATTCGGGCGCTCGAGAGAAGGCTGGCTATGGAGCGGATGCGCGTGTTGGGTGGAGAAGCTCATTTGTACTTCCAACGGACCGTGCCGTCCTTCGCGTCTTCAAGAATAATACCAGAATCCAGGAGCTCCTGGCGAATCGCATCGGCACGCTGGAAGTCGCGGCGCCGCTTGGCCGCGTTGCGCTCTTCGACCAGCGCCTCGACCTGCTCGGAGCTCATTCGCGGCTTCTGGGGAGTGAAGCCGAGCTTCGCGAGCTTGGAGTCGTCATCGTCTGCAAGCAAGGCCAGGACGCGGTCGAATTTCTCCATGGAAGCCAGGGCGCGCATCGCATCCTGCTGCAGGAAAGCGCCGCGATCGATGGCGGTGTTGAGGTCCCGCGCGAGGTCGAAAATCGCCGCGAGCGCGATCGCAGTGTTGATGTCGTCCGCGAGACCTGCTTCGAAGTCGCTCTCCGCCTTTTCGAGGCGTGTCACGATCTCGGGACTCGATCCCGCGGGAAACTGCACGTTCTTCAGGCGCGCCACGAAATTACGTAACCGTTCAACGGAGTTCCGGGCTTGCGTCAGGCCGTCCTCGGTGAAATTGAGCTGGCGGCGATACGGCACGGAGAGCAGTAGGAAGCGAATCGTCGAAGGCTTGTAACCTTTGGCGAAGAGATCACGCAGCGTGTAGAAGTTGCCGAGCGATTTCGACATCTTCTGGCCTTCGATGATCAGGTGCTCGGCGTGAAGCCAGAGGCGCGCGAATGGCTTGCCCGTCGCCGCCTCGCTTTGCGCGATTTCGTTTTCGTGGTGCGGGAACGCCAGATCCACGCCGCCCGTGTGGATATCGAGCGTATCGCCGAGATACTTCATAGCCATCGCCGAGCATTCGATGTGCCAGCCTGGGCGGCCGGGGCCGATGCGCGTGTCCCAGAAATGCTCGCCCGGCTTCGGCGCCTTCCACAAAGCGAAATCGCGCGCGTTCTCCTTTTCGTACTGGTCGACGTCCACGCGAGCGCCGGCCTGGATGCCGGCCACGTCGACTTTCGAGAGCTTGCCGTACGAAGGAAACTTCGCGATCCGGAAATAGATCGAGCCGTCGCTGGTGTACGTGAGACCCTTCTGCTGGAGTCTTTCGATGAGCGCGACCATATCGTCGATGTGGTCCGTCGCGCGAACAAGCTCTTCGGGCATCTCGATGTGAAGCGCGTCGATATCCTCAAGGAACGCCTGGATGTATTTCTCCGTGTATTCGCGGATGCCGATCCCCGCGGCCGCCGCGGACTGAATGATGCGGTCGTCCACGTCGGTTACGTTCATCACCTGCAGCACCCGATAACCCCGGAAACGCAGGAATCGCCTAAGAATGTCCTGAAACATGAACGTACGGAAATTCCCGATGTGCGCGAAGGCGTAGACCGTCGGGCCGCACGTATAGATGCGGACCTCGCCCGGATGGACAGGACTGAGCGGCTCGAGACGGTTGCTCAGCGTGTTGTGGAGGCGTACGTCTGTCATTTTGGGGGCGTGCGCAAAAGGGTTATTGTAGCCGACGCTTTGGGTCGCAGCAAACTTCTCGCTCGACATGCAGTTCTTAGCGTGCGAGATCAGTGCTGAGACAGAGGGAGGAATTGGCCAAAGCGTTCCCTTGAGCGAGGACCGTCTGGGCGAGGTGAGAAACCATCTCAGGATGAGTTGCGGGCGTTGGGTGCGGCCAGTCTCCGGCCCGCTGAATCCCGGTGTTTCCGGTTGCCGATTCTCCTCTCCTTAAGCGCCATCCTCTGAGCCATGTGGAGGAGGAGATGCAGATCGCGCTGGCGCATATGCGGGACTCGTTCCGCCAGCTTCGTGAGAAACTGGGCGTCCTTCGGTGTTTCCGCTTTCCGATCACTGTGCAGTCGAAGGGGCTTTGTTCGATCTCTACTGTCGCGGAAGATCTTCCAAAGCGGGATTTCGTAAGCGGCCGCTAGTTTTTCCAAGGTGTCAACAGAGGGGACCGTGCGGCCGTTCTCGATGCGCGACAGGTAACAACACAGAATGCCGGTGCGATCCTCCACATGGCGCTGGGTCAGCCCCTTTGCCACTCTCAAATCGCGCAGATGCTTGCCGATCACCACGAGATGTCTCCGAAATTGGATTCGCCCCAGGGCCTGAGTGCGTCACCTGGCAAGGAAAAGACCACGGACTTCCGAAACAAGCCCTTCAGGGAGTTGATCCTTTCGGATACAGGAGCTTGCGCCGGATTCCAGGCATTCATCCGGAGTGACCGGGCCGTCGGAGTCCGCGAGGAGAACGATCTGCACGGCCGGCATTACGCGGCGAAGTTGCAAAGCGCACTTCAGCCCGTTGATGCGCGGGATGGTGACCTCGCTTACCACGAAGTCGGGTCGGAGCGTCTCCGCCCTTTCCAACAACTCAACACCGTTGCTTGCGGTCCCAACAATCGTGATATCCGTCTGCGTTCCCAGCGCTAGGCAAATTCCTCCGAGGGCGATGGGAGACTCGGCCGCCACCAGGACGCGCATCGGCATTTTCGCGTTCGCTGTCCACAGGTTTGGCTGTTGTTGGACCGCCAGCATTGAACCGCAGACTATAGGAAGCCGAAAGAGATAAGGTATCCTGTGGGTTACCTAGGGGAAACCCTGTATCCCGCCACACACCTAACTTTGGGTCAGATTGTTCCGAATCGCGTAGCGCACCAGCTCGGTGATGGAATGGAGGTTGAGCTTGACCATGATGTTCGCCCGGTGCGTTTCGACAGTCTTGGCGCTGATGTCAAGAAGAGTCGCTACTTCCTTGTTGCTTCGTCCTTCGGCCAGCAACTGCACGACCTCCCGCTCGCGCGGCGTCAAACGGTAGCCGCGAATCTTAACCTTGGGTTTGCGTTTGTCTGCGTGGGATGCTTCGGCTGCGAGCGCTTCTGAGACCTTTGGCGAGAAGTAGCGGGTGTGGCGGCGCAGCGCGTTCACGGCCGCCAAGAGATAGCGGTCGGCATCCTCCTTCAGCAAATAGCCCTTAGCCCCGGCTTCCAGTCCCTCTTTCAGCAAGAGATCGGATTCATGCATGCTGAGGATCAACACTTCCGTGTGCGGAGAAACCTTCCGGATCTGGCGCGTGGCTTCCACTCCGTTCAGGACGGGCATGGTGATGTCCAGGATGGCGATATCCGGCTGGAGGAGCTTGGCTTTCTCAACTGCTTCGCGGCCGTTGCTTACCTCTGCACAGACCTCGCAACCTCTCGAGCGTTCCAGCAGAGTTCGCAAGCCCTTTCGCACTATGCCGTGATCGTCCGCTATAAGAATATGAGTCACGGCGGCGGCTGATCTCACCGTGCGCTGAGAGCTTGTCTGAGTGTGTAACGCGAGCACAATCTTGCCCCTGTACGATTATTTGGGACGTTATACCAGAAGAAAAGCAATGTCAAAGCCGCCAGGTTTCGGTCGATGGCATTCGTCGGCGATATGGCTGAAAACCGCGCCACGGACGCGGTGCAGGCGGGCCTTAGAGAATCTAAGGAATTAGCTCGACGCGGCGGGTGACGATTGTTACGTCGCCATCCTGCGAGGGGGCTGCTGTGAGTGGACGTGCTTTGGGGAGAAACGCTCCCTCGGGCGGAAGGCCGTACGTCTGATCGGCGGCCGAAACATCAACAGGCTTCCCCGCAGGCAGCGAAAAACTGATTTCGACACCGCTTGCGGGCATCGCCGCGAAGCGGTACGTACTCCATCCGTTGAAGTACTGGCGTATCCGTGGAATTTCCGGCTGCAACGGTTGTCCTTCGATGCGGACGTCCTGGACACCAGAATCCGGAGGAAAGAAAACCGCGGCAGACGATGCCCCACGTTCAGAGCGGAGGAGGGCCTGATACGTTCGCCTGCCGTTCTCTTGGCCGGAATCGAGGACTGTGAACGTCGGGGCGCTAAAGCTCAGGCTCGGAGCACCCGCGAGGAAAGCAGGGCGAATGTTCCACGGAAACGCGCCTTGGTCGGAGTGCCGGAAACCGGCAGCAAGACGGATAGGTTCGGGCAGGCGGCCCGAGTCGGACTGAACGATCCATCGCGCCTGCCCCGAGTCCGCATCCTGCCAGTATTCGATATTTACACGCTCGGGCGCTTTGGCGGAGTAGGCTGGCATGACAACAGCCGCAAACGCAGCCAGTGCCGTCCCGAAAATCGGAACCCAGACGAATGCACCGCTTCGCAGACCCGCCGTTTCACGCAGATCGGCGCAAACAGGCGCCAGTGGCGTCAAAATCAGCGCGACAACCACCGCGATAAGAGCGAGGCCCCGGTTGCCAAGACCTTCGTAGAGCAAGATCGCGGGCGCAAACCCCACAATTCCCGACGCAGCGAGTGGTAACACGGCTGCGACGCCGGCCAGCACGATGTTTTCGCCGCGCGGAATCGTCGCCGGTAAGCCGGCAAGCGCGGCAACGGCGACGGGAACGAGGACTACATAACTCAGCCCGGGCTCCTGCCAGGAGAGTAACGCGGCGAGCAGCGCCCACCAGATCCACACGCCGGTCCACAGTCCCCAGAAATGCGCGCTTTTGGCAAAGGAAACTGCGCCGACCATCACGACCGCGGCGGCGAGCGACCAGAACGCAATCTCAATCGGGAGCGGATGCGCGATCCAGTTGACGGGCGCCGCACCGACAAAGCGAATCAGCCATCGCAGAATGAGCGCCAGAGCGCCGGTGACGGCAATGGTAACGAGCCAGCCGAAGAATCCCCACGCGAATTCCCGGGGCGTGAGGCGCTTGTCGCGGATCATCCATCCGGTTTCGAGGAGCAGCAGCAGCGCCGCGAGGCCGGCGAACGCGAGCGTCCGCCGAGCCTGCCAGTGAATCATCGCTCGCCCGAAAACGTCGAAGAAAACCGCCTCCTGCTGCGGCAGGCCTGAAAGATCGGAATTGGCGAACGCAAGGACAGCCGGCAGAGCGTTTTCCCCCTGGTGCTGCAAGCTGGCAAGCGTCACATTCGCGGAATTGTCGAGAGGCGTATGGTAGTGCACCTCATCGCCGATGAAAGCGAAATTCAGACCTTGATAGCCCGCCGCCTTGAAAACAGTGAAATCCGTATCGTTGGGGAGACGCTTGTAAGCAGTATAGAAGATTGAGCTGGCCGCGGGACGAGCGGCGTTCCGCGAATAGAGCTGGACGGCCCAATCGTTGGCGCTGCCGGTCTCGAACATCAGGCTCGGCCCGGAAGTGCCGCGCGCGTCGACGTTCACCGCTGCACGCACCTGCTTCGCCCAGGGATGCGAATCGACGAAGGCTCGCGCGCCGAGCAAGCCGGCTTCCTCGCCATCGTCGATCAAGAAAATGATCGAGTGGCGCGGCGCCGGCAATGACCTTAGCGCGCGCGCACTTTCCAGCACCGTCGCGGTGCCCGTGCCATCGTCGGAGTCCCCGGGGCCTGCCGGAACCGAGTCATAGTGCGCGGCGAGAAGCACCGCATCGCCTGACCCGGCATCCTCTTCGGTGCCGCCGAGCCGCGCAACGACGTTGTTCACCGTTGCGCAGGTTCCGTATCTGTCACAAGCGAAGGCGGTTTGCACCTGCGGTTGATAACCGAGGTTGGCGAACTCGGCGACAATGTGGTTGCGCACCGCGTCGTTCGCCGGACTTCCCACCGGATGCGGCGCGTCAGTGCCCAGGATTCGGTGGAGCGTGTCGAGCGCGCGGACTGCGGAGAATTGGTCAGGCGGAGCCGTCGCGGGCTTTGGCGCAGGCGGTCGCAAACCTGCGAGCGAGAGGACAAAGATTGCAGCCAGGATCGTCACGGACAGCAGAATTCGGCGCAGTCCTGGCCGGCTGGGTGATTCCAAACGGCGCCTCCCGTGCGGGCCATCCTAGGCTGGGGGGTCGCTCAAGTCAATCGACCTGAAGTTCAGCCTGGCGCTGGCCGTCGGTCCAGTGCAAAGAGAAGCAAACATCAATGAAAGATGAAAATTTCATGTTAGGACCGCACCCCGCGTTTTAGCGTTTTGAATTATCTGGCGTCCCGATTACCCTTACGTTCCTATCACGGACGGGAGGCGACATGCCGTTTCTGGATATCCTGCTCGGGAAACCACTCGCCACGTCGGATGAGCGCGCCGAGCAAATCGGTACGTCCGCTGGGATTCCTATCTTCGGGCTGGATGCTCTTAGCTCGGCGGCGTACGGGCCGGAAGCGGCGCTGACACTGCTGATCCCGCTGGGAGCAGCAGGGGTTGCATACATCGTGCCGATCAGCGCGGCCATCATCGTGCTGCTGGCCATCGTCTATCTTTCGTACCGGCAAACCATCGCGGCCTATCCGGGCGGCGGCGGGTCCTACACGGTTGCCTCGGAGAATCTCGGCACCTATCCGGGGTTGCTGGCCGCCGCGGCGTTGATGATCGACTACGTTCTCGTGGTCGCGGTGGGTATATCGGCTGGCGTCGGCGCGTTGGTATCGGCGGTACCAAGTCTCCAGCCGCACACGCTTTTGATATGCCTCGCAATTCTTGTGGTCATCATGATCGTGAATCTGCGCGGCCTGCGCGAGGCCGGCATTATCTTTATGGTTCCGACGTATCTCTTTGTCGGGTCGCTGCTGATCGCGATCGTGCTGGGCTTGTTCAAGACGGTTATGGCCGGCGGACACCCGATGCCGGTCGTGGCTCCTCCGTCCGCTCCCAGCGCGGCCCTGGCAACGGCGGGCGTTTGGATACTGCTGCAAACGTTTGCCAACGGCTGCACGGCAATGACGGGCGTCGAGGCAGTAAGCAACGGCGTGCGGGCGTTTCGCGAACCTACGGTCCGGAATGCTCAGAAGACTCTGACCGTCATTATCGGGCTGCTGATCGTAATGCTGGCCGGCATTGCGTATTTGGTCCGTGCCTACGATATTGCGGCCACCGATCCGGGCAAGCCCGGCTACCAAAGCGTCCTCTCGATGCTCGTTGCGGCGGTGGCGGGCCGAGGATGGTTTTACGACGTAACCATAGGATCGGTTCTTGTCATCCTGTCGCTCTCGGCGAACACGGCGTTCGCTGATTTCCCCCGGCTCTGCAAGATGGTCGCCCAGAACAATTTTCTCCCACACTCGTTCGGCTTTAGGGGCCGGCGCCTCGTCTACTCGCAGGGGATCGTTGTGCTCTTCGTGCTCTCGGCGATTCTCCTGAGCCTATTTGGAGGAGTCACGGACCGGTTGATCCCACTCTTTGCGATCGGCGCCTTCTTGGCTTTCACCCTGTCGCAGGCCGGAATGGTGGGTCATTGGTGGAGGAAGCGCGGGCCCGGCTCCACGCGCAACATGCTCGTGAACGGCTTGGGCGCGCTCGCGACCGGAGCAACGCTCGTCGTCGTCTTAGTCGCGAAGTTCGCGTCAGGCGCATGGGTCAGTGCTCTTCTCATCGCGGCTCTGGTTCTGACCATGCTGTGGGTGCGACGCCATTACCAGGCCGTGGCGATCGAAACGTGCAGCACCTCGGCACTGGAGGTAGGAACCATCGAGCCGCCGATCATTGTGGTCCCGATACACGATTGGGGCAAAGTAGCTCAGCGGGCGCTCGAGTTCGCGTTGACGCTCTCGACCGACATTCGCGCTGTGCACGTGGCCACTGAGGATGAGACGAATGCCCTTCGAGACCAGTGGCCCGAGGTTGTTGAGTCGCCGCTAAAAAAGGTGGGTCGGACACCGCCCGAGCTTGTGACTCTCCCTTCGCCTTACCGGCTGGTCCTGAGGCCGATCCTCGATTATGTTTTGAAAATCGAACAGGAGCATCCGGGCCGGCAGATTGCGGTGATCGTGCCGGAGCTGGTGGAGAAGCACTGGTACCACTATCCCCTGCACAATCAGCGCGCGGAACTATTAAAGGCGCTGCTGTTGCTGCATGGCAGTCGGCGAATCGTTCTGATCAACGTTCCCTGGTACATCAAGGCCTGACGAAGGGGACGATATCGCACACATCCCGCAAACCGCGCTTTACACGTCTTGCGCGGCGTGCTAGCTTTTATTTCCGTAACCGCCGATCCGATAGCGCCAGGCGGCAGGGCATCGATCATTCGACCCTCCGAACGTTTCTGTCTCGAAGAACCTCCTATAAAAGATCAGACTGACGCTTCTTCCGCCGCTGAGGCGCGAGGAGCAAACCGTGCGAGGGCCGGGTGCTAAAACTCCGTAAAGTCGAATTACTGGGCTTCAAATCGTTCTTCGAGAAGACCCCGATCACGTTCAGCGGGAGCGGGATCACCTGCATTGTCGGGCCGAACGGCTGCGGCAAATCGAACGTGGTGGACGCCATCTCCTGGGTGCTCGGTGAGCAGAGCCACAAGATGCTCCGCGCCGAGCGCATGTCCGACTGCATCTTCAATGGCACAGCCAAGCGCCCGCCCATGGGCCTCGCCGAAGTGACTCTCACGCTCGTCGACCCGGAACTCTCCGAGGCTGTCGCCAAGGTGATCGACGGCCGGGACGAAGCGTCCTTAGAAGAAGTCGCATCCATCCAGGACCAGGGCGCAGCTATGGCGGACGACCCGACGGAAGCTGCGGTTGAAGAAGCCGCCACCGAAGAAGGCGGAGGCAGCCACACGGCTCGGAAGAAACGCGCTGCGGAAAAACCGGCGATCGCGCTGCGGCCAGGAGAAATCGTCGTCGGGCGGAGGCTATACCGTTCGGGCCAGAGCGAATACTTGATCAATGGCCGCGTCGCCCGCCTGCGCGACGTCCAGGAAATCTTCATGGGCATGGGTCTTGGCCCGGACACCTACGCGATCATCGAGCAGGGCCGCATCGGCCAGATTTTGAACTCGAAGCCCATGGACCGGCGCGCGATCATCGAAGAGGCCGCCGGAATTACGATGTACAAAACGAAGCGCCGGCTCGCGGAAGCGAAGCTCGAAGCCTCCAAAATCAATCTCTCGCGCGTGAACGACATTCTCGTGGAAGTCGAGAAGCAGCTCGCTTCGCTCAAGCGCCAGGCCTCGAAGGCGCGCCGGTACGCCGAGCTGCGGGAACAGATGCGGGGGCTGTTGCGCGTGATGCTCGCCAGCAAGGCGCAGCATCTCGATATCGAGGCCGCGCGCCTCGAACGGTTGCTGCGCGACATGGATGCAGCCGAAGAGCGCGAATCCCGCTCCGTGCACGATCTCGAAGCGGAACAGGAGCGCCTGAGCGGGCGCACGTACGAGCTCGACGCCGAGCTGCGTCAAACGCACAACCTGCTCGGGCAGACGGCGCTCGATCTCGATCGGGCCGAAAACCGCATCACGTTCAATCGCGAGCAGGTGGCGCAGCTCGAGTCGCGCGCCGGCCAGTTGACGATCGAAATCGAACAGGTGGCGCGCCAGGCATCCGACCTCGCTGCAAGCATCGATCGCCAGCGGGAATCCGTCGCCGGGCTCCGCGAGCAAGCATATGCGTTGGAGACTGATTTGCGGCATTCGACCGAAGAGGTTTCCGCGAGCGTTGGCGGGCAGCAGAGGCTGGAAGCCCGTATGGAAGAGCTGCGTCAGCTGGCGAGCCGCCTCGTCGAGGAATCCGCGCGCGGCCAGGCCGAATCATCGCAGGCGGAGGAAACCGCTCAGCGGCATACTGCCGCCCAAGAAGTTCGCGCCGCAGCACTCCACGCGATGGAACAGGAGTGTTCGACCCTCGAGTCTCGCGTCGAGGCCGCCGAGGGCGCTTTCGGACTTGCTTCGCAGCAGGCGCAGCAGATCGGCGCCGCGGTCCGCGAAGCCCAAGCCCATCTGGTGGGCCAGCGACAGAGCCAGCAGGAAACGAGCCAGCAGCTCGAGCGGATTCGCCAGGATTTTTCCGCCGAGCGCGCCCGGCATGCCTCGATCGAACAGATCCTACGCGAGCGGGCCTATACGGCCGACGCGGTGCAGAAACTTTTCAACGCGAGTGACGCGATCGCTTCCGATTCCTCGAAGAGCGGCTTTCGCGCCGTCGGCCTGCTGGCCGATTACGCGGAAGTTCAGGAAGAGTACGAAGGTGCGATCGAACAGTTCCTGCGCGAGGAACTCGAATACGTTGTCGTCGAATCGTTCGATCATGCGCGCGCCGGAGTGGCCCTATTGCGGGACGAGATGGGCGGCCGCGCCACGTTTTTCGTCGATTCGATCCGCAATCTGGACATCGACAAATCTGAGACCGATGGCGAATTGTCGATGCCCGGGGATTTCATCGCGCGGCTCGACCGGCTCGTCGAGTTCCGCGAGCCGTTGGGCGCCGCCACCAAGTACTTTCTGAAGAAACTCCGAGCGGCATACCTCGTCGAAACGGTAGCCGCCGCCGAGCGCATGGCGCGCGAGCATCCGCACAACTACTTTCTGACGCCGGACGGCACCTGCTACCACGGCCGCATGGTTTCGGGCGGACGAAAGAGCGAAGCGGGACCCCTCGCACTGAAGCGCGAACTCCGCCAGCACGAGGCCGAAGCCGCGCGGCTCGAACGGCTCGCGCATGAACAGCAGACTGAGCTGACGCGCCTTGAAGAAGAGATTGCAGCGGCTGAAACGCATCTCGCGACGGCGACCGCGCAGCACATGGAAGCGGAGAAGACTTTGGTCGCCACTACCCACCAGCGAGACCAGGCGCGCAGCGAATTGCTTCGCGCCGGACAGCAACTCGCCTCCGAACGGGAGGAAATCGCGCGCTTGCGCGGCGAAGCCGAGGCCGCACGCACGCGGGCGGAACAGGCGCGACGCGAACATGCCGAGGCGCTTCGTTCCCGCACTGCCGCAGAGGCGGAAGGCGCCGCGGCTTCCGAGACTCTTGCGAATCTGCGCCGCGATTTCCACGCCCTTCAGGAGAGTGTCGTGGCCCGCCGCGAAGAACTGGCGGCCATCGCCGAGCGGCTCGCGAGCGCCGAAGCCATCGAACGGCGGCTCGCGGGTGAGATCGCTCAGTCGAACGAGCGCATGAATTCGCAACGCCAGCAGCATGCGGCGCTGCTCGACGAACAAACTGCCCTAAAGAGTTCGTGCGAGCAGCTTGCGCAGCATGCGGAAGCACTGCGCACGGACAAGGTTCGCCTCGAAGAACAGAAAGCCACCCTCGAAAACGAATGGGAGGGGGCACGTTCGCGCGCCGGCCAAATCGACGAGACATTGCGCGGCCGCCGGCAGTCGCTCGACGAACTGCGAGCCGAACACGGCCAGCGCCAGGTCGAGAAGGCGCGCAATGACGCCGATCGCGACTATCTGCGCCAGACCTGCGTCTCGGAGCTCAACGCGCAGCCCGAAGAATTGATGGCTCAGGAGCCCCAACTCATGATCGGCGAAGACCTGATCGCCGCCGAGACGACTTACAACGAGATGAAGGCTCGCGTCGAAGCCATGGGTCCTGTGAACATGATGGCGCTCGAGGAGTTCCAGGAGTGCGAGCAGCGCGAGGGCTTCCTCCGGCGCGAGAGGGACGACCTCGTCCAGTCGATCCAGAACACGCAACTTACGATCACCGAACTCGATCAGGTATCGCAGCAGAAATTCGAAGAGGCTTTCCGCTTCATCAACGCGAGCTTCGCCGTTGCCTTCCAATCCCTGTTCGGCGGCGGGCACGGCGAGATGCGCCTGGGCGAGCCCGATAGCTCCGGTGAAGCCGGGATCGACATCGTCGCGCAACCTCCGGGCAAGCGCCTGCAGAATATTCTGCTGCTGTCGGGCGGCGAGAAGGCGCTGACGGCGCTGGCGCTGCTCATTGCCGTCTTCCGCTACCGGCCGAGTCCGTTCTGCATCCTGGACGAAGTGGACGCGCCGCTTGACGAAGCGAACGTCGGGCGCTTCAACAGACTGGTGGCGGAGATGTGCGAGCAGACGCAATTCATCGTCGTCACGCACAATCGCAAGACCATGGAAATGGGATCGGTGCTCTACGGCGTCACGATGCAGGAGCCCGGCGTTTCGAAACTCGTCTCCGTCAAATGGGAAGACAACGCCGCGGCATCCGTTCCCAAATCTGCGAACGCCACCAGTAACGCCGCTTGACCTACATAAGCCTGCGCGTCATTCTGAGTGGAGTGGCCGCACCGTCTTTTCCGTCCCGCTCTGGCGGGATGTGCGGTCACGCAGCGAAGAATCTCTCTTCCGCCTCTCCAACAAACAGGACGTAGCGGCAACCCGGAGCTGGCATTCTTGCCTCCTCCGTTCGTGAAATATTTCTATCTGCCGAATTATTTTCTTAGCCGTTGACAACGCTTCGCCCTGCGCTAGAATACCGCCCTCCCAAAACCGAGGGCGCAAATCCCGTGGCATCTCCTTATATGGCTGCTGTTGTTTCACAAACGAATTTCTCTGGCCTCAAACTTCGAGGCCGCGGCAAGGTTCGCGACATCTATGATCTCGGCGATCGCCTGTTGATCGTCGCGACCGACCGGCTGTCGGCCTTCGACGTCGTCCTTCCGACGCCCATTCCCGATAAGGGACGCGTCCTGACTCAGCTTTCCATGTTCTGGTTCGAGAAACTAGCCGATGTCGTTCCGCACCACGTCCTCAGCGCAAAGGATTTTTCGGGGGAGCTGGCGCGCTACGCCGGCGAACTCGAGGGCCGCGCAATGCTCGTTCGCCGGACGGACCCGATTCCCATCGAGTGCGTCGTGCGCGGATACATTTCCGGATCGGGCTGGAAGGACTATCAGAAAACAGGCGGTATTTGCGGAATCCCGCTCCCGGCTGGCCTGCGTGAATCAGACCGCTTGCCCGAGCCGATCTTCACGCCCTCGACAAAAGCCACCTCAGGCCACGACGAGAACATCTCGTTTGAGGAAACGGTTTCTCGAATCGGCCGCCCTCTCGCGGAGCGTCTGCGGGAAGTAAGTCTCACGCTCTATCGCCGCGCCGCCGAGCACGTGTCCGCGCACGGCATCATCATCGCCGACACGAAATTCGAGTTTGGCCTCCTCGGAGACGAACTCATCTGGATCGACGAGGCGCTGACCCCCGACTCCTCGCGCTTCTGGCCGGCGGCCCAGTATTCGCCCGGCAAGCCGCAGCCCTCTTTTGACAAGCAATACGTGCGCGACTATCTCGAGCGAATCGGCTGGAACAAACAGCCCCCGGCCCCGGCCCTCCCGGCGGACGTGGTCGCTGGCACGCGGGAGAAATACAGGGAAGCCTATCAACGCATCACCGGCCACGCACTGGACTGAGCGCGAGGGGAAAACTTTTCCCTTAGCAGCGGAGCATTCATACGTGAAAGAGCAACTGGAGTCGCTGGTCGGAATGATGGTCGATCGCGGGATTCTGCTTGAAGAAGCGGTGACGGAGTTCGAGAAGAAGTTCATCAAGCGCGTACTCGAGCACGCTCACGGCAACCAATCGCGCGCCGCAAAGGTCCTCGGAATCCACCGCAACACGCTCAGCCGTAAAGTGGGCGAGTACAAGCTCGACCACGTCGGCCGCCGCTGAAACCGCCTAACGTACGATCGTCGTGAACCTGCCATTGACGACCGGATTGCGATCGGTCGCCGGGTCGCATTCGAGCTCGTCGGTCATGCGGTTGACGTCCGTAACGCGCTCGTAGGTAAGCGTGACCTTCATCGGTTTGGCCAGCGCATCGGGGTCTTCCATCGTGAATTGAATCTGCATCTCATTGCGATTCACCATCCGGATGCGCTCAACGAAGTGCAGGTGGTCGCTCATGGTTACGACCGTATCGAATCCAAAGCTCTCCACGATAGCTACCTGCGGTTTCGTCGCCACCGTGTCGGCCACCAACGTGTCGCCGTCCCAGTGCCCGACCGAATCGCCCATGCGCGTCGGCCATAGCTCGTCTTTTGGAGGATGGGCGCGACCATCGGTGTAGATGTGCCGCACCGACCCCATGGTGCTGATGAGCGTGGTTTCCTCGGGCGTCACTCGCCATTCGTAAATTCCCGGCAGGGCGGTTGCGGGAAAGGGAGGTGCCTCGCATGGCGCAAATGTTGCAGGCGGCTGGTCTGGTGCCGCTGCTACGGCTGCATCCAGAGCTCGCTTTGCCTGGTCATACTTTGCTTGCCACGCGGCATTGAACGCTGGATGCATGGCGGCTAAAAGCACCTGCGCCTTGCGCCGTCCTTCCGGACTCAGTTGTTGTCCATCCGATTGTCCCGCGAAAACGTCCAGTTCCCACAATCCCGACCAATCCGGCAGCTTGGCGAATGCCTCGTTGCGTTTTTTCGAGGAGGTTTGCGCCTGCGCGAGGCACAGACAGCTCCCCATCAGCGCTACCACCACCGCCACGGTTGTTTGGCGCGTCATGATTGACCCCTCGCGGTTGCGATTATTTCGGAGCCTCCGGTTCCCTTCCGATCGGTTTCCCATCCGGACCGGTGGCCGATACAAATTGGCCGCTGGGTCGGCCGTCTCGCAGCGGATTGATGACCACGCTGATCTTGTCGCCGGCCTTCAGGCTTCCGGGCTTCCACCCGCTGCGAAACAGCGCGAGCGGGCTATTCATCTCGACACCCCATTCCACGGGCGCGGCTTGCGGGTCGTTGGGGTCCGCCACGAGCATTTGAATCCAGCAGTGCGGATTGGTCCACTCGAATTCCTTCACCGTGCCGACGAGCGTCACCTGCTTACTCGAATCGAACATCGCGTGGGAGTGGTGAGCGAATACCGGGCTGGCCATCAGCATTGCGCCGATACCGATCAAGGCATTGAGCCGCTTGGCCGCTTCTTTGCGCCTATTTCGCATAACGCAATCGTACAATTCACGGATTTTCACGGACCGCCCTGCTCGGTGATGCGGGCGGCATTAGCGACGCTTGCGCAGGGTGCGTCCTTTGGGACCGCCGCTGACGTCTGGAACATCTTCGCCGAGGGCAGTGGCTAAATCGATTTGATGATCCTGCTCCTGCATGAGGATCTGGCGAATCTGTTCCGCCATCGCGTATTCTCCCAGCGCTTCACATTGCCGGATGCGATCGCGGTAATTGCGAATGGTTTCGTTTTCATTGTCGAGATCGTACCGCAGCATGTCTTTCGCATTTTTCGAAGTGCGTACCGGCTTGGGAGTGACCACCGGCATTTTGCCGAGATAGTCGATCTGCCGCGAGAGGATCAGGGCATGATCGAGCTCCTGCTTGGCGTGGATTTCGAGCTGCGCGGCGATGTCCATGTATTGGGCGCCGTTGAGCACCTGGGAATAGACCACGTAGGCGATGATGGCTTGATATTCGCGGGAAAGGTCTTCGTTCAACAGCTCCGCGAGGCGGTCGCGGGAAATTTCGCTTTCGCTTGCGGCGGATTTGGGCTCTGCCATTTGATTCCTCCTTTAAATTGAAAGACGGATTATATTAGCGCTCCTCGGACGCCCCGAAGAGCGTTTGTCCACAAAGCAAGAAATGGCCGGCCCGCTGGCGGACCGGCCATCGAGGATACTGTCGGACGCAGCGCGCGACGACTAGTTGCCCGGCTTCGCCGCGGGCTTGTGCGCTGCAGGTTTTTTCGGTGCAGCGCCCTTATCGGGGATGATTGTCGGATCGACCTTCACCTTGTCCCAGTGCAGCAGGAAGGGGGAAGGATCGTAGCTTACCAGCGTGCCCGCGAAGCGAATCGGATCGTCTTTTTGCAGGCGCAGGACATCGGGCTGTGGCGCGATGTCGGCTGGGGCGCCCGCGCCGGCAGCGGTCCAGATCTTCACGTCCATGTTGGCCGTCGTCGCTGCCTCCACGTCCTCTTGCGTCGCGCCGAAATAAACCTTGAAATCGGCGAAGTTGTCGGACTTCTGCACGTCGATGATCTTCCCCACGACTTCCGGAAACTCCGCGCCGCAGATTGCCAGCCAGGTCATTTTCGCTTTGTCTCCGCCGCCGCCAAGATCGCTGAGGACGGTCACGATGGTGCTCGCCTGGGCGATCTTCAGGAGATCGGCCGCGGCCGGGATCGTGTAGGTCGCAGGACGATCCGGCGCGTTCGCCGCGAGCTGCAGGAGTTCGCTCAGTTGTCCATCGACTAGGGTGTCGCAGTTGGGCTGCTCGTAGTTGATGATCGTCTTCCGGAGGTAATCCTTCACCTTGTCGGCGTCGGTAATCTTCAGATCGACGGCTCGCGCCAGCGCCCAAAAGCCGTCAAGCGACTGCGCGGGATTCATTGCGAGATACGCCAGTCCCAGTCGATATTCGGTGACTGCGTCGCTGGGCGCGTTTACCAGCACTATCTTGTCCGCTTCGATGGCGGCTGGCCAGTCCTTCAACTGGGAATCAGCCATGCCCGCGGCTCCCTCGAAGAATGCCGCGGCAGGTTTCTTCTGTTCTTCGAACTGCGCATCCGTCGCATTGTCCGGCTTGGGGAGTTTCGGCAACAACTGAGCGCCCATCAAAGCTGCGTCGCGTTCCTTGGTCAGTTGAGCGGTGGCATCCGCGGCCTTGGGGTCGAACGAAGCGGAAAACGCCTGAATTCGAACCTGGATCGCCTGAAGCCGTGCGGTTGCATCCGCCTTGTCGCCGAGCGCGACCACGTGATCGGCGCATGAGATCGCCTTGGCGTACTGTTTGCTTTGCCCCAGCTGGCTGCAGGACTGAACGTAGAGCGGGCCGACGTACTTGTTGAGCGTCGAGTTCGGATATTTCGTCATGTAGTCATCTAGGCAGGTCATCCTCGTCTGGGGGTCTTTCTCCGTCTGGCACGCCTGGAAGGAGTTGTACTCCTGCATGGTGTACGTGGGAGCCTGCTGCGAAGTCTGTTGCGCGGCCTGTCCGGCGGCCGGCCGGGTCGATAGCGACATCCACACGAGCGCAGCCAGAACAAGTGCGATTGGGTTCAGATACTTTCGCATGATCACGTCCCTGCCTCCTGGGATACTTCGGGCAACCGACCGGTCTTCAGGACCATAACCTCTGCAGGACAACCTTACAAAACACGTAAATCGACGGGATTATAGGGAAACCGTCCGACCCACGCAAGCTTAAAACCATCCAGGGCTTCCGGCGTCCATGCCTCTGCAGCTCCCTCGGGGACAATCGCCTGCGTGATAGGATGACGAATCGGCGGCACGTGTCGCCTCGGAGGTCGGCCCATGAACATCCAGAGACCGCTCGATGGGAAAGTGGCTCTCGTCACTGGCGCAAGCCGCGGCATCGGACTGGCTATCGCCCGGAGCCTCGCCGGAATGGGCGCGCGGGTCGGTTTGTGCGCGCGCGACGCGAAAAAGCTCGAATTAGCTGCAGATGAATTGCAGCGCGGCGGTGCGAGTGTAGCGGCAGTTGCCGCGGACGTAAGCCGCGCGAGCGACGTTAACTCACTCGTGCGAGAGACCGAGCAGTCTCTCGGTCCCGTCGAGATCCTCATCAACAACGCCGGCATCGGCTATTTCGCTCCCGTTCAAGAAGCATCTGAAGCGAATTGGGACGCTGTATTGGACACCAATTTGAAGGCGGTGTTCCTGCTAAGCAAAGCCGTGGCGCCGGGAATGATCGGCCGCCGCAGCGGACACATCGTCAATATCGCTTCACTTGCAGGGAAAAACTCGTTTACTGGTGGTGGCATTTATTGCGCGTCAAAGTGGGGTTTGCTCGGCCTTACGGGCTGTTTAGCGGAGGATTTGCGCCCATTCGGCATACGCGTGAGCGCGGTTTGTCCCGGTTCGGTCGCGACCGACTTTTCTCCGCATACCGGCAGGGACACGAGCAAGATGCTCCAACCGGAGGACGTGGCCCACGCGGTGGAAACGATCCTCACGCAAGCGCCGCAAAGCTTTATCAGCGAAGTGGTGCTTCGTCCGACGCAGAAGCCCTGACCGGGCGGCGAATCTGTCTTCGACGATCCGCATCCAATGGTCTAGTTACCGAGATATCCAGAGGCGGGTTCGAAGCCGCCCCTACAATCGTTCGGTCCCTCTAGGAGCAACAAAATGATTGAGATCCGACCCTCGGAAGAACGCGGCCACAACGAGCTTTCGTGGCTCAACAGCCGTTTCACATTTTCATTCGACCAGTACTACGATCCGGAGCACGTGCAGTTCCGGTCGCTCCGCGTGATAAACGAAGACGTGGTGGCGCCGGGCGGCGGTTTCCCGACGCATCCCCACCGCGACATGGAGATCCTTACCTGGATTCTGGAAGGCGCACTCGAGCATCGCGACAACACCGGCGGCCGCGGCGTGATCCGCCCCGGCGAGCTGCAGCACATGACCGCCGGCCGCGGTGTGATGCACAGCGAGTTCAACCCGTCGCCCAAAGACCCGGTGCACCTGTTGCAGATATGGCTGCTGCCCGAGCGCAAGGGCCTCGATCCCAGCTACGAACAACTCGCGTTCCCCGATGCGGAGTTGCGCGGGAAATTTAACCTCGTCGCGGGCCCCAAGGCGCCCGTGACGATCCATCAGGACGTAAACCTGTACATCGCGCGGCTCGACAAGGGAGCCGAAGCGTCACACTCGATTGCGGCCGAGCGCCACGCATGGGTGCAGATCGCGCGCGGCGCGGTGCGCTTGAACGGCACGGAGATGAAGGCAGGCGACGGCGCAGCAATCTCGGATGAGAGCGAGATTCGCGTGGAAGCGCGCGAACCCTCCGAGGTATTGCTCTTCGACCTCGCATGAATCGTCGCGGCCCGAGGCTCCCGCCTCGGGGCACTTCTGTGATAGCTTTCACCCTGGTTTGGGGCCGGCACTAAGTCTTCCATCGAAAAAGGAGAACTCTCATGGCGGATTCCTCGGGTGGCGTTGTGCCGTTGTTGGGACGAATCCTGGTCAGCGTGGTTTTCATCATGGGCGGAATCGGCAAGATCACCGGCTTCTCGGTGGAAGAAGGCATGGTTGCGGCGAAACACCTGCCGATGCCCGCCGTCGCGCTCGGCATCGCGCTCGTTATCGAGCTGGTGGGCGGCCTAGCCATCCTTCTTGGGCTGTTCACGCGATTTACGTCGTGGATTCTTTTCCTGTACCTGATTCCGACCACATTTCTGTTTCATAATTTCTGGGCCATGCAGGGAATGGATCGGCTCGACAACATGATCCATTTGCAGAAGAACCTTGCGATCATGGGCGGTCTCCTGATTCTCGCCGCTTACGGGGCGGGCCGTTACTCGCTGGACTCCTCGCGAGCACCGAAGGCCTGAGGCAGCGCGGGAAGGGGCTTTTCGCCCCGCTTAAGGCGAGAGCCGGCCAATAGCCGCTAAACAAGTTCGGTCGCGCAGGAAGGATGCCTCATGGATGGGCACGATTCGTCCCCCGCACTGAGCAGCCTTCCCGCCCGCGGGAACTTCCTCATCCGCGGCGCTTATGTGATGTCGATGGACCCGGCAACCGGGGACTTGCCGAACGGCGACGTACATGTGCAGAACGGAGCCATTGCGGGCGTCGGCTCCGATCTTTCGGCACCGGGCGCGCAGCCGATCGATGGACAAGGGTTCATCGTCCTGCCTGGAATGGTCGACACCCACTGGCACATGTGGACCACCCTGCTGCGCAGCATGTGCGGCGACGAACCGGCTCGCGGCTACTTTCCGGCGACAACGGCCGTCGGAAAGGTCTACAGGCCGAGCGACATGTATTACGGCACTCTCATGTCGGCGGCGGAGGCGCTGCATTCGGGGATCACCACGGTTCACGACTGGTGCCACAACGTCCTGACGCCGGAGCATGCCGAAGCCGATATCCGCGTGCTCCAGCAAACCGGGCTGCGCGCGCGGTTTTCCTACGGCTCTTCGCGGGCCATGCCGCTCACGCAGGCAATCAACGTCGCCGACATCCAGCGACTCCATCGCAGCTGGGCCAGCTACGCGAACGAAGGGCTGCTGTCGCTCGGTCTCGGCTGGCGCGGCGTTCAGGCCGTTTTCCCGACGGCCGACGGGAAGCGGGAGATTCGCGCGTTGTCGCCCAACGTCTGGCGCACCGAATATGACGCAGCGCGCGCCATGGACATCCCGATCTCGGTCCATGCAAACGCGGGCGCGGACAAAGGGCACATCGCGGCCATGGAAAAGCTGGGACTGCTGTACAAGGACCTGCAACTCGTTCATGCGCTCACATCGACGCCGGAGGAAATCAGCGCGCTCGGCGCGGCCGGCGGATCGGTGACCATTTCTCCTTTCTCGGAGTTGCGCATCGGCTACGGAATTCCCAAAATCTGTGAGTTCGCGGACGGCGGCGTGACAGTGGGGCTCTCGGTTGACACCACGCCACTGACCGGCAACGCCGACATGTTCGGGATCATGAAGATCGCGCAGAACATCGAAAACGGGCGCTGCGAAAACGAGTGCAGGTTGCCCGCTCGCCGCGTGCTGGAAATGGGAACGATCGAGGGCGCTCGTTCGCTGGGGCTCTCGGACCGAATCGGCTCGCTCACAAAAGGCAAGCGCGCCGATCTGATTATGGTGAACACGCGCGACGTGAATATGGCGCCGTTCACGGACCCAGCCCACCTGCTGGTCGAAGCGGCACAGCCCGCAAACGTCGATACTGTTATGGTCGATGGCCGCATCCTGAAGCGCCACGGCAAGCTTACGGCGATCGACGTGCCCCAGTTAGTCAACGAAGTGACCGCGGCCAGCAAGGCAGTGCGCGCCCGCGCGAATTGGACGTGATGGAGTGCGTCGGTTCCCGTTGGAGCTTGCGAGCGCTCCTGCGCCAGCCTACGAAGCCCCTCCTCGCGACGGAGAATGGAATTCGAGCGCTTCCGGTCGTGGGTTAATTTGCGATTAGCGCATCATACAGACATTGTTTCCGGGTGCGCCGTGATCCGCCCGCAATTAGTGGCAAGCTCCAATTAGACCCTCCGACTTCCCACAACCGGACTTATCGTTCTCGTAAGGGTTGTGGTCTGTTCCATCCATTGAAGAGTTTCGGCGAGGTCGCGATGTAGGACGGTGGCCGAACAGCGAGAGTGGCGGGGCGGTCCAGATTTGTATACGATACGCAACGATTAACGCCGATACCAAAGGGCGCAACAAGCCATGCGTGCTTTGCAGATAAGAGTCACCGAGGACCCTCTGCTCATCGTTCGTCGGAGTAGGCGATGGAAGAAACACATGGTCTACATTCTCGCTGCCAACGTCTCGTTTAAGTACGACAGCGGCGCTCGGTCGCACATCATCTACATCGGCACGACAGGAAAGGGAGGTCGACGTCCGGCGACATCGGCGATCGACAAGGCGAGCGACGCATTTTACGAACTGCGCGGCGTGAAGGAGATTCGCGTCCACATCGCGACGTGCAAGGCGCGAAAGGCGGTAAGGACGTGGGAGCACCTGGAGTCCGCCTTACTAGCGACGTTCAGACAAATGCATTGGGAGCTTCCAAAATACAACAAGCGCAAAGGTTCCTTCGCAAACACGGATGACATTGAACTGTTCAGCGAGAAGGCCCTCAAGAAGATGATTCTAGAATTTGCTGACGCATGAAGCAGGAACTTGTGCCCGATCCCGAAGCGGATGGTGGAAGACCTCCGCGCCATAAGCGCAGTGCTGGACGCGACGGAAACACCAGCGCTAGAACTGGTGCACTGGACTCTCCGCATCTACGCCTACAGCATCCTAAGTCAGCTCGTGGTGACCGCGACTATGCACCCGCTGCCACAAGTTGCTCTCCCTCCCGCCGGGTACTAAAACGCGACAACCCCTCAACACACAACACCGCAAATCAACCTCTGCAGCCACACTGAATGTCATGGGCCAGCCAAACCTCTTCGGCGAGTTCCCCACTCCCGAAGTCGAGTACCCGCTAAAAGAAGAGGGGTCCATCACGGCCAGTGCGCTCCAAAAAGCGGATCCCAAGGTTCAGAAAGAAGTCATGGAGGTCTGGTTCCGCGCCCGCTTTGAAGACCCCGTGCACAGCTGTCCCTATAATTCCCGGGAAGGCGGCTATCAGTTCATCTACGGCGGCCCCTACGAGGCCGACGAGGAACTCCAAGCGCAGTTCAGTCACCTCGTGCCCTACGAAGTGATCGAGGAGCTTGTCGGAGAGCTTGAGAACGAATGCTCGGAGTGGAGCGGCGACAGCTCCGTTCTTCCGGACGATTTCAGCGAATGGGACTATCAACCGAGCGTCGAGCTTCCCCAACATCTCCAGACATTCCACACCAGTATCAAGAACGTAGAAGCGCTTCTTGCGGTCGAAGTCCCGCCCGGCCAACAGAGGCACTTCCGGGGGATGCGTTACGTGAGCGTCATCGTGGCCATGGAAGCGTATTTGTTGGACAATTTTCTCTCGTCCTTGAATTCCGACAAAGCTGCATTCCGAAAATACATCGAGACAACCGAGCACTTTCGAAAACAGAAGATCCCGCTGAGCACGCTTTTTAAGGAAAGCGAGGGAATCGAGAAGCGCGGAAGGGCTTATCTCACAAAATTGCTATGGCATCGCCTCGGCGAGGTCGCAAAGCTGTATAGCAATACGTTAGGAGTCCACTTTCCAGAAGATATGGCGGGCCTACTTGCGGCAGTGCAAATCCGTCACGATTTCGTTCACCGGAACGGAAGAACCCCGGAAGGAAGGGAGGTTACTCTCGCGCCTGCGCAAGTCACGGACCTCATAAAGCTTGTTCAGAATCTCGTCGACGGCATCGAGGCCCAGCAAAGGGCAATTGGTAAGAAGGCAAGAGAAAACCAGGAACCTCCCGCAAACGCCGCCGCCGATTCATCCGAAGACATCATCGAGTTCTAAGACGCTCCGCCTCTGTTCCTCTTCGTTCGTAGCCTCGCGCTTCAGTCGCAAGTTGGCCCGAAACGGGGTTCTGGGAGGCGACGGATTAGGTTCCTGGCGGACAGTCGACGACTATTCGGAAGGTATCGCGGGCGTGTAGGCCGTGGGTAGCGTGTTGCCAAGCATGCTCGCCGGGCACAGCATGCTGTGCCCCTACGGGAGAAAAACGCTGCGCGATGCCACGAACGGCGAACGGGCGGGTCCCGACAGGATCGGGACGCACAAGACACGTCTGAGAGCCGCCCCTACGGGGAAACGCGCCGAACAGCAGGTCCCTCGTCGGCCAAAGTACGGCCTCGCTCGGGATGACAACGACGGAGGCTAGCGGCCCGTCACAGGGTTCTTGTAGTGGTAGGGCGGGACGTAAACGTCCGGATAGGCTTTGTAGGCATCGGTGGTCGGCTGGTCCGGCGGGAAGCCCTTAATCGGCCCCGGTACCGGGAGACCGCCCTGGTCCCAACCCTTGTAGTAGTCCACGTAGTAGGTCATGTAGTAGTGGAGCTTGTGAATCTTCCACACGCCGTCTTCCTTCACGTACTCGTTCTCGTAGACGCCGCCGCCCCATTCCGAGGCGCTATGCAACATGCCGAACTGCTCGAAGGCGCGCCAGCGCGCCTTGGCGGTCTTGCCATCCGGGTCGATGGAAATCATCGGCTGCAATTGCATGTGATCGAAGAGCGTTCCGGTCTTCAGATCGGGCAGAGTGTGGAGATACGCTCGGACCCGGTCCTGTCCGACCCACACGCCGCGCAAGCCGATTTCGAGCGTGCCGTCCTTGGCGAACAGATCCGCAACCTGATCCCACATGCATTTATCGACGTAGTAGCCGTAGGAGGTCTGGAGGTTGCTGAGCGCGATGTAATCCTCGGCATGCTGGGCCCTGTGCTCGAGGTCAGCCATCTGAGTTTTCAGGGCCTGAATCTCCGCCTCGGTGCCCTTGGGTTTGGAGTCACTGGAGGCGAACGCGCCTCGCAAGCTCCAAAGGGCCACCGCGGCAAACAACAAAACAACCACGATCGGTAGGGATCGAGTTTTCATGGAAGAACGCCTCTCTCGGGTAGACCGGGATGATAGCGCGCCGAATCGGCGCGCGGGCGGAAGGGTATCAACGGGCGGACGCGGGTGCAAGACTCCGTTCTGCTACTTTACTTCGCTTCCGTGAATGGAGCGGGTTGGCCCCATTTGCCGGTGAAGACGAAAGCGGAAATCGGCTTGCGCTCGCGGGCGGCCTGTTCGCGTTCGCGAAGCTGGTCGGGCAACCCCGCGGGATCGCCGGGATAGCCAATGGCGATGCCGGCCACAACCTCGTCGCCTTCCGGAACACCGAAGATCTGGCGGGCCTTCTCGGGATCGATACCGGCCATCTGGTGAATCTGGAGGCCTAGGGCGGTGGCCTGGATGGCGAGATTCGCGGCAGCCTGTCCGACATCGTGGAACGCGTGGCGGTTCGGCTGGCCGTTGTGCGGGAACTTGTGGTGGGCGACGCTGAGGGCAATCACGGGCGCGTTCTTGGCCCAGCCTTGATTGAATTCAACGAAGGTATCGAGGACGCGCTTGTAATTTTCGGGATCGTCCTTCGTGGCGACAATGAAGGACCAGGGCTGGGCTCCGTAGGACGACGCCGCCCAACGGGCCGCTTCGAAAAGGCTGTGCAGTTTTTCGGGCTCGACGGGACGGCCGTCGAAAGCGCGCGGACTCCATCGGTGGCTGATTACTTCGTGAATCGGCGCGGCGGCCGGCGCCGGCCTGTGAGATACGGCCATGGTTCCCTCCTCAGGGATTGAGAAAAGCGATCACTCAGTGGATGCGGGCGGCCGAATGAAGGATTCGGGCGATTTCCTTCGGCGCCCTCAAATCTTCGGCAGCACAATGCCCTGCTGCGATTGGTATTTGCCTTTCTTGTCCTTGTACGACACTTCGCAGACTTCGTCGGACTCGAAGAAGACGACCTGAGCCAGCCCTTCGTTCGCGTAGATCTTCGCGGGCAGCGGCGTCGTGTTGCTGATCTCGAGCGTGACGAAGCCCTCCCACTCGGGCTCGAACGGCGTCACGTTGACGATGATGCCGCAACGCGCGTAGGTGGATTTCCCGACGCAGATCGTCAGCACGTTGCGCGGGATGCGAAAGAATTCCACCGATCGCGCCAGCGCGAAAGAGTTCGGCGGCACGATGCAGACCGGGCCCTTGAACTCGACGAGAGACTTGGGATCGAACGCCTTCGGATCGACGATCGTTGAGTTCACGTTGGTGAAGATGCGGAATTCGTCGGCGACGCGCAGGTCGTAGCCGTAGGACGAAACGCCGTAGCTGATCACGCCGTCGCGAACCTGCCGGTCCTCGAACGGCTCGATCATCTTGTGCTCGAGCGCCATCTTGCGGATCCACTTGTCGGACTTCACCGACATCCGGGCCTCCCAGGGAGTTGCGCAGTGTATTACACGCAGCGGCGCTTGACAACCTGCAACCCCCTGTCTAGCATAGGTTTTCCGCCCATGCCCATGGTAGAAGCTCGCCGGAGGTTGTTGTGATCAAGCTCGACATTGTCAACGCCATCGTACAAAAGACCAATATAACCCGCACGAAAGCCGAGCAGGCCGTCGAAAGCGTGTTCGACGCCATGAAGAATGCACTCGGCCGCGGACAGCGCATCGAACTGCGCCGCTTCGGCGTCTTCAACGTCAAACCGCGCAAGACGGGCATCGGCCGCAACCCGCGCACCGGACAGCAGGTCAACATCCCGCCCGGCAAAGCTGTGCGCTTCAAGCCAGGCAAGGAACTCCAGGCGCTCCCGGCTGCCTCCGTGAAGTCCTGAACATTCGTTTGGTCCCGGGACAAGCCAGCGCGATCTTGCGTAAACCGCTTTCAAACCTTCCAGCGCCTTGGCGCGCGGACGCATCCAAACTCCGATGAGTGACAGCGTGCATGGGGGCAACGGTCACGGCAACCTCCCGACGGAAATCCTCGATATGCAGTTTCCGAGGCGTGCCGAGCCGCCGCACGCTCCGTGGCGGATGCGGCGCCGCCCACTCTGGCCCGCGCTGATTTTATTTCTGCTCACGGTACTTTCGACGCTCGCCGTCGGGGCGGAATTCGCGCAGTCCTACGCACAGAATCAGGAGCCTTTTTCGAGCGACCAGAACCCGTTCGTGACGATGGCGCTGCCGTTCGAACACCCGCAACTGCTACTGCTGGGCATCCCGTTTTCGTTCACGCTGCTCGTGATTTTGTTCGCGCACGAAATGGGACATTACGTCGCCTGCAAAATCTACGGCATCGACGTCAGTTACCCCTATTTCATCCCGGCGCCGACTCTGTTCGGCACGTTCGGCGCGTTCATCCGCATTCGTTCTCCGATTACGACGCGGCGTGCGCTCTTTGACGTCGGCCTTGCCGGCCCCGTCGCGGGTTTCCTGCTCGCCGTGCCGGCGATGGCGTTCGCTGTGGCGACATCGAAGGTTGTGCCGGGAGTGGAGACGAACGCCGCGATCCTCTTCGGCAATCCGCCGCTGGCACATTTCTTTCTCACGCTGTTCCATCCGCACGTGAACCCGCACTGGGTGCTGCTGAATCCGGTGGGGCGCGCGGCATGGGTAGGACTCTTCGCGACGGCGCTGAATCTGCTCCCGGCGTGGCAGCTCGACGGCGGGCACATCGTTTACAGCTTGGCAAGCAAGTTCCACCAACGCGTCTCCATTGTCGTTGGGCTGGCACTCATCGCCATCGGCCGGATGAGTTCACTCTGGTACGCGTGGGGCGTTCTCTTGCTCATTCTGACGCTGCGGTTCCGTCATCCGCCGGTGTATGACTACCGGGAGCCGCTTGGACCCTCGCGGCGGATCTGGGCGGTCGTGGCTCTCGCGATCTTTCTGCTCTGCTTCACTCCCTGGGCAGCCATGAATCCATAAGAGGTCGATGCAGACATTCACGTAGTTTAGACATACTGGATGTGCTATTCAAAACCCTCAGCGAATATCTTCCTTACGGATATACTGACGTGTAGCTAGGGAGGAAAGATATGGCCGATTTCGTGGTTAGAGGGCCTTATGTGGTTCGTCGCTTCAAAGGCAAGATTGTCACTCATGATGAAGAAAAGCTGTTTTGGGAAAAACACAAGAAGCACGCCAAGCGTCGCGGATGCTACGTCTTTGGAATCCGCGCTTCGCGAGGCTATAAGCCGGGATACGTGGGCAAAACACGAAAGACATTGAAGCAAGAGGTTTTCACCGACCGTAATCTGAATCTTTACAATCGGTTTCTGGCGGACCGTGAGAAGGGTACTCCTGTAATCTTCTTCATTTTGATGCCTGTTAAACAGGGGAAACCAAACAACAAACAAATCAGAGAAGTTGAGACGTATCTGATAAACCTCGGCTTCACTGCAAATCCCAAAATCCTAAACAAACAAGACAAGGTAGTTCCCGATTGGGGCATCAGAGGCGTCGTTAGAGGCGGAAAGGGAAAGACTGTGGCCGGAACAGGCGACTTTCGGAAATTGATGGGCATCGAGTAGATTTTAGCTCCTCCGACCTCATTAAGAGGGCCTTTGCGTTAGCCTCCACAGCAGGGATCTTGTTTCTTCAAATCAAGTGAGACTCGTCGGATCGACATCGACGATGACGGCGGTCTCCGGAATCCGCTTCGCCGCGCAGAAATCGAGCGCGCCCGCGAGCGCCTTCCCCAACACCGCGCGGTGAGGCGACTTCAGGACAAACTGGAATCGGTAATCGCGCCGCAACCGGGCCAGCGGCGCAGCGGCTGGACCCAGGACTTTCACGCCGCGCTCTTCGAAGGGCGCGAAATGGCCGGCGAGCGCCCGAGACCAGCGAATCGCATTTTCGATTTTACGGTCACGCACGAGCACGTTCGCGAGCGCGACAAACGGCGGATAGTGCAGCACGCGACGGAAGTGCTCCTCTTTTTCGTAAAACGAGACGTAGTCCTGCCGCGCGGCATGCTGAATCGCGTAGTGCTCCGGGTAATACGTCTCGACCAGAACTTCGCCCGAAAGCTCGCCGCGCCCCGCTCGACCCGCGACCTGCGTCAGCAATTGAAACGTACGCTCCGCTGCGCGAAAGTCCGGACGACCGAGCGCCAGATCAGCCGCCACGACACCGACAAGAGTTACGCGCTGAAAGTCGTGACCTTTAGCCACCATTTGCGTTCCGACGAGGATATCGATCTCGCCCTTCGCGAACGCCCCGAGCACCTGCTGGTATTCGCGCTTCGTCCGCACGGTATCGCGGTCGAGACGCGCGACGCGAGCGGCGGGAAACTGCTCGCGCAGGTATTCCTCGACGCGCTCGGCGCCGTCGCCCACGAAATACATGTACTCCGCATTGCATTTCGGGCACTGCTTGGGGGAGCGGATCGAGTAGCCGCAGTAGTGGCATTCGAGCCGCTGGCGGCTCTTGTGATACGTCAGCGCAATGCTGCAATTCTGGCACTGGACGAACGCGCCGCAACTCCGGCAGAGAAGCGACCACGAATAGCCGCGTCGATTGATCAGCACCATCGCCTGTGTGCGCTCTTCGAGGCGCAGCGCAATGGCCGCGCGCAGCGACTCCGAAACCGGCGCCGCGCGGTGCTGGCGGCGAAACTCTTCACGCAGGTCCACGACGCGCACCTCGGCAAGTGGACGGTTTTCGACGCGCGAGGTCAGTTGCAGCAGATGGTACTTTCCCGCGCGCGCGTTGTGATAGCTTTCAAGCGAAGGCGTGGCCGAACCGAGCAGAACGGCCGCGTTCTCCAGATGCGCGCGATAGACGGCCGTATCCCGGCCGTTGTAGCGCGGCGTTTCCTCCTGCTTGTAGCTGGACTCCTGCTCTTCGTCCACGATGATGAGGCCGAGATTTTCGAGCGGCGCGAACACCGCGGAGCGCGTCCCGACGACAACCCCCGCGTCCCCATGGCGCACCCGCCACCACTCTCGCGCGCGTTCGATATCGGGCAGGCCGCTGTGAAGCACGGCCACGCCCTCGCCAAAACGCGCGCGGACGAGCCGTCCGACCCACAGCGTGAGCGCAATTTCCGGGACCAGAACGATCGCCGTCTTACCGCGCGAGAGCGCGGCTTCGACCGCGCCGAGATAGACTTCTGTCTTCCCGCTGCCCGTCACCCCATGCAGCAATCCCGCCGCGAACTCTCCCGCAACGATCCAACGCCAGATTTCGCCCAGCGCCTCTTTCTGTTCGGCGTTCAACACGTTCGCAGGAGGGGTAAAGTCGGTATCCCAAGGATCTTCGCCCGGCGTGAGCGGCTCTTCCCAGCTCACGAGCATCCCCGCCTTTTCAAGACGCTGGACCACGGCGCGCGAAACGTTGGCTTTCCCGAGGAGCGTGGCGAGCGGCAGAGGACCGCGCGTGGCCGTCAGTACCTCGCGGACTCTTCCTTCGTTTGAGCCAGCCGCAGGATCGGGGCCCGCGGCGTTCCACGCCAAAATCTTCTTCATGCGCATTTTCCGGCGGCGGAGCACGTCGCGGGCAGAAAGATACCCGCGGCGAACGAGTGTCTCGGCCGCGGCCTCATCCACTTTCGGGCGGCGCGCGCGACGAGAATGATCTTTCAGATCGGAGGCGTCAAAGTGGCCCAGCAGATCGGCTTCGGCACCTTCGACGTCGGTGATCTCTTGGCCTGGGCAAGCTTTTGGAGGTATGTGCGGCCGGTATCGGTCAGCAAGTACTCGCGATCGTGACGCAGCTCGATCTCAGGCGGCAGCATGGCGCGAAACGTCTCGCCGATGGGTGCCAGGTAATAGCGGCTGATCCAGTGGCCGAGCTCGACAAGTTTCGGCGGAAGCGCCGGAAGGGCATCCATGACCTCGACAATTTCCCGAATGGCGGATTTGCCGTGTGACTGGAAGCGCGCCGCGTGGGGCGGAAGGTCTGATTCGGCGAGCCCAACTCCGATCATGGCCCGCCGACCGAAGGGAACGACCAGGCGCCGCCCGATGAGAGATTGCCCGTTGAGCGACGGAGGCACCGCGTAGGTAAACGTCGAACGCAACGGAACCGGGAGCGCGACTTCGCAATAGCGGGGAGCCATGGAAGCGACTAGTGTAGCAGCCCGCGCGGATTGTTCTTATCCGGGCAAGGCCTTCAGAGACTCACGAGGACTATCCCGGCGAAGATCAGAAAGATTCCGAACCACTGGCTGCGCTCGATTCGCTCCCGCAAGAAAATCCGGGACAACAGCACCACGACGGCTCCGTAAAGAGAGGACAGCACGCTGACGACCGCAATGTGCCCCATCGCCATTCCGGCGTTGTTCAGCACAAAGGCCGACGTATCCGTCAGCCCCACAACCAAGAGCAGCCACCACACGCTGCCGCGCGGAAGCGGAAGGGACTGCCGCGCCGGAATCCCCACGAGCGCCAGTGTGGAAAACGTCGTGATGCGCACGACCCACACGGAGACCGCACTCCCGACCAGCGGCACTACGTGAAATCCCAACCACCAGAACATCACGCCGTAGCCCACCGCCGCGGCCACCGCCAACCAAGCTCCTTTAGCGGCATGGGCCTTCGAAATAGTGCCGCTTCCAGGAGCAGCGCGATCGGCGCCCGATGCGAAAGAAATTGCGGCGAGAATGACGCCGCAAAAGGTTACGGCGAGGCCGGCGCCGCGAAGCGCGTGAAGCCGTTCGCCGCTCAAGAGCGCGAGCGCCACCGTCAGCGCGGGGTATGCGGAGGAAACCGGCCCGGCGATACTCATCACTCCCACTTCGAACGAGCGATAGAGCGCAAGCGACGAAACCGTGTTGATCAGGCCCGCCACGACGGCAAACGCCCACGGCCGCCATCCCGAAGCGACGCCCCGGGATAACGTCCCGTTTCCCGCCAGGTAGAGAGTGAGCGCGAGAAAACCGAAGAGCTGCATGAGCATCAGGGTGCGATAGGCTCCGATGCGCCGCGAGGCAAAGCGCGCCGAGAAATCGGCCACACCCCAGCCGAGCGCCGCCATCAATCCAAGGATGATTTCCAAGGAGTCTCCTTGCGGAAGAGAGATCCTTCAGCCGACCGACACCAAAATCGTCGGCTTCAGGATGACGACCCTCATCGGGTCGTCACCGCCGCTTGGGCTGAAGGCCGAGGACGGCCATCACCTTCTGCAAGTCCCTCCAGACCTCGCCCTTCGCATTCGGATTGCGCAGCAGATACGCCGGGTGGTACGTGGCGATCAATTTCGAGCCGCGATAGTCGAACCACTCGCCACGGTAACGCGAAATGCCCTGATTCGTGTTGAGCAGCGTTTGCGCCGAGCACGCGCCGAGGCAGCAGATCACTTTCGGGCCGATAACGCTGAGCTGGCGGTAAAGAAACGGCGAGCACGTGGCGATTTCGTCCTTTTCGGGCAGCCGATTTTCGGGCGGGCGGCATTTGACGACGTTGCAGATGTAAACGTCCGCGCGGCGGAGGCCCATCGCTTCGATCATCTGTGTGAGGAGTTTTCCGGCGCGGCCGACGAACGGCTCGCCCTGCTCGTCTTCGTCGCGGCCCGGACCTTCGCCGACGAATACGAGTTCCGCTTTCGGGTTCCCGACGCCGAAGACGATGTTCGTGCGAGCCTTGTGGAGCTTGCAGCGCGTGCAATTCGGACCGATATCGGCGCGGATGCGGTCGAGCGTGTCGTTTTCGATGCGTTCTTCGAAAAGCGACGGTCCCGTGACTTGCGGAACAAATGCCGGCGCGGGAGCGGGCTTCGATGCGGGAAGCGCTTGAGCGACTCGCGTGGCGGCTGCCCCTGCACCGGCTGCCGCAACCTGCACGGCCGGAATAGCGACTTCCGCTTCGGCCTGTTGTTGCGATTGCTCTGAGGCTCGGTCGAGGTAATAGGGGCCGAGGCCGAGTTCCTCAACGTAACGAAACCACGCTTCTGCGCGAGGGCGTTTTCCTTGTTCCACGAGGTTGTGATTATCGGAGAGGGCGCGGAAATTCACAAGAGCGAGTTCGCGAACAGAGAACACATGAGCACACGTTGCGAGAGAAACGGCGCAAAGGCGGGGCTTCGCCCAGCCTTTCTTTTTGTCGGAGCTAAAGCTCCGACCCCTAAAACCCATTTTATGAGACGGGTTCTAGTGAGAGTTTTTGGGTAGCGCGAGGATTTCGTCGAAGATGCGGTTGGCGACGTCGAACTTGGCTGAGCTTGGGGAGGGGGACTTCGCGGCCGTCGCGGAGGAGGAGCGTGACGATGTTGGTGTCCGTATCGAAGCCGGCACCTTCCTGGGTGACGTCGTTCGCCACGATCATGTCCGCGCCCTTGCGTACGAGCTTGCCGCGCGCATTTTCTTCCACACGATCGGTCTCCGCTGCAAAGCCAACAAGGATGCGTGAGCCTTTTTCGCGGCCGAGTTCGGCGAGAATATCCGGCGTCGGCTCGAGTTCGAGCACGAGGCGCTCGTCCCCGCGTTTCATCTTTTGCGACTGCGCCGCCGCGGGGCGATAGTCGGAGACGGCCGCGGCCATGATGACGACGCTCGCTTCCGCGGCTCGCTCGCGTACCGCATTTCGCATCTCCTCGGTCGAGCGCACGGGGATCCAATCGACGCCCTCAGGAACCCGCAGATCGGTGGGGCCGCTGACGAGCACGACACGAGCGCCGCGGCGGGCCGCCGCTTCCGCAAGCGCGTAACCCATCTTTCCGGACGAGCGATTCGTCAAGAAGCGCACCGGGTCGATGTCTTCGCGGGTCGCGCCAGCGGTGACAAGCACGGTCTGGCCCTCGAGATCGCGCCGCAACCCGAGCACGCCGCGGACTTCCTCAACGATCGCCTCGGTGGCGGCGAGCCTTCCGGCGCCCGTCATTCCGCACGCGAGGTAGCCCTCATCGGGATTCACCACGTGCACGCCCCGAGCGCGCAGCGTTGCCAGATTTTCCTGCGTCGCGGGATGCTCCCACATGTTGACGTTCATTGCCGGCGCAACGACGACCGGAGCTTTCGTCGCCAGATACAGCGTTCCAAGAAAGTCGCCGGCGATGCCGTGCGCGAACTGGCCGAGAATGTCGGCGGTTGCAGGGGCGACGAGGAGGAGATCGATCCGCTGCGCCACGGCAATGTGTTCGATGGCGCTTTCAACGTTCGCGGGCGCGGCATCGTCCCGGCCAAACATCTCCGTGATCACTCTCTGTCCGGTGAGCGCGGCAAAGGTAAGAGGCGTGATGAACTCTTGCGCCGAGCGCGTCATCACCACCTGCACGTCGAGTTTTTCCTGCTGCAAGCGGCGGACGAGCTCCGCAGCTTTGTAAGCCGCGACTCCGCCGGTGACTCCAAGCGCTATTCTCATGTCAATCGACCGAAGCGGACGGACCGCCTACTTGCGGCGCTTGCCATCCTTGTCGTCCTGCCCCTCGACCGGCTCCGGCATCTCATACTCGAGGAGGCCTTGCAGCAGCTCCTCTTCCGCAATGCGCGACGTCTTGCGCGACCTCGGGTTGTCCACCATTGGCCGCCCGCCGATCATCAACTGCCGGGCGCGGCGTGCGACAACGACGACATACGCAAACTGGCTTTCCGGTGGTTCTCTAAAGACAGCCATGACCAAATCAGCCTCCAAAGGATTTCAGAATCTCGCGAATCCGCTCTTCCTTTTGTGCCATGCGACAGCGCGAGCCGAGCGCAATGGCCTGTACTTCGCGTCCGGCACGGTCGAGATCGTCGTTGATGATCGCGAAGTCGTAGCTATTGTAATTCAGTATCTCCTGCCGCGCGCGCTCCAGCCTACGCCGAATTTCGTCCTCTGAATCCAGGCCGCGTTCGCGAATACGCCGTTCGAGATCGGGGGCCGATGGCGGCAAGACAAAAATGGCCACGGCACCCGGCAGCTTCTGCTTGGCCTGGAGCGCGCCCTGCACGTCGATTTCGAGAACCAGGTCCTTTTTCTGCGCCAGAGCCTCGTCGAGAGATTTTCTCGGCGTTCCGTACCAGTTCTTTCCGAAGACCTGGGCGTGTTCGAGAAATTCGCCCCGCGCCACCATCTGCTGGAATTCCGATTCGGAGACGAAATTGTACCATTTGCCCGCGCTTTCCGTCTTGCGCGGCGGCCGCGTGGTGCACGAAACCGACAGCATCGTTCCGGGCAGCTCCAAGATCTTCTGCACGAGTGTGGACTTTCCCGACCCGGAAGGGCCGGACACGATCAGAACGAGCGGTAAGAGTGGCGGCTCCGCGTGGCTCATTCGATGTTCTGCACCTGTTCCCGGAGTTTTTCGATCTCGGACTTGATTTCGAGCCCGAGCGCCGTGATCTCCAGGCCCTCCGCTTCATTGCCGGGAGTCTTGGAGAGCAAGGTGTTGGATTCGCGCTGCATTTCCTGCAAAAGGAAATCGAGCTTCTTGCCGACGTCCGATGCGCCCGTCAGCAACGACTCAAACTGGCGCACATGGCTCGCGAGGCGCGCGAGCTCTTCGGAGATGTCGCTGCGTTCGGCGGCCAGCGCCGCTTCCTGCGCGAGGCGCGCGGGATCGAGATGCGCTTCGCCAAGCAGCTCTTTCAAGCGCAATTCGAGCCGCTTGGCAAAAGCCGGGCGGGCGCGCTCCGCCAGCGTTTCGATTCTTCCGGCGAGGCCGGCGATGCTCGAAAGGCGGCCGGACATTTCGCTCCGCAGTGCATTCGCTTCCTCTTCACGCATGCGATCGAGCTTGTCGAGCGCTTCGGCGAGACAGCGCGTGACGATGGCTTCCAACTGTGCAATCTCCTCGTCCAGCGAAGCCGCCGGGGGCCCGATCACTCCCGGCAGACGCAGAATCGACGCCAGGTCCGGCTCCGCCTGGATGCCGAACTGCTTTCGCAGAGCGTGGACGGCTTGCAGGTACGCCGCCGCGACCTCCTGATTGATGCCGACGGCCGCCGGGCCCGCGAGTTCGTAGCGCAGCGTCACGTCGAGATGCCCGCGACGGATGCGTTCGCGCACGACCTGCCGGATGCGAGGTTCGAGCGGCTCGAACCCCTCGGGCACGCGCAGATGCAGATCGAGAAACCGGTGATTCACGCTACGCACGGAAACCCGAAGGCTGAAGCCGTCGGCCGACGCCTGTGCGTGGGCATACCCCGTCATGGATTTGAGGCCGCGGTCCTTGCCCGGGGCCTTCGACAAACTCGCAGGGGCGGATTGGGATTGTGCGCCGGACATGAATCAGGCTCGCCTCATGCGGGGCCCACCGCGGGGGAAACCGGTTCGGCGTCGCGGAACTGCATCTCGTAGAGACGCGCGTAGATTCCTCCGCGGACAAGTAGCTCTTCGTGCGTGCCGCGCTCGCGGATTACGCCGTCGTCGAGCACAGCGATCAGGTCGGCCCGCCGGATCGTCGAGAGGCGATGCGCAATGACGAAGACCGTGCGCCCGGTCATGAGATTGTTGAGAGCCCGTTGCACGAGCATCTCCGATTCGGAATCGAGCTCGGAAGTCGCTTCATCGAGAATCAGGATCGGCGCATCCTTCAGCAGCGCCCGCGCGATGGCCAGGCGCTGCCGCTGGCCACCGGAAAGCCTCTGGCCGCGGTCGCCGATCAACGTCTGATAGCCCTTCGGCATCTGCGTGATGAAATCGTGCGCCATAGCCGCCTGTGACGCGGCGACTATTTTATCGTCCGGCATGTCCGGACGGCCATAGCAGAGGTTGTTGCGGATCGTGTCGTTGAAAAGGATTGTCTCCTGCGTGACGATGGCCATCTGTTCGCGCAGCGAGCGCAGCGTTACGTCGCGAACGTCATATCCGTCGATCCGGACCGAGCCCGCCGTCGCCGAGTAAAAACGCGGAAGCAGATTCACAAGGGTCGTCTTGCCCGCTCCGCTCGAGCCTACAATGGCGACCACGGAGCCCGCGGGAACGTTCAGGTCGATGTTCTTGAGGATAGGCGGGCCGCCGTCGTAGGCGAAGGTGGCGCGCTCGAATCCGATCGATTCCCCAAAGCGCGGCAATGCCTTCGCTCCAGGCGCCTCCATATTTTCTTCCGGTAGATCGAGGAAGGCGAACACCTGGGTGGAAATCCCGACGGCCTGCAGAAACAGCTGGTAAACGGTGCCGATGCGTTTGATCGGCTCGTACGCCTTGAAGAGGGCAAATGTGAACGCGCCGAATGCGCCGACCGTCATACGGCCGGCCTTGATTTCGCCTCGCGCGAAAAGAAGCACCATCGAGATCACCACGGCGCCCAGAGACGTCCATCATCGGAGAAGTGACGGTGAAGGCTCGTATCCATCGCATGTTCTCGCGCAGCAGATTGCGCGCCGCCTCGCGGAACTTACGGATTTCGAATCCTTCCATTCCGAACGCCTTCACGATGCGGTTGCCGGTGATCGTTTCCTGCAGGATCTGGCTCAAGTCCGCGAGGCGCGCGCGGCTCTTCTCCGACGAGCGGCGAATGCGCCGGCCCAGCTTGCCCACCGGCCACACGACCAGCGGAATCAACACGGCGGATCCCACGGCCATTCGCCAATCAATGAGCAAGAGGACGGCGACGAATGCGATCAGCGCGAATACCTGCCGGAAAAAGTCGGCGAGCCAGTCCGAAAAGGCGCTGCGCATCTGTTCGATGTCGCTGATGACCGCTGACATCACGCGGCCCACGGCGTTGTGTTGGAAGAAGCCCACCGGTTGCAGCACGATTTTTCTGTATGCGTCGTTGCGGAGGTCCGTGACGCCGGACAAGCCCACGAATTGGATCAGGATGCTGCCGAAATACTCCGCCACTCCCTTGATCAAGGTCAGGAACAGAAGAGCGACAGCAAAGACCGACCAGACGTGATGAATGCGGCGCGGAACGAAAGAATTGAGATAGATGACGTGATGAGTGCGCGGAATTGTGAACAGCGCCAGCGTTTGCAGCGTCGAGTGCGGATTCAAAACCACGTCTAAGGCCGGCTTAATGGCAAACGCGACAAGCCCGTCCACAACGCCCATCACGCCGATCAGGAGCACGCCGAGCGAGAGCAGCGGTGTGTATGGGCGCAGATACAGCAACAACCGCCGGATTTCGTCTCGTTCTCTCACTTGCGGAATGTCGTCCATCATTTCGGGGCGCTGGGCTCTAGGGAACCCGACTAGCCTATGCATCGCGCGCACATCTTGCAAGGCGTAATCGCAAACGACCGCGCCATCGTGCGCGACGCCCCCGCGTCACGCAGCCGACTTGTCGAGGTCGCGGTGCACAACCTTGGCCGTGTACCCTTCGCGCGCAAGGGCGCGGCGAATCACTTCCGCCAGAGTCACCGAACGGTGCCGCCCTCCCGTGCATCCGAGCGCGATCGTCAAATAGCTCTTTCCTTCCCGGATGTAATGCGGGATCAGATATCCCAGCAGGCTCTCGATCCTGCGAAGGAATTCACCCGTCTGTGGAAATGAACGGATATACCGGGCGACGCGACGGTCCTTGCCGCTGAACGGGCGGAGCCGCGGGACAAAGTGGGGGTTCGGCAGAAACCGCACGTCAAAAACAAGGTCCGCATCGGCGGGAATTCCGTAGCGGAAGCCGAAGCTGACTACCGAAACAAGCAAGGGCCGGCTGCCCGGGTTCTGAAAACGATCGATGATCAGCTGGCGCAGCTCGTGCACGTTGAATTTCGTCGTGTCGATCGTGACGTCCGCGAGGCGGCGGATCGGGGCCATTCGGCGGCGTTCCGCGCGAATACCCTCGGCAATGGAAGCACCGTGGCTGAGCGGATGCGGGCGGCGGGTCTCGCTAAAGCGCCGCTGGAGCGCGTCGTCGCTCGCTTCCATGAACACCAGCGTTACGGGATGCTGGCTGCGCAGCTTGCGATAGATGCCCGGCAGTTTGTCGATCTGCTCGCCTTCGCGCGCGTCCACGAGCAAGGCGGCGCGCTCGATCTCGCCCCGGCCTTCTTCGTAGAGTTCGCTGAATGTGGGAATCAAGGCGACGGGCAGATTGTCCACGCAGTAGAACCCGAGGTCTTCGAACGTGTTGAGGACGGAACCCTTACCCGAGCCGGAGAGGCCCGTGACAAGCACAAGCTGGCGTGGGCTGGGTTTGTTGGGGGGACGTTTCCGGCCGGAACGCTTCACGGCGGCAGCCGCTTAAGCCTTTACCCGGCGGCGGTGCGTGCTCGGGATGCGCAAGTCTTCGCGGTATTTCGCCACCGTGCGGCGAGTGACGTGGATGCCCTCTTCGCCAAGTTTCTTGGTGATCTGCTCGTCGGTCAGCGGGTGGGACGTGTCTTCGTCTTCGATCATCTGCTTCACGCGGCGCTTCAGCGAAAGCAGCGACATCTCGCTTCCCTGCGGTCCGTTGACCGATTCAGAGAAGAAGCTGCGCAGCTCGAGCACTCCCTGCGGGGTATGGACGTACTTGCTTGCGACGGCCCGGCTGACGGTGGAGGGATGCACTCCCACCTCTTCCGCGACCTCCTTGATCATCATCGGCTTGAGGTGGTCGGGACCGTAGTCGAGGTAGTCGCCCTGGCGTCGCAGGATCGAATGGCAAACCCGGAGGATGGTGTGCTTGCGCTGCTCGATGTTCTTCATCAACTGGATCGCTGCGGTAAAACGCTCTTTGACGTAGTTCCGGACGTCGCGGTCGGCCGCGTCGCGGGCCAGCAGGCGCCGGTAGGTCGGGTTCAGGCGCAGTTGCGGCAGGTCGTCGTCGTTCATGAAGACCTGCCATTCGCCGTCCACCTTGCGGAATTGAACATCCGGCTCGACGAGGCGCGGCTCGGTCTTGTTGTACCGGAGGCCGGGCTTCGGGTCGAGGCGCTTGATCACGTCCACAGCGCGCTTCACCAGCTCGACCGGGCGGTTGAGGGCCCGCGCGACCTCTTTGAGCTGGTTGTTTTGCAGGAGCTTCAAATGCTCGCTGATGATCTGCTGCGCGAGCGTATTCTGCGGGTCGAGCACCTTGATCTGTAACAGCAGGCATTCAGGCAGATCGCGCGCGGCAACGCCCGGCGGGTCGAACTCCTGCACCATGGTCAGCGCTTCCTCAATGTCTTCCGCCGAATAGTTCCCGGACTCCGCGATCTCCTCGAGCGTCGCCATCAAGTAACCGTTTTCGTCGAGGTTGCCGATGATCCCCTCGGCAATCTTCCGGACCGTCTCTGTGCAGATACTGACGCTGAGTTGCCAGGTCAGGTGGTCGGCAAGACTTGCCGGCGACGAAAGGAACCGGTCAAACGACGGCTTTTCGACATCTTCGCGTTCGCTGCCCGCGGCGCGCTCCGCCCCGGTGTCGAGATACTGCGTGAAGAACGAACCAAAATCGAATTCATCGAAGGGATTGGCCGCTTCCGTCTCGGGAACTTTTTCCGTTTCTTTCTTAAGGAACGCTTCGTCCGTGTAGCTTTCAGCCACGGCGCCCTCTTCCTGCTCTTCGAGGACGGGGTTCGCCATGATCTCCTGATTGATCATCTCGCGCAGCTCGAGGCGATTCAGCGCGAGAACGCTTACCATCTGGACGAGGCCCGGCGTCAGAATCTGTTTCTGAGCGAGGCGGAGATTCAGTTTAGGTGCAAGCCAGTTCATGGGATTCAGTTCAGCCGGAAGCCCTCTCCTAGATAGATGCGCCGGACATCGGCGTTGGTCGAAAGCTCGGAAGGGGTTCCCGAAGCCAGAATCTTGCCCTCGGTGATGATGTAGGCGCGGGTCGTGACCGCCAGCGTATCGCGCACATTGTGGTCCGTGACGAGCACGCCAATACCCGCCCCGCTCAAATCCGCGATGATCTTCTGGATGTCCACAACCGTCAGGGGATCAATTCCCGCAAAAGGCTCGTCGAGCAGCACGAACGCGGGCGAAAGCACCAGGGAGCGCGCAATTTCCAGGCGCCTGCGCTCGCCGCCCGATAGCACGTACGCCCGGCTGTAGCGAACTCCTTCGAGTCCCATCTGCGCCAACAGCTCCTCCAGGCGGTCGCGTCTCTGTTCGGCCGTTAGAGACAGCGTCTCCAGCACGGCCAGCAGATTGTCTTCGACCGTCAGTTTCCGAAAGACAGAAGGTTCCTGGGGAAGGTAGCTGATGCCACTGCGGGCCCGCAGGTACATGGGGAGGTCGGTGATGTCCTCCGCGTCCAGCAAGACACGCCCATAGTCCGGACGCGCGAGGCCGACCAGAATATAGAACGTCGTGGTCTTTCCTGCGCCGTTCGGCCCGAGCAGCCCAACCACTTCGCCCTGCCGAATCTCCAGGCTCACGTCATCGACAACCTTCCGACCTCGATACGACTTCCTCAGATCGGCGGCCTGGAGTTTCAACATGCCGGTTCATTTCTCAACCCGGTGCTTGGTCAGTGTGCGCGAACCTTCTTCAGAACCAATTAAAATCGTATCATTCGCAACAAAGAAGGTCAACGAATGGCCCGTCGCTGAGTTGCTAGAATTGTCAGTAACGGTTGGCTGTCCGCCGGAGAGAACGAACTTGCCATCCGCCGCCGTGTATTCCCCCTGCTCCGCCATGCCCCGGCGATCGCCCTGCCGCACGATCACGTTCCCTTGCGCCAGCACCCGGCTGAGTTGCCCGGTGGTTCCGCGAGCGGCCCCTTGGCCGGCCGGCGGCCCGCTGGCCAGAAAAACGTCGAGCACACGGGATTCGAGCGAGCCCTGGTCGGAACTCGCTACCACTCCGCCCTCCAGGTGCGCCTTGCCCAGATCGCTCCAATAGGTCAGGACCGGCGCGCGGATCCTCCACAGCGTCGGCGTAGAGGCAGGGGTCTGATCCGGAAGCTGACGCGGCGGTCGGCGCGGCCGCGGGCGCGCCGGACAATGGCCCGAAGGGCTTCGCAAACGGCCCGGAAGCCTGCGGGAACACCGCGACCACATGGCCGTTCGCCTGTAGTTTCTTGTCGTCGCGCCAGAGTTCGATCTGGTCCGCGTCCAGAACGGACTCTCCCTGCCACAGCCGGGCGTGGCCGGCATAAGTCACATGCCCCGCGTTGACGGAGCCGGTAAGCAGATCGGCCGAGACATGAGCCGCGCCCGTGCCAAAACCTACGGCGTCCACCTGGCCGGCGGAAGAAGTGGTGGCGAGATACGTGGAAACCACGCCTCCGGTCAGGCGGAGGTCGCCCGATTTCTGGTTGATGGTGGCATTGGCCGCCGTCGTGCGACTCACCGAATCGGATATCACGGGCGAGCCATCGAGCGTAATCGTATCGGTTGCGCGCACGATTCTCGCGCGGGCGGCGCTCGCCTCACGGTCGCTTTGCTGAAACCGGACGTTCCCGCTTTCATCCAGCGTTTCCCAATCCCCGTTTGCGCCGAAGGTGGCGGCGAGTTCCGCGGCCGAAATCAACTGCGGCGCGGCGTTGCCGGTCTGGCTGCGGACCTCGACGCCCGAGTGCCCCAACAATTTGTCGATCCGCCCGCCCGCACCCAACTGCGCGACAAACTTCTTCGCCTGCAGCGTAGTCGTGTCATTGCCGCTCCGTGATTCGATGGTCGCCGGGGCGAGGGTCTCGGCGCTTTCGATTCGTTGCTGCTCCGGGGTTCCCTTGGACGCCGCGCTGCGGGTGCGCTGAATGTCACGCGCAAGGCATCGGTTTTCAGGATGTGCCAATCAGCGCCTTGGTGAGACTCGGCCACCACGCCTCCGGTCGCCGTCATTTCCCGAATCAGATTGCGCCCAGGCAACATGGCGAGTTCGGCGTGTGACGCCGAGAAACGGTCCGTGCCTGCGGCCGTCTGCCGCGTGCCCGAAATGCTGCCGTCTGCGATCACGCGTTCGACCCAGCCCGCGGGATTCAGGACGCTTTCCAAATGCTCGGCTGAAATGACGATTTTCCCGGTGCCCTCCGCCGCCTGAATCCGCGGATTGCCTTCGGCTACCGCCCGCCGCGCATGGTAGTCGCTGTCGAGTTCTATCCTGACTTGCCCCGCGGAAAGCTCGCGCGCGCCTTCTCGCACGATCGCCGGACCGCCGAGTACGAGGGTGCGCTCGGTGCGGTGAATTTCGAGGCTGCTCCCGCTTACGTTGACGGGCAAGCCGCCCGTCTTGTCCGAAGGCGTGAGATCGAATTCCACGTCGTGCTCGACACGCACCACGGAGTCACTCGTGCTGTAGCTGACTCCCACGCCGCGCCCGTGGCCGGCGGGAAAGCGAAACTCCACCGGGGCGGGAGTGGATGCCTCGCCCGTGTCGCGATTGAAAGACAGGTCGCTCGTCTTGACCTCAAGCGTGTTCCCGGTTGACGCGGCGGCCTTGCCCTGCGCGGGATTCGCGTTCTGAATGTCGATCCGAGCTTCGCCCTCGCAGCGAACGTCGCCGGTTTCCGGCTCGTAGCTGCATTCGTGCGTATGAATGTTGTCGTTGCGGCTTCCGTCACGGCCGTAGACCGTGATCCAGACATCTTCCAGCAGCGCGCGATTCTGATCCTTGTACTGCGTCAAATGCGACGCGCGAATGGTGAAGAGCGTGCGGTCCTGTTCCACCTTCGAAAAAGAGAATTGATCCGATCGCTGCTCCACCGTTGCGGGGACAGCCGGCGGCGCCGCGCGGCGCGCCTGCGCCTGGCGAAAGGCGCGTTCCACGTACGCGCCGACAACGCACAGCGCGATCAAACCCGCCACGATCGCCGCCCAGCGCGCGTACCGCGCTGCCTCCCGGTTGCGCAATGCGAAACCTCCTTGGTTCGATTAGACGCCGAGTATAGGGGAGCAGTTTGCCCGGAACAACGGCCGCCCAAAGAGCCCCCCGAAGAATCGGATGATCAGGGATGGGGAAGAATGCCGACGCCGGCCGCGGCCACGCTATCGCGAGTCGTATTCTTGACGAGGTACATCGCCTCATCGGCGAGGTGCAGCAGCTCGGCCTTCGTGCGGGAGTCCGTGGGATAGGCGGCGACGCCTACGCTCGCCGTGATGTTGATGTTCAGCCCGGCCTCCTTGAGCCACGCCGTCTCGCGAATCAGCTTGTGCAGGCGGCGGGCAACGCCGAGCGCGTTTTCCTTGGAGGTCTGTGGGAGCAGTATGACGAACTCGTCTCCGCCGTAGCGGAACGCCAGGTCAATCAGCCGGCACTTCTCCTTGACGGCCTCGCCGATCTCGGAAAGCAGCTTCGAGCCCACCAGGTGGCCGTGCGTGTCGTTGACGTTCTTGAAGTGGTCAAGATCGATGAAGATCAGCGAGAACTCGAAGGCATACCGGTGGGAACGATAGATCTCCGTATCGAGCATGAAATTCAGGTGCCGGGCGTTGTAGAGACTCGTGCAGTCGTCCGTGATCGTCAGCTCGTGGATCCGCTGGACGTGCCGGGCATTCTCGATCGCGATGGCGGCATAGTCGGCCAGCGCCTCGAGAAGCGCCAGGTCCCGCTGGCTGAATCCTTCCGGCCCGATGCAGTTGATCAGCTCGATCACGCCCAGGCACTGTTCGCGGAAACGCACCGGGACGGCGACGATCGAGCGCGTCTCGACTTTCGTTCTCTCGTCCACCTGCCCGAAGAAACGCGAATCCTTGCTCGTGTCCGCCACCACCACCGCTTCGCCCGACTGCGCCACCCAACCCGCCAGTCCCTGGCCGACCTTGATGCGCACGTCCTTCAATGCTTCGGCGCCCTTGCCAGTGGCGATCTGGAAGTAGAGTTCTTGTTTCTCCACATCCATCAAGAGGAGCGACCATGTGTCCGGCCGCAGCACCTCGTTGATTTTTTCCATGATGGTGCGAAGCACCTGATCGAGTTGAAGGGAAGAGGTAAGGGCCTTGCCCAACTCGTGGAAAACCGTAACTTCGTGGCTCTCCGGGGCTTCCACGTCATCAGCACGCGGACTCCGGCGTCGTTCTATGCCATCGAATGGCTTGGAGTCGGTTCCTCGGCGCATTCGGTCGGCAGGGCCCAGAGGCCTCAAGTCTTGGGATTCTCGGGGCAACATTTGCATTATAGTGAACCGTTTTCGCGGACTGCAACGGGCAATCCCGCCCGATTGCCGAAAGGCCAATGGGCCGCGATTGGCGCGTAGCATTGACACTCCTCAAGCCCGCGCCTATATTTTTCGTGGTCCAGGGAATGTCTTCGACACCTTTCGGCGAGCACCTGAAACGCGAGCGCGAGATGCGCGGCGTTTCCTTGCAAGAAGTCGCGGCCGCAACCCGCATAAGCCCGCGCTTCCTCGAAGCGATTGAGAGCGAACACTGGGACGAGCTGCCCGGCGGCGTTTTCAATCGCGGCTTCATCCGTGCCATCGCGCGTTTTCTTGGTCTTGACGAAGATAGCCTCGTCGCCGCATACGCCCTCGAGACCAAGGGCGCCGTGGACGCGCGCGCCGTCCCGGAGCATCGGGGCGAGATACCTAGAAATTGGCGAGCGCTCGCGGTCGCGATTGTGGTCCTCGTGCTTGTCGTTGTGCTGGGCTGGCTTGCCTATCGTCACTACGGGGAAAGAATCGCCGCTCGTTTCCACCGGCCTACGGCGGAAACATCCGACGGCGCCCGCGGCATGACATTCGCCGGCTCGCTTGCCGGTACAGCCTTCCAGCGCGCTCCGGGAGGTCTTTATTAGCGCCGAACTGCGTACGCAGATCTGCTCCGGACATGCGCGCCCTGAACAGAAGCTGGCGATCTGCGCGGGTGGCGTACCGCTCACCGCGGAAGATCGCGCCGAACTGCTTGCCGTACTGGCTTCCGATCCCGACCCCGCAATCGCCGAACGAGCGCAGAATGTCCTCCTGACTCAGCCCATCGAGGCTTTTCTCGCCGCGGTCGCCCGCGCCGATCCGGACCCGCGCCTCTTCACCTATTGCGCCGAAAATCTCTCCGACAAGCCAGGCGTTGCCGATGCGCTCGCCCGGAATACTGTCTGCCCGACGGCGCTCGTCACGCGCGTGGCGCCCCAGCTCACCTCCACCGGTATCCAGGCGCTGCTCGACAATCTCGAAAGGTTCGTCTCCGATCCTCAGCTTGTGATCGCGGTGGCCGCTTCTTCCGCGCCGACCGACGAGCAACGGGAAATGCTCGGCGAACTCCAAAAGGGCGCCATCTCGATGAACGAAATCGAAGAGGCCGCCGCGGAGATTGAGCCCGATCCCGTGAAGCGCGATACCCTGATGCAGCGCGTGGCTCACATGAACGTGGTCCAGCGCCTCACACTGGCGCTCAAAGGCGGCCGCACGGAGCGAATGCTGCTGATCCGCGATCCAAATAAACTGGTCCAAAGATGCGTCCTGCAGTCGCCCCGGCTGACCGACACGGAAGTCGAGGCGTTCGCGGCAATGACCAGTCTGCCCGGCGAAACCCTGCGCATCATCTCGCTGACGCGCATCTTCATGAAAAACTACTCGGTGGTGAAAAACCTCGTCAACAATTCGAAGACGCCGCTCGACGTCTCGCTGCATCTTTTCCCGCGGCTGACGTCGACCGACCTCGCAAAGCTCACGGCCAACAAGAACGTTCCCGAAACTTTGCGGTCGTCCGCCATCAAGCTGCACCGCAAACGCAAGATGGGCCTTCCCGGAGCTTAGGATGCGCGGCGAGCCGGATAGACCAATTCGCCTGCGTTCGAGCCCACCCCTGCGGGAGTCCGCGAAGCCTCTTCCCCCGACGGCCGCTGCGCCCATGAACGAAGCATCCGTCGTCATCAGCCCGCGAGGCGTCGAGCGCCTTCGCCTGGGGCACCTCTGGGTCTATCGCAGCGACGTTCGCTCCACGCAAGCCGAGCCCGGCGCCATCGTCCGGCTGCTCGACGAGCGCGGCAATTTCCAGGGTCGCGCCTTCTACAGCGACAAATCGCAGATCGCCGTCCGGCTTCTTACGCGGGAGGATCGACCGGTCGATCGCGCTTTCCTCACGGAGCGCCTCCGTCGGGCCGCCGCCTATCGCAATCTCGTAGTCGAAAACTCCGAGGCCTGTCGCTTGGTCCACGGCGAAGCGGACTTGCTGCCTTCGCTCATCGTGGACCGCTACGCCGATTGCTTCGTCGTGCAAACGCTCAGTCAGGGCGCCGAGCGCCTCAAGACCCTCCTCGTCGAAATCCTGCTCGAACTGTTCTCGCCTCGCGGCATCGTCGAGCGCAATGACCCCAAAGTGCGCCTCCTCGAGGGACTCGAGCAGCGCGTAGGCATTCTTCACGGTGAAATCCCGCCCGAACTTCGCGTCAAGGAAAACGGCGTCATTTTCATTCACGACCTGCTGAAGGGCCAGAAAACAGGCTCGTTTCTCGACCAGCGCGAGAACCACTGGGCCGCCCGCCGCTACGCTTCCGGCGAGGTCCTCGATTGCTTCAGCTATCAAGGCGGATTCGCTCTCACCATCGCGGACAAGTGCGATCACGTCCAGGGGATCGAGATGGCTCCTGCGGCCATCGAGGCCGCCCGCAGAAATCAGCAGTTGAACTCGATTGCGAACGTGGACTTCCGCGAGGGAAACACTTTCGATGTCCTCAAGCAGTACGACGAGTCCGGCCGCCGCTTCCAGATGGTCGTTCTCGATCCGCCCGCCTTCGCCAAGAACCGCGATAGCATCCCGGCCGCCCAGCGCGGCTACAAGGAGATTAACCTTCGCGCCCTGAAGCTCCTCAAGCCGGGTGGCTTCCTGCTGACCTGCTCCTGTTCCTACCACATCACCGAGCCTCTATTCCTCCAAATCCTGGCCGAGGCTGCCAACGACGCTCGTAAATCCATCGTCGTCGTGGAGCGCCGAACCCAGGCACAGGACCACCCGATCCTGCTCACGATGCCCGAAACTCACTACCTTAAATGTCTGATAGTCAAGGTTTTAGAGTAGCAGAGATTCGGCTCTGGACCAGCTCGAATCGGTGCAGGAATAGTACTTGACAATATAAGACTCATATTTTATTATTTGACTGCGCTAAATAAGAGCGCCAATTAGGGAGGTTCATAAATGAGTTCAATTACACGCTGGGATCCATTTCAGAACTTGGCCGGCCTGCAGGAGCAGGTCAATCGCCTGTTTGACACTTCGTTCCCGGGTCGTCGCTCGGACAACTCGGCGCTAACCGCATGGGCTCCGGCCGTAGATATTTACGAAACCGAGAACGAACTCGTGTTGAAGGCCGATCTACCCGACATCAACGAGAAGGACCTCGACGTTCGGGTCGAAAACAACATGCTCACGATTCGCGGCGAACGTAAGTTCGACCAGCAGGTGAAAGAGGACAATTACCTTCGCATCGAGCGCACCTACGGCTCTTTCAGCCGCAGCTTCAGTCTGCCCAACACGGTCAGCACCGAAGGGATCAAGGCCGAGTACAAGAACGGCGTCCTCACGGTCGAGCTAATGAAGCGCGCCGAGTCGAAGCCCAAGCAGGTGAAGGTGAACGTCACGACCAACGGCAACTAACTAACCATTGCGCAGGTTCCGGGGACTGGGCGATGGCGCCGGTCCCCTTTTTTGTCTGGCCCTTTGAGTATCCCAGGGCAAAGTGAGAAAATTCGGTCATGCTGCGATTTGACAAACTAACGGTGAAGGCCCAGGAAGCGCTCCAGGCGGCGCAGGAAATGGGAGCGCGCTCGGGCCAGCAGCAGATCGAACCGTTGCATTTGCTGTGGGCGCTTGTTGCCCAGGGAGACGGCGTCGTGCCGCCCCTTCTCGAGAAGCTTGGCGCATCCCCGTCGGCGCTCGCCGGAGAGATCGAAAAGCAGGTCGGCCGCCTTCCGAAGGTCAGCGACGTATCCAGCCCGTCCCTAAGCCGCACCTCCAACGATGTTCTTGAGCGCGCGTTTGATGAAGCGCAGCGCCTGAAGGACGAGTACGTCTCGACCGAACACATTTTGCTCGGCATTGCCGGCGCGGACCGCGATCCGGCCGGCCAGTTGCTCGCGCGCTACGGCGCGAGTCATGACGCCATCCTGCAGGCGATGGCGACGATCCGCGGCAGCCATCGCGTCACTTCGCAGAATCCCGAATCCACCTACCGCGCGATCGAGCAATACGCGCGCGATCTCACGGAACTGGCGCGTCGCGGCAAACTCGATCCGGTGATCGGCCGCGACGAGGAAATCCGCCGCGTCATGCAGATTCTGGCGCGGCGCACGAAGAACAATCCGGTGTTGATCGGCGAACCCGGCGTGGGCAAGACGGCCATCGTCGAAGGCCTGGCCGGACGAATCGTGGCCGGCGACGTCCCCGAAGTGCTGAGACCCAAGCGCATCGTTGCGCTCGATCTGGCTGCTCTGATCGCGGGCGCGAAATACCGCGGCGAATTCGAGGACCGCCTGAAGGCCGTGCTCAAGGAAGTGAGCGAATCCGAGGGCCAGATCATCCTTTTCATCGACGAATTGCATACCCTGGTGGGCGCTGGCGCGGCCGAAGGCTCCATGGACGCGTCCAACATGCTGAAGCCGGCGCTGGCGCGCGGCGAACTGCGCGCGATCGGCGCGACGACGCTCAACGAATACCGCAAATACATCGAAAAAGATCCCGCCCTCGAACGCCGCTTTCAGCCCGTCACGATCGGCGAGCCCTCCGTCGAGGACACCATCGCGATCCTGCGCGGCCTGAAGGAGCGCTACGAGGTGCACCATGGAGTCCGCATCAAGGACGCCGCGATCGTCGCCGCGGCCATGCTTTCGCAGCGCTACATTACCGACCGTTTCTTGCCCGATAAGGCCATCGACCTCGTTGACGAGGCCGCGGCCGGGCTGCGCATGGAGATCGATTCGCTGCCCGCCGAAATCGACGAGATCGAGCGGCGCATCCTCCAGCTCGAAATCGAGCGCCAGGCGCTCCGCAAGGAATCCGATCCGCATTCAAAGGAACGGCTGGCGCAGATCGAAAAAGAACTGAGCACGTTGCGCGAACAGTCCAACGGCCTGAAGGCACACTGGCAAACTGAAAAGGACGCCATCGGACGCATCCGCAAGCAGAAGGAAGAAATCGAGCGGCTGAAGTCCGAAGAGCAACGCTTCGAACGCGCCGGCGACCTTTCAAAGGTCGCCGAAATCCGCTATGGAAAGCTGTCGGCCGCTGAAAAGGAATTGAAGGCTGCGCAAGACCACCTCGCGGAACTGCAAAAAGACCACCCCATGTTGAAGGAAGAAGTGGGCGAGGAAGAGATCGCCAAGATCGTCAGCAAATGGACCGGAATTCCGGTCGGGCGGCTGCTTGAGGGCGAAATCGAGAAGCTCGTCCACATGGAGGAGCGCCTGCGCCAGCGCGTGGTCGGCCAGGACGCGGCGCTCGCCAGCGTGGCCAATGCGATTCGCCGCAGCCGTTCGGGGCTCAGCGATCCCAACCGGCCCATCGGCTCGTTTCTGTTCCTCGGGCCCACCGGCGTGGGCAAGACGGAGCTGGCTCGCGCGCTTGCCGAATTCCTGTTCGATGACGAGCGCGCGATCGTGCGCCTCGACATGTCCGAGTACATGGAGAAGCATTCCGTTGCCCGCATGATCGGCGCGCCTCCCGGCTACGTCGGTTACGAAGAGGGCGGCCAGCTGACGGAGCAGGTCCGCCGCCGGCCGTACTCGGTTGTGCTGCTCGACGAGATCGAGAAGGCCCATCCGGACGTTTTCAACGTCTTACTGCAGATTCTCGAAGACGGGCGTCTAACGGATGGGAAGGGCCGCACGGTGGACTTCCGCAACGCGGTGATCATCATGACGTCCAACGCGGGCTCGGCGTCCATCTACGAACTGGCGGATAAGGACCCGAAGAAGGCCCGCGACGAGGCCATGGCCGCGCTGCGGCAGATCTTCCGGCCGGAGTTCCTGAACCGCATCGACGACATCGTTATTTTCCAGCCTCTCGGCAAGGAACAGATCGGGCGGATCGTCGAACTGCAGATGCGGCGCGTCGTGAAGCTGCTCGCGGAACGGAAGGTGACGCTCCACCTGACGCCGGCGGCGAAGACGCTGCTCTTCAGCGAGGGGTACGACCCGGCCTACGGCGCGCGTCCGATGAAGCGCGCGATTCAGCGGCTGATTCAGGACCCGCTGGCAATGAAGATTCTCGATGGCGAGGTCAAGCCGGGTGACGACGTCGTCGTGGACGCGGACGCGAAAACCGGCGAGATGAAGTTCCAGCGAGAGACGGCGAAGGCGGGCGCGGCCTGACGGGTACCGGGGACAAAGAAAATGAAAACACTTAAGACGGCTTTCTTGCTGACGGCTTTGACGTTGCTGCTGCTCTTCGCCGGCCAGGCCATCGCGGGCCAGCGCGGCATGACCATCGCGCTCGTTTTCGCGATCGTCATGAATGGCACGGCATATTTCTTCTCGGACAAGATCGCCCTGATGTCGAGCGGCGCGCAGCCGATCAGCCGGGAGCAGTCGCCTCGTCTCTACGCTGTGATGGAGCGGCTGGCCGCGAAGGCGAACCTGCCCATGCCAAAGCTCTACATGATCCCGCAGCCCGCTCCCAATGCCTTCGCCACGGGCCGCAATCCAAGCCACGCGTCGGTCGCCGTCACGCAAGGGTTGATGCAATTGATGGACGATGAAGAGCTCGAAGGCGTGATCGCGCACGAACTGTCGCACGTCCGCAACTACGACATCCTGACGTCTTCCATCGCGGCCACCATCGCCGGCGCAGTCACATGGATCGCCTCGATGGGCCGCTGGGCCATGATCTTCGGCGGCTGGGGCGGGCGCGATGATAATCGGGAAGGCGGCGGGATTGCGGCTCTCCTGATGCTGTTCCTCGCGCCGATTGCGGCGCTACTGCTCCAGCTTGGGATTTCTCGCCAGCGCGAATATCAGGCGGACGCTTCGGGCGCAACGATGGTCGGCCATCCCTACGGCCTGATCCGCGCGCTCGAAAAACTCGGCGCGTACAATAAGAGAATTCCGATGGATGTCCCGCCGTCTACGGCCGCTTTGTTCATCGTGGCTCCCCTCTCCGCGCGTCAGCTCTTCACCAGTCTGTTCAGCACGCACCCGCCGCTCGCGGACCGCATCACCAGACTACAGGCCATGACGATCACGCGCTAAGGCGCCGCCGGTGGTGCACAAGTACTTACTGCGCAGAAAGCATTGCGGGCACGTAAAAATTGCAGGGCCTGCCCCTTCGTTAGCCAATGCCTCTTTCCGGAACGTTCTTCTAACCTATTGCTGTACAACCACTTACCAGCGATAAGCACGCCTCGGAAGTTTGGTTCGGGGCGTGCTCCTACCCCCTCAAGCAGGGGGTTCCCACGGAGGAATAAAAAGATGCTCGAAGAAAAAACAGAAGTGATACACGAAGGGGCCACGCCGCGCTGGATCGGGATCGCCGTCGTCGTCCTGGCCGTGGTTTCGCTGGCGGCCTTGGGAGTAGGGTGGACGGCTTCGAATCACGCCAAGGATTTGCAGGACACTTTGGCGGCACAGACGCAGCAGACCAAACAGAACGACGACATTCTCAACCAGCGGCTCGCGAAGTCCGAAGATACCAACGCGCAGCTTCAGGGTGAGCTCAGCGTCGTGACCGACAAAATGAAGCTCACCGAAACCGAGGTGAGCAGAGCACGCGCGCAAACCAAGAAAATCAAGGACCAAGACGCCCAGCAATTGTCTGATCTCCAGAACAGCGTCAACGGCCAGTTGGCCACGAAGGCTAGCGTCGATGACGTCAACAAGCTGGGAACGGACGTCACCGGCGTCAAGACCGACCTCGACGCGACCAAGAGCAGCCTGAACATGACTCGCGGCGAATTCGGCACCCTGATCGCGAAGAATCACGACGAGATCGACGAGCTTCGTCGCCTCGGCGAGCGCGATTACTATGAGTTCACCATCGAAAAGAAGGGACAACGCGAGAAGGTGGGCGACCTCATGGTCGAACTCCGCAACGTGAACCCCAAGAAGAACCTCTACACGGTGGCTATCTACGCGGACGATCAGCGATACGAGAAGAGGAACCGCTCGGTGAACGAGCCGATCTACTTCTTCACGCATGGCACTCGCGCCCCGATGGAATTCACCGTGAACCAGGTGGGCAAGGATAAGATCAGCGGTTACCTGAGCGTGCCGAAGGCCAACACGACCCACACCCAGGCTTCCGGCAACTGACCGTTCCGCTTGCCGCGACCCCCAGGGGGCGGCAGCAAGCGAAACAAAGGGCGTCCGCCGCCGCGGACGCCCTTTTCTTTTGTCCCGTCCTATTCCGCTTTGCTTAGCGCCCGCAGCTTGCGGCTCAGGAATCTCTTGGCGAGCATGGGGAGTTTGTCGTGCGGGATTTTCCCTTGTTCGTACAGTTTCATCTTGGCCTTTGCGGCCTTGCGGCGGCGGCGCTGGCGTTTCTGCGCCACGTAGCGCTTTTCGTTTGCCATCCGATTTCCTCCCAACAGTGAACGACAACGATTGTAGCGGAGAAGCAACAGGATGCAAGCTCGCCTGTGCTTTCACCGCGAAATTCGAGTAGCATTTCGAATAGCAGTCCAGGCGCAATATTCGCGCGTTGCGTGGAGAACATGCCGGCCACCGTAATACATGCCAGCCGCATCCTGACGCCTGACGAGGAACTCAGCGACGGCGTCATCGTCGTCGAAGGGGACCGCATCACCGCTCTCGGACATCGCGATACCACGCGCCTGCCACCAGGCGCGGCCGACTACGTCGCCACCGGCATGACCGTCGTCCCGGGCTTCATCGATCTCCACATCCACGGCGCCGGCGGCCACGACGTCATGGAAGGGAATGCGCGCGCCCTCGACCGCATCACCTCCACGGTCGCGCGCCACGGGACGACCTCGATCGTCGCGACCACCGTCACGGCGCCGGTGGACGATACCTGCCGCAGCCTCGAAGGTATTGCGCGCTACATTCGCAGCCACGAAACGTCCCCTGAGCACGCCGAAAGCGATCGCGTCGCCGCCGAAATTCTGGGCGTTCATCTCGAGGGACCGTTCATCAGCAGGACGCGTCGCGGAGTTCATCCTCCGGACGCGCTTGCGAGACCTTCCGTCGAAGTTCTTGGCCAATTCCTGGAAGCGTCCGGCGGGCTGGTAAGAATTCTCACGATCGCGCCTGAACTTCCCGGCGCGCTGGAATTGATCGCTTCGGCGGTCGGCGCCAAAATCGTCGTCGCCATCGGGCATACCGACGCGGATTACGACCAGGCCCGCGCTGCGATTCAGGCTGGCGCGCGCCACGCCGTGCACGTCTACAACGCCATGCGCCCGTTCACTCATCGCGATCCGGGCGTCGTCGGCGCGATCCTCACCGACCCGGAAGTCACCGCCGAAGTCATCGCGGACCTCGTCCACGTCGCCGGGCCCGCCATCCAGGTGCTGATCGGCGCGAAGGGATTCGATACGGTCCTTCTGGTGAGCGACGGCGTCGCCGCAACCGGCATGTCCGACGGCAACTATCGGCTCGGCACTTTCGAAGTAAACGTCAAAGACGGCGTCGCTCGGAATACGGAGGGAAAACTTGCGGGCAGCACGCTGACTCTCGACCGCGCTCTGCGCAACGTCGTCGCGCTGGGCGTCCCGCTGCGTGAAGCCGTGCGGATGGCCACCGTACTTCCGGCGCGACGGCTTGGCCTCGCGGGCAAGAAGGGAATTATCGCCGTTGGGGCGGACGCGGATCTGGTCGCCTTGACCCCCGATCTGCGTGTCGCGGGCGTGATGACCCGCGGCGCCGGCCTCACCTAAAGACCGTGACTTGTGAATCGTAATTCGTAACTCGTAACTCGCGAACCCCATATTCGGCGGGCCATCACGCCCGTTTTGCGATTTACGAGTCACAAATCACGAATCACGTTCTTTACGGATTGAGCGGGATCTTCAATTCTTCGGCGAGCTGGTAGGGATCAAACGGGCTGCACGCAAAATAGCGCCCGTCCACTTCGATCGTCGGAACTTTGCGGCGGCCGTTGTTGACGCGCAGGACCAACTCCTCGGCATCGGGGGTCTCATCAATATTCACTTCGCGAAACGCAACTTTGCGTTCGCGCAGGAACTGTTTCGCGCGGCGGCAGTCGCAGCACCAGCGCGTTCCATAAATTGTCACGCCTTCAGCCACGTGAGTGTCCTGCAATCGTCCTAGTTATTCGATGCCAGGGGAAGTGGCTGGATTCAAAGCGGATACCAGATGGTAACACTCGCCGAACCTATCTGCTGCCCTAGTGCTTCTGCGACCCGGCTGATGCGCCAACCTTTGCGACCGCCTGCATGCGCATCAGGGCGCGGTCGACGGCAAGTCTTTGCTGCTGCCATTCCTCGCTCCCGGCGCTCGCCTTGGCGAGTCCGGCCTGGGCGCGCTCCTGGGCGGCGCGGGTGCGCTCGACGTCGATCTCTTCGGCGCGCTCCGAGATCTCGGCGAGGACGATCACGCGGTCGGGCAGGACCTCCGCATAGCCGTCAACAATCGTCAGGTAGCGCGTCTCCGCCCCTTTGCGATACGCCAGGATTCCGATGCCCAGCTCCGTAATCAGCGGCGCATGTCCGGGCAGAACGCCGAGATAGCCTTCCTTCCCCGGTATCTCGATCGCCTGCACGGTCTCTTGCAGCACGTGCCGCTGCGGGGTGACCACTTGCAGTTCGATGGCTTCAGGTAACATTCGTTCAATCCGCGTTCGGGCGCCGGCCCTACGCCGCGGCCGCCATCTTCTCGGCCTTCTCCCGCGCCTCTTCGATCGTGCCCACCATGTAGAACGCCTGCTCGGGCAACTCGTCGTGCTTGCCTTCGACGATCTCCTTGAAACCGCGAATCGTGTCCTCGACCTTCACATACGTGCCTTTGAGCCCGCTGAACTGCTCCGCCACAAAGAAAGGCTGCGAAAGGAATCGTTCGAGCCTGCGGGCGCGGCCCACCACCTGTTTGTCGTCGTCCGACAGCTCTTCGATCCCGAGAATGGCGATGATGTCTTGCAGTTCCTTGTAGCGCTGGAGCACGCCTTTCACGGCGCGCGCCACGGTGTAGTGCTCCTGGCCGAGGATGCGCGGATCGAGGATGCGCGAAAAGCTCGCCAGCGGATCGACGGCCGGATAGATGCCGCGCTCGACGATCTGGCGGCTGAGGTTCGTCGTCGCGTCGAGGTGCGTGAACGTCGCCGCCGGGGCCGGATCGGTGTAGTCGTCCGCTGGCACGTAAATCGCCTGCACGGACGTGATCGAGCCGCTCTTCGTCGAAGTGATGCGCTCCTGCAATTCGCCGATTTCGGTGTTGAGGTTCGGCTGATAACCCACGGCCGAAGGCATGCGTCCCAGCAGAGCGGACACTTCCGAGCCCGCCTGGACGAACCGGAAAATATTGTCGATGAAGAGCAGCACGTCGAGGTGCTCTTCATCGCGGAAATACTCCGCAACCGTCAGGCCGGTCAGGCCGACGCGCAGACGCGCACCGGGCGGCTCGGTCATCTGGCCGTAGACCAGCGCGCAGCGCGATTTTTCCGGGTTGCCCGCCTCGATGACGTGCGATTCCTGGAACTCCAGCCACAGGTCGTTGCCTTCGCGCGTGCGCTCGCCCACTCCGGCGAAGACGGAAACGCCGCCGTGCTTCATCGCCACGTTGTGAATCAGCTCCTGAATCAACACGGTCTTGCCGACGCCCGCGCCTCCGAACAACCCGATCTTGCCGCCCTTGAGATAGGGCTCGATCAGGTCCACGACCTTGATGCCCGTCTCGAACATTTCGAGATTCGTGGACTGATCCTCGAGCGACGGCGCCGGGCGGTGAATCGGATAGCGCTTTGTCGTACTTCACCGGCCCGAGGTTGTCCACCGGCTCGCCCAGCACGTTCATCACGCGGCCGAGCGTTCCGCGGCCCACGGGCACCGAGATCGGCTCGCCGAGGTCTTCCGCCTTCATGCCGCGCACCAGACCTTCGGTCGGCTTCATCGCCACCGCGCGCACGCGCCCCTCGCCCAAGTGCTGCTCGACCTCCGCGACGATATCAAGCGGATTGGGAACGTCGTATCCTTCGCTCGTAATGCGCACCGCGTGGTGGATCAGCGGCAGGTGGCCTTCCTCGAACTGCACGTCCACCACGGGTCCGATCACTTCGATCACCCGGCCGATCTTCTTGTTGTCGCTTGCCATCTTTTCTCCTTGATCGCTTCCGGCGCTAAGACATCGCGGAGGCCGCGCCGCTCACAATCTCGATCAGTTCCTTCGTGATGCCCGCTTGGCGAATCTTGTTCATCTCCAGGGTCAGCTTGTCGATCAGCTCGGACGCATTCCGAGTGGCGGCATCCATCGCCGTCATCCGCGCGGCCCATTCCGCGGCGGAGGATTCGAGCAGGATGCGAAAGACCTCCGACTCCAGGTAGCGCGGCACCAGCCCGCTGAAGATTTCCTCCACAGGCTCTTCGTAAATGTAATCGACAACGGATTTTCCGCCGGGCGCCCTATCGTGCGGCAATGACTCTTCATTCACCTCAACCTGAGTTCGGGGGACCTCGGTCTCCTCCTCCGTAAGCACCGCCGGATCGATCGGAAGCAACTTCTCCGTGCGCAGCTTCTGGATCATCACGTTCTTGAATTCGTTGTAGACCGTGTAGACCGCATCCACTTCTCGCTTCGAATAAAGCTCCGCGATCTTTCCGGCGATCTCTTTCGCGATCGCGAAGTCTACGTTGCCCGACACGTTGATATATTCTCCGGCGAAGCTCAAGCCGGCCCTCTTCAAGGCGCTGCGCCCTTTCTTGCCGATTGGAATCACCTGGATTTTCTTGGAAGAGTTCTCGCGAAGAAAGATTGTCGCGCGGCGGATCACGTTTGAATTGAACGCTCCCGCGAGGCTGCGATCCCCCGTGAGGACGACCACCAGAATCCGCTCCTCCGGCCGCCTTTCGAGCAGCGGGTGCGCCGTTGACTCCATCCGGGCCGCGGCCGAGCGCAGCACCCGCAGAATTTCGCGGGCGTAGGGTCGCGCCGCAAACACACCCTCCTGGGCGCGTCGCAGCTTCGCCGCGGCCACAAACTTCATCGCCCGCGTGATCTGCTGCGTGCTCTTCACCGAGCGGATGCGGCGCCGAAAATCGAGAAGTGTGGCCATCGATCAGGTCTTATTTCGCGGCGGCGGCAACGGCTGCGCCTGCTTTGAATCGCTCCTTGAACGCATCGAGCGCCTTGATCAACTCCGCCTTCAGCGAATCGTCGATCGCCTTCTTTTCTCGTATTGTCTTCAAGACTCCGCCGTAGTTCGTTTCAATGAACGGGTACAGCTCGCGTTCGAACCGGCCAACTTCCGATATCTCGAGGTCGTCGAGATAACGATTCGCGGCCGCGAAAATAATCAGGACCTGCTTCTCGACCGGCAACGGCTGATACTGGTCCTGCTTCAGGACTTCCACCAGCCGCTGGCCGCGGGAAAGCTGCGCCTGAGTGGCCTTGTCGAGCTGCTCCGTGCCGAACTGCGCGAAGGCCGCGACGTCGCGGTACTGCGCCATATCGAGGCGCAGCGTGCCCGCCACCTGGCGCATCGCCTTGATCTGGGCGTTGCCGCCCACGCGGCTCACCGAAATGCCGGCGTTGATGGCCGGCCGGATGCCCGCGTTGAACAAGTCCGCTTCGAGGTAGATCTGGCCGTCCGTGATCGAAATCACGTTGGTCGGAATGTAGGCCGAGACATCGCCCGCCTGCGTCTCGATCACCGGCAGCGCCGTCAGCGAGCCCGCGCCGAGCTGGTCGTTCAGTTTCGCCGCTCGTTCCAGCAACCGCGAGTGCAAGAAGAAGACGTCGCCGGGGTAGGCCTCGCGGCCCGGCGGGCGCCGCAGCAGCAGCGAGATCTCGCGGTAGGACTGGGCGTGCTTCGAAAGGTCGTCGTAGAAACAGATGGCGTGCCGCTTTGAATCGCGGAAAAATTCGCCCATCGCTGCCGCGGCGAATGGCGCGATGTACTGCATCGTGGCCGGCTCGGCGGCCGATGCAGCCACCACGATGCTGTAGTCCATGGCGCCGTAATCCGTCAGCGTCTTTACCACCTGCGCGATTGTCGACTGCTTCTGCCCGATCGCGCAGTAGATGCAGATCAGGTCGCCGCCCTTTTGATTCAGGATCGTGTCGAGGATGATCGCGGTCTTGCCTGTCTGCCGGTCGCCGATGATCAACTCGCGCTGGCCGCGTCCGATCGGGATCATCGAGTCGATCGCCTTGATGCCTGTCTGCACCGGCTCGCGAACCGGCTGCCGGTCCACAACGCCCGGCGCCAATCGCTCGAGCGGGTTGAAATGCTCGGTCTGGATCGGCCCTTTGCCGTCGAGCGGCTGTCCTAGCGGATTCACCACGCGCCCGATCAGTGCATCGCCCACCGGCACGGACATGATCTTGTTCGTGCGCTTCACCGTGTCGCCTTCGCTGATTTCCGTGTAGTCGCCGAGCAGCACGGTGCCGACCTGATCCTCTTCGAGGTTGAGCGCGATGCCGAAAACGTCGTGCGGAAACGCCAGCATTTCGCCCGCCATGCAGCGATCCAGCCCGTGGATGCGCGCGATGCCGTCGCCGACCGAAATGACCGATCCGACCTCGTCGACCGCGACCGTCTGCTGGTAGTTCTCGATCTGTTCGCGCAGAATCTTGGTGATTTCGTCCGCCTTGATATTCGCCATTCCTGGCTCCTATTCCGTTTCGAGCTGCTCGCGCAGCCGGGTCAATTGCTCGCGCACCGAACCGTCGTAGACGGTCGAGCCGACGCGGACCACCGCGCCGCCGACCAGCGATTCGTCCATGCGAAAACGCGCTTCGATCTTCTTGCCGGTGCGCCGCTCGAGCGCCGCCGTCAACTGCCCCTTCTCCGCGGCGCTCAGCTCGCGCGCCGAGGCCACTTCGGCTTCGGCGATTCCCAGCCGGGCGTTCAGCTCCGTCTGGAACGCCTGCTGGATTTCCCGAAGCATTTCCGTCCTGCGATGGTCCACCAGAAGGTAAACGAAATTCCGGACCGCGGGCGCCAGATTCATTCGCTCGCCGAGCTTCTCCACCACGTTGCGCTTCACCTCGTGACTCACGGCGGGGCTTTCGAGGCAGTTCCGAAGATCGGCGGAAGAGAAAAACGCGTCAACGAACGTCGCGAGGTCGCTCTTCACCGCATCGGCGTGCTTCTGCTCGAGCGCCACGTCGGCGAGCGCTGCGGCATACCGGGACGCGACTGCGTCGTTCAATTCGCGCTCCTCTCGAGCTCCGCAACGAAGGTGCGGAAGAGGGCCGACTCCGCCTGCGGCGTCAGCCCCTGCCGCAGCACGGCTTCGGCGCGTTCGACGGCGATGCGCGCGGCCAGCGCCTTCAATTCGAGGCGCGCGGCGCGCTCTGCCGCGATGATTTCCGTCTGTGCCGACCGCTCGATGGCTTCCGCTTCGGACTTCGCCAGCGCCCGCAGACGCACGGCTTCGGCCTGGGCGCCCCGCTTCGCCTCCACTCGCATCTCCGCGACTTCCGTTTCAATCCCCGCAAGCTTGGCCTGCGCCTCGCGGCGCTGTTGCTCCGCGGCCTCGCGCGCGCGGGTGCCTTCCGCGATCCGCTGGGAAATCTCCTCGGCGTGATTGCGGAAATACGGCGCCGCCCTGCGCAGCGCGTAGACCACCAGCGCCAGAACGATCGCGAAATTCAGCCAGCGGAACACCCATCCGGTGGTCGAATCGGCGGGCGAGGGTTCGCCTTCTTGCGCGACGGCGGGCGCAGCCGCCAAAAGGAAAAACAAAGCGAAGGAAACGGCTTGTCGCAGCCGGTCGAAACGCCACTTCGTCATTGCGTTGCGCCTCCGCGCAATGACGGCGGCTTTTCAAGGATCATGCGGGCGATCTGGTTTGCAAGAGCCGGGGTTTGGCGTTCGATCTCGGTGCGCGCGAACGCAAAGTCCGCGGCAATCTTTTTCTTCGCGGCGGTGACGTCTTCCTGGGAACGGGATCGCATGGCCTTCAGGAGTCTTGCGCGCTCGTCGAGAGCCACCTGCCGCGCCGCTTCCTGCTCTCCGTAGATTTCCGCGCGCGCTTTCCTCAGGGCATCGTTGTAAGTGTCCAGTTCCTGCCGGGCCGCGGCTTGCACGCTGGCCGCCTCGGCACGCGCGCCTTCGATGCGAGCGTCGCGCTCGGCCATCGTCTTCTGAATCGGCCCGAAGAAAGCCCAGCGCATGAAGAAGTAAAAAAGCAAAACGATGACGACGGTGGGCACAGCTTCGAGAAACAATTCGCCGAGCTGGTGGACAATTTCCATCGTGAAGAAGGTGCTGCGGTCGCGCTCCTGGTTGTTCTAGATGGTTCCGGTGGGCTGTCTGCCGCACCGCAGACTGCCAGACCAACAATCGAGCAGGCGATTATCGCATCGGCCTAGCGGTGCGTCAATTATTTTGGCGCATGCAAACTGGCTTCCCTCACATTATTTTGCCTCCCGCAGACTGCGCTCACCTCATAGCGATGCACTTCGAGCGCCGGTCCCGACCTCAACGAGAAGCGAGGTCAGCTTGTCGCGCTCCGCAACGGGCGGATAGCAAGTGGTTTCGACGCAAACGAAAGCTTGCGGCACGGCCGCGTCCAAATGCGGCAGCGTTTCGCGGAGCGCGGCGGGAAGCGCGCCCGCGGCGAGCCGCTCCGGGGTCACGCGCAGCACGACCTTGCCGAAACGGTAGATCGCGTGCGCGGCTTTCTCGAGCTCCGCGGCCTTCGGATCACCCGCTGCACCCGTGACGACCACTTGCAGCGGGTGGCGCGCATGCAGCAGCGCCGCAAGCGCGTAGGTCGCGGCGAACAGCCCGTACTGCGAGACCAATCCGATAAACGCTTCGAGGGTCTTTTCCGCCCATTCGCGATAGAGGCGCTCGCCAGTGAGGGCGTGCAGACGGTCGAGCACCATCGCGGCAACGGAATTCCCGCCCGGCGTGGGCGAATCCTGAAGCGGCTTGCGACGGACTTCGAGCCCGCCCATCGGCGCGGCGTCCTTCGCGCGGTCGAAGAAGCCGCCGCCTTCGGGATCGCCGAAGCGTTCGACGGCCAGACGCATCGCGCGCTCCGCGATTTCTAAATAGCGCCGATCGAACGTCGCCTCCCAGGCATCGAGCAGCGCCGCGACGGTGAAAACCTGATCGTCGAGCGTGCCTTCCAGGCGCGGCCCGCCGACGCGATGCAGAAATCCCTTCGACTCATCCCACGCTTCCCCGAGGATGCGCTCGAGCGTCTTGAGCGCGAACTCGCGGCAGTCGGGGCGGTCGAGCACGCGAGCCGCCTCCAGATACGCGGAGACGAACATCGCGTTCCAGCCGACGTAGAGAGTGTCGTCCACGGCCGGAGTGGGACGCCGCTCTCGCCGCGCCGCGAGCAGTTTGCCCTTCGCGCGGGCGATGAGCAGAGTGACTTCATCCTCGCCCATTTTCAGCTTCCGGCAGATGCCCTCGACCGGCTCCGCGATCCAGAGGACGTTTTTCTCCGGGTTGTGGTGCATTTCGCCGTGCGCGCCGACGTCGTAGTAAAGCTCCATCACGCGCGCTTCGTCGGGCGTGAGCGCCGCGCGCAGTTCCCGCTGGGTCCATGTGAAGTAGTCGCCGTCATCGTCCAGCGTCTGGTCCGCATCCTGGCTCGCGTAGAAGCCTCCGCGCGCTGGATCGGAAAGAACTTCGCCGACCCAGGCGATTAGCCCCTCGGCCACGCGCTTGTAGTGTGGAAGCCGCAGTGTCTGATATCCGTGCAGGTAATTCTTCAGCAGCTCCGAATTGTCATACGACATTTTTTCGAAGTGCGGCACGCACCAACGTTCGTCGACCGAATAGCGATGGAATCCGCCGCCGATCTGATCGTGAAATCCGCCCGCGGCCATGCCGTTGAGTGTTTTTTCGGCAATGGCTTGCAGTTCGGCGCCGCCGGGCCATTTCGTGCGCTCGAGCAGCAGATCGATTACGGACGAGTGCGGGAATTTCGGGGCCTGGCCGAAGCCGCCGTGCATCTCGTCGAAGCGGTCTCGCGCCGAATGGATCACCGCGTCGATCACGCGCGCATCGAACTCGCCGCGTGCGCCCACGAAAACTTCCGCCTTGGCGACGGCCTCTTCCAGCGCGTGCGCGGAGCTATCCACTTCGGCGCGGCGCTTCTCGAAAGCGTCCGAGATCGCGAGAAGGATGCGCTTGAATCCCGGCCGGCCCATCGAATCGTCCGGCGGAAAGTACGTGCCGCCGAAAAACGGCTTGCCGTCCGGCGTCAGGAACGCCGTCAGCGGCCAGCCGCCCTGGCCGGAGATCGCGCTGATGGCGGACTGGTAGCGCGCATCGACGTCGGGTCGCTCGTCGCGGTCCACTTTCACGGGAATGTAGAGCTTGTTGATCATCGCCGCGATCTCGGGATTCTCGTAGCTCTCGCGGTCGATCACGTGGCACCAGTGGCACCACACAGCGCCGATATCGAGCAGTACCGGCTTGCCTTCCGCGCGCGCCTTCTGAAATGCCTCCTCGCCCCATTCGTGCCAGTCGATGGGCTGATGCGCGGCCGAGCGCAGGTACGGGCTCGCGGAATTCTTCAGCCGATTCTCGGCGGCCTGCGTCACTCGCCCATCTCCTCAACTCAAGCGTCTAACTCCCACGCTATCACACAATGCGAATCGACACAGGTGCGTGCGCGGCGTCTGCGCGCGGCGCGGGTGTGATAAGTTAGGGAGCATGATCCGGCTTTTGCGAGGCCGCGATACCGCTTTCGTGTTGCTCTCGGCGGCGCTGTTTCTCGCATGTCCCCACGGGCTGCGCGCGCAGACGGACCAGCCTGCGTGGACGAGCCAGGAAAAGCCGATCTACGATCAAATTCGTCACCTGCGAGACTTGCCGGATGATGTGAGGGCGCGCACCATGAAAGCAGCTTGCGATTCAAATCCGGCAGTTGCCCGTCACGCCCACCAAACTGATTCTTGCCAACGATCTCGCAAATCTTTCGACCGAGGGAGACTTCGGCCACGATACCTTGCAGGAAGTGGCGACGACACTGGCCGGCGCGCTCCGCGAGCGGCCCGTCCCGCAAGAAAACGGCCAGCCTGCCGCGCCCTACCGCGAACTCGCTGAGCTTGTGCGCTACGAGCACGTGCAGGCGTCTTCGGACGATCCACAATTCGCGGCCGCCACGTCCAAACTCGAAGCGGACGACGCACGCCGCCAGCACGTTGATTTCACGTTGACCGATTTGCAGGGAAAGGCGTGGAACTTGAAGGAGCTGCGCGGCAAAGTGGTGCTGGTGAACTTCTGGGCGACGTGGTGCCCGCCCTGCCGCAAGGAAATCCCCGACCTCGAGACGCTCTACAATCGATTCAAGGGTCAGGGCCTCGTGGTCCTCGCCATCTCCGACGAAGACGCTGGACAAAGTGAAACCGTTCATCGCCGAGCGGAACGTCACCTATCCGGTGCTGCTCGATCCGGGACACAAAGTTAACGAACTATTCCAGGTGGTAGGAATCCCGAAAACGTTCATTTACGACCGTAGCGGCAAGCTGGTCGCCGAATCCATCGACATGCGGACACAGCAGCAGTTTCTGCAAATGCTCGCGCAAGCCGGACTACAATAGCGCGCGACGCCCTGGTCTGACACGGAACAGAGTTGATGGGGTACATCATGATACGGACGATTTTATTGGCTGTAGTTGCGGCCGTTAGTTTGGCAGCTTGTGCCGCGGCCCAATCGGTTCCACAATCTGCTGTGCCATCGGATTCCGAGATTCAGCAAATACTCGTCGACCGGATTGACGTTCAGCATCAGAGTGTCGGCATCGTGGTGGGGATCGTCGGGCCGGAGGGGCGCCGGGTGATCGCGTACGGGCACCTGGAGAAGGGCGATCCGCGTCCGCTCAACGGCGACACGATCTTCGAAATCGGCTCCACGACGAAAGTGTTCACGTCGCTGCTGCTGGCCGACATGGTGCAGCGCGGCGAAGTTGCGCTGGACGATCCGGTAGCCAAGTACTTGCCGGCCAGCGTGAAAATGCCGGAGCGGAACGGGCGCTCGATCACTCTGGTCGATCTCGCCACGCACACATCCGGCCTTCCGCGCATGCCCACGAACTTCACGCCCAAGGATCCGGCCGATCCCTACGCGGACTATTCGGTCGAGCAGCTCTACCAGTTTCTTTCGAGCTACCAACTGACGCGCGACATCGGCTCGCAATACGAATACTCGAATCTCGGCGGCGGGCTGCTCGGCCACGTGCTGGCGTTGCGCGCGGGAATGAGCTACGAGGCGCTGGTGCGTTCGCGCATCAGCGATCCGCTGGGGATGAAGGACACGCGGATCACGCTCACGCCAGAAATGAAGGCGCGGCTGGCCGTCGGGCATAACCAAGGGCTCGAATCCGTCGCAAACTGGGACCTCCCTACACTTGCGGGCGCCGGCGCCCTGCGGTCCACGGCAAACGACATGCTGACTTTCCTGGCAGCGAATCTCGGCTACGCGAAGTCGCCGCTCGCCTCGGCAATGGCGGCTATGTTGAAGGTACGACGGCCTACGGGACAGCCGAATCTCGAAATAGCTCTTGGCTGGCACATCCTCACAACCAACGGCAAGGAGATCGTCTGGCACAACGGCGGCACGGGCGGCTACCGCTCCTTCATGGGTTTTGATCCGAAAGCGCGCATCGGGGTGGTCGCGCTATCGAACACTTCCACGACCGTGGGAGTCGACGACATCGGGCGGCACTTGCTCGACGCGAGCGTTCCATTGGCGGCGCCGGTGAAGCCGCATACGCAGGTCACGGTGGACCCAAAGCTCTTCGACGGCTATGTTGGAACCTACCAAGTCACATCGAATTTGATTTACACCATTACGCGCGATGGATCTCACCTATTCGCGCAATTGACTCGACAACCGACGGCCGAGATTTTCCCGGAAGGAGACCGCGACTATTTCTACAAGGCCGTGGATGCCCAGATTACTTTCATTACCGATAGCAGCGGCCGGGCAACCGAATTGATCCTGCACCAAAACGGGCAGGACGTACACGCCAAGCGGTTCGAAGGCGAGCCGCCAAAGCCTGCGGAGCACAAGGAGGTAGCCGTCGATCCGAAGTTGTTCGACGGCTACGTCGGAAATTACGCGCTTGCTCCGAACTTCGTTTTCACGGTCACCCGCGAGGGCGACCATCTCTTTGTGCAGCTGACCCGGCAGCAGAAGTTTGAGGTGTTTCCGGAAAGCGATCGCGACTACTTCTACAAGGTCGTCGATGCGCAGATCACGTTTGTAACCGACAGCAGCGGCCGCGCGACGGAACTCATCCTGCGCCAAAACGGCCTCGACCAGCACGCGAAGCGCACGGAATAGCGCAGCGTCACGCTATGAAACGAGCGCGGTCGGATTCGTCACGCACATGCGGCGGACATCGGCCTTAGTGAATCCCGCGTCCAGCATCTTCTGCGCGAACATCGCGAAGCCTTCCGCGACCGGCGGATTGATCGTCTGGCCCAGATCGGTCGAGAGCACGATGCGCTCCGGGCCCACCTTGCGAACGCTATCGAAGTAGGCGTCCCACGGCGCTTTGTTCGTGTACATGGTGGTGAAGCAGTGCTCGATCATGGCGCCCAGGTCCGCCACTTCCACTTGCTCGGCCGCGGTCATGTTCTGCGACGGGAATTCCGCGTGGGTCACCACGATTCGTTTCAGCCCCATTTCCTTCCCGGTCTTAACCAGCGCGTGAATCTCTTTCTTGCTCAAATGGCCGGTGGCGAGAATCATGTCGTGTTTGCCGATCAGTTCGAGGCAGCGGCGCGCGATCTCGGTCACCTTGCCCGCCCCGTCAATCACCGAGAGAGGCGGAGGCGAAATGCCCGTCGCCGAGAGTTCGCGCTGAATCTTGGCCCAGAAGGGCAGCTTGTCGGTGGGGCCGTCCGAACGGCCCGCGGTTTCGTTGGCCGCGTCCACCGTGGGCATCCAGACGATCTTGTTGCCGGAGCGGCCGGCGATCTCGAGCGCCACGGGGTTCAGCCCGCCGACGCTGTGGTTCAGCGTGATCGCGCCGTAGGCCGTAATGCCCGGGCTGGCTTTCGTCACCACTTTGGCGCGCTCGTAGGTCGGCGCGTAGTGCGACTTCAGCACGAATCCCTTGAGCTTGCGCGCGAGGAATTCCTTGGCGAGATCGAGGTCGTCGATGCGCCGCGCAATCACGTCCGGCGCGACGTGCACTTGCAGATCGTAGCCGCCTTCGATCGCTTCCCACGCCGCGTCCGTCACTCGGATCGGGGCTACAGCGGTTTCCGTGGCCATGATTTTTCCTCGGCTCCCTTGTTTTTCTGACGCTGCAATTCCAATCGAATACTCTGCAACCGGGATCGCTGCGTGTCAAGCGGACAAGAACTCCGGCGGTGAGTCGGTTTCCGGTTAATCAAGCTGTCGATTGTGTTCGCCCTGTGACCCAAGGGAATGGTATCAATCTGAATATGTCTGATTGGAAATATGCGTTTATCGCAGCCTTTATCTTGCTGGGAATCGCTGCGTTCGTCGTTTTTGTGATTCATCCCGGGGGATTTGAAGGGCAGATCGGTTGGTTCTTCGGTCTGCTGCCCGGGGCGTTTGTTGCTGCGACGGTCGGCCACCGTTGGGCCGGTATGACGCCGCTTTGGTCATTCATCGCGTTTTGGCCTCTTATTCTCTGTACGAGCTTTCTTTGGTATTTCGCGATAAGCTACGCCGTCATTAAGACTTACCGCCTCGCGTCTTCTCATTTCAAGCGTCGATGACGCAAACCAGCGAAGAATATTCCAACTCCCGATTAGCGGACAGAGAATCGACAGATGGCCGCACTTAGTGGATCAGGAAGCGCGTCACTGAATGGGATTGCGGTAATCGGCGTCGCGGGGATCGATTGGTTTGCGGCCGGCGAAGCCTTCGTCCTGCCGGTGGTAGAAGCGGATGCGGTCCTCGCCGAGCTTCCAGCAGAGATAGACTTCCTCGCCATTCATGCGCGCCGGAAAATCCAGCAGCCCGACTTCGAGGTCCTTGACGACGCAACCGGTCGATTGAATCCGCTCGAGCGCCTCGCGGATGGACTCTTCGAGGTTGTTGCGCTCCATACGCAGCTTGCCCACCTTCTCAAACGGAACGAGCATTCCGCCCGAGCGCTGAATGCGCTCGGCAAACTCGTTGAGCTGTTCGTCCAGCTCGCCGAATTTCCGCCGCGCCTCGATGGCCTCGATCAGAACCGGCTCGAGCTGCGCGCGCAGGCGCTCCGCCTCCGACAGTGAAAATAGTTTGGATTCGTCGTCAGCCATGGTGACTTGGGGGTGAGGTTGCGATCGGATCGTCAACCGCCGATCGAGACCATTGTACGCGAAGGCGGCACAAAACCCGGCTCGTTGATGCGGTGCCCTTGCTCCTTCTCGGCAACGATCGCGACGATTTCATCGCCGATTTCCCGGTCGGTCGCGCCGCCCCGCAGAAGAAACTTCAGGTCGTGGTCGTCCTTGCTGAAGAGGCACGTGCGCAGCTTTCCGTCGGCCGTCAGCCGGATGCGCGAGCAGGCGCCGCAAAAGGGCTGCGAGACCGGAGAAATCAGCCCGATTTCGCCGCGGCCGTCCGCGAAGCGATACTTGCGCGCCGTTTCGCTGCGCTCGTGGACCACGGGCACGAGCGGCCAGCGCGCCGAGATGCGGCCGAGCACCTCCGCGCCGGTGACGACCATGTCGCGCGTCCACGCGCGGTCGGCGTCGAGCGGCATGAATTCGATGAAGCGCATGATCAGGTCGCGCTCGCGCGCGAACGCCGCGAACGCCTCGACTTCGTCGTCGTTGATCCCGCGGACCAGCACCGCGTTCACTTTCACGGGGCGCAGCCGCGACGCCTGCGCCGCGTCGATTCCCGCGATGACTTCGTCGAACGTCTTCGTGCGCGTGATGCGCTCGAATTTTTCGCGGTCGAGCGAATCGAGGCTGATGTTGATGCGGTCCATGCCCGCGGCGACCAGCCGGTCGCAGCGCCCCGCCAGCATGTAGCCGTTCGTCGTCATCGAGACGTCCTGCACGCCGGCGGCTTTCAGCCGCGCGATAAAATCCTCGACGCCGGGACGAACCAGCGGCTCGCCCCCGGTGACGCGCACCTTCCGAATCCCCATCGGCACGAGGATGCGCACCAGGCGCTCGTATTCGTCCCATGTCAGCAGGCTGGCGGAGGGCATGTTGTTCTCGGGATTCGCCGACCGGCAATACACGCAGCGGAAATTGCAGCGGTCCGTGACCGAAACCCGCAGGTCCATGATCGGCCGGCCGAATTTGTCAGTAAGTGCCATGCGCCTCTTGCACCGGAAAATGAAAAAGCCCAAATCCGCATTTGGATTTGGGCGACACACCTGGCGGCGCTTTCGCCTGCCAGGCATTCCCCTTTCCAAACACGGGAGGCCCAAGCGTTTCCGCCCGAACCCTCAGCCCCACGCCAAGTAAATCAGTTTGGGGCATCGCCTCCGGGCCATGGGATTTCTCTCCCGTCAGGCCGTAGAGGTCGGAGAACTCAAGACGAATTCTACTCGGGGCGGCGCAGGGAAGCAAATCGCCTAGTTACAGGCGTTTTCAAGCTATTCAAACGCAATAGATATATGATTTAGTACGGCCTCCAAAAAACCTACGCGCGGAAGCGGCTGATATTGCGAATTTCCTTGCGGTAATCGGGAGCGAAGATTTCAATCGTGCGGCACATTTCGTACAGCCGCGACCGGATGCGCTTGCCGACGCGGTCGGTTAGCGAGTCTTCGATCGTCGGCGTGCGCATTCCCGCGACGCGCGGCGCCGGCGCGAGATTGGCCGCCGCGTCCGAATCCAGAAAATTCGTCGTCAGCAGCGTCACGCGCTTCTCGTTGTAGCGCGCGTTCAAAATGTGCCCGACCGTCTCGAGCGCCCACAGCGACGGTTTGCTCGAACCCACGTCATCGAGCACCAGAATCTCGGCCTTGAGCACCGGCTCGAGCACGCTCATCTCCGTCGATTGGCTTTCGGCGTTGTAGCTGTCCTGAATCTGCTTGAGCAGCTCGCGGTAGTCGTAGAAAAGCCCGCTGTGCCCGCGCACGACGATCTCCTTGAGCGCCGCGACGGCGAGATGCGTCTTCCCCGCGCCGCAAGGACCCATGAGCAGCAGGCCGTGCTCGGAGCCGACGGGAAATTCATCGGCGAAGCCCTGCACCACGAGCTTCGCCTGCGCGAGGCTGCGGTTCCAGGCAGCAAGCTGCTCGCGCGTGGCGTTCTCAATATCGTTGTCCGTCTCGAAGTTCTCGAAGTCGCAGTGACGATAGCGCTCGGGCACGCGCGCCTTCGCAAGGACGCGATCCGTACGATCGCCCGCCGTGCAGTCGCACGGCACGGCCCAGACCATCTTCGGCTCGCCAGCCGCGGCGCCGGGCTTGTCGACGGATAGCGCCCGCGCGCCTTCCGTGGTCCGTTCGACCACCTTCCAGCCGCTTCCGCCACAGATGGGACAATCCGCTCGCGCCATGCAGAAAGAATAAGCGCCGCGCGCGTTGCGCGCAAGCACACACGCGCTGTGCAAATTGGAGGCATGTGGAAAGCGACGATGAATTTCGGAACTGACGAGACATTGAGGAGAGATCCTTCAGCCGGCCCAAACCAAAATCGCCGGCTTCAGGATGACGACCCTCGTCGGGTCGTCACTTTTCCACGCGAAACGCGTGGCGGGGGCCGGTGCGGACGATGGCATTGCGAGCGGGGCGCTCGGGCGCGGTGGCGATATTGCGCGCCACTTCGGTGCGGACGAACTTGATGAACGCTTCCATCTGCGTTTGCATCTCCGCCATTCTGTCGCGCATGTTGAGAATGATTTCGATTCCAGCCAGATTGACGCCCAGCTCGCGCGTCAGATTGAGGATAATTTCCAGCCGCTCGAGATCCTGGTCCGTGTAGAGCCGCGTATTGCCCTGCGAGCGCGAAGGCTTCAGCAGCCCCACGCGTTCGTAAAGCCGCAGCGTCTGCGGATGCAGTTTATAAAGCTCAGCCACGGCGCTGATCATGTAGCCGGCCTTTGCTTTTTTCCTGGGACGCGGAGTCATGGCTGTTTCTCTATTTCGTCCTCAAACCGCCGCTTGAGAAAATATCTCCCGCCGCGGGTCTTCCTGGTCGATCTTGCTGAGTTCTTTCAGCAGGTTGCGCACGCGCTCGTCCTCGGGCTTCGGCACCACCACCTGCACCTCCACGATCTGGTCGCCGCGCTTTCCCGGGCGCCCTGCCGATGGCGCTCCTTTTTCGCGCAGCCGGAGTTTCTTGCCGCTGTTCGTCCCCGGCGGGATGCGCACTTGTGCGCGCCCGTCGATCGTCGGTACTTCCACTTTCGCGCCGAGCGATGCTTCCGTCACCGTGATTGGCACGACGGTGTAAAGATCGTCGCCGCGCCGTTCGAAGAACGGATGCGGCTCGACCTTCGTGATGATGTAGAGATCGCCTGGCGGCGCTCCGTGCATCCCCGCGTTTCCGCGTCCGGCAACGCGCACGCGCGAACCCGTCTTCGCGCCCGGCGGAATGCGCACGTCGAGCGTTTCCATGCGTTGCACGCGCCCCTCGCCGCCGCAATTGCGGCACATCGTGCGCAGCTTCCCGCGTCCGCCGCAGCGCGAGCAGGGGACCTGAAAGCGCATCTTGCCGCTCACCTGCGTCACCTGCCCCGAGCCATTGCACGTCGGGCAGACCTTTTCATCGCCCGGCGCGAAGCCCGCCCCGTGGCACGCGTTGCAGACGTCCAGCCGCGTGAAACTCAGCTTCTTCACCGTCCCGTGCATCGCCTCGGCAAACGTGATGTCGATCTGGTATTCGAGATCGGTGCCCGGTTCGTGCTCCTGCTGCCCCGCCTGCGCCGCGGTCGCGCCCCGGAAAAACTGGCTGAAGACGTCGCGGAAGCTCGCGCCCGCGCCGGCACCGGAGCCGCCGCCGAAATCGAATCCGCCGAAGTCGAAATGAACGTCCTCGGGAGAAACGCCGCCGTAGCCCGCTCCCGGAGGAGGCATGCCGCCCGGGCCCGGCGCGTTGAATCCGAACTGGTCGTACATCTGCCGCTTCTTCGTGTCCGAGAGAACTTCGTAGGCTTCCTGGATCTGCTTGAACTTTTCCTCGGCGGACTTGTCGCCCGGATTCAGGTCGGGATGGTATTTGCGGGCCAGCTTGCGGTAGGCGGCGCGAAGGTCTTTCACCGACGCCTTGCGCGGAACTCCCAGAAGTTCGTAGTAATCGGTTTTGGTTGTGGTTGCCATGATGGAACTTGTCTTGTGCAGTGGCCACTTTTAGGTGGCCGCTCGCCTAAGCAGCAAAACGTGGGGGCAGGATTCGGACCTGCCCCCACATTTGATTCGCGCAGTTTGGACGCTCTCAGTTCGGCTTCTTCGACTCGTCCACGTCCACGAACTCGGCGTCCACCACGTCGCCTTGTCCGGACTTGTTTCCGTCACTGCTCGGACCCGCACCGGGGCCGCCCGGTGATCCTGCACCGCCTGCCGCACCCGCTGCGCTTTGCGCCTTGTAGAGCGACTCAGCGATGTGGTGCGACGCCTTGGTCAGGCTTTCCGTGGCCGCGTTCAACTTCTCGAGGCCGCCTTCGGTCAAGGCGCGCTTCGCCTCTTCGACCGCTTCTTCGGCCGCCTTGGCATCCGCCTCGGCGAGCTTCTCGCGGTTTTCCTTGATCAGTTTCTCCGTCTGGTAAACAAGGCTGTCGAGCCGGTTGCGGGCTTCGACTTCCGCGAGCCGATCCTTGTCCTCGGACGCGTGCGAATCCGCTTCCTTCTTCATTCGTTCGGCCTCTTCCTTGCTAAGGCCGCTCGAAGCTGTGATCGTGATCTTCTGCTCCTTGTTCGTCGCGGTGTCCTTGGCCGAGACGTTCAGGATGCCGTTCGCGTCGATATCGAACGTCACCTCGATTTGCGGCAGGCCGCGCGGAGCCGGGGGAATTCCGATCAGGTGGAATTTCCCGAGCGAGCGGTTGCCGTTGGCCACCGGCCGCTCCCCTTGCAGCACGTGAATCTCGACCGAAGTCTGGTTATCCGCCGCGGTCGAAAACGTTTCCGACTTGCGCGTCGGGATTGTGGTGTTGCGCGGGATCAGCACGGTCATCACGCCGCCCAGCGTCTCGACGCCCAGCGAAAGCGGCGTCACGTCGAGCAGCAGGATGTCCTTCACTTCGCCGCCCAGCACGCCTCCCTGAATCGCCGCGCCGACCGCGACCACTTCGTCCGGGTTGACGCCCTTGTGAGGCTCCTTCCCGGCGAAGAGGTTCTTCACGATGTCCACCACGCGCGGAATGCGCGTCGAGCCCCCGACGAGAACCACTTCGTCGATTTTGTCGGGACCTATTCCGGCATCGCTCATTGCCTGTTTCACCGGGCCGACCGTCCGCTGGAGCAGGTCTTCCATCAACTGCTCGAGCTTCGCCCGCGTCAGCTTCAACTGCATGTGCTTCGGGCCGGAGGCGTCGGCTGTTACGAATGGCAGGTTAATTTCGGTTTCCTGCAACTGCGAGAGCTCGATCTTGGCCTTTTCCGCCGCTTCTTTCAGCCGCTGAATCGCCATGCGGTCTTTGCTGATGTCGATGCCCTGATCGCGCTTGAATTCAGCGGTCATCCATTCGACAATGCGCTGGTCGATGTCGTCGCCGCCAAGGTGCGTATCGCCGTTGGTGGACTTCACCTCGACCACGCCCTCACCCACCTCGAGGATCGAAATGTCGAACGTTCCGCCGCCCAGATCGTAGACCGCGATCGTTTCGTCCTTTTTCTTGTCGAGACCGTAAGCGAGGGCCGCCGCGGTCGGCTCGTTGATGATGCGCAGCACTTCGAGCCCCGCGATTTCACCGGCCTGCTTGGTCGCCTGGCGCTGGCTGTCGTTGAAATACGCCGGGACGGTGATCACCGCCTTGGTGACTTTTTCGCCGAGAAAATCCTCGGCGGCAGTCTTCAGCTTTTGAAGAATCATCGCGGAAACTTCGGGCGGGCTGTACGTCTTGCCGGAGATTTCGACCCGCGCGTCGTCGTGCGGGCCTTTCGTAATCTTGTAAGGCACGCGCTTCGCTTCCTCGCTCACCTCGTCGTAGCGGCGGCCCATGAATCGCTTGATCGAATACACTGTGTTCTCAGGGTTCGTGATCGCCTGGCGCTTCGCCACCTGGCCCACCAGACGCTCCCCGGTCTTCGTGATCGCAACGACCGATGGTGTCGTTCGCGCCCCTTCCTGGTTGGGGATCACGACGGGCTCGCCACCCTGCATCACGGCCACGACGGAGTTGGTCGTGCCCAGGTCAATGCCAATAATCTTGCTCATGGAAATGTGCTCCTATCAGGTCAGAACTGCTTCATTCTCTGGAATAATCCAAGCCGACAGCCGCCATTCTACACGTTGAGTGTGTTATTGTCAAGTTATCTGTGCGTGTCTGTAATACGCTATAAAAGTTAGACTTACATACCGATTCTTACACCAAGACGCCTGGCCGGCCGTTTCAAGTCGCCAATGGCTCGCCGCACGCCACGGCCGCAACCTCTCTCTTGTACATCGGCATCACACCCCTATTGATTCAAAGGACTGCTGCAAGATTCGAATGGGCGGACGCTGGTGGTCAGTTTCCGAGTTGCCGACAACTCCTGGTACCTTCGCCTCCCACAACCCCGTTTCCGGATAGTGACGACCACTTGTCCGATTATCCGACTCACCAGAAGTTATCGAAGCGTCAAGCAGCGGCTAGGGCTGTGAGCAAGGGACTTTATGGAATGCTACTCAGTCTAGGGCACGCCTCAATGTCTAGACTCAACCGCAACCAGGATTAGTGATTAAGCAACGCTGAAGTAAGAGCACTTGGTCCGGATTGGCGTTCTACTGTCGATTCGAGACTCGTGTCGCCGTACCGTCCCTACGGTACGTACACGATGATCCTCGCGGTGTGAACGATCCCATTGGCCGTAGCGGTCACCACCACGCTGTACGTCGCGGCGGCGGGTGGTGGCGGAGGCGGCGGGGGCGCTTGACTCCCCGAGCCTCCGCCGCCGCATCCGGCAATCACCAGAATCACCGCAAACAATGCCATCGCCGCTGGCAGGGCAGGGCGCTTCCGGCGCATCGCCAGGGACATCAGCAGCAGCGAGGCCAGCACGGCCACAACGCCCCCACCGGCTCCGGCAGGCGTCTGTTTCGACGGTCCGCTGGGCACTGTTTCCGCATCTGCGGCCGCCGTCACCATCAACATCGGCGCGGCCGCTCCGTTCAGAGCCACCGACCGGGCACACCGCATGTAATATTGGGTGAGGACGTCGCGCAGCTGAGGCTGACCATTCCGTTGAAATTGCTCACCGAACTGAGCCCGATCCCTATGCTCGCCGAATTCCCCGGTTGCACCGTGATCTCCTCGGCCTGCGGCGTCATCAGGAAGTTTCCCACCAACTGCGTCGCCGTCACGCTGACCGTGTTGCTCGTGGACGGCAGATAGTTCGTGTCCCCCTGGTAGATCGCGGTGATTTGATTCGGGCCGTTGTTAAAGAAACTCGGGGTGCCGAGGATGAAATTCGCGGTCGACGTTTCCCTTCCCGAGGGCGTAAGGATGTCCTGGGTCATGAACAGGCCGTTATCGTAGTAATTGACCAGCCCTGTTGGCGCGATTCCGGAATTTCCCGAGCCGGTGACTGTGGTCGAAACCTGCGTCAGCTGGTTGCCGGAGATTGTGGTGGGATTAAAGGTCAAAGTCGTGCTCGTTGACGCCAGCGCGGCCTGTCCGGTCACCTCAACTTGTCCCATATAAGTGAACGAGGCGGGTTGCCAATTCGCATCACCACTGTAGGTAAACGAGAGAGCATAGTTTTCGGTCTGGAGATTCGCAAATGTTACCGTCGCCGTGGAGATCTGCGCGTAGAGCCCCGTCGGAGCTGCCAACGTGCCGCTCTGCGTATAGATTGGGGACGTGCAGTTCAGTTGAAAGCCGAGGCAAACCATCACGGTTCCCGTGGGTGCGACCGTGCCGCTGAGTCCAGTGTTGGCTGCAACCTCGACCGTTACCGACAGACTTCCGTTCGTGTTGACGATGAAGTTCAGTCCCGAAAGCGGCGCGCTAGCACTGATGTTTAGTGCCGGAGCGCCTTTCGCCACCGTAAAGGAGATCGGCGAGGCCGTGGATGGGTTGAAGCTCGCGTCGCCCGAATAGGAAGCGCTCACGGTGTGCGAGCCGACCGCAAGTGCCGGTGGAACAATATCGGCGATGCCTGCGGAATCCAGCGGAACGGTCGTGTTGGTGGAATCGACTGTGAACGTCGCCGTGCCGGTGGCGATGCCGTCTGTCTGGCCGCCGGTCGCCGCAGCGACGCTGGTCGGAAACACATTCACGGAAACCAGCGAATTGTACGGGACCGTGAAGCCCGAAGCGGCGTACCCGGTGTTGTTATTCACCACCTCGATGCTGATCACCGACTTCTCCGGACTCACCATCAGCTTTACAGGCGCGGAAGTGCTCGCGCCAAATGTCCCGTCGCCTCCATAATTGGCCGTAACCTGGTAAGTCCCGCCGGGGAAAGAGTCCACCGTGCCCGTCGTCGAACCGCCGCTCAGAGTGCCCAACGTGACAGACTGATTGGCCGGCTCCGGGGAATTGGTCAGCAGCGCGATGTCCCCGCTCGGCGTTCCACCACCCGACGTGCCGGCCACCGTAGCCGTCACGTTGACGGGTGTGCCGTGGGTGATCGTCATGGGTGAGAGACGGAGCGTTGTGGTCGTGGGCTTGAAGGTGATCGAATCCCAGTCGCTCACGAGCGCGTTGGCATCGAGCGTGCCCAACCCGGTGGCCAGATCGTATCCGGGTCCGGCCGAATAGACGGTGGTCTCGAAGTCGCCGTTCGCGTTCTGCGCGCAGTTCGTTTCGCCCGAATCGCAGGGCACGTAGTTGCCGCCCAGGGTGACGTCGTGAAACGCCGCCGGTTTCTGCTGCGACAGCGCGTACAGGGTGAAATTCGCCTGCCCCTGGCGCCCGAATTTCTGATTCACTAGCGCCATGATTCCCGCCCACGACGGTGCCGCCGCAGAAGTTCCGCCGACAAATAGAATCTCCGCGTCCGTAGCGGGCTCGGTCGTACACTCTCCTTCAAACGCGCAGATGGCGTAGGAGCTCAGATTCGCGCCGTTCGATGCAAACCACGAAACGTCCGGAATGTCGCGCACGCCGTCGGCAGGGACGCCCGGTCCCGTCTGCCAGCTCGGTTTGGGATAGCCAGCGCACGCGCCTGTGTTGGGGTTCGTCGTGGCGCAGTTGCTAGGTCCGCCGCCGCCCGCCCCGATCTCGCCCCGCGCTAATCCATCGGAGATGATGTTGAGGCCGAATCCGTCGCTCCACGCCTGTTCCTGCAACGGCGCTTTGAGCGAGCCGAGATTCGCGTCGTTGGTCGCGTTCCAGAAATTTGGCGCGCTCGCCCCGCCGGTCGCGTAATCGGAGTAGTAAAAGTCCGTTCCACCCACCGCGACGTTCCAAGGCGTCGATGCGATACCGCTGACGGAATTCAGATCAACCCCGTCGCACGTTGGCCCGCTGTCACCCGCCGCAACCATCACCGTCTGTCCCTGCGCTGCGGCCTGTTCCCACAAACTGCCCCAGAACTGGTTCCCAGAACTTGCCAGAATCGCCTCGCACTGTCCGAAGCTGGCGCTTAGCACCGAGGCCGCGTTGTCGTCCACGGCGCGTATCGCCGCGAAGATAAGAGGGCTCGCCACAGAGCCGCCGTCGGAAATGTAGAGGTCAATCGTGCTCTGAGGCGCTATGGCTCCGCTGATTTCGACGTCAAGATAGGTTTCGACATCGGCGTTTGGCACGTCGCCTGGATCGTCGCCGTCGATGATTACCTGTGGCGGATTGCTCGGCAGCCCGAACAGCTGCTGGAAATTGCTCACCAGCGTGAGATCGATATTCGAGCCGTCGATGATTCCTATGGTCTGTCCCGTGCCGTTGGTGCCCGCCTGATAGAGCGGAGTGATGGCGTACTGCGTGGCGAGATCCTCGGGAGCGACCAGGAAGGCAGAGGGATTCGGCGTACCGAATGGATTCGGCACGGTCCAATCCGGTGTCAACTTGTGAGTGAGCTTGGAATAGCGCCCAATGCCGCCCAGCTCGACGTAAGGCTGGGCCGCGAAATTGTTCAGTGGCGCAAGCCCGCGAATCACCTGCGCGAGAGCCGTAGGAACGCTAATTTCGCGGGCATTAGCGTAATGCATTTCGCCGTTGATGTTGTACTGATGGATTTCGGCCTGGAATGCGTCGCGCAGCTGTCCCGCGGTTCCGGAAAACTCGATGTATTGTTTGCCCTGTGAAACCTTGGCGACCTGGAAGCCTTTTGAGCCCAGCCAGCTCGTCACGGTTTGAACGTCCGTGTCCGCCGGGCCGAACTGCTGTGCGAAAGCCTGCGGCGTGAGCCAATGGTGATAGCTAGCGGAGCCTTTGCTGTGAACCTCGGCGAGATATTGTTGCAGTGCGGCTTCACGCTCGGGTGGCCGGTTGAGCATCAAAACCACACGTTTGGCGAGAAGGGAATCGTCAACGGCACCCTGGTCGTATCGTGCTTGCGCGAGCGGGCTCACGTTGCCCCGAAGTATGGTGCGCTGCGTCTCGTCGATGGGAGCGGTCACCAGTTGCCGCGCTGGATTCTGTGCCGCCGCCGGTACAGCTAATGACAGGCCAAGCACAAGGCTCCAAAGTGTCCACTTCACACGAGACTCCGTTTTCAATGGTGAAAAGCGCGAGCGAGATCATACCGCATTTTTCCCATTATCGCTTGTGCTAACTGAGCAGATATGGACGTGCTGAACCCGCTAAATTTCAACGCCACACGGGGGCTGTCGCTTTTCGACTTCAAACGCCCGTTCGTCTTTAATCCCTACTGGGAGGAAGTATGGCGCGTGAAGGGCAAACTCCTCGATGGTTGGGACGGAATCCAAGGGACGCAACGGATATAGACACTTGGCGTAGGAAGCCCGGCAGTTCATTCGGATAAGGGCTCGAGGGCTTCGTCGCTCTCGCAGAAAACGGAGTCGCCATTAAAACAGGAACTAAAACGAGAGTGACCAGGAATCGACTCAATTCTGATCCATTTCCACGCAACGAGACGCTGCATATAGACACGATCAACGCCACGAAGGTTGCCAATGCCCGATAAACGTGCTATCGGACGAGTGACGTTCTGGCTCACGCCCCAAAAGTCCGGTTGTGGGATGTTCGAGGTTCCGTAGGGAGCCTGCCACCGCTTGTGAGCAGATGACGGCGCGCTCCGATGCTCACCCGCTACCGAGCGGACAACACACCGCTGAATCGAGCGCGATTCGGGCTACAATAGGCGTCATTCGTTCTGATCCGGTTGGGGGAGGAAGAGTTGAATCATCTCTTGGACTTCTCGGATGCCGATAATTCGCGGGAGCGATGCGCCCGGTGGCGGCGAACGGCCGGCGCCGTCGTCGCGCTGTTCGTACTTGGGCTGGGAATCGCGTCCGGAGCGGTTTCGCAGACGACGCAATCACCTCCCATAGCAACGAAATCGGCCACCGCGGCTGCAAAAAAGGCTACGACTGAGAAGCCCTCGCAGACCGTCACGCCGCCTGTGAAGGCGTACGGCTCCAAGGATGCACCGATCACAATGGAAGTCTTTTCCGATTATCAGTGCCCTTCCTGCCGGAGCCTGTTCGAAAACACCTTGCGGCCGATGATCGACGACTACGTGGCAAAGGGGAAGGTTTATCTCATTCACCGCGATTTCCCGCTTCAAAGCCATATGTACTCGGGATTGGCGGCGCGCTGGGCGAATGCGGCAGCGAAGATCGGCGAGTTCCAAACCGTCGAAGGAGCCCTCTACGACAACCAAAATTCCTGGGAGGCTAACGGCGACATTCAGAAGTACATTTCCGCCGCAATGCCTGAGGCGGACTTCAAGCGCATCGAAGCCATGACCAAAGGCTGCGAGCTGCCGGCTCCCACATCGAAGTTTGATGGATCGAATCCTTTGGCCGGCATGGCGCACCCCTGTCCGTTTGACTATTTCGTCGCGAGTGACGTTGAGCTGGGCTATAAAGTTCCGGTTCAAGCCACTCCGACGTACGTGATCACGTACAAGGGGCAGCGTCTGCCCCCCGGATCGGGCATCGTGTCCTGGCCGATTCTGAAGCAGTTCTTCGACTCACTCCTGGCTCAATAATGAGTGAGCCGTCGCAACGCAGTTGGCCGCGCATTCTGCTCTTGATCGGGCGTCTCACGCTCGCGGCCATTTTCATCTTCGCCGCGTACGCCAAGATGAAGCCGCAGGGCGGGCTCCCCTGGTCGCCGGCCTCCGTCAGGACTTCTCTCTCGATGTTCGCGATGGGCGTCGACTCCTACCAGATGCTCCCGCAATGGGCCGTAAGCCCGTTTGCGCATTGGTTGCCTCCCGTCGAGTTGCTGATCGGGCTGTGGCTGCTGAGCGGCATCGCGCTGCGCTTTTCTTCGGTTGTCTCCACGCTGCTGATCTGCGTGTTTTTTACGGCGATGACTTCGGCATACGAACGCGGCCTGACGATTAGTTGCGGATGCTTCGGCCCGGGCGAGCAGATCGGGCCAAAGAGGCTGATCGAAGAGGGCCTCCTTTTGCTTCCGCTGGCCCTCGCGATCACCATCGGCGCCTTCTTGATTCGTCGCCAACGCGCGGTATCCGTTGCGGAAACTCCCGCGGGCGAAGTAGCACACTAGGTTATCTACGGGGAACTTTCAGAACCGCCAGTTGGATCAGTCGCCTGTGGACGATGCTACTGCTGCTGTGGGATTTATGTCGCGAAGGTAGCGCCAGGGATTCACGGGCGTATTGTTAATGCGAACCTCATAGTGCAGGTGCGGACCGGTGGAGCGGCCGCTATCGCCTTCGTAGCCGATTACGTCGCCTCGTTTTACGTGCGTGCCCGCCTGGACGTTGAAGCCCGAGAGGTGGCCGTACCAGGTCGTAAGGCCGAAGCCGTGGTCCAGGATGATCAGCCGGCCGTAGCCTGCGCGCTGCTCCACGTCCGTCACGTCGCCATCGGCTGGGGCGCGGATCTCATCGCCGTAGTGCGAAGCGATGTCGAGCCCGGCGTGGAACGCGCCCTCACCGCTGAACGGATCGAGCCGTTCGCCGAAATGCCCCGTGATCTGTCCGACGACGGGCCAGAGCGACGGTACGATCCCCAAGCTGCTGAACTGGGAGGCCGGCAGGAGCCGCACCCCGCTGCTCGATACCTCGACTAGCGCCGCGTTCTTCTGGAGGTAGCTGAATTCATCCAAGGACTGTTGAAACGCCGCCGGGTCCGTCTCGCCCGTGGATTCGGTCAAACCGAAGGGGGTCTGGCGGAAGCGCGTGATGCCGTAGGCCATGGCCACTTCGCCGGCCAGGGATTGCAAGGAGTTCAAGCGCTGGTTGGTGTCCTTCACCTGAGTCTGGAGCTGGACGTATTGCTGCTTGAGGCTGTCCTGCTCCCGGCGGAGCGAGTTGTAGTTCGTCGCCTTCCAGAGCATCCGCGAATAGGAGCCCACGGCGGCGGCAACCGAAATGCTGCCCACCACGGCGAGGATCATTAGCAGGGGCACCGCATAGACCGGCACCGACACCCGCCGCATCCCGCCGGATGCGCTTGAAGCGATAAAAAAAGTGTAAGACCTACCCCTCATAAGTCTGTCTTACCCTCTTCCGAATGAGTACCGCGGCGGCTGGCCCGAAACCGCGCGCCCTGTGTTACTCGCGGTTCGCCGATTACCTGCGAATGACGCCAGCCAAGAGTTTGAACCGAGAGCCCTGGTTCGAAACGCAGCCGATTGTAATGACCGCACCCCCAAGCGTCAACCCTAATCTTTCGTTCCGCATAGGGGCCAAAGCTCGATTCCGGATCGTGATACAACCTATAATCCGGAGGCGCGCCTAATCCAACTCTACGCTATAAACGAGGCGCGCCACAACTGTACAGAGGGACAGACGGAAAGAACGAAAGGACAGGGGATGTGATCGGCGAAGACCAGCTCATCGCGAGGATAGCGCGCGCGATCCCCTCCGAAATTGGCCGACCCAAGATGGCCGTGCGTCGCCGCGGCGGCGTCCCTCTGGGAATCGGCGATGATGCCGCGGTCCTGGCACCGGCTTTGGGATCCGATTGGGTGCTGAGCTGCGACGCGTTCCTCGAAGGAGTTCACTTCCTCGCTAAGCGCCATCCGCCGGATTCCGTCGGCTTCAAATCCCTCGCCCGGGCCACCAGCGACCTCGCTGCGATGGGCGCCACCCCGCGGTTCTTCATGCTCACACTCGCCCTGCCCGCCGCCCGGACCGGCGCCTGGCTCGACGAGTTTCTGCGCGGGATGGGGCGGGCGGCCCGGCGGCTCAAAATGCGGCTGATCGGCGGAGACACGAGCCGATTCCCCTTTGTTTCCATCAACATCACGGTGCTGGGAGAGATCGCGCCGGGTCTCGCCGTGACGCGCGCGGGGGCCCGGCCAGGCGACATCCTATATGTCACCGGAAAGCTGGGGCGGGCGCAACTGGGTCTCGAAATCGTCAAAAATTGGTCAAATAAGGCCGCTAAGGGGCCGTTAACCCGTCAAAATTGGCTGCTTAAGCAGCACCTCTATCCTGAGATCCGCGTGCAACTCGGAGCGTGGCTCGCGCGTCATCGCGTCGCATCAGCCATGATGGACATCTCGGATGGGCTTTCGACCGACCTCTCTCGTCTGTGCGTCGCGAGCGGAGTGGGCGCGCGTTTGTGGACCGAGCGCATTCCTCGCGTTGAAATCCCGGCGAGGTTCAGGAAGCTGCGATTGGATGCGCTGCAAATGGCGCTCGACGGCGGCGACGATTACGAACTGCTCTTCAGCGTCCCGCGCGGGCGCGCGAAGCTCCTGCGAAAAGCGCCGCAGTTTTCAGACATCACGGCGATCGGCGAGATCGAACGCGGCGAGCGAATCCTGCTCGTCGGCGCAGACGGACGCGCGAAACCCCTCAAGCCGGGCGGCTGGGATTCCTTCCGAGGAAGATCGTCGCGGGACGCCGGCTAATGTGCCCCGGCGGGAGTGGCGTTCGCATTTGTCGCGGCCGGGGGCTTTCCGGACGGAGCCTTTGATGGCGGAGGTTGAGGCGCCTTGTTCTCGGTGAGGCCCTGCTCGGCGGCATCGGCGGGAGGAGCCGTGTCCGGCGTATCCACCTGAACCGTGTGCGCGCCCACTTGCTTCTCAAGCGGCACGACGTTCGGGAACTCCTCGACGGGCATTCCCTGCATGGACTGCTGCATGAACTCGAGCCAGATGGGAAGCGCGGCGCGCGCGCCCGTTTCCTTCTTGCCGAGCGAGACGCGCTTGTCGTCGTTTCCCACCCAGACGCCCGCGGTGAGTTGTGGCGTGAAGCCGATATACCAGGCGTCGGTGAAGTCATTGGTCGTGCCGGTCTTGCCGGCCGACGGCCGCCCAAGTTCCTTCGCGCGAACGCCGGTGCCGAATTGCACCACATCTTCGAGCATCGCCGTCATCGTCCGCGCAACTTCCGGCGAAATCACGTCGGTCACTTTCGGGCGCTGCTCCTCGAGCAATGCGCCGTCGTACGTCGTGACCCGCCGAATGTAGAACGGGTCGATATGAATGCCGTCGTCGGGGAAGACGGTAAAGGCCGACGTGTGCTCGATCAGCGTCAGGTCGGCGGCGCCGAGGGCGATGGGCAGGTACGGAGGCAGCGGGCTGGTGAGGCCGAACTTCCTCGCCAGCTCCACCGTGTTTTCGATTCCGACGCGGTCGAGCAGGCGCACCGCGGGAATATTCCGCGAATCGGCGAGCGCGCGGCGAAGCGTGATGCGCCCCTCGAACTTCTCGTCGTAGTTGTGAGGCGAGTATTCCTGGCCGCCGCTGCGGAACGTGACCGGCTCGTCCACCACGGTATCAAACGGCGAAGCGCCCTGCGCCAACGCCTCCGCATACACGTACACCTTGAACGAACTGCCGGTCTGCCGCATCGCCTGAGTGGCGCGGTCGAATTTCGATTCCTCGAAATCGTAGCCGCCGACCATGGCCTTGACCTCGCCGGTGGCGTTGTCGATGGCGAGCAGCGCCGCCTGCGCCACGGGCTTCTGCTCGAGATCGACCTCGGCTGCCATGCCGTTGATTTCCTTGACGCGGACGTTGACGAGATCGCCCGGCTTCACCAGCGCCCCAACCGATTTCTGCCCCGTCCAGGAAAAGTCAGCCGGTGTCAGCATGGCGTGGTACGCGCCGATCTTGACCCAGGCGAACGTCGGCTGGACTGAAGTAATGAGGCCGGTGACGTAGTCGCCTTTGGCAATCGGGCCGCGCCAGTCGTCGCTCTGATATTTGTCGAGCGTTCCGAGGTTGTCGCGGAGGACATTGGGAAGGTCGCCGCGCCAGCCATGACGCCGGTCGTAGGCGTGCAGGCCGTCGCGGACGGCCTGGTCGGCCGCTTTCTGCATGGCCACGTTCAGAGTGGTATAGACGCGCAACCCCTGCTCGTGCACCGCCGCGGTGCCGTAGGTGTGTTCGAGGTATTGGCGAATCTCCTCGACGAAGTAGGGCGCGAGATCGTTGCGCAGCGACTGGATGTGCAGGCCGAGCGGCTCCCGGATTGCGGCTTCCTCCTCCGCTTGCGTGATTTTGCGGTCATGCGCCATGAGCGACAACACGAGATTGCGCCGCGCCAGCGCGCGCCCGGCGTGCGTGATCGGCGAATAGATGGGCCCGCGGATGATGGCGGCGAGCGTGGCCGCCTCGGCCAGCGTCACCTGGCCCACCGGCTTGCTGAAATAGTATTCCGACGCCGCTTCGAACCCGTAGTTGCCCGACCCGAGATAGATCTGGTTGGAGTACATCGTGAAGATCTGTTCCTTGGTGTAGTGGCGCTCGATCTGCAAGGCGAGGATCGTCTCCTGCATCTTGCGGTGGAAGCTGCGATCGGAGCGATTCAGGAAAAGGCCGCCGGCGAGCTGCATGGTGAGCGTGCTGGCGCCCTCGGCGATGCGGTGGTGCATCGCGTCGTGCCAGGCGGCCTGGAGCACGCGCGGGAAATCCACTCCCCAGTGCTCTTCGAAATGCTGATCCTCGGTGGTGAGGACCGCGGCTTTCAGCACTTTCGGAATCTGGTTGTAGGTGAGCAGAATCCGCCGCTCAAGCGCAAAGCTGCCGACGGACTGGCCGTCGTCCGCGTAGAGCTGCGTTTCGGTCATCGGGCGGTAATCCTCGAGCGCGTGAATTTCAGGCAGGTCGCTCGTGTAAACGAACAGCAAGCCCACCGCCGCTCCGACGGCGATCGCGCACAGGATGAGAAACGTCAGGGCGAGGCGGCCGAGCAGCGTGTTGCCGCCGATCCTCATCGTCGCGCGATAAAATCTCTCTTGCATCTCGCCATTCTAGCGCATCGCCGCGTACGTCGCAGGAATCGGAGTGGACTGTGTGCAGTGTCCCAATTAGGGCATGAGACCTAACGCAGGAGCTAGCACGGCGTCACTGATTGATCATGAAGGAGGCCATCTGATCGAAGAAGGAACGAAGAAATTGCTCGACTTCGGGCGGCAGAGCCGCTTCGACAAAGGCGCTGTTCATCAGGCGCATCCAGCGGTCGCGGGCGACTTGGTCAATCCGAAACGGAAGATGCCGCGCCCGCAAGCGTGGATGCCCTCGCTGCTCGATATATCGCTGCGGACCTCCGAAGCGATAGATCAGGAAATCGCGGAGGCGCTGTTCCGCTCCCGCGCGATCCTCTTCCGGATACATTTTTCCAAGAATGTCGTCCTGCGGGACCTGGCGGTAAAAAGCGGCGATCAGACGCGTGAATCCTTCCTCGCCAATGATGGAATAGATTTCGGTTTCGTCCATGGGTGCGTGCCAGTTTAGCATCGGCGCAGATCGCGGGCTTGCCAACCGACGTGAATCGTATGCCCGTTCGCACGCCACCTTTGCTCCGGATGCCGATCAATTCACTTGGGTTTAACGACTCCTCGAGCGAATTGGCAGCGGTTGCCGCAACTTTCCTGTCCGTCCCGATCCACCTTAGGTCCACGGCCGCGATGGCCTCAAGGAGGCCTAAGGTCCATGGTTGGTCCTTAATTTCTTTCTTGTTCCGCGACTTGAGCCTCTCGGCATGCGGCTTGTTGACTCTCGGTAACGGTGGCAAATTGATGCGACCGCCCGCTGCAATAACGTCGGGGTCGATCTGCTCAATGCTTCCGGTTTTGTACCGAAAGACCTTGCGCTCCCAATCGTTCTTGAGTCGTCGAGATAGAGAGCTAAAGTGGCTTACCAATCGGATCAGTGTGGGACGGAGTTGCTGGAAGGCGGGGTGGCCCACGTTAATTCCGCTCTTACTACTATTCCAAGGCATCAGTTTCGCCGGACCTTGGAGGCGTACGACGGCGCGGCAAAGTGAGGCGTCTGGGTGCGGGACCCCTGCCTCCGAGGTCACGAAGTATCCGACGTCGCGGGTTTTGAGCGCTTTTGCGATGAGGCGATGGTTGCAATAGATGTAAACCCCGTAGTTTTCCTCTTCGGGGTCACGGTCCCAGATTAGGCCCGCCGTTATGTCGGCCGCGATCGTGCCAGCGTCACCGAGATCGATGTTTAGGATAGCGTTGCGGGGTGCGAAGCCACGCGGATACGACCATTTGTCAAAATCTCGCGGCTGAACTGAGGTTCTGTTTACTTCGATGGCACAACCATTGTGAAGGAACCAAGCATACGTCTCGCCTAAGTGAACCAAAAGCTCCTCCACGCTTTTCTGCGAGATCGGTTTTCGTAGGTGTGACATCTCAACCAGTGTGGTGCCCGGCGAAATATCTGGCACATGGTACGCGGCGAGGTTCCAATCGGGTGATTCCAGCCACTCTCGCGTGATGTCGATTTCACAAGTTGCCTCTTTACGGAATCGCGTTTTGATTTCGACATGCTCGCCGAGCGCTATGCTAGCCCGCTTTCCGCCAACGCCAAAAATGCCGATAAGCTCAGCGTTCGGATCGTTTCTGCTTCCGCCGGGGGCAATCAGGAGATCTAACTCATCAAGCTTGACGCCACCTGCGTTGTCGTCAACGGAGATTAGCTGCCGATCGACGTCGAGATTAATCGTTATGGCTAGCGGTCTTCTTCTGCCGTCGACCGTCCAGAAGTCCAGCGCATTATCGATTAGTTCACAGAGACCGGTCTGGAGGTCGTAGTCGCTGATGATCGACCAGAACATCCGCTTGACCGGAGTACCGTTGACCGGTGCTATCTCTGTTTTGCGAGCGACGGACACTAAGGGCATTTATTACAACATAGATACGTCTTATGCAAATTCCAAATTTGCCGGGCGGCCCCTCGGTGGAATGGCCTCGATCTGGGCAGGCGCATCGCCGCGCGCCTCGCTGGAATCGGAGCTGAACGTGTGCCAGTTTCCGATAAGTACGGTAGGATATGTGCGCGCCGGCACCGGCGTTTCGTCCAAATGCCACGCGACCTCGCACTGAGCGATCCTCTATTGCTGAACGATTGGCTTGCGGTGGCTTGGTCTTCGTCCGTGCAGCCGGGCAAATTGGTGCCGGCGCACGTGCTGGGCAACGATCTGGTCTTGTGGCGAGGCGACGGCGGCCTCCATGCGTGGCGGGACCTGTGCATTCACCGCGGAGCGAAGCTTTCGCTCGGCAGGATTTTCCGCAACGAAAATGCAGACTGCGTCGCGTGCCCCTACCACGGCTGGGAGTACGGCGCCACCGGCGAGTGCGTGCGCATTCCGGCGCACCCGGATCAGCCTCCGCCATTGCGCGCACGCGTTGAGACTTTTGCCGCGCGCGAGAAGTACGGCCTGGTGTGGGTCTGCCTGGGCACGGCGCATGGCGACGTTCCCCTGTTCCCCGAAGGCGAGGCGGAGGGCTTCCGGCTCATACCAACGGGGCCTTATCCTTTCCACGCGCAGGGACCGCGCATCATCGAAAACTTTCTCGACGTAGCGCACTTGCCGTGCGCCCACGCAGGTCTGCTGGGCGACGCAGCGCATGCCGAGATCGGCGAATATTCGATCAAAACCACCGGGGAGGGAATCGTCGCTCACGACATTCCGATCTGGCAGCCAGACCCCGACGGCATCGGGCACGCGGCTCAGGTCTATTACACTTTCTGGGTGGAACGCCCGCTGACGGCGCGGTTGACCAAGCTGCACGGCGACCAACGCCTCGCCATTCTCGGCACGGTCACGCCCGTGGACCTGGAAACGAGCGTCGCATGGATCGTGCTGGCGATGAATTACGCGCACGACGTGCCGGAAGAGGAGCTGCGCCGCTTTCAGGACGTGGTGACCGCGCAGGATATTCGCATCGTCGATTCGCAGCGTCCCGAATTGTTGCCCCTCGATCTACAGACGGAGCTTCATTTGCGCTCCGACCAGCTCGCGATTGCCTACCGGCGCTGGCTGAACGGATTGGGCTTGCGTTACGGCACTTCTTGACACACTGCGTGACGCACTGGGTGACGCACCGCATGACGAACACCATGACGCGAGGGCGCATTCATCGCTAGTACCGCTCAATCTTTCGCTGACGCCGGACCGCGCTGGTTTGTTGCGGGCGATCTCGACGGTTTCTTCGGCCTATTCTTCAGCGGCTTCCCCGATCTGCTCCTGATCGCAAGCCTGACTCCGTTGTGCGGCCTGCCTCCGGAAATGGTGGCCGGGCGGATTCTGCCCGCTGTGGCGTTCTCCATACTCTTCGGCAACCTGTTTTACGCCTGGCAGGCGCACCGATTGGCGCGGCGCACCGGCCGCAACGACGTGACGGCGATCCCCTTCGGCATCAACACGCCGACCATCTTTGCCTACATCTCGCTGATCATGGTTCCGGTCTACCTGCGCACGCACGATGCGACGCTGGCCTGGCACATGGGAATTTTCGCGAGCCTGCTGAGCGGGGTGGTGCAGACCGTGAGCGCTTTTTGCATCGACTGGCTGCGCCGCACCACGCCGCTGGCGGCTCTGCTGTCTCCGCTGGCGGGACTCGCCATGGCATTTCTGTGCCTCGGCTTCGTCTTCGGCATCTTCGAAAACCCGGCGGTGGCGCTGCTGCCGGCGGTGATCATTCTGGCGACGTACGCATCGCGCATGCGCCTGCCGCTGCGCATCCCGTCAGGATTTGTGGCCATGGTTGTCGGCGCGCTGACCGTGGTGGTGCTGAAGGCGTTCCATCTGTATCATCTGCCGGCGCAACAACCGCTGCTGCCTCTGGGACTCTACCTGCCGAAGCCGGTGAATCTATTTCACGTTCTTACGTATGGCGACGGCTGGCGGTACGCGTCGATTTTCGTGCCGCTGAGCCTGCTGGACACGATCGTTTCGCTACAGATTCTCGAAAGCGTGAGGCTGGACGGCGACGACTACGCCACCACGCCGTCGTTGCTGGTGAACGGCCTGGCTACCCTCGCCGGGACGGCGCTGGGCAGCGCGTTTCCCACGAGCCTCTACATCGGTCACAACGCGCACAAGGCTAACGGCGCGCGCATCGGGTATTCCATCCTGGGCGGAATCGCGAGCGCCGCACTCTGCCTCAGCGGACTGGTGCCCGCCGTGTTGCACGTGGTGCCACTCGAAGTGGTCGCGTTCGCCGTGGTCTGGTTTGGATTGGCGATGGTGGGGCAGGCGTTTGCGGAGGTTCCCGCCGTCGCATTGCGTTGCCGTAGCTTTGGGACTGGTGCCGATGCTGGCGCAGTGGGTGACGCAAACGGTGGACCTGGCGGTCCGCAAATCGGGCGCAGACCTGATGACCGTCGCTCCGCGCTTCGGCAGCGAGCTGGCGATTTACGGATTGATCGCGCTGGGCCAGGGCGCGCTGCTCGTGTCCATGATATGGGCGGCGGCCCTGGTCTGGATGATCGAACGCCGGTTCCTGCGAGCGGCGATGTGGATGCTGGCCGCTGCGGTGTTTTCGTGCTTCGGCCTGATCCATGCGTACCGGCTGAGCGCGCAGGGCATCGAGAATAAATTCGGTTGGTGGGTTGCACCGGGGTTTACGCTGAGCTATCTCGCGGCGGCCGCGTTTCTTCTGATTTGCCATTGGTATACGCAAAGAAGCCTGAACGCCGAACAGCAGCCATTCCACAAATAATTTCCGTCAGGGCACGGCTCTCGGCACGAGATACCATATTTAATGCTGGTCTTGAGTATGGTATAAAGGAAACATTATGGCGACAGCGCGTAAGATTACCGTGGAGGTACCGTTGGACCTCCTCCAGAAGGCGCAACGAGCCAGCGGTACCGGCATCACGCAAACCGTCCGTACCGGGCTGCGTCTTGTGGCGGCATCGCGGACCTACGCTCGCCTGCGCCGGCTCCGAGGCAAGGTTCGCTTCACTCGCACGTTGGCGGAGCTGAAAGCCGACCGATGATCGCGGCGGATACCAGCACATGGGTCGCCTTTCTACAAAGTGGCGCAGGCAAGGACGCGCAGATGCTCGATAAGGCGCTCGAAGACCGGCAAGTAATTATGGTGCCTGTTGTGCTCACGGAGCTGTTAAGCGACCCGAAGCTTCCGTCGAGCGTTGCCGAAACGCTCTCGGACGTGCCTCTGATCAATACTGATTCTGGCTATTGGCAGCGGGCAGGAGGGTTGCGAGCGAAAGTGCTGGCAAAGCGGCGCAAGGCGCGCCTCGGCGACGCGTTGATCGCCCAGAGCTGCATCGACGGAGGCGTTCCGCTCCTCACCCGAGACCGGGACTTCCGAGCGTTCGCCGAAGCCGCGGGCCTCGACCTTGTGCTTGAGTCTGGAGCAGATTGACCTAACCGCCTTCGACTGTGCCATGAAATCCTTCCTAGCGCGTCTCATGGCCCTGTAACCGCTCGAGCGCAAGATCGCGGTCTCGCGCAGCCGCTTTCAGGGAGGGATCGAGGGCCAGGACGGCGTTGAACTGTTCGAGGGCTTCGTCGAGCTTCCCGGTTTTGACCAGAGCGCGCGCGAAGCCGTAGCGGGCTTGCACGTCGTCGGGCTTGAGCGCGACCGCAATCCGGAATTGCTCGATCGCTTCGCGCGAGCGGCCGATGGAATCCAGCGCCATGCCCAGGAAACGGCGCGCCTCCTCCTGCTTCGGCTCGATGCGCACCGCCTGTTCCAACGGCGTCACGGCGCCGGCCGGATTGAATCTCCCGAGCATCAAGGCGCCGAGGGCAAGCCGCGGCGGAAAGTCATTGCTGTATTTTTCCACGCGATGCTGGAGCAGGGCGGATTCAATCTCGATGCGCTCGCTGGCGTTCCCGCGCGGCAGCAACTGCAACCACAGGTGAGCCATTTCGTCCGTTGATTGGTTGCCGCCCTGGACGCGCCGCGGAGGAGCATTGGGATTGCGCGGGTTCGCGGCGGAATTGTCGTAGTGATAGCGCATGGAAATGATCGTGCCCTTTGGCAGGAACACGGGCTTGCGGTAGTGGTAGACGGCTTGCCACTTCGGATCCCAATCGGGGATGCGGATCAGCCACTTCCGCCGGCCGTCCGGGAGCGTTGCGTAGCCCTCGAGGATGTGCCCGAGATAGTGCGCGTGCGGGTAGACGGCGAGCGCGTCGACGTCGACCGGCAGGCGGAAGCTGTCACTCACCACGAAATCGCGAGCGCCGGCGGGAATGTCGAGAGCCTCGTCATTTTGCAGTTCGATCAGCATCGGAAAGCGATCCGGCGGCCGGTCGGTGAAGTAAAGACCGATGGAGGGCTTTGCCTGTTGTGGGGTTCCGATGGGCATGAAGTGCGCGTTGAGCACGAGGTCGGCGCCCGGATCGAGCCGCCACGCCAAGCCGTCGGGTTCGACCCACGGCGCGCCGCCCGGCTTCCAGAAAAGGAAATGACTTGGGATGTAGAACGGGCTGCTTTCGAGCGTCAGGTCCATGCCCGGGAAACCCGCGCCGGGCGCCGACTCGAGGAGCCGAGCGGAACGCGCCGGATCGAGGATCACATTCGCGTGGTGGACCAGACTCAGCTCGCTGCCGGGACGGATTTCGATGGCGCGAACGTAGCGCGTGGTCTTGATGCCCGGCGAGAAAACGAAATTCCAAAACACGTCCGGGCCGGAAGCTGGTATGGAGAGCGGGCGCGACGATTCCAGGATCATGTCCGGCTGGCCGAGTTGCCACCCTTCGGAGTAATGCGGCGCAGGCGTCGTTCCGGAATCCGTTCCGGCCGGAGCGCCTTCGCGGACCCACTCCGCGATGAGCCGGATCTGCGCCTCGCTGAGGCGATGATCGTCCGCGAAATCCCCGTAGCCCGGCTGGGGAAGCCAGGGCGGCATGACGCGACTCTGAGTGACCGCAACAATTGCGGAGGCGTGTTGCTTCACATCCTCGTAGCTGAGAAGCGGAAACGCGTTGGTTCCACAGAGTGCGCCGGGTTCGCTCGAATGATGGCAGACGGAGCAATTCCGGTACACGATCGGGGCAATATCGCGGGCAAAAGTCGGATGCAGCGAGTCTTGCGACGCCGGCGGGGTTGCCGCGTGCGGCGAAACTGCCAGCAGCAGGAGAAGCAACAAGGCCGGGACGCCACGAAGCGCCCAACGCCTTTGTACATGCACGGACATGAGAAAATCATCGCGCATTCAACGGCGAATCGTCCAATGAATCGTCGGGCGAATCGTTGCGCGAGCGGCCGATACGCAAAGCGCTCTAGCGATCGGAATAGTAGCCGTCTCGCGCCTGCACGGTCAGATCCTTCTGGCTCGTCGTGAGATGGATTTTGTGGTAGCCCGCTCCAGGATTGGCCGGGTTCGGTGCGTAGCCCAGGCTGTATTGGTTCCTCAGCTCTTCTTCGACCTGAGCGTAGATCTGGTCGATCGACAGTTTTTTCGAAACCTGAAACAACCGGCCGCCGGTCTCGGTCGAAATTCGCTCTAGGACTTTCTTGCCGTCGACGTGCTGTTCCTGGGAAGGGCGCCGCCCTCCACCACCCCCACCTCCTCCGCCACCGCCGCCACCGGGCCAGCCGCCTCCGCCCCCGCCGGGCCAGCCACCTCCCCCTCCACCGCCGCCCGGCCAGCCGCCGGGACCGCCCATTCCTCCGTGGCGGCCGTACCCGCCGCCGCGATCGTTCGATTCGTCATCGGCAAACAGGATGGAGTAGACGGAGGTATCGGCGCGCTGCGCCGACTCGACGGCATCCTCGAGTGTCTTCTTGCTACCGTGGTCCACGCCGTCCGACAAAACAAAGAGCGCCTTGCGGCCCTGCTGCTTCTTCATCAGCTCATCGGAGGCAAGGTAGACCGCGTCATAGAGCAGCGTGCCTGCTCCGCGGCTCCCTCGGGGCTGGCCACTTTCGCTGTCTCGATCGAAATCCGGAGTTTGCAGTAATTGGAGCGCGGCCTGGAGCTTGGGACGGGAGGACGTCAGATCCTGCAGGAGCTCGACCTCGCGGTCGAAGTGAATCACGAACGCCTTGTCCTTCTCGCGCAACATGTGATCGAGAAAGGTGTAGCTGGCGTCGCGCTCGGCGTCGAGAACGTGCCGCTGGCTCAGGCTCGTATCCACAAGCAGCCCGAGCGTCAGCGGAAGATCGCTGTCGCGCACGAAGTTGCTGATGGTCTGGGGGCGCCCGTCTTCGTCAATGACGAAATCTTCTTTGTTCAGGGTCGGGACGATTTTTCCCTTCTTGTCGCGCACGGTGGCGTAGACGGTCACGAGCTTTACTTCAGAGGAAATTTTCGCCTGTGGCTGTGCCTGCTGCTGCTGTTGTGGCTGTGCCTGCTGCTGCTGTTGCGGCTGCGGCTGCTGTTGAGCTTGCAGGGCCGCGCCTGCAAGCAGGAGAAAACTGATGAGGACGGCCGCGAGCACTTGACCGTATCGCGGCCTCCGCCGAAACGCGCTGTTTTGATTTGGCATGGACTGTCGGATTGTCAGTATAAAAGATTCGCGCGCAACGTTTGAGGTTGCCCGCTGAAATCTCGCGATGAAGAAGCTTCGCATCAAGCGACGATCGAAAACCACCGAAGAAGCCGCGGGGCCGAGAAACGGCTTGCGGACCGTTTCGAGGTTGTGCATCAATATAGGCGTTCATGCGCGCATCCGGCCACAAACGGCGCCCTTCCTCCGGCTTCACTTGAACTTCCTTCCGATAACGAGCCGGCGGCCGTTTCCTGATTTCATCTAGAACTTTCAGCCAAGAATTTCGACGGAGGATTATCCAAATGTGGCGAAGAACCGTTTCGTGCGGAGCCGTAGTTTCTCTGGCGATGCTCTGCTGCTTGACCCCCGGAGCCCAGGCGCAGAAAAGTGCCAAGCCCGGGCAGGCGTCGTTTCACGTGAAGAATGCGTTTACGGTAAAGGTTCCCCAGGGAGCGCACAAGGTGCGCGTATGGTTTGCAGTACCGCAGGAAGACGCGTATTCGGTGATCACGAATTTCAACGTCGCAAGCGATTATCCCGTGCACTATGACTGGGACTCCTGGGGCAATAAGGTGGGTTATCTCGAGGTCCGTGACGCGACGAGCCCGCAGATCACGATCACTGAAGAGTTCGATCTGAAGCGCACCGAGATGCGCAACAGCATCGACCCCAAGGCGACGCGTCCGCCGACCGACGCGGAGCGCGAGGCGCTATCCCGGTACCTCGAGCCGACTAAGTATGTGATCGTGACCGATCAGATCAAGGCTCTCTCGGCGCAGATCACCGGCGGCGAGACGAATCCGATCCTGGCGTCGCGAAAGCTCTACGATTGGACGCTGCAAAATATCGACTACTGGGTGAAGGACCCCGACCACCTGAAGGCTTCTTCGGTCGGAAGCACCGAATACTGCCTCGGCAAAAAGACGGGCAATTGCACGGATTTCCATTCGCTCTTCGCGTCGCTTTCAATCGCAGCAGGCATCCCCGCGCGCATGATCTACGGCTCGCTGCTGAAGCCGACGCTCAACGGCATGGCCATCGACGGGAGTTACCATTGCTGGATCGAATTCTACGCGCCGCAGGTGGGATGGATTCCGCTCGACGCCTCGCTCGCCAATATCTACGGCAAGGAATTCGAACTCACGGACAAGAACAAGAACCTCGTGGAACTCACGACGGCCACCGGCTATCACGGTTACGATCCGACCAAGATCAACTACTACTTCGGCAACATCGACGACCGCCGCGTGGTCTGGTCCATGGGCCGCGACCTGATGATGCAGCCGGCGCAGGACGACGGTCCGGTGAATTCTCTGCCGAAAGCATACGTCGAAGTGGACGGCAAACAATCGACCGATTTTACGCGCACGTTCACCTACAAGGAGCTTTCGGCGAGCGCCATCGGCGGCGCGGACTGAGGCAAAGAGCTCACGGAATCCCGAGCAGGCGGCAAGCATTCTTGTAGTAGATTTTCTCGCGGTCCTCTTTCGAAATGTCGAGCGCGTCGATCACCCTGAGAGTTTCGCGGATGTACATCGGCCCGCCCTCGGGATCGAAGGGAGCGTCCGAAGCGAAGAGCACGTGGTCGACTCCATAGAAGTTGAGCGCGCATTCGAGCGCGGCCTTGGACCCGAACGTCGCTGTATCGGCGTAGAACATTTTGAAATAGTCGAGCGGCCGTTTCTTGAGCTCCTTGAGCAACGGTTTGTAGTCGATGGACGACGTGCGCGCGCCGAGTTGGTCCCAGCCCGGCCCCACGCGTCCCTCGAAAAACGGGATCATCCCGCCCGCGTGGTGGATGATGATCTTCAGGTTCGGCATCTCGTCCAGCATCTTCGAGAAGACGATCCGCGCCTGCGCGGCGCTCGATTCATAAGGCCAGCCAAACGTCCACCAGATCTCGTAGAGCGACTTATCCTCGGTCTGATAGTCGGGAAAAGTCGCCGTGCGCGCCGGGTGAATCCAGATCGGCTTCCCCAGGCTTTCCATCGCTTTGAACACCGGGCGGAATTCGGGAGCGTCGAGCGGCTTGCCGCTCACGTTTGAATAAATCTGGATTCCGCACGCGCCCAGTTCCTTGACCGCACGCCGCGCCTCTTCGACGGCTCCTTCCGGATCGCGCATCGCGACCGAAGCGATGAAGCTCGGGAAGCGCTGGGGATATTTTTGGCAGAGCTCGGCCATGCCGTCGCTGCCGGCACGCGAGAGCTCCCGCCAGGCGGCGCGCTCGCCCACGGCGTCCGGCGGGGGAGACGCGAGCGAAAGGATCTGCTGGTATTCGTCGAACATGTCCATCACGGCGAAGCGCCTGTCGAGGTTCGTCATCATGGGAACGGCTTCGCTGCGGCGATGCATGTCTTTCATCTGTCCGGTCTGCTTCAAGAGCAGTTCGTGAAATCGTTTCGGCCAAATATGCGTGAATATGTCGAGCTTTCTCATGATGGCGATATTCTCCCTGGCGAAAGTTTAGTCGGGCTTTGGATTCTCAGCGAGCCGGCGAAGCATTTCTTCAGGGTCGTCCGTGCGATCGATGTACCGCCCCGAAAGCGCGTCGTAACGCCCGGACGCGAACGCGACGCATCGATCGGTGCACCACTCCATGCCGTCGTCAGGGCTCTGCGTGCCTTTCAACTCATGCAGGCGCTCGACCATCTTCGGCACCCATCGCTGCGCGTCGGGCGAAGTCATCGTTTCGTCGGCCATTTCGGTCATGATGGAGCCCGGATCGAGCGCGAATGCTTTCACTCCGCAGTCTTTCACCTCATTCGCCACCAGCTCCGCCAGCCGATTCTGCGCGGCCTTGCCCAGGCTGTACGCGGAAAGATTCGCCGTCAGCATGTGGCACCGCGGAGATGAAATATTGATGATGCGGCCGGCGCGGCGCTCGATCATGCCCGGCAGCACCGCCGTCATGAACAGGAGCGGCGCCAGAATGTGCACCTTCTGCGCCGCCCACCACGCGCCGGGATCGACGACGCCCACAGGGCCGTACGGACCGGCCAGCCCGGCGTTGTTCACGAGGAGCGTTACGCCACCCAACAGCGCTTCGGTCGCTCGCGCGACGCGCTCCGCATCCGCGCGCTCGGTCGCGTCGCCCGCGACGGCCAGGCCTCGCCCTCCGGCGGCTTCGATTTGCGCGAGCACGCGATCGAGCTGAGCCTTGTTGCGAGATGTCAGCGCGACGGCGGCGCCCTCCGCGGCAAACCTCAGCGCGATGCCTCTGCCGATTCCCCGGCCCGCGCCGGTGACGATTGCCACTTGCCCTTCGAGCGCTCTCGCCATGTCGTCAGATTGCCGCCGCGCCGGCAGGCGCGATCGCAGCGAGCTTGTTTGTGAACCGGCGGCGTGGCGAACAGCAGAAGTAGCGCGGCGAGGAACGACAATCCCGAAACAAAGTAGAACGTCGGCGTGTAGCTGCCGACGCGATCGAACACGTAGCCGGCCAAGTATGCGGCGGCCGCGCCCGCCGTCGTGCCGATGACCATCACGAGCGAGATCACCGGTGCGTACGCTTTGGCTCCGAAGTAATTCGCGGGCAGGACCATCATTGCGGAGAAGGACGTGCCGAACGCCGCTCCCATGCAAATCGCGTAGAGGTAAAGCCCCGCCGATCCGCTCGCGTGGAGCGCGAGAAGCACGCCGATGCCGAATACCAGCGACGCCCCCGCCCATACAAGCCGAGGTTCCAGCCGATCGGCCACCGCCGCGAAGAACAGAGTGCCGAAAAGCGCCGAAAGCAGCATGATCGAAATCGAAGAGGCCGCGGCGGCGGGCGCATAACCAAGATCGCGCAGATGCGCCACTCCGTGCGCCAGATACAGCGGATAGCCCGTGCTGAATCCGAGAATCGAAATCAAGAACAGCCAGATCGCGGGCGTGCGCAAGACCTCGCGAAGCGTCCAGTCCTCTGTTGTCCTGTACACTCCACTCGCCGATGCGCGACGCGCCGGAGAAGAAGGGCTCGAATCAGCGGCGGATTCTCCGTCAGGAAATTGACCGAGGTCGGAGGGGCGCTCTCGCACGAACAGGATCGCCATCACGCCGGCGACGCTGCTCAGCGCCGCCATCAGCAGCCATCCGGCTCGCCAATTCCCGTGAAAGGCGCGAATGACGCTGTCCAGCACGCGCGCCGCCGCGAAGCCTCCCAATGTGCCGCCCGTGTGAACGAGCGTGATCGCGAGCCCCTTGCGTCTGCTGAACCACCGGTTGATGCCGGTCTGGGCCACGAGCACGCCGCCGGTCATCGCGCCCATTCCGATCATGACGCCGTACACGAGATCCGTTTGCAGGCTGGTGTGCACGACGAGCGCCATCAGCAGCGTCCCGGCAATAACGATCGAGCATCCGAGCGCCGCCGTGAAACGCACGCCTCTCCTGGCGATGCAAAACGCGACGAGCGGCGCGGGCGCGCCGACCATCCACTGGAAAATGCCGTAGGCCAGGCCGAGCTGGCTCCGATCCCAATGAAGGGCCGTGGCCATGTAGGTGTTGACGACGCTCGCGCCGTAGAGCGGGAAGGCGAAGTTCGTGAAGAGGATGAACCAAAAGATCGCGAGCAGTTTCCAGCCGTAGAATTCCGTCTGGCGCGCCATTTGGCTCCCTGTTTGTGCGGTCGAATCGCCGGTCGCGTTCGAAATGCTACTGAAGCTCTTCCGCCGTGACCCAATTGCCGTGCACCTGGTTGCGCAGGCGCAGCGGGAGCTTGATCGTGGCGATGGGCCCCTTGTCGACGTGCTCCGCTTCGAAAACCAGCACGTCCGAGAGCTGCGTCTCGTGCAGATCGGCCACCAGCGCGAGGTAACCCTCATGGCCCGGCGTCTTCGAAGGAATGTGGACCTCTTCCTGAATCGTCACCGGCTTGTTTGGATGCCAGGACTTGAGCTTGCCGCTTTTGATTTCGAGGCGGCTGAGCGTGTTGAAGCCGGCGCCGACAGGGCCCGAGACGATCGGCGCGCCAGCCTCGGGATCGAAGCGCTCGTAGTAGCCGATGGAGTAGTCCTTCATGTGGTCTTTATTCGCGATGCGCGGGAAATCGCCCGAGGGCGCGAGCTTGTATTCCTCGAATTTTTCTCCGGGCTTCGACATGTCGAACGTCCAGCGCACCACGCGGCCGTACGCGAAATCCTCGGCCGTCGGATGGATGTGCGACGCTTCCTGAATGAACGGGAAGGGAGCGTATTTGCCGATGCCGAAATCCAGGTGCACGAACTTGCCTTCGGTGTACGCGTTCATGAAATGAAACGCAGAACATGCGGGATGCCGGAACCAGTGCATGTCGCTGGTGTGGCCGTCGCGCGGCATGATGCCGACGAAGGCGTCCTTGTTCGGCTCGAAAACCCAGTGAGTGCCGCCCGCCTTCATGCGGTCGAGGTCGGCCGTAGTCGGGAACACCGGGAAGATCACGTGCTCCTTCGTCACCGCGAAATCGTGCATCAGCGAAACGTAGGGCACCTGAAACCATTCCTCGCTGACGAGCTGACCTTCCTTGTCCGCCACGCAATAGGAAACATCGCGCGTCGCGAGCCCGCTCGCTTCATAACCGAAGAAACAGAGCTCCTCCGTGTCCGGGTCGAGGCGCGTATGCGCCGTCATGGTCTGGCTCTTGAGTTTGCCGCGATAGTTCCAGACGCCGATGGTATCCAGCGTCTCCGGATGAATTTCCATGGCGAGGCCGTCTTCCTTCAGAGCGAGCAGGCGCCCGCCGTGGAAAATGGGCGTCGTATTGTTCACGCAGCGGTTGATGCCGCGCACGCTGGGGTCGTCCGTGTAGGGATTGCGGTAGAGCCCGAAAAGACCGCGGCGCGCCTTGCGGTCGGCTTTCAGCCGGTCGGTCATGATGTACTTCATCTTGAAATCCACGTGTCCGTTCTCGAACTTGAACGCGCTGATCATGCCGTCGCCGCTCAGGTACGTGTCGTGGCCGAGCATCGGCGGATACTGCGGATCGGGGATCGTGCGATACCACGTGCCGTCGATCTCCTTCGGCAGATTCCCCTCGACGATCAGATCGTAGATGTCGCACTCGACGCGCATCGGCGCGTTGAATCCGCAGTAGTCGAAAGTCTTCGGAAAATTCGTCGTCATCGTGGCCTCACTCCTTGTTCATCCAACAGGATTAACGATTCTTTTCTGCTCGCCCTGAAGTTGCACCTGGTAATACGGCAGTCGTATCACTCCCGCCACGAAGCTGTCAACGTGTCCTCGGCGGCTGCCGCGGAATCGTCGCCGAGCCTGGAGGCGGCGCAGGCTCCAGCAGCAACTTTTCGAAATCGTCCTGCGGCAGATAGAAAGCGTCCCGAAAGACGCGGCGTAGCGCCCCGACGCCAGTTGCACGCACATCTCCGCGCATCTTGCGAGACCCGGCGCGGGATCGGTCGTCTTCTTGAGATTCGTCAGGTACTCGACCATCTGCGGAACCCAGCGCTGGGCATCGGGGGAAGTGATCGTGTGCTCGGTCATGTCCGTGTACACGGTGCCCGGCTCGATCGAGAAGACGACGACGCCGTGGTCCTTGGCTTCCGCCGCGGCGTGCTCGGACAGTCGTATCTGGCTCGACTTCGCCACGGCGTACCCGGTCAGCTTGGGCGCAAACCATTGGCCGCCCAGGGCCGCGACGTTGATCACGCAACCCTTGCGACGCTCGACCATTCCCGGCATTACCGCGCGCATGAAAAGCAGCGTGCCGCGCACGATCACCGCCTGCGCGTCCCACCATTCGTCCGGATCAACCACCCAGACGGGCCCGAAAGGCCCGGTGACTCCCGCGTTGTTCACCAGCACCGTCGCCGGGCCGAACTTCTTCTCCGCGGCTTCGACCACGCGCGCCACATCTTTGCGGTTCGTCACGTCGCCGGTCACCGCGAACGCGCGCCCGCCCGCGGCTTCGATCTGCTTCACGGTCGCGTCGAGCTGATCCTTCGACCGCGCGGTTACGGTCACGGCCGCTCCCGCCGCTGCGAGCCCCAGCGCGATGGCCCGGCCGAACCCGCGCCCGCCGCCCGTAACGATCGCCGTCTCGCCCGCCAACGAACCGGAGGTCATTTGTTCACTTGGACCCGCGCAGATGATTGCTTGACTCTGATCCCGGGCTCATAGATGCAATTCCCACGGCGAGCCAAATGGATCGACGTTAGAAGTCTTCACGCGAATTACAAGGCAAACTTCAAGTGGATTGTCACCTTTCGAAAATAGAAGCCTGTCCGTCTTTACTCTTAGTGTTGTAATGAGTTTATCGTCTTCCAGGAGGCAGTAGACAGGGTTTGGGTCAGGATCATCGCCGGGCTTCTTTGGCATTTCGGACTCGCTGTGTGGAACGCGCAGCGCATCGATCAGAACCTTAATGCGATTGTCGATATCTCCCGCGGACTCCAAAATGCTGCCCGGCTGACCTGGGCGTAGAAACAGGATGTCGAGCGAGCAAACGCCATCCGATTCCCTCTCGGCTGTTTCGCTTGATTGGCTTCACGGGTTCCACGGACGCGAAGATGACGCAAGGGGATTTCTTGGGCGTCGGTCCGCTGTCTGATTTTGAGCCGGGCCGCACCGGCCAGAATAGAGGGCCGCAGACCTTCGACAAGGCACTTCCTTTACGCTTCGCTGATGAACTTCGTGACCAGGCAGGCGTCGAGCCCTTCGATTCCTTCTTCCGAGCCGTGGCCGCTTTCCTTCACGCCGCCGAACGGCGACTCCGGCACGGAAATCGCGTACGTGTTCACTCCCACCATTCCCGCTTCGAGCCGCTCGCCCAGCAGCTTCGCCGTGTGCGCTGAATTCGTGAACCCGAACGCCGCGAGCCCGTACGGCAGCCGGTTCGCCTGCTCCATCACGGCTTCGAAATCCGCAAACCGGTTGATCACCGCGACCGGCCCGAACGGCTCCTCGTTCATGATGCGCGCCGTGTTCGGCACGTCGGAGAGCACCGTCGGCGCGTAGAAATATCCCGGGCTGCGCAGCCGCGCGCCGCCCGCGCGCACGTTCGCGCCGTTGTCCCGCGCGTCCTGAATGAACGCCTCGATCGCCGCGAGCCGCCGCGCGTGCACCAGCGGCCCCATCCTGTTCCTCTCGTCGAGGCCGTCGCCGACCGGCACCGATTTCGCGCGCTCCGCGAAGCCTTCGACGAACTTGTTGTAGATTTTGTCCTGCACGTAGTAGCGCGTCGGCGAAACGCACACCTGTCCCGCATTTCGGTACTTCGCCACCACCGACGCGTCGAGCACTTTTTCCACGTCCACGTCGTCGAACACGATCACCGGCGCGTGGCCGCCCAGCTCCATGGTCGTGCGCTTCATGCCCTCGGCGGCGAGCTTCATCAAATGCTTACCCACCGGAATCGAGCCCGTGAACGAAATCGCGCGAATCACCGGCGACGCAAGCAGGTGCGTCGAGACGTCCGACGGCACGCCGTACACGATCGCCAGCACGTTCGGCGGCAGTCCCGCATCGACCAGGCACCGCGCCACCGCCAGCCCCGACGCCGGCGTTTCCTCCGCCGGCTTCAGAATCACCGAGCAGCCCGCGCCGAGCGCGGAGCCGATCTTGCGCGCCGGATTGCCGAGCGGAAAATTCCACGGCGCAAACGCCGCCACGGGTCCCACCGGCTCTTTCACCACCGCGAGCCGCGTTCCCGGCGTGCGCTGCGGCAGCACGCGCCCGTACGCGCGGCGTCCTTCTTCGGCGTACCACTCGAGGATGTTCGCCGACATCATCACTTCGACGCGCGTCTCGTGGATCACTTTGCCGGACTCGGTGGTGGCGATGCGCGCGATTTCCTCTTTGCGCTCGCGCAGCAGGTCCGCCGCGCGCTTCAGGATTCGCCCGCGCTCGTCCGGGAAGATCGCACGCCACGTCTTGAAGCCTTCCTGCGCGGCCGCGAGCGCGTGGTCGAGATCGGCCTTCGACGCGTGCGGCACGTACCCGATCGTTTCTTCCGTCGCCGGATTGATTACCGGCGAACTCTTCCGCCCCGCGGCCGATAACCACTCACCGCCGATAAAAAGACTCAAATCCGCGTATGTGGATGCCAGTTGTGTCGCCATTTGCGCTCTCCTTGGTGGGTTCGGGCATAATTCCACGTTCTTCCGCTGTCCGTCAAGGTATCCGCCTTCCAGGTACGGTCAGCTTGAGGTCACGGACACTTGTCAGGAATCGCCGGCCATCCTAAAGGCCAGTGTGGCTCATCATTTCTGTGTTCCTGGCGTTGGGTTCGGGGGGATTGAGGAATGACTCGTGAGCTCGGTCCCCGCGATGATGGCATTCCGAATCTGGCTAAAAATGTCCGTAAGCGTGTTCGGCGTGTGCGGGACCAGGATCGTGTTGGTATGGTCGTTGGCCGCGATTTCCTTCAACGTGTCGAAGTATTGCGTCATCAGGACGAGTTGCATCACATCCTGGGGAGTCGAGCCCGGAACGGTTTTGGCGAAGTCCTCGACCGAGTCCTTCAAGCCCGTGATAATCGCTTTTCTCTGGTTGGCGATACCTTCTCCCTGCAGGCGTTTCGATTCGGCCTCCGCTTCCGCCTGCTTCACAAGAAGCAGCTTGTTCGTCTCCGCGCGGGAGACGGTCGCTTCCCTTTCACGCTGCGCGGCGTTGATGTCGTTCATTGCGGCCTTGACCTTCTGGTCGGGAACGATATCGGAGATCAGGACTTTGACGATCGAGTAGCCGTACTCCTTCATCGAGGCGTCGAGGTTGTCTCTCAAATCGTTGGCAATGTCCGCCTGGTTCAGGAAGGTATCGTCCAGCTTCATTTTCGGAACGTGCCCGAGGACCACGTTGTAGACCATCGATTCGATCTGCTTGACTGGGTCGGTCAATTTGTAGAACGCGGCTTCGACACCGTCGGGGATCACCTTGTATTGGATCGAGACGGGTATCTGAACAAACACGTTGTCCTGGGTTTTCGTCTCCACCTGAACGTCGAACTGCTGGACCTTCATGCTCAGGCGGCGAACCACAGTCTCGAGATACGGCGTCTTCCAATTCAGGCCGGGGCCGGCAACGCGCGCAAATTTTCCGAGTCGCTGGACGATGGCTACCTGCGCCGTCTCGACCGTGAAGAACGAACCCAGGGCTATGCTCAAAACGAGGATCGCGGCGATGGCGATGAAAATTAGAAAAACGGTGCTCAGGTCCATGTTCACCCTCCTCTGCCGCATTGCCCAGCGATTCAGAAGACGGCGGCATTCTACCTTAGTCGGGCTTGGTACCAAGAAGCGGAAAACAGGAAGGGCAAGCGATGAACGTGCCGGGCGGGAGTCTTTCTCGATGCGGTACTGCCTTCGAACTACGACGCCTTTTCTTGCGCGTACGCCACGTATTCTTCGTAAGGACCCTTGAAGTCCTCGACGCGGCCGCCCGCAAAATGCCAGATGCGCGTGGCGACCTCGTCGATCACGTCGTGGTCGTGCGTGACCAGCAGCACCGTGCCGTCGTATTTCTGCAGCGCGATGTTCAGCGCGTTGATGGATTCAAGGTCCAGGTGGTTGGTCGGCTCGTCGAGCACCAGGACGTTCGGCCTTTGCAGCATCAGCCGGCAGAAGATCAGCCGCGCGGATTCGCCGCCGGAAAGCGTGTGCGTCTGCTTCAGCGCGTCTTCGCCGCTGAAGAGCATCTGCCCGAGCAGCCCGCGCAGCTCCTCCTGCGTCGCTTGCAGCTTGAACTGGTGCAGCCACTCGATCGCCGTCGTCCCCTTCACGATCGATTCGGAATGGTCCTGCGCGAAGTAGCCCACCAGCGCGTTGTGGCCCCACGCCACCGTGCCGCCGTCGATCGCGAACTGCTTGTCCGTGTCTTCGATGAAGCCCGTCGCGTTGCGGATCAGCGACTTCAGCAGCGTGGTCTTCCCCGTGCCGTTGCGCCCCATCAGCGCGATTTTTTCTCCGCGCGTCACGCTCGCCGAAAACGGCTGCAACACTTTCACGCCGTCGTACGCCTTCACCACGCTCTTGATCTCGAGCGGATGCCGCCCGGAGTGCTGGTCCATCTGAAAGCGGATGTACGGCCGCGCGATGTTGGATCTCGCCAGCTCGGCCGTCTGCAGCCGCTCGACTTCCTTCTTGCGCGAGGTGGCCTGCGCCGAACGCGTGCCGGCCGAAAACCGCGCGATGAATTCATTCAGTTGCGCGATTTTCTTTTCGCGCTGCGCGTTTTCCGATTCGATGCGCGAGCGGATCGCCGTCTTGGCGAGCACCATGTCGTCGTATCCGCCGTTGTACATGATCACCGTTTCGTAATCGATGTCGGCAGTGTGCGTGCACACGCTGTTCAGGAAGTGGCGGTCGTGCGAAATCACGATCAGGACGCCTTCGTACGCGCACAGGTAGTCCTGCAGCCAGTGGACCGAATCGAGGTCCAGGTAGTTCGTCGGCTCGTCGAGCAGCAGCGCCGGCGGATTGCCGAAGAGCGCCTGCGCCAGCAGCACGCGCACTTTCTGCCCGCCCTGCAACTCGCCCATCTTGCGCTCGTGCAGCGGTTCGGCAACGTCGAGCCCGTCGAGCAGCCGCGCGGCGTCGGCTTCCGCCGTGTAGCCGCCCTCCTCGCCCACGATTCCTTCTAGCTCGCCGAGGCGCATGCCGTCCGCGTCGGTCAGTTGGTCGTGCGGCTTGGCGTAGAGCGCGTCGCGCTCGACGAGCGCCTTCCACAGCGGCGCGTTGCCCATGATCACCGTATCGATGACGCGGTACTCGTCGAACGCGAACTGGTCCTGGCGCAGAATACCGAGTTTCTTCGGCCGGGTGACCGAACCCTTGGAAGGCTCGAGTTCTCCGGTGAGGATTTTCATCAGCGTGGACTTGCCCGCGCCGTTCGGTCCGCTGATGGCATAGCGCCGCCCCGCGAGGAACGTGGTGGTCACGTCCTCGAACAGTATTCGGGCGCCGAAACGCATCGTGATGTTGTTAATGGTGAGCACGAACCTTTAATTGTAGCGTAGATTTGCCGCCTGGGGTGACCATCCCGACAGCGCGGTGTTGTCATCCCGAGCCCAGCGAGAGATTTCTCTTCGCCTTTTTTACGGGGTGCCCATGCCGTCGTCCCGGCGCTACTGAAATCCTGCCAGGAACCCGCGCAACGACGCGACGCAATCCTCCGCCCGGTCGATGTAGATCTCGTGCCCCGCGCCGTCGATTTGCACGAGTTCGGATTGCGGCAGGTCCGCGGCGATGCTCTCTTGCTCCTCGATCGAGGTGGCGGCGCTTCGCGTCGGCGCCAGCAGGAGCGCCGGCACTTTCACCTCCGGCAGCAGCGGCGTGATGTTCGTCGTCGAAATCACAGTGCTGTAGCCGACGAGCGAGCGAGTGGCCGCCCTGCCAAATTGCCGGATCGCCCACTCGATTTGCGCCGGATCGGTGCTCGGAAATGTTCCGGGCCGCGACAGCAGCTCCCGCGCCCAGCCCTCCGAGCCCATTTCCTCGAGCGCGCTTTGCCACGACGCGCGGCCGAAGGCGAATAGCTTTTGCGCCGCGGGACCAATCGTTTTCGGCGTGGCGCATAGCGTCAGCGACCGCAGCCGTGCCCCAGTTGGCTCAGGCCGCGCCGCCGCGTACCCGACGGCCAGCATCCCGCCCGTCGATTCGCCGAGCAGGTGGACGTCCTCGAGCCCAAGCGTCTCGCAGAAGGCGCTGAGGTCGCGCACGAGTCCCTCGAACGACCACGGGTAGCTCGGCCCCGGATCGCCCGAGCCGCCGTGGCCGCGCAGGTCGCGGCGAATCACGCGATAGTCACCCGCCAGCATCGGCACCCACTGCCGCCAGAACTGCGAGTTGCGCCCGAACCCGTGCTGGATGACGATCGTCTGCCGCGGCCTCCACGGAGCGGTGAAATCGTCGTCCTCGTAGTACGTGACGTAGCCGTTGATCTTGATTTCAGGCATCTCGCACTACGGCTTCGGCGCTGCCGGCGCCGCGGCCGCTGGAGCGGTCCGAGGCGGAAGGTCGTCGAAGATCTCGCGCTTGAAAAATCGCCAGTGTCCATCCTCACGCTTCAGCACGTCCTCGTAGTGCCCGGCGCCAGCCACGACGGACTTGCAGTCTCTCGTAAGGATCGTCTCCCAGTAAGCCTGGTCCGTAGCCGTGTCTCCATCGATATGGATGGTCGGGTCGGTCACGACGTGCATGAACCTGTGTGCGCCCGGTGCTGCCGGGCACGCCGATGACGCTTCCGAGACCGCCGATGCCGGGAGTTTTAGCCCGTCGAAGAATTCCTGGATCGCAGCCGGACCCGTTTTCTTCGTTGCACCGCCATTCATGATCAGCGTGCCGTCCTTGGTGAAGAGCGCCGCGTAGGTCGCCCAATCGCTCGCATCAAGCGCCCTCGGATAGTCGCCCATCAGCAGTTGCTCGATCGCCTGGCGATCCTCAATCCCTTGCATGCGCGCCGCCGCGCTCTCGGCCTTGGTCTGGCCGAATGCGCTGCTGGCCGTTGCCAGCGCGGCCACGCCCAAAAACACCACTACGGCAAGCCCACCCGTTCGCCTCTTGGCCCATTCGAAGTTCATGATGTGCCTCCAGTTCTCTTGACAGTCCCCCAATTGCCGCCACAGTATTCCAGAAAACCGTTCCTGCAAATGGGATTTTGGAGCGATCACGCTCGCGTGTCCGGTCCCGCAAACGCAGGTGCTTTCAAACGCCCGTGTGGAAAGGCAACCCCTGTTCCACCGGGACGCTCCTATACTTATCGACGACGCCAAATGGCGCATGAGGCCTACAAAAGTGCGGCACGGTATCTCCAAAGGCTTAACGAAGCGCCGAGCGCGAATCCTGCCATTCGCTTGCGTCCTTTTCGCGGGCGTATTATTTTCTCTCCCGCTCGCTGCGCAGGAAGAGGGGCCATTGCCGGGTCCGCCTCCGCAATACGAGCCTCTCACGCCGCCGGAAGTGAAGCTACCGGAAGCGGCGCCCCCGCGGAAGACTCCGGAGGTCGAGCACCACTCCTCCGGCATCTCGAAGGAACCGCCATCGATCCCGGCGGACCAGATCATTCAAGGGTTCGCGCAGCGCGAAGCTGAGTTCAAAACCGAACGCGAAAATTTCACCTACGTCCAGACCTTCGTCGTGCAGACAATCGACGACGCCGGAGAGCCGGACGGGGAATATCGCATGACGAGCGACGTCACCTTTACGCCCTCCGGTAAGCGCTACGAGGTAGTCACCTATGCCCCTCCTCCGACGCTCGATCGCATATCGCTCTCCGAGCAGGACCTGGACGATCTCAGGAATGTTCAGCCCTTCGTGCTCACCACCGAAGAGTTACCCAAGTACGACGTCACCTATGTCGGTCGCGAACAAGTGGACGAAGTAAACGCCTATGTGTTCGATGTGAGCCCAAAGAAGCTTGAGAAGAATCAACGCTATTTTCAAGGACGCGTCTGGGTCGAGGACAAGGATCTGGAAATCGTCAAGACCTACGGGAAAGCCGTGCCGGACATCCGCAAGCGCGGCAGCGAGAACGTATTTCCCAAGTTTGAGACCTACCGCGAAAATATCGAGGGCCACTACTGGTTCCCAACCTACACGTACTCTGACGACGTCCTGCACTTCCAGTCGGGCGGTGTCCACATTCGCATGACGGTTCGCTATTCCGAATATAAGCGGTTTAGATCGTCCATCCGTATTAGGCCGGCGGACCCGCAACCACCGCCGCCACAGCCGCCGCCGAATCCTTAATCGCATCGCCGGATGGCTTGTCCGCCGGCGCATTGGGCTAAAGGTTTAACTGTGGCGCCGCGGCCCTCAGCGCGGCACCGCCCTCGTAGCGGCCACTTTCAAGTGGGCTCCGTTGTGCTTTTTCACTGTCATCCCGAACTCAGCCGCGTCGTCTGCGGATGGGGGGTGAGGGATCTGCTGTTGCCTTTTTAGGGGCGCTGCCCTTCCATCGCCCGCCGCTTGCGCGGGCCGAAACCAGTTTTGTAGGGCACGGCTTCAGCCGTGCCGAATCGTGACCGCGCGGAGCGCGTTCCTGTGCGCTGCTTCTCTCGCAGCATGTATTTACCGCGCGTGTCTTCGCCCGTCCACCGACGCGTTCACGCTGGTTTGCGCCCGGGCCACCGCGCCGCGTGCCCGACCCTCGCCCGTTGAGGGTGGGACTCCTTCATCAAGGCGCCTTAATCCTTGTGGGTCGCGGCTTCAGCCGCGATACAAAAGACGGCACGCAGCGCTGACCTATGCGCTGCTCCTATTGCAGCATGTGCGCCTTTTGCATCCGCCGCGGCGGGTAGTCGTATTAGTTCGCATCTCCCAGCGCGACGTGCACCATCCCGCATCCGCCGGAACGCCCGCCGAAGCGCTCACGCCGGTTTGCGCTCGGGCCACAGCGCGGTGACGGCCAACCCCACGGCAATCCCCACCGACACTTCGAAGAACCGGTGCGCCGCTATCACCCACGGAGGGCTCGCCCGCGCGATCAACAGAACGATCGCCAGCGCGATTCCCGCAAACCGGTACGCTGGCCTGTCGAGATGCAAGACCGCGCAGACCAGCCCGAGCACGAACACGCCTATGCCGAAAACGATCGCGCTCGGCCCGAAGTACGTCGCGAGCAACCCGCCCGCTACAGCGCCCAGCGCGGTTCCGACGAATCGCTGCCAACCGTCTTTTATGGTATCTCCGAGGTTTGTCTGCATCACGACCAGCGTCGTGATCGGCGCCCAATACGCCTCCGGCAATTTGAACGCCCGCGCCACAAGCAACGACACGACCGCCGCTATTGCCGTCCGCACCGGAAGCAACAGCCCTGGCCAGCCCAACCTCGACAGCACCGCACTCCCGCTCTGCGTCATACTTCCTCCACTGCCGTTTGTGGTCCGAATGGTTCTGCGGACCCGCCCGCCGCCGCTCGGATCGGGGCACTGTCGGCGATGGTGCGACCGAAGTCCACCGAGAATTTCCGCCCGGGAACGCCGAACTCCCGTTCGGCCCGCCGTGCGCCACCGTCGCATTTTCAGTGTCTGTTCTTCGCGGCAGCGTTTGCGACCGTCGCGCCAATTCCTGCGTGCTCGCCAGACGCTGCCCCGGCTTCAAGTCGTCGCACAGGATGCCAGCACGATTTGCGTCACGATCTACTCGCGAATCGGCACGTCGCTGTTGCGCGCAAGCCAGAATCGCATGCGCCCTATCCTAATAAGCTCTGTCGTGCGCCGCGAACAGTCTCCCGCCACTACGCCAAGCCCCGATGTAGCGAAGGACTGCCCAGCGCTTGGCAAATGTCTTACCGTCTTCGCCTTTTGGCGTCCGCGATTCCAAGGTCCCCAACCAGATAGAATTCTACATTTCGCTTTCTTTTCGTCTTGATTTTTTATAGGCATGCCTATATCATCAAAATATGGCAAATGACTACAAAGCAATCCTTCAGCAAGCAATCGATGAGTTCAGCGGATTGATGAAGATTCGCGAAACCGTCGATTTCAAGTTGGCCCAGAAAGAACAGTTTATTCGAGCTACGCTATACCAGCTTCCAGATAGTGACCGCGCTCTTTTCGAAGGCTGGGCGGACAAGTGGACGAATAATGCTGTCGGCCTGGCCGCTTCCATTCGAGCCACCCTCAGTACTTCTCCGCGAAAGTGGTTTACGGCAACCGAAGTACGGGACGCGCTGCTCAAGGCGGGATTCGATTTCGAGAACTACGCCTCGAATCCCCTTGCGAGTATCCATTCTTCGCTCAAGCGATTGAAGCCGGAAGAAGCGGAAATGACGACGATGGATGGCGTCATGGCGTGGCGTTGGAAGCAGACCAAATCTGTGGACCGGCACCACCATCGCCGAGTCCGACGCAATCGGCTCCTGGGCAGGGCCGGTAAACCGTGGCTCGTTGAGCCCGGAGCCTTGGCAACCATATTGGGAAGTGAATGGACCGTCCAAGAGACGGTACCGAATTTCGTGAACTTTACTGAGAAAAAGAAGTGAGAAACCCGCCGTCAGCGCTAACTGACAGCGGCGAAGAATGTCGGCGTCCAGCAGGAAGTTCCCAAGGATAAAGGCCAGTTGCGCAGCCCGAGGTCGTAAAGCATGGTTTCCGACCAAGACGAAATTCAGGAAGTAAGGGCCGGGGACGAACGACGCGGCAAGAGACCCATCGACATCGCTGCGAGGAGACGGCGGCTTGTCCTGCAACGGAAATTCAAGGAGGCCTTGGAGAGCAACGATGTGGAGGTGTTCAAGGAAGCGATTATCAACGACCTCGGGTGGATGCCCGGGTCACCCGAGTACGAGCGCGCTCTGAAGGTTTGGTACGCCCACCACGGCCGCTCTTGAAATCCCGTCGCGCGAACGCGGCGACTCTCGCATCCCGCTCTTCTTCCGGCAAGGTCGCCAGATGCTTCTCCGCGATCGCGGTCAATTCCTCCGCCGCTTTCTTGAGGCTCAACTTTTTCTTCGCTTTTGCCACTTTGTTCCCTTGTGTGAACACGAGAATAGCAGCAACGGACTGACCGGCGCAATAGACCCGGCGAGCGAATCACACTGACTCGCCACGAGTCAACAGCCACTACTCACTGCTTGCAAAATCTCCACACCATGGACCACTTGCATTCCGCGTCCCGTGTCATAAGATAGTCCCGTGAAAAGTTGGATGGAATTCGACGATCCGATGAGGGTCGGCGCTCCGAGCGACCATCGGGAGCCGACGGACCCCTCCGCTTCGGCGGGCTCGCCTATCCGACGCCTGGGAATCGGCGCTCAAATCCCAAATCCTAATCGCAAACTATGGTTATTAGAATCCAATCTAAGTCATTGCAAACAAACAACGGCGACACGTTCTAATCGCCAATCCGGCCAGGATTGGCGTCCCGCCCGCCCTGACGAAGGAAGGGAGCAACCAACGAGCGCGAGGGATCTCTCTTCGATCTTCGAGTTTCGAGCGCCAGCGTTGTCTGCCGCGCGCCATCTACCCGCAAATGGCTTCCGAGTAGAATTGCCCGCAACTCGCACAAAACAAACGACCGCTGTGCCTGCTACCCGCAAGTGGAATCGGGGGCCCTTCGCGCGCCCCATTTCGAGTTTCCAATTTCGACTTTCGAATTCCTCAGGAGGAATCCTATGAAATTGAACGAGTACACAACGCTGGGACGCACCGGCTTGCGCGTCACTCCGCTTTGCTTCGGGGCCATGAGTTTCGGCACCGGCTGGGGCTGGGGCTCCGACGAAAAAACTTCCCACGAGATGATCGAACGCTATCTCGCGGCGGGCGGCAATTTCATCGACACCGCCGACGGCTACCAGATGGGCCAAAGCGAGGAGATCGTCGGGAAATACGTGGCCGAACGCAAGCTGCGCGACAGCGTGGTGATCGCCACGAAATTTACTTTCGGCGCGCAACCGGGAAATCCAAACGCAGGAGGCAACGGCCGCAAGAATATCTACCGCGCGCTCGAAGGCTCGCTACGCCGCCTTCGCACCGACTTCGTCGATCTCTACTACCTTCACTCCTGGGACACCATCACGCCCGTCGAGGAAGTTGTCGCCACGCTGACCGACCTGGTGCGCGAAGGAAAGATCCGCTACTACGGACTCTCGGACACGCCGGCGTGGTACGTGGCCCGCGCGCAAACGCTCGCCGAAAAGGGAGGCCTGGAGCGCGTCGCCACGCTGCAGCTTGAGTACTCGCTGGCCGAGCGCAATATCGAGCGCGAGCACGTTCCAGTCTCGCAGGAACTCGGCATCGGAATCTGCCCGTGGAGCCCGCTCGCGGGCGGTTTGCTGAGCGGCAAGTACAAAAGGGAAGGGAGCAAGGGCAGCGGCGAGGGCCGTCTGACCATGCCGAACCCCATGTTCAACAAATTTACGGAGCACAACTGGCGCGTCCTCGACGCGCTTCTCGAAGTCGCCAAGAAAATCGGCAAATCGCCGGCGCAGGTCGCGCTGAACTGGGTCGCGACGCAGCCCGGCATCACGTCCACGATTATCGGCGCGACGAAAGTCTCGCAGCTTGAGGACAATCTCGGCGCGCTCGATTTCACGATTCCCGCCGATCTGCGCAAGAGGCTCGACGAAGCGGGCGCACCCGAGGCCGTTCACCCGTACAACTTCTTCGCCCCGTGGATGCAGACGCGCGTCAGCGGCGGCACGACGGTGCAGGCGTGGCGTCCCGCGGCCGTGTATCAAGGAGCGGTGACCGAGCAGAAGGCGAAGGCCGCGGATTAGCTCTTCGGATCGGGCCGTGGCGCGACGAGTTGGTCCGCTCTTCGCAGCTCGGGAAACATCCAGGCCCAGAGCGCCGTCACGACCAGCGTTCCGATGCCGCCCAGCACAACGGCGGCCACGGTTCCGAACAATTTCGCCGTCAAGCCCGATTCAAATGCGCCGAGTTCGTTCGATGAGCCGATGAAAACCATGTCGACCGCGTTGACGCGGCCGCGCATTTCGTCCGGGGTGCCGAGCTGGATCCAGACGCCGCGGACGACGACGCTGACCATGTCCGTCGCACCCACGAAAATCAGCGCCGCGATCGAAAGCAACAGGCTGTGCGAGATCCCGAAGAGAATCGTGCACACGCCGAAGCCGGCGACGCACCACAGCATCTTCATCCCGGCGCGGCCGCCGAGCGGCCGGTGCACCAGAACGAGCGCCACCGCTCCGGCCCCTACTGCTTGAGCGCAACGCAGCAACCCCAACCCCCAGGGCCCGGTCCTCAAGATCTCGCGCGCGTACACCGGCAGCAGCGCGACCGCTCCGCCGAGCAGGACCGCGAAAAGATCGAGCGAAATCGACCCAAGAATGAGCTTCTCCCGCCAGATGTAGTGCAGGCCGGCGAAAACAGTTTTCCAGTTCACCGGCTCGAGTTGCCGCTTTCGCGGCGCAAGATGCACACGCGTCATTGCCGCCGCGGCGCACACGCCGCCCGCCATCGCGAGTGCGTAGACCGCCGCGGGCCCTCGAAAGATTGTGTAGACCACGCCGCCGACGGCGGGGCCGAGGATCGTCGCAGTCTGGAAAATGGTCGCGCCCCAGGCGAACGCGCCCTCGAAATGTTCCTCGGGAATGAGCAGCGGAAGGATGGCGCGGCTTGCCGGGCCGGTGAACGCGCGCGCGACGCCGATCAGTCCGACCACGACGTAGATTGGATAGACGAGCCGCGAGCCGCGAAGAGTGTATGCCAGCAACAGAGCCGAGCAGACGGCGAGGGCGGCGTAGCCCATGGTGAGGACTTTAGAGCGATGGTAGCGGTCCGCGGTGTGGCCCGAGAGCGGCAGGAAAATGATTCCCGGCAGAAACTGCGCGAGGCCAACGAGACCGAGGTCGAGCGGGCGTCTGGTGATCTCGTAGACCTGCCAGCCCACGGCAACCGATTGCATTTCCGTCGCGAGGACGATGCAGAATCGCGCGACCTGGTACAGCGTGAAGGACGGATACGTGAATGCGATACGGGAGGTCCCGGAAGCGGCGGCCATCGCCGTCTACTGTGCCACAAAATCAGAATTCGGACGAGAAGGGCGCGCGGCGCCGAAACGGATTTTCGCGCGGGCGAATGCGGAGCTTACTTAGCGGCCGTGGTTCCGAGGATGCCGTCGAAAACAATTCCGAGCAGATATTGGATATCCCGCTCGGCGATCCCGGTATGATCGAGGAGATGATCGAGGACGAGGGCATTGGACATGGCGCCGAGAGCCGTGGCTGCGGCCCTGCTCTGGATCGGAATGGTTCGCCCAAGCGATTTGGCGACGCGGTCCAGGAAGATACCGCCACCGGCGCGAAGGCTCTCATGCCGGGCGAGCAAGCGAGCGTGTTCTCTGGGGTGCCGAACGGCGAAGAGCTTGAACTCGACCGAGAGCAAGGCCAACTCGCGGTTCTTGGAGATATCGGCGTAGTGATCGCGAAGGGCGCGCCGGAGTTTGGCGGGGTCCTTATGCTGTTCGAAAAGCGCGTCGAGATCCGCGAGGCGCTCGGCCACCCACTGTTCGAGCAGGGCGAAGAAGATGTCTTCCTTGCTCTCGAAGTTCGCGTAGAAGGCGCCCCGGGTGTAACCGGCGAGCGCGGCGATATCTTCCAGGCGCGCGGCTTCGAATCCCTTCCGCGCGAAAATTCCTTCCGCAGCGGCGAGCAGCCTTCGGCGTGTGGCTTCGGTGCGAGCTTGCTGGCGCGAGGAGGGCGCTTTGGTTCTTCGCGGGCGAAGGGGAAGACGGAACGCGTGGTCCCGGATGATCAAGCGCGTTCCGTCCCTTTACAGCATACATACATGCATGTATATTTATTCCAAGAGCGCATTCAATAGCAAGACAAATCTTCGATGGCGACCGCACTGACGCTCGATCATGCGGCCTGGCGGCCGCGCTACAACCCCTGGTTCATCGCCTTCACGGTGACGCTGGCGACGTTCATGGAGGTGCTCGACACCTCCATCGCGAACATCGCCCTGCCCCACATCGCGGGAAGCTTCGGCGCCAGCACCAACGAATCGACGTGGGTGCTGACGAGCTACCTGGTTTCGAACGGCATCGTGCTGCCGACGAGCGCCTGGCTCGCCACGCGCTACGGGCGAAAGCGTTACTACATGTTTTGCGTCATGTTGTTTGCGGGAAGCAGCTTTCTATGCGGTCTCGCTCCGACGCTCGGGCTGCTTGTTTTCTTCCGGATCCTTCAGGGAGTCGGCGGGGGAGGTTTGCAGCCGTGCGAACAATCGATTCTGGCGGACACATTCAGGCCCGAGCAGCGGGGAATGGCGTTTTCGATCTACGCCATGGCGGTTGTGCTGGCGCCGGCGATCGGCCCCACGATCGGCGGATGGATCACGGACAATTATAGCTGGCGGTGGATTTTCTACATCAACGTGCCGATCAGCATCATTTCGCTTCTTCTCAGTTATCGTGTCGTCGAAGACCCGCCCTACCTGCGCGAGGAGCAGATCAAGGCGAAAAAAGGAGGGATCGATTACGTGGGTCTGGGGCTTGTGGCCCTGGGCGTCGGTTGCCTGCAGATGGTGATGGACAAGGGACAAGAAGCGGACTGGTTCGGTTCGCATTGGATCACGGCGGGAGCCATTGCGGCGGTGGTCATTTTGACGGTCTGGGTGCGATGGGAATGGAAGAATCCGCATCCCATTGTGGAACTCAAGCTTTTGAAAAAGCGCAATTTCGCGACGGCGATGTTTTCGATGGCCGTACTGGGCACGGTTCTGTACGGCACGACCGTGCTGCTTCCGGAGTTCTTGCAAAATCTGCTGGGCTACTCGGCCGCGCAAGCCGGAGAATGCATGGCGCTCGGCGGTTTTCTGATGATGATCACCATGCCGTTGTCCGGCGCGCTGAGCGGGAAAATCGATCCGCGATATCTGCTGGCGTTCGGATACGGCGCAACGTCCCTGGGGCTCTATCACATGGCGACGCGCTTGAGCATGGGGATGGACTTCGGGACGGCGGCGATGCTGCGAACGTACCAGGTGGCGGGACTGGCATTCATTTTCATTCCGTCGAATTTGCTGTGCTACGACGGCGTGCCGCGCGAGAAGAACAATCAAGTGTCGAGCATGATGAATTTCGTGCGCAACATTGGAGGCAGCGTCGGGATCGCTCTGGTCAGCACGATGGTGGTTCGAAACACGCAGAAGCGCCAGACCTATATGGCGGCGCACATGCAGAATGGGAATCCGGTGTTCCGTCAAATGGTCGCGGGAATGTCCGCCACACTCCGCAGCCAGGGACTGAGCGCTGGACAGGCAACCCGCCAGGCTTACGTGCGTTTGGCAATGCTGATGCAGCAGCAGGCGAATGCGCTTGCGTTCAAGGACGTGGTTGCGGTGCTGGCGGTAGTGGTTGCGTGCCTGATTCCGCTGGCGTTCATCATGAAGAAGCCGGCCACGAGCGAGCGGATGTCGCCACCGGCGCACTAGAGTTGCGAAAAGGGGCACGATCCGGGATTATTTTGCGCGGTCAATGAAGAATCACTGCGTACCGGCAGGAGCGGTGGAATCGGTGTGCCGCCTCTTCAAAAGGCGGCGATGGATATCCGGCCAGAATTCCTTCAGTTCATTTCCGAACGCGTCGATGCCCATCTGGAGTCCCCAAGAGTTCAGGCTGCTCGAGACACTGCGATCAGCGGGCGGATAGTAGAAGTTCGAGATTCCGATCGCGACTCCGTTTCCGGCAAACTCGGAAATATTGAAGACCTCGCCCCCCGAGTCCTTCCGCGCGACGAAGATGCGGCTCAGCGCGTAACCGAATCGGCGCGAGAACCCTCCCTTTCCCATTTGATAGTAGCGCGGGTCCGTTTTCAGGATGGTGGGGAAGACAGCGCCCACCATCATGTTGCCGTCCACCTGGTCGGCCATCGCCGTTCCGTATCGCTTCGCGTAGCCGGCGACACCTTGTCCGAAGCCGGGATAGGCGTTGTCGGCCTGACGGATTCCCGCCACGATGCCCACCACCACAAATTCGTAAGGATCGAACGCACCTTCAGCCGTGATGGCAAACTTCCCTTTCCAGGTAAGCGGCTTCACCTGCGCCTCATTTTCGACCGTGAGGTAATTCGGCATGACGTAAAACATTCGATCGTTCTTCTTCTGAAGGTCCTGCGTATGGCCCTGGTTGTCCTGATTCTGCTTGCCAGTTTCGGGCGCGGTTGAATGCGCCGAAGCGGCAGGTTGATCCTGAGAGAATGTCGCCGCCAGCAGCAGGGATTGTTGCTGAGCGAGCGCCGGAGAGGACAGCAGCAGCGCTACAGCGGCCACGGCGGCGCAAGCGAGACAGGTCCGGACAATCGGCGTGCGTCGGTCATTGCGATTGATTATCCCTGTGTGGCACTGTCACCCTCTTGTCGGGACGGCTACTCCCCCGAGGAGAGATGAGAAGCACGCGGTTTTGGATGTGCGCCGAAGCTCCGAAAGACATCGACAGCGACCGCGTGCAAGTGCTTCGGCCCAAAGCGGAAGCGCGCGGAACATCTCGCAGTTACTGATACACTGCTCGTCGCGGATGGGATGCATCAGGAGGTAGCACGATGAGAAGGTCGCAGATCGCGGGAGTGTTCGTCCTGAGCTTATTCGCCGCCCGTGGCGCGCTGGCGCAGAAAGTGACAGTGGAATTCGATCAGGCCGCCGACTTCAGCAAATACAAGACGTTCTCGATCCGCGACGGCCAGTTGAACAGCAAGAATCCCGCTCTGAACAGCGAGCTAGTAAAAAAACAGATCGAAGACGATATCGCGCGCGACCTCACCGCGAGAGGCCTGACAGAAGTGTCCGGGCCGTCCGACCTTAACGTCGTATACCGCTTCGGATCGGCCCGCAAACAGGAACTGGAGACATACCCTGCCGGATGGTACGGCCTCGGCACGCGTGTTGTGAGAGTGCCGTATGCCGAGGGCACCTTAGTAATCGATCTGCGAGATCCGTCCACTCGTTCCCTGGTTTGGCGGGCTATCGCCAGCGAGGAAAAGAGCGACCCCACCAAAATCGAAGGGAAATTGAACGACATGGTCAAGAAGTCCTGCGAGAAATACCCGCCGAAGAAATAGCGCGCGACAATCCAGGTCTGAGTATGAATCGGGCCGCGGACTACAAGGCTTGGGCAACGGTCTGTAGCTGCGGTTTCTTGCGGGCTTGCTTCCTGGCGTAGAGCTCATCGTCGGCGCGCTCGAGGAGTTGCAGCAGGCTTTCACCGGCCCGGTAATCCGCCGACCCCGACGAATACGAGAAGGGGATCTTGTCCGGGCCAACCTTGATTTCGAGCTGGGTCAGACGATTGAGGACGCGGTCCACGCCGCCGGGCTCGCACTCGGGAAGCAGCACGAGAAACTCATCTCCGCCGATCCGAGCGGGCAAATCACTGCCGCGAGTCGCGGACATCAGGCGGTCGGCGAACGCTTTCAAGGCCAGGTCGCCCGCGCCGTGGCCATACTGGTCGTTGATACCCTTGAGGCCGTCCAGGTCGATCATCAGGACAGTCAAAGAACGGCTGCTTCGTTGCGCCCGGCTGATCTCAACGGCCAAACGCTCCTCGCCAAACCGCCGGTTGTGCAGGCCGGTGAGCGGATCGACAATGGACAACCGGCGGAACTCCTCCGCACGTTTCTGTTCCTGGCCGGCGACTTCTATCTGGGCGATCAACTGAACGCGCGCGCGCCTAAGCTGGAGTTGCTGATACAGCGTGTAGACGCTGAACAAAAGGACCAAACCCAGCAGGCCGCGAACGGACTCGCTGATATGGAGTTGATAGAACGGGTCGTTCGGAATGGCCGTGATCCAGGTGGCCAGCGAGCCGACCGCAGCGGTCAAAGAAAGGATCACCACAACGGCCGTGGCCCAGAGGGACCAGTCGTGCCGCCCCAGCCTTTGCAAACCGCGGCGGATTTCCAGAGAGCGCTGTTCCGCGCCGGAGTCGTTGGATGTGATGCCTTCTATGCTCATGGGGGCTGATGGCACGGTGCGACTGGCCTACACAAATCTAGCCTGCTGGGTTCCACAAACCAAGACTTTCAATCGGGTGGTTTTCATTCGAGTAAACCGACCGATTGACCTGAACCTCGGTCCAGGTGAGAGTCTCTGGCCGAATCCTAGCGCGGATTGTCCCGGGCAGGATCGAACAGCGGCCGCTGGTCGCCGGGGTAGGTGATATGAGTACCGCGGACACGGGCGCAGGACGTCAGCGTGTGCTCTTTGGGGGCCGCAGCGCTCACAATTTCCAAGACGCGGATGCCACGAACGACGAGGGCGTCTGCCACGAGCGAGCGATGGCAGCGCCACGGCACAGCTTCAGCGCACATGAGCGCGGTGGGGCGGTCCGCAGCGAGCTGGATCGCGCGGTCGAGCCCGCCCGCGAACTCGGGCGTCTGCATGTAGTCCGCGAAACCGCGGAAGCTCGCGTTGCGCCAGGCGAGGTTGACCGAATCGGATTTCGCATGACGCAAGCCGCCGAGTTCCTTGAGATGAACGTAGCCAACTCCGGCGGCGTCGAGCGATGCCGCGAGCGAATCGCCGTTGAATTGGGGATTATGGCGGGACTTCGGAATCGTGCGGATGTCGACGATTTGCCGGATGCCGTGCGAGCCGAGGATCTCGACAAATTCGCCGATCGGGCGCGTGGAGTGCCCGATGGTGAAGACGGTCAGCGATTGCTTGGCGGGAGGCGGGATCATCGGCCGAGCTCTCATCATAGCGTAAGGATTGGAAGGTATGGTTGGGCGCTACCACAGCCGCTGGCGAGAATTCCGCTTCTGCGCGAGAAGCTGGACGAGGATAATGAAGGCCCGGGCGAGGATCGATGGCGAAAGCGAAAGTGTTGTTCTGGGACAACGGCGGTGTGATCCTGACGAACGGGTGGGACCGTGGGGCGCGGCAAAAGGCAGTGGAGAAATTCAATCTCGACTGGGCGGATTTCGAGGATCGCCACGAGCTGATGCTGAACGCGTTCGAGTGCGGCGAGGCGAGCCTCGACGAGTACCTGCGGCGGACGGTCTTCTACCGGGAGCGCGCCTTCACGCCCGATGACTTCAAGCGCTTCATGTTCGAGCAGTCACAGCCGTTTCCGGAGGCGCTCGATTTTCTGGGCAAGCTCGCGCGGACCGAGCGTTACGTGATGGCGGCGCTCAACAACGAATCGCTCGAACTCAACGACTACCGCATACGGACATTCCACTTGCGGGACTATTTCGAGGTCTTCCTGAGTTCGTGCTACCTCGGCGTGCGAAAGCCGGGCCGCGAGATCTACAGCCTGGCGCTGAAGATCACGCAGTGCGATCCGGGAGAGTGCGCCATGATCGACGATCGGGCGCTGAATCTGGAGTGCGCGCGGGAACTCGGCATGCAGACGATCCAGTTTCAGAATGTCGAGCAGCTTCGCGATGATTTGGCGCGGCTGGGTGTGACAGCGGATTCTTAACGGAGATTTCCAGGAGGCAGGACGATGGAATTGGGAATGATCGGGCTCGGGAAGATGGGCGCGTTCATGACGGAGCGGCTGGTGCGCGGCGGGCATCGCGTGGTCGGATTCGACCGCGACGCGGCGGCGGTGCAGCGCGTGGTCGACAAAGGCGCGGCGGGCATCGACTCGATCGAGAAACTGATCGGGCAACTGAAGGCACCGCGAGTAATTTGGCTGATGGTGCCCTCCGGTGCGCCGGTGGACCAGACGATCGATCTGCTGACGCCGCATTTCGCGCCCGGCGACACGATCATCGACGGCGGAAACTCGTATTACCGGGATTCGGTGCGGCGCGGCGCCGCACTGGCTCAAAAGAAGCTGAACTTCGTCGATTGCGGCACCAGCGGCGGCGTCTGGGGATTGACGGAGGGCTACAGCATGATGGTCGGCGGCGACGCGGAAGTGGTGAAGCGGCTGGCGCCGATCTTTCAAACGCTCGCTCCGGGACCGGACAAAGGCTGGGGAAGGGTGGGCCCGACGGGCGCGGGCCACTACGTGAAGATGGTCCACAACGGGATCGAGTACGGCATCATGCAGGCGTACGCAGAGGGGCTCGATCTATTCCGCCACAAGAAAGAGTTCGGGCTCGATCTGTTGCAAATTTCAAAAATCTGGCAATTCGGAAGCGTGGTCAGGTCTTGGCTGCTCGATTTGACAGTGGACGCGCTGTCGAAAAACCCGACGCTCGATGGCATCGAGGCGTACGTCACCGATTCGGGCGAGGGGCGCTGGACGGCGATCGAGGGCATCGAACTTGGCGTTCCACTGCCGACGCTCACCGGGGCGCTGGATGCGCGGTTCCGCTCGCAGGATCCGGAACCTTTTGCCAACAAGCTGCTATCGATGATGCGGCACGAGTTTGGCGGGCATGCCGTGAAGACCACCGCGAAGTAGCCGCGCCGGGGCGAAACAGATTACCTCATGAGAATGGAAACACTCGTTTTCCCGGACCTCGATGCGCTAAGCCGAGCCGCGCTCGAAGAGATGCTGCGATGCATGCAGTACGCGATCAAGGAGCGGGGCCGGTTTGCGATCGCGCTGTCCGGTGGTCACACGCCCGCAAAGCTCTACGCGCTCTGGGCACACGCCAAGGACTACGGGATACGCACGCCGTGGGACCGCGTACATCTTTTCTGGAGCGACGAGCGCTACGTTCCCCACAACCATCCTCTGAGTAATTACAGGATGGCGCTGGAAACGCTGATCGAGGGCGTGCCGATCCCCGCGGAAAACGTCCACGCGATGCCGACTGATTCGCCGGAGCCGGCGAAAGCAGCCGAGGCCTATGAAGCCGAGCTGCGAGGCTTTTTCGGGGCCGGCGCGCCGGCGTTTGATCTACAGCTCCTCGGTCTCGGGGTCGAGGGGCACACGGCGTCTCTCTTTCCGGGTTCGCCGGCGCTCGAGGAGAAGAAGCGATGGGTAGCGGCGGTGGAGGTGGCGGCCAAGCCGCCACGGCGACTGACGCTGACTCCTGTGGTCCTTAACCAGGGGCGAAACACGTTTTTCTTGGTCTCCGGAGAGGACAAACGCGAGATTCTTGCCGCGCTCCGTGGCGAGCCTTCGTCCGAGACCAGCCCGTATCCCGCCGGGAGGATTCAGCCGGCGGGCCGAACCCTATGGTTCCTGGACAAAGCTGCGGGCGGTTGAGAAACCAGCACTTACTCGGAAACCTGGAGCGCCCTAGCGCGTCTTATTACTGTTAGCCTGACAGCTACTTCAGAGGGCCGCAGGGTAGGGACACCGGCGTTGCGATGCCGGATGGCGTGCATTGCGACTGCGCGGTATCATAAATGCCGTGCGGCATCGGGTTCGCGAGACACTGCCTGTCGCATCTCGCCCGTTGGAGACCTCGAAGCAGGCACCCATAGGAAGGAACGGGAATACAGCCATCGATGAACACGAACCTTACCCGGTTAGCGGCGTTGTTCGGTGCTCTTGCGATTCTCAGTCTCACCGCCGGTTGTACCACCAAGACCGTCCAAACGGCGCCGATTTTCGCCGTGCCGGTGACGGTGGACAAAGCGGTGCAGAAGACCGTCCCGATCAACCTGACGGCGATCGGCTCGGCCGACGCGTACTCGTCGGTTTCGATCAAGGCGCAGGTGAACGCGGTCCTCGAGGAAGTGCACATCAAGGAAGGCCAGTTCGTCAGGAAGGGCCAGTTGCTCTTCACGCTGGATGCGAGGCCATTCGTGGCTGCTTTGGCGCAGGCGCAGGGCAATCTGGCGCGCGACAAGGCGCAAGCGGAACTCGACAACGTGCAGGCGAACCGATACGGAGAACTCTACAAGGCGGGTGTGGCTGCGAAAGAGCAGTTGGACACGATGAAGGCGAATGCGGACGCTCAGGAGGCGGCCGTGCGCGCCGATCAGGCGGCCGTGGACTCGGCGCAACTGCAAGTGGACTACTGCAAAATCTATGCACCGACCGACGGGCAGACCGGAGCCCTGCAAGTCTATCCGGGCAATATCGTCAAGCAGAACGACGTGCCGGTGCTGATCGTGATCAACCAGGTGACACCCATCTTCATCGATTTCGCAATCCCGGAACAGTATCTCGGCAGCGTTCAGAAATTCATGACGCAGGGAAGGTTGAGCGTGGAAGCGACGCCCTATGGAGATACGCAAGCGGAAAAAGGATATCTCACGTTCGTCGACAATGCGGTCGATAACACCACGGGAACGATCAAGCTGAAGGCCACGTTCGAGAATGCGGACCATCGCCTGTGGCCGGGGCAGTTTTCCACAGTGCTACTCCGCCTGGCGGAGGATGAAAACGCGACCGTGGTTCCCTCGCAAGCGGTGCAGACTGGGCAAAAGGGCGATTACGTGTTCGTCGTAAATTCCGACATGGCAGCCGAGCAACGGCCCGTAAAGGTCGCTCGCGTGGTCGGCGGAGAATCCGTGATTTCGAGCGGGGTCGAGCCCGGCGAAACCGTGGTTACCGACGGCCAACTGCGGCTGCTTCCGGGGATCAAAGTGCAGATTCTGAAGAGCCCGGCGGGGAGCTGAGCAGAACATGAATATCGTCGAACCGTTCATTCGCCGACCAGTCATGACCACGCTCGTCATGGTGGCGATCCTTCTGTTCGGATTGCTGGGCTATCGCGAACTGGCCGTCAGCGACCTCCCGAACGTGGATTTCCCGACGATCCAGGTTTCGGCGAGCCTGCCGGGCGCAAACCCCGATACGATGGCCGCGGCCGTTGCCACGCCGCTCGAGAAACAGTTTTCGACGATCGCGGGTATCGACTCGATGACCTCGACAAGCCTTCTCGGCAGCACGCAAGTCACGCTGCAATTCGATCTGAGCCGCAATATCGACGGCGCCGCGCAGGACGTGCAGGCGGCCATCGCGCGCGCGGGCGGCCAACTGCCCCCAAACATGCCGACCCCGCCGACATTTCAGAAAGTGAACCCGGCGGACCAGCCGGTTTACTTTCTGGCGCTCACGTCGACCACGCAGCCGATTTTCACAGTGGATCAATACGCCGAGACGATCCTGGGCCAGCGGATCTCGATGATACAGGGCGTAGCGCAGGTGCAAGTGTTCGGGGCGCAGAAGTACGCCGTCAGGATTCAGCTCGATCCGAGATCGCTGGCGGCGCGCCAGATCGGGATCGACGAAGCAACCACGGCGGTGCAGAACGCGAACGTCAACCTGCCGACCGGCACGCTGTTTGGAGCGCATAAAGCCTTTACCGTACAAGCCAACGGACAACTCACGCGTGCCTCACTCTACCAGCCGCTCATCGTCGCGTACCGGAACGGGTCGCCCGTGCGGCTTGACGAACTCGGAAACGTTTTCGACAGCGTGCAGAGCGACAAAGTCTCGAACTTACTATAACGACGGGCACGCCGTCATCCTGGCCATCCAGCGGCAGCCCGGAACGAACACGGTCGACGTGGTGAAGGCGAGTCAAACAGATTCTGCCGCAATTCCAAGCCATTCTGCCGCCTTCCATTTCGATGGTCGAGATTTACGACCGGTCCGCCGGCATTCAGGACTCGGTCGACGAAGTGAAAGGGACGCTGTTTCTCGCGATCTGCCTGGTCGTTCTGGTGATTTTCCTTTTCTTGCGCAACCTTTCGGCAACGCTGATCCCCAGCTTTGCTCTTCCGATGTCCATCATCGGAACTTTCGCCGTGATGTACCTCCTGAACTACACGCTGGACAACCTGTCCCTGATGGCGCTGACGCTTTCGGTCGGATTCGTGGTGGACGACGCGATCGTGATGCTCGAAAACATCGTGCGCCACATGGAGATGGGCGAAGGCCCCATGGAAGCGGCGCTGAAAGGGTCGCGGGAGATCGGGTTCACGATCGTTTCGATGACGCTATCTCTCACGGCAGTATTCATTCCAGTTCTGTTCATGGGCGGGATCATCGGACGGCTGCTGCACGAATTCTCGGTGGTCATCATGGTGGCCGTGCTGGTCTCGGGCCTTGTTTCATTAACGCTTACGCCGATGTTGTGCAGCCGGTTCATTCGACCCCAGCACGACCAGAAACACGGCCGGGTCTACATGGCGCTCGAAGGTTTCTTCGCGCGCCTGTTGAGACGATACGACGTCTCGCTGCAATGGGCGCTGCGCCACCGCGTTTTCGTGATGCTCTTTTCCGGGGTCATTCTTCTTATCACCGTGTGGCAATTCACGGTCATCCCCAAGGGTTTCCTGCCGGAGATCGATGCGTCCAGCCTGAACGGATACACGCTGGCCGCGCAAGGAATTTCGTTCGACGCGATGAAGGAACACCAGGAACAGCTGGATAAGATTTTAAATGCCGATCCAAACCGCAAGGGCTTCTTTTCCAGCCTTGGCACGGTGAGCGGGAGCACCAACTCCGGCTTCGTCTTCATGCATCTGCTGCCGCCTTCGGAGCGGCCGAAGGTGCCGAGCCAGACGATGCTGCGGTTGATCCGGGAATACGGCGGCGTGCCGGTAGTGGGGAGCGTGCTGCGCGCGACAGCGCCGCTATTCAAGCACCACCCGGACATCAACGAAGTGCTTCAGGAACTTCGGGTCAAGCTCAATTCCATTCCCGGCCTGGCCGTGTACCTGCGGAATCCGCCACCGATTCAGATCGGCGGCCAGGTTTCAAACAGCCCGTATCAGCTCACGCTGCAAAGTCCGGACACGGGAGAACTGTATCGCGTGGCCACGAATTTCGAGCAGAAGATGGAGACTTTGCCCGGCCTCCAAGACGTGACCAGCGACCTGCAAATCAAGAATCCGCAGGTGAACGTCAACATCGACCGCGACAAAGCGTCCGCGCTGGGCGTCACTGCGGCGCAGGTGGAGGACGCGCTCTACACGGCCTACGGGCAGAGGCAAATTTCCACGATCTACGCTCCGAACGATGAATACTGGGTGGTGATGGAGCTCGAAGACCAATACCAGAGAGATCCGTCGGCTCTCTCCCTGCTCTACGTCCGGTCGAGTACGGGCAATCTCGTGCCCCTGAGCGCCGTGGCGAGCGTCGGAGAAAGTCTGGGACCGCTCAGCGTCAACCACCTCGGCCAACTTCCGGCGGTGACGATTTCGTTCAACCTCAAACCTGGCATCGCGATCGGACAAGCTCTGAACGAAATCGACGAGCAGGCGCGATCCCTTCCGGCGACGGTCACATCCCAGTTCCAGGGCAACGCGCAGGCATTCGAATCGTCGTTGACAGGCTTGGGAATTCTGCTGCTGATTGCGATCCTCGTGATCTACATCGTGCTCGGCATCCTCTACGAGAGCTTCATCCACCCGCTCACGATTCTCTCCGGATTGCCTTCGGCTGCCTTCGGCGCTCTCCTGACGTTGCAGATCTTTGGGTACAGCCTCGATCTATACGGCTTCGTCGGCGTGATCATGCTGATCGGCATCGTGAAGAAGAACGCGATCATGATGGTGGACTTCGCCATCGCGCGCGAGCGGGAAGGGCACACGACGCCTGCCGAGGCGGTATACCAAGGCTGCCTGGTTCGGTTCCGGCCGATCATGATGACCACGATGGCGGCGCTGATGGGCACTTTGCCGATCGCCCTTGGTCTGGGTGCGAACGCGGATTCGCGGCGCCCCCTCGGGCTGGCTGTGTGCGGCGGACTTGTTTTCTCTCAGCTCGTCACTCTGTATCTGACTCCGGTGTTTTACACGTACATGGATTCCTTCCAGGGATGGCTGGAGCGCCGTTTCGGGAAAATCGCCGGTTTCGGAAAACGTCGCTTGGTCGAAGGGCCCGCATCCGCGGATTGAGGCGGACCAAGTCCTCGAGACACGAGCTTGAACCGGTCTGATACGCCCCAATCGGATACCTGTCTGTTCGTACCATTGACCGCTGATTTTGACCTGCCTAGCATGGCACCTGGACGCAGAGGGCCCTAGGACGCCGGAGTAGTGTTTAATAACCACTGTGTTTTCATAATGTTTCGTGGAGATTCGAATGCCCTTCGGGGAAGACCTGCCCAGAGACATGCGGATGCGAGACAAGCGGCGCGGGCCTCGGATGAACTCCCGCGTCCCGGTGACAATCGAATGGGACGGAACGGGCGGGCCGCTGCACTTGGAATCCGGTTTCACAAGGGTTGTCAACAATTACGGCTGCCTTCTCGTAAGCCCAACGGAAGTTGAGTTGCAGCAGCGACTCCGTCTGACCAACCTCTCGACCCGCCAGGCGGCAGACGGCGTGGTGGTATGGAAGGGAACGCGCCGGCCCGACGGTTGGGATCTGGGAGTGGAGCTCGTCGCGGCCGATCTTGATTTCTGGGGTGTCGAACTTTGAAGAATGATCCCGTGAAATTCCCGCCAGCCAAGCCCTTTGGGACGCCGGCCAGTATCGGTGCGGCCGCAGCCAAGCCGATCGCGGCGCCGGCAAAATCCGCGGCAGAGGCGAAACCACTGAAACACACGATCGTGAGTCAGGACCGCCGCCGCGGCCAGCGCGTATTGCTGCGCGTGCGCGCCCAGATTCACGTGGCGCTGCAGGGAACCGCCTCGACGCTGGAGGCGACGACGCTCAGCGTGAGTCCTCGCGGCGCGCTGGTCGTCATCAAGCAGAGCCTTCCCGCGGAAACGCGCGTGGTGCTCGAGCATAACGGCACCCGAGAGCGCGTGGCCTGCAAGGTGGTGCGTCCGCCGCGGGAAATGCCCGAGGGCTTTCACACGCCGCTCGAATTTGACTCTCCCGCACCGGATTTCTGGAGAATCGCCTTCCCGCCCGCCGATTGGCGCTCCGAAGATCTGTAGCGCAGCGTTCGACGTGGCATGCCAGCGTCGGGCTAAAGCAGAGCGCCTTCCTCCGAGTAAGCCGCGATGGAACATTCTCTGGTGCATTGCGGCACACCCGTCGTTCCTTTCGATAAGGCACCTAGACACCACGCAATTCGCGATTCTCGCGTGAAAAACATTAGAAATCTTGACTCCTTCGGGATCGAATGCGATTCTCGCTACCCCTTCCGGAAAAAACTTCAGGGAAAACAGGACGACGACCATCAGGAGGACCTATGTCGAGCCAAGAACGCCGTGGTTCACCGCGGAAGGAATGCGCGGTTCCGCTCCGCTTTCGTACCATCGCTAACGGGAACGGCGCCCACGCTTCAGACGCCGCGGCCAGCGTCGAGACCGCGGCGCCGGAAACGCAGGCTTATTCCGCAATCTTCGAGGGGCAAGCTCTCAACCTTTCCGAGCATGGACTCTATTTCACGTCCCGTGAAAAGCTGGACGTCGGCGAGCCGCTCGAAATCTATTTGACGCTGCCGCGCGAATTGACCGGCCGCAGCCCGGAGTCGGTGCGGTGCAGCGCACGAGTGGTCTACGTGGAAGATCGCCACGACCAACGAGGTATGAAGGGAATCGGCGCGATTGTGGACCGGTTCGAGGCGGTCGCGGCGCGGCGCAATTGGAGCAATTAGAAACGGCGGCGGATCGATCGACCGGGAGCGCTACGGCGCGCCGTGCGGCTGCACGGTGAATGCGACCTCTGCGGCGGTGACGTTCCTGGCGCGGTCGACGACTCGCACGGCGAGGACGTGCTCGCCCGGGGGAAGGCCCGGAAGCTGGATGGCGTAGCTTTCATTCGGCGCATCGGAAAGCACGTCGGCGGGAAACACGACCTGCCAGTCCCCCGCATCGACGCTGTATTCGGCGCGCGCAATCGCGCCCGAAGAGCTGATTGCGTCAAACGAAGCTCTGGTGTTGAGCACGCCAGAGCCGGCGCGCAGATTCTCAATCCGAGGCGGAGTATTCGCGACCAGCCAGCGATCGCTGGTGCGCCCGGCCGAGAGCGCCTGATCGGGCGGATTCGACGGCGAATCGGACGCCACGATCTTCAAATAGTAGGCGCCGTCCGGGATCGATGTCGTGTCCCAGGAGTAGTGCCTCTGCGTGAGCTTGTCCTTCAACAGGCGCCAGTTCTGCTCGCTTTCGCCGCGATAGTAAATGGCAAAGACGAGATCGTCGTCGTTGTCGTCGTGCGCGCTCCAAAGCACGCTCTGGTAACCCTTCTGTTCGAATCCCTGCGGAGGAACCTCCATTTGCGAATTCCGGCCCGACGCCTCCGCAGTCACGACCGGAAAAGAAGGATTGCCACCCGGGCTGCGCGGATACCGCAACTGGACGGGCGCGGCCGTACCCGGACCGGCCGGCTGCCCGGGAAACCCCATGACGCGAATCCCCGGTTCCTGGATGGCGATGTCGTCAATCGCCGGCGCCACGTTCTTCGGCTGGTAGGCGAGACTGACCCAGGAAATGCTGGGCGGCAGGCCCTTGTCCGTGTCGAGAAAAACCGCCTTCCATTGGACAAACCGCGCCGACGGGCAATCCGTTCTCGCTCCCGCCGCGTCGTTGTACGGGCCCGCCCAGGGACTCCAATTCTCCTCCGCGCTGGATGTGTTGCCGGAGCGAACGTAAAACGCAACCTTGCCTTCCGTCGCGCCGTTTTCGCCCCACCAAGTCAGCCGGCCCCAGCGGGAAAAAATCTTGGCGTCAAACGTGTCGGACTCGAAGCTGCCGTTCGATTGGTAACCCGGGCCAAGCGTGAAGATCTTTCCGGGGTTCGCGGTCGCGACGAAAATTCTGCCGTCGGAGGCCGCCACGAAGTCCGTGACCTGCGCGGACGCCGCCTTGGCGATGCTCGCGTACACGTCGTCGCCCTCCAGCTCGATCACGGCTCCATTGTCGCCGGTCCCCAACAGGATTTTGCCTGAGGGTGAAAGTCCCAGGGAGAACACCAAGTCTTCCCGCGATGTCCAGAGGGTTTCGGGGGAACCATCCGGCGCGATCTTCACAACCTCCCCGCCGCGCGATGAAGACACGGCGGGAAACGAGTAAGGAATGGCCGGCTGCTGTTGCGCCTGCGGCTGTGCCTGCGAGACGACGACTCCCGGATTGGCGGCCGCCGCGGTGCGGCAGATGGCGCCGGCGTTTGGGGAGCCAGGCTCGGGATGTTGATGCGAGGCAATCCCGGCGCGCGCGCCTTTTCTCCGATGGAAGCCGCATAGAGATTCCCGGCGGAATCGACGATCAACGAAGTGACCTCAGCGTTGTTCGTCTCGTAGACCACGAATGCCTTCCCAGCCTCGGGAGCGGACTGTGGTGTTTTCCGTGCGACGTCGACGCGCAGGATGAGCCCATCGGGTTCCGTGCCGATCAGCAGGTTGCCCTTGGAATCAAACGCGAGCGAGCGGGCGTGGCGCTGCTGGCTCTGATAGAAGAGCTGGCCTTTGCCGTCGGGCGTGACAACGAAGACCTGCCCTGTGTCCCCTGTCGCGACAAATAGAGCGCCCCGCGAATCCACCGCCAGGGCCCAGATGTATTTTGTCTTCGGATCGAAAAAGACGCTCTTCTTGCCGTCGGGCGTGACCTGATAGACCTTCCCGTCCGGTGACGTTCCCACGTAAAGGTTGTCCTTGGCGTCGAAGACGATTGCCTGCGCCACAAGCTCCGGAGATTCGAATATGGTTGTGGGCTTGCCCGCATCGTCGAACCGCAGAACTTTTGCATCCGATCCGCCGGCCGCATAGAGCCGCCCATGCGAGTCGAGACGGAGCGCCCAGAGGTACGCGAGATTGGGGTCGGCGAACGCGTCGAACTTCGGAGCAGGCGTCAGCTTGCCGTCGCTGCGGATCGCCACGCCGTTGGCGGTGCCCTTCTCGAACTCCGAGAAGTCCGTCTGCCGCCAATAACGCGTATGCTCGGCGCGCACAGCTGCCGGCACAAGAGCGGCGATCGCCAACAGGCCTGCAAGAACGGTGCTCTGCTTCATCCGGCCGAAGCCTCCTTTGACCCGCGCTTCATTTCACCGTGATCGCCAGCGTGTGCTGGCCCGTGATTACCTGATGCATCTCGACCGACCATTCCCCAACCGTGGATTGCCACAGCAATCTCGCGCCACCCAGATTCTGGCGCTGGTCGAGAACGTTGATGGCCGAGGCCGGGACGTTGGGCATTTCCTTGTCTTCGACGAGCATGGTCGGCGTGGGCTGGAGGAGCGTGGCGTAGAGACGGTCGTTGTGGCGCTCGCGATTGATCAGTTGAATCAACTCCTCGAGGCCGGCGAGCTGCCCCTGCGAGCTGAGCGCGAGGGTTTGCACGTTGCGGTTCAGGAAATCGGCGTCGCTGATCGCGAGCTCGAGTGTTCCGTGCGCAGCCTGCGAGGGAATCGTCACGGGTATTTCCTGGATGAAGGGCTCACCCCTGTACGGCCGGAGAAGAACCTTCACGGCGACGGTTTCGCCGGGATGCACTTCGCTCTTTTCGACCCAGGCATTGTCGATCGCGGCCCACTGCCGCTGCGCGAGCGCCTTCACGTGCAGATCGACGCGGCTGATCTGCGGCCGCTCGTAGGGATTTGAGTAGATGCGCGCGAAAGCGGACTGCACGTCAATCGCAACGAAGAACCCGGCGGGGACCGGCTGGTCGGTGGGCGCGAAGAGATCGAGGAGGCGCACCGGCGTGTGCCCCTTCAATTCGATCGTTCCATCGAGTTGAAGCGTCGAGCCCTCGCCGTAGACCGGGCTGCCGACAATTCCGTTATAGACCGCGGTCGCGACAAGTGTGGGCGCGAGCTGCGGGCTTTCGATTACTTCGAAATGGTACTTCTTCTCCGCGCCGGGAGTCTCGAGGGTGACGTCCACGGGAATCATCGGCGGACCGGCGCCCAGGGTGCCCATGATGGCGGTCTGGCGATCTTGCGTCAGCGTGCCGATCGTGCCGCCGGTGCTGATGATCTTCGTCGAAGCCGCCGCGGAAGCGAGAGTCATCACGACATGCGCGCGCGAGAGAGGTATCTCAACGGAGCCGAATCCAAAAAGCGCATGGCCGCAGGCGAGAATGCGGCCCGCGTCCACGGTGGTCACCGTGCAACCCGAACTGAGAGAAAGGTCGCCGCGGACCAGATCGATGCCTACCATGTCGCCCGGCTTGAGTTGCGCGTCTTCAGGCGACGGCGGCGCTGTGCCGCCCGCCATCACGGCCATGCCCCATGACGAGAACACGCTACCGAACCGGGCGAGCGTCTCGGGATAGAGACCAGCGGCCACGAGCGGCGTCTCGATGGGAACCAGGAATCCTCCAGAGCCGGCGGCCACGCGCTGAGCAAGATCCCCCGACAGCGGAACGCGGTAGGCATCTTTGATGGGGGCGTTGGCCGGCAGCGCCGATCCGGCCGGCGCGGGCGCCGACGATGATTTTTCGACTTCGAGCATGTCCTGGATGGGCGTGACGCCGCCGATGGCCTCTTTCGTGAACTGGCCCAGTTTCAGCGCGAGCGCGCCCAGGAGTTTGCCGTCGAGATAGACCGGGCTGCCGCTCATTCCGGCGACGACACCCGTCTGCTGCACCTTATCGCCCAGGAGCCGCACGAGAATGACGTCCTGCTTCGGCCCGACGGCGTTGTGCAGTACGCCGATCACTTCGAGATCGACCTTTTCGACTTGGTCGCCGTCGAAGATGGTGTAGACGACGCCTTTCATCCCGGGCTTGACATCACTCGAGGGAAAAATCGAGGAATCGTCCGCCGCGCGAGCTGGCGCGGAACCAACGAGCAGTGCAATCGCAAGCAGGAGTGCGTACAGTGACCGCAGAATGGAAGACATGAAACAGCCATGATACCCGCGCGGATTGTTGGAAGCAAATGGCCGGGGAACACTCGACGGCGCGTTCATCACGGCCGAGAGGACTTGCCCAGAGCTACCTCAAAGAACATCAAGGCCTTCTGCGAGGGAACCATGGAGACATCCGGAACGTAGAGACTAGCGTCCGAGGCGAGCGAGATGTCGCGATCGAGATCGAAAAAGAGGAAGCCGTGAATCATTCCCATGGGAGGCACCACATCCGCGTCGAGAGACAATGGGCGCAAGACCTCCAGCATTTTGTCTGTCTTGCTGTCCGTTACGGACCCTATGCCGATGGGAAAGCGGCGCGATTGCGGGGCCGACGGGCCCTTGGGATGCGCGACGGCGCTGGCTACTTGCTGGACCGGGACCGAGTCGATATCCTGGCGGCGCCCGCCGGGGGGTAGCACGGTGAGCTGAATGGTGCTCATGTCGATGCGCATGGGCTGGCTCGTTTCGTTCCGCAGGAAAACCTCGACCGGCAGAATGCCGAGCGGCACCGGGTTGGCCTTGCCGAATTTCTCCTTCGCGCGCGCCGCGTCCGTATAGGCATCCGCGGAGACGCTCAAACCCTCGTGCGTATCGTGCGGCAAAGAATCATCCGCGGGCGCTGCGGGAGAGGCGGCATGGCTCGAAGATGAATTCCCCTGCGCGAAAGCGCAAGCGCACGCCAGCAATAGAGCCGCAGGTATCGAAATCGTTCGCGTCATAGTCTGATTGTGCCTGGTTGTCCGATGCCGGACGCGGCCTGGAAGTTGTGCCTGGCCGGTGCCTGCGGGCATTCGGAGCGCGGGCCCCGCAAGCATCGAAGCTGCGCTAGTGAATCTGAGCTTGACACAAAAGAGGCGGCTAGTGTATCGCTTTGCGCAACCAGGGGGAATCGGGAGCCGCGCGCAGACTTCCGGCGCAAAGCGATCTCGACGACCACCCTGGTTGATGGGGGAGGATCCGATGGCAAGCCGCAGAGAGTTTCTTCAGGTTGGGTTCGCTGCCCTGACCTTGCCGATTTCGGCGCGGGCCGCCTTCTCGCCGGCAGTTTCGGCCCCGACCGGCGAAGCTGCGCCGACACCGCTTTACAAAGTCGTCTTCGATGAACGATTCCCGGCCAGCGTCCAATTTGCGGAACGGGCGAAGAAGCTGGGAGCGAGCGTTCACAGAATGAAGGGCGACATCACCGGTCTGTGGTTCCACGATTTGTATTACCGCTGGAACGAAAGCCCTGTGGCGATCGCGGGGTTGACGGCGCACGGTCCGATATTCTGCCTGGAGAGAATCGCGTGGGATCATCGGATGCGGGTCGTGTTCCGCGGCGACCACAAGCGTTTGCCGGACGGTTCGATGGAGCACACAGTCTCAGCTCCTGAGAACGTGCTGCGCCATGCCGCGGACTTGGGCGCCGACGGGCCAGACTGGGGCAGCCGATTAGCAGACCTGGTAACCCATTTCCCTCAGGGTCGATCCACGAGTGGGAAGGCGACCTTCGTCACTCCGATGGCAGGACCTACGGGCGATGATCCGGAGCCGTTAGTCTCCTGGATCATTGCGCCCGTTCGTTCTGCGTAGAAGCATTCGCGTTTCGAATAGACGAGGAGTGTGCGGTGCGACTTCCACCTGGCGTAAGCAGTAAGGATTTTTCCGACGCGATCAACCAATTTGAAGAGGCTGTCGGCAAAGATTGGGTGTTTACGAGCGATGAGGACGTAGCCCTCTATCGCGATGCGTATTCGCCGTTCATGGGCGAGCCGGACGAACTCGTTGCATCGGCGGCGGTCGCGCCGGACGGCGTGGAGCAGGTGCAGAAAGTCGTAAGGATCGCCAACAACTACAAAATCCCCATCTATCCAGTTTCCACCGGCAAGAATCTCGGCTATGGAGGTTCCGCGCCGGTTCTTTCCGGCAGCGTGGTTCTCGACCTGAAGCGCATGAACCGAATCCTCGAGGTGAACGAAAAGAACGCCTACGCGCTCGTGGAACCCGGCGTCAGCTACTTCGACCTCTACCGGTACATTCAGGAGAAGGGACTGAAACTTTGGGTCGATGTTCCCGATCCGGGCTGGGGCAGCCCCATCGGCAACTCCCTTGATCGCGGCGGCGGCTATCTGATGGCGCAGTATCGCAACCACTTCGACTCGCACTGCGGGATGGAAGTGGTGCTGGCCAACGGAGAAATATTGCGCACCGGGATGGGCGCGATGCCCGGCGCCAAGACGTGGCAGGACTATAAAAGCGGCTTCGGGCCATGGATCGATGGCATTTTCTCGCAGTCGAATTTCGGCGTAGTGACGAAGATGGGATTCTGGCTGATGCCGGAGCCGGATGCGTACCTCTCAGGCACCGTTCACGTGCCGAGGCACGACGATTTGATCCCCCTCGTCGAAATCATGACCAACCTCGAGAATACGCGGGTCACGAACGGCATGCCGGACCTCGGCAGCCAACTGCTCTCGATACCGATGATTTGGCAAATCGACAAGTGGAATCGGGGCGAAGGGCCGCCTCCGCCGGATGCGGAGCTTTCGGCTTTGCTGGCAAAGTCCGAAGGCGGCGGGTCTCCGGAACTCGAGGCGTACGCGCTGAAAAAGGGGATCAGCTACTGGAGTTGCAAGCTGAGCTTCTATGGAGCGGAAAAAGCAAACGCGGCCAACTGGGAATTCGCCAAGGAGAAATTCTCGGCAATCCCGGGAGTCAAATTCGAAGACACCGAATCGTACAAGCTGCCTTTGACTCCCGAGCAGCGCGAAGAGGTCCACAAGCCGCAGTTCGGCATCCCGAGCCTGGCGATGTTTTCCATTGGCGCGCGCTCACCGGTGAACCCGCAGCCGACCAGCGGGCACATGTGGTTTTCGCCGATCATTCCCCGGACGGGCGAAGCAATCTTCGAGGCGAATCGGATATTTGTCGCGGCCGCCAAGGAGTTTGGCCTGCCGGTTCTTTCCTTCAGCCTGCCCTCGTGCTACTGGGAGAGGGCTTTCATATTCATCTTCGGTCTCCCGGTCACACGCGATATTGAAACGAACAAGAAAAACCGGGCGGCTTTCAAGCAGGTGGTCCAGAGGGCGGCCGAGCACGGTTGGGGAGAGTACCGCACGGCTCCCGCCTTTCAGGACACGATCATGGGCACGTACTCGTACAACAATCACGCGCTGCTGCACTTTCACGAAACGCTGAAAGACGCGGTCGATCCAAACGGGATCCTTTCCGCGGGCAGGTACGGCATCTGGCCCAAACACATAAGGGATCAAAAGGCATGATGAGAGTTCCACCGGGCGTAAGCCCCACTGATTTCGCCGACGCGCTGAAGCAATTCGAAGAGGCCGTAGGCAAAGATTGGGTGTTCACGAGCGACGAAGATGTGGCTCTCTATCGCGATGCGTACTCGCCGTTCTGGGGCGAGCCGGAGGAACTCGTCGCTTCTGCCGCGGTCGCGCCGGACGGCGTCGAGCAGGTGCAGGCGGTCGTAAAGATCGCCAACAGCTACAAAATCCCCATCTACCCGGTTTCGACGGGCAAGAACCTCGGATATGGCGGTTCGGCGCCGGCCTATTCGGGCAGCGTCGTCCTCGACCTGAAGCGCATGAACCGAATCCTCGAGGTGAACGAAAAGAACGCCTACGCGCTGGTCGAACCCGGCGTGAGTTATTTCGATCTCTATCGGTACATTCAGGAGAAGGGGCTGAAGCTGTGGCTCGATGTCCCCGATCCGGGCTGGGGCAGCCCGATCGGCAACTCTCTCGACCGCGGCGGCGGCTATTTGATGCCCCAGTATCGCAACCATTTCGACTCCCACTGCGGGATGGAAGTCGTGCTGGCCAACGGCGAAGTGTTGCGCACGGGAATGGGCGCCATGCCGGGCGCGAGAACATGGCAGCAGTACAAAAGCGGCTTCGGGCCGTGGATCGATGGCATTTTCTCGCAGTCCAATTTCGGCGTGGTGACGAAGATGGGATTCTGGCTGATGCCGGAGCCGGACGCCTATCTTTCCGGCACGGTGATGGCGCCGAGGCACGACGATTTGGTTCCGCTCGTCGAAATCATCACCTACCTAGAGAACACTCGCGTTACGAACGGCATGCCTTTCTTCGGAAGCCCTCTGCTCTTCAGGGGAGGGCCGCTGGGAGGAGGCCCGCAGCCCGATGCGGAGTTGGCGGCGTTGCTTGCCAAGCCCGATGCGATTTCTTCCCCGGAATTGCAGCAGTACGCCGAGAGGAAGGGCACCAGCTACTGGAGCTGCACGCTTTCCTTTTACGGGGCGGAAAAAGCCAACGCGGCAAATTGGGAATTCGCAAAAGAAAAATTCTCCGCGATACCGGGAGCGAAATTCGTGGACGGAGAAGCGCTCAAGATTCCGCTCACTCCCGAGCAGCGCGAAAAGGTGAATGTGCCGCAATTCGGCATACCCAGCCTGCGAATGTTTTCCATCGGCGCGCGGTCGGACGCCAATCCGACGCCCACGAACGGGCACGTGTGGTTCTCGCCGATCATTCCACGGACTGGCGAGGCAATCTTCGAAGCGAATCGGGTGTTCGCCCAGGCCGCGAGGGAACTCGGGCTGCCTGTTCCCACGTTCAGCCTGCCCACGGGCTACTGGGAAAGAGCGTTCATCTTTCTTTTCGGTTTCCCGATCACGCACGACCCGGAGACGAACAAGAAAAACCGCGCGTCCTTCAGACGCCTGGTTGAAATCGCGGCGGAACACGGTTGGGGAGAATATCGCACGGCGCCTGCTTACCAGGGCGACGTGATGAACACATACTCCTTCAACAACCACGCACTCCTGCGATTTCACGAAACGCTGAAGGACGCCGTCGATCCAAACGGGATCATTTCCGCCGGCAGGTACGGCATCTGGCCGAAGCATCTGAGGGAGACCAAATCATGAGCAAGGCAGCGATTACACTGGCTGTGGCGCTTTTTGTGATCTTCGCCGCAAAGGCAGTTGGGGCACAGGAGCAAAGGATAACCTCGTCGTGGACTCCGGCGACAGTCTCGGGCCAAGGCCAGCCTAAAGGCTACGTGGAATACCAAAGGTTCTGCTCCGCGTGTCACGGCGAAGGCGTTGGAAAACCCGGCACGCTGGCGCTGCAAGCCAAGTACAAAGGGGCCGTGCCCGCCCTGCTGGATAAGCGCACAGACTTGACCGCTGAATTCGTCAAGATGACCGTTCGGAACGGCGTGACGGTGATGCCATTTTTCCGCAAGACGGAAATCAGCGACGCGGACTTGAACGCGATCGCGGCGTATCTTGCGCGCAACAACAAGCCGTAGCGAGACAGGAGCTTGGGATGAGAGTTCCGCCGGGCGTGAGTCCCCATGATTTTGCCGACGCACTCAAGCAATTCGAAGAGGCCGTCGGCAAGGAGTGGGTGTTTACATCCGATGAGGACGTCGATCTTTATCGCGACTCCTATTCGCCTTTCTGGCACGAAACCGAGGAGCCGATCCCTTCCGCAGCCGTTGCCCCGGACGGCGTCGAGCAGGTGCAGGCGGTCGTCAAGATCGCCAACGCCCACAAAATTCCGCTCTGGACGATTTCGACCGGCAAGAATCTCGGATACGGCGGCGCTGCGCCTCTTTTGGGCGGCAGCGTCATGCTCGACCTCAAGCGGATGGACAGAATCCTCGAGGTCAATGAGAAGAACCACTACGCGCTCGTCGAGCCCGGCGTCAGCTACTTCGACCTCTATCGATACATTCAGGAGAAAGAGCTCAAAGTGTGGATCGACCCTGCCGATCCCGGCTGGGGCAGTTTGATCGGCAACGCCGTGGATCGGGGCGGTGGACGCACGCCGATGCGCGACCACTTCGACGCGCATTGCGGAATGGAGATCGTCTTACCCAATGGCGAGGTGATGCGCACGGGCATGGGCGCGCTGCCGGGTTCCAAGACCTGGCAGCAATACCGGTACGGGTTCGGTCCGTACGTCGATGGGATGTTTTCGCAATCCAGTCTGGGCGTGGTTACGAAGATGGGTTTTTGGCTGTTTCCCGAGCCGGAAGCCTACATGACCGGCACGATTAGTGTGCCAAAACACGACGATCTGATTCCCCTCGTCGCCAATCTGGCGTACCTGATGAACTCCAGCATCGTCCTGGGCACGACCAGCGTGGCGAGCCCTCTGAATTTTGTTCGCGATCCGGCGCTCGCGGCGCTGCGTGCAAAACCCGGTGGCGCCTCGACGCAGGAATTGGAGCAATACGCCCAGGACAAAAACATGGGCTACTGGAGCATTGAGCTGCCGTTCTATGGGCCGGCGAAAGTTGTCGCCGCGCAGTGGGAATATGCGAAGGAGAGATTTTCAGCCATCGCCGGGGCTAAGTTTCAGGAAGGAGCAACGCGCCGTTTCCCCATGGACCCCAAGGATTTGGAACAGCAGTTTCCCGGTGGGGTGGCCATCGGCGTACCCAGCCTCTCCGTATTCGGGGTTGGCGGGGCGCGGAGCGAAGGACACGTATGGTTCTCGCCGATCATCCCGATGACCGGCGAGGCTGTGCTCGAAGCGCAGCAGGTATTTAGCCAGGCATACAAGGAAATGGGCTTACCCATGGGCCCAATGTTTTTCCTGGGCCCTTCGTCCAACTATCCGCGGTGCTTTCTCGTGCTTTTCGGGTTTCCCATCGAGCACGACATTGAAAAAAACCGGAAGAATCGGGAAAACTTCAAACGCATCGTCCAGGTGGCAGCCGAACATGGCTGGGGAGAATACCGGACGCACACGGCCTTCATGGAAACGGTGATGAACGCCTACTCCTACAACAACCACGCGCTGCGGCGTTTCCATGAAACGATCAAGGACGCGGTGGACCCAAACGGGATCCTGTCGCCAGGGAAGTGCGGCATTTGGCCAAAACACCTCCGAAAGGCACAGGCATGAAAAACGCGAGAGCCGCCGGCTTAGTCCTGTTGAGTTTGGCCTTTGCCGCATCGGCATTCGCCGCTCCGGATGACGCGCAGATCGAGCGGGGACACAAGGTGTACGACAAGTGGTGCTTTCCCTGCCATGGCACCGGCAGCGGGAAGCCCGGCACGGACTCGCTGAGGGCGCGCGGTCAAAAACCGGCCGTGCTCGAAGAACGCACGGACCTGACCGCTCCGGTGATCAAGACTTTTGTTCGCCACGGCGTGCTGTTCATGCCGACGTTCCGCAAGACGGAAATCAGCGATGCCGACCTGGACGCGATCGCGGCCTATCTGACGCGGAACAACAAGCCATAGCAACGCCACAGCGATTTCTTACTTGCCGCCTGCGCGCCTCTCGACGCGCCAGCGGTCCGGCCAAATTTTGACGGTCACGCTATACTACAGGCTCTGCGCGCCGGAATATGATTTAGGCCGCGGTCGAGATCCATCGCGGGGCGCGTTCCTTCTTCTCATGTACTTTTTCTATCGCGTCCTTACGGCGGTGGGCATGTTCCTGCTCGTGCCCTACTACGCCCTACGCGGATGGCGCCGCGGCGAGCCGTCGCGCGCTTTGCGGGAGCGCCTCGGCAACCTGCCGCCGGAGATTCTCTTTCGCGCAGGCGCAAAACGCCCGGCCGAAAGCGCTTTACTGCGCCCCATCTGGATTCATGCCGTGTCGGTCGGCGAAGTGCTCGCCGCGAAACCGCTCGTCGAAGGTTTGAAACAGCGCTTTCCGGACCGCGCCGTGTTCGTTTCGACGACGACCGAGACGGGCCAGCGCCTGGCGCGCGAGCGTCTGCAAGCTGCGGACGGCATCTTTTACTTTCCGCTGGATTGGATCGTCCCGGTTCGCCGGGCCCTGCGGGCGATGCGTCCCGCGCTCGTAATCGTGATGGAGACCGAAATCTGGCCGAATTTCCTGCGGGAGGCGCGCCAACGGAACGTGCCTGTGATCTTCGCGAATGCGCGCATCTCCGAGAAATCCTTCGCGCGCTACAACCGGTGGAAGTTTTTCGTCGACGGGTTTTTCGCCCGCGTGCTTGCGGGACGCAGAGCTTTTCCTGGCGCAGACGCCCGAGGATGCCGCGCGCCTCGATGAGATGGGGGCGCCGGAAGGCCGCGTGGAGGTGACCGGCAACCTGAAATACGACGGCGAGCAGCCGGACGTGAGCCGCTTCGGAGTCTGGCTCGAAGATCAAGTCCGCCGGCAGGAGCGCTGGCCGGTGCTGGTTGCGGGCAGCGTGGTCGCGCAGGAAGAGGAAGCCGTGCTCGCCGCATACGACGTGGTGCAGCGCAAGTGGCGCCACGCGTTGCTCGTTCTCGCCCCGCGCAAGCCAGACCGGTTCGACGCGGCGGCAAGCATCGCAGCTTCCGGCGGCTGGAACGTGATTCGCCGCAGCCGCCTGGACCTCGATGTGGCGCTCGACGAAAACACCGACGTTCTTGTGCTCGACTCGATCGGGGAACTGGCGGGACTGTACCTGCTGGCGGACGCGACCTTCGTCGGCGGCTCGCTGGTTCCGGCGGGCGGCCACAACATCCTCGAGCCGGCATGGTTCGCAAAGCCACCGGTGTTCGGCATGTCGATGGAAAACTTCCGCGAAATGGCGGCGCAGTTCCTCGCAGCGCAGGCCGGAATACAAGTGTCCAACGGCATGCAGCTCGGGAAGGTGTGGGTGCAACTCATCGAAAACAGCGCGCTGCGGGAACGCATGGGCCAAGCCGCTCTCAAACTCTCCGAGCGGAACCGCGGCGCAACAAGGCGCTCGCTCGAGCGCATCGGATCGGTGCTCGGCGAGCAAGGAAGCCCGGTGTGACGCTTAGCGAAGCGCTCCTCTGGCTATTGTGGCCATTGGTGCTGCCTTACGGCGCTTTCGTACTTTTCCGCGCGCTCGCCTATCGGCGCGGAATTCTGAGGCAAAAGCACATCGAGGGCATCGTCATAAGCGTCGGCAATCTCACGACCGGCGGCACGGGCAAGACGCCCATGGTCCTGTGGATCGCGCAGCGCCTGCTCACGGAAGGAAAAAGTGTGGGAATCCTCACGCGCGGCTATCGCGGCAAACTCCTGCCGGGCGGCTCGACCAGCGACGAAGTGCAAGTGATGAAGCAACGACTGGGCGATCGCGCCGCTTTTGGCGTGGGCGCGGATCGCCTTGCGCGTGGCCGCGAGCTTGCGCAACGCGGCGTTGAGTGGTTCGTCCTGGACGACGGCTTCCAACACCTGCGGCTCGCCCGCAATGTCGACATCGTCTTGGTCGACGCGGCAAATCCCTTCGGCGGCGGCCACCTGCTTCCCTCGGGGCGGCTGCGCGAACCGCGATCCGCCCTCTCGCGCGCGGATATCGTGGTCATCACGCGGAGCGAACACGCCCCGGCCGTCGAAGCCGCCATCCGAAGCGATTCCGACGCGCCGATCTTCTACGCGCGTCCTCAGCTCGACTCGGTCCGCATCCTCCGCGGCGGGTATCCCGGAGAGCCGGACGCGGATGCCCGCGCGCACCGCTTCTTCGCCTTCTGCGCCATCGGCAACCCGTCCGCGTTTCTGGCGGACGTCCGGGACTGGGGCTTCCAGGTCGCCGGGCACCGGTTCTTCCCGGATCACCACCGTTACCTGCAGCACGACCTGGACACGATCGGGGAAAAAGCTCACGCCGCGGGCGCGGACAGCCTGATCTGCACGGAGAAGGACGTGTTCAATCTCTCCGGCGTGAAGTGGCGCCCGCTCGACATCCGGTACTGCCGCATCACAATGCGCATCGGCCGTGAAGACGAGTTCTGGCACGCGGTCATGACGATCGCGCAATCAGCCGCCCGGTCAGGGAAATGATTCGGGCGAAGCGGGGCGACTTTCGCCGCGTGATTGCCGCTCCGAGCGCCGCTGTGATACCGTTTCGCGCGGCAAGCGCGCGCCACACATAGGAGAGTGCTTGAGCCCCGCCCGCAAGAGAGGAAAGCGCAAGACAAGACCCGCTGCAGGACGCACGGCGGACGCCAGCGTCGACCTTACACGGCTGCTCGATATCGTGGGCGCGTTCGCGCGCCAGACGATCTGCGTGGTCGGCGATTTCGTTCTCGACGAGTTCGTTTCCAGCGAAATCTCGCGCGTCTCGCGCGAGGCGCCGGTGTTGATCCTGCGCCGCCGTGCAAGCGAGCTCTATCCGGGCGGCGCCGCGAACGCCGTGAACAACCTCGCGGACCTGGGCGCACGGGTCCTGCCGGTCGGCGTCGTGGGCGATGACGAAGGCGGCCGCGCGCTTCTCGACTATTTCCGCCGCAAACGCGTGGATACCTCGCGCATCTTGCGCGCCCGCGACTGGGTTACGACCACGAAGACGCGTTTTCTCGCCGGATGGACGCACACGACCGAGCAGCAGGTATTGCGGGTGGACCGCGAGCCGCCGGGGCCGCTTCCCCAGAGTGCCCAGGACGCGGTCGCGCGCAGGGCGCGGCCGATCGCGCGCAGGGCCGCCGCCGTGCTCGTTTCCGACTACGGCCTGGGCGCCGCGACTCCCTCGCTCGTTCGCGAGCTTCGCGCGAAATGCATCACTCTCGATTCGCGCTTCCGGCTGCTCGATTACCGGGACGCGGGCGTCACCGCCGCGACTCCGAATGAGCCTGAACTCGAAGCTGCCTACCAGGCGCGCATTGGGACGGATATGGGGAAACTCGAGGAGCTGGGGCAACGGGCGCTGCGCGATCTGGGCCTGGCGTCTCTCGTCGTGACGCGGGGCAAGGATGGCATGGCCGTCTTCGACCGCGAGGCGCCGGGCGCGCGAGAAACCTTGCCTCCGGTGCGACACATTCCGATTTTTGGCTCCGATGCGCCCGTTGACGTTACCGGCGCGGGCGACACGGTGATCGCCGTCTTTACACTTGCGCTCGCTGCCGGCGCGTCGTGCCTCGAAGCAGCGCACCTGGCAAATTACGCGGGCGGAATCGTGGTGATGAAGCGCCGCACGGCCACCGTCACGCGCGCGGAACTCGAGGCCGCGCTCCGCCGCGAGGCGACGGCACAGCGGTAGGCTCGCGGGACTCGCCGCAATCGCCAACAATCGAAACAATCGAATGGATACGCGCGAAAAAATCCTCTCCCGCCACGGCCTTCACGAAGTGCTCGAGGAGCATCGCCGCGCGAGCCGCACGATCGTCTTTGCAAACGGTGTCTTCGATCTCCTCCACGTCGGCCATATCCGCTACCTGCAAGCGGCGCGCGCGGAAGGCGACGTTCTCGTCGTGGGCATCAACTCCGACGCCAGCGCGAGAAGACTCAAAGGCGAGGGCCGCCCGATCCTCACGGAGCGGGCGCGCGCGGCGCTGGTCGCGGCGCTCGCAGCCGTCAGCTACGTGATTCTTTTCGACGAACTCGACGTCAAACCGCTGCTTCGCGAGTTCCAGCCCGATGTTCACGCGAAGGGCACCGATTACACGCCGGACTCCGTCCCCGAACGCGACCTTGCGGCGCTCCTCGGCATTCGCGTGGCCATCGTCGGCGATCCCAAGCAACATTCGACGCGCGACCTCCTGGCGCGCCTGCGGCGGCAGAGCGATGGCTGAGCCGCGGTTCCTGCTCGTCAGGCTCGGTTCAATGGGCGACGTCATCCATGCCATTCCGGCCGCTTCCGCGCTGCGCGACACATTTCCGGAGGCTCGCATCGACTGGGCCATTGAGTCACGCTGGGCCCGGCTCCTCGAAGGAAATCCCGATCTCAACGAGGTCGTCTCAGTCGATCGCAAGAGCGCCGGAGGAATCACGGCTACGGTGCGACAACTGCGCGCGGCAAAATACTCCTGCGCGATCGATTTCCAGGGGCTGTACAAATCGGCTCTGCTGGCATTCGCGTCGGGTGCGCCGCGCCGCATCGGGTTCCAGAGCAGCTACGCGCGCGAAGGTCTGGCCTCGCGGTTCTACACCGACCGTCTCAATCCGCGCGGCGCTCACAAGGTGGAGCACAATCTCACGCTCGCCGAGGCTGCGGGCGCGAGAAAGTCACCGCCGCGCTTCCCGCTCACCCTTTGCGCGGCGGATGAGGAGCGCGCCGCGCGCGAGTTGGCGGAACACAACCTCGGCCATTTTTTCGTCCTGAATCCCGGTGGAGGCTGGCTTTCGAAATGCTGGCCGGCCGAGCGCTATGGAGAGCTGTACCGCGATCTCGCCCAACGCTACGGCTGGCGCGGCGTTGTCACGTTCGGCCCCGGCGAGGAAGATCTCGCGCGCAAGGTGGTGGAGACTGCCGGCAATCCGGCGCCGGTGGCCATCGCGCTGGACCTGGGTCCGTTGATGGCGCTCATGCGGCGCGCCAGGTTTGTCGTTTCCGCGGACACGGGCCCGCTGCATCTCGCCTCCGCGCTCGGCACACCCGTCGTCGGACTCTTCGGCCCCACGGATCCTTCGCGCAACGGCCCTTACTCATCCGGTTCGTCGCGCGATATCGTCCTGCGTAATCCGCGCGACTGCGAGACCACCTATCGCCGCGGCAGGGCGTATTCGCCTGCCATGCTGTCGGTCACGGTACAACAAGTCGCCAACGCAATCGCGTGCCGGTGGGGAACCGCTTCGTGAGCGCGCCGAGAAAGTTCTGGATGCGCTGGCGCGTCCGCGCGGGCTATCCCGTCGCGGCCGTCTATCTGGCGCTCGCCAACCCGACTCCGCGTTCGATTCTGATCGGCGGAATCGTGGCGGCGCTCGGGCTGTTCGTTCGCGGCGCCGCGTCCGGCCATCTGCGCAAGGACCGCGAGCTCGCCACCACGGGCCCCTACGCGCATACGCGCAACCCGCTCTATCTCGGCAGCGCTTTGCTCGCGGGCGGGTTCGCGATCGCGGGCTGGTCCTGGTGGGCCGGTCTGCTTGTGGTTGTGTACTTCGCGGTCTTCTACTACGCGGTGATGCGCAACGAAGCGGAAGACCTCCATCGGCGCTTCGGTGCGGTATTCGACGCGTACGCCACGCGCGTTCCGTTCTTCTTCCCGCGCTTCACCGGCGCGTCAACCGAGAGCGCTACAAAGTTTTCCTGGGAACAGTACCGCCGCAACCGCGAATATAAGGCGCTGATCGGAACGATTGCGGGAGTGGGAGTCGTTTGGCTGCGGATGTGGATTCGCGCGCGCTTCGGCTACTGAAGGCGATACACGGCGTGCATCATGCGCTGAAACTGCGGCCTGTAGATGAGATCGAACGCGCGCTCCTTGCCGGGAAACATTTCGAGCGCGGCGCGACGCGTGGCGGCAACCATGCCGGCAGCTTCTTCGGCGGAAAGGTCGCCTTGGGCGATCGTATCGAGCGTGAGGCGAACCAGAATCCGCAGGCGCCGGATGCGACGGCTTTCCTCGTCGATTTCTTCCTGAGTCGGCGAGAACGCCGCAATTTGGTGCGTGGTTTCCATCGTGGCCGAGGCCGAACTACAAATATTATGGACTCGCGCTCGCAGGCGCACAATAGTACTCGGGGGCCGCATTTCGAATTCCTGGGGGCCGCGTACAATCGCAACACAATAAGGGGGATAGGGCATGCGAACAAAACTAGGGGGGATCGCTGCGATGGGGGCTTTGATCTTCGGAGCTTTGATCCTGGGCGCCTGGGCCGCGCCCGCTGGCGGAGCGACCGGCGGCAACGGCGAGCCGCAGAGTGCTGCTGCGAAAGGTTGCGACTACGCTTGCTTGACCGGCTTCGTTGACCAATATCTGGCGGCTCTGATCGCACACGATCCGAGCTCGCTGCCCGTCGCGGCCCACGTCAAGTTCACGGAAAACACCATCCCGCTGAAGCTCGGCGACGCTCTCTGGGGCACAATCAGCGGCATGGGCATCTACAAGATCCACTTCGCCGACCCTCAAGCCGGGCAAGTCGGATGTGAGGTGACCATCCGGGAGAACGGCACGCCGGCGATCTTCGTGCTTCGCCTGAAGGTTGTGGACCGGAAGATCACGGAGGTCGAGACGATCGTTCGTCGAGGTGCGGAGCCCGCTCAGAACCTGGAGAAACTGGGCCAGCCAAACCCTGTCTGGCTGCAACCTCTCACTACTTCGGAGCGAACGCCGCGGGCCGAGATGCTCAGGGACGGGAACCAGTATTTCGAAGGTATCGTGCATGTTTCCGGCGACATGGTCCCGTTCGACGAGAAGTGCAACCGAATCCTGGACGGCACGCAGGACACCAACAATCCCTCCTACAACGAAGGCTGGGGGCACGGCAACTTCAATCCCGCGGGAATGGGATGCCGCGAGAACATGAATACAAAGATCTGGGCGTACATTAAATCCGTCAACCCGCGGCGCTTCCTGATCGTAGACGAGAAAATGGGGATTGTGTTCGGCTTCTTCATGTTCAATCATCCGGGAACGGTACTGTCAGCCGACGTGCCGGGCATCGGGCAAATCGACATGCCGCCCTCTGCGAAAAGGCCGTTCAGCGTCGAAGTGGCGGAGTTTTTCAAGATTCAGAACGGCAAGATACGCCAGGTCGAAGGTGTCCAATTGGCACTGCCGTACAAGCAGCCGACCGGATGGTGAAGATAGGCTAATCTGCGCGGACGGGATTCGGATTATTGCTCGACGTACGAATGTACCGAAAGATTCTGTCCGTCCGTGACGGCAGTGACGGCGCCATCGCGGTCCGTGCGCAGCAATCGCACTCCGGAATGTTCGTAGCGCTCGATCACGTCGTCCGACGGATGCCCGAACGCATTCCCTTCGCCAACCGATACGGCCGCCACCCGCGGGGCAACGGCATCGAGGAATGCTTCCGTTGAAGACGTCTTGCTCCCGTGGTGCGGCACTTTCAGGAAATCGGCCGCGAGGGGTGCATGCTCCGCCACGAGTTTTTCCTCGACGTGCTGCTCGATGTCGCCGGACAGCAGGAAGCGCACTCGGCCATCCGAGAACCGCAGGACGAGCGAGTCGTCATTGGACGCTTCATCCACAGGCCCCGGATCGGGCGGCCATAAAACCTGGCCACGGACGCCATCCCAATCGAATTCTCCGCCTTCCGCCTGGTGCACGATGGGGATGCCGCGCGAACGCGCCTCGGCGAGCAAGCTCTTGAACGCGGGCGTTTGTTCGTCCCGTCCGATCCACAACTCGCCAACGCGGAAGTTCTCCAGCACGCTGCGCAGACCGTCGATATGATCGTGATGGGCGTGCGTGAGCGCGACCACGTCGATCCGCTTCAGTCCCCGCGACCATAGATACGGCGACACGACCTCTTCTCCGACGTCCGTGCCCGAGCGATACCCGCCCACCCACTCCGAGCCGGCAAGGCCGCCGCCGTCAATCAACATCGTGCGGCCGTCGGGAAACGCGACGAAGATCGAATCACCCTGCCCCACATCGAGAACGCTCACTTCGAGCCTGCCGCGCTCGATCCCGGGCGGAAACGGATGCCACGCGACGAGAACGGTGAGAGCGGCCAAAGCCAAAGCGGATATCCACTCCGCCGGCGCAATGGGCGGCGGCAGTTGGCGCCTCGCGATTCGATTCATCCGGCGGGCCGCGGCGGCGCGCACCGCCATCACCAGGAAAACGAGCGCGGCGAAGAACGCGAGCAACAGCCAGATCGGCGGCTCGGGAATTCGATATGACGCGTGAGGCAGCCTGCCGAACCAATCAACGGTCGCGAGCAGCATCCCCGCGCAGTATCCGAGGACCTTGCCAAGCGCCAGGGCCAGCCGCGCCCACACGAACGTCGCAACCAGCGTCAAGAAACCAAGCGGCACGATCAGTCCGGTCAAGACCACCGCCGGAACGTTGCTCAAAGGCCCCGTCAGACTCACGCGATGAAAATCCCGCGCCATGAGCGGAATCATTCCCCACTGAATCACCAAAGACAGCAGCACGATCTCCCACAATCGCAGCCCGACCCGAACCGGCGCGGTCACGAAGAGACTCGCGCGCGGAGCTAGCCATGGCGGCAACCGCGAGGCGATTCGCTGCGCGGCGGCGCGCGCGTCGATCCGGAACTGCGCGACCTTCGGGGGATGCACGCCGTCGCGCGTGACATCGCCGAGATGCCGGAGCCCGGCGCGATACGGCGCGCTGGTGCGCTCCATCCATGGCACCGCAAGGCCCGCGATCACGCACACGGCGAGGAAAGAGAGCTGGAAGCTTGAATCCGCGAGCGACGACGGGCGCCAGACCAGAAGCACGAGAGCCGCAAGCGCCACGGTGTTGAGCAGCTCGACGCGACGGAAGAGCGGGCGCGCGCACAAATAGAGGGCGGCCATCAGCGCGGCGCGAAGAATCGGTGGACGGTCCTGCACCACGCCGACATAAGCCGCGAGACCGGCTATCGTCACCACGCTCGTGACGCCGATCGTGAACCGCAGTCTGCGGCAAAACCAGAACAGGAACACCACGAGCGCGCCCACGTGCAATCCGGCCACGACGAGGACGTGATAGACCCCGGTCTTTTGAAATGCGGTGACGACCTGGGAATCGACGAAGCTGCGGTCGCCGAGCAGCATAGCCCGCAACACGGCCGCACGCTCCGGTTGACCCGCGTAGAGATCGTCGAGCCGCGCGAGCAGAGTGCCGCGCGCCCGTGCAAGACGATGCGAGAAGGTTGGCCGCGGGCGCTCGATCAGTTGCAGCAATTCGCCGCTACGCAGCGACCCGATCAGATCGACTCCTTGGCGCGCCAGATAACCACGCTCATCGAAGGCTCCGGGATCGAGGAAATTGCGAGGCGGCCGCGCCTTCACGAGCGCTTCGACGCGATCTCCCGCGCGCAGATTCGCCGGCGCGCCCGCTTCGTGCTCCGCACGGTACACATTCACGCGCAGCCCGCCGCGGGCGGGCATGTAGGCGTCCGCTACTTCAACTTGTTCCAGGTCGACCTGATAGCGGCGTCCCCACGGCAGGGCCATGGGATCTTCGCGCAAGCGCCCGCGCCAGCGCAGCGGCTGGCTCGTGTCCAGGCGTCCCGCCGCGATGAGCCGCGTGACGTGGTTCGCGGGAACCGCGGCGCGCTCGATGCCGGCCGCCAATCCGCCGAGCGCGATCCATGCGAGCAGAGCGAACGTCCACGCCACGGCAAGGCGGGCGCGCCACAGAAGGAGCGCGCCCAGCACGATCGCGCCGAGAGCCGCGGCGAGCCATAGATGCAGTGCCCCAGGCCAGCGGTTCGAGACCGCAGCGCCGGCGGCAAACGCCACGACGATCCATAGCGCGGGCAGTTTCATGAGCGCCTGCGGAGCCGGACCACCGTCTCCATGTGAAACGTCTGGGGGAAAAGATCGAACAAGTGGATTCCGGAAATTTCGTAACCACCCTGCACGAGCGCCGCGAGATCGCGCGCCAGCGCCGGCGGCTCGCACGAAATGTAAACAATGCGCTCAGGCGAAAGGCGCAAAAGGCGCTTGGCCGCGCCCGGAGTGATGCCCGCTCGCGGAGGATCGAGAACCACGAGATCGGGCTTGCCTTTGTATTTTTCAAGAAACGGCTCGACATCCGCCGCCCGGACCTCGATGCGGCCGCCGCCGGCGCGGCAATTTACCTCCAGATCCCGCGCCGCCGCGGGATTCGACTCGACGGCCACCACGTGCTCGAATTGCTTCGCAAGCGGCACCGAGAACAGTCCCACTCCCGCAAAGAGGTCGAGCGCAAGGCTCCCAGCTTCGTTCTCGGCCACATGTCGAGCCAGATCGTCGCAGAGGAAGCGATTCACCTGGAAAAACGAAAAGTGGCCTACGCGATAGGTTGAAGCGGCGGCTTCGTATTCAATGAAGCCCGGGCCGTCCAATTCCATTCGCTCGCGGCCCGGATCGTGGAAAAGCAGGCTGGCGGTCTCCGGCAGAATTGCCCGAATCGTCTTGGCCAAGTCGGCGGCGCGCGCAGGGAAGCCGGCAAATGTGGCCGTCAGCAACAGCTTGGAGTCGTTCGCGTCGGCGAATGCCTCGATCTCGCGCAGTTGGCGCGGAAGCGCTCCTTCCGCCAGTGCCTTGCGCAGCGCGAGCAGGGTCTTCAGCAGGAGGGGCGAAAGAATCGAGCAATCTTCCACTGCGCAAAGAGCCGTTGAGTTCGCGCGGAAATAACCGATTCCGAGTTTGTCCGCACCGCCGCTTTCAAGCGAGCGAATCTTCCACTGCGCGCGATTGCGATAGGCCCAGGGCGGCGATCCGTGCGCCGCGATCTCGCCCGGCCATTCCACTCGACCGAGCCGTCGCAGCGTCTCGCGGAGGATGTCGCTTTTGTATTTGAGCTGCGCGTCGTACGGGATGTGCTGGTAATCGCAGCCGCCGCAGACGCCGAAGTGCGGACAGCGCGGGGTGGCTCGTTCCGGCGAAGGCTCGATGAGCCGCTCGACGCGCGCGCGCACGAACTTTTTCTTTTGCTCAACCGGCGTGGCGGAAACTCGCTCCGCCGGGAGCACGAAGGGTACGAAGACCGTCGAACCATCATGATGCGCCAGGCCTTCGCCGCCGTAGATCAGCTTTTCGATTGTGATTTCCATTGTGCCGGGGACGCAAGCGTCCGCGCCGCGCTCACGTGAGATAGAAAAGGCTCAGGCGGGGCAAGTCAGACTGCTCGAACAGCCGCTTCTGCACGTACTGGCGCTCGAGCTGCGCGAGCTGCCCGACAGACATTTTGCGCCGGTAGGGCGCGAGCGACCGGTCCATCTCGCGGCGGATCGCGAGCATGGCCTCCTCATCCGCGTCAGCGGAGAGAGCCGCGGTCAATTTTTCTTCCAGCACGGTCAGTCGCCGCTCGAGATCCTCCAGATCGAGCGGGCCGGGCGAATCGACGAGCGGCAGGACTTCGTCGAGGCGCTCGGCTGTTTCTTCCAAACGGGACGCCAGCGCGGGGTGAGTGGTCCGCTGTTTCTCGGACGCCACGCGCACGCGCGCCGCGTTGCGCGCGAGGTATTTCTTCAGCTCGTCGCGCGAGAAAGGCTCCGCCGCCGGACGGGCCGCTTTCACTTCAGGGCCGCTGCCAGCGACGGCCTCCTGCGCTTCGGCCGCGGCGTCGAGCACGGCATCGACGCAGTACGCGAGACTCTTCAGTTGCCGCCCGCCCGCCGCGCGCCGCGACCTCCCCCAGCTTTCAAAGGCGCGGTCGATCCCTTTGAGCACCGCCCCGAGCGGAATTCCCGCCTTCTGCCAGGTTTCGACAATCGCCCAATCGAGAGGCGACACCAGCAGATGCGCGCCGCGCTTCCGCCAGAAATATTCCTCGATCTCCGTGAAGTAATTGAAATAATTGAAGGATTCCATGGCGGCTGCGGGACGGGTTGCCATTGCGGTCCTAACGCGCAACCTTGCTGGAAGTTTTTTTCTGCGAGGTGGCGGTTCGCTCATGCGCGCCGGTCTGGTTCCGATCCCAGATGATGCGCAGACCTTTCAACGTAAGGAACTCATCGGTGTGCTCGATGTGCTTCGAGCCCCGCGCCACAAGCGTAGCCTGCCCGCCCGTGGCAACCACCTTCGCGGGGACGGCTAATTGGTTCTTGATGCGACTGACCAGGCCGTCGACCATATCGACCGTACCGTAATAGAGGCCCGCCTGCATATGCTCCACGGTGTTTAAGCCGATCACCCGGCCCGGGTCTTTTATCTCGACGCGCGGAAGGCGGGCGGCGTGGGTGTAGAGCGCCTCCGCGGAAATGCCGATTCCCGGAGCGATGATACCGCCGAGATATTCGCCTTTGGCGGAGATTACGTCGAAGGTGATCGCCGTGCCGAAATCGATCACGATCACGGGGCCGCCATACTCCTGGAACGCAGCGACGCCATTGACGATGCGATCCGCGCCCACCTCGAGCGGGTTATCGACGAGCACCGGCATACCCGTCTTGATCCCCGGCTCGACGAACAGCGCCTTGCGATCGAAATACCGCTCGGCCATGCCCGCGAGCGTCGCATTCAGGGGTGGCACGACCGAGCTGATGATGACGCCGCCGATCTCGCCGGGCTCGAGGCCCGCCAGCGAGAACAGGTTGCGCGTGAGGATACCGTATTCGTCGACGGTCTGATTGCGCGCCGTTGTCAGCCGCCAGTGCGCGACGAGCTCGTGGCCGCGAAACACGCCCAGGACCGTGTTGCTGTTGCCCGCATCGAGCGCCAAAAGCATCAGGACGCCTCCGCGACGTCGCCCGAAAGCACGGCTTCGATCCCGCGTCCGTCGTCGCGCGCAACGCGCAGGACGCCGCTCGGCTCGAGTCCGGCCGTCGTGCCGGTAAAGTTTTCCCCGGCGGTCGTGATCCGCACGCGCTTCCCTTCGTAATAGCTGGACACTTGCGCGAACCGGCGAATAATCGGCAACGCGCCGTCCGCCAGAAACTGATTGTAGTAGCGGTCGAGATGCCGCAGCAACCGAATCAGCAGCTCGAGGCGCGAATGGACCTTCCCCGTCTCCATCCGCAGCGACGTGGCGATGTCTGCGAGGTCCGCGGGCATTTTCGTCTGATTGACATTCATGCCGACGCCGATCACGGCGTAATGTATGCGGTCAGGCTCCGCGTGCATTTCGGTGAGGATGCCGCAGAACTTCCGGCCGCCGACCAGCACGTCGTTGGGCCAGCGAATGTCGGGAAGCGAGTCGAGATCCTCGGCAGCGGCGTCGCGTGCCGCAAGCCCGGCAACCAGGGTGAGCAGCGGCGCGAGTGCCGTTGGGATCGGCGGTCGCAGCAGGATGCTGCAATAGATCCCCGCGGACTTCTCCGAAGTCCACGAGCGGCCCGCGCGCCCGCGGCCGGCCGTCTGCTCCTCGGCCAGCACGACGGTTCCGTGCGGCTCGCCCGTTTCTCCCAGGCGCAGGGCGACCGCATTCGTCGAATCGGTCTTGAAGAAGTGATAGATGCGGCGCGCGAACGGCGTCCCGTAAAGGCGATGGCTCAGCATCTGCGGGACCAGGATGTCCGGGCACGCGCTCGATGTGATAGCCGGTCCGGGGATGGCCCTTTACGCGCACACCCACGGCGCGCAGCTTCTCCATCCAGCGCCAGACGCGCTGCCGCGTGACGCCGATTTCCTTGGCGATCTTCGCGCCGCTGATGACGATCGTGGAATTCTCGGCGAGCAGGGTCAGCAGCGCGTCGATGCGCCGATCGGTGGTGCCCGGCAGTTCCGCCATTCGCTTGGTGGCCATGGGAGGGAGCACGAAGGATACTCGACGACCGCCCAGCCTACAAGCCGGGCCGCGGCACCACGCGGCGGCTGCGGCTTGCAGCTCAATAGCGCCTTTTGTATCCGCAGGATAGTGCGTGATTAGGATTCGAGCTGCTGGAGGCGGTCGCGGAGTTTTTTGTATTCGAGCTGACGCTCCATCATCGTGGCGCGCAGAGCATCGACGACCTTTGCAGGAGCCTTGCTTGTAAAGCTCTCGTCGGAGAGCCGCTTTTGCTTCGATTCGACGTCTTTAGCCAGGCGGTCAATTTCTTTCTTCAGGCGCGCGATTTCGGCGGTCTTGTCGATCGCATCGCCGTAGGCGATTCGCAGGTCGAATGCGGCAGTTGAGCGAACCGCCCCGCCCTCGGCGTCAAGATGCACCGATGCACAATGCGAAGCTCGGACAGCGAGGCCAAGCGCAGAAGAGGGTCCATATTTTCCTGTGACGAGATTGCGGCGCATCGAGCCGGTCGCAAAGAAATCGGCGGCGACTTTGCGCTTGGGATCGACCTTCATTTCGGCGCGGATATTGCGCGCCGCCACGACAATCTCCTGCAAGATCGCCATCGCGTCGTCGGAAGCGACATCGGCCCAACCCGCGCGCGCTCCGGGGAATTTGTCGAGCGCAATGGAACGCGCGCCCGCCGGCTGCGGCAGGCGATGCCATAGCTCCTCGGTGAGGAAGGGCATCACCGGATGGAGCAAACGCAGGGCGGCGTCGAGCGCCGCGAAGATATTCCGCCAGGCGGCGAGCGCGACTTCGCGGTCCGCCGCGGCGAGCTGCGGCTTGACCCACTCGATGTACCAATCGCAGAAATCACCCCAGAAGAACTGGTAGATCGTCTGGCAGGCTTCGTGAAAGCGGAAACTCTCGAGCGCGCTATCGACCTGCGCCGCGACCGCCGCAAGCCGCGAGAAAATCCAGCGGTGCGCGAGCGCGCCTTCACCGGGCACCGGGTACGGCGCACTGGCGCGAATCTCCGGCGCGGCCAGTTCTTCCAGCGTCAAGCCGCTGGCTTCGACCTTTTCGAGGTTGACAAACAGAAAGCGAGCCGCATTCCAGATTTTGTTCGCGAAGGCGCGCGCACCGAGGATGCGGTCTTCGGCCAGCGCGATGTCCGTGCCGGGCGCGGACATGCTCGCGAGCATGTAGCGCAGCGCGTCGGTGCCATACTGGGCAGTCAGTTGCAGCGGATCGACGCCCGTACCCTTGGTCTTCGACATCTTGGCGCCTTCGGCGGTGCGCACGAGCGAGTGCAGATAAAGCCGCCGAAACGGAATCCGATCCCTTGCCTCCGCTCCCGCCGTCAGGTGCAGGCCCATCATGATCATGCGCGCGTCCCAAAAGAACAGAATGTCGTAACCGCTGATCAGCAGGCTAGTGGGGTAGAACGTGCGCAGGTCTTCCGTGTCGTCGGGCCACCCAAGTGTCGAAAAGGGCCACAGGGCGGAGCTGAACCACGTGTCGAGCACGTCGGTATCCTGCGTGAGCTTCGCGCCGCCGCACTTCGGGCATGTGGCGGGCGGGCTCGCGGCGCGCGCATGACCTTCGACAATCTCGACGCGCGAATCCATTGCCGGAACCATTTCCTTGCAGCCGTCGCAGTGCCAGATCGGAATCCGGTGGCCCCACCAGAGCTGGCGCGAGATACACCAGTCGCGGATGTTGTCGAGCCATTGCAGCAGAATCGTTCGCTGGTTATCGGGCACGACCTCGATGAGGTTCGCGTTGACGACTTCCTTCGCGGGCTCGGCGAGCGGCTTCATCTTCATGAACCACTGCGTCGAGATGCGCGGCTCGACGATGGATTTACAACGGTCGCAGACGCCGACGGCATGCATGTGCTCCTTCACGCCTTCGAGCAGACCCAACTCCTGCAGGTCGGCGACGATTCGCGCGCGGGCCGCAAATCGCTCGAGGCCCGCGTACTTTCCCGCGGCTTCGTTCATGTGCCCGTCGTTGGTCATCACGTCGATTTCGGGCAGATTGTGGCGCTTGCCGACCTCGAAGTCGTTCGGGTCGTGCGCGGGCGTGATCTTGACCGCGCCGGTGCCGAATTCGCGGTCGACGTACGCGTCCACGATGATCGGAATCTCGCGGTTCATCAAAGGCAGCATCACGGTCTTGCCGACGAAGCGCTGGTAGCGCTCATCGTCCGGATGCACCGCGACGGCCGTATCGCCGAGCATCGTTTCAGGGCGCGTGGTGGCGACGACCAGAAATTCCTTCGAGCCCGCGATCGGATAGCGGATATTCCAGATTTCCCCGGCGCGCTCCTGATGGACGACTTCGAGATCGCTGATCGCCGTCTGGCAGCGCGGGCACCAATTGACCATGTAGCGCCCGCGATAGATCAATCCCTCGCGGTAGAGCCGCAGAAACGCTTCGAGCACCGCGCGGTAGAGCTTGGGCTCGAGGGTGAAATGCTCGCGCGTCCAATCGCACGAGGCGCCGAGGCGGACCATCTGGTCCTTGATGACCCCGCCGCTTTCCGCCTTCCACTGCCAGACGCGCTTCTCGAACTCCTCGCGGCCCAGGTCCTGGCGGCGGATCTTCTGCTTGGCCAGCTCGCGCTCCACGACGAACTGCGTCGCGATCCCGGCGTGGTCCATGCCGGGCAGCCAGAGCGTGCGGTTGCCCTTCATGCGATGCCAGCGCACCAGCATGTCGATCTGCGTGTGTTCGAGAAGGTGGCCGATGTGGATCGAGCCGGTGACGTTCGGCGGCGGCAGTGCGATCGAAAATGCGGGGCCGTCGCCCGAGTTTTCGGCGCGGAAAAGTTTCTCGTCAAACCAGGCTTTGGCCCAGCGCTCTTCGATTTCCTGCGGCTCGTAAGCCTTGGGGATTTCCTGGGGCACTTGTCCCTTATGGAATCGGATTTCTTGCGGAAGCCAAACAATCAATATAAGCGGCGGGCGCGCAAGGCGTCAAATGGAGGCAGGATGAGAACATATCGTTGGCTTCGAGGTGACTCGGCGCGCGCAGTCAGTTGATAGACAGCATCGCGCCAAGAAAGTTTGCCGCGCACAGCATGCTGTGCCGCTACGAAGGAAAACCGAGGCTTCGTCTCATGGGGCTGCGCAGACGAAGTTCGCCGCCTCGTCGATGCTGCCGGCGCCCTTGTACTTCGCGACCTGCGGATACGGGCACAGAGGGCGCGTGCGATCCACCTGCCCCTTTGTGCGGTGCGAGGCGATCATTTCGTCGGGGGCTTTCTTCTGCTCGACCCATTGCTCCATCGCGCCAACCACGTCGAACTCGTTGGGCCCTTCGCCGCCACGGCAGTGATTCATCCCCGGAACCATGAACAGACGCACTCGATCCGCCGTCTTAGCCGTCCCGCCCGCCACCTTCACTACGCTCGTGTAGTAGTTGACGCTGTTTTCGGGAGGGATCAGTTGATCGGCCCAGCCGTGGTACATCAAGAGCTTGCCGCCGTGCGCAAAGAACGGTTTGAGATCCGGGTTGATGGCGTCGTTCAGACCGTTGTCCACCTTGTCGGCAAGCGCGATGTCGCTATCGAAATTCAGGGTGAGGTAATCGTAGTCCGGGTTCTTGAACACGATGTACTTGAAATAATCGACAGCGACCAGTGGCGGCCTGCTCAGGGGGAAGCCCCATGCAGACTCGCTGCCCGGCTCGAGAGGGGGAAAGATTTCCTTGCCGGTGCGCGGATTCACCACCGGCGAATAGATTCTCTTGGCGGCTTCCACCTGCGGAGCGGTGAGGCATGACGCGTCATCGCCGCTCTTGCACTGAAGCACGGCTGGATCAAAATGGCAGCGCCGGGGATCCCCGAGGAGACCGTCCTTCACGCCATCGAGCGCGTCGCAAGCTTCCAGCACGGCCTGGTGCAGGAACGGGAGCTTCTCGGCGGGGATCGCGCTTTCCGGGCTTTTGTGCACGGCCTGCGAAATCCAAACCGACGAGGCTTGCAGATGAGTCATGTAGTTCGCGGACGCGCCGGCGATGATGCCGTCCAAGTCGCCGGGATATCGCTGCGCTTCCGTGAGCGCCTGCTTGCCGCCCGTCGAACATCCGTTCCAATACGAGAGGCGCGGCGCGCTGCCGTAAAACGCTTGAATGATGGCTTTGGCCTTCACGGTCATCTCGTGCTCGGAGCGGTAGGCGTAGTCCACCATCTTTTCCGGGTGGCCGACAGCAAAGACGCCGTTGGCGCCCGTGTGCCCGGTATCGGTAGAGCCTGCGGCGTAACCACGCCCAACGGCCAAGCCCAGAGCGCCGAAGCTGATGACGCCGGCCCAGCCGCCGTTGCCGACGGCCTGAAATTTCTCGTTCCAGCCGGAGACCGGCAACCACACCTCGATCTTGATGTCCGAGTCGGCAGTGGGCTTCAACGTAGCCGCCACGCGGCAAAACGGCGGCAGGTTGTCGAAACGTGGCGGAGTCGCTCCCGGCGGTGCCTGGAGGGGTTCCGGGTGGCAACACGAAGCTTCCTGCGGGCACGATCTGGGCCATCGTAATGGTGGTGTCCGGCAACGAAAGCGAGACGAGGCTTTCGCACGACGCCGCTTTCACGGGCGCGCTCGCGAGACCAATCAGCAACACCACCCCGCAGAAGACAACGCTGGAGCGGACGAAACTCGGCGCGATCGCGCGAGAAGATATCGTTGGCGTATTCATGAAAACGGCCCCCCCAGGTTACATCCGGCGGCGCTCAGCATATACGCGCAAGAAGCGGCTCGCAAGCGGAAGTGAATGATGCAAAGACGGTGGTGGTGCGGGGTGAGCGAAAGACCGGGGACGCCTACTTTTCTTTTTTCGCGAGTTCCTGCTGGAGAAGATTCTCGATCAGCGGCTTCAACAGGCCCTGCGCGAGCATGTCGTGAAGCTGCGGCTCGAGCCTTTCGAGGATTTTCTGGACCGCGGCATCGACTACGCTCGAATCGGGAGCCATATCTTCACGCGCGTGCGGATCGAAGCCGGGAGGCAGCGTAAGGAACGGAATGTCAGCGAGCGCCTGCGCGGTCGGGCGGAGGACCCGTCGGAATGCGCTCGTCGAAATCATTCTCAAGAGACCGGATCGCCGACGTCTCTTCCGCGGCGGACTCGTGGGCGACAGCCTCCTCCGAAACCGGCGGCACCGGCACCTCAAACGCGTGCAACGGAGTAAGTTCGTGCGGTTGCATGAGATAGTCCGATGGCCCCTGCGGCTCGTCCTCGTCAATCAGGAGCGGCTCGGGAATCACGTGCACGGCCGGAGGTTGCACCAGATCAGGCTCGCGGTACGAGGCGTCCACTTCGGGCGCCTGAGCGATCACCTCGGGGTCGGAGACCGCAACGGCGTTTTCGGCTTGTCGGGGAGATGCCTGGGCGGCTGCTTCCTCGACAGGCGGCTCCCAAGCGGGGCTTGACGCGGTTTCGCTTGGCGCGGGTTCCTCTGCAAAGAACAGGTCGTCATCCGACGGGCTCGCAACCAAAGCCACGGTCGGTTCGCTTGAAGTGGGCGATTCCTCCACCGGCGCGAGTTCCGCGCGCGGCTGCGGCTCGGAAAGCGCAGTGATCCATTCGCTCGCGGGCTGCTGCGCCGGAGAAGATGCCATCGCGTCCATCCAGTGCGGCTCTCTGGATGCGGTGGTCGGCTCCGGATTCGATTCGGGCGCGATCGCAGGAGCCTCGGAAGGCTCGGCGGCGAAAACTTGCGGCTCCGGGGCCGCGGCCATCTCCGCAGGATGCTGCGGATTCAGGTTCTGCGGTGTTGCCTCTGCTTCTCTAGCCACCTCCGGAGCGGAGATGACTTGGGTTGCGCGATCCCGTTCTGGCGGAAGGGCAACTGGCTCCAGTTCCTGATCCGAAGAGAACGCCGGCTTGTTCGCGGCTTCCGCCGGGATTTCGAAGTCCATGGCGTTGCGCCGCCAATCGCGCGTGGTCGCTGCGTTCTCGAACTCTTCTTGGGTTTCCCCCGCTTCAGCAACCGGCTCCTGTGGCTCGTTCGCGGCCCTGTGTGCCTCGCCTTCGAGCGTGCGCCGTCCCTTTCCGAAGCCATACGCCAGCGCTGCTTCCTCAGGAGTCGGCTCGGGAAACTCAGGCAGCGGCCGCGGCTCCGCCTTGGCCGGCACCTCGGCCTGAACTTGAAATGGGACAACGGCATTCACCGGAGCTTCAGCCTCGTGCAACGCGTGAGGCTCAAGGGACGCCTTCGCCTTGGCAAGCTCGGCTACCACCCTGGGATTCTTCTCCAGTGCGGAGATGACCATCGCGATGAGCGGGTCGGGAGGAACAAAAGGCTTCTTCAGGACGCCATCAGCGCCCACGCGGCGCGCCTCTTTTTCATCGAGCGGATCAAACGCGCCGACCAGCAAGATCACAGGGATGTGCGAGAACCGCTGGTCTTTCTTGACGAACTCGCAGACTTCATAACCGTTGCGCACGGGCATGAAAATGTCGGCCAGAACGAGGTCGGGATTCAAATCAGGCAGGCGGCGCACGGCGGCTTCGCCGTTGCCGACCGAAACAACCTTGATGCCGCGGTCTTCAAACGCCAGCGCAACCATCCTCTGAATATTGGTGTTGTCGTCGGCGATCAGGATGCTGGGCACGAGAGTCCTCTGGCGGCGCGCCTGCGGTATCAGCGCCTGCCTCTTTCCCAGTATCTATTGCAGCATTCCCCCGAGGAGAGGTCAACGGAGTCAAGGTACGGCGGTGCCTCAGTCGTTAGCAGGGGGTCAAAAGGGAATCAGCTTCTTCAAACCCTTCTTCTTCTTGCTGGTCGACTCGCTCTTGGGATCAGTCTTGCTCGCTGCCGGCTTGGCGTTCGTTTGAGCGGTGCCGTTGGTCGTGGCCGCCGGCGCCGTCGGAGCAGGGGACGCCCCGTCCTGCGAGACCGTTTGCGCCGAAGTACTTTCCAGGGCAGGATTGGGCGTTGCTGTTGCTACGGGAGTTGTCGCTGCGGGATCGGCGGGCGGATCCGCCGCAGGCGTGGGAGAAGCAGCAGGCGCCGCGATGATCTCTGCGCCGACGGCGTTCGCCGGTCCGCCGGCCGTGGATTCGGATGTCCCGCCTTCGATCACCGGGCCGCCTGTGGCTGTGCCGCTATCGGCGCCTCCATCGTTGGCCGCCGGCTTCTGCGCGACCACGTCAAACGTCGGCCCGGCTGCGCCCGGCTTCAAGATTTCTCGCGCCGAAGCCGAGTCATCCGGCGGGCTCAGGTTCGGCTCGCCGAAGCGAGCCGCGGTGGATACATCGGGTCTCGACTGGACCATTCCGAGTGGAAACTTCAGCGCGAAGTTCTGGCGGTGTTGTTTTTCGTACATCTGCTGCTTCTTCATTCGCGCAACGGCGTCCGGATCGGCCGCAGGAATGGGCATGCCGAGCAACTTGAGGTGCGCCCTCGCCCCGGGCGCGAGACTCGACATCGGGTAATCCGTAAGAATGCGTCCGTAACATTTGGCCGCCAGGTCGGCCCAGTGGTTCTTGTCATCCTCGTTCTTCGATACCTGTTTGGCGCGCATATAGACGTCGCCAAGCATCGCGAGCGCGACGTCGCTTTGGCTGTAGAGCGGATATCGCTCGGTCAGCTCAAACAGACGGGCCGCCGAAGCGGCGAAATCCCGCTTCGCATAGTAGTAGTGCGCGACCCTGAACTCGCCGTCCGCCAAAACCTCCTGTACGTCGCGCAAACGCTGGGCCGCTTTCGGCACGAGCGGGCTCTGCGGATACTTCAGAAGGAATGCCTGGAACTCGTCCTCGGCTGACTGGGCCTGACTGATGTCGCGGTCCGACTTTCCCATCATCCGATAGCGGGCCATGCCGACCTGCATCTGCGCATATGCGGCTTCGTCAAGGAACGGGAAGAAGACGATAAAATTCTTGTACTCCTCGACTGCCTGGGTGAGGTTCGATGTGCCGCCCTCGTTGTAGTAGGAATCCGCGCTCCCGAGCTTGGCCTTGGCCAGATACTCGCTGTCCGGGTAGGTATTGATCAGAGTCTGAAAACTGAGGCGCGCCTCCGTGTACTTCCTGTGCTTGATGTCGTTCATGGCACGGTTGTAAAGCACCTTGTCGGGTTCGGCCGAGTCGGCCGCGCTGTCCTGCTTCTGCTTTGGCCCGGGCTTGGCTTTTGTCACCTTGGGTTTCTGTCCGTAGGCACTCATGCACGGAAACCCGGCGAGCGACACGGCCAGAGCTGCGATCACAAGGTGACGCTTTCTCATCAGAAACCCAACCATGATGCCCTTCCTCAAGCGTGCTGGCTTAGAGCCTGGGCCGCAAGTTTGCGCATCTCGCGTACCGCCGCGGCCGCATCGGGCGTGTGGAAAATCGAAGTCCCTGCCACGAACGTGTTCGCGCCGGCCTGAGCCAACTCGGCGGCATTTTCCGCGTCCACGCCCCCGTCGACTTCGATTCGGAAGCCGCCATTATAGCGCGCCCTCCACTGGTTCAGTTGCCGGATTTTCTCGACCGCCCCGGGAATGAACTTCTGACCCCCGAAACCCGGGTTCACGGACATCACGAGAACCGTATCCACCTTGTCGAGCACTTCCGTGAGCATCGCCACCGGCGTCGCCGGGTTGATGGCTGCGCCCGCTTGCGCTCCGCACTCCCGAACCATGGCCAGCGCCCGATCCAGGTGCACCGTCGCCTCCTGATGGATCAGGACGCGATCGGCGCCCGCGCGCACGAATTCCTCGATGTACTTTTCGGGCTGCTCGATCATCAGATGCACATCCAGCGGCAGCCGGGTTGCCTTGCGCAGCGACGCCACGACGGGGATTCCGATGGAGATGTTGGGCACGAAATGGCCATCCATCACGTCCACGTGGATCACATCCGCTCCGCCTTGTTCGACCGCGCGCATCTCCTCGCCCAACCGCGCGAAGTCCGCGGCCAGAATGGACGGGGCGATCTCAATCCGTGCGTAGGTCATAAGGAACCCGGTGATTCTAGCACGCCTTCGCAGGGGCTTTCTTCATTCCGCCACCTGCAATTCGACGGGCGTATTCGCGTCGACGCGCTGCCCGCGAGAGGGCGCCTGCCCCACCACGGCGCCGTGCACCGCCTCGAGCACCGGCGACGGCGTGAGTTTTGCGACCTTCAGCCCGGCGGCGTTCAATTTCGATTCCGCCTCGGCAACCGGGAGACCGACCAGCTCCGGCATCAAGTAAGCCCCCGGCCGCGACCCGAGCGACACGAACAGGTCCACGTGCGGGCTGGTGACGTCCGTCGTGCCCGGCGCCGGATCCTGCTGGATTACCGTGTCCTCGGCGCTGCCGGGAAGATACGCGCTCGAAACTTCGCCGAGTTGCATTCCGCCGCGCAGCAGCTCGACCTGGGCCGCGCGCAAGCTCCTGTCCTCCAGTTGCGGAATCGTCACCTTCTGGGGACCAAGGCTCAGCACCACGTGCGCATTCTGCCCGACTTTCACGCGCATGTTCGGAGGCGGGCTTTGCCTCACGACCGCATCCAGCGGAAGGCTGCTGTAGATCCGGTCCTCGATCTTCATTCCCACGCCGCGTCCCCGCAGAATCTGTTGCGCCTTGGCGGCGCCGGTTCCGACGACATCCGGCATGGTCACTTCGCGGCCCTGGACCGCGAAGCGCATCGCCGTCAACGCGCTCAGGAACGCAATTGACGACAGCACGAACAGCAGCAGCGCCATGCGCAGGATCCATTGAAGGCGTTCGCGCAGCGTCATCCCGCGATCTCCCCTGCGAACAGACTCCCGACGCTCGTCATATCGAATTTCATTGCATCATCACGCTAGCACGAAGGAAACGCGGCGCAAGGGGAAATCCCTGTGGACTTTCGCCTGCAATGGGGCGGCGGCGATCAGGAAGCTCGAAAAGCGGCGGCGAAGAAGCCGTCGGTTTCTTGCCGCCCCGGGAGCGTATGGAACTGTCCGGCGTCATCGAACAACTCGGACACAGACACTCCGGCAACAAGATGTGGCGCGAGCGCCTGCGCGATCTCGCTCGCCGGAACGCGCTGAAACGACTCGGCGCCGCGCAGAACTTCCGCAACGGCCTCCTCATTTTCCTCCGGCTCGATCGAGCACGTCGAATAGACGAGCCTTCCACCAGATACGAGATGCGCCAGCGCGCTTCCGAGCATCCGGACCTGCAGCGCGTGAAATTCGGCGAGTTGCTCGGGCCTCAGCCGCCAGCGAATCTCCGGGTGCCGGGCGAGCGTACCGGTGCCGGAGCACGGCGCGTCGAGAAGAATCCGGTCGAACCGCTCGCGGAAAGGAAGCGGCTGCGCGGCGTCGAGATCGACGAGCCGGACCCCGATAAGCCCGAGCCGCTTGAACTGCGCCGCCATCGCGCGAAGGCGGTGCGCATGAAGGTCGGCCGCTACGACGGTCCCTTTGCTTCCCGCCGCGCGGACCAGTGCCGGCGTCTTTCCGCCCGGCGCGGCGCACAAATCGAGAACGCGATCGTCCGGCTGAACGCCGAGCAGCAGGGGAACCGCCTGCGACGCTTCGTCCTGGATCGAGATTTGCCCCGCACGAAAGGCTTCCGTTTGCGACGGGCTTGCCCCGCTCACGGCGAATGCGTTCTTCAGTAATCGTCCGGGTTCGATGCGCAGGCCCGCCTTCTCGAGCGCGCGGAAAATCTCGTCGCGACGGTCTGCGTCGCTCAGCGCGCAGCTCAGGCGCGGCGCGCGATTGTTTGCTTCGAGCAGAGCAATCGTACGCGATTCGCCCAAGCGGGAAAGCCAACGCTCGACCATCCAAGTGGGATGCGAATGTAGAATTCCGAGCCGTTCGGCGGCCGGAACGTTTGGCGGCAGGAATTTCTCGGCCGGCGATTTCGCGTCTTCCGCAATCCGGCGCAGGACCGCATTCACGAGCGGCGCCGCGGAGGCTTTCCGCGCCCTCTTCACCAGCTCGACGGATTCGTTCACCGCGGCGCGCGCCGGAATCTTTTCGAGGAATCGGAGCTGATAGGCTCCCATCCGCAGCGCGAGCGCCACGGGCAGATCGAGTTTCTCGGCCGGCTTTTTCAGTTGGCGTTCGAGGAGGAAATCGAGCAGCCGGCGTTGGCGCAGCACTCCGAGCGTCAGCTCCGTTGCGAGCGCGGCATCGACCGGTTTGACGTTTGCGCCAAGCCCGGCGTGCAGCAGGTCGCTGGCGTACGCGCCCTCGGCTTCGACGCGTCGCAGCACGTCGAACGCGATTTGTCGGGAGATTGAGACTGCCATGGTGCGGCTCTACGCGCCGAAGGGCTCGCCCGGCACGATACGCGCCCCGTTCATGAACTCGCCGTCAGTGACGCGACTACGGCCTTCGAGTTGGACCCGTTCAACTCGCAAGACGGTGCCGCCGCCGCAGATCACCAGCAAACCATCTTCGCGGGTCGGCAGTAACACGCCGGGCGTGCCGCCCGCCGAGATTGGTTTGAGCGGCTTGCCCCAAATCTGACAGTTTTTTCCGCGAAAGGTCGTAAACGCGCCGGGCCACGGCTGTAGCCCGCGAATGCGGTTGTATATTTTGTGCGCGCTGAGCGACCAATCGATTCGCCCGTCGTCCTTCTTGAGGATTGGTGCAAACGTCGCCTGGGAATTGTCCTGCGCCACGGGCGCAATCTCGCTGCGATCGAGTTTGCGCAGCGTTTCCGCAATAAGCGGCGCGCCCAATTCGGCCAGACGCGCAGCCAGCTCCGGCGCAGTCTCATCCGGTCCGATATCGGTATCGCGCCGCAGAAGTATCGGTCCCGTATCGAGCCCCGCGTCGATTTGCATGGACGTCACGCCCGTGTGGGTCTCGCCGTTCACGATTGCCCAGTTGATCGGCGCGGCGCCGCGATATTTCGGCAAAAGCGATGCGTGCAGATTGATCCACCCCAGCCGCGGAATATCGATCAGGCGCTGCGAAATGATCTGGCCGTAGGCGATGATGACCACCACGTCGGGCGCCAAGACGCTTGAAATAGTCGTAGGCCTCCTCCGACTTGATCTTTTCGGGCTGATAGACGGGAATTCCGGCGGCGACGGCGGCGTCCTTCACGGGCGAGCTTGCCGTTTCCTGCCCGCGGCCGCGCGGGCGGTCCGGCTGCGTGACGACTGCTTCGACATGGAAGTCCGGCTTGGCGATCAGATGCCGCAGCGACGGCACGGCGAAAGCGGGGGTGCCGCAGAAGACGATGCGCAGCGGCACGATGCGCCTACCACTCGCCGGCTTTTTTCAGTTTGCGGATTTTCCGCTTGATCATGTCGCGCTTGAGCATGCTGAGGTGCGTGATGAAGAGGACTCCGTTGAGGTGGTCGATCTCGTGGCAGAAGGCGCGGGCAAGCAGGCCCTCGCCGCGCATCTCGAATTCCTTCCCGGCCGCATCCTGCGCGCGCACGGTTACGTACCGGGGCCGCGCGACGTGCCCGCGGAAGCCGGGGACGGAAAGGCATCCTTCTTCCTCGCGCTGCTCGCCTTCGGAGTAAGTGATCTCCGGATTCACGCAGATGATTTTCCCTTCGGGATTCTTTCCGTTGGTCACGTCGATCACGGCGAGCCGCCGGCTGATTCCGATCTGCGGCGCCGCCAGCCCCACGCCCTGCGCCGCGTACATCGACTCGAACATGTCGGCGACGAGCGCCTGCAGCTCCTCGTCGAACTTGTCCACCGGCTTCGTAGGGGTCTCGAGCACCGGATCGCCGTATTTCACGATTGGATGAATCATCGCAACTGTGTTCCCCGTGATATTCCTAGAAATTGTCGAGCTGCCGCTGATAGCCGTCGAAATTCCTGCGCATCTCCTCGAGCGAATCTCCGCCGAACTTCTCGAGAAACGCGCCCGCAAGAGTCAGGGCGACCATGGCCTCGCCCGCCACGCCACCCGCCGGCACCACGCACACATCCGAGCGCTCGTAGGCCGCCTTCACCGCCTCCTTCGTATTCATGTCCGCGGTGAGGAGCGCGCGGCGGAGCGTCGAAATCGGCTTCAGGTATCCGCGGACGACGACGTTCTGGCCGTTGGTGATCCCGCCCTCGAGCCCGCCGGCGCGGTTCGACGAGCGATCGAACCGTTTCCGCGATGTGTCGTAGCGGATCTCGTCCTGCACTTCGGAGCCGTAGCTGCCCGCGTTCGCGACGCCCGTGCCGATCTCGACGGCCTTTACCGCCTGGATCGACATCACCGCGCGGGCCAGCTTCGCGTCGAGCTTCTCGTCCCACTGCACGTGACTTCCCAGGCCCGGCGGAATTCCGCGCGCGACCACCTCGAAGATCCCGCCGACGGAATCGCCCGCGCGCAAGACGTGGTCCACTTCGGCGATCATTCGCGCTTCCACGTCGCGATCGACGCAGCGCAGAGGCGATTCGAGGTTCTCGCAGATAGCGGCGATTTCGTCCCACGTCGCCTCGCGCTCCAGACGCGCGTGGCCGACCGCGACCGTGTGGCTCAGGACGGCCGCGCCGAACTCGCGCAAGAGAAGCTTGGCCAGCGCGCCCGCTGCAACGCGAGCCGCGGTCTCGCGCGCCGAGGCGCGTTCCAGGACGTATCGCGCGTCGTGAAAATTGTACTTTTGCGCGCCGGCCAAGTCCGCATGGCCCGGCCGCGGCGCCGTCAGGCGGCGCTGGGCATCCTCCGCGCCCTCGCTATCCTCGACCGGCAGCGCCTTCTCCCAATTCTTCCAGTCGCGGTTTTCGATGCGCAGCGCAATGGGCGCGCCGATTGTCTTGCCGTGGCGCACGCCGGCGAGGAGCTCCGCCTGGTCTTTTTCGATCCTCTGGCGCGCGCCGCGGCCATATCCGAGCTGACGGCGGTGCAGCTCGCGCCCGACGAAATCCAGGTCCACCGGCACGCCGGCGGGAAGCCCGGAAATCCAGGCCACCAGGGCCTGGCCGTGAGACTCTCCGGCGGTGACGAATCGCAGCATGTTCAGTGGCGTATCGAGATCGGGAACAAACGGAGAATTCTACCGGACGCACCCCCGCCCGTAAAGGCCGCGCGGTCTGCTGACTTGCGTCGCGCTCCGAATTCGTCTGGCGGATGTTTGCTTGACGCGCCGCGCAGCGGACGTTACGCTCTCGATGACCCGGTCGGGGGCCCGGCAACCGGGTCCCACACGATGCCCGAATCCCAAGCCAGCGAACCTCCTTCGCTTCCCTCGATTGTCGGGGACGGGCTTAAGCGCCTGATTCTCGCCTTCCAGGACTATTCACTGCTCTCCGTGCAATCCATTGTAAACGTCTTCACGCTGCCGTCCTATTGGTTGGACACGCTCCAGCAGATGGATTTGATCGGTGTCGGCTCCCTTCCCATCATCCTTGCCGCCTCGCTGTCCATCGGCGGGGTCCTGGTGCTCAACACGGCTTCGCAATTCCAGCGCTTCGGGATGACGGCCCTGACCGGGGACGCCGTGTCGCTGGCGCTGGTTCGCGAGCTGGGCCCCACGATCACGGCTCTGCTGGTGGCGGGCCGGAATGCTTCGGGAATGGCGTCGGAACTCGGCTCGATGGTCGTGACCGAGCAGGTGGACGCGATGCGGGCTCTCGGCACGGACCCGATTCGGAAGTTGATGACGCCGCGCGTGGTCGCGACCCTGTTCATGATGCCTCTGCTCGTGGCCGTGTTCGACTTCGTCGGCCTCGTCGGCGGATTCATCGCGGCGTATTTCACGCTCCGGCTCGGTGCGGTGCAGTTCTGGACCCGCGCCATCGACGCGCTCGAGTTCGGCGACCTCGCCCAGGGCTTCATGAAGCCGGTCGTGTTCGCCTTTATCGTCTCGACGATCGGATGCTTCCAAGGGCTTCGCGTCAAGGGGGGCACGCAGGGCGTTGGCCGTGCGACGACGTCCGCTGTGGTGATTTCTTCCGTGTGTGTGCTGGTTTCCGACCTCTTCCTCTCAAAACTGTTGTTGTACGTTTTCCAGAAGTAGGCCGGCCCCGCCGCCTGCGCGTCTGCTTTTTCTGCCAAACCTCCGGCTGCGAATCCTCGCTGATTCCATCTATAATCTCGTCATGATGCGCCCGCCCCGCCCGGTGCCGGTGAGTGAAATGCGTACCATCGTTCCGGGCGAACCGCTTGTCGCGTTCAAAGACGTCCGCATCGGTTTCGACGAAGGCGAAGTGCTCCGGGGGATTTCCTTCGAGGTCTGGCCGGGAGAGACGAAAGTCCTGCTCGGCGAAAGCGGCTCGGGGAAGACGCTCATCATGAAGCTCGCCGCGGGCCTGCTGCATGCCGACGCGGGCCGCATCTGGGTGATGGGACACAATATCGCCGAGATGCCGGAGAAGGCGTTGCTCGATTTCCGGCGGCATGTCGGTTTCGTTTTTCAGGAAGGCGCGCTTTTCGATTCACTCACGGTCGCCGAAAATGTCGCCTTCCGGTTGCGCGAAGAAAACCTCCCCGAGGAAGAGATCGATGCGCGCGTGCGCGAGGCTCTGCGCTTCGTCGAGATGGAACCCGCCATCGAGAAGTACCCCGCCGAGCTTTCCGGCGGCATGCGGCGCCGGGTCTCGATCGCCCGGGCGCTGGTGGACCGGCCACCGCTCGTGTTTTACGATTCGCCGACCGCCGGGCTCGATCCGGTAACCTCGCAGACGATCATCACGTTGATCCTGCGCGGGCGCGATTTGCAGGGCGTAACATCGCTGCTCGCCACGCATCGCGTCCAGGATGCCTTCGGCCTGGCGCACTTCCGGTTTGACGGCGCGACCGGCCGCGTGATGCCGCTCGGCGGAAATGGCGCCGGACCCCCGAACCAGGAAAAGGATCGCGCGGCCGCTCCGCCGACCAACGTTCTCGTGCTGCGCGACGGGCAGATCTACTTCGAAGGCGCGGCCGACGAAGTGCTGCACTCATCCGACGAGTACCTGAAGAAGTTTTTGGCTTCCGCGGAATGACGTTTGCTCTGGGAATACTGAGGAGGAACGGCAATGGCGCAACGAAAGCAACTGACGTGGACGGAGCTGCGAGTCGGGCTCTTCGTGCTGGCAGGTTTGTTCATCCTGATGGTGGCGATCTTCTACGTCACCGGAGCCGGATTCCTCGGACCAAAGTACCGGCTGATCGCGTACCTACCCGAGGTGGACGACCTGCAAACGGGCGCTCCGGTGACTTTGGACGGAATCGAGATCGGGAATGTGGAGGCCATGCGGTTGACGCCGAAGCCGCCGGATAAATTTCACAACATCACGCTCGTCCTGCGCGTCGAGAGTAAGTACAAGGATCAGATTCGCACGGACTCAACCGCCAGCCTCGTCACCCAGGGTCTGCTCGGAAACCGCTACGTCACCATCACGCGAGGCGCGACCGGCGACGTCATCCCCGCGAACGGCACCGTCCCGGCCGGAGAAGCGCCCGATATGAAGCAGATCGTCCAGCGCGGCGCGGACGTTGCCCAGAACCTCGACGTGCTTTCGACTCAGCTCAACGAAATCATCGCAAAGGTCAACCGGGGCGAAGGGTCGATCGGAAAGGCGCTGACCGACCCTTCGCTCTACAATCATCTGAACAGTACGGCGACTAAGATCGATGCGCTGGCCACGTCCATCCAGCAGGGCCAAGGCAGCATCGGCAAACTGGTCGCCAGTGACGATCTCTACAAGAAAGCGGACTCCGCTGTGGGAAAAATCGACGACGCCATGACCGCGGTCCACGACCAGACGGGCACCGTGGGCAAGCTGATCTACGATCCCAGCGCGTATAGCAGCATCAAGAGCGTCGCGGAAAAGGGCGATGCGATTCTCGGCGACGTGCGCGCCGGCAAAGGCACGCTCGGCAAACTCGCCACGGACGACACCGCCTATAACAATCTGCGCGATGCTTCGGCGAACGTCCGCGACGCCTCCGCCAAGCTGAACTCCAATCAGGGCACCGTGGGGAAGTTCTTCAGCGATCCGGCATTCTACGACAACATGACGGGACTTTCGGGCGATCTGCGCCTGATGGTCAACGATTTCCGCCAGAACCCGAAGAAATTCCTGCACGTCAAACTGGGAATCTTCTAGGGACGAGTTTTCCCGAGCGCCTCGGCCGAGGCTGGATTCTGCCGCGCGACTGGCTAGCACTACGGCGTCACGCGGCAGTTCCAGGCGAATGCCTCGGCCAGACGTTCAGGAGGCCGGAAGGGTAGCTAGGCACCGGACTCGTTCGTTGCATGGGAACGCTAGGCTTGGATGCCCGGCAAGCGTTAGCTTTGGAGCGGCTTGACTACCCGGCGAGACCGAAGCTTGTTCGGCGACAATCCCGGCGGAGCGTCAACGCCGCTTCCACTGGCAACGAACTGTGATTGTCAGTACTCATCATTCCGAACAACCTCCAGCATAATTCAGGTTACAGGCCGTTTCGGGCTTTTTCCAAGCGAACGCTGTCGAACGGGGTAAATCCGAGCCTGAATGGTGTCGTTGGAAGGCTGAAAAAGAACAAATCGTCTGAGGTAAGAAATCCGACGCCTTAGGCTTCCTTCTCCGCGGGCGAGAATTCGAGTGCGAGTTCGCGAATGCGGCGCAGGTCGAGCTTGCCCGTGCCCAGGTGCGGTAATTCCTCGACCATGAAGAACTGGTTCGGCCGCGGCATCCACAGGTTCGGCAGACCGGCCTCGGGCAGTTTTTCGAGCACGGACTTCAGCTCCTCTTCCTTTAGCAGATGCAACACCACGAGCCGCTCCCCTTTCTTGCCGTCGGGCACGGCCGTCACCACGAATTTCTGCTCGGTCGCTCCCGCAATGTGATGCAACTGCTCTTCGATCTTGATGTGCGGCACCATTTCGCCGCCGATCTTGCTGAACCGGCTCAGCCGGTCCGTGATCGCGAGGAAGCCGTCCTCGTCCTCGGTGGCAATGTCGCCCGTCACGTACCAGCCGTCCTCCAATACCTCCGCCGTCTTCTCCGGCTTGCCGAGATACCCGAGCATCACGTTAGGCCCGCGGACGATCAGCAGGCCCGGCGTGCCGACCGGCACGGGCTCGCGCGTCTCCGGATCGACGATGCGCACGCTGATGCCGGGCAGCGGATGCCCGATGTGTCCTCGCTTCCCGCCCACCTGGCGAAATCCCGGCGCGCGAAAATCCCGCGTGTTCACGGCAACCGTGGGCGAACACTCCGTCGCGCCGTAGCCTTCGAGCGGCTTGATGCCGAAGCGGTCTTCGAAAGCGAGCGCGAGCCGCTCCGGCAGTTTCTCGGCGCCGACGAGCACGAATTCCAGGCTGCCGAAATCCTCCGGCGAGCAGCGCCGCATGTACGCCTGCAGGAACGTGGGCGTCGCCATCAGGAACGTCAATCGATAGTCGCGGACGAGTTCGCTGATGGCGGTCAGATCGAGCGGGCTCGGATGATACACCGCGCCAATGCCGAGCACCGCCGGCAGCCACAACGTGACCGTGAAACCGAATGAGTGGAAGAACGGCAGTACGCCCAGCAGCGAATCTTTCCTGTCGAACATGAACGTCTGCGCCATCTGCTCGATGTTGGACGCGATGTTGTAGTGCGTCAGCATCACGCCCTTCGGCTCGCCCGTGCTGCCGCTCGAGAAAATGATGGTCGCGAGATCGTCGAGCTTCCGCGCTTTCCCGCCGCTCAGTGCCCGCTCCAGCCACCAGCCCGGCAGAAACCACATCAGCAGCGCGATCGCTCGTTCGCCCAGGCCCGGCGCGGCAGCGGCTTCTTCGAGCAGAATCGTCTTCCCGGGCACCTTCAGCGGGATTCTGTCGAGCAGCGGCTTCGTGGTGATCACGGTCTCGAGCCTGCACTGCGCGGCGCACGAGGCCAGCGCCTCGTCCGATACGGTGTAGTTCAAATTGACGGGAACCTTCCCGGAAAGTGTCGCCGCGAAATTGACGAGCGCTCCCGGCACCGACGGCGGCAACAGAATCCCGACCATTTCTTGCCCCGCCCACGCGCCGCGCAGACGCCGCGCCAGGAAGATCGCGCTCAGGAGTGCGCTACCCCACTTCATACGCGGGCGGCGCTTGTCTCCCATCGCGAAACGAAAGGGATGATGGTGCGCCGTCCGGATGAAGGAGCGGTGCAGCGTGCGAAGATGCTTCTTGCGATGGCGGTACGCTTCGGTTTGCAGTTGCTGCACGGCGCGGCGCACCTCGAACGGCGCCGCCGTCGGCGGCATCGGCTTGCCGAAGCTCACCGTCACGGGATAGGGGATCGCGCGCGGGAACTTCCAGAGGAAACGCCCGCGGTCGAAGCTGAAGATGCTGCCCCAGACGCCGTCGAGGTTCACGGGAACGACCGGCGCGTCCACGCCCTTCATGATCCGCTCCATCCCGCGGCGGAAGGGAAGCATCTGGCCGATCCGCGTGATCTGACCTTCGGCGAAGATGCACACGACTTCGCCCGCACGGATGGCGTCGCTTGCCGTGCGCAGCGCCTGAAGCATCTCGCGGGGCCGCAGCTCGGACGAAATCGGAATCGCCCGCAGAATCTTCACGAACGGCTTGATATACCAGAGATCGTAGATGCCTTTGTACATCAGGAAGCGGATGGATCGGTCCGTCGAAGCGATCAGCAGGCACGCGTCCACGAACGACATGTGGTTGCAGACGAAAAGTGCGCCGCCTCTCTCCGGAATGTTTTGGCGGCCCTCCACGCGGATGCGATACAGCGAATGCGTCGCCGCCCAAAGCACAAATCGCAAAAGCGAATCGGGCAGCAAATAGATCGAATACGCCGTCGTGACGAGCGTGAGGATGGCACCATCGAGGAACATCGCGGCCGGCGTTTGGTGCAGACCCTTCGAGCACAAATAATAAGCGCCCGAAGCCAGAAAGATTCCAATGAATGACAAGAGATTCGCCGCCGCGATCACCCCGCCCTTCTGTTCCGGCCTCGGGCGATGCTGGATCAGCGCACCGAGCGGCACGGCGAACAGCCCGCCGAAGAATCCCAGCAGTGCGAGGTGTGTTCCAACGGTCGTGAGCGTGTGACCCGGGATGTAGAGCAGTGCGCCGAAGACCGTCATGCCGACGGCGCCGAGCGGGATCAGGCCGTATTCGATTTTTCCGCCGGAGAGATATCCGGCGGCCACGCTCCCTAGACCAATTCCGATCGCCAGCGCGGCCTGCAGGTAAGTAGTGTGCGTATCGTCGATACGCAGAACGTCGTGGCCATAGATCACGAGCACAGTCTGTAGAAACACGGCGAGGAAGAAGAGGTATGTGTTGCCCAGGACGGCCCATCCGAGAACACGGTCCGCCCGAATCACTTTCAGTTGGTCCCAAAGGTCGCCGACCGGGTTCATGCGAAAGTGTTTTGCGGGGTTCGCCGACGGCACACGCGAGATTCCAAGGCTCGTGACCAGTCCGATCGACGTACAGGCCAGGAGCATAAAACCGGCGACCGCTTCCCGCCCTGCGTAGCGTTGCGCGAGGAAACCCGCCGCGATCGTGCCGCCGATGCCGGCGAGGAAGGTCCCGAACTCGATAATGCCGTTGCCCCACGACAGCTTCGGCTCGGGCAGCAGCTCTGGCAGTAAGCCGTACTTCGAAGGGCCGAACAGCGCTCCCTCCGTGCTGATCAGAAATACGCCAGCGCATTCCATCGGCAGGTTCCGGAGCGCGAGGCTGACGATGAAAAATCCCATGACCGCGATCTCGAAAACTTTCGTGGCGATCGTTACGCTGCGCTTGCTGTAGCGGTCCGCGAAGTAACCGCCAGCCATCGAGAAGAAAATGAAAGGCAAGGCGAAGAAGGCGTTGATGACCGGAACGAGTGTGTCGCGCCTGGAGGAAGGAAGATTCATCCCGAGGATGATGTAAATGACCAGGAACTTCAGCGCGTTGTCGTTGAAGCCCGTCTGAAACTGCGTCGCGATCAGGCTCCAGAACCCGCGCTTCCAGTCGCGCGGCGGCTGGGACGAAACTACCGTGTTGGGCGTGTTTTCAGCCACGCGTATGTCTGCGCCGTGAACGGCTGGCCATCGGTCGCAATCCGCCGCCGAGTCTATCGCAACAGTGCCTGAATCGGACGCCTACGGAACTACGCAATAACGCGGATGTTGGATTTTGCGCCGGCCGGCGCAGCCGTCGCCGTGGCCGGCAGCGGGGTTTCGCGCTTCGGGTACTTTGTGGCGATGTAGTCGTTCACGAGCGTCTGAAACGCGACGGACAATTCGTCGTAGTTCCCTTCGAGCGTCGTGAATTTCTGGCCGTCGATGTAGACCGGGCAGCGCGGCGTTTCACCCGTTCCCGGCAGGCTGATTCCGATATTCGCGGCCTTCGATTCGCCGGGGCCGTTGACGATGCAGCCCATCACCGCGAGCTTCAGTTCCTCGACGCCCTCGTAATGCCGCTTCCACTCCGGCATCTGATCGCGGATGTAGCTTTGGATACTTTCGGCGAGTTCCTGAAACGTGGTGCTGGTGGTGCGGCCGCAGCCGGGGCACGCCGTCACGCTCGGCGCGAACGTTCGCAGCCCGAGCGATTGCAGCAGTTCGCACGCGGCGTAGACTTCCTCGCGGCGGTCGCCGCCGGGCCGCGGCGTCAGCGAGACGCGGACCGTGTCGCCGATGCCTTCATCGAGCAGAACCCCCATCGATGCCGCCGACCAGACGAGTCCCTTCGCGCCCATGCCCGCTTCGGTCAAGCCGAGGTGCAAGGGTTGGTCGGTCTTGCTCGCGAGGTCGCGATAGATATCGACCAGGTCACGCGGCCGCGACACCTTGCACGAAATGATGATCTGGTCCTTGCGGAGTCCCGACTCGATGGCAAGCTCGGTCGATTCGAGCCCCGAAATCACCATGCACTCGTTGATGATCTCTTCGGACGTCTTGCCGAGGTCTTTGTCCGTGTTCTCCTGCATCTTGCGCATGACGAGCTCCTGGTTGAGCGAGCCGCCATTCACGCCGATGCGCACTGGTTTGCCGTTGTCGCGCGCGACTTTGCAGATGGTCGCGAACTGTTCGTCGCGTCGCTGCCCGTGGCCCACGTTGCCTGGATTGATGCGGTACTTGTCGAGCGCGCGGGCGCAGTCGGGATACTTCGTCAGCAGGACGTGGCCGTTGTAGTGAAAATCTCCGATGATCGGAGCGTCGCAGCCCGCGTCGAGCAGGCGCTTCTTGATTTCCGGCACGGCTGCCGCAGCTTCCGGCACGTTGACCGTAACGCGCACAAGCTCCGAGCCCGCCTGCGCCAGCTCAAGACACTGCTGCGTGGTCGAGGCAACGTCGGCCGTGTCCGTGTTGGTCATCGACTGCACCACCACGGGCGCGCCGCCGCCCACCTGGACCTTGCCGACCTTCACACCAACCGTGACGTGCCGTTTCTGTGGCATTTGTTTCTATTGTAGCGAAACTACGCGCTGGGAAGCCAGTTCGCTCGAACGGAAGGCATGTACGGGCACGCCGCAATGATTTGAAGCGTTAGCCGCGAAACCGGCCCTACAACTCCACACGGTGGGCGACACCGGCAGGCTTGCCGCCTCGCGTCTGGGGCACGATCGTGGCCATCTTGCGGATCATGGCCAGCACGAGTCTCTTGTCGTCATCGGACAACGTCGTGGAGTACCTGCGGATCTCCGCCAGAAAGCGTATCTCTTCGTCGGAAAGCTCACCGAGCATCTTGCGCGTTTCGCGGTCCTGTGGCGTGTCGGTGCCGGGAAAGAAATCGGCGAGGCTGATTTCCATGGCCTCGGCGATCTTCGCGAGCGTTTCAAGCGAAGGAACCGTGTGGCCGTTCTCCACGCGGGAAAGATAGCAGCGCAGGAGTCCGGTACGTCGTTCGATATCGCCTTGCGAAAGCCCTCGATCGCTCCGGTAAGACCGAATCACTTCGCCGATATTCACCTTCGGCTTTTCTTTTGGCATCGGATCACTTCCTGGGACGGTATCATTTCCTACAACAGGCGTTATCTTACGAGTCACCTCGAAAGACGTGCAAGGGGAATTTCCGTGAGTGTTCCTATGAAGAACACCCTGTAAAACAGGCTTGCGCCGCGGCCGGGAACACAATCGATCTCCGCTCGGCAGCTAGTACCGTTCCAACTTTTTGAGCCAAGTAGGTGAGGGGCTTAGGAGCTGCCAATTCCTCGCTGCGCGGCTCTTCGAAATTCGAGGTTACAAGTTGGAACGGCACTAGTTCGATGAATTCGCGATTGGGGCGGTCACATCCTGTTCGAGCTTGAATTCGAGCAGCGTCTCGCTGGGGATGCGCACCTGGTCGCCGTGGGTCATCACCTGCACGGTCGTGCCGGCCCCTGCGCCGACCACTCCGCCGATGGCCGCGCCTTTGCCCCCGCCCGCGATCGCCCCAATAACGGTGCCGAGGACCGCCCCGCCGCCGATACGTTCGGCGCTCTGCGTGCCGCGTCCCTTGCCGGCGACGTCGTAGTTGGTCGAATCCACCGGCACGATGTTCCCGTTGATACGGATTCCAGTCAGCTCGAGCGTCAACTGCGCGGCTCCTGAGATCTTTCCGGCACTCTTTGCCTGGGTGAGCTTGCCGTACACGTCGCTGCCCTTCGGCGCCACAACCGTGTTCCCCACCACCAGCGCGCTCTCGAGGCTGCCGTGGAAGGGGTCGCCGATCTTGTTGATCGACGAGTCCACTCCATCGATCATACGTACCAGGACCGACGTGCTGGCGGGAATCGTGGTCGCCTGCGTCGTGGGTTGCGTGATTTGTTGCGGGATCTGCTGCTCATTCTGTTGAGGCGCAAGACTCGGCGCCGGTGTGGAGGAGGCTGCTGGCGCGGCAGCCGGGGCAGGTTGAGGCGCGGACGCCGCGTTCGATGCGTCGGTCGTCTCGCTGAAACCAATATTCAGCACGTCTTTGGTCGCGAATGCCTGTTCCTGGCCATTTACTCGGAACCGGATGTTCAGCGGCGATCCGCCGACGAATTGGCCCTGAACGATCTGGCCGTTCTTCAGTTCAAGCGTGTCGGCCAGTGAGATTCCGGCCAGGGCCACGGCAACCGTCGCCGCCATCAGGAATCGCAGGACGGGTTTTAGAGCGGTTGTCGTGCTGACGGGCACTCTTTTGGATGTTTTCACGGGTTTCTCCCTCGTTCAGCAATCCGAATCGAGCAGCGACTTCCAATCTTCCGCTGCGGCTAGGAGATTCTTGGCCTATAGGGTTTATGATACCGCAAAGGCGAGCTTTGGACAGCGGCGACGGGACGCGCTCAAGACGCGAGGTTGGCCGAGCTTCTCAGATTGATTTTTCTTGGGAATTACAGCACAGACTGAATGACAGCGGATGGCGCCGGTGCATTCTGCTGCTTGCTGGCGCGCTTGTTCGTGTAGAGCGCCTCGTCGGCGCGCTTCAACAGCTCTTCCGAAGTCTCGCCCACCTTGTAGTCAGTCCAACCGCGGGAGAACCGGCAAGCGATTCTCTCGCTGTTGTATTGGATCTCCAGACCTTCCACGCGGCCGATCACGTGCCGGACTTCGTCCGCCCGGCATTCCGGTAGCAGAACCATGAACTCATCGCCGCCCAGCCGCACGGCAAGATCGGAACCCCGGATGGCCTTCTGAAGGCGCTGGGCAAAACTCTTCAGGACCAGATCGCCAGCGGCGTGGCCCAGCCTGTCGTTGGTCTGTTTCAATCCATCGAGATCGAGCAGCAGGACGGTCAACGGGCGCTCGTGGCGGACGGCCCGGCTGATTTCTTCCGCCAGCCGCTGTTCGCCGGAGCGTCGATTGTAGAGCCCGGTCAATTGGTCGAGCGCGGCGAGCTTGTAAACCTCGTTCGTGAGATTCTGGACCCTCGCCAGGGACTGGATCTGATCGGCCATCTGGTTCCGCATCCGAATGATTAGCGTTTGCTGATAAACGAGATACACGCTGAAGAGCAGCACGATCCCGACCAGCGCTCGCACCGCCTGATTCAGGTAGAAAGAGTACGACTCCTGGTCCTTGCTCAAGATTGCGGGGAATGCGAATGACGCGACAGCCACGGTCAAGAGAATCAGCACCAGTACGGTCGAGGACCACAGCCACCATTGACGGCGGTCCAGCCTCCGCAGGTTCTCGCGGATGGATTCCGGCTGGAGCTCCTCAACGCCTTGAGAGGGAATCGTCTCGATCATGTGCATGCTTGCAAAACTGCGCAAGTAGTCTTAGATACCGTGGTTCACGCCTAAACTCCACACATATGTTCGGCGGCGTTTCCATGTTGTTATGCCCCGGTCCACGGCCCACCGCCGTCCTCGGCTGGATCACGAGGGCGAGATTTGGGAAGTCTCCTCTCTGGGTCGGCTAGATTTACCTACTAATAACTAGCCTCCGAATTTTCATTTGCTTCTCCCTCCTAGCGGCTCGCTTTTCGTCTTTTCCCGGTTGCCTTCCCAGCTAACTTTCCTAGTCTGAGGGGTACATCCCAATTCAGAGGAGAGAGAAAACCATGAAATCCATCACAGCAGCCTTCCTGCTGCTATGCGCATTCGCTGTGTTGTCGGCGCCCCTGGCGCAGGCCCTTCCCCAGAAAGCCATGTCGGCGGCAGTCACCCAAGATCTGCCGATGCCCCCACTTCCTCCTTGGGACCTGCCGATGCCCCCACTTCCTCCTTGGGAGGCTTAGGTAGGCTCGCTGTTTCACATCTGTCTACGGACGGGGAGAAGCCGCGATCTCCCCCCGTCCGTTTGTGCTAGGATTCGTCCTTCTTGAGCGAATTCCTATGTCTAAGTATTCGTCGGTGGCCATCTGGGGCATTGGCATCATCTTCCAATTGCTGATTCTGATCCGTAGTTTCCGAGCTACAGTCCTTGCCAAATACGCGTTTTTCTATGCATACGTGTTTTCGACATTGGTCGGCGCGATTCTTGGCTACATACTGTGGATGGTCAGTCCGACTTCGTACGGAAAGTCGTACTGGACGCTACAGTTCATAACCTTATTAGTCGGCTGCGGTATTATCCTCGAGATTTTCAAGCATGTGCTAGCTCCTTATCCCGGTGCGGAGCGCTTCGCGACAGCAGTCGGCCTCCTAACGTTCGGGCTGGTTTTTTGCTTCGCCTTTGCCTATCAAATCCTCGGGATCAGTCAATCATCACCTAGAGGGACAGCGATCGAACTCGAAAGAGATGTACGAACGGTCCAGGCGATTTTCCTTTTCGGCATTTTCGCGGTCATTTCCTACTATCGAATCCCTATTGGGAAAAACCTGAAAGGAATGATCGGAGGTTATGGGCTGTATATCGGCACGAGTCTCGTGAGTCTCGCTTTTCGATCCTACGCCGGACGTGCATTTGAGGCCGCCTGGAATGTCATCCAGCCCTCTTCATATGACCTTTCGTTGCTCATATGGCTGATTGCTCTGTGGTCCTACCATCCAAACCCGGTCCCAGATGCAGCCATCCACCTCGAAGAGGACTACGAAGCCCTAGCCGCCAGAACCAGGCGCGCCCTGGGTGCCGTGCGCTCGCGTCTGGCCAAAGTTGGTCGAACGTAGGCCGGATCCGGCATCCCCGTCTCTGTCTCCAAGAACACGCGAATGAATGCCTGTCTGACCCGTTCGAATCAGGGGAATCCCGGTTCATGGATGTTCGGCAGTGCACAAAAATGCAAACTAAGACTTGTTTGCAAACCAGTATGTTCGTACTATTGCCTGGCTAGTTAGTGCGTGAGAACCTATATTGAGCCTGATACCCCGGGCAGGACTTATGGTTAACACGATACCGATACCCGTCACCAAGATGCATGCGGCGGCTCTTCGCCGGGGCCTCTATTGGGCGATTGGCTGCCTCGCCCCGATTTACTTGTGGACGCCTACAGCCTTGGGCGGTAATATCGCGAACCTAAACCTCTTAGTAATTTTGGGCCTGGTTTTCTACCACGGACTGGCGATGGTCGGGAACCCCGTCGCGTCGGAGATAAGGTCTCGCGGGGCAGGACGCTCTCCTGTTCCTCAAAGGCGGTTCGCACGTGATTGAACTGATCTTCTTTTTAATCGTTGGGGTGCTGCTCCTTTCTTCGCTCTTCTTTCTCGCGCGGCGCGGCTCGCGCGCCGAAGGAAACGCTCAGGTGCTCGTCGAAGCGCGGCAGGCGTTGAACGCCTTGCAAGTCGGCCTGCTTCCGCACGAGTTAGTTGGGCGAATCTTTGCGAACGATGATCGCGAATATGTCGCTTCGACGGCGCCCCGGCCCTTGTACGAATTGTTCCTCAGCGAACGCAAGAAGGTCGCCCTCTCGTGGGTGAACCAGGTTCGCACGCAGGTGTTGAGTTTGAAGCGCTTTCATCTCGGTGCGGCGCGATTCTACACGCGTCTGAGTGTGCGCACCGAGATCGAGCTCGCCTGGCACTTTACGGCTCTGCTGACGGCATGCCGTGCGCTCCAATGCCTCATATATGTGGCCGGGCCTTTCGCCGCTCCACGCATGGTCGGCGCAACCGCTACGGTGGCGGCCAGAGTCTGCGAGATTTCAGAGAAGTCCCTTGCCTTCCTGAACCCGGTGCAATTCGGCCCGTTACCGGATCGCTCGGTGGGACTCTAGAATCATGACTGTGGTCGCCATGCCAAGACGAATGGATGTCCAGCAGGCGCGCGAGGATCTGCACCGGCGTACGCTTTCGGACGTCGCGCGGCCGCTCGACCGTCTGATCTATCTGGCATCAATGCGGGATTACAATACGGGCGTCTACCATCACGACGGCCTCGCATCCCGCTATACCGAGGAAGTGGCCTGCGAAGCGTTGGCGGACTCTCATCGCGAAGTCTTCCACCAGCTTGTCTTATCCCCGCTGGGAGACCTCGTGGATCAGCTAGAAGCGTATCGGAAGTCCACGCAGACGGGCGCCCGCGAATTCCTCACTGCGTGGAGAAGGCTCGAGCCGTACCGCGTGGCCGTTCCGGTGGAAACCGATCCGCTGGCAGCGGAATTCCTCTTCTCGAACTTCAAGATCGCTTTGGCAATCTTGGAGGCTCGCTTGGACTCTCTTCCGGTGGAACTAAGCGCATAGCCACGCCCGTTACCTGCCCTACGATCTCTGCTTCCGACGGATAGGCGAATTGCCGGATCGTGCAGCCGGAAAGCGGATGGGGAATCAGAGTGAGCTGTGATCCCCTGACTTCGCACCACGAACAGGCATAGCCATCCCGCAGTTCTACAAAGTAAATAGGCCGGTCGAATTCCGTGCGCCACTCCGATGCCTGCATCCGGCTCGGGTGACTGTCGATCTGAACGAAGGACCCCGGACGCAACAGCGGGTACATCGAGTAATCTTGCGTCCCGATGAATCCGTACTGGCAGTGGCGCACGTCCAGCTTTTGAATCAGCGCAACCGGCACTTCCCCCCATACTTCCACCATCCGCGAAATCAGGCTCGTCGTTTCCAGATTGAAGCTCTTGTCGAAACGGACCGGAAACGTCACGGCCTTCTCGGGATCCGGGGCCTCCAGCGAAGTCAGATGCGTATTTTGCAGTGGCAGAGCGAGTTGATAGCGGGAAGTGGCATTCAGATCGATGCCAAACACGGTGAGCAAGTCGTTGAATTTCGTCCGGTAAATGACGCTGAGGCTGTAAAGCTTGTAAATGCTTGGAATGGAATTCTTGTTTTCGAGCTGAGTCAGCCAGGCATTGGAGATGTAAAACTCTTCATTCTGGCGGTCTTCGGCAATCGTGCGGCTGAACTCCTCTACTTCGCGTGTGGTGACCCCAAGCCGATTGCGAAGTTCCCTGAGCTGCTCCCCTGGACGCATAGGCGGTGGCCCCGTTGGACTGTTTCACATCGGAAAATTGATCTCTCGATCACGTCTTTAGACACGATAAATCTTTCCGGTCGCCGAATCAACTGATTTGAGGGGAGTTGTGTGGACCCTCTGGCTCGTTGCGCGCCAACCTCACCGTCCGGGGCATCTGCAGTCCGGGGGGCCACAGCCCTCACTCCCCTATTCATGTCGGAGGAACCACGGTAGCGATCCTTTCAGGATGGTATTTGGGGCTTCGAAGATAATTGAAATGGCCTCTTACCAAAAGCGGAAATCGATTCTAGTACCCTATTGCTTCTAATCGGAAGCAATCACGACGTCGTTGTTGCAATCTCTCCCATCGGTGAAAGCTTTACTGGTTTTGTCAAAACGCGCCCGGGCGTGTCCCCGAAGGATCAATTTCAGACCTGGCAATAGTGTTTTCAAGTTCGCATCACGCCCAATCTTGGGGGTTGGTGGGAAGCCCGCTGTTATGCCACGCTTAGCCAAGGAGTGAGAGGGGCGACCATGGCTGATTCTCCGGAAACTCGGGCTGGCTCTTCTGTGTCTAACGCCGAAAAGCGCTCAGCACCGCGCTATAGCCTTGTCGCCACGGCCGAGATAGTCGATCCGGTGAGCGGCGTGCGAATGTCCGGACGGATCTCCGAGGTTAGCCGCAAGGGATGCTACGTGGACCTGCTCAACACCCTGCCCAAGAATACGATGGTCCAGGTCCGCATCTCGCGCGATCGGGGCACCTTCGAATCACCGGGCAAGATCGTCTACGTGCAGGAGGGCATGGGGATGGGCCTGGCATTTATCGACCCCCTGCCCGACCAGATGCAGACCCTCGATTCCTGGCTCGCTGAACTGAGCGCCTAATCCCAGCCCTTTCCGGAGCAACCCCCGTCCCCCAATCACCTGCGCTGCGTGGACTGCCAGTCTGGAGGAGGCGAATTCACCGGCCAGAATTCCGGAGCGGGATGGGTAAATTCCACGGCCACCTGGGCTAATCCCGCATAAGCGGCGCCCATGTAAGACACCCGGCCTTCGCGTTCGTCCTGGTTCGGATTCGTGAGAACCAGCTTTTGTCCCAGACTGACTTCATTCGCCATCATCAGCAGCGCGCCGTGCGCGTTCACGGTAACCGTAAACGTTTCCTCCCGAAAGGCTCGCTGGTCGGGGCACTCTCCGCGTATCACCACGGGCACATCCATTAGTACACGCGCGCTTCGCCTTTGTCCGGTCCGCGCCATGGCTTAGTCCTCCTTCCGAACGTCTGTATCCACTATCCCCTAAGCCGCCTTCCGCTCCAGTCAAAATATCGATCCGGCGCCGCTCGACTAAACCGGCGCAGAGGCTACACAATCTCGCAGCTTTGCATTAGACTAGACACGTGACAAGACAATCGACCGTCTCCTCCAACGGCTCACCGAAGGCAAGGCCGCAGGGTGCGCCGCTGGATTCCGCCGACAAGCGCCGCCGCCGGATTCTCGCATGGATGCGCGCCCATGGCGCGCCGATCCTGGGTGATCAACTGGCGAGGCGCTTTCACGTAAGCCGCCAGTGCCTGGTCCAGGACATCGCAATCCTTCGGGCCGGCGGCGAGGAAATCCTGGCCACGCCGCAAGGCTACCGCCTGCCCGGCGGCTCCACTCACGCTCACCGGGCGATCCTGGCCTGCAAGCACGCGCCCGAGCGAACCGAGGAAGAGCTTCAGATCCTGATCGACCACGGTGTGAAGATTCTCGATGTAATCGTCGAGCATCCTCTGTACGGCGAATTGCGCGGGTCGCTGATGATCGAATCTCGCGCGGACGTGCAGGATTTTCTCGCCCGGGTGCGCACTTCGCATGCGGCACTGCTGTCCTCCCTTACCGATGGGGTGCATCTGCACACGATCGAGGCTTCGCGGCCGGAAATGATTTCGCGGGCCAAGGCGCGGCTGCGCGTACGAGGATTTCTCCTGAAATAGTCGGCACATGGAAACTCAGAAAATCAACCGAACGCGTGAGCAGCGAATCGAGCAGGCGCTTTTTCGGGGTGGCAGCCTCACGCTCGACAATCCGAGGTATCGCCACGCAGTCAGCACGTTCGTCGAAGGGCTGCTGCGCGACGACCTCGCGCCGCGCGATCTCACGATCGAAGCTTTGGGGATCAGGGACAATCGCTCTTCGGCCGTTGTGCTCGCGCGAGAGAGCGGTGTCGCAGCCGGACTGGCCGAGACGGCCTTTCTGTTGCAAGCGTACAGCGTGGATGTGGCCTTCGAAAAGCGGGACGGCGATGCGATGCGGCCCGGCGACGTGCTGCTGCGGGCGGAAGGCGAGCAAACCCAGTTGCTCGCGCTTGAGCGCGTGGGCCTGAACCTCGCGCAGCGAATGAGCGGCATCGCCACGGCCATTCGTTGCTTGCAGGAACGCCTGCAAGCGCGCTCCTTTTCCACGCGGATTGTCGGCACGCGGAAGACCCCATGGGGCCTTCTCGACAAGCGCGCGCTGCACTTGGGAAACGGCGGGACGCATCGGCTGGGTCTCGGCGACGCGATCGTCATCAAGAACAATCACCTGGCGCTCCTGGCCGCGCGCGAAGAGGAAGCGGCGCCGCTGGCGATCGAGAAGGCCTGGCAGTTCCGCCATGATTCGGCGTTTATCGAAGTCGAAGTGCGTGGGGAGGGCGCCGCGCGCGCGGCTGCGCGGACGTTTCGCCGCCTTCAGGAAGAAACCGCCGAGGAGTATTCGTGCTTGCTGATGCTGGACAACATGAAACCGGATCAGATCGGCGCGATTCTCAACATGCTCCGCCGGGAAGATTTGTGGGATCACGCCCTGATCGAGGCCAGTGGCGGGATTTCGGAATCCAATGTGGAGGCGTACGCCGCATGCGGCGTGGATGCGATTTCAATCGGCGCGCTGACGCATTCGGTGCGCGCGCTCGACATTTGCCAGAGAATTTCATAACTCCGTAAGAAGAGGACGATCGTCATGCCAAACGCAGTGATGCAGGAATCCTTCGAGGAGCGTTATACGCTTCCGGCCATCGAAGCCGTGAACGACACGGACGAAGAGATTCGCCGCAAGCAGCGGCGCGTCCGCGAGCTTTGCGCGGAACGAAAAGCGGTCCTGCTGGCGCATCACTATCAGCGGCCCGAGGTTCAGGAAGTGGCCGACGCGGTGGCGGATTCGCTGAAGCTTTCGCAGGCCGCGGCGAAAACCGATGCCGACGTGATCGTTTTCTGCGGCGTTCATTTCATGGCGGAAACAGCCGCGATTCTGCTGCCGGAGAAGATCGTGCTGCTGCCGGACCTGCGCGCGGGATGTTCGCTCGCGGCGTCGATCACCCCGGAAGAACTGCGCAAATGGAAGGCGAAGTTGCCCGGCGCCGTCGTGGTCGCGTACATCAACACGTCCGCCGCGGTGAAGGCGGAGAGTGACTACTGCTGCACTTCGGCGAACGCCGCGAAAGTCGTCTCCGCGATCCCCGCGGACCGGCCGATTCTCTTCCTGCCCGACAAGTTTCTCGCCCAGGTCGTGGCGCGGCAAACGGGACGCAGCAACATTGTCGCGTACCCGGGATACTGCCACGTGCACAAGACGATTCGGCCCGAGCAGGTGACGCAGATTCTCGAGGAGCATCCCGATATCGAGCTGCTGTTGCATCCGGAATGCGGCTGCGTCAGCTCGTGCATGGCGAAAGCCGTCGACGGCACGCTGCCCGCGGATCGCACCTTCTTCCTTTCGACCGAAGGAATGCTGCGGCACATCGGCGAATCTCCCGCCACCGAGTTCGCGGTCGGAACCGAGCTCGGGATCATGCACCAACTGAACAAGAAGTTCCCCGAGAAGACCTTCTACCCCGTGAATTCCAACGCCATCTGCGCGTTCATGAAGACCATCACGCTCGACAAGGTCATTCGCTCGCTCGAGACGCTGACGCCGCAAATCCGCGTGCCCGCAGACATCGCGCGCAAGGCCAAGCGCGCGATCGATCGCATGCTCGAGCTCGCGTAGGGGCGCGCGATATGCTGAAAATCGGCATTCTCGGCGTCGGCGCCATCGGCAGAACCATCGCAACCGCACTCGATCGAAAGCAGGTCGATGCGGAACTCGTCGCGCTCGCCGATCAAAACCGCGCCGCAGCGGAAGCGCTCTCCTCCGAACTTTCCAGTCGTCCACCCGTCGTTTCCATCGAGGAGATGATCGCGCGCTGCGACCTCGCGGTCGAGGCGGCGAGCCAGGCCGCGCTTCCGGAGTTTGTCCCCAAGGCGCTCGCGCACGGGCGGGACATGCTTATCATGAGCGTGGGGGGCCTGCTCGGCCGGGAGGAGTGGTTCCGGCAGGCGAACGAGAAGGGCTGCCACATCTACGTTCCCTCGGGGGCGATCGCCGGGCTCGACGGGATCAAGTCCGCGTCGATCGGACGCATCGAATCGGCCGTGCTCACCAGCTTCAAGCCGGTCGCGGCGCTGAAGGGATCGAAATACGTCGTCGACCAAAATTTGCCGCTCGATAGCTACAAGGAAGACACCGTCATCTTCGAAGGACTCGCGGAAGACGCCGCGCGGGCGTTTCCCGCCACGTCGAACGTCGCTGCGTCGCTCCGCCTCGCCGTCGATCCCGCCGAGCCGGTTCCGGTGCGCGTGCGCGTCGTGGCCGTACCGGGCGGAACCGAGAACATCCACGAGATTCGCGTGCGCGGCGAGTTCGGTAAACTCACCGTGAAAGTGGAAAACGTGCCCTCGAAATCGAATCCGCGCACTTCGCAGCTCGCCGCGTTTTCCGCGATTGCGACCCTGAAGAATCTCACGCGATCCCTTCGCGTGGGCACCTAGCTACCCGTTCGTGGTATCGACGACATGTGGACCGCCTACCGGTAGCGGGGTTCGCTACAAGGCGCTTTCGCCGCGTTCGTCGTTGCGAATGCGAATGGCGTCGTCAATCTTCGTCAGGAAAATCTTGCCGTCGCCGATTTGTCCGGTGTGGGCAGCCGCGGAGATGGACCGCACGGCCTTCTCGACCAGGTCGTCCGCGACGACCATTTCGATCTTGATCTTCGGGATCAGATCGACGGTGTATTCCCGTCCCCGATAGAACTCCGCGTGGCCCTTCTGCCGGCCGTGGCCCCGAGCTTCGAACACGGTCATGCCTTCCATGCCGATTTCATGGAGCGCCTGCTTCACCGCATCGAGCTTCGACGACTGGATGATCGCTTCGACTTTTGTCATTGGTTTGACTCGCTTCGGCCTGGCGACGCGGCCGCCAAGGGTCTGGTGCTGGTGGAGGGAATCGAACCCACACGGCCTTGCGGCCACCGGATTTTGAGTCCGGCGCGTCTGCCAGTTCCGCCACACCAGCGTGGGGACGATTATACAGGCTCCGACTTGCGATTCTCCAGTGGTGCGGAGTTCTGGGTGCCGCTCTTTAGAGCGGCACCGGAGTTCTTCACCGGGCGACCCCATGGCGGCGATTTTGCTTCTGCTGACGAACGACGCGGGAATATAACTTCCCCTTCCCTTTGCCATGTACACTGATCTCGTGTACACTGTTATCGTATGAAAAACATTACCTTGAGCGCCGAGGAAAACCTCATCGAACAAGCCCGACTTGTCGCCAGGTCGCAACGCAAGACTCTGAACGCGGCTTTTCGAGAATGGCTGGAGCAGTTCACCCGTCAATCTGGCAGCGCCCAGGAATTCGACTCCCTGATGAAGCGCCTGAAGCATGTCAAAGCCGGCCGACGTTTCACGCGGGACGAAATGAATGAGCGATAGGTTCTTCCTCGATACGAATATCTTCGTCTATTCCTTCGACAAAAACGCTCCCAAGAAAGCCGCCCATTCCAGGGAGCTGATCCGGCGAGCCATCGAGACACGGAGGGGAATCGTTAGCTATCAGGTCGTGCAGGAGTTCTTTAATCTGGCTCTCCGCCGCTTTGCCGAACCCATGTCGGGCGCGGACGCCGAACAGTACCTGGCAACAACGTTCCGTCCGCTTCTCGCCATCCACTCGTCACATGGCCTTTACGGGCAAGCCTTGCAACTGAGCGCGAGGCACAGGCTGGCTTGGTATGACTCCTTGATCCTGGCGTCCGCCGTTGAAGGCCAGTGCAATGTTCTCTACAGCGAGGATTTTCAGGACGGACAACGATTCGGCGAGCTGCGAATCGAGAACCCCTTTTTGTAGACCGCGGAACGAGCGTTCCTGGTCGCGCGGCACAGCCGGGCCGCCATCGCTTTTCCTGCTCACGTCGCTCGCGTATCGCCGTCTGAAAGAGCTAGAATCGGCGTTCCTAGGAGACCTTTGATGAAAAGCTCGTTCGTTCTTGTGGTGGCGGCCATTGTCATGACTTTGGGACAGGCGAGGCTGGTTGCGGCTCAGGCGCAGGAGCCACCCAAGGAAGCGGCAGCAGCGCCCAAACCGGACGCGAAGCCTGCCGAAACCAAGGCGCCCGACGCGAGCGCGCCGCCCAAGGAAGAGTCGTCGGTGACGGACCACACCATCCGCATCGGCGGGCAGACGATTCCGTACAAAGCGACGGCGTCCACAACGCTGCTGAAGGACGACAAAGGCGAGCCGACGGCGACCATCTTTTCGATCGCCTACACGCGGACGGACGGGAAGGACCTGACGCAGCGGCCGGTGGCGTTCATCTACAACGGCGGCCCGGGATCAGCATCGCTTTGGCTGCACATGGGCGCGTTCGGCCCGCGGCGCGTGGTGACGCAGAACGCCGCTCCCACGGGGCCGGGGCCATACCAGCTCGTGGACAACGCGAATTCCCTGCTCGACAAAGCCGACCTCGTCTTCATCGATCCGGTGGGCACGGGATTCAGCCGTCCCGCGGGAAAAGCGCAAAACAAGGACTTCTGGGGCGTCGACCAGGACGCGAAGTCGCTCGCGCAGTTCATCACCATCTACGTCAGCCGCAACGGCCGCTGGAATTCGCCGAAATTCCTCATCGGCGAAAGCTACGGGACGTTCCGCTCCGCGGTGCTCGGAAACTATTTGCAGGACCACAACGGCGTGTACCTCAACGGCATCGTGCTGATCTCGACCGTACTCGATCTCAGCACGCTCGAATTCAATACCGGCGAGGACTTGCCATACATCTTCTACGTGCCCAGCTACGCGGCGTCCGCGTGGTATTACAAGACGCTGAAGAATCGCCCGGACGACCTCGATGCGTTCCTGAAGGACGCGCGGCAATTCGCCGCGACCGAATACGCGGCCGCGCTGATGAAGGGCTCGAGCCTGAGCGATGCCGAAAAGGCGGACATGGCGAAGAAGCTCTCGGGCTTCACCGGCCTGAGCGAGGACTACCTTGTGAAAGCGGATCTGCGCGTAACGCTTCCGCAATTCGAAGCCGAACTCCAGCGGAGCCGCGGGCTGACCGTCGGGCGGTATGACTCGCGATACTCCGGCCCAACGTACGACTTGCTCACCGAAGGGGCGGAGTACGATCCGTCGTATTCCGCGGTGAGCGGCGCGTTCACAGCGGCGCTGAACAGCTACTTACGCGACGATCTGAAGTTCAACCCGGAAATGACCTACGAGAGGCTGAACGCCGATATATCCCGCAACTGGGATTGGAAACACAACCTGGGCGGCGGCGAAACGTTCGGCCCCGCCACGGCCAACGTCGAGGGCGACCTCGTGAACGCGTTCATCACCAATCCGAGCCTGCAGGTGCAGGTCGAGAACGGGTTCTTCGACATGGCGACGCCGTTCTTCGCCACCGAATACACGATGGACCACCTCGAACTACCCGCGAACCTGCGCAGCCGCATTCACTTCGAGTATTACCCGTCGGGCCACATGATCTACCTGAACGAAAAAACGCTGCCGACGCTGAAGGAAAACATCTCCGCCTTCATCGACAGCGCGACGAAGCCTTAGCCGCGCCCGAAGCGCTAGCCCGCGAGCCACGCGGCGCCGCGAGCGTACAGCGCTTCGACCTCGGGGCCCGTCAGGCCGGGCATGTCGACCTTGACGTTGTAGCCGATCTGCGTTTGCAGGTACGCGAGATGCCGGTAGCCTGCGGGAAACTTCGTCAGGAGATCGGGATCGAGCCGGAGCTGGGCCGCGGGATCGATGGGGTCCATGCGGTCCTCCTCGTAGATCGGCTGGCGGAGAACGAGGCCCCAGCGCCCTCCGCGCTTTTCGAAGAAATCGTAGAAGCGGCCGGTGCAAACCACGTCGCACATCACGTCGTGAACGAGCGCTCGCTGCGCGATCTTCATCTTGGTCTGCGCGATCGCGCGATGGCCGCGCACTTCGATCGTGCTGCCGCCGAGAAAATGCAGGATGCGCACGCCCTTCGCAAAGCCCTGCTTGCTCATTTCGATGAACTCGTCGGCCGTGCCCTGCGTCCAGGTGGCCATCATGTGGCCGTCGTCGTGCCAGAGCGACCGGAACTTCTCCCACATGCGAGCGTCGCGCCACATCACCCAGTTTTCGACCATCTCTCGGATCGTCAGGCGTTCCATCATTTCATCGGTCATTGTGGCGCTCCTGTTTCGTTAGGCGCTTCTTCGTGATCTGCGAGGGATCGGCGCCGACGCGGCCGGATGCATCCCCCTTTGACGCCGCCGCAAGCCGGAAATCGTATCGAATGCTCGGCAGCTTGGGGAGGGGCGAAGATGGGTCGTTCTTGTTGACGGAAATAACCAGCGATTCGCTTACGCCGAAGACCGTGTCCGAGTCGAGGTGATCGTCGCCCGCCACATAGAGCGCGGTGACGAGCTCTCGATAGCCGGGCGCACCGATCACGAAGTGAATGTGAGCCGGACGATGGCCGTGGCGTTTCTGCGCGCGGATCATGTCGCCGACCGGACCGTCCATGGGAATCATGTACCCAATCGGGCAAAGCCCGCGGAAGTAGTAGCGCCCCTCGGAGTCCGCATGAAAGCAGCCGCGCAGATCCATCACCGAGGGATCGTGCTTTTGCAGATCGTAGTTGCCGGTCTCGTCTGGCTCCCAGATCTGCACGAGCGCATTGGGAATGCCCCGGCCCGCGGAGTCCACCACGCGCCCATAGAACACCACCTCTGAACCCTTGCTACGAGAAATGATCGAGTCGCCCAGCTTCATCATCGGCGCGTCCTGGCGGTAGAACGGGCCGAGCAGGCTGGATTTGGTCGCGGCCTCCGTGCCGCGCTTGTCGTGCAGCGCGTTGATCAACGCACTCAGCCCCAGCGTGTCCGAGAGCAGAATGAACTCCTGCCGGTGCGCCGTGCACTTCTGGCCCACCGCCGTCAGAAAGCGGATCCCTTCGAGCCATTCCTCGGGCGTGAGATCGACCTCGCGCGTAAAGTCATGCAGGTGGCGCACCAGAGACGCCATGATCTGCCTCATGCGCGGATTCGGGGTCGAAGACATCTGTTCGAGCGCCGCATCGGTAATTGTGTTCTCGTCGATCACTCTCATACTGCCTCCTTTTTCGCCGCCCGCGTCGCGTGCTTGCCTCTGCCGCGCCATTCACCTCTGCGCCGTCATCCTGAGCGAAGTGGCCGCATGCGCCTTTGCGTCCCGCTCCTGCGGGACGTGCGGCCACGCAGTCGAAGGATCTCTCTTCGCTCCTGCCGTTCCTAAAGAAACGAGCGCACCGGATCCTTGCCGTCCCAGCCGATGGTTGCGCGATAGAAGCTGCTGAAAATGGAATCGAACGAAGCGCCCAATTCGATCAGCTCGACCATGCCCGGCAGGTCTGCCGTCGTGTCCACGTAGGCCACGCGGCCCCCGCTGGGCACCTTCGCGAAAAACCCCTCTTCGTATCCCTCAGCGCGGAGTTTTGCGTAGTCGCGGTCAAAATTTGACGTAGCCACGCCCCAGTGATGGAAGCCGTAGCCGCGCTTGTCGATCGTCTCCCGGTAGACGGACGGCGCGTCGTTGTACTGCTCGATCAGCTCGATCATCATGTGCCCGGCAAAGCTCATGGCCAGGGCGCAGTCGGCCTTCGAGGGCTGGCCGCGATATTTCGCGTCTTGCCCGCCGAAATGCTCGAGCAGGAACCACGGCCCGACTTTCAAGTCCCTCACCCAGCGATCCATTGCCTCGCGGATGTTCTTGACTACGTACGCCATCTGAATGATTCCATTGTCAGGCTGACCGAAACTCACCAGACCCATGCGCGCCTCCGCGGGGAAGATCCCATCTGTGGCCCAGCCAAATGCCGGGCCAGGGACGCAAGTATAGTCCCGCCGCTCTGCGTTTCAACCTTTCTTGCGTCCGGGTCTAGTGGGGAGAGATTTAGGATTCGTTGCTATGCGGCAGGACGATGTCCTTCGCTCTCGACGGCAGACTGGGGACAAGCCGGCGAAACAGGAATGTCGCCGCGATGCCGCCCGCGATTTGGGCGACGATGAAGAGCGGAACGTCATTGGGACGAATGCCCGCGAAGGTGTCGCTCAGCGATCTCGCCATCGTCACGGCAGGATTCGCAAAGGATGTGGACGCCGTAAACCAGTACGCCGCGGCGATGTAACCTCCCACGGCGAAGGGGACGGCGCTGGCGTGAGAACGGGAGCATCCCCAGATCACACACAGAAGTCCAAAGGTTGCGATGAACTCGCTCAGGAATTGCGCCGGCCCGCCCCGGACATGGCGAGATAGGGATATCAGCGGAAGGCCAAACATGGCGTTCGCGGCCATGGTTCCACCGATGCCGCCGAAGAGTTGCGCGACGATGTATGGAAGAGTGTCCGACCAGGACAAACCCCGTTCCATCGCGTCCGCCAACGAGACCACGGGATTGAAATGTCCGCCCGAGATGGGTCCAAACGCAAGAATCAACGCCACAAGCGCCGCGCCTGTGGCGACAGTATTTGCCAGCAGGGCCACAGCCGCGTTCCCGTCGGCAAGCCGCTCGGCCATGATGCCCGAGCCGACAACCGCCGCCACGAGAAAAGCCGTGCCCAGAAACTCCGCCGTCACGCGAGCGCGCAGATTCGATCTCATGCGTGCCCAATGCGGTCGATTTCTTTTTGGATCGCCAGCTTGTCGAGACTTGATATAGGCAGGCAAAGGAGCAGACTGATTCTCCGGTCGAGAATCATGAAGGCGTCACGAAACGCGCGCTCGATTTCCTCGGACGTGCCTTCGACCACAGCCGGATCGGGAACGCCCCAGTGCGCGGTCATGGGCTGGCCGGGCCAAATGGGACACACCTCTTTCGCCGCGTTGTCGCACACGGTGAACACAAAATCCATTTTGGGCGCGCCGGGCTTCGCGAACTCATCCCAGCTCTTGCTGCGCAAGCCATCCACCGGCAGGTGTGCCAGTTCAAGCTGCTTGAGCGCTTCGGGACGAACCCGCCCGGTGGGATGGCTCCCCGCGCTGAAGGCTGTAAAGTTGGGTCGACCCTTACGGTTGAGAATGGCTTCGGCCATGATGGAGCGCGCTGAATTCCCGGTACACAGGAAGAGGACGTTGTAGGGTCCCTGTTCCTGCATCGCGATTGGCGAAGAGGCTGTCAATGCTCTACTTATCCAAAAGCGCCGGGCTCAGACCCGGAATTTCCGAATATTGGTGGAGCTTCCCGAGCAGACTCTTCGGGGATTGCGGATCGTCTTTAGAACCTCCCCACGTCCAATAGAGCCCGACATACGCGTACGTTTCCGGCAGACCTGCGACCGCATGCCCATAGCAAAAGAGGACCTGAAAACCAGGATTCCGAATGTAGTAATACCCACCGAAATCAACGAGCGTCGACCCTCTGATTTGCGGCGTCGCAAGCCCTTCCGCACCATGGGAGAAAACTTCGGCGCCCAGAGTCCATTTTTCCCCGATGTCCCGCTGCAGCAACCATCCGCCATACGTGAAATTCCTATAGTCCTTCTGCGGCACGATCTGTTCCCCCGCGCCGCCGTACGTCGTCCACGGGCCGAAGCTTTTTTGCACCCAAACGGGCAGCTTCCCCCACACTCTCCCGACGCCCAATCCGAGGCTATAGTTTCCACTCGGCACTTCGAGCATCGTGAAGGTGCCAACCATCGGCCGGTATTTCGTTTCCTTTAGGAATCGGTACTTGACGCCGATTTCAATGTCGCCAAGACCAAACTCGTTCGGCCCCACGCCAGATGGAAAATACTTCGCTTCGTTTGACGGTACGACCGAAGCAAGCGGGACGATAATATGGAATTGCGTGTTCGGTAGAATTCCCCAGTTGAATTCGGCCGCCGGCCCCGACGTGTCCATCTCCACGCTGGTTCCATCAGCATTGCCAAACGCGTAAAATTCATAGTGGTGGAAATCCACCGGCTGCGGATCATCCGTTTGAAACGGAGGGCCCGCCTTCGCTGTCAACACCGCGATGAACAGCACCGACATCGACAGCATTGCCGCCTTCCCAACCTTGCTCCGCGTCATCCTCACTTCTCCCCAAGTCGTCGATCATCCAATCGGGACGTTAAGCCGTTGCAGGTGTTTCGCGTAGCGCCACGTTTCGAGCACTTAAGTCAATACACGGCATACCAGGCGAAGAGTCCGACTCCCGCAATTACAACGGTCACGACTAGAAACGAAATCAGACGTTTCGGAGTGATCTTTCCGGGAAGGCCGGTATTCAGCAAGATCACTCCCAGCAAAACAAAGAGAATGATGTCGGCGAGGCCCTGGGTCATCCAATCACTGGCGCTTAGAGAGGCCATAAGGCTTTTCAATGGGCGATAGGCATCCTTGGCGCACGCAATCGCGGTATTGGAAAGAACCGTAATCGCAGCGGATAGAGCAAAGGCTGCGCTTGCACGGTCAAGCCTGGGCGCTTCAGCGGCCACTTTGAGTCTCTTTCGCGCCCGCCTTGAGCGCAAGTTCGGCCCCATGATTGACAATGCCTCCGAAGCCTTCCATGGCCAAGCCGCCAAGCACGATCAGCATTGAGACAGACAGTACCATCTTGCGCGCGCTGGAATTCGCGTACAGTTTGCCCCGCGCTGCAATCGCCAGATATAAGGCCAAGATCAGCACAAGAAAGAAGAGGTGTTCCTTCGTTTCCATGAAAAGATTGTGGGCAAATGGCCACGGCCCCTTCAGAATAATCGCCTTATCCGCCGGATAAAATTTCGTGTACCAGAATCCACCTAGAATTCCCGCCACCACCATAAATGAGGCCGCGAACAAAGCGCCCTTTCGTATACGCCCCGCATTTTCCTCTCGTGCATTCAGCGCTTCGACGAACACCCATAGTGCCGATAACGTGCCCAGCACACCAAAGGTTGCGTGCGCCAAGAGAATTACAGAGCTGTCAGTTGGGTTCATAAGCGCCTCCGGCATTGAGAAGCCCGGACCAGACGTGGCGTACCTCTCTGGCCACTGGATTCGCGGTGCATAGGAAGAGAACGTTGGGGGGCCTGCATCGCGGATCATCCCTTCGGCTTGAAAGCCCGCACGAACGCGCTCATGAACTTCCCGTCCACCTGCGGCGCGAGAACATCCACATCCAGGCCCTTGTCCACGAGAAATTCTCGCGCGTCCTCGACGCGGTAAATGCGCGTCGGCTCGATTTCAATCTGCTCGAAACCCGCGGAGGCCAGCTTGTCGCGGTATTCGTTTTCATCGAGAGCGCCGGCGATGCACCCTACCCAGAGCAGGATACTTTGGCGGATTTGCGGAGCAATCGCTCCCCGCGTAACCACATCGGACACCGCAAATCGGCCGCCCGGTTTCAGCACGCGGTAGGCCTCTCGAAGTACGCCGTTTTTGTCCGCCAAAAGGTTGATCACGCAATTCGAAATGATCACATCGACTGAATTGTCGGGCAGGGGAATGTGCTCGATCTCTCCTTTCAGGAACTCAACATTCTCGGCCCCGGCCCTGCGCTTGTTCTCGTTTGCCAGGGCGAGCATCTCGTCCGTCATGTCGAGGCCATACGCCTTGCCTGTGGGGCCAACTCGTTTCGCTGAGAGCAAGACGTCGATGCCCCCGCCCGAACCGAGATCGAGCACCACTTCTCCGGGGCTCAATTTCGCCAAAGCAGTGGGATTCCCGCACCCGAGTGAAGCCTGCAAGGCCGCTTCGGGAATCTGCTGCGTTTGGGAAATATCGTAGAGATTCGAAGTGATCGGATCGCATGTTGATTCGCCTGCCGGGGAGGCCCCGCAGCAACTGCTGCCGGTGACTCGCAGAGCCGCCTGCCCGTATTTTTCTTTGACGACTTCCTTTATGTTTGGCTGGTCCACGCCACGCTCCTACTTGCAGATCTGCATGATGGCTTGAGGTCTGACCGCCTTGTTGCGCGTGCAGCACTCGGCGTACAGAAACTGCAAGAGTTGCTGCAACGCCTCGGTGTTTGCTGTGTAGCGCTGAAATGTGCTTTCGCGCTGCACGCGTACGAGGTCTTCATTCTTCAGCTTGTCCAGATGGTGGGAGAGAGTCGAGTTTGGAATCTCCAATTCGTCCTGGATATCGCCCACCACAAGACCGTCGGGATGGGCGGACAAAAGCAATTGCATGATCCGCAGCCTCGGTTCCGTTCCCATGGCGGAAAGCATGTCCGCGTACTTTGCCACTACCTCGTTCGCTCTCTTGCTTTGTGCGGTCGCCATATTTCGATGTTTGCAGAAATATGGATTGCTGTCAAGCTGTGGTGGCTGATACGGGCAAAGCGTTGCCAAATGACACCGGTACCCGGCTGGCGGTAGTGGGCAGTTTCCGATTACCGCGTTCATCAGGCGCCGGGTCCATTAGCCGGTTGCGTGTTCGGGATAACTTCCGAATAGGCGACCGCTTGTCCGGAAACATCGGGGCTATGATTGGCTGGTTGACAAAACCTTGTAGGAACCTCTGTTGGGGGCCAGAACCTTCTGGGAAGAGGACTTTGGCCCCCAATCGTGCGCACTGTAGCCAAACCGCAGCGGTTACCGTTTGACCTGCACAACCGGAACGACCTCCATCTTGCGCGCTTCCTCACGAACTCCTCGTCCGTTTGCGAGCGCACGGTCATAAATGAATGTCTGTCCGAGCTCGGCTACACGGAACGAATGAACGACCCCCTGCGCACCCCGCCCCCTGATGAGCAGTGCGCTCTCGCCCTTGGCGCCGTTATCCGCGATCCCGGACAACACGTGCGCAATGGTCCTGCCGTTTTCCGCGTTTCGGATCGCAGCGAGGCAAACGCCGGTGCCGCAATCCAGCGTGATGAAATAGCTGCCGGCTGGGAGGACTGCATCGGCCCACCGGGTTTCGTCCTGTAGCGTGAACTTGCCCTGAAATGCCGATTGAGCGTTCGCGAGGCTGGCGAACAAACAGGTTGCCAGCAGGACGGCTGCAAACAAAACTACCTTGGTTGTGCGTTTACTGTTCTCGAGTTTCATGGTCGTCCGTCTCCTTGTGATTGGCCGGCGCGTGTCGTCGCTTGCCGGGTCCGCATCTTTCTTGAGATTTTGCGGACATGCCGCGCACCTTGCGCCCCTCGCATCGAACGATCAATCCCTGGGAAGTAGCTTCGCGGTAGGACGCGTATATCTGCGTAAGCCACTCAGGGGGCGGACCTTAGCCGCTGGGATATCCGCGAGCGGCCTGCCTCTCAGCGATTTGTATTGATTGGTTAGTGGTACACTTCGCGGCACGGGTAACAGAAATGTCTGAGCCTCCAAGCCGGCCCCGAGGCGTGCGCTTCGGTTCCTTTGAAGTGAGTTTCCCCTCGCGCGAACTCCGCAAACACGGCGCCCGTGTGAGGTTGCCCGGTCAGCCCTTCGACATCCTGGCCATCCTTTTGGAGCATGCCGGCGAAGTAGTCACCCGCGAAGAACTCCGCCAGCGCTTGTGGGCGGCCGATACGTTCGTGGATTTCGAGCACGGCATGAATAACGCGGTGAAGAAGCTGCGTGCGGCGTTGGGCGATTCGGCGGATCATCCGCTCTACATCGAAACTCTGGCACGCGTGGGTTATCGATTCATCGCCCCGCTGGATCGAGCGGAAAGTACTTCGAATGATGCCCAGGGGTGGCTGGGAATGGGTTGGAAGGTGATTGTGCCCGCGGGTATCGCGGTCGTGGCGCTTGTCGCCGGCAGTTACTTCTATTTCCATCGTGCGCCGAAGCTGACCGAAAAGGACTCGATTGTCCTCGCCGATTTCACGAACACGACGGGGGATCCGGTTTTCGACGGCGCGCTGCGGCAGGGACTATCCGTCCAGCTCGAACAGACGCCGTTTCTCAGAGTCATCTCGGGCGACCAGGTCACGCAGACGCTGAAGATGATGGAGCGGCCGCTCGATGCCCGGTTGACGCCAGCCCTGGCGCGGGAAGTCTGCCAGCGCGGCAATGCGACGGTGGAAATCGAGGGCTCGATCGCCGCCCTGGGAAATCAATACGTGCTCGGCCTGAACGCCGTCAACTGCACGACCGGCGAGACACTGGCGCAGGAGCAAGTCACAGCCGACGGTAAGGAAAAAGTACTCCCCGCGCTCAGCGGCGCTGCCTCGGAGTTGCGCTCCAAGCTCGGTGAATCACGGGCGTCGCTCAAGACGTACGATGTGCCGCTCGAGCGAGCCACCACGTCGTCACTCGAGGCCTTGCAAGCCTACAATCAGGGCGTCCAGGCAGTCTGGAGGGCCGACTTTACAGCCGCGATCTCCTCGCAACAGCGTGCCGTTGATATCGACCCGAATTTCGCCATGGCGCACTCTTGGTTGGGAACGCTGATGGGCGCCAACGGGTTGGGCAACGACGATCTCGCAGCCAAGAACGCCAAGAAGGCATATGACCTGCGGGACCGGACAAGCGAGTATGAAAGGCTCGTCATTTCCGCGGGGTACAATTTGAATGCTACGCGAGATTTCGAGAAAGCAGCGCAGTTCTTCGAGCAATTGCATCAAACCTACCCGAGGGATCCGGCGGCATGGTTCGCAGTGGGTGCTATCTGCTATCAGGAGCTAGGCCGGTATGACGAAGCGCTGGCCGCATTCTCGGAGGCTGTCCGGCTCAATCCGTCCTCTTACCCCTACGCAATGCTCGCCAGCAGCTATGTGGCACAGAATCGCTTTGAAGAGGCGCGTGCAACAATTCAGCAGGCTCGCGCCAGGCACATCGAGCCGTACCAGGTCCCCGAGCTCCTGTACTACTTGGACTTCGTCCAGAACGATCAGGCGGGAATGACCGAGCAACTGGCGCACCCATGGACCGATGTGCCAGCGGGAAACTTGGAAGATACTCAAGGCGAGACGGCCGCCTACTACGGTCACCTATCCAATGCCCGCGACTGGACCCGCCGCGCCATCGCGTCAGCCGGGTCCCCCCGCGTCAACGACTTGGTCGCTTACTACGAAATGGAGTCAGCGCTTAGGGAAGCCCTGTTCGGGAATTTCGGGGAAGCCCTAAAGGAAACGAAGCAAGCAAGTAATGCAACTAGACAGCTAGACGGGCAAGGCATGGCGTTGCTAGCTCTGGCGCTCGCCGGCGATTCAGTTGACGCACAGAAACTCGCCGATGAGCTGAATGAGCGGTTCCCCGAGGCCACTTTCGTTCGGTTCGTCTACCTGCCGCTGCTTCGAGCCGCCCGGTCGCTCCGGCAGGGCAGCCCGCAGAAGGCCGTTGAAAGCCTTAGCGCTGCGACTCCGTACGAACTCGCTCCTACTCCGTGGTACGGTCCAATGATGCCGACCTATGTGCGCGGGGAAGCGTACCTGGCAGCACGTGAGGGTGCGGAAGCTGCGGCCGAATTCCAGAAAATTCTCGACCACCGCGGCGTCGTCGTGAATAACCCTATCGGCGCCCTCGCGCATGTTGGCCTGGCCCGCGCGTGTGCCATGCAGGGCGGCGACACCGCGAAAGCCCGCGCCGCTTATCAGGATTTCCTCGCGCTGTGGAAGGACGCCGATCCAGATATTCCCGTCTTCAAGCAAGCCAAATCCGAATACGCCAAGTTGCAATGACTTATGGCGCTGGGGGGCCGGTCTTTGATTCACGCGAATTGTTCGGACTGGCCGATCCCAGTGCCCGACACGTCGGATTACCGGAAGCTGCACCACTCATGCCGGTCGAGTGACATCCGCAGGGGAGCGCGATAAGATGCGCGGCGATAAATCACCGGAGGACGAAAAACATGAGAGTCAGGCTTCTGCTCGCGGGCCTCGTTGTAGTGGCGTTCGCCGGAAGCGCAATGGCCGCGCCGCCCTCTCAACTGCACGTGCAGGTGTTCACTTCGCCTCCGGAAGGCATCGCCGTCAATTCCACGTTGGTCTACGGTGACAAGGACGCGATCCTGATCGACGCGCAGTTCCGGCTGAGCGACGCGCACCGCGTGGTGGCCGCGATTCTCGAAAGCAAGAAGAACCTGACGACCGTTTACGTCACGCATCCGCATCCCGACCACTACTTCGGCCTGGTCGTGATCAGGCAGGCTTTCCCCAACGCGAAGTTCGTCGCCCTGCCGAGGGTGGTGGAGGGCATCAAAGCGAGTTGGCAGAACCGCGTCAACGCCTGGAAGCCGCAATACGGCGACAACATTCCGTCCAATCCGATCGTTCCCGACGCGCTGGACGGCAACACTCTGACGCTTGAAGGCGAAACGCTGCAAGTCTTCGGTCCGCTTCAGGGCGACAGCGCGGGAGACAATTCGTTCGTGTGGATACCCTCGATCAAGGCCATTGTGGGCGGGGATACACTCTTCAGCGGCACGCATTTTGTGTTCGCGCCCATGTCCACCGCGCAGAAGAAGGATTGGGCGGCCACCGTGGACCAGATGGTCGCGCTCAAGCCGGAGATCGTCATTCCGGGCCACCAGATCGCGGGCGCGCCGAACGACGCTTCGGTTCTCGACTTCATGAAAAAATACATGAAAGACTCCGACGAGGCCCAGGCGTCCTCCAAGACCGCGGACGAGTTCAAATCGAAAATGAAGGCCATGTATCCCAATCTCGGCCTCGACGGGCTGTTGAACATCAGCGCCCAGGCCGCTTTCCCCGCGAAGAAGCCGGCCGGCAACTGACACGGCGCGACCGTAGTTCTGCCTACGCTATTTGAAAGACGGTTAAGCATAGAGTACATTCATGCCAAATGTCTGCTCTTCTAGACGACATCATTAATCTCGCCATTGAAGGCAAGCAACCGTTGCCGGACATCCTGCGGAAGTGCCTGCTGCTCGGATATGAACTGAAGAACGAGCGGCTGAAACAGTGGGCCGATTAAGAACTCAACGGTTACGAAGACGGCCAAGACCTTCCCCACTACAGAATCGTGTACGGAAGAGCGAAAGGCAATTTCGTCGGTCCGGGGTACATACAGCGCAACAACCACATCATACCGCCTATCGTGTTGGAGGAAGGGCACCGGCACTGGGCCGAGACGCTTCCTTTAGGTCAATCGGTGAGCGCCTATTCCGACTTAATCGAGAACGCCACCACAGGCGCGCTTGTGTTTCCTTGGCCCGGCGACTTGGTCGTGTACTACCAAGAGCGCCTCATGCAGGGAGGCTTCGTCTGCCATTCGGCGTGGCTGGAGCTACCTGTTAATGTTCTTGTAGAAGTGCTGGACGCCATCCGAAATCGCACGTTGAAGATGGCCCTGCAAATCAAGGGTGAACTCGGGACTTCCTACACTGACCTTCGCCGAATCGAATCGACCGAGAGCCAGACAAAAATCCAGAGCATCATTTTCCAAAACGCCGCTGGCAATACGAACGTAACCTTTGGGCCATCTAGCATCAATGCGTCAGGACAGGGACAAACGATCATAGCCGTGGGGGATAGAAAGGCTCTTGATGCGGCGCTGACGCAAGCAGGGTTGGGTAAAGCGGAACTGAGCACTCTCACTCAGGCTATGCAGAGTGACGGGGAAAAACCCGGGAATAAAGTGGCGGTGTGGGTAAAGGAAAACGCTTCAAAAGTTCTAGCAGGTGGATTGCGTGTAGGGTCACAGATTGGTTCGGAAATTCTTACCACATGGATTAAACAGCACTACGGTATCGGCGTTTGACGTCGGAGCATCCCGCGCTTCTGAATCGCAAAAAAACGACCGCGATCCGCCTGAGTATCCTATGGCCGGGCAGACACGTCTAACGGAGCAGAGTGGAAGTCCGGATTTCGACTGAGGAGAGCCTATGAAAAGCGTCGTCGCGATTTGTGCCGCTATTTTTCTGAACCTCGTCGTCTTCGCCACGCCCAGTCGGGCCCAGATCGCCAGTCCCCCAGCCAAGGCCGACTGCAAGTTCTCCGGCGGCAAGACCGTTCATGTGGACTATTCCAGCCCGCGGATGAGGGGCCGCAAGATTTTCGGAGACCTCGTCCCGTATGGCGAGCCTTGGCGCGCGGGGGCCAACGACGCAACGACGTTCGTCATCGACACGAACGTGACGGTGGCCGGCAAGGAAGTGCCGGCGGGCAGCTACACGCTGTTCACGCTCCCCAAGCCGGATTCGTGGCTGCTGATCGTCAGCAAGCAGACGGGCGAATGGGGCATTCCGTATCCGGGCGAGCAATACGATTTCGCGCGCGTGCCCATGAAAGTTTCGAAGCTGCCTTCACCGGTAGAGAATTTCACGATCGCTTTCGATGGCGACGGCAAGACTTGCACCATGCGTCTGGATTGGGAAACCACGCGCGCCGCAGTGGAAATCACCGAGAAGAAGTAAATGTGTTTCATAGCTGGTTGTTAGGGGGTCGGAGCTTTCGCGCTTTTTGCGTCCCGACGCTGTGTGTCGGGAAGCTCCGACATAGACATAATCGACCGGTGCGAAGCCCGAACCGATGCGCAACTCCACCCGCAGCAAGTGGTCCGTGGAAAGTTCGGCGACGGAGTCCTAGCTCATCACGAGCGACCAGTAATTCGCCACTAATCACCCGCCACTCGTCACTGCTCTTCGAGGCGGGCCTGCGCCCTTTCGTGATGCGTTGCCGGTTCCACGATGGCGCGGAACACGCGGCCGCGCCCTATGACGTGCTCGCCGGAACGGGCCTCGACGTCGAAAACGAGAAACCGGCCCCTGTATTCCACCAGCTTCGCCGAGGCCCGGACGGTCGCGCCGGGCGGCACAGCCTTCAGGTGATCCACTTCGATTCGCGTTCCCACCGTAATGGCTCCCGGCGGCAGCTCCGGCATCACGGCCTGCACGCTCGCGTGCTCCATCAAACCGATCATCGAGGGCGTGGAGAAAACCGCGGGAAGGTTGGGATTGAAGTGGCGGATCGTATGTTCGAATAGCACCACGCGTTCGATTGTGGCTTCGAGACCGATCCGCGGCCGCTGTTCGGGCGGAATCATGGCGGCCTTTCGCGGGCCCTTCAAGGCGGCCTTGCCGGCGCGCTTCGGAGCGGGTTTCTTCTTCCGCGGCTTCATCGCAGAGTTTCGCGGCGGGCCGAGGACGATGCGGACGCCACCGCTGGATTCAGGAAGCTGTGCGTGAATTCGACGAACGTGATGCCGAGCTGGTTCCACAGGCGGCGTTTCAAGCTGCGATAGTCCTGCGAGCCGCTGAAGACGTCTCGAATCAGGTCGCGGAAGGCGGGCGAGTAGTTCAATAGTTGGACCATCCGCGTGGTGATGGCGCCGCCCAGGAAATTTCCGCGAAAGATTTTCCGCGCGATGTTCGCGGCGAATTCCAGGTCCGCCGAGAAAGCCGCCCGCAGCCGTTCCGGATACGCGTGCGGCTGCCCTTCGATCAGCGCCTGCGCCAGCAGATCGCCCGAGCGCAACGCGTAGTAAAGCCCCTCGCCGGTAATCGGGTCCACGCACGCCGCCGCGTCGCCCGCCATCGCCCAGTTTCTTCCGGCGATGCGGCGGCCGCGAATCGTCTGCGCCTGCGGCGACGGCAGCACGTGGCTGTAAAACCGCGCGCCGTCCATGGGGATATTTTCGTCGCGGACGAATTCGTCGAGGTGCCGGCGGAGCTGCTGGCTCGGCCGCTGTCCCATCTTCGCGCAGATGCCGACGGAAAGATGATCGGCGCGAGGGAAAGACCACAGGTAGCCCTCGAACTCCCGCAGGAATTTCACCTTGATCATGTCTTCTTCGGTGGGCACGAAGTAACCGAGCGTCACTTCGAGGTCTTTCGCGCCGAGCGCCGTCGTGCCCGGCAGCAATTGATTGCGCGCGCCGGCCGCCAGCACGACGAAGTCGGACCGATGCTCCTCGCCGCCCGCGATGAGGCGCACTTGCGGGCCGTCCGTATCCACGCTCGTGACGCGCGAACAAATCGCCGCGCAGCCCGCCGCCACGGCGCGGTCGAGCAGCAAACCGTTCAGAACTTTGCGCGCGTAGATCACAATCGGACGGCTCATCTCGAAGCGCGCGCGATGGCCGCCGCCGGAAATCAGCTCGGCCGTGCGAATGATTTTCTTGGGTTGGGGCGAGTCGAGAAGAAACGGGTAAGCCTCGATGGCTTTATGAGTTAGCCCGCCGCCGCAGGGCTTCTCCCAGGCCAGGCGCTCGTCGAAAATCGTGACGTTGAATCCCCGGCTCGCGAGGCGCTCGCCGCACAACGCGCCAGCGGGTCCCCCCCCTACAATCGCAATCTCTTTCATGCTCTTTTTGGCTTTTTATGGCCCGTTTGCGGCCTCAATATGGCCATTTCGTGTCCGTTTATCGCCGCTTGTCACTGGGGATCAGGTGAGCGGAAACACGGCCGCAATGAACCAGGCGGCGAGTATAGCACCAAAGAACGCGGCCGCCGTCGCCGAGCCGGTGCGGGCACGTAACGCATCGGTAGCAAACCTCTGGAGGACGGAAAAAACCGCGAGAGTTTCGGCCAGAACGAGAATCAGCGCCTGGCCGCTCGCGAATGCGAAGTACGCGAGCAGGCACGCGAGCCAGAGTTCGAGACGCAGCGCCAGAAAAACCGCAAACCGCAGGGCGCGCCGCTTGCCCGCCGCCCACCGGACCGAGCACGATCTCTTCCGCAAAGCAGAAAATCGCGGCGACGGGCAGGAGTTCAGCGAATCGCAGCCAGCGCGGCACGTTGAGCCACATGTCCGCCAGTTGCCAGTTGAGCCACGCGCCGAAGGCGAGGATCACGGCGAAACCGAGCAGCGCGGCGGCAATCAGCGGCCTCGCGTTCCACGAGCAGGACTCCCTGGTGACATTCCAATTCAAAGCGAGTAAAAGCACACCGACAATCAGCAGCAATGAGGCGAGATAATCGCCGGAATAGAGATGGACGAATCGCAGCGGCGTCCAGAGTATGAGAAGCAGGACTGCCACAAGCGCGCAGGCCACGCCTTCGACGAGGACCAGCGGGAAACGAGGCTGCGCCGGCGGCAGGTCCGCCTGCACCGGTCCAGCGAGACTCGACGCGCCAGTCACGGCCAATGGAAACATAAGTAGCAGACCAAGCAGGCCCGCGATGGCTCCCGCTAACCGACGCCGGCCGTGGCCGAACGTCTCATAAGTTGCCAAGGCAAGATTCAACGCGAGCGTCTTTGCCGGAATCGTCGGGAACAGGGATTGCATTGCCCACAGTTCGGAGCGGTGCGCGATGCTGTGATCGATCAACATACTCGTGTGAGTCGAGAGCGGCGAATCGACCAACTGGAATGCGCGTTGTTCGCCGAAGTCTTCCAGCGCCGCGCGTTCGCCCCCGGCCGCCGCTGCGAGCGCTTGGGCCTGACGCCTCAACGCCGGGATATCCAATTGCGCGCTGAACACGAGCAGATTCGAGGGCATCCGCCGGGGCAAGGTCATCGGCGCAGGCGAAATCGCGATCGTGGCTTTCACGGGCTCGCGATCCGCCATGCGAACGGCAATGGCCCCTCCCATCGAGTGACCGACGAGAACCGTTTTGTCCGGATCGATCGCCTGGGTTCGAATGAGAGATTCGACCGCGACCGTGGCGCATTGCTCGGCGCGGGAAAAAGAGAACGAATCCATGTTGTCGCCGTGCCCCGGCAAATCGAGCAGATACGTGCGGAAGCCGTGCCCGGCGAAGTCCGATCCGAGATACGTCATCACGCGCCTGTTGGCGGCGAGGCCGTGCAGCACGATGGCCGCGCCGACCGGCGTCACACCCGGTGGAGGATCGATGACCGTGGCGGGCGTGGAGCAGCCCTTCTCCGTGAGGACGATTTCATGCTGCGGGAGTTGCGCGCGCCGAATCCAGTGCGCGCCGATAAGAAGAAGCACTGCGCCCGCCATCGCAAGCGCGAAATGCCAGTTCTTCCGGAGCGTGCTCACCGCATCCACCGCGGCGTTTCGAGCGCGCGTGATAGAATGGATTCCTCGACCTTTCCCGTCGGGATGGATCGAGAGGCAGTCGATTGGGACAGGTAGTCTCGCAAGCTGAGCTGATTCTCCGCCGGGGCGGGTGGAAACGCAACGGACAGGGAGTAGTGTGCGCCAGCGGCTGCTTCGACCTGCTGCATCCCGGCCACATCCGGCTGCTCGAGCAGGCGCGCGGTCTCGGCAACATCCTCATCGTCGCCGTACAAAGCGACGCGAGCTTCCGGGAGAGTTTGGTTCCCGCCAAAAGTGGCGCCGCTGAAATAGCGCGCCCGATCACGCCCGCCGCCGAGCGCATGGAAATTCTCGCGGCGCTCGCCGCCGTCGATTACGCCGTCGAATTCGACGGACCCTCTCCGCACGAGTTCCTTCTGCGCCTCGCGCCCGATGTTTTCGTGGAAGGCGGCACGGCGCGGGATTCGATCCTTCGCGAGAGCGAATCCAAAACACTGGGATGCAGGATCGTCCGCTTCCCGCTCGAGCCGGGCTATTCGACCGCTCGCCTGATCGAACGCATCACAGAACTCCGCGCATGATTCTGCCGCTGGTTTCCGAGCTCTTCGCGCGGATCGCCCGCCGGCCCGCCGTCGAGGAAGCGTGCGACCTGCTCCGGCGCAACGCGGGCGAAGTGCATCTCGCGGGCCTCACCGATCCGGCGAAGACGCTGCTCGTTCCGCTTGTGTTCGCCGAGCTGGGCCGTCCGGCCATTCTGGTGGTCGAATCGAATCAGCGCGCCGAAGCGCTGCTCGAGCCGGTGCGATGGTTCTACAGCGCGGTCACGGGAAAGCCCGCGCGCCGCGTGGTCTACCTTCCGGCGCATGACGTGCTGCCCTACGAAGGACGCTCGCCGCATGCGGAGATTTCCGAAGCGCGCGCCGTGGCGCTCTGGCGCCTCGCGACGGGCGAAGCCGATCTGCTGATTGCGCCGGTGCAGGCGGCGCTCTGGCGGATGCGGGAGTCCCAGTTCTATCGCGGCCTCGCCCGCACGATCGCGCGCGACGAATCCATCGCGCACGAAGAGCTGATCGGCTTCCTCACCGGCGCGGGCTACGACAAACACGCCACCTGCGAGATGCCGGGGCAATACGCCGTGCGCGGCGGGATCATCGACGTGTTTTCGCCGGAGACGCCGCAGCCGGTGCGCATCGAGCTGCTCGGCGACACCATCGAGTCCATTCGCGCGTTCGATCCCAATACGCAGCGATCGACCAACCCGGTGGAGCGCACGACGCTGCTGCCTCTTTCGGAAACGCTGCGGACCGCGGGGGTTCTCGAGCGCGTGGGTGTCCGCGCAGTCTCCGGGCGCGAAGACGGCGAGATGCCCGCGGGGTTCTACCCCGGCTGGGAGTTCCGCGAGTTCCTCCAGGCCGAGCGAAATTCCGTGCTTTTCGATCTTGCGGCAGAGCCGCTGGTCGTTCTGGACGAGCCCTCGGCGCTCGAAGCCGCGGTGGAGAAGTATCGCGCGCGCCTCGACGAGGCCTTCGAAGAATCCGACGATCCGCTGGCCGAGCCTCCCGCTCGCTACGTTCTGAGCGACGAAGAGTGGTCGCTCGCGCGCGAACTCTTCCCGCGGCTTGCGATCGAGCGTCTCAGCATCGTCACGGAAGGCGCTCAGGAGGGCGCGGCGCCGCTCGCGCTGCACACGCAGCCGACGACGCGCTACCGCGGCAACGTGGCCGCGTTCATGACCGAAGTACGCGGGCGCCTGGGGGCGGGCGAGCAGGTGGTGGTTTCGGCCGCGAGCACGGGCGAACTCGAGCGGTTCGCCGACATCTGCCACGAATACGAATTGCCGTACCGGCTCGGCGAGCTCGAAGAAAACGTCACGGTCGCGCGCCTCGCGGAAGAGGGCACCGGCGGGAGCGCGCCCGCGATGGTGCTGGTGAAGGCGCCTCTCGCCGAAGGGGTCGTGTTTCCCGAAGTGCAGCTGGCGCTTTACGGCAACGCCGACCTGTTCGAGACGCTTCCGCCGCCCGAGCGCCCGCGTTCCCGGCCCAAGACGGCGAGCTTCTTCAGCGATTTTTCCGATGTCAAGCCGGGCGATTACGTGGTGCACGTGGACCACGGGATCGGGCAATTCGACGGCCTGCGGCAGGTGGTGACCGAAGGAGCGACCGGGGAATTCATGCTCCTGCACTATGCGGGGGACGCGAAGCTCTACGTTCCGCTCGCCCGGCTCGACCTGGTGCAGAAATACCAGTCGCTCGGCGGCGCGCCGCCGGCGCTCGACCGCCTTGGCGCGACCGTCTGGGAGGCGCGCAAGTCGCGCGTGCGCAAGTCCGTCAACGACATGGCGGAACAGCTCCTCGCGCTCTACGCCGAGCGAAAGACGACGCCGGGCCACGCCTTTCCCCCGGATTCGAACTGGCAGCGCGAATTCGAGGACGCGTTCGAATTCGAGGAAACCCCGGACCAGGGGCGCGCCATCGAAGACGTCAAGCGCGACATGCAGTCGACGGTGCCGATGGACCGGCTGCTCTGCGGCGACGTCGGCTACGGCAAGACGGAAGTCGCCATGCGCGCCGCGTTCAAGGCGGTCGCGGATTCAACCCAGGCTGCCGTGCTTGCGCCGACCACGGTGCTCGCCTTTCAGCACTACGAGACGTTCCGCCGGCGCTTTGCCGCGTTTCCGGTGCGCATCGCAGATGCTCAGCCGGTTTCGCACGGAAAAGGAACAGAAGAAAACGCTCGAAGAGCTTGAGGCCGGAAAGATCGATATCGTGATCGGCACGCACCGGCTGCTCTCGAAGGACGTGAAGTTCCACGATCTCGGTCTCCTCGTGGTGGATGAGGAGCAGCGCTTCGGCGTCGCGCACAAGGAGCGGCTGAAGGAGATGCGCAAGAACGTGCACGTGCTGACCATGTCGGCGACTCCCATCCCGCGCACGCTGCACATGTCGCTCGTGGGACTGCGCGACATGAGCATGATCGAGACGCCGCCGAAGGACCGGCTTGCGATCCAGACCACGGTCGCGCCGTTCAGCGAAACGCTGGTGCAGCGCGTGATCGAAGAAGAGATGGCGCGCGAGGGCCAGGTGTTTTTCGTGCACAACCGGGTCGAATCGATCGCCTCGCTCGCTACGCTGGTGAAGCGCCTGGTGCCGCGCGCCCGCGTCGTCGTCGGACACGGCCAGATGCGCGAGACGGAGCTCGAAAAAGTGATGCTGAAATTCATCCGGGACGAAGCCGACGTGCTTGTCTCGACGACGATCGTCGAGAACGGCCTGGATATCCCGCGCGCGAACACCATCGTGATCAATCGCGCCGACCGCATGGGTCTCTCGGAGCTTTATCAGCTTCGAGGGCGCGTGGGCCGGTCGAACCAACGCGCATACGCCTATCTGCTCGTTCCGCCCGACGTCTCGCTGACGTCCATCGCGCGCCAGCGCCTCGCCGCGCTCAAGGAGTTCAGCGACCTGGGCGCCGGCTTCCGCATCGCCGCGCTCGATCTCGAATTGCGCGGCGCGGGAAACCTGCTGGGCCGGGAGCAGCACGGCCACATCGAAGCGGTCGGTTTCGACCTCTATTGCCAGATGATGGAGCGCGCGGTAGCCGAACGGAAGGGTGAAGCCGTCGCGCCCGAGCGCAGGGCAACGCTCAATCTGGGCCAGGATGTCCGTATCCCTCCCGAATACATCGAAAGCGAGAACCTGCGGCTGCGAATCTACAAGCGCGTCGCAGGCGTCACGTCCGAGGCGGAGCGGGACGAAGTCCGACGCGAGCTCGAGGACCGCTTTGGCCCGCCGCCGGTCGCCGTCGTGAACCTGCTCGACTACGCCGTGTTGAAAGCGCTCGCGGAAAAGCTGCAGGTCGCGTCGGTGGACCGCCGCGGCGACCAAGTTGCGATCAAGTTTTATGAGGATACTCCGCTCGGTCCCGAGCGTGTGGTGAAGTTGATTCGCAAGCACCGCGACATGCGGTTCGACCCCAGCGGCGTGCTGTGGCTCGGCTGGAAAGGGTTCCACGGCGGCGTCATGGACGCGGTGAGAAACGTATTGCTACAACTACAATCGTAGAGATAGAATTTTCCCCGAGAGACTCTTATGAAAAATCACAGTTTTGTCTGGTTCGCATCGCTGGCCGCGGGCGCCGGGCTCTTGCTTCCGGCGTTCGCCGCATTCGGTCAGTCCTCCCAGTCGAAGGGCGTCCTGGTCGAACAGATCGTTGCCCGCGTGAACAACGAAATCATCACCCTGTCCGATTACGAGAAGGCCACCGAGGGATTGGGGCAAGAGGTCCAGCAGGACTGCCAGAACTGCACGCCGGACAAAATTCAAAGCATGTTGAAGGACCGCCAGAAAAACCTGCTGCGGGACATGATCGACCAGCAACTGCTGATCGAACGCGCGAAGGACATGGACATCAGCGTCGACACCGACCTGGTCAAGCGGCTCGATCAAATCCGCAAGCAGAACAACCTGGCGACCATGGACGACCTCGAAAAGGCCGTTGAGTCTCAGGGAGTCGTCTGGGAGGACTACAAGAACCAGCTCCGCAACGGTCTCCTGACGCAGGAAGTGATCCGCAAGGAAGTGGGCGGCCGGATGGACATCGGCAACGAAGAGGTAAAGCAGTACTACGACGCTCACAAACAGGACTTCAACCGTCCGGAACAGGTGGCGCTCGCGGAATTGTCCCTGACCACCGAGGGCAAGAGCCCCGAGGAAATCGCGGCGGTCCACACGAAGGCGGACGATCTGCGTAACCGCATCGTGAAGGGCGATGACTTCTCCGAACTCGCGAAGCGCTATTCCCAGGGTTCGACGGCGGCGGACGGCGGGGATCTGGGGACGTACGAGCGCGGCCAGCTTGCGCCGCAATTGGAAGAGGCCGTTTTCAAATTGGAGAAGGGGCAGATCACCGACGTGATCCAGACGAAGACCGGCTTCGAAATCCTGAAGGTGCTGGACCATTATCAGGCCGGGTTGCAGCCGCTCGACAAAGTGACCGGCGAAATCACGGACATGCTGTACAGACAGAAGATGGATCCGGCGATGCGCGATTATCTCGCCGAGCTGCGTGAAGAAAGCTACGTGCAGGTGAAGCCCGGCTTCACGGATACGGCGGCCATTGCCGGCGCCACCGTAATCCAGGAAGTCGCTCCGACGCCGGACGCGCAGGACAAGAAGAAGAACAAGAAGAAGCTGCCCTTGCCGAAAGCCAGCGGTTCATGAAGTCCCACTTCGTCACCGATCTCGCCGACGGCCAGATAGTCGCTTCGCTGTTCCTGGTCCGCGAAAAAGAGGTGCGTACGTCTGCGCGCACCGGCTCTTCCTGGCTCCAGCTCGAGCTTGCCGACCGCACGGGCACGATTCCGGCGAAGATGTGGGACAACTTTGCCGCGCTTGCGGCGACCTTCGAACGCGACGACGTGGTGCAGATCCGCGGCCGCGTGAAGCTCTACAACGGCCGGAAGGAGTTGACGCTCGAGCAGATCATTCCCGCCGCCGAACGCGACTACGAGCTCGGCGACTTTCTGCCGCACACGAAATGCGACGTCGAGAAGCTCTACGCCGATCTTCGGGCCGCCGTCGCGGGAATGAAGAACCCTTGGCTCAAGCAATTGCTCGCGAGCATCGTGGACGATCCCTCGATCGCGCCCCGGCTGAAACGCGCGCCCGCCGCGATGACCATGCACCACGCCTATCTCGGCGGCCTGCTCGAGCACGTCGCGAGCCTGATCGGCCTGGCGGCCGCGGTGTCGGCGCACTATCCCGAGCTGGACGCCGACCTGCTTCTCGCGGGCGTCGTTCTGCACGATATCGGGAAGCTCGACGAGCTTCGCTATACGCGGGGTATCGACTACTCGACCGAAGGGCGCCTGCTCGGCCACATCACGATCGGCGCGGCGCTCGTCCGGGAAAAGCGCAAGGCGATTCCGGAGTTTCCCGAACCGCTGGGCGTGCTGCTCGAACATCTCATCCTGAGCCATCACGGCTCGTATGAGTTCGGCTCGCCGTCGCTGCCGCAGATTCCCGAGGCAATCGCGCTCAATTTCATCGATGACTTGGACTCGAAGATGGCCGCCATGCGCGCCACGATCGAGTCTGCATCGGGCGCGGAGGGCGAGCTTTGGACCGACCGCAATCCCTCGCTCCGGCGCGCCCTGCTTCGCGGGAAGCTGTTCTTGCGCGACGGCGAAGGCGCTCCATCCGCGCCCGCGGCCCCGACGACTGGGAGCCTGCCGTTTGGCACGTCGAAAGGCGCGGCGAAAGGATGAGCCTGCCGCCGCAAACCCAATCGCCGAGGCGCTCTCTCCTCGATCTCGCGCCGCTCGAGCTCGATTGCATGAACACGCTCTGGCCCATGGGCGAGGCCACCGTGCGCGAAATTCGCGACCGCCTCGCCGAACGCCGCGCGCGCGCCTACACGACGATCATGACGATCATGGACCGCCTCGCGCGCAAGGGGGTCGTCGAGCGGCGCAAGACGGGCCGCGCCTACCTCTACAAGCCGAGGCTCAGCGCGGAAGAAGCCCGCGCGCAGGCGTTGGCGCAGATCCTCGATGGCTTTTTTGCAGGCTCAAAAGAAGCCCTGCTCGCGCAGCTCAAGAACGAAAACGGCGCAGGACACGCCACCGGCCCATCGGCGGCTCCGGTGCATGGCGGTGACGTGGCCGAAACCTTTCCTCGCGAGCGGCTCGACAACACGGTCGCGTAGCGAGACTCTCTTCGTATGTTCCCGGCAGAACTCACAATTCGCGACGCAGCGATTCGCCCGGCGACGATCCTGGCCCCGATGGCGGGCGTGACCGATACGGTCTTTCGCCGCGTCATCCGCTCGCTCGGCTCCTGCGGCCTGATCATGACCGAATTCACGAGCGCCGAAGGGCTGACGCGCAAGTCCGCGCGCACGCTTCGCTACCTCTACTTCGGAGAGGATGAACATCCGATCGCCGCGCAGATTTTCGGCTCCGATCCCGAAGTGATGGCTTCCGCCGCCGCCCTCAGCGAAGACCTCGGCTTCGACCATGTGGATATCAATCTCGGCTGCCCGGTCAAGAAGGTGGTCAAGTGCGGCGGCTCGGGTCTGCTCCGCGATCTGCCGCATCTCGAAAGGCTCTTTCGCGCGGTTCGCGCGGCGGTGCGCATCCCGCTGACGATCAAGATCCGTTCGGGCTGGGATGAAAACAATATCGTCGCGGTGGACGTTGCACGCCTGGCCGAGCAGATCGGGATCGAAGCCGTCGCGGTTCATCCGCGGACGCGCATGCAGGGTTATGCCGGCTTCGCCGATTGGAAGATCATTCGCGCGGTGAAGGAAGCGGTGCGTATTCCGGTCATCGGGAATGGAGACATTCGCACGCCGCAGGACGCGGTGCGCATGATCGAGGAGACGGGCTGCGACGCTGTGATGATCGGCCGCGCGGCGTCATCGAATCCGTGGATTTTCCGCCAGATCGCGGACTACGTCGCGACCGGCCGCTACGATGAGCCGACGGAAACCGACCGGTACCGCCTGCTCTCGGGATACTTCCGCAGCCTGATGGATGCCGAGATGCCCGACGCGATCGGCAAGATGAAGCAGTTCGCCACGCTCTTCACCCACGGCGTGCGCAATGGCGGCGAGCTGCGCCAGTCGGTTCATCATTCGCAGACGGCCGCCGAAATCCTCGACCGGGTCGACGCTTTCTTCGCCGCGCCGATTATTCCTTCTTCGCAACTCTGATCTCGGCGGTCAGTTCTCGTCAGCCCATGTGCTTCAAGACTACTCCGGCTGCGCGAGGCCGCGCGCGATCGCATCATCGAGCAGTTCCTTCATTTCTTGTGCCGCTTGCCGCGCTCGTTCCGCCTGCTCACGGCCGAGTTGGCCCTGTTGCCGTCCCAACTCTCCCATTTTGCGCCCGAGGTCGCCCTGCTGCATGCCGAGTTGGGCCTGTTGCCTCACAGCATCCCAGTTGATTTCGCCGAGACGCCGTTGCAGGTCGCCGATTTCGCGCTGCAAATCGCCAAACTGCTCCATGGTTGCGCCGCTTTCATTGAGCTTTTTCACGTCCGCTTTCAGCTTTTCGAGGTCCACCGAAAGATCGGGCACTTTCACACGGATGTCTTCCATTTTCTGGCGTAGCTCGTCTTCCGCCTTCCGCAGCTCCTCTTGCTGTTTTGCGAATGTCTCCTGGCTGTTGCCTAAATCCTGCTGTGGTTCCCAGAGCTTCTTCGCGCGATCGACGATGGCGGGATCACGGATGATGTAGGACTTTTCATCGCGCTCGAACCAGATGAAATCGCCATGGATTTTGCCGCGCAGCGACTTCGCGTGCTCCGCGTCCTCTTCCGAGCCGGACATCGTTGGATTTTCGGAATCCTTCGTAACGATCGCGAACCGTGGTCCCCAACCGTAATAGTAGCCGCCCATCAGATGTCCGTAGTAGTTTCCGAACGCCTCCCAATAGCCGGGCGCAGGCGGGGCCGTTGGCACGGGCGCGGGTCCCGGCGGCGGAACTGGCTCCGCCGAGGGATTCTGCACGGGCGCGACGCGGGCAACCGGCACCCTGGGCGGTGCGGGTAGCACTGGAAGCTCTGGCGGCGTCAGCGCCATGGGTGGCGGCGACGGGGGCGTTAAGAAGGGCGTCGGGTTCAGGGCCGGTATCGCCGGGGCCTGCGGCGCCGCTGGGCTCGCCGGCTCCTGAACGTCCAAAGCCGACGGATGCAAAGAGGCCGTCAACGCGACAACCGGTGCTGCAATCACCGCGAGCGCCACTACCAGAGACTTCGTCAGCTTATTCGACATCGCACCCCTCCATGCTAGGATTCGTTCGACTCTCTTCTCGGCTTGTCCGGCCTTCGCCATCGACACACCGTGCCACCACACGCGCTCGGGAGCCGCTTCCAGCTCCGCGAAGAACCCGAGCAAAGCCTCCGCATAACGGGTTCGATCCGCCCCGCCGGCCAGCGCGGCTTCGTCGCTCGCCTGCTCCGATAGCTCCGCCAGTTGGTGCTCCAGCCACCAAGCCAGTGGGCTGAACCAGAAAATCGCGCGATGAATCAGCGCGAGGCGCTGCACCAGCGCGTCCCGCCGCGAGACGTGCGAAACTTCATGCGCCAGCACGGCCGCGAGTTCGTCCTCGTCCCATTTGCGCCACTGAGGCGGGAACAAAATCACGGGGTCCCGCGCGCCTAGCATCAACGGCACCGAGAGCATTTCCGACTGTGCAAGCCTCGGAGCCGCGCGCAGGCCCGCTACCCGCAAGGCTTCGGAAAGAATCTGTATTGCGTGGGCATCTTCAATCGGTGTGGCGGCGCGCTCGAGCCGCTTCCCGAATCCCATGCCGATAAACAAGCGCACGAAGAGCACGAGCGCGATTGCGAGATACGCCGAGGCGGCGACAACCGGCCACGGAACCTCTCGACGAGCAGGACTTGAGGCAACAGCCGGCTCCTCCTCCGTGAAAATTACCGTCTGCGTCGATGCCGTGCGCTCACCGGCACGGACAGCGACCTTCACACCGCTCCCGGACCCAGCCGCCTGCGCGGCAAAAGGAACGACCGCGGGCTGCGCAATCCGGACCTCGACGGCCGCGCTTTGTTTCTGCAGACTCGGCAGCGGCACCGGAAGCCAAATGGTGGGGCTGATCAGAATCAGCACGGGCATCGCGAGCGCGGCAAACAACACGGCTCTCCACACCAGCAGCTTTACTCGAACGCTTCCGACGCGGAACCCTCCGAGCGCAGCCGCAACGAAGCAGCCCAGAACAAACGAACGCGCCGCCGCGTTCGCAAGCGCAGCCAGAAAGCTCGTGCTGGCGTGAATGATTGCAGGCGTCATGGCTCGCCTTCCTTTTTTGCTGAGCGGCCCCTGGCTCCGGTTGCGGATTTCTCTCCGGTTTTCTCTCGTGCGATCTTGCGCGCCAGCCGTTCGAGCTCCCCGCGCCCGATAACGGCATTGTCGACCATGCCGATCACCAGTTCTTCCGCCGACCCGCCGCAGAAGCGGTCGATGATGCTTTTCACGGCTCGCACGGCCACATTCTGCCGCGCTTCGGCCGCGCGATAGATGTACGTGCGGCCTTCGATCTCGTGCGCGACGAATCCTTTCTGCTCGAGCCGCCGGAGGATCGTTCGCACCGTGGAATCCTTCATCGGGCGCGTCGCCGCCAGCGACTCCCGGCACGACTCGGCCGAGCACGGCCCGTGCGCCCACACGTAATCCATCACCATCTGTTCGACTTCTCCCAGGCCCTTTGGTCGCTTCGGATGTGTGTTAGTCATTGTAGCGTTACACTATGTAACGGATAGAACCGAGCCTGTCAAGCGAAATTTTGCCGGGTTGAAAACTACTCGTCGCGGGTAATCAGAAGCTGCTTGTAGGCTTCGCGCCGCGTCAGGCCGCGTTCGCGGGCCGCCTGCTTCAACGCCGCTTTGCGGTCCACGCCGCGCTCCCCCATGATTTCGTCCACGCGACGCGCGAGCGGAACCTTGGCGGCCGCTTCGACCTCAGCGTGCTTTGCATGTCCATCCGGCGGGCCGATCAGGAGCGTGATTTCTCCTCGCGGGCCTTTTTTTCGCGCGGCCGCGAGCAGCTCCTCGATGTGCCCGCGCAGAAACTCCTCGTGCATTTTAGTGACTTCCCGCGCGATCACCGCGGGGCGATTGCCCAGGATTTCGAGCGCATCTTCGAGCGTGTCGAGGAGGCGATGAGGCGCCTCATAAACAGCGATTGTTCGCGGCTCCTCCGCCAGCACTCGCAGGGCCTTGCGGCGCGCGGTCGGCCGCGCCGGCAGGAACCCCACGAACACGAATTCCTCGATGGGCATCCCCGATGCCGCCAGAGCCGCCACGAACGCCGACGCGCCCGGGATCGGCACTACATGAATTCCATGCCGCACGCAGAGATTCACCAGACGATAGCCGGGGTCGGAAATGGCCGGCGTGCCCGCGTCGCTGACCAGCGCGATCTTCGCGCCCTGCTCGAGTTCGATCACGATTTCCGCGGCGCGTGTGATTTCGTTGTGCTCGTGGTAGCTGACCAGGCGTTTCGAAATGTCGAAGTGCGAGAGCAGCTTTTGAGTCTGGCGCGTGTCTTCGCAGACGATTGCGTCGGCCTCCTTCAGGATGCGCAGGGCGCGCAGAGAAATATCCTCGAGATTGCCGATCGGCGTGGCGACCACATGGAGGCATCCCGCGCCTCCGTCGTTCTCCGCCACCGCTTTTTTATTTTTCGTCATCGTGTGATGTTTTCCGAAGCCGGGTTTGAAGCCCATTGAGCGTATGCTGTCGCCACCTTCTTGGCAAGGCGCAGCCCCAGAATGGCCGTTTGCCGCCGCAAGCAGTGGGTCAAGGGGTCAGTTCGAAGCCGGATGCACCTGCCCGACTTATCGGGACTTGGTGTTTTTCCTTCAATCAATCGCGGATCTCTTGTGCCTATCGGAAGAAGTTCCGGAAAGAGCAGCGACGACGACGAGAATCAAGACTATGGACGATGAACCCCAGAAAAACTTATCGGTAATGTAATGGTGGAAGTCAACTAGAAGGGCCCCTGACAAATTCAGTATCCACAGGCCGATGACCAGAAATCCTCCGGTGTTCCCGATGTCATCTTTGGCTCGGCCCAGCCTATACGCCCACCACCAGATACCACAGGCAACCACGAAAGTGCATATTGGCTCGCCCTCCCCAAGTCCATTGAGCCCCCCGATCAGAGAGGCGGTTCCTATGAACCAATCAACCAAGAAAATCAAGATCGAGAGCCGCTGATACTCCTTGGGGGACAGATTTCTTACAAGCAACCGCATCTGTCTCTCCTCGCCACGATCACTGCGCAAGCGGTTGGCTAGTTGCGGCGCATTCGCAGCGCAGCACAACGGGCATCTATGCTAGGTCTGCCACGCGGCCGGTTTCAACGAACGGCTGCATCCTGTAAGCGTAATTGACGGCCCCTTGGGAGTCCAGTTCACCCCGAGCTACCTAGAGCGTCTTAGTCACTTGGACGATTAACGCTGCGGGCTCAATGGGTCGGCCCAAATGCGCACCGGCAAAAGAGTGCGGTTGCAAAAGCGCGGGGCGACCTGCAACCTGATAAGCATGCCGGAACTGCCGGATATCGCCGCCTACATCAGCGCACTCGAACCACGCCTTGTTGGGCAGCCGATCGAGCGAGTGCGACTGGCGAGCGCCTTTCTGCTGAGAACCGCGCAACCGCCAATTACCGATGTGGACGGGCGCGTTGTTCGCGCACTGCGGCGAATAGGCAAGCGAATCGCGATTGGCGTAGAAGGCGATCTCTGGCTGGTGTTGCACCTGATGATTGCCGGCCGGCTGCACTGGCGGCCACCGGGGGCAAGACTGTCGGGCCGACAGAGTCTGGTAGCCTTCGATTTTCCTAACGGCTCTCTCGTGCTTACGGAAGCGGGCACAAAGCGCCGTGCATCGTTGCATCTCGTCAGTGGCGAAGAGGGCTTGCGCTCCGTTGACCCCGGCGGAATCGACGTTCTAGCGAGCGATTTCACCGCGTTTCGAGCCGCGCTGACGGCCGAAAACCGCACGCTCAAGAGGGCGCTTACCGATCCGCGCCTCGTGAGTGGTATCGGCAACGCGTATTCGGATGAGATCCTGCACGCGGCGCAACTGTCGCCGGTCACACTCACGCACAAGCTGAAGGAGGACGAGTGGGAAAGGCTGTTCGCGGCGACGCGCGATACCCTCAAGCTCTGGATAGAACGGCTCCGCGCCGAGGCGGGTGTCGGCTTTCCAGAAAAGGTGACTGCGTTTCGTAAGGATATGGCGGTCCACGGGCGCTATGGAGAACCTTGTCCGAGGTGCGGAGAAAAAATTCAACGAATTCGCTACGCGGACAACGAAACGAACTACTGTGCTCGATGTCAAACTGGCGGAAGAGTTCTCGCGGATCGCAGTTTGTCCCGGCTATTGCGATCGGATTGGCCGCGCACACCCGAAGAACTCGAGGCTCTCAAGCGGCGCTAGAAGTGCAGACCCTGCCACGGGGACCCTACCAGCCGCCGGCTAAAATTGACACAGATACGCCGGTCGGCTACTCTGATTCATCCGAAATCAAACGCGAAGGAGCACTGAATGGCCCAGGGTACGCCCGTAAAACACAGGAAGAAGACGAAGTCGGTCTTGAAGAACATTCGCCAGACCGAGAGGCGCGCGGCGATCAATCGCATGAACCGCACGCGAGTCCGCACGGCGATTCGCAGGATGCGCGCGGCGCTCGATACCGCGGACCGCGCCGGCGCCGAGAAGCTCGCCTCGGCGACCTTTTCCGAACTCGACAAGGCCATCCGCAAGCGCACCCTTTCCGAAAATACGGCGAACCGCTACAAGTCCCGCTTGACCCTCGCCCTGAACGCGCTCAAAGCGAAAAAGTAGCTTCAACGCAATCGCGCGTCTTTCTCCAGGCGCTCCGAAGTTTGGGAGCGCCTTTTGTCTTGGTGGTCAGGCGGAACGCGAAGCGGATGCTGCCGGGGGCGAGGTGAGTCGCGCGATCAGAAACTCCATCATCGCGCGGGGATTCGGGTTCGCCGATTTCAACCGGCTGTCGGCCTCGGCAAGCGCCGCAAGGCCGGCGAGCAGTTCCTGCCTCGGAATGCGATGCGCTTGCCGGACGGCTGCTTCTGCGGCCTCGGGCCGCATGCCGAGCTGTCGGCTGGCCTGAAAGCCGTTTGCGTTCGCGGGCAGATCGCGCGCTTCGATCAGCTTGCGATACATCCAGGCCAGCGCGCCGACTATCCCGGCCGGCTGCTCGCCCTCCCGCAGCAGATTATCGAGAAACTCGAGCGCGGCGCTCCGTTTGCGGCTTGCCAGCATGTCCGCAAGCTGCCAGACGGTGTTCTTGCGCGCGGCCACCACGAGAGCTTCCACATCAGCCGCCGTGATTCGATTGCGGGGGTGCGCGTACGTGGCCAGTTTTTCAAGCTCAGTGCGAATCCGCGCGGGCTCACCATTGACGATATCCGCGAGCAGCGTCGCGGCCTCGCGGTCGATCTCCGCGCCCAGGTCCTTCGCGATTTGCGCGGCAAGCGCGGCGGCCGATTCACCGCCGATCGTCAATGCCACAACGAGCGCCTTCTCGTGCAGCAATTTGGAAAATCTCTGGCGGCCGTCGAGCGCCGTCGCTTCCAGCAGGAGGACGGTAAACGGGGCGGGTGAGTCCAGATACTTCTCGAGCGCTTCCAGAATCTCGTCCCGCGATTTGTCGCCGAGCTTTTCGACCGATTCGACGTCCTCGACGACGATCACTTGCCGCGGGGCGAGCATCGGCAGCGTTTGCGCGCGTTGCAGGATTTCGTCCCAGCCCGCGTCGCGCGCGGAAAGGCGCGCCACGGCCCAGTCGCGCGCGCCCTCGGGCACGCACACGTCGATGATCTTGTTGCGGCACATTTCGCGCAGATAGTAGTCGGTGCCAAGCAGAACGGCCGCGGGGATGGGTTTTCCGTGCGCCAGGCGCTCGAGCAGCCTTTCCGGTGAAGAAGCCGGCATCAGAAATTCTCCACCACGCCCGCCACGAGGCGCGACGCAAGGTCGCGCGACATTCGTTCGAGGGCGGGGTCCTGCTGCTCGAAGAAGCTCTTCACGTCGGTGGAAATCTGATACTCGTCGCGGAAGACCATGTCGTCGTTTTCGTAGACGGGCTTTTGCGTTTTGCTGTCGATCAGCTCGACTTTTGTGTGCACGGTGACGAGCATCGTCGTAACCTCGCCCGTGGTCGCGTTGAACAGCACCGGAGTGGTGTCGATCGAAAGAACTTCGCCCTGTAGCACGCCGTCGGCCGACCCGGTGTCCTGCACGACGCGGTATTTCGTGCGCGTGATGAACTCGCGAATCACGGCCGCTGTGAAGCGCTGCTCGATGCGATACCGCGTCGTATCGTTCTTGAACGCGGGCACGGCGATCGTTTTCCACTCGGACGGTAGCTGGGCCGCATGGCCCGCCACGTGGTAGCCACACCCCCCCGCCGCGCCGCTCGCGGCAAATATTGCCGCCAGAAGCGCAGCCCGAAGGCCCGGACACGCGCCGCTCGCAAGGCGCACCTCGCTCCGGCCGCCTTCACTTCGATGACTTCGCAACAAGCTCCTCCGCAATGCGCACGGCATTGGTTGCCGCAAGCCGCAGATTGTCGGCGACGCCCCAGAGCCAGAAGCCGTCTTCGACGTTCGGGTCCGGCTCGATCGGCGCGAGATGGATTTCGCTTTCGCCAGCCACGCTCACGTTCGTCGGCGAGACATCATCTTCCGCCGCGATCCTCACGCCGAGGTTCCCGAATGCGGCCGCGACCTGCTGAGGCGAGACGGGCGTCGCGAACTCCGCATAGGCAGCGAAAGCATACCCGTAAAATACGGGCGCTTGCACCAATTGAATTGCGGGTACGAGCGCCCGACCGTCAAGATATCGAGCCGCGTCGCGCGCAATCGCCCCGCGCACATCCGCCAGACGCGGCTTGCTGCTCTCGCCGTAGCGCGCCAGCAGATTGAACGCCACCTGCGCATCGAAGACAGGCTGGGCGGCCTCGCGAAATGAGAGCAGGCTGGCCGTTTGGCTTTCAAGCTCCTCGATTCCTTCCCGGTCGCGTTCCGAGACGGGCGGGAACATCAGCAGGACGACCCTGCGTGCCTGAAATTGCGCAAGGGCCGCGGCCAGCGTGCAGGCAATGATGACCGGAGCAGCGGGAGAAGAATACGCCGCCGAACGGGAACCGCCGTTCGCCCCAGGTGCCACCCGCAAAGGCAGCACGGAGGCGAGCGAAGGAATCCAGGCGATGGACGGGGCGGCGGCGCCGGCGGCAAGGGCCCCCGTAAGATCAATCACCGTCGCTCCGGCGTTTTGGGCTGCCCGCCAATTCCGCTCTGCGTCTGCGGCGGTCCCGGCAAAGAAAACGAGACGCGCTCCTTCGAAGCTGTCCTCTTCGAGCGCGCGGATGAACGTCGGCTCGCCAGCGGCTTCGGTGAGCGTGCCGGCCACGACGCTTTCGTCAAGCAGGATGATGTCGCTTGCCGGAAAGTGGCGGTCTTCGAGAACCTGCTTCAGCTCCTTGCCTCGGAGCGAAGAAGCGCCGACGATGGCGACGCGATGGAAGCTTCCTTGCCCGGAGGGCATAACTTAGTGCCGTTCCAACTTGTTACTCCGAATTCCGAAGGGACAAGAGCGAAACGTTAACAGTCTATCGAACCTTCCAGCCACTCGGCTCAAAAAGTTGGGAGGCACTAGGCGTGGCGCGAGGCGACACGGCGGCGCACGACGCGAACCACCTGAAGCAAGATGCCGTGCGCAATGTAGACGCCGGCAAGCAGAAAGAGCGTGGGTCCGGAGAACTTGACGATTGCGCCGATCAGCAAAGCTATCAGCACGACAAAGAGCGACGGGCGGCGGCGCGTCCACTGAATGTCCTTAAAGCTGTAATGGCGTACCGTGCTCGACATCAAAATTCCCAGCACAACGAGCAACAGCAGCCAGAGGACGGAGAAACGCGCATCCGAAATCGGAATCTGGAAGAAATGCACCGTCGCGGCAATCATGCCCGCGGCGGCGGGGGTGGGCATGCCCACGAAGTAGCGGCTGCTGCCGGGCGCCATGCCGTGAATGTTGAACCGCGCCAGCCTCCAGGCGGCGCAACCGACGTAGACGAAACCGATCAGCCAGCCGAGTTGCGTGAGGTGGAGCGCGTCCGGCGCGCCCACGGCAGCCATCGCTCGGACCCCCCAGCCGTACGCGAGAAATGCCGGGGCAATCCCGAAACTGACGACGTCCGCCAATGAATCGAACTGTTTGCCGAACTCACTGTTGGTGCCCATGGCGCGCGCCACGCGCCCGTCGAGCGAATCCAGCACGATCGCGAAACCGATGGCGATCGCCGCATTGTCGAAATCGGTGACCCGGCCTTCGAGAGTCGCGAGGATGGCGTAGTAGCCGCAGAGAAGGTTCGCGACCGTGAACGCGCTGGGCAGAAGATAGACGCCGCGGCGGAGTTTATGATTGCGGAATAGTCGCCGGGGCTGGCCTTCTTCGGGGCCGATCGGATCTATGCTGTTGAAGTCCATTTCGCCAGTATGCTTGCTCCGCCGTTTACGTTCTGTCCGCGCCGTACCGCGATTTCCGCCTCCGCCGGCAGCCAGATATCCACTCGCGAACCGAAACGGATGATTCCCACGCGCTCGCCCAGTGCTACCGAATCGCCCTGTTTTTTCCAGCATATCACGCGCCGCGCAATCGCTCCGGCGATTTGTTTGAAGACCATCGTTCCCTGTGGCGTATCAATATAGATCACGTTTTGTTCGTTCTCGCGCGAGGCGGCGGAGCGATACGCGCCGTAGAACTTTCCCGGCCGGTAGATCACATTCGCGACGCGGCCGGCCACCGGAGCGCGCTGCACGTGCACGTTCCAGATCGAGAGAAAGATGCTGATGCGGTGGCCCATCCTCGAATCGAGCTCTTCGTCGACGATTTCAACCACGCGGCCGTCCGCGGGTGCAACGACCGTCCCAGGATCCGTCGGAATCGTCCGGGCGGGATCGCGAAAGAAATAGAAAACGAAGAGGCCCAGAATAATCAGGACCGCGGCCGGCCACCCCCAGCCAAAAAACAAGCACGCCGCGCCCATCGCGAGTGGAGGAACCGCAAATCGATACGCGTCCTTGACCATGGTCGCGGGAAACCCGTTTCATCCGGGCGAGAGCTGCCTCACAAGTGATCTTAGTCGGGTGGGGCCTTTGACGCTGCGGCGCACTGGATTCGCTCCTAGGCCGCGGACGGGCGCTCCTGATCGAATACAAATGTATTGTACGACAGAACTGCGGATGCTACGGGACCTTAGTGAGCGCCGTGCTGGTGGCGCGCCACGATCAACTCCATCTGGTCCTTCAGGCGCAACTTGGTCTTTTTCAATGTTGCTTCCTGAAGCAGATCTTCCGAACTCAGATAGGAGGACTCTACGATTTGCTCGAGTTGGGATTCACAACGAGAGTGCTCTTCTGCGAGGCTGCGAAACTCTGGGTCTCTTGCCAACAGGGACTGCCGGATTTCCTGGTTCGTCATCGGCGTCAATTCCCTCCTGGATGGAGCAAGCGTTCACATAGGAGTAACAATTACCACAATCCGGGCGCGGAGCCAAGAGGGTGAATCACACTTTATACGCGGGGGAGTAAACCATCTGACCGCGTGTCCGGCGCTACAGTGAATTCAGCAGCTCGACCGAAAGCAGCCGGGCCTTTTGAGCGAGGTTCTGCGCCCGGGCCCAATCGCCTCCCTTGCTGGCATCGCGCGACTGCGAGACGAAACTGCGAATCTTTTCGACGAGGTCCTGTTGCGCGGCGCTCAATTGTTTGCCGTTCGCCTGCCCCAGGTTCCTTTCTGCGACGGCGATGTCGTCACCGGTCTTGCGGGCGTAGCTCGCCTGGTCGCCCGGCGAAAGTTGGGGAGAAATCTGGGGCGCGGCAGGGTGGGCCGACGGTTCCGAATCCGCGTCGGCCGCGGCTGGCTCCTCCACGGGCTTGTGCGGCGCCGAAGGCTTCGCGGAAGGAATGGCAATCGGCGGCGGAGCCGCCGGAGACGCCGGCACCGCTGGAGGCGCAACGGCTTCGACGGGCGGCGCGGCGTCGGTATCGGGCGCGGTACTCATGGGCCGTTCTGCTTCCGCGGTCGCCGGCGCCGTGGGGAGCCCGCCTGCACGGACGCTCTTGCGGGCGCATCCCGCCACGGCCAGGCAAAGTCCGCAGGCCAGGACAGCGGCGATTCGGGCGTCGATGGGGCGGCTGGGCATTTACCGTTTCTCGGCCGCAAAGGGCTGGCTGTAGTCACGGACTTTCGCCTCGGCCACTTCGGCTGTGCGTCCAAGGGGCAGCTCCACGCGGAAAATCGTCCCGCGGCCGGCCTCCGATTCGAAGTCTATCCGGCCGTTGTGCAGCTGCACAAACCGGAATGTATTCGCCAATCCGATTCCCGTGCCGCCTGGGCGCGTCGTGAAGAAAAGCTGAAAGATCTTCTTCTGATCGCCCGGCGAGATTCCTTTTCCGGAATCCTGTACCTCGATGACGGCGTAGTCTCCTCCGCGTCGCAGGCGGAGCCCCAGCGTCCCGCCGGGGTCGGTGAAGTCGCACGCGTTCAGCAGCAGATTTAGGACCGCCTGGTGGATAAGTTGGCGGTCCACCAGAACGGGCGGGACCCCTGCCGGCAAATCGGCTTGCAGCGCGAGGCCGGCCTTGGCGATGAAGGGCCGGGCCGCATCCAGTATTTCGTCGAGAAGGACCCGCAGGTCCGTTTCCTCCAGTTTCAGTTCGACGGGCTTGGTGAAATTGAGGAAGGTTTTCACGGCGCGATCGAGCCGGTCGATTTCGCTGTCGAGCATCTTGACGGCCTGTTGCGGCTCGGGATCGACCGGCATATTGACCTTCAGGACTTCCAACCAGAGGCGCATGGAATTGAGCGGATTTTTCACCTCGTGCGCCACACCGGCCGTCACCCGTCCAAGAGCCGCGAGGCGCTCGGAGACCTGGAGCTGGCTGCCGATGCGTTCGAACGACTCCACGTCGCGCAGCGTGATCAGCGTTCCCATCCGTTTTCCGCGCTCGCGGATCACCTGAACGCTTACGCCCACCCGCTGCGGACCCGCGGCGCCCTCGAGCGTCACTTCTTTCCCTTCGACCGGAGCGATCTCTTCGCCCTCGATGCGCAGAACGCCGCGTAATGGATGGCGCGCCGGGAAGATCTCGCTGACCCGGCGGCCTCGCAGCTCTTCCGCCCGTCGGCTCAGAAACTTTTCGACGGACGGGCTGACGAGTACCGCGCGCCCTTCGGCGTTGAATAGCATCAGCCCGTCGCCCAGCCCGGTCATCACCTGGTCGAGGTTCTCGCGCAGCGCGCTGAAGATCTCGCGCACGTCGCGCAACTGCTTGCCGATGCCCACGATCTTCGTGCTGACCGCGCCGAGTTCGTCGCCGAACTCGACGACCGGCTCGGCGTCAAATTGGCCCGCGGAAATCCGGTCCAGTTGAGCGGAGATTCGCTCGATGGGCGCGAGTGCGATGCGGCTGACCACGAATGCGAACAACGTCGAGAGCAACACGGCCCCCAGCGCCCACATTCCCGCCGACTGAAGCCCCGGCGAGATCTGGTCGCGGATCAGGGCGGAGGACAATCCCACGCGGATATCCCCGAAGGGAACCGTGCCCAGCCGGAAGGGCAGCGAGAACTCGTAGATCTGCGGCGGGCCGTACAGCTCGCGCAGTTGTTGAAAGAATCCGGCGCCCACCAGCGCGCTCACGGGCGGCCGCGCCCCGACCTTCTGGTCCCGCAGCGACGCGTCGCTCGATACCAGGACGACACCGTCTTTGTCGCTGATCGTGATTTCGTAGATGGTGGGAGAGATTCCCACGTCGGATTCGATGAGGGAATTGAGCGTGCTGCTGTTGTCAAACGCCCGGCGCGCGTACCCGCGGAGGTCGGCCGGTTCGAGCGATGTGGTGGTATCTCCGCGTTCGGCTGCTTCCTTCAGCGCGTTTCCACAGGCGGCGTAAACCTGTTGCGCCACAAAACCGGCGTTGTCGTTCGCCTGGCGGAGCGTCTGGCGCATCAGCCGCCCCAGATACAGGCCCGAGACCAGCGCAACGACCGCGAGGACCAGCAGCGAGGTGGCCAGCGTGAGTTTAGTTTTCAGGCTGAGACGCATTTTTCCGCCCCGCCTCATATTCTTTCAGCTTGTTATGGAGTGTCTTCAAGCTGATCCCCAGCAATTCGGCCGCGCGCGTCTTGTTCTGGCTGGTAGCCGCGAGAGTCTGAAGGATCAGTTCCCGTTCCACGTCGTCCACCGTCGTGCCGATCGGGAAGCGAAGGCCGCCCAGCCCCGCCAGGACCGCGCCCGCCGCGTGGCCGAAATCGGAAGGAAGGTGCTGCCGGCCGATGGTTCCGCGGTCCGTGGCAATCGCCGCGCGCTCCAGCACGTTGCGCAACTCGCGTACGTTTCCCGGCCATGGATACGACCGCAGAAGCTCCATCACATCCGCGCCCACGCCCGTCACCTTTTTGCCGTGCTTCTCCGAAATCTCCTCGAGCAGATGGTCGATCAGCGGGAGCAAATCCTGTTTGTGTTCGCGCAGAGGCGGCAGGTGAATGTGAAAAACGTTCAGCCGGAAATAGAGGTCTTGCCGCAGGTGGCCGTCCGCAACGGCTTGCTCGGGATTCTTGTTGGTGGCCGCGAGCACGCGCACGTCGACCGGCGTTTCCACCTTGCTGCCGAGACGGCGTATCTTGTGGTCCTCGAGCACGCGCAGCAGCTTGGCCTGCGTGGGAGCGGGCATCTCGCCGATTTCATCCAGCAGCAGCGTGCCGCCATGGGCCAGCTCGAAGCAGCCGATGCGGCGTTCCGCCGCGCCCGTGAACGCGCCTTTCTCGTGGCCGAAAATTTCACTTTCCATCAGCGACTCCGGAATGGCGGAACAGTTGATGGCTACAAACGCGCGCTCGGCTCGCGGCGACAGCATGTGGATCGAGCGCGCGACCATTTCCTTCCCGGAGCCTGTTTCCCCGGTGATGAGCACCGAAGCGGTCGACGGCGCGGCCATCTCCACCTGCCGCATCACTTCCTGCATCCCGCTGGAGGTGCCCACGAGCACGCCGAGTTTGCCGGCGTCCCGCAGTTCGCGCGTCAGCGCCGTGACCACCTGCTTGTCCCGGACGCGCCCGAACGCGCGATCCAGCAGCGCCCGCAGGACGGGGGGCTTGAGCGGCTTTTCGATGTACCAGAAAGCGCCCGCTTCGATCGCCTGCACCACGCGCTCGTCGCTGCCGCGCCCGGTGATGATGATCACCGGAATTCTTTGGATTTCTTCGCCGAGATGGCGGAGCAGGTCGAGCCCGTTCATCCCGGGAAGTTCGACATCCGCAAGAATCACGTGCGGGCTGAACTCCGGGAACTTTGCGAGCGCATCCTCGCCGCTGCCGACGCCCAGCACATCGAAATTCCACTTGCGGAGCAGGGCCTCGTAGCCTTTGCGGGCGTTTTCCTCGTCCTCGACGATGAGGATGCGTTGCTGAGATTGAGTCTCGGGAGCCATCCAGAATTTGAATCTACCAGCAGTCCCAGCTAAATCCAAGGGAGACACGCCCATAGCGCTGCTTGACTAGCGGGAGATATGGATTCCGCGCACACACCTAGCGCGCAATGCCGTCACCGGAAGTAGGCGCCTCCCCCGCGGGACGCCTGCAGCGATCAGCTTCTGCCGAAGCGAAGCGAGCGCACGAGGATCACCTCGACCTTCGTGCCCTTCTGCAGAGTCACTTCCTGGCCGAGGCCCGATGCGGCCATATAGGCCGTGGCGGCGGCGACGGCTGCGCCCATCGCTGCGTCCTTGCCGTTGTGCGTGGCCACTCCGGTCGCTGCACCTACGAACGCCGCAGCCGCCGCCGCATCGAGCGCGTCTCCCCGCTTGCTCGAGTTGGCTTCGATTTCTCCCTCTCGCTCGTACACGACTCGCACGGAGTGCACGCCCGGCACATCGTCCACCATCGCTACCAGGGGAATCCAGCCATCGGGCGTCCTGATGTCGTCGAACGTAAGCCACAGGCGTGCGCGGCCGGTTTTGTGCGCCGCTTCGACTTTGTCGACGTGCCCCCGGATTTCCGCGCCGACCGGAAGCGTTGTCCCGTCCGCGCTTGCCACCGGATCGAGAGTCCGAGCGTGGAACTGATACCCGGCCTTCAGGTCTTGCGTGCTAAGCGGCTCCTCAAGACTGATCAGAAAACGCGTCCCCTGAGTCACCTCTTTCGGAGCCGTGGATGACGAAGTGTCCGTCGATTGATCTTGTGCTCGTGCCAACATTCCGTTGCTGAACATGAGGGCCAGCAAAGCAGCCATAGCCGGAAGCACAGTGATGCGCTTCATTTGCTTCTCCTTTTTTCAATTGGCTTGGCGCCTTCTGCTGGATAGAAAGCGGTCTAACGAAACTTCGATTACTCAGATGTCGCCAGGGACCACAGGGTTGGTCTGGTGCCTCTGGCAGCCCATCCCGACTCCAGTTTAGCCCCAACGAGGGTCCCATTCCAATCTGGTATTTGTCCCCTTCCCATAGTTGCATATGGCTCATGCACAAGGACTCAGACATCATCAGTAATTTTACTATCTTGTTATCAATCCCAGTCTGACACTAGACTCCAGCTCTCGAGGCTCCAGTTACGACCGTAAGCGCCTTTCGTTTCAGCAAAAAGGCGTGATTCGCCTGATTCGATGGATTGGTTCTGACTTTGCACTCGCATTTCGGAAAGGGAATCTAGAAAGGGGAATTTCGACTTGTCTGCGAGCGGCACAGAGGCAGCGATGGCGGTCGAACGGCCGCTCGTCACCGTCCTGATCGTGGACGACGAAGACGCCACGCGAAATCTTTGCCGCGACGTGGTCGCCGATTCGGGTTTGCGCACTCGAACAGCCTCGACGACCGAGCAGGCCCTCGAAATTCTCGAAGAGTGCCCGATCGACATCGTCATCACCGACCTGCGCGTCCCTCAGTTGGGCGGGCTGGAACTCCTGAAACGCATCCGGGAGTCCCACCCGCAGACGGCGGTTATGGTGTTGACGCAATACGGCACAGGCGAGCGCGCGCCTCAGAGCAATGAAGTGCTGCCGCTCGAGGAGCTCGAACGCCGCGCCATCTTGCACGCCTTGCGGGAAGCGGGCGGGGACAAACTCGCCGCCGCTCGCCTCCTGGGCATCGGCAAAACCACCCTCTACCGCAAGCTCAAGCAGTACGAAGCCGAGTCGCATTCCGAACCCGCTTGATCCACATTCCCAGACATGGGGCCCTGCCCGGGTAGCCTGCCTGCGCGGAAAAACCTGCACGCCCCTTCGAGCACCATCAAAAGGGGCCAGCCCCCAGACTATTCCTGACGAGCGCACAGCGCTTCATAGACCGGATTGCTTTGTCGGGGTACGTCGATGCCATGCTTTTTCGATGGCCTCGCAACGCGACAGAATCGCCCGAGTAGCTTCTTGGCGATTTTTTCTTGCCGGAACAGTTCAAGGTCCAAACGTCGATTCGATTGATGCCCTAAACGGCGCTTGACGCTCCGCAGCAACTTGCGACGCGTCTCCTCATAGCACCCTTTGCACATCCCGTTTGAATGGTATTCGGATTCCTTTCCGCAAATCATGCAGCCGTAGTCATCGAAGAAGTTGCGCATCTTGTTCCAAAAGTCGGGAGGCACTAGACCGTGAATAGCGAAAGTGACTCGCTTCGGCAAGAACCACGGTCGAAGTAGAACCTTTTCCGGGGTCGAGGAATAGGAACTATCGCGACGATTGGCCATCTAGTTTTCCTCGGGGGTGGCATCGGTCGAACGTATCGGCCAGCCTATCGATGCTAATGCGCGCGTATTTCATAGTCGTCTGAATCCACATGTGCCCCATGAGCACTCTAATAACCTCAACGCCCGCGCCGTGATCGTACAAGTGCGTTGCAAATGTGCGCCGAAGCGTATGCGGAGTGACCTTCTTTAGTCCTGCGCGACTGGCGACCTGCTTTATAATCAGCTGGATCGTCATTTTCGAGAGAGGGGTCTTCCTCTGGGGCGGCACGAGTTTATAACCAGCCAGAAGCTCTTTGTGCATTTTCCTCGCAGCTTCGTAAGATAGCTGGTCGACTCGGCCGAGGTATTTTCTTCTGCGAATACGTCTCGGTCCGCCCCAATCAGACCACAGAGATAGCCATTTTACTCTATCGTTATCTACCGTGAGGCACCCCGTCGGGACCGGTCGTTCCTGTCGGAACACAAAGCCGCTCTCGCGGTCTCTAATATAGCCTCGCAGGGCCTGTGCCGCGTTCTTGGTGAGGAGCACAAGACGCGCCTTCCCGAACATTGACTTCACGGCTCGGACCATTCGGGTTTTCGGCAAGGGCAGAACACGAATCGTTCTGTTCGGCAGAAAAGCGGAAAGGGCGATTCTTGCTTATGTTGGAGACCGCCGCCAAGGATTCTTGTTCACATCGGACATGCCGCCGCAGTGGGGCAGCGTCATTCGGCGAGAAAAGTCGTGGATTGGGAAATGGATGGACTACGGCAGAGAAGACGGCAAACCGGCAATAAAGCAGAGATTCCTTGGCCGCGTTGCCACGATGTCATTTTGGGAAGCAAGGGGCCGACTTACAAGTCTACTTCGCCACGAACACGCGCGTCGTCCCGATCGCGAAAGGCCTCCGTGCCCGGTGAGCCTTCAAAAGGCAGTATCGAAGGTCGCGCATCGAGCCGGTCTAGGTAATGTGACCCCTCGAATGTTGCGCCACACTTTTGCGACCCATCTTTTGAACGGAGGCGCGGATATCCGCGTGATTCAAGAGCTGATGGGACACGCTTGGATTCAAACCACTCAAGTTTACACGCAGGTGAGCAGGGAGAAGTTGGCAGCGACTTTTCGTCAATGTCACCCTAGAGGAGCCTGACAATGGGAGGACACCCGGGAACGGGCGAATGGAATCACAGGGCTTGCGGGAGCTATGTGCCAAGACTTGCGGAAAAGCAGTTGAACTCAGTAATCTTCCAGCCATGGTTTGTCCCACGGTCAACGTTTCTCACGATCGCTAGACTAATTCCGCGAGAATACGGGATGAGAATGCGCGACTATTTCAACCGATACGGCTGTATGCACTGCCATACTCGAACTCGCCAATACGGTTCAAACGGAATGTGCGGCCCGTGTCACAGTGAGGTTTCAAGACGACTTCGCCGTTGCTGGAAAAGACGACTTAAGCTTCTCAACGAGCAAGCTCGCAAGCACCAAATTAGGCACATTGTCACGAATGCCAAGAACGCACGCGAATTACTTCAGGATCTGATTCCCCCGAAGCCGAAGCGGGCACGAAGTTTTCCAGGTAATCCGGCAATTGACCTCATCGCGTTAGCCCCGCGCACCCAGAGATCCCGTTCCTAGGCCACCGGAGGCTCCGCCTCCGAGCATTCGGAATCTCTCCGCCGAAGCCACCCCTCTGGTTAAGTCCTGCGCGCCGGCTGCGCTGGGCGGCGATGTCCGACTCCGTGCTTGGGCCGCCGTGGGCGGAATTACCCGGCGATATCGGCGCGATCTTTCGCCACGAAATCAATAATCCGCTTACCGGGATCCTCGGCAACGCCGAGCTGCTGCTCGCTCACCGGGACCGCCTCACGGCCGCGGACACGCAGCGGCTGCAAACCGTCGTCGACCTCGCTGTGCGCCTGCGCGAGACGATCCGCCGCCTCAGCAACGCCTGGGAAAACCGCCGGAACAACCTGAAGTCCGCCTAGCGCGGATTCGACTGCCCTCGCCCGTCGTTCTCGGGTCGATTCATCCGCGCGTGGAACGATCCCTCTTGGCTTATTCGTTCACTGGCGCCGCCACATTTTGTCCGCGAAGACAGCGTATCCGGCCCATACGAAAATCAGGCCGAGCGCCGGTGGTGCGTAAGGCAATACGAAAGGAAAAGTGTTCATGCCCGCGTGGAAAAGCGCAGTGCTGAGAATGTTTCCGCCGGAACGATTGTAGAGCCACGTCATGATGATCGTGATCGGAATCAACAAGATCACGCGGACCTGAACGTAGTACACCAAGTTGTGGCCGACCCCTCCCGAGAAGTCGAGGGGCGCATGCCACAAGGCCCATGGAAGCCAGACAAACAGACTGGCCAGGAGCGGCGAAAACCTCCGCTGCAAGCGAGGCAGCAGGAATCCGCGCCAGCCAGGCTCCTCGAAATACGCCGTGAAGAACAGATTGCGCAGGAACATCAGTGCGCCGTAGGCGGCGAATAACCGGAGACCTCTGCTCGGCCGCTGCCAGGCAACCGCAACGCCGAACGTGTGCAGAATTGCCGTTGGAATAAGCAGAATCGCTGGAAAGGAGAAGAATGCCACCAACTGCCATCGCCAGTTTTGAGGGACCGTAAGCGTACGCAACAGGTCCCACACTCCGGCGTCACTCGCAACAGCTCCAGAACCGATCCAGGCTGGAATGGCCGCCAGTAACGCCACGATAAGGCCAAAACGCAACGACAAAATCGGAGTCACACCGCGCATCTTGTCGCTCACCACATAGATCGCCCAACACGGCGCCCAGAGAAGCCCGAACCAGAGCAGGCGAGCGGTGAGGCTGATCGTGCGAACCTTGCGCCCATTGCGTGAAAGAAAAATGGCTGCAATGGCCGGACCGGCTGAACCAAAGGCAAGTATTTCTTCGCCCGCGCCCGGGCGGGCGCCGAACCGAATCGCCGAAATCCAAATCAGCCAGGAAATTCCGAACGCGAGAGCAAAGTAGCTCCATATATTCTTTGCGCCCCTCGGCGCGAGATTCGGCGGTTCAGTTGCCGGCGTCTGTGGGTTTTGCGTTGCCATAAAGCACACCCCTAGCGTCGCGTCCTTAAAGGGAATTTGCCCGCCTGGTTTGCTCTTACTTGATGCAGTGCTTCGCCAGCCCGTTCGCTGCGAAAAAAAGCGCGAAAAGCGCGAACGAGCTCAGGAGTGAAAGCACGGGAACAAGAGCCCTTTGCCAGTTGATCTCCTCCGGCAAGGAGCTTTGAATCACGTCTGAAACAATACCGAACCACACACGCGCCAGACCGGCGAATCCGTGCCGTGCGCATTCACCCCGAATCTGCTGCTCGAACACATCCGCCATATCGGCGCCAAACTGGCGCCGGAGCGTTCCCGGGTACAGCGGCATTACCAGGCTGTACAAACGGCAGCTCATATTGAGCGCGGTCGTACGGGCTCTACTGCGCATGATCGGGCACCAACTTCTTCTGCTGAGCGATTCGCAGGACGGCGTCCATCCGGCCAATCTCAGCCTGTAGGATGGCCTTCCCCGCCCGCGTCAGCCGGTAATAGCGTCGGCGTTCATCGCGATCTTCGTCCGTCGTTGTCTCCTCGATCAGCAAGAGTTCGAGGAGACGCTGAATGGTCGTGTAGAGCGTGCCGGGGCCCATGCGAGCCTTCCCGTCCGAAAGAACCCGCACCTGTTGCATGATTGCGTAGCCGTGCTTTTCGCCGTCGGCCAGCGCGAAGAGAATGAAGAAGACCGCCGGCGTAAGCGGCATCAGCTTCCGCTGGTCATCGGACAAGTTGGCGGTCCTCGAAACCATAGGCGGTATAGGAATGTCTTTCTACTCTATCGGTATCGGATATATCAGTTAAGGATATATCGTGTCAAGAGGAATTTCGCTGCCGGAGTGACCGCTTCGGATTAAGTCCTGCGCGAAGCATTGCGGTCTCCCTGTCTTCGCGCGCTCACCACTTCGGATTGCCGCAGGTGAAATTGGCTGCGTCCGCCGGATCGCCGCTTCCCTTGTAGATGGCCGCTTGGGGATAGGGACACGCCGGATGCGTCCGGTCCACCGCGCCCGCGACCTTGTGAGAATTGATGATCTTGTCCGGCGCAACCCCCGTCTCGCGCCATTTCTCGACCACGTCGAGCGCATCAAAGGTGCCGTTGTCCCCGAGCCCAAAGCCGGGGCACATCCCCATTCCCGGCACCATGAACAGGCGGAAGAAACCATGCGTCTCGCTTGGGCCGCCCATGGTGGCCAGGACGCTGTTGTAGTAATCAATGGCGCCTTTCGGAGGAATGATCGCCTCGTCCCATGATTCGTAGAGGAGCAGCTTTCCGCCGTGGTCCTTGAACGCTTTCAAATTGGGATCGAAGGAATTGAGCGAAGCCCCCGCCTTTGAATCGGCCAGCTGAGTGTCGCGAGACACATCGAAGGTGCGGAAATCCCATTTGGGATCCTCGAACACGATCGCCTTGAAAAAACCGGTGCTGATGCTCAGCGGCTCGGGGCCGGCGGCCATCAATCCCCAGCCAAGCTCGCTGCCCGGATCAAAGCCGGGATAGACCGGCTTGCCGTCCGAGAATTTCGGTCCGGCGTAAATCAGCTTCGCCGTTTGCACCTGCGGCTCGGTCAGGCACGACGCAAAATCGCCCTTTCCCGGGCAGCGGATCGTCTCGGGATCGAAGTGACAGCGCGTGGGATCTTCGATGAACCCATCGCGAACGCCGTCGAGCGCATCGCAGGCATCGAGCGCGGCGCGGTGGATCACGGCGTACTTTGCGGGCGGAATGTAGCCCGGAGCTTTGACGCCGTCCTTGAGCGACACCCAGGTGATGTACTCCGACACCGCCTGAAGGTGCGTGATGTAGTAAGCCGGATCGCCGGCGGCGATTCCGTCAAAGTCCGTCGGGTACTTTTGCGCCTCGGTCAGCGCCTGGTTGCCGCCCTCATGGCAACTGCTCCAGAAGGACAGCTTCGCGGGCTTTCCGTAGTACGCCTGAATGAGCTGTTTGGCCGCGACCGCCGTCTCGTGGACCGCGCGGTGTCCCCAGTCGGCCACCTTCTCCGGATGGCCGATGGCCCAGGCGTCCGGCGCTTCGCTGGTCGCGCCGACGTCCAGATGACCCGTGTCCGTTGACGCTGTCGCCGAGCCGCGCGCGATCTCCCTGACCAGGCCTCCGTAGCTGATCGACCCGATGAATCCGGGGTTCCCGATGCCGATGTAGTTCCCGTTCCAGTTCGCGGCGATGGGGAGCCACACCTCGAAGCCGATATGCGAATCGCTCGTTGGCGCCGAGAATCCGATCACGCGGCAGAACGGCACCGAAACCTTCAGTCCGGGAGGCGTGCCGAAGCGCCCCGGAGTGCTGGGCACTTCGAAATCCGGCGGCGTGCTCATCGACGTCGCCGATGTAACCGTCACGTTCGGCATCTTGAGCGACATCAGGCTCTCGCACGATTGTTGCGCCGACGCGCGCCCCACAACCAGGAACCATGCCGCCAACGCAGCCAAACTCAAAGCAACACGCAAACCATGCCTCATTTAAATCACTTCTCGTCCGGCGCTGCTGATTTCTTGGTTCCTGGGCTGCGTCTTCGAGCCGGAGCCCTCGCGCGGGCTCCCTGCAACTGCTGTGGCGATACCCGGCTGCCTCGCTGGTAGGCGCCAGCAACCCTTGGTGGGGCTGACGAGGTCTTTGATGCTGGCCATCGGGCTGGGGTTTGACCGAGAAGGACGCCTGGGCGCTGCCTACGTGGAGCGGTTCCAGGTGTCTTCATTCTTGCATATATGAGAAATCGTATGATCCTGCTTCTACGTTACCCCGGATTTCTTGTAACGCAAAGTTCATAAAGCAGTTAGTGCGCTGGTTCCGATGGACATTGACGTGCCTTAGGGGTGTGAGCAGTTTGTTCCGCGAAATACTTAATGCTTGCAAAGGTTTATAGGAATTGGGGTAGCAGGTAACCCAATTCCCGGTCCGTCAGGGAGCGGTATGCCCATGGCTTTTCCGCGTGCACTTTTCCAATGTAAATGGCAACCCAAAGAATCCTCCGGGGAATCCCGCCAGGTGGGGTGTGTTCAAATCTTTCGAGCTCATCCAGGGAGGTGTCGAATGGTAGGTAAGCGGGTTGGTCTAATTGTGTTTGTTCTTGTGGTGGGATTAGTTGCTTTGAGTCCAGCGAAGATGCTCGCCCAGACAGCCGGGACGGGCATCGTGGTTGGCACTGTTACTGATCCGTCCGGGGCTGCGGTCCCTGGAGCGACCGTCACCTTAACGGATACAGCGACGAATTCACAGAGAACTACGACGACAAACGAAGCAGGAAGGTACAACTTCCCGAACGTCCCGCCCGGAAATTACGGCGTCACCTTCAGCAAGTCCGGATTTCGTGTGGCGAAGATCGTCAATCAAACTGTGGTAGTGGGTGAGTCGCGCACGTTGGACGCCGAGCTGGCGATAGGTGAAGCGACGCAAGTGGTCGAAGTGACGGCGACCAACACGGAATTGCAGACCATGAATGCCACGATCGGCAACACTGTTGACGCTTCCACGTTGGAGTCCCTGCCGAGTCTTGGGCGCGATGTCAGCTCGTTTGTGACCATGCAACCAGGGGTGAGCCCTGATGGCAGTGTTGGCGGAACGGTAGTGGACCAAGCCAGCTTCATGCTCGACGGGGGCAATAACAGCAACGATATGGACGGGAGCGGGGGAGTCTACAATCCGAGCTTTGGCGATGATCCCACTGGTGGCCTATTTTCTAATCCGGAGAATCAAATAAGTGGAGCTGTCGAGGGGATAGCCGGCAATCAGCCCTCCGGTGTCATGCCTATGCCGATTGACAGCGTGGAAGAGTTCAAGGTCGCTACTTCCAACCAGACCGCGGATTTCAACGCTTCGTCAGGGATGCAGGTGTCGATTGTTACCAAACGCGGTACCAACGCCTGGCATGGTACGGCCTACGAATACTACCTGGACAACACCCTGTCTGGGAACACTTGGCAGAATAACCAGTCGGACACACCCGTGCCGGATTGGCATCGAAACTGGTTCGGCGTTGCGGGGGGCGGTCCACTGATCCCCAAAGATATTCTTGGCGGAGAGACCTACATCTTCGCCAATTACCAGGGCACGCGTTTCCCCTTGTCAGAAACCTTTGACCGGTTGGTTCCCAGTGCCGACATGCGCAACGGGATCCTGCAAGATCCCACCAGCGGAGCCACCTACAACCTGAATACGCTCGATCCGCGCGGCATCGGGATCAATTCCTATGTGCAGCAAATGTGGACCAAGTATATGCCGCTGCCAACTCCGGGAGCCGGCTGCGGTCCATTCACGGGTGATGGAATCTGCGACGGCGTCAACACCTTGGATTTCCGCGCCAATCTGGCCATTCCGCAGAACGACAACTTCGGAGTGGTGCGCATCGACCATGACTTTGGCCCGAGGTGGCACTTCATGTCGAGCTATCGCTATTACAAGCTAGTGCGTGCCACCGATGACCAGGTTGACATCGGAGGTTTTTTCAGCGGCGATAAGTTGGGTACCCCAGCGTCTCTCACAAGCCGTCCCCAGGTACCGTGGTACTTGGTGCTTGGGATGACCACCAACATCAGCTCCAACGTCACGAATGACTTCCGGTACAGCTTCTTGCGGAACTACTGGCAATGGGGGTCGTTCGGGGATCCGGCGCAGTTCTCTAACTTGGGCGCGGCGCTTGAGCCTTTTGGCGAGACAAACGGTGGCAGGGAGACTCTTGCTCCCTACAACGTGAACACCCAGCAGACACGCACACGCTTCTGGGATGGGAAGGATCACTTCGTCCGCGACGACGTATCCTGGCTTAAGGGGACACACTTTTTCCAGTTCGGCGGCCAGTATCAGCACAACTGGAACTATCACGAGCGCACGGACAATGGCGCCGGCATCAACTACTACCCGGTGTACCTGCTTGGGAATAATAGTGCGGATGGCGGCGGCACCGTAGATTACAGCCTGCTCGGCCCCGCATTCGCCGAGGGCGCTCCTAACGCGGGCACCCTTGACCGCGAGGCTGCTGCGGTACTGGGCATCGTAACCCAAACGCAACAGGCGTATACCCGCTCCGGCGCGAATCTGACGTTGAATCCGCCGCTTGTTCCGGCATTCGACAAAGTCACGATTCCCTATTACAACCTATATTTAGGCGATACTTGGCGGATAAAGCCGACCTTGACCGTGAACTATGGCCTAGGTTGGACGGTGGAGATGCCTCCAGTAGAGGACAATGGCAAGCAAATCGTGCTCGTGGACGCAAACGACAAGCCGATCGGCACGGAAGACTACCTGAACGCTCGAAAGGCCGCAGCGCTGGCGGGTCAGGTTTACAACCCGGAAATCGGTTTTGCGCTGATAGACAATGTTGCCGGACACCCGAAGTATCCCTTCAACCCCTTCTATCATGGGTTTAGCCCGCGTGTTTCAGTCGCTTGGAACCCCGATTTGGGTCCCAGACTCGGGGGAAAGAATACGGTGGTCCGCGGCGGCTACGGGCGAATCTACGGGCGAGTGAACGGCGTGAACCTCGTGCTAACGCCGCTGTTAAGCCCCGGCCTTATCCAGCCGGTCATTTGCACAGGTGTGTTGAACTATACAGTAACGCCGGGCGACATGATGCCTTCTTGCAACCCAACCGTCACACCTGATGTCGACACCGCCTTTCGCATTGGCACGGATGGCACCACGGCTCCACTTCCCGCAGCCACTCCGACATTGCCTCAGCCGTATTACCCGGGCATCAATGGGAACACCGAGGGCGCTACCGCTTCACCCCTCGACCCGAATTTCAAGCCGAACTCGGTTGACTCCTTTGACATCTCCATTCAGCACCAGTTCACGAGAAAGATGTCCGTCGAAGTGGGGGCCATTAGCCGCTTGATCCATAATGAATTACAGAACATCAACATCAACTCAGTGCCGTACATGATGAAGCTGGGCGGGCAGCAATTCCAGGCCGCATACGCTGCCGTCGAGAAGGCCATGGGTTGCACGACCTCGGCGACCGCTTGCAGCAATGCGACCGCGGCTTCAACCCTGGCTGCGCTGACGCCCCAGCCGTTTTTCGAGGCAGCGCTGGCCGGCACGGGCTACTGCGCTCCTGGGAATTGCACGGCAGCGGTTGTCGCGAACGAATTCGGCAACTTCCAAAGCCAGAGTGTTTGGAGCCTGTGGTCCGACCTGGACAACGGTGGAAGCGCACCCGGTTTCAATTTTCCCTTCAGTATGATGAATACGGACGGGCAAATGTCGAGCAATGTCACCATGAGTACCAGTCTCGGGCACGGCAATTACAACGCCGGCTTTGTCACATTCAAAATGAACGATTGGCACGGCGTGACCATGCAGAATAACTTCACCTACAGTAAGGCGCTGGGAACGGGAGGCGTGATTCAGGCCACGAGTGAGGAAACTGCGGTTGATCCCTATGACTTGAATCGCCAGTACGGTCCGCAAGCTTTCAATCGCAAGTTCGTGGATACCCTGTTCCTTGTCTTCCAGCCGCCATACTATCGCGGTCAGCAAGGTTTCCTGGGACACGTTCTAGGCGGCTGGACTTTCTCCCCGATCTTCACCGCCGGTAGTGGGGCTCCGGATTTTTGCAACACCAATACGGGCGCTTTTGAAGAAGGATACAGTGGCTCGCAGGATTGGGGCTCCGGGGACGGTGCCAATGTCTTCACAAACGCCAACTGCGTGCTGACCTCCAGGGCCGGGACGAGCGCCTCGTTTAACACCGTCAATGGTGTCGCCGACATGTTCGCGAATCCAGCGCTGGTATTTAGCCATGTTCGCCCGCTGATTCTGGGTTTCGACGGTAACAGCGGCGGCTTCGGCCAATTCTATGGGCTGCCTTACTGGAACGTGAACCTTGGCGTAAAAAAGAACATTCGAGTGACGGAGCGCGTCAGTTTCGATGCCTCGGTCAATTTCATCAATGTTCTGAACCACAACCAAATGTTGGATCCAATCCTCAACATCGCGGCACAGAGCCCACAAACTTTTGGCCAGCTTTCCACGGAGGGAACTTTCCCCCGGACCATGGAATTTGGGATCCGGGCAAACTTCTAATTTCTTCCGGCGAGTTTTCAGCAACTCGCTACAAAAGGGGGAAGGGCAGTAAAAGGTATCGACAATCAAATGAAGCGCCGCCTGCGCACGCCGCGAAACCACTAGTAAGAGATTCGCCACGCGTTCGGCAACAGCTCCTCCGGTTTCCTTCCGTCCTCACCTAGACTATTCGAAAGGCCCGTCCTTCGGGAGGCACCGGATTGAATCCGCCGTTCGACACTTGCGCATCGGCGCTCGCGACCGCCCTGTCCGTTGACGGCGGGCGAGTCGAGATCTACGCGGCCATCGGCGCCGGGTTGGGCCTGTTTCTCTTCTACCGCGGCTTCCGCATGCTGCGATATAAGCGGCTCATTCAGAACACGCCCTTTTCCAGGATTCGCGGCGCCTCGATGGGCCTGGTGGAAGTCAGCGGGACGGCCACCGGGACGCAGACGATCCCGGCCGGAATCACCGGGGAGCCTTGCTTCTATTATCGCGCGACCGCTTGGGAACTGAGGGAATCCTCGAATCGCCGCGAATGGAAACAGGTGGCGGACGAAAGTCTCTACGTGCCGTTCTTCGTGGAGGACCCCACCGGGAAAATCCTCGTCGACGCGCAAGGAGCCGATCTCGACGTCCACCGCACCTTCAAGGATGAATTCAATACGTCGCTTTTCGGCCGCGACATGGTTCCCGCGAGCGTCACCAAATATCTGCTGCGCAACGGCATCGGCGCTTGGGGAGAACTCCGGCTAGAGGAGCACTGCATCCAGCCGGGCTATCCGCTGTTCATCCTCGGAACGCTCGGCGAAAATCCAGATCGCAGCCACCGCCCACCCGCGCCACACGTCGCCGTCGCGTCATCCTCGATTCGCTCGCGCGCCGGCATTTCGTTCCAGTTCGGAAATGGGCTATTCCAATCCGTGACCGGCATTGCCGGATTGCCGTTCGGCGCATCCACGGCGCACATTTCTGTCTCTGGCGCGCCACCGGTCTCGGGGGGCGCCACGGACGAGAGCCTCACGCCTGCGCGGTCCGCAACTCCTGCTGCGGGCAACTGGTCTTCAATCTCGATGGACGAAGTGCACCCGCCCGGCAGAACCGCGCCCGCCGCGCCCATTCTGCAAGCTCCCGTTGCGACGGCTACGGCTGTCGCCGATGCGCCAATCGCGCAGGCGCCGCCGGCAACACAGCGCCCCGAGGAGTCGGCTTTCGACGCGTCCGTGGTCATCGGCAAAGGGACTCGCAACGATCCCTTCACGATTTCGTCGCAAAGTCAGCGAGAGGTTGTGCAATCGCTCGGATGGAAGTCGGCCTTGTGCATCTGGGGCGGTCCGGCTCTCACGCTGGTCTGCTTGTACATTTTGCTTGGCATGCTCGGGTGGCGATAGCGCCCGAGAGGAGGAACTCTGATGAGCTTGATACCTTTGCTGCTGATCTTGTTTGTCGTCGGCGGCGCGTTGGCCTACGTCGTGACGCTCTACAACGGCCTGATCGCCGTGAAGAACAACGTCGACAAAGCCTGGGCCAATATTGACGTTCTGCTGAAGCAGCGCCACGACGAGCTGCCGAATCTGGTCGAAGTCTGCAAAGGTTACATGAAGTACGAGCAGGACACGTTCCAGAAGATCACTCAGGCGCGGTCCGCGTACTCGCAAGCCACCACCGTGGACCAGAAGGCCGAGGCCAGCGCGACCATGACCTCCGCCGTCGGCCGGCTGATCGCCACCGCCGAAAACTACCCTGAGCTGAAGGCCAACAACAACTTCATGCAGCTCCAGTCGCGCGTCACGGACCTCGAAAGCCAGATCGCCGACCGGCGCGAGTTCTACAACGACTCCGTCAACACCTTCAACATTCGCATCCAGGAAATGCCCGACGCAATCCTGGCCGGCACCATGGGCCTGACGCCGCGCCAGATGTTCCAGGTGGCGGAAACGGACAAGGCGCCTTTCGCCGTCAGCTTCGCCGACGTCTCGCACTAGCCGGCGGCGCGACGCGGCCGTCTACTGCAGCGCAAACGTATAGATCGCGTTGTGCCCGGTCGTCAGGTGGACGCCGCTCTGCCTGCTGAGCACCGGCTCCGCCAGATTGTCTCCCGTGATCACCGCGACGTACTGCTTTCCATTCACCGCGTACGTAATCGTGCTCACCGAGATCGGCCCGCCGAGAATCGATTCCCACAGTTGCTTTCCGGTGGCGGCATCGAACGCGCGGAACCGCCGGTTGATGTCTCCGTGGAAGATCAATCCGCCTGCGGTCGCCAGCAGCGCGCCCGTGCCCGGCGCGTTCTGGACGTCGAACTTCTGCATCTGCCCGGTGGAGAGGTCGATCTTCGCGAGGCCCGCAATCGCGTTGATGTCGGAGCCCTCGCGCAGCACGCCGTGCCTAATTCCGCTCAGGCCGTTGCCGGTCATGTCGAGGCAGTTGTCGATGTAGCCGGTGTAGAGCGAATTCGTCTCCGGATCGTACGCCGTCGGCCAATAGCTGCGCCCGTTCCAGTAACAAATCACGTGATGATCGCCCGGCTTCTTCATCACCACGTCGTAATTGATCGTGGCCAGCCCGGTTTTCCCGTCGATATTCGAGATCGCCAGATTCGGCGCGTCCACCGGCACCGGCTCCGCCCACAAAAATTGCCCGTTGTTGCGGTCGAGCACGAACATGATGCCGCTCTCCCCGACCATCGCCGCCACGTCGTGCTTCGATCCGCGCGGCACTTCCGTGTTGTACCACTTCACCGCTTTGGGATCGGGATTGAACGTCGTGGTCACCAGCGTGCGCTCGTGCGTGTGGTCCGTGTCCCAGTCGTCGGCCGGCAGGTGCTGGTAATACCAGATCAGCTTCCCGGTCGCGGGATCGAGCGCGACGGTGCAGTTGCTGTAAAGATCGGCCGGCGCCGTGCGCGACGTGCCGTCCGGATCGCCGCCGTGCCGCGCGAGCCGCTCGTACGGCGACGGATTCGCGATGCCCCAGTAGATCACCTTGCGGACGGGATCGTAGTTCCCCGGCATCCCCCACGTGGACGCCGTGTAATTCGTGTTGTCCGCGCCGTTCCACGACGCGTAGCCCGGATCGCCCGGCCCCGCGACGTTGTAGAACCGCCAGATTTCCTTGCCCGTGTCCGCGTCGTCCGCTTCGATGAAGCAGCTCTCGCGGCCCTTGCCGCACGTGCCGCCCGAAATCACTTTCCCCTCGACGACGATCGTCCCGGAAGTATTCTGCGTGTCCGTCTTGTACGTTTCCCAGCGGACTTTGCCGGTCGCCGCGTCGAGCGCGATCACGTATCCATCCGGCGATGAGTAGTAAACCATGTCCTTATAAATCGAGATGGCCTTGGTCCGTTCCTGGCCGGTGATCCTGGGGTCCTTGAACGCTCGCCTGTATTCCCAGATGATGTCTCCGTTGGTGGCATCGACGGCCATCACGTCCGCGCCCGGCGCCACCAGATACATCACGCCGTCATGCACGATCGGAATCGTCTCCGTGATGCCCGCCGGCAAGCCTTTCACCCACGCGATGTGCAGGTTGCTGACGTTCTTCTTGTTGATCTGCTTGAGCGGGCTGTAGCGCCACGCGTCGTACGTGCGGCTGTATTGCAGCCAGTCGTTCGGACTCGGATTCAGAAGGTCCTGGTCCGTCACCGGCTTGTAATCCTTCACCGTGCCTGCCGGCAGCGGCCCCAGCGCCAGCATTCCCGGCGGCGGCCCCGGAGGCGCCGCTGGGCGCGCGCCTGGAGCACCCGGCGCCGCGCCGCCCGCCGCCGGAGGCGCTTGCCCCGGTGCGGGTGCCTGTGCAGGAGGAGGCGTCGCCTCATCCTGCGCTTGCGCCGGCGCAACCGCTCCGGCAACCAGCAGCGCAAACAACAACGACAGAATCAAACGATAGCTCTTATTCATGCAGGTCCCCCCAAAGAATTCCCCAGCGAACTTGCGGACTCATCTGTGGCTAGTGTGACGCGCTGCAACTCATTCGCGTTTCTCTTCGCGCTCGCAACCCGCGCGTTTATATCCCATCCCCGCGCGCGTACGCAAGCGCCTACACCCAGCGGGCCGGGGTCGCGGCGGCTAAATTACCTGAAGAACGATTTTGCCGCGGGTGTGTTTGGTGGCGTTCAGGTCCTGTGCGGCAGCCGCCTCGGCGAGCGGGAAAACCTTCTCGATCACCACCTTCAGCTTGCCGGAATCGATGAGCTTCGCGATTTCGTCCAACTGCGCGACGTTGGGCTGGACGAACGTGTGCGCGACGCGCACGCCATACTGCGCGGCCTTCTCCTGCGACGGCGGCGCAAGAATCGAAACGTAAATCCCGCCCTTCTTCAGCACCTGGTACGAGCGGTCCGCCGTGTCGCCGGTGATCGTGTCGAGCACCGCGTCCGCATCGTGGACCACGTCTTCGAACTTCGTCGTGTTGTAGTCGATCACTTGATCCGCGCCGAGCGAGCGCAGGAATTCGTGGTTGCGCTGCGAAGCAGTGGCGATCACGTGCGCGCCCTTCAGTTTCGCGAATTGCACCGCGAAGCAGCCGACGCCGCCCGCCGCACCGTGAATCAGGATGGTCTGGCCCGCCGAAAGTTTCGCGGCGTCGAAGAGCGCTTGCCACGCCGTCAGCGCCGCGAGTGGAACCGCGGCGGCCGTCACGTGGTCGACGGACTTCGGCTTGAGCGCGACTTCCGATTCCTTCACCACCATGTATTCCGCGTACGAGCCGTCGCGCGAGATATCGGGACGGCTGTAGACCGCGTCGCCTACCTTCAGCCGCGAGACGCCCGGGCCTACGGCTTCGACCACGCCGGAAACGTCCCATCCCGGAATCATGGGCAGCGGATACTTGATCCGTTCTTTGAAAAAGCCCTGGCGGACTCCGCGGTCCACGGGATTCACTCCGGCGGCATGCACGCGGATCAGGACTTCGCCGGCCGCGGGCTTCGGGCGCGGCGCGTCTTCGTACTTCAGCACCTCGGGTCCGCCGTACTCGTGGATGCGCACCGCTTTCATCGTTTCCATGAATCGTTCCTCCAGGGGATCAGCAGGATTCGCCTATCGAGCGCTCGATGTCCGTCGGCTCCGGCGGGCCGCAATAATCTACAGCTTCCCCGCCCGCCCTGGAAACAGAATTTATTGAACCCGCAAGTTCCCTGTGCTACCTTGCGCCAAACGGGGGGAATGGATCTGCATGCAAGTTCGTATGCGATTCGGCGAGCCCATCTTCGCACGCGATCCAGCCGGAAATAGCACGAGTGTGGGCGCGCCGCCGGCCGTACAGGGAGGACACCGCCATGTTTGAAGAAACTCAAGAAGAGGATAAGCAATCCAGTAAAAGAGGGGTCATCATCGTCATCACGGTGGTGATCGTCCTGGCCATCGTCGGCACGCTGATCTACCTGGACTCAAAGGGCGCTCTATCGCCTTCGTCGTCCACAGCCGCGACAACCGCGGGGACGCCCGTGCCCGCCGGCAAAGCCGACCCGGTGAGCGATCTGCACATTCTCAGCACCAAGATGGACAAGGACTACACGGGTACGACCGCCATGTGGCTGGTTGACCTGAAGAACGCATCGTCGGCGTACACCTACAGCCACATCAAGTACGAAACCACCTACGGCGGCGCGGACAACAGCGTCCTCGGGCAAAACCAGGGCGAGATTGCGATCACCATCGGCCCGGGCGAAGAACAGAGCGCGCAGTTCCGCGACGCGCTCTACCCGACCGGCACGGCGTGGTTCAGGGTGAAGATCACGGGCGCCACCGCGACCCAGTAGCGAAGGCGAGCGATCCGGAGGGGAGCCCTACTCGCTGGCGGTGGCCGCACCAGGCTTCAGAACTAGGACCAGGATTCGGCCGTCGGAGTGGAAACTGCCGCCCGTGGCTGTTTTCGCTTCTGTGAGGGCATTCGACGGCGTGACGTGCGCGCGCGCGACGACGAGTCCCGTGCTGGAGAGCGTCTCGTTCACGTACTCGCGCTCGCCGTCGATCGCCGGATCGATCTTGTGGGTGACGCCGTTGTTGCGCTGGTCGCGCTCGAATCCGATGTCGTGCGTGGCGGCGATGCACCACACGGGCTGCCCATCGGCCGTGTAGGGCGACTTCCACACGCGCAGATGATTCCGCGACATCGCGACTCGCACCGGCTCGGCGTGCGCGAAGCCGTAATCCTGCGGCCGCTTGAACAGGTACAGCGTGCTCATCGGCATCGTCAGGTAATCTTTCTTCGATAGCGAATCGACCAGCCCCGTCAGCACTGTGTCCTGCACCGAACTATCCACGTGCACCCATCCGGCAGCGGTGAACACCTGCACTAATTGATCTTGCGAGCCGACGATCAAGACGTTGACCATGTCGCCGGGATTGCCCTGCGGATCGTCGACGCGCCGCGGGATTTCCCCGAGCATCGCCGCCGTGATCGAAGCAATGGGCGACTCCGCGGGTCCGCCAACGAGCATCGCGGCGGCGGTGCTCAGGCCCGGATCGACGACATCGATCTTCACGTGAAAACTTCCCTGAGCGTTCGACGCGTCCTTGTAACTCTGGTTGATGCCGAGGAACAAGCGGCCAGCGACCGGCGCTTCGTAGTCCTTGGCCGCGCCCAGCAAGAATGGCTGCGCCGCATCGCTCGAACCCAGCCGCCCGATCAGCGCGCCGTGCCCGGCGTCGGTGACGGCGTACTGGTGAATCAGATCGGACCAGCCTCGCGTAAGTCCGTCCGGGCCGAACGATTGCTCTTTCGATTTGGAGGACTCACCGGCGGGATAGGTGATCGTGCCTGTGCCGGTGATGTGGAGCTTCTCGCCCGCGCGGAGATCGATATTGGTGTCGACCCATTGTTTGGAAGCGCTGATGTCGAGTTCGGAGGAATCGGCGCGAGCGGAATTCGAAGCCGTCTGCCCGATCTGAGCGGCATGCGTCTGCGCCCGCGCGGGCACCGCCGAACACACGACAGCCGCGGCGAGCACAAGTAGGATTACCGTTGCGATTTTCATGGCCGACCGCCCATCCACAAAGCGGAATCATCATATATTCGCCGGCGCTACGGCTGCAACCGGCGCGGCGATCGCGCGGGCGCGGTGTAGGAGAAGCGCGAAATTGGTAGTAGAATCCCGGCACATCGAGAGTGCGGCGCGCGTTTCGCTCGAGTCAGTTGGAGAGCAGACGGAATGGAGATTCTCTGGCCCGCGCTGGGAATCGGCGCGATCGTGATGTTCGTGTTTTACGTGCTGGCGCAACACTGGCAGCGGGTTCTGCGGCAGCAATCGTGGACGATCCGACGGCTTCTCGATCGTGTCCGGGACCTCGAGGAGATGACCGACCCGGAGTTCCGGCGACGGCTGAGCGAATCAACTCCCGTACCACTCGAGCAGGTTTTCACACTCACCTTCCGCCTCAGCGACCGCTTCTGGCACGACGCCCTCCGCACCACGGAAGACGACCTGAAGTTCATTCGAGAGTTCGGCAGTTTCGTAGGCTCGGTGAAGCTCGAGCGATGGCGCAGCCATGCGGTGGCGACGATCACGGAAGTGCTGCCGGACCGGAAAGCGACCGGATGGCAGACGCGCTCGCTCGATTTTTATCCCGATCCGGCGAAGAGGGGCGACGCGCTCACGCTTTGGGAACTTGCGCTCTCGCGTCCGGGGCTTTCGGCGGAGCGCCCGCCTTCGCTCGAGCTGGTGCTTCGCGAGAACTCAGTGGACCTGATCGGTCATCTTGCAGGCGGCGCTTCCGCCAACGGCAACCGGACGCAGACGGGACACGAGCAGGTGATGTTCTTTCGCGTGCCTCTCGATACGTCCCTGCTGGCGGAATTTCGGAGCCACGATCCTTCGGACGGCGCGGATAACGGGAGCGGGAATTCCGGCACGGATGAGATTCCGACGAACGCGAATTCCTGGCATGCGTTCTATTCGGACCGCAACGACGGCCTCGGGATCGAATGGCAGCTCCGGCTGCGCGATCTGAACAAGAAATCCGAGTGGGAGCGCTGGAAGATTCTGGAATCCGCGGCAATGCCGGTTGCGACGGGCGGAAAGTAAGGCCGGGACTCTTCAGGGAGAATGCGGGCGCACGCGGAGGCCGGTCCAGGCGTTCAGCAGACCCATGATTTCGCGGACGACCGAGAAGGTGTCGCGGGTGTTGCGCCACCAGTGATCCGCGTCGAACGCGTCCTGCGGCGCGGCGCGCACAATCGCCGTGAGTTGTTGTCCCGCGAGCTTGCGCCAGAGCGTCTTCACGCGCCGCGTGTGCTGCGGTGACGTGACGATGATTGCGCTCCGCAGCCCTTCCAACCGCATGCGAAGAGTTACTTCATCGATTTCCTGCTCCGTATCGACGATCGGATCCGGCAGGATGCGAATCGCCTCCGGCGGCACGCCTCCGTGGATCAAAACCTGGCGGCTGTATTCCTCTTCTCCGACGTAGTGGACGCCTGTCTCCGCAAGTTCGCTCGCGGGACTATCCGGGCGGGTAATCCAAACGTCGCGGGCATAGCCCATCCGAAAAATCTCGGCGGCTTCTTCGGCGCGGGCCGGCATGGTTCCGCTCAAGACCACGATGATATCGGCGTGCGCGAGCGGATCCTCACGAACCAGCCACCGGCCAACACCGCGAAAGGCGACAACCGCCGCCGCGCAGAGCGCCAGCGCAACGACGAGGAGGATGATTCGCCGGCGACGGCGAGAGCTGCGAGCTTCGACGGTGATGGCGTTGGAGGTGTCGAGTCTATCGTCGGGCATGGTGCTTTCCGCCAGCAGTGTGCGGTGTTCAAGTGATTGCGGTCAAGGGGGCAAACGCCCCGAACCGCAGCGATTTTTTGTTCCTCGCGCCGTCGAGGGGCAAACCGCGCAGACTCCTTTCACAGTGGTGCTGAACTGGCAGGCGGGGTGGAAGAAATAGGCGGCGGCGCGCCCGTTCAGGCGATCCGGCGCGGTTGAAAATCTTCTGCGGACCGGGGGACCTGATAGGTCGAGACGCAGGGAACTGGTTTTCAAACCCGCCGCGTACAAGGAACCAGTGCAGTCCCGTTCACGGGCCGGTGAGGGGGACGGATGGGTGACGGGTCGCCAAGAATCTTCGCCGGGCATAGCATGCTATGCCCCTACAAAATCGTCTCGGAATCGGCGCTCGCGCGCTTCAGGCAGTCCGCAAGCCTGTTCAGGGATGATCTGGAGTTAAATCTCGGGGCGGTCGAGGGAGCGGCCGCGCATCATCAGGCCGCGCAGGCCGAGCAGGACGAGACGCGGCTGGCGCAAGCAGACTCGCCAAAGGATCTTCCAGGCTTCGTCGCGGGAATACTCGCCGAGGGATTGCCGGGCCGCATCGTTGAGCAGGTCCACGAGGCGACTGTAGTCCGACTGCTGGAAGTTGTGCAGCGAGCGCCGCAGCAAGCGATGCAGGTCGAGCTCGCGGCGCAGGGTGCGCAACTCGCGGCTCGAGCCGCCGTTGAGGATGGACTCGGCGACGCCCATCGCTCCGCGGAAACCAGTGACCGTGCCGCCGACCGTCGAGACTTTTACCTGGGCGGCCGCGTCGCCAACCAAGATAGACAGAACCCGAGCCGACCCGCCGCCGCACCGGGACCCAGCGGTTGTAGACGGGAATGCGAGCTCCCTGAAATTCAATCGGATCGAGCTTGCGCTTTTCGAGGAAGCGTTCGAGGCAGCGGCGCATGTCGGCTCCCGACTCGCCGATCATGCCCAGCGCGCCGCGCGTGGGCGATTCGGGGATGAGCCAGTAAAAGTAGGGCGTGTCGTCCGGCACAAACCAGACGCGCGTCGTGTCCGGCGGCATGTCCTTCGGCAGGGTCACAATCGCCTGGACCAGCGGGACGGTCTCGAGCGCCGGCCATCCGGCGGAACGAGCCACGCGGCTGGCTGCGCCGTCACCACCGATGACGGCGTCGGCGTGAACCTCTTCGCGGGCGCCGTCGGAGCAGCGCTCCGCCTCGACAACGAGCCCTCTTCCGTTGGCATGGAGCGCGTGGAAGCGGCGGCCGAGCTCGATCTTCACCCCGGCGCGCTGCGCCTCGGCGGCAAGGCCCTGAATCAAGGTGCGCCGCTCGACGATGAGATCGGGATGATTCAGGCCGATCGTCGCGGCGCGGCCATCGGTGAAAAGCTCGAAGCGGCGGATTTCATTGAGGACGCTGCCTTCGGCGGCGCGGCCCAGGAGCGGGAGCATGCGATGAGTGACGATCAGAGTCCGCGCGGGCGGTTCGAGGGTTTCGATGCGTTCCAGGACGCGGACGGAGAGGCCGCGCCGCGCCAGCAGAAGAGAGGCAAACAGTCCGGCGGCCGACCCGCCGATCACCGCGATACTTGGTCTATCCGCGCGAGAGGTGGAAATGGAATCGCTTTCTTCCGGGCGTTGTGGGTTCACCATCATCGCTTTGAGCAATCTGCCTCATGCGCAAATCTCGTAAAGCCAGAATCTTCTGAAGTCAGGACCAAAGGCTGGGCGGCAAGTATATCCCAGGGACACGCCGCCGCCAAAGGCAATGCCCGCCAAGGAGGGAGCGGCACTAGCGACTGAAGGTCGGGAGATGCACGAGGTCGCTCGCCGGCACCGGTTCGACCGGATTTCCGGCTTTGCGCCAGGCCGCGAAGCCGCCCACGATGACAAACGCGTTGAATCCCTGCTCCCGCAGCAGATGCGCCACACGGGCGCTGGTGGCTTCGCGCGCTCAAGTACAGTACAAAAAGATGTCCTCGTCCCTGGGGAGTTTCTTGAGTTCCTCGGAGAGATTATTGGGCTCGATTCGAATCGAGCCGGGGATGCGGGCGGCGCCGGGATCGTAGTAACCGTGGCTGCGCACATCGACGAGCAGAATCTTGGCTGATTCCTCCGACTGAAGCTTCCTCATCAGCTCGGCGACCTGGACGCGCGGCACAACGCGATACACGCGATGCTTGCGGTACAGCCAGACGCGATAGGCGATGAACGCAGCCGCGGCGACGATGACCACGATTCCGACGGCGTGTCCCGCCAGGACAAAGCCGCGCGCGATCGCCGCCACGAAATCGCGGAAGAGGAAACCGATACTGGTGTAGGCGAGCGCGTAGAGGCAGGCGCCGAGAAAATCCAGCCCCAGAAACTGCGCGAAAGGCAGCTTCATGCTTCCCGCGAGCGGCGGGGCCATGGTGTTCACGCCGGGTATGAATTTGGCGACCAGCAAGGCGGCGCGGCCACGTTTGTAGAAGGATTCCGCCGAGCGCAGAATGCAGGTTTCCGGGTTCACCGAGAGCTTGCAGAGGAAACCCAAAAGGCTCCATCCCATATAGCTGCCGAGAACGTAGAGCAGGCAATCAGCCAGGAGCATCGCTGCCACCGCAAGCAGCAGTACCGCCGGCGCGCTCAGCGTACCCGATGCCGCCGCGGCGCCGCCCACAACCAGAGCGAGCGAGGCCGGTACAGGCAGCCCGATGGCTTCCGCAAAGACGATCAGGAAGATGAGGATGTATCCGTGGTGCGCGATCTGAGAGAAGACGCCGCTCATAGGCTCCGGCCGCAACGAAGAACTGGCGGAGATTTTGTGCTACAGCCGTTCCACATTCGAGGCCGTGAGTTACTGGCTCTTGCCCTGAATCGACATCAGCTCGACTTCAAAGATGAGGGTGGCGTTGGGACCGATGTCCGGACCCGCGCCGTTCGCGCCGTAGGCAAGATCGGGCGGAATGAAAAGCTGCCACTTCGATCCCACGGGCATGAGCTGGACCGCCTCCGTCCATCCCTTGATGACTCGATTCAGCGGGAAGGTGGCGGGCTGGCCGCGCTTGTAGGAACTATCGAATTCCTTGCCGTTGAGGAGCGTGCCGCGGTAGTTGCAAACCACGGTATCGGTGGCCGCGGGCTTCGGTCCCGTGCCTTCTTTCATGATTTTGTATTGAAGACCGCTGGGCAGCGTGACCACGCCCTCTTTCGTCTTGTTGCTGGCCAAGAACTCCGCACCTTCCTTCATGTTTGCCTCCCCGGCCTGCTGCCTCTGCTGGTCTGCCTTGGCTTTCACTTGCGTCTGCAATCCGGTGAGCGCGGCATTTACCTCTTCGTCCGTCAGAAGCGGCTTAGCGCCGGCCAGCGCATCCTTCATGCCACGCAGGAGACTGGGCGTGTCGATTTCGACCGGTTGCTTGCTCAGGCCCCGGCCGATATTCAGCCCGAGGGCGTAGCTGTCCTTTTCTTTTTGCGTTTTCAGAGCCGGGGCGCTCTGCGACTGGGCGGCCGAGGCCGAAGGAGTTTTCGGCGCAGGCTTGGCAGCGGGAGCCGGTGCGGCCGGCGCTGCGGCCTGTTGTGCCCAGGCATGGCCAAGAAACATGAGTCCGGCAGTGAGTAGGGCTGCCGTCACCGTAAGTGATTTTTTCATACCAGCATTGTCACACAAAGTCATCGCAGAATGACTCCGGAAATCATTCGGGATGGGGGGACGGTTTCGCAAGCTTGGCCTGGCGTTCGTAAGGCACGCTTTCGAGAAGCGCGACCGCGATCAAACCGCAGACGGCCATGATTCCTGCCAGCAGATACGCAACTTTCCGTGACACATGCGGGACGATCAGCGCCGTGCCGCCGAAGACCGCGGCCAGACAATACAGCGCGACGACGGCACCGCGGTGGCCGAGCCCGAGATTCGACAGGCGATGAGCCGTGTGGTCCTTGCCCGGCGAAGTGAAGGGCAGCAAGCCGCGGCGAGCGCGGGAAATGGAGACGAGCGTCGTATCGAAGATCGGAACGCCCAAGATCAGAACCGGGACAAGCCAGGTGGCCGGGAATTGCATCCCCTCGGGACGAATCTTCAGGCCGAGCGTGGCCATCAGGAATCCGAGAAACATCGCGCCGCCATCACCCATGAAGATCTTGGCGGGATTGAAGTTCCAGCGCAGAAAGCCGAGGGCGGCGCCCAGAGCCGCGGCGCCGAGCGTGCGGACGAGCGTCTGGCCGTTGAGGCTCGCCGAGAGAGTGAAGAAGCCCGCCGCGACGGCGGCGATCCCCGCGCAGAGACCGTCCATGTGGTCGAGAATGCTGAAGGAAGCGGTGATGCCGACGACCCACAGCACCGTGAAGCAACCGTCGAGAACCGTACCGGCCGGGCCGGGAACGAACGCCGAAAAAAGCTGGGCACGGATGCCGGACGCAAGCAGAAACAGCGCGGCGACCGGCATGCCGACAAATAGTTTCACCTGATGGTGCAGCAGGCCGCCGTCATCGAGGAATCCGACGGTGGCAAGCAGCGTGGCGCCGGCGAGAATGCCCGCGATCTGCTGTTGCGGCGCGCCGTGAAGCGTCAGGAGAATCGCCAGGACAAATCCCAGATAGATGGCGATGCCACCCAGAAGAGGAATCGGAGTGAGGTGAACCTTGCGCGGGCCCGGCTTGTCGACCATGCCGTAGCGCAGCGCAAGATGGCGAACCGGCACCGTGAGACTGAGCGAAGCGAAGAGCGCGACAGCAAAAACGATCAGATCGGAGTGGAAGTTCATCGCTGGACTGGAGTCATTTCAATTTGGCGTGCGGCCGCGGCGCGGTTCCGTGCGAGCCAGCCGCCGAATGCGGTCAGCGCGCCGTGAGCATTTTCTCGAGGACTCCGCTCACGTCGTCCCTTTGGTGGCTCGCAAAATACCAGTCCAGCGTCTTTCGCAGACCCTCGCGGAAGGGCGTCTTCGGTTCCCATCCGAGGAGTTTTTTCGCGAAATGATTGTCAGCGACGCGATTGACGGGCCCGGTGGGCATGTCGGGCCGGAGACGAATCTCCGCCTTATGCCCGGAGTATTCCAGCACAAGCCGCGCCGCATCGATCACGCGGACGCGCTCCATGGTACCGAGATTCACGGCCGTGCCGTCGTCGATTTTCTCCGCGGCGAGGATCGTGCCGCTGACGATATCGTCCACATAGGTCCAATTGCGAATCTGCTCGCCGTTGCCCCAGACGTCGAATGGATTCTGGCGGATGAAGGCGCGAGCAATCATGGCGATCACGGCGTGGTTTTCGACGCCACGCGGGCCGTAGACGGTGAAATAGCGGCAGGAAGCGGCGCCGAGTTTGTGTTCGCGGTGATAGGCCTGGAGAGTCAACTCCGCCATCAGCTTTGCCCAGCCGTACATGTTGTCGGCATCGTGCGGGGGCTTTACGTCTTCTTCGTGCAGATAGATTTCCTTTTTCGCGTCGGTCTGCATGTAGTTCGGGTAGACGCAACCGGAGGAAGCGTAAACGACCTTCTCGACTTTGGCTTTAACCGCTTCCCAGAAGACGAGGCCATCGAGGAAAAGATTGGAGGCCGGGCCGGCCTGATGCAAATCCACGTAGCCGCGTCCACCGTGATCGGCGGCGAGATGGAAGACGACGTCGATGCCTTTCATCGCGGCGCGTGTGACGCCCGGCTCGCGCAGGTCAGCTTCCAGAAATGTAACGCTGCCCGCCTTGATGTGCGGCTCGATGTTGCTCAGCCTGCCGCTGGTGAGATCGTCAACGACGTGCACCCGGGCGCCGCGCTCCACCAAGGCGTCCACCAGATGCGATCCGATAAAGGAAGTGCCCCCCGTTACGAGAACCTTCTTACGGTTCCAGATGATTCCCTCCTCCGTTCCTTTCGCGCGCGGCGTCTTCCACAATTGCGACAAAACGATCGAGCTCAACCACTCTAGCATATTTGTCGGCGGTTTCCCGGGCGCGACGGCCCATCTCGCGCAGCCTGACCGGATCGTGGCGGAGCTCGCGAACGGCCGCGGCCACGGCGGCGGGATCGTCCGGGTCGGCCGCAAGCCCGCAACCGGATTCGACGACGATGCGCGCCGCGTCACTCGAGGCCGCCGCGACCGCGAGGATCGGACGGCCCGCCGCCAGGGTCGAATAGAGCTTGCTCGGGACCACGATACCTTCGAGTCCGCGCCGCACGGTCACGACGTGCAGGTCGCCCGCCATCATCACGTGCGGTACCTGCTCGACCGGGCGGAAAGGAAGGAAGCGAACGTTCGGAGAATTCGACGCGGCGGCCTCAAGGGCCGCGCGATTGGCTCCGTCCCCGATGAAAACGAATCCCGTATCTTCATTGCGCAGAATTTCCGCGGCTTTGAGCAACGTGTCCCACGCGCCGTAAAAGCCGAGGTTGCCGGCGTGCAAGACAACAAACGGGAAGCCGCTGCGGATTTCCTGGACGACCGGATCGCTTTGGCAGGGCATCGAGGCCGGAAACGACGTGCCGTCGCGCACGACGACGACTCGTCGAGGCTCGACGCCCTTCGCAAGGATGCGGCCGCGCATATCGTCGCCGAGGACGATCACGCGCGCCGCTCGCTTGAGCGCGCGGCGGTGCATTTTTTCCCAGCGCTGGACCCATCCACCCGAGCGAACGATATCGCCGCCGATCGCCATGTCCGGATAGAGATCGCGAATGTTGTAGACGAACGGACGGCCGGCGAGGCGCGCCACAAACGCTCCGGCAATTCCCGCGACGGGCGGGTCCGTCATGGCAAGGACCAGGTCGGGACGAATCGCGAGTGCGCGCGGAATCGCGAGCGCGAGGTAAGACAAGTAATTCGAGACGCGGCGGCGCATCCGGTGCCGCGGGTATGCGGTCGAGCCGACACGCTCGACGATCACCCCGTTGCGCGTGTCGCGGCGCAGGAATGCGAACGGATAAAACTCGTCGGGATCGTACGAGGGACGCCCGGCGACGACGGTGACTTTGTGACGTCTGGCGAGAGTCTCAGCCACCTGAGCGGCCATTTTCGCCGTGGCGGACGTGTCGGGCGGGTAATATTCGTTCAAAAGCAGAATGTGCATGCGCTTCAGTTCTCGCGCCTGGCAAAGCGCTCGGCAGACTCCTCCCGATGGACGGAGGAAGACTTTCTTTCGAGAACAAAATCGCCGAGGACGAGAACATCCATCTGGGTCCGGCGGAAACATTCGACCGCCTCTTGCGGGCGGCAGACGATGGGCTCGTTGTCGTTGAACGAGGTGTTCAAAACGATCGGCACTCCGGTGAGGCGGCCGACCGCTCGCAAAAGCTTCCAATAGATCGGATTCGCCGAGCGGCTAACGGTTTGAAGGCGCGCGGTGCCGTCCACGTGCGTAGGCGCGGGAATCGCGGCGCGCATTTCCGGGCGCACCGGGTAGGCAAACGTCATGAAGGGCGAGGGGTGCGTTTTCTCGAAGAACTCCCCCGTCGCCTCTTCGGTGATCGAAGGCGCAAAGGGACGAAACGTTTCGCGGTGCTTGATGCGCCGGTTCAGAATGTCCTTCATTTCCGGCCGGCGCGGATCGGCGAGGATGCTGCGATTGCCGAGGGCGCGCGGACCCCATTCCGCCGCTCCCTGAAACCAGCCGACAATCTTTCCGGCCGCGATGTGGTGAGCGGTCGTTTCGAGCAGTTCGGCTTCGCCCAACTGCGCGATCTCCACTTCGTCCGCCGAACCGACGCCGTCAACCACCTTGCGAATCTCGCCGGGCGAGAAGCGCGGGCCCCAGTAGGCATGGTCCATCACGAACTCGCGAGGGCGGCCCAGAGTCTGGTGGTGCACGGCAAAAGCAGCGCCGACAGACAGGCCGGCGTCACCGGCAGCGGGCTGGACGAAGACGCGCTCGAAGGGCGTCGAGTCGAAGATTTTGCCGTTGGCAACGCAGTTGAAGGCCACGCCGCCCGCCAGACAGAGCGCTTTTTGACCGCTCTGCCGCGCGAGACCGTTCCAGTAAGCCACGAGGACTTCTTCGAGGGCTGCCTGCATGCTGGCGGCAAGATTGTGGTGCCGCTCGGTGAGCGGCTCCTTCGGGTCGCGCGCAGCACCGAGCCGCTTCTCAAGATACGGCGAAAAAATCTGCCCCAGGACCGGCGTGCGATCGGCATCGCGCCACGTCATATCGGCGCCTTCCGACTGATGCGTGAAGTATTCGAGGCCCAGCCGAAACGAAAGAGGGCCATCGGCGCGCACGATGCGCCGAAATTCGTCGAGGAATTCAGGCTGGCCATAGGCCGCGAGCCCCATCACCTTGTATTCGTCGCCGAATTTCCAGAAGCCGAGATACTGCGTGAGAGCCGTGTAATACATGCCGAGCGAATGCGGAAAGGCGACTTCGCCGAGGACGCGCATGTTCGGCCCTTCACCAATCGCGCACATGGAGCTGGCGAAATCCCCGAGGCCGTCCGCCGAAAGAACCGCGGCGCGGTCGAACGGGGAGACGTAATACGTGCTGGCGAGGTGGGCGGCGTGATGCTCGATGCGGTGGAAACGCGCGCGAATGTCGTCCGGGGCAACCTGGAACGCGGCGGCGATATCCTCACGAATGCCGGAGAAACGTTTCATCACGCGCGCGCGGTCGAGGGCGAACCGCGGCATGCGAATGGCGTAACGGAGTTTCGTTCCGAGGCGAGCCCACGGATCGCGCGGGATGGCGATGTGGTCCACCTGAGTCAGCTTTACGCCCGCCTGGTCCAGACAGAACTGCATCGCGCGAACCGGGAGGCCTGCGGCGTACTTGATGCGGTTGAGGCGCTCTTCTTCGACGGCGGCGATCAGACGACCGTCCACTACAATCGCGGCTGCCGCGTTCGCGTGGTACGCGTTAATCCCCAGGATGATCATGAACCGTGCAATTCCGCTTCGACTCTCAGGACGTAGACACAGCGGCGGGCTTGCGGGAATGGAAACAGCTCGCACGCTCCGCGCGAAGATTCCGCTTCACCCACTCGTTCAAGACGTAGAGGCTCCAGGGACGCGACCAGGTTGTACGACCCCGCATAAAATCCTGCCATATCGCGAGCGCAAAGTCTCTGCCAAGCTGCGGTTCCAGCACGGGCGACCAATCGGAAAGGCCGGACTCGACGCGTTTGCCGAGCGATCCGCGGAGCCAGTTTTCCCAGGGAAACGTGAACGTGCGCTTTTGCTGCGCCACGATTTCCGCGGGCAGGAGATCGCCCAGGGCCGCGACAAGCAGCGCCTTGGGGCGCGAGACTTCGCGCTTCTCGGATTCCGGGAGCGACAAAACATATTCGACGAGCGGCGCGTGCAGAAACGGAACCCGGACTTCGAGGGAATGGCACATGCTCATGGCATCGGTGTCGCGCAGAAGCGTGTTCGCGAGATAGGCGCGCAACTCCAGCCAGGAAACCGCGGTGAAGGAGTCCATCGAGCGCGCCTGAACCGCGGCGCCGGCAAACCACCGATACCACGGCAGAGTGTCCAGCGACAGAACCTCGGTGCGAAGCGCCGATTCGACGGTCTGCGGCGTGAAGAGCAGCCGGGTGAAGAAATAGGGATGCGGGAGCAGATGGGGATCGAGAAAAGCCGCGCCTGCTTTCCGGCGCGCGTCCGGCGAAGAGCCGGACATTCCCGCGCGAGTAAACGCGGCGACGGCCGCCGCGCGAAACGGCCTGGGCATGAAGCGAGCCAGATTCGCCGCGCGAGCGACGGCCGCCGTCGCGCGAAACGAGCTGTAGCCGCCAAAGATTTCGTCGCTCCCTAAACCCGAGAGCGCAACTTTCAAACCCGCCTGACGCGCCGCCCAAGAAACGAAATAGGTGTTGATGCCGTCCATGCTGGGCTGATCGAAGGCAGCGACGGCTTCGTCCAGCCGAGCAACCATCTCCGGATCGGAAAGCGTCAACTCGCGATGCTCGGTTCCGAGGCGCTTGGCGGTACGCGCGGCCTTTTCCGCCTCGCTGAATTCAACGTCGGGGAAAGCAACCGTGAAGGTATGGATGCCACTTCGTGCACGGCTCGCGAGCGCCGCTATCGCCGTCGAGTCGAGCCCGCTGCTCAGGAAAACGCCGACGGGAACATCGGCGATGAGATGAGATGCAACCGCGTCTTCGAGCAGCGAGCGAACGTGTTGAACGGGAGACGCGGGCGGTTTGCCCGAGCCGCGCTGCGAGACGACGTCGCGGCAAGGATCCCAGTAGGGTTTCGGCTCGGGGTCGCGAATCGGCTCGATCCGGTCGCGATGCTGATTGTATGGCCCGGCGGGAGCGAAGCGACACCTTCCACCAGCGTCCCTGGTTCGCATACGGAACCGAAGAGCAGATAGGCCGGGACAGCCTCGGGCGAAAGACGCGGTGGGATGCAGCCGCTGGCAAGCAGGGCGCGGACCTCCGAGGCGAAAAACAGCACGCCATCGACGACCGCATAGTAGAGGGGCTTGATGCCCAAGCGATCCCGCGCCAGAAAAATGCGCGAGGCGCGTCCGCCGCGGCCCTGGGGCATCTCGACCACGGCGAATGAAAACATTCCGAGCAACCGCTCGACCGAGCGCTCGCCCCATTCTTCGTAGGCGTGGACGATGACCTCGGTATCGGAGCGCGTGCGGAAGCGGTGGCCATGGGCTTCGAGCTCTTCGCGAAGCGACGCGAAATTGTAGATCTCTCCGTTGTAAACCACGGCGAGTGTTCCCGTTTCGTTCCAGACGGGCTGGCTGCCACCGGGAAGGTCGATGATGCTGAGACGGCGCATCCCCACGGTGACCGGCGGAGCGAGCAGAATTCCCTCTTCGTCCGGTCCGCGGTGGACCATCGCGGCCATCATGCGGCGCGCGGCGGCTTCGCCTACTTCGCTCGATTCGACTCCGACGACGCCACAGATTCCGCACATATGGTCAGTTCACCGCTTGTCAAAAAGAGATCGGACGCCAGCCAATGCGGCCTTCACGCGAGAACCGCAGTATACCGCCGGAAATTCTTAACTGTAGCCGAGATGACCGCCGCTGGGTTATTCTTAAACATGGCGAAGAGGCAATCCCCCGGGTCCACAGGACAAGCAGCAGCGGCCGAGCGGAAGTTGTCCGTGTCCGGCGCCATATTCGGGCTGGTCTGAACTGAAAATGAAGAGCGACGACAAGACAAGGCCGAACTATACCCGATTGGGGCTCCCCGAGGCCCAGGGCCTATACCGCCCGCAGCACGAGCACGACGGTTGCGGCATCGGATTCGTCGCGCGCATCGACGGCCAGAAGTCCCACGACATCGTACTGAAGGGCATCCAAGTCCTGATTAACCTTACACATCGGGGCGCCTGCGGCTGCGATCCCGAAACGGGAGATGGCGCCGGCATTCTGATTCAGATTCCCCATTTCTTCTTCGACCGGGAATGCGCGCACCTTGGTTTCACCTTGCCGGCGCCGGGCGAATACGGGGTCGGAATGGTGTTCCTGCCGGTCGATCCCCAGGAGCGAATGCTCTGCGCGGGCATCCTCGAGAGGATTGCGCGCGAACACGGACTCACCGTGCTCGGGTGGCGCGACACTCCGATCGACGGAAACACGATCGGGCGCCTGGCGCGCAACACCCAGCCCTACATCGAGCAAGTCTTCATCCGCCGGGCGCCCGGCATGGACCAGGACGCGCTCGAACGCAAACTTTACGTGCTGCGCAAGCAGGCCGAGGCAGCGGTCGCGGAGTCCGACCTGAAGGAGAAGGAGTTCTTCTACATTCCGTCTCTGTCGTCGCGGACGATCGTCTACAAGGGATTGTTGCTCGCTCCGCAGATCATGCATTTCTACAAGGAGCTCTCGGATGCGGAGGTGACGAGCGCGCTGTGCCTCGTGCACCAGCGCTTCTCCACGAATACATTCCCGAGCTGGCAACTGGCGCATCCGTACCGCTACGTCTGCCACAACGGAGAGATCAACACGCTGCGCGGGAACGTGAACTGGATGTATGCGCGGCAATCCGTGCTGGCCTCTCCTCTGTTCGGCGACGACATGAAGAGGCTGCTTCCGATCATTGCGCCGGGCGGCAGCGACTCGGCGAACCTGGACAACGCAGTGGAACTGCTGACGATGGCGGGGCGCAGCATCCCGCACGTGATGTCGATGTTGATCCCCGAAGCGTGGGAGCACGACCCCACCATGCCGGAGGACGTCAAAGCATTTTATGAATACCATGCGTCGCTGATGGAGCCGTGGGACGGTCCGGCTGCGGTGGCGTTTACCGATGGGCGGGTGATCGGCGCAAAGCTCGACCGGAACGGCCTGCGGCCGGGCCGATACCTCGTGACTCACGACGGACTGGTTGTGATGGCCTCGGAAGCAGGCGTGCTCCCCATCAAGCCCGAGGACGTGCGGATGAAGGGGCGGCTCGCGCCGGGCCGCATGCTGCTGGTGGATACCGAACAAAAGCGCCTGATCTCGGACGAGGAGATCAAGAAGCAACTGGCTTCGCGGCAGCCCTACGCCCAGTGGATGAAGGAAAACCAGATCACTCTCGATCATCTACCGAGCCCCCGGCACGTCCAGTCGCTGGACCATGAAACGCTCCTGATGCGCCAGCGCGCTTTCGGTTACACGGATGAAGATCTGAAAACGATCCTAGGCCCCTCCGCCCTAAAGGGCGAAGAGCCGGTGGGATCGATGGGGATCGACACGCCGCTCGCGTGTCTTTCGGACAAGCCGCAACTGCTGTTCAGCTATTTCAAGCAGATGTTCGCGCAGGTGACGAACCCGGCTATCGATTCGATCCGTGAAGATCTGGTGATGTCGCTGAACAGCTACATCGGTTCCGAGGGGAACATCCTCGAAGAGACACCGAAGAATTGCCATACGCTGAAGCTTCGCCATCCGATCATCTCCAACTGGAGATTGGAGAAGCTCCGCCGCGTGAGCTGGGGAGACTTCCTTGCGACGACGCTGCCGACGCTCTTTCGCATCGACCGCGGAGAAGAAGAACTGGCAGCGGCGACCAATTCGCTATGCCGCCGCGCTTCGCTGGCGATCAAGTCCGGCTACACGCTGTTGATTCTCTCGGATCGAGGCGTGGATGATACGCACGCGCCCATTCCAAGCCTGCTCGCTCTCTCCGCGGTTCACAACCACTTGATCCGCGAGAAGACGCGCAACCAGGTGGCTCTGATCGTCGAGTCCGGCGAGCCGCGCGAGGTGATGCACTTTGCATTGCTCCTCGGCTATGGCGCGAGCGCGGTGAACCCCTATCTCGCCATCGAGACGCTCGAACATCTCTACATGGGTGGCGGGTTTCCGGCGGAGTACACGTGGGACAAGGTTTTCAAGAGCTACATGAAGGCGATCGACAAGGGGCTTCTGAAGACTTTCTCGAAGATGGGCATCTCGACGCTGCAAAGTTATCAGGGCGCCCAGATTTTCGAGGCCATCGGACTGAACCGTTCACTCGTGGAACGCTACTTTACGGGAACGGCTTCGCGGATCGAGGGCGTCAGCATCGAAGTGCTGGCGCGAGAGTCGATCCTGAAGCACCAGTTCGCGATGCAGCTGCCCAGCGACTCGGACACGGAGCTGCGCATCGGCGGCGAATATCAGTACCGCGTGCGGGGCGAACGCCATCTGCTGAACCCTCTCACGATCAGCAAGCTCCAACACGCGGTGCAGCAGTCGAGTTTCGAGACTTTCCAGGAGTTCGCGAACATCGTGAATCAGCAGAACCGCGATTTCCTGATGCTGCGCGGCATGCTCGATCTGAAACCGGCCGGCCCGCCGGTTCCGCTGAACGACGTCGAACCGGCTTCCGAGATCGTGAAGCGATTCGCCACCGGCGCGATGTCGTTCGGCTCGATCAGCAAGGAAGCGCACGAGACGCTGGCGATCGCCATGAACCGCATCGGCGGAAAGTCCAATACGGGCGAGGGCGGCGAGGACGAAAAGCGATTCGTGCCCGATGCCAACGGGGACTTGCGCCGCAGCGCGATCAAGCAGGTTGCGTCGGCGCGCTTCGGCGTCACCGCGAGCTACCTCGTCAACGCGGACGATCTGCAGATCAAGATCGCGCAAGGCGCCAAGCCCGGCGAAGGCGGCCAATTGCCGGGCCACAAAGTGGACGAGTTCATCGCGCGTATCCGCCACTCGATCCCCGGAGTGGGGCTGATCTCGCCGCCCCCGCACCACGACATCTATTCCATCGAGGACCTGGCGCAGCTCATCCACGATCTCAAGAACGCCAATCCGCGGGCGCGGATTTCGGTGAAGCTCGTCGCCGAAGTAGGAGTGGGAACGGTCGCGGCCGGCGTGGCGAAGGGTCACGCGGACGTGATCTTGATCAGCGGCTACGACGGCGGGACCGGGGCTTCGCCCGTCAGCTCGATCCGCCACGCAGGCATTCCGTGGGAACTCGGGCTTTCCGAGACCCAGCAGGTGCTGGTGCTCAACGATCTCCGCAGCCGAGTCCGGATCCAGGTCGACGGCAAACTCCAGACGGGGCGCGATGTTGCAATCGCGGCACTGCTCGGGGCCGAGGAGTTCGGGTTTTCGAGCGCACCGCTGATTTCGATGGGCTGCATCATGATGCGGAAATGCCACCTGAACACTTGCCCGGTGGGCGTGGCGACGCAAGACCCGGAACTCCGCAAGAAGTTCCGCGGTCAACCCGAGGATGTGATCAATTTCTTTTTCTTCGTGGCGGAAGATCTGCGGAGAATCATGGCGGAGCTGGGATTCAGGACCGTGAACGAAATGGTCGGCCGTGTCGATTGCGTGACTCAGCGCCAGGACGTGACGCACTGGAAAGCCAAGGGAATCGACCTGTCGTCGATGCTCTACGATCCTCCGATGCCAAGTCACGTGGGGCGGCGCTCGTTGCAGGCGCAGGATCATGGCCTCGACAAGGCGCTCGATGTCAAACTGATCGAGATGGCGCATGAGGCCATCGAGAACGGCTCGCGGGTCTCGCTCAGCATGACGATACGCAACATCCACCGCACCGTGGGGACGATGCTCAGCGGAGAAATCGCCCGGAAATATGGTTCCGCGGGCCTGCCGCACGACACGATTCGGGTGGACTTCACGGGCTGCGCCGGGCAAAGCTTCGGCGCGTTTCTGGCGAAGGGAATCACGCTGACGCTGGAAGGCGAGGGGAACGACTACGTCGGCAAAGGACTCTCCGGAGGCAAGCTGATTATCCGCCACCCGCGAAAATCGGAGTTCGTGCCGGAAGAAAACATCCTGATCGGCAATGTTTGCCTCTACGGAGCCACGAGCGGCGAAGCCTATTTTGGCGGCATGGCGGGCGAACGATTCGCCGTGCGCAACTCGGGCGCCACGGCCGTGGTGGAAGGCGTGGGCGATCATGGTTGCGAGTACATGACGAACGGGTTGGTCGTCGTGCTCGGGCGGGCCGGCCGAAACTTCGCGGCCGGCATGACGGGAGGCATCGCCTACGTGCTGGACCGCGCGGGCGACTTCGGGACGGTTTGCTGCAACCGTACGGAAGTCGATCTGGAGCCCGTCACGGACCCGAAAGACGTCGAAACCATATACGAGTTGATTGCGCGTCACGGCGAGAATACGGGCAGCCCGCAGGCCAAGTGGATCCTTGAGAATTGGGAGACCACGCTCCCGAAATTCGTGAAGGTGTTCCCGCACGAATACAAGCGCGTACTCGGCATACCGCGAGTCCCCGCGGGCGTCATCGCAGCGCAAGACTCGAAACAGGTGCGCGGGCAGGTGAGCGGTGGGTAAGGTAACGGGCTTCAAAGAATACGGACGGGAGGTGCCGGAGCGGCGCGCCATCGAGGTGCGCGTCAACGACTACTTCGAGGTTTACCAGCCGTTCCCCGAAGAGAAGGTGCGCACGCAAGCGGCGCGCTGCATGGATTGCGGAATCCCGTTCTGCCACACCGGCTGCCCGGTGAGCAACATCATTCCCGACTGGAACGACCTGGTCTATCGCGACGATTGGAAGGAAGCGATTCGCGTGCTTCATGCCACGAACAACTTTCCCGAGTTTACGGGGCGCATTTGCCCAGCTCCTTGCGAAGCGGCCTGCGTGCTGGGCATCAACGAGCCGCCCGTCACGATCAAGGTGATCGAAAAGATGATCGTGGAGAGGGCATGGAAGGAAGGATGGATCAAGCCTGAGCCGCCCGCGGTGCGAACGGGCAAGCGCGTCGCCGTCGTGGGGTCGGGGCCGGCAGGTCTTGCGGCCGCGCAGCAACTGAATCGCGCAGGCCACGTGGTGACCTTGTTCGAAAAGGCGGACCGCATCGGCGGGCTGCTGCGCTACGGCATCCCCGACTTCAAGATGGAAAAGAGCGTCCTCGACCGGCGGATCGAGCAGATGACCGCAGAGGGCGTTCGCTTCGAAACGGGCGCACATGTGGGCCACAAGATCCCCGCGGCGGACCTTCAGAAGGAATTCGACGCGATTCTGTTGACCGGGGGCGCGGAGAATCCTCGAGAGTTGAAGGTGCCCGGGCGCGATCTGAAAGGCATTCATTTCGCCATGGAGTTTCTGCCGCAGCAAAACAAGCGCAACGCGGGCGACGACGTCCCGGATCAAATCCTGGCGACGGGCAAGAACGTGGTGATCATCGGCGGAGGCGACACCGGCGCGGACTGCCTGGGCACCTGCCACCGGCAAAAGGCGAAGTCAGTGCTTCAATTCGAAATCATGCCCATGCCGCCGCAGGACCGGGCCCCGAGCACACCCTGGCCTTTGTGGCCGCTGCAACTGCGGAGCGAGAGTTCGCATGAAGAAGGCGGCCTGCGGGATTGGGCCGTGGCGACGACGAGCTTCACGGGCCGGAACGGCCGCGTGAGGAAGCTGCACGCGATCCGCGTGGGCGCGCCGCCGCGGTTTGAGGTTATGCCCGGCACGGAGTTCGCCGTGGATGCGGATCTCGTCCTGCTCGCGCTCGGCTTCACGGGACCCGTGAAACAAGGAATGATCGAACAGCTCGGTCTGGAACTGGACGCTCGCGGCAATGTGGCGACGCAGGGTTACGCGACATCGGCAGCGGGAGTTTTCGCGGCAGGCGACATGCGGCGCGGCCAGTCGCTCGTGGTGTGGGCGATCTCCGAAGGCCGCAGCGCCGCGAAAGCAGTCGACGAATTCCTCATGACGAAAACTCGCCTGCAGTAGGTTTCCCCGTAGAATATCTAGCGTTTCACTACTTCGCGCAGGTAAGCGAGGATCGACGTCAAGTCCGCATCACCATAAGACCCGATCACCAACGAATGCTTCCACGCACTGCTTTCCGAGAAATCCACCGCACCTGAATCAACAGTTCTCAGAACCGGGGGCGGAATCGTCAGGTCATAGAAGATCACCGGCCGGGCGCCCTTCCGGACGATGAGTGCCGGCATAGTCTCACCGCCGAAAGCGGCGGTCGCCACCTGCGGCGTGGCCAGCGCGCGCAAGGCCTGAATATCCGCTGGAACTGCCGCGATGGGCGTTGCTACGGGGATTCCGATTCCATTGATCTCGTGGCACGTGGAACATCTGCCGAAGCCGCGGAAGGAATCCGAAAAGAGGTCACGCCCGCGAGCGGCTTCCGGCGAAAGCGGCGGGCCAGCCGGTTGGGCGGGAGCCTGTCCGGCGCTCAGATCAGGGTTGGCGATGCCGTTCAGACTGGCCACATAAACAACGACCGCCGTCAGCTCTGCCGGTGACAGAATCTTGTCGAACGCGGACATGGCCGTGCCCGGCACGCCGTGGCTAACGGTATCGCTTATGAACGTCTGGTCGAAGCCGCGCGCTGCGAGCCGAGGCGCGCCCGCAGGCGTGCCCCTCGCTCCGTGGCAGTATCCGGTAGCGCAGCGCATGTTGAAGACTTGCTCGCCTTGCTTCAGAACTTCCTGCGTGTTTTGCGACCAGGTCAGCGCCGGGCAAGCAAGGATGGAGAGGACGAGCAACAGGAACGAGCGCGTCATCTCGATCCCTCGGGCAAAGCGAACACGACTAAAGTTGAGCCCTGTCGCCACGATAGTTCGGGGAACAGCCCCATCGCGAATGAGCCGACCTGCGACTGCTGCCATCCGGTCGGCGTCGCGACGTATTGCCGGCCGTTTACTTCGTACGAGACTGCCGATCCGCGATTGCCTGCGCCGGTCTGAAAACTCCACAGCTTTGCGCCGGTGCGCGCGTCGAGGGCGAAAAAGTCGCCTTCGGGATCGCCGGTGAAGACCAGATCACCCGCGGTCGCCAGCACGGAAGCCAGCAAAAGATATTTGTACGGATAGCTCCACAGGCGCTTTCCAGTCACCGGATCCCAGGCGTCGACGTGACTGTAGGTCGTGCGGCCGGGCGGCACCTTGAGTTCGACGGCCGCATTCATGGCAAAGCCCCCCTCCTCCGGTGGCTCACTACTGGGGGTGACAGCGGCGCAGATTTCGTTGATCGGCATATAAACGAACCCGGTGCGCGGCGAATAGGCCACTTGGTTCCAGCTCTTGGCGCCGGCCGTACCCGGACACAGCGTGGTGGTCTTGCCAACTTCGGGATATTTGCGCCCGACCACGTCGCCATTTTCGGTGACGCCCGTGATCCACGTCTGCACTTCGGGCGTGGAGAACACGCCCAGGAATTCTCCGGTCACGCGGTCGAGGACGAACGTTATGCCGCTCTTGTTCACGTGCACCAGAATCTTGCGCATCCGCCCCTTCACTTCGCGATCGATCAAGACGATTTCATAGGCGGAGTCGAAGTCCATGATGTCGCCGGGGAGTTCCTGATAGTGCCAGCGCAGCTTGCCCGTGTCCGCGTCCAAGGCCACGATGCAATCGGTGTAGAGATTCATCTCCCTGCCCTGGCTGGTGCCGGGGACGCGACCCGCGTCGTAGTAGTCGGGGGACGGATTGCCCGTGCCCCAATACACGAGGTTGAGCTGCGGGTCGAACGAGCCGGTGGTCCAAGCGGCGCCACCGCCAAACTTCCAGCTATCGCCTTTCCACGTGTCGTGCCCCGGTTCTCCCGGCCCAGGGATCGCACTCCAGCGCCAGGCCAGGCGCCCCGTCTTCATGTAGAAAGCGGTCAGGTGGCCGTGGTGCGCCACGTCCGAGCCGTTCTCTCCTACGATCACTTTGTCCTTAACCACCAGCGGCGCGGCGAAAATATTGCAGCCGCACTCCATGGGGTCTTCAACGCTCACTTTCCACAATTCGCGTCCGGTCTTCTGATCGAGGGCAACGAGGAAGGCGTCGTTCGTGCCAAAGAAGACCTTTCCGTCTCCCACCGCTACGCCGCGATTCTGCGCAAGACCTGAAAAGCTGCCGGGCCGGCCGGGCCGGGGCGGAGGGTAGACGTAATGCCAAATGATGCGCCCCGTCGCCGCGTCCAGCGCAAACACCTGGTCGCGCGCGGTGATGAGGTACATCACTCCGTCGACGACAATCGGGGTGGCCTGCAGGTTTTCCGTGTAGTCGCCGGTCTGGAAAATCCAGGCGGGCGCGAGATTCTTCACGTTCGTGGTGTTGATCTGATCGAGCGAACTGTATCGCCAGGCCAGTTGCGAGCCGCCGGAGCTCGGCCAATCGCCGCGCGTGGCACCATCCTGGGCATGCACGGACATGGCCGCGAGCAAAAAGACGCTCAAGAACTTCACGGCGCGCGCGACCGGAATCTTCCTCATCGCCCCTTCCTCACGCGGGGCCAGCCTTTCCCGTTTTCATCCTTGCTTCTCTCATGCGTTTGGGCCAGATGCCGCTTTTCCCCGGCGAAAGAATGCCGTTCGGATCGACCGCGTCCTTCACTGTTTCGTGAAAACGCCGCAGGGCGTGATTGTTGAAGGAGTAGACGTCCGAAACCGTGTCCATGTACGCGATATGCGTGCGGTATTCTCCCCATCCATGCTCGGCCGAAACTTGGACCAGGCGTTTGAAAACCTCGCGGCTTTTCCTGTTCTTTTCGACATCGTGCTCGATCGGAAAGCCGAAGAGAAGAACGAAGGATCGCGGGAAAAAAGACCAGGGAAGCGCGAAGAATTGGTTCTTTGGCGCCACGCCGAGTTCCGCGTAGGCCTCGCCAAACACTTTCAGCACTTCGAACACGGCCTCGCCCGTCATGGGGATGATCGGCGAAAAATCCATGTGCCCCTGAGCGCCCGCGATCAGCGCGAATACCGCGAGACTCGGGATGCCCAATGCCACTCTGGGCGCGTCTTCGGTTTCCTTCAGTTCCAATGGGAACCGATACGACCTGCCATCTTTGAAAGCGGCTCCCGGAATGGCCGAGAATTTCTGCTGCGTGTGTTCCCACTGGGCGTCGATGACTTTGGCAGGCCCCCAGAAGTGCAACTCGGCGCTCCAGTACGGAAGGTTCTTCTCTTGGCCGAGCCGCTCCATCTCAGCGATCGAGGGACCACCCGGCATGTCCAGGACTCCGCCACCTTGCGAAGCCCTGTAATTGAGCAGCGGGCTTTCGAGCAGCATGGTTCCCCGGACGATCTGCGAGTTCATCAGGTACGAGAGTGTTTCGACGAAAGGAATCAGATCATCGTGCTTTTGCACCATGACCGTGCCATCGCGATAAGCCTCCGGTTCGGGCATCAGCCACAGCCCCATCTTCGTGACGACGCCGAAATTGGATTGCGAGAAAATGCCGTCGATGTAAGGACCAAACCCATACTTGTACTGCTGCCACGTCTTCGAACCCGGCAGCGCGCCCATGCCCGTCCGCACGATCTCCCCGTTGGCGAGGACCACTTCCATCCCGCATTCGGCCGCGAAGTGATCGCGCATGGGAGTCCGCCCACCGCCGCGCTCGAGCGAGTTGCCAACCGGACTGCCCCAGCCGGGATCGGGCGGGTCGATCCACACCTTGAGCTTGTTGTCCTGAATGTAGCGGTAGAGATCGAAGTAGCTGACGCCCGGCTCGACCAGCGCGTAGTGGTTCTGATCGTTCACTTCGAGAATCCGGTTCATGCGCTTCAGATCGAGCACCACGCTGCCCGACAAACGCGGCGCCGAACCGCCGTACGCCAGGTTCCTTCCCGTCGAGATCGTCCACAGCGGAATCTTGTAGGTGTTGGCAATGCGGACGACCTTCTGCACCTGCTCCACGCCTTCCGGCGCGACCGCCGCGGACGGAACCGAATCCTCCGCTTCGTGCCAGAAGGGCGAATACGCGTCGCGATAGAGGTCCACATCCTCATCGCTCGTGAAAACCCATTCCTTGCCGACGGCTTCCTCAAACTGCTTGATCGCTGCGGAAAAATCACCGGAACTCACGCCAGGAGGAACTCTCATTGCTTGCTCCGATCTCTGCTACGGTCGCTCAGGTTGCCGCCGAGACGGCGATATCGGACAGGCGCTGGAACCGCTCGATATTGGCGGACTCTTCCATGACACCGGCCGAGAGGTAGACGAACGTCATGTCGCGTTCCGGATCGACCCAGAAGCCCGAACTGCCGGCGCCGAAATTGCCGAAGGATCGGGGCGACGTGAGAGTTCCGAAGTGATGATGGCAGATGGCTTCTCCGCGCAGAAAGAAGCCGATTCCCAAGTAGGCCGGAGAGGGTTCCCAGCCGCGGCTGATCGCCAGCGGCTTGAAGAGTTCGTTCGGCCTTTCGCCGGTCTGATTCCGGGTTGCGATATCGAGGATCGTCGGCGAGATGATCCGCGCGCCGTCGAGTTCGCCGCCGCGCCTCAGCATCTCCGCGAAGCGGAACATGTCCGCGACGGTGGAGATGCATCCGACCCAGGGCATCTCCGCGTTCTCTTCTTCGAAGGCGCCGTTGGGGCCGAGGTTGCTGTGCCCCAGGTGGTCGATCGGCGACTGCCCGAGGAAGATCGGCACGATGTGGCGGGCGCGCAGGTCTTTTCGGACTCCTATCGAAGTGTCCTTCATTTTCAGCGGGGTGAGGATTTCGTCTTCGACCAGTTGCCGGTACGAGCGCTTCTTGGGGTCGGTGCGGCGGACCGCTTCTCCCATCAGGGCATGCGCCGCCATCGGCGCGTAGGTCACGAGCTTCCCCGGCACCTCGACGGAGTGGACATACTTGCAGATGGCCGCGATGATCTCGTCGAGTTGGTCGATGTACATGCCGGGCTTGGGCGTAAAGACGCTCGGCAGGCCGGAACTGTGCGTCAAGAGATGGTAGAAGGTGATCTCTTGGCGCTGGCCGCCCGAAAATTCCGGAATGATCTCGGAGATCCTGGTCGTGAGCGCAAACTCACCGCGCTCGATGGCGCGAAACACGAGGACATTGGTGAGCGCCTTGGTCGTGGAGAACAGGCTGAAGACGGAATCCTTGGTGACAGGCCGCTTGTCCTTCAAATTCGCGTGGCCGACGGCCTCGTGAAGGCCGATCACGCCGTGCCGGGCCACGAGGATCACAGCGCCGTAGTAGCGGCCGCGTGTAACATCATCCTCGATGACCGATTTCAGATGGAGAAGCCTGTCTTTCTCCAAGCCGTGTTGATCAGCTCCCATTTGACGCCTCCCGGGTGGTGCATGCGGTTCACGGCGTGCGGCCGGGCGGTAGCTTCTTTGGACTGTTTGAGTGCGCCGGAAAAGTCTTTGCTGCTTACGTCGGGCGGGATTCTCATGACACGCGGGCGCCATTATATAGACGAGCGCATAGCTGTCAACCCGAGCTGAAGTCTCGGTCGAAGCTCCCAGGAGAACTCGTCACGGTTTCACGAGGACGCTTCACACTTGACAATGTGTTCAACCAGGTAGTAAACCGTCTCCCATCAACCCGCGCCGGGTGGCGCGCATCCTTGGGCTACGGCTCCGAACAGATTGTGCATAGGAGTATTGCGCGTGGCAAATCTTCGGATTGTGTCGACGGACGTCGTTCCTCCACGGGAGAGGCTCTCCTTCTGGAGCGACACGATACAGACCTGGGAGCAATTCGCTGGGTCGCGCTTTGCACTGCCTCACGGACATGTCTTCCAAGGGTCCCTCGAATATGGAAATCTGGGGAATCTGCAGCTTTGCAGACTGAAGGTTGGCGCCCACAGCGTCGATCGTCCACAACAAAAAGCGTGGGACAAGTACTCGCGCAATCTGGCGGTTGTATTTCAAGTGAAGGGCCGCTCCTACTTCGAGGAGGACGGCACGCGGATTTCGCTGTCCCCGGGGGAGTGGAGTATCAGTGGCATGCGGTCTTGGTCCACGCTCGTGTTCGTTCCCGACAAGGTCGAACAACTGCTGCTGATGCTTCCCGATGCGCGCCTTCAAGGGATCCAAGTCCAGGAGAACCTGCGCGCACGCTCCTTTTCCAGCAGGAAGGGACTCGGGAGACTGATCTACCAGCTCCTGAATACGACGCTAGCGGAACTTCCAAACCTCTCCGAACCGTCGAAGCGCAGTGTCGCTGCGACGATCCATGAACTCTTGAACTACTCGCTTTTGGAGTATGCGGGCGACCATCCGTCGGTATCCTTCAAGGAGGCGTTGTACTCGCGGGCGTGCGCGTATGTTATGCAGAATGTTCGCGATCCAGCCTTGAATATCCAGCAGATCGCCGGCGCCCTGCGCTGCAGCAAGCGTTACCTGCACATGGTTTTTGCCAATAAAGGAACCACGATCGGCGATTTGATCTGGAAGGCGAGACTCGAGGGCAGCCGAAGCGACCTGCAAAATCCGGCGCTGTCCTGCCGGTCGATTACGGATGTCGCGTTCTCCTGGGGATTCAACAACTACACACATTTCAGCCGCAAGTTCAAGGATGAGTTTGACATGTCGCCGCGAAGCGCTCGCGCGAAAGGCAGTGACTCCCCGGCGAGCCTTGTTCTCTAGGAGAAAACCGATTTTGCACCCACGGCAAAGTTTGGCGGCCCGAGAGGATTAGACTCCGCGCCAATGTGCGGTGGTTTATAGGGGTTGACAATTATTGACAGCGCCGCCGGTCGCACATTGTTTCCTTCCTGGCAAACGAGCGATCACAAAGGGGGGTCACATGAAATATAAGTCAGCATTCACACTCGTCCTCTTCCTTGCTGCGACGGTGGTGTGGGCACAAGCTATTTCCACGTCCCAGATCAGAGGCACGATTCAGGATGCCAGCGGCGCGGCGGTTGCCGGCGCTCAGATCAAGCTGACGCAGACCGCCACGGGTGCCGTGCGAACCGCGACCAGCGGGACCGACGGAAGCTACTCGCTGCCCGAGTTGCCCGTTGGATCATATCAGCTCGAGGTCACGAAGGAAGGCTTCACCAAGTACTTGCAAACCGGCATCGTGCTGGAGCTCGGTGTCAACCCGACGATCGATGTCGCGTTGAAGGTCGGGGCCGTGACGCAGGAAGTCACAGTACAGGCCGAAGCGCAGATGGTGGAGACGCAGAACACCGGCGTCGGCGAGGTGACGGCTCCGCAGGAGGTGCAGGATCTGCCGCTCAATGGTCGGGAGTTGACCGATTTGTTGAGTCTCTCAGGAGCTGTTGGCGAAGGCCGAGCATTCCGCGCCTCTTACCCTACCTCTGCGGTCATTTCCATCGCGGGCGGCGCGCAGGGAAGCGTGGCTTACTGGCTGGACGGCGGCACGCACAACGATCCGCTGAGCAATCAAAACCTACCGCTTCCCTTTCCGGACACCGTCGAAGAGTTTAAGGTCGAAACGAGTTCGTTGCCCGCTCAATACGGCACGCACCCCTCGGGCGCGGTCAACGTGGTCACGAAGTCCGGCACCAACTCGTTTCACGGCGATGCATTCGAGTACGTCAGGAATTACATTTTCGACTCGCGGAATACCGCGTTCGCAGCTGCCTCGCCGCTGGATTATCCGACTCTATCGCCCACAGACGCGGCGGTGGCGGCGCTCGCCGCTTCGCCCCGGGACAACCTGAAGCGCAATCAGTTTGGCGGCACGATCGGCGGGCCGGTCAAGAAGGACAAACTCTTTTTCTTCCTCGGTTGGCAGGATACCATCCAGCGCTCCACCAATCCGGCGGAGACAACCCTCCCGACGGATCAGATGCTGGCCGGAAACTTCCAGGCTTGCCTCGGGAGCACTGCGGAGAGCCTTGGGCCACCGTATGGACCTGCGTCTGGAGTTACTACGACTGGGGCCCCGTTCAGCAACCCATACGGCAATTTCGGGTACAATCAGACCGACCCCGCTAACTTCAGTCCCATCATTACGGCGCTCGAGAGCCATTTTCCCGTACCGGCTGCGGCGACCAGCCCTTGTGGTCTATTCAACTACCAGACTCCAGGCAATTTCACCGAAAATCAGGGACTGGCGAGAATTGACTATCATCAGAGCGATAAGAACACGATCTTCGGACGCTACTTCATTACGAATTGGAACCAACCGCCGGGTGAACCCAACGGCCCAGGCGGCCTTCTGGTCGCATCCATCGATGGCGCTTTCGACCGCGTCCAGAATCTGACGCTGGGAGACACGTATCTGATCGGCTCGAACATGGTCAACAGTGTCCGCGTCACCGGAAATCGAAGTAGAAACCTCACGGTTGAGAACTCGACCGTCGATCTCAATGATTTGTTCACGCGGCGGGCGGGAATACCGCCATCCCAAATCAATATCTATCAATTGGGCCCGCCCAACTTTCCAAAGTTCATGCCGGGTTTCAACCCAACGGGAGGGTTCTTCGGTTACACCGCCTCGACACCGAGTATCCAGCCCTACGATACGCTCGAGTTTTCCGACGATCTATCGTGGACACGCGGGGCTCACCAGCTCTCTTTCGGCACGGACTTTATCAACCTGAGGGCTTTCGCCACGAATTACCTGAACAACCAGGGCGCGTTCACCTTTGAGTACTACAGACACGGGAAATCCACTGGCCAACTACCTGCTGGGTGAGACATCCGCCAATGGTGGCTTTAGTCAGGACGCTCCGATCCCTTCGATCCAGCACCAGAATATCTTTTCGATTTACGCACAAGACTCCTGGAAAATGAGCCGACGGCTGACCGTCACCTTGGGGCTTCGCTGGGACCCGTTCTTTGGGCACACCGACCCCAAGGGTCACGTCGTCGCCATCTCGGTCCCGGACATAATCAATGACGTCCACAGCACCGTGTTCCCCACCGCTCCCGCGGGCTATCTATTCCAAGGGGATCCCGGTGGTCCGAAGAATGACAAGCTATCACCTAACTCGTTGGACAAATGGAGCCCGCGCATCGGAGTCGCCTGGGATCCGGAGGGCAATGGTCGGATGTCCATTCGGGCTGGTTTCGGGATCTTCTATGACTTCCCGAATTTCTCGTACGACCAGTTCGGATTCGAAGAGCCATACGGCGGCGCTGTAACCGTCCCCGGCCCTCCGTGTACGTCTTTGCCCATGCAACGTTGATATTGCTAATCCCTGGGCAGATTTCTCTTTCGTCCGGACCTACAGGGATGTCACGCCAGCCGTGAAGCAATCCCTTCGGCTCGGGGCCGGGAAGTGCGGACGACTTTGTTGGGACAGGCCCCACGAATGCAGCGTACTTACCGGGCGCTCTGGTGTTCAGCTACCCGCTGAACGTCAAACCGACTTACGTCATGCAGTACAACTTCAGCGTGGAAAAACAGGTGGGCCATAGCTGGTTGATCACCGCAACGTACCTTGGAAGTCAGCAACGCCACCTATGGGGAAACAACGAAGCCAATCCAGGGATGCAGGGACCATGCCCTCCGGGTTACCCATTCCCGCAAGGTCTCTCCTGTACCTCCGCTGGCGGTCAGGTCCCGAATGGGCCGTGTATCGGAGTCGCTCCGCCGTTCCTGCCCCTTGCCCTTTCAACCACCGCCCCAGCAGGCAATCCTGGGTTCTACTCATTGAGCGAGAACCGTTTGTTCCAGCACGTCGGCACGTTATGCTCGCCGACGACTTCCTGCTACGGCGAAACGCTTCTGTTGGAGGAGGGGGGAACGGGAAACTACAACGGTTTGCTCCTCTCCGCGCAGCACCGCTTCGCCCATCACTTCACGTCGACCACGAATTTCACGTGGTCCCACTGCATCTCCGACAACTACACCACGACACTGGGTTTCTTCCTTGCGGCAGAGGCGGTGCCGTACGACCGGCACGCCGATCGCGGCAATTGTCCGAGTGCCGATACTCACCTGATTTTTAACCAGTCGCTGGTGGCGGAGACGCCGAAATTTTCGAACCGTATCGAGCATATGCTCGCCGGCCACTGGAGACTTTCAGTTACCGCCATCGTGCAATCCGGCTTGGACGTGCCTCCGATTCTCCTCCTCGATTTTTCGGGTAGTGGGAATGGACTCACTCAACGGCCGAAGGTGGTCCCCGGCGCAGACCCATATTGCCAGTCGAAGGGGCGAACATGTTGGCTCGATCCTTCGTCCTTCGTTCCGCCGACTTGATACACCTTCGGCAATGCGGGGAATAACGTCTTCTTTGGCCCGGGGGCGATCATCTTCAATACGGCGCTGTCGAGGGTTTTCCAGATTCGGGAAAGCCAGCAAGTGGAGTTTACCTGGCAGGTTTTCAACATGCCGAATCACGCGAATCTGTACCTGCCAGCCACGGCTGGGGCTGGAATCGGCCTGCCAACTTTTGGCCAGCCAACTCCGGCGAGCACCGCGGGCTTGGGCGCTCTGAATCAAACGGTCAACGATCCGCGCGTCATGCAGTTCGCGCTGAAGTACAGTTTCTAGCCGGGCGTTGCCGATCTCGACAGGCCGGCCGTTGAGAAGGCGCAAACCACGCCCTGCAGCGGGGGGTCTTTTGCCTTCTACAAAACTACTGGCGGCGTGGCGCGACGTCGAGCCGCACCACGATGCCCTCTAGCTCCGGCGTGACGGCGGGGTAGTATTTCATGACCAGCGGATCGTGCCCCGGCACGATGTGCTCCGGCGAGTCTGCCAGCCGGTAGAGCAAGTCGAACCCTTCCAGCATTTCCGCAACGTTGTAGACAATGGGGAACGGGCGTCGCTGTTCAAAGTTCGCATAGAGATGCGAGGCATCCGAGGCGACGACAACCCACCCACGCTTCGTCCAAACCCGCGCAACCTGGAGACCGGCTGAGTGACCGCCGACCCGGTGAAGGCTCAGCCCCGGCACAAGCTCGGCGTCGCCGTCATGGAATACCGCTTTGTCGGAATAGATGTGCCGCAACAGCAACTGAATGTTCTCTAGGTCGAAAGGCGCTCGAAGAGTCTCGTGGCACATGCACCGGCCGGTCGCGTACGCCATGTCGCGGTCCTGCAAATGGAATCGCGCGCGCGGAAATCGATCGAGGTTCCCCGCATGGTCGTAATGGAGATGCGTCAGGATGACGTCGGTCACCTGATCGGGATTCATCTCGAGCAGCCGCAGCGCCTCTACCGGGCAGCGAAGCCAGTCGCGTCGTCGACGGGCGGCAGCTTCCTGCGCGAATCCGGTATCGACAACGAAACTGCAGTCGCTCCTGCGCAAGACCCACACAAAGTAGTCCAGGTCGGAAGCAAACTCGTGAGGATCGGCCAGCAGGAAATTCTCGCCGGGATGCCGGTTGCCAAGATGCGCGTACCGAACGGCAAAGACCTCAAAGGGTTCCATCTGCACGAATGCCTCGCCAGCCGCACTCTTTCGGCGGCCTAGAATGACGCATTGCCAAGCGGGACGTCAATTGTTAGGCGCGCCGTCGTAGGGCATAATGCGGCGTCAGTTCGCAACGCTGAATGGACGGAGGAAGACGAATGGCGCAGCAAAGTGTCGGCTTTGTGGGTGTGGGTAAAATGGGTAGCCGGATGGTGCGCCGATTGATCGAAGCCGGCCACCGGCTTACCATTTACGACACCAGCGAGGCTGCGGTGGCGCCACTCGTGCAGCTGGGCGCCGCTCGCGCCGAGTCGCCCGCTGCGGTTGGATCGGCCGCCGAAATCGTGTTCGCGAGTGTGCCGACGCCGCCAATCGTCCAAGCTGTCGCCCTCGGCCCGGGCGGCGTCGTCGAAGGAAACCGCGTCAAGACATTCATCGACGTGTCGACCACGGGCGCGACCGTCGCGAAACGAGTGGCGGAAGGCCTCGCGGCCAAGGGGATCACGGCTGTCGATGCGCCCGTCAGCGGCGGCATAACGGGAGCGGAAAAAGGAACGCTCGCGGTGATGGTATCGTGCCCCGAAGAGACTCTGGGGATGGTGAAGCCCATCCTCGAGGCGATCGGGAAAATCTTCTACGTCGGCACGCAGCCCGGCCAGGGGCAGACGATGAAGTTGCTGAACAATCTCCTGTCGGCGACTGCCATGGCGATCACGTCGGAGGCTGTGGTGATGGGCGTCAAGGCGGGGCTCGATCCAACGCTGATGGTCGATATCTTCAATGCCGGCACGGCCCCGGAATAGCGCCACGCAGACAAGATGAAGCAGCACGTCATCTCGCGGAAATTCAGCTACGGGTTCGAGATCGGGCTGTTGAACAAGGACATTCGACTGTGTATGGGAGAAGCGGACGCGCTCGGTGTCCCGATGGTCGTAGGAAGCGCCGTCAGACAACTTCTGTCGATTGCGACGGCAAGCGAAGGGCTCGACGCCGATATGACCGCGCTGACGAAGACGGTCGAGGAATGGGCGGGCGTGCGCGTCGAGCAGAAGTGAAGGATTGGGCCGCGCGTACTCAATCCTCGTCACCAGCTTTAAATTCTCAACCCAAGGAGAGGCATCCACATGGATAAGAAGACATTTGACCGCGGGCGCGAAATCCGGAGCTCGGTGCTTGGCAAGGAGTTTGTCGACAATGCCTTCGCAACTGCGGACGATTTCAATCGCCCCTTGCAGGAACTTGTCACCGAGTACTGCTGGGGCGCGATGGGGGCGCGAGGAACTCCCCAAGAAAACGCGTAGCATGCTCAATCTGGCGATGATCAGCGCGCTGAACCGGCCTCACGAACTGAAGGCGCACATCAAGGGCGCGCTGGTGAACGGCGTGACGCCGGTGGAGATACGCGAGGTCTTGCTACAGGTGGCAATCTATTGCGGCGTGCCCGCGGCCGTCGATTCCTTCCGCATCGCGCGGGAAGTGTTCGCGGAGCAGAAAGAGAAAGGGCCCAAGTCGTAGCGGGCCTGGTTGCGCGCACCTTTCGAGAAAGCGGTCACAATGAAGAAACACTCCATGCTGATCGGTGGACAATGGGTCGAGCCGCATTCTGGAAGCTGGTTCGAATCCGTGAACCCGTTCACGGCCGTGCCCTGGGCGCTCATCCCTCGGGCGCTAAGGAGGATGTGGACCGAGCGGTGCTGCGGCGAAGTGGGCGTTTTGCGGCGACGACTGGCGTAAACTCACCGCAACTGCTCGCGGCAACCTCCTCCACCGTTTGGGCGACCTGGTGGCCGCGGAAGCCGATCGACTCGCCGAAATTGAGACGACGGACAACGGGAAGCTGATGGCCGAGATGCGCGGCCAGTTGAAGTACATCCCGCAGTGGTTTCACTATTTCGGCGGCCTCGCGGACAAGATCGAAGGCCGCGTCATTCCCATCGACAAGCCGGGAGTCTTCAACTTCACGCGCGAAGAGCCATTGGGCGTCGTCGCCGCAATCACACCCTGGAACTCGCCGCTGTTGCTCGCGGCGTGGAAGCTTGCGCCGGCATTGGCGACAGGGAACACGGTTATCTGGAAGCCGTCGGAATTCTCCTCCGTCTCGGCGCTCGCATTCGGCGAATTGTTCGAGCGCTCCGGTTTCCCGCCCGGCGTGGTCAACATCGTGACCGGGTACGGCAACGAGGTTGGCGAGCCCCTCATCACCCATCGCGATGTGGCGAAAATCGCCTTCACTGGCGGCGACCGCACGGGCGAGCACGTCTATCAACTGGCGGCGCGAGGACTCAAGCGGGTCACGCTGGAGCTCGGAGGGAAGTCCGCGAACATCGTGTTCGACGACGCCGATTTGGACGAGGCCGTGAAGGGCGTGGTGTCGGGCATTTTCGCGGCGACGGGCCAGACCTGCATCGCAGGCTCACGCGCCCTGATTCATCGTCCGATTCACGAGGAATTCGTCGACCGCCTCCTAACGCTCGCCAAAACGGCGCGCATGGGCAACCCTCTTGACTCAACGACCCAGGTCGGGCCGATCACGACTCGCCCCCAATACGAGAAAGTGCTCGACTATATTCGAATCGCGAAGGAGGAAGGCGCGGTCTGCCGCTTAGGCGGCGCGCCGGCGCAACGCCCGGAGTGCGGCTCGGGATGGTTCGTCGAGCCGACGATCTTCACCGGCGTTCTACCTGCGATGCGAATCGCTCAGGAGGAAGTGTTCGGCCCAGTTCTTTCGATCATCCCGTTCGACACTGAAGACGAGGCGATTCGCATCGCGAATGGCACGGTGTACGGCCTCGCCGCCGGAGTTTGGACGACCAGCATCCGCCGTGCCCTGATCATGGCCGAGCGATTGGAGGCCGGAACGGTCTGGGTGAACACGTACCGCGCGGTCAGCTACATGTCTCCGTTCGGTGGCTATAAGCGGTCGGGAATTGGACGGGAAAGCGGGGCCGAGGCGATCCGCGAGTACCTGCAAACGAAGAGCGTGTGGATCGATATCGCAGGCAACGCTCCGAATCCGTTCGTAATGAGGTAGGCCATAAACTTACGCGGCAGGCGGGCCTGCGCGAATCTCGCCCGCACGGCCGATCCGCCACCAGAGCGTCGTGCCCAGGATCGGAATCAAGCTCAGCGAAACGAAAGTGGCGGCGTACCAGTGATGGTCAAAGCAGATCCCATAGATCGGCATCAAGATCGCCACGACTGCGGACCATGCGCCGGAGCCGATTCCGGCGACCATGCCGGTCTCTTCGCGCGGATAGGCGCGCGCGCTGAGGTGCAATGACACCACGATAAAACCAACCGCGACAAACATCGCCCAGGAAAAGCATGCCAGCGCGGCCGGCCACGACCCTGCTCTCGTCACAAGCGACGGCACCAAGGCAAACACCGTAAGCAGCACGTACAAACGCACGGGGCGAGGATTTTCGCGCACGTAACGATCCGACACCCAGCCCCAAAAGTAGTAGCCAAGCTCCCAGCACACCGCCGGAATCCAGAGAATTCGGCCCAGTTCGGCTTGCGTCAGGCCGAGCACGCGGTTCAAGTAGACAGGGGAGAGATAGAGGGTCGGACCCAGCGCTGCTCCTCCGAGTCCCATGCCGACCACGAGTAGCCAGAAACGGCGCTCCATCATGTTCGGCCATGGGACCATTCGCTGCTTGCGCGCCACCGGTCGCAGCAGCGGCGGTCGAGCAACGAGCCACCAGACGGCCAGCCAAATTACTCCCATGGCACCCGTGGCCAGAAACGCCGCGCGCCATCCCCATCTCAATGCGATCGGCGTAATCACAATCGGGGCGAAAATGGATCCGAGCGACGCGCCGCCATAGGAGATTCCCATTCCGCGCGATTGCCGGTTGAGAGGCAGCGATTCCGCGGCGGTTCGCAGGCCGCCCGGAAACGTGGCGCCTTCGCCGAAGCCTAGCAGCGCGCGAGCCGCGGCAAAGCCGAGAAACCCTCCCACCCACGCATGCGATGCGCTTGCAAGCGTCCAGATCCCGACCGCCGCAAGCATGCCGATGCGGAGACCGACATAGTCCAACAGCGAGCCCCATAATGGGTTCGCAATCATGTAAACGATGGAAAACACCGAGACCGCGTCGGCGTAGGACGCCGCGCTCAGGCCGGTATCCTTGAGAATCATCGGAGAAATCACCGCGAGTGCCTGGCGATCGATGTAGGAGAGCCAGGAGCACGTCATCATCACGACGACGGGGACCCACATGCGCCAGCCGACGGCGAAGCGATTCGCACTGTCGGCCACTGGCGGCGTCGCTGTGGGGGTGCTGCTGGACATTCGAATGTCCTCGTCTTGAGCAGCGGGAGTGTATCACGCACGCTTTGGGCCGAGCAGAAGCGTGGTAATGTGCCCGGTGGCGAGCAGGATTCCTAGTAAATCGCATGGAGTTTGCAGACGTGGATATCGCTGAATTGCAGAGATGGGTCGGAAAGACCGAGACCGTGTCGGATCAAATTACGCCCGTACCGATCGCAGGGCTGCGCGCGACGCTCGACATCGACGCTCCGCCGCCACGGCCGGGCGACCCGTTGCCGCCCCTGTGGCACTGGCTTTATTTCTTGCCGATCCACCGGCAATCCGACCTTGGCCCGGAAGGTCACACGACAAAAGGTGGTTTTCTGCCGCCGGTGCCGCTGCCGCGCCGCATGTGGGCCGGTGGCCGCTTTGAATTCCACCGTCCCCTGCGTGTGGGGGAAACGCTCACGCGAACGTCGCGAATCGTCGATGTGCAGCACAAGGAAGGGCGCACAGGGCCGCTCGTGTTTGTGGTGGTGCGTCACGAAATCGGCAATGCTGAAGGAGTGGCCCTAAGCGAGGAGCAGGATCTGGTGTTTCGCGGCCATAGCAAGCCGGGCGAGCCGGCGCCGGTACCCCAGCCCGCGCCAACCGACTCGGAGTGGGAGCGGCCCGTCCGGCCCGACGATGCGCTGCTCTTCCGCTACTCCGCGCTGACGTTCAACGCCCATCGCATTCATTATGACTATCGCTACGCCACCGAGGTCGAGGGGTATCCGGGCCTGGTGGTGCACGGCCCGCTCATCGCAACAATGTTGCTCGATCTGCTGCGGCGCAACATGCCAGAGGCAACCGTGACCCGCTTCTCGTTTCGCGCAATAAGCCCGCTATTCGATACTGCGCCCTTCCGAGTTTGTGGCAAACGCGAAAACGACGGGAAAACCGTCTCGCTCTGGGCAGGAAATGAAGGCGGCGGTTTGGCAACGACCGCTACCGCCGTCACTCTTTAGTCGTAATACTTCGGCGACTTCTTCAGTTTGGAGTTCGCCACGAAATCGTGTTCGATCCACAACTGCGTGTTCGTCTTCTTGACGTAATCCTCGATCATCGCCCGGCTGGCGAGCGATTGTTCCTTGCTAAACTCGAACGTCGGTATGCGGTTCAGCTTGCGCTCCTCCGGATAGTGATAGAGGTCGCCTGCTAACATCACGTTCCCTGTTTTTTCCAGCTTCACGATCAGCACCTGATGCCCCGGCGTGTGGCCCGGCGCGGACTTGATGATCACTTTGCCGTCGCCGAACACGTCGTATTCGTCGGTCGTGAGAATGACGGTCTTGCTGTTCTTGAGATCGTAGTCCTTGGGATCGGAGAGCGCCGGAGGTTTGTCGGCAAACATCGCGTCGCGCTCCACCTGACGCACGAGCCACGTGGCGGTCGCGAATTCGTTGGAATTGGCGATGTGATCGCCGTGATAGTGCGAGAGGCCGAGGTAGGTGATGTCGGTCGGGGCGTAGCCGATTTCGGCGAGCTGAGACTTCAGCGTCCTCGTCGAGGTAGAAGACTCCCTGCGTCACGGGGGCTGCCGTCGTCCTTGAAGTGCCGTATCAGGTATCGCGCCGACGTCCCACATGAGTGTGCCCTTCGGATGAACGATCAAGTAGCAGGGAACGGCGAGTTCCGTTTCGGCGAGCTCTTCCTTCTTGAAATTGAACAATCCCGGATCGAGACCCTTTATGACGCCGCAATCGAAGACGTACAACCTTACCGTCTTGGGCGGCTTGGCGTGAACTTTCTGCGCCGGCGCTGAAGCAGCAGCCGCAACAGCCATCGCGAGCGTCAAAAGGAACAGCAGCGCGGCATCGCGCGAAACTGTTATCCGACAATTCATGGTGTGCTCCTCCGAGGCCAAGCGGGCCAATCATACTCAAATCACGGAAGCAGCCGAAACCTTTTCCTAGCAACGAGAGTATAATGCGCGCGCGGTTTGCCAGGACGGCGGATGTTCAGTCGCGCGCGGAGTCGTTCACGGAGAGGAAGACCCATGGGTGAAGTCGAAACGAAAAACGAAAAAATTGTCAGGCACTTCTTCGACACGTTGAGCTCGGGCGATCTGGAGAAGCTGCGCCTGCTTCTGCACGAGAACTGCATCTGGGGAATCATGGTCACGGGAATTCAGGGTGCGGGCGAAAATACGGACGCAAGGAGATCATTGACGATTTCCTCGACCCAATCCGCGGAAAAGACGGCATTTTCGTGTATGGCGATCCGAAGGTGCTGATTCAGCATTTGGTTTTGCAGGGGCCGTACGCGGCCGTTGAAGCCAAAGGCCTCGGCAAGTTCAAGAACGGCAAGGACTATAACAACCGCTACGCTTTCTTCCTCGAAATCAAAGACGACAAAGTGATCGCCCTGCGCGAGTACATGGACAGCTACTACGTGAGCACGCTGTAGCGCCGGCCTGTCTCGAAGGAAGCTGTAGCGGCGTCTCCCCGCCCTTTCTATTTTTCCGGAGCGTGCCGTCAATGCCTAGGCGCCGCCGTTGACCGTAGTCCCGCCGTCAATGCGCAAGATCGCCGCCGAAATGTAGGCAGCCTCCGGCTGACGCCAGGAAAACCGCCGCCGACGCAATGTCCTCCGGCGTGCCCAGCCGCCCCAGCGGGACACCTCTGCCGCCGGGATTCGTAAAGTGCATCGTCGAAATTGTTCATCTCGCGCGCGCCAGGCGTGGGCACCGTCCCCGGGCACACCGCATTCACCCGGATCCGGCGCGGCCCGAATTCAACCGCCAGCGAACGCGTAAGCGACGACACTCCGCCCTTGATCGCCGAATAAACCGTCGACCGCGGCACCCCCAGCTCCGCCGCGGGCGAAGTGTTGTTGATGATCACGCCTCCTCGTTCCGGATCCATGTGCCTCAAAGCCGCCTGCGCGCCCCAGAAAATCGACTTCAGGCCTACGTCGATCATGCGCGCGACGGTTTCCTCGCGAATTTCCGCGACCGGCTCGCGGCGGAACACGATGGCGTTGTTCGCAACGATATCGAGTCGGCCGAACTCCGCGACCAATTCATCGACGGCGCGCAGAAAATCGTCTCGGCGGCTCACGTCGATCGCAAACGCCCGCGCTATTCCAGCATTGCTTTCAATTTCGCGCACGGTCTCCTGCGCGGTCGCCGCATCGATGTCCGCGACACCCACGATCGCGCCCTCCGACGCGAACGCGAGGGCCATCGCCTGCCCAATTCCGCGGCCCGCCCCCGTCACAAACGCAACTTGCCCTTTGAGACGCGACATCGTTTCGCTCCCGATCGTACTTAAGACTGAATAGAGACAGCTGAAGCTGCGGTCCTAGTTCCTGCCGCGGTCGCGCCAGATCGCTGGCCTTCCTTGACGAGATCTGCGCCTTTTTCGCCAATCATGAACACAGCCGGTGCGGGACCGGCAGAGGGCAGCGCCGGCATGATCGACGCGTCGATCACTCGCAGCGATTCGATGCCACGAACACGCAAGCGCTCATCCACCACCGACATGGCATCCTGGCCCATCTTGCAGGTGCCGCTGGGATGGCAAAAGGTGGTGGCGGTCTTATGCATGAACTCGCGAATATCGTTATCGGTCTTGCACGCGTCACCCGGCGAGTCCTCGGCCAAGACCAAGGACCTGATCGGCTCAGTCTGAAAGATGCGCCGAACCCATTTCACGCCAGCCAGCAATCCCTCCTCGTCGCTTGCCTCTGCCAGGTAATTCGCGTACATGGCCGGCGCCTGCCGGGGATCGGTGGATTTCAGCAGCAGGCGGCCCCGCGATTTCGGCCGCACGTAGGCAACACCGGCCGTCACTCTCGGTATGGGATCCGGGGCAATCCTAGAGCTGCTGTCGTAGACATAGCTCATCGGGCGGAAAACGATTTGCAGATCGGGACAGGGAGCATCCGGAAGCGAGCGCGCCAGAGCAGTCGCCTGGGAAGCACCGTTCGTCAACGGGCCCTGTTTCACCAGATAGTAGGTGATGGCGTGCCAGGCTACACGAAGTCCACTCAATTGCCGGTTGAGCGAATTCGCCGGCGAAGTCCTGTAGGTACAGTTGGCGTACACATGATCGTGCAAGTTTTCTCCGACACCGGGCAGGTCCAGCACGACTGGGATTCCGTGCTCCTGCAAATGTCTGCCCGGGCCGACGCCGGAAAGCATGAGGAGCTGCGGAGAACCGATTGATCCAGCCGCCAGAATCACTTCGCGAGTCGCGAGCGCGTTTTGAATCGCGCCATTCCGCTCGTATTCGACACCGGTCGCCTTGCGGCCCTGCATCGGGATGCGGCGAGCAAGCGCCGAGGTCTCGACCACAAGATTGTGCCGGCTCCTCGCGGGGCGGAGATACGTCTCGACCGAAGACTGGCGCACGCCCCTGCGCACCGAGTTGGGCATCAGGCTGATGCCCTCGGAAACGGACCCGTTCAGATCGTCGCTGGCGGGCAGACCGGCGCGGACGCCGGATTCAATGAAAGCCCGAGTAATGGGATGGACGTACGTGGGGTAGTTCACCGCAACCATCCCTGCGCCGTTGCGGGCGGCGCTCGGGACATATTCACGCCGCTCCATCTTCTCGAAGTAGGGCAGCACATCGGACCAGCCCCAGCCGACGTTGCCGAGCCGCCTCCAGCCATCGTAGTCCTCGGCGTGACCGCGAACGTAGGCGCTGCCATTGATGGAGCTCGATCCGCCAAGAACCTTGCCGCGCGGCCAAAAGATCGGCCGATTGTTGAGTCTTGCTTCAGGCTCGGTGTAGAAACGCCAATTCAGCGTCGGGATGGATGAAGAGCTTACCCATGGCCAGCGGCATCTTGATCCACATGCTCGTCGGCTCGGGCCCGGCCTCCAGCATCAGGACGCGGACACCAGGGTCCTCCGTCAGGCGATTGGCGAGGACGCACGCGGCGGTTCCGCCCCCGACGATGATGTAGTCGAAGCTGCGAAGTTCAGGCATGTATGCTCATTTGCGGGCTACCGTTGTCATCCCGAGTCCCCGCGATCGTTGCAGGTGAAGGATCGGTTTCTCGCTCCCGGACAATCTCACCAGGAGCCAGACGGCTCCTAGTCCGTCGTGAACTTCCAGCTCTGCGCGTCGCGCACCACGCGGCCGACGGGTTCGTTGAAGTGAATGGCGAAAAATCGCACCGGGCCGTCTCCATAGCGCTTGATGAAATCGCGCCGCGTCTGCCGCGACATTTCCTTGTCCACGCATCCAACCGAGCAGATTTCTGGCTCCGCCAGCTGGATGGGATTGTGAAACACGTCGCCGGTCACAATCGCCTCCTGCCCCCGCGACGATACGCGCACGCTGACGTGTCCGGGCGTGTGCCCGTGCGAAGGCTCCAGCCACATCTCGTCCATCAGACGATGATTCGTCTCGACAAAATCGGCCAGGCCCGCGTCGAGAATCGGCTGGACCGAATCCACAATGTGCCGCACATCGTGTTCTTTGTGTTTCAGCACGTCTTGCCAGTACGCCCACTCTTTGCGGCCGAAGAGATACCTCGCGTTCGGAAACGTCGGCACCCACCGACTCTTTTCCAGCCGCGTGTTCCAGCCGACGTGATCGAAATGCAAGTGCGTGCAAAGAACAGTGGTGATCGAATCGGGGTCAAAACCCGCAGACTTGAAATCCTCGAGAAACGCGGTCTGAAGATCCGAGCACTGCGGCATCTCCCGCGCGCGGTCGTTGCCCACGCACGTATCGATCACGATTCGTTGGCCCCGGATTTCAAGCACAAATGCCTGTACCGCCAGTATGATCTGTCCTTCGGGAGTGACCCAGCGCGGCACCAGCCAATCGTATTTCTTGTAGTGTTCCGAAGTCTCCGCCGGAAATAGAGGCGCCCACGGAATCCGGTCCGCCGTTTCCATGATGCTGGTGATTTTGACGTCACCGACTGTCCACCTTCTGATTCGCGACTCACCCTTCTTGTCGTGATTCCCCCCGCCATGGCCCACGGCATGACCCGGGGCTGCCCCAGCCGCGTGACGCTCGGTGCCTGCTTCTTTTGTCGGATCCATTGCCGGCCTCCTTGATCGTCGGAGTGGTACGATTGCCCCCATGTAACACCCATTTGCACTTCCGCGCAAGTCGCGGGCACGGACCAGCGCGAAGCGATCTTGCCCGTCCGCACCTGCGCTATTTGCGGAATAAGAAGGTCGCAAGAAAGGCGGCTAGCTTGAAATTCAGGAGTTTGAGGGCGTTCCGCCCCTCTTGTGGATTGAGCTTGGCGGTCATCGGCATCGAGCCGAAGACTTTCCCCTTCATCACCAGCGAATTGCCTTCTCGCTCGAGCGACGTGACCTGCATCAGCTCGCTGTTGTCCTGCCCGTAGATTTTCATCATCTCTGCTGCCCGATCTTATCGAAATTGATTTTCATGTCCTCGCACATCCTCATCGCCGTGGCGCGGCCCGCCCCGAATACGCCGCCGCCCGGATGCTGAAACGGCCCCACTAGATACAGCCGCTCCACGCCCGGCACGGTATTCTGGCCGAGGTCCGGAGTCGGCCGGTGCGAGCCGGACTGATAGAGGTAAGGAGCTGCGCCGTGCAGATCGCCCCTCTGAAAGCTCTCGGAGCAGCGTTCGAGATCCAACGGGCTGTCGCAAACATAGGAAATGATGTTTTGCGGTGTCAGATTTTCGCAGAACTTCGCCGTACGGTCGATCATCGTTCTGGCGAATGCATCCTTCACCTTGTCCCAGTGCTGCGGCCCTCCATCGGGGTGCGAATAGGGGACGTAGTCCCAAATGTGAAAGGTGGCTTTGCCGGGAGGGCAGCGTGTGGCGTCGAAATTCGAAGGGCACGCAATGCCGAGCAGCGCGGTGTCCGGAATGCGGCCGTACCGCAGGGCGTCGAAGTACTGCCGCAGCACGGTCATGCTCGAAGGCACGAGATCGGTGAAATAGGACTTGCTGACATGCGGCCCGGCTTTGAAGCGTAGCGGCTCGTTCAGCGCGCCGTGAACCGTGAAGCACGAGTTCGCCGAAAGCTCGACACGCTCCGCATCGCGCGTGACTCTGGCGTCGAGTCCGGGGACGTATCGCCCGAGGAAGTGGGGATGGATCGAACCGATGACGGCGTCCTTGGCGGCGTATTCGGCTCCGTCCGCGGTTCGCACTCCCACGGCGCGCCCGCCCTTCACCAAAACTTGCTCCACGGAAGTGTTGTTCACAACCGAGCCGCCGTGAGCCTCGATGCAGCGAATGAGCGAAGCAGTCAGCGAGCCGCTGCCGCCCACCGCTACACCGATTCCATATTGCTCCATGAAGCCGAGGAAAACGAAGATACCGATGCCGGTCCCTTTCTCTTCTGGGCCCGTAAGATTTTCGGAGACCATGCGCACGAAAAACAGACGCACCTTGTCGTTCTCGAAATTCTCCAGGATGATGTCGTAAGGACTCTTCTGCATCAGTGCGAACAGCTCGCGGCCTTCCACACTTTGGTCGAGCATCGCGAGCATGGCGCCCATCGGCGGCGGCGGTGTATAGAACGACGCCGAGATCATGGGAAGATATTTCATCGAGGTCTCGGCGAACTTCAGGAACGTGTCCGCGTCCTTCTTCGAGAACCTGGCGATTTCCTCGTAGTTTTTCTGGCGATCGCGATACAGGCCGATCGACGAGCCGTCGTCGAAGACAGTCATGAACGGAATTTCCGGATAGACGTATTTGAGCCCGTAGCGCGAAAGCAGCTTGAGCTCGTCGTTCTTTATCAGCGGGTTACCCTGAATGAAAATATGGCCTGTGCTGAACCGGTCGTGCAGAAAGCCCGGTCCGGTGAGCTCCGCTGTGACGACACCTCCGCCGAACCAGGCGTTGCGCTCCAGCACGAGAACCTTCTTGCCGGCGGCGGCCAGATAGGCCGCGGCGACTAGCCCGTTGTGGCCGGAGCCGATCGCAACGACATCGTAGCTATTGGGCATCTGTTTCCTTTGCGCGCAGACTCATCCGGCTAAATTTGCGCCCACACATATAACAGAATTGGCGAGCGGTGTGGGTGGAAAACCGGTGGGTCGCCGTAGGTATCGTCGCTTAAGGGTTCTTGCTCAGACGCCGGAAGTAGTCGGCAACGGCATCTTCATAGCCGGCAGGCACAGGGAGAGAATCCGTCCCGCGCACCTGCCCTGCCTGCTTGGAGTCCAGATTGCGTCGCAACTGCAGCTCAAGCTTATCCACATCGCCGAGCACTTGATCGTGCAGTTGCTCGACGAGGGCCGGATTGCCAGGGAAGCGGCTGGGATCCAGACGCTGCATTTCTCGAATCAGCTCTTGAACCTGGCGAAGCGCCTCGGGATCATCCTTCACTTCCTGACGAAGCTTATCCAGCTCCGCCACGCCCTCTTGATAAGCGCGCTCGGGCGGGACTGGAGTGGTGTCCGGAGAAGCAGGCGACGGGAGTTGGCCGAGATTGTTGCCCGTATTCATCCCGCCATAGACGGTCCCATTGTAGGCGCCGCCGCCCCGATTCACGAAGTCTCCGACTGCTCCAGCTTTACCGCCGGGCCCGTCTTGGCGCGCGCCGGGAGCGTTTCGGCCGCTGGAGTTGCGGTCCAAAGCTTCCAATCGATTGCGAAGATTCTGAACCTGGTCGAGCGCGCTTTGCGAATCTCCCGGCTGCTGCCCGCTGCCGAGGGCCTGGCGCGCGTCGCGTGCCTGTTGGCTGAGCTTTTGCAAATCGGATGCGATCTGCGATTCGCTGCCCATCCGATCGGGATTCATGCCTCGCCGGAGCATGTCCGCGGTTCTCTGGATGCGTGTGTCGAGATCGGATTGATCGAGTTCGCGCAAAGCGTCGCGAAGCTTCGAGGCTGCGGCGCGATCGCCGGAAGAAAGATCGCGGACGGCGTCTCTCATCCCTTTTTCAAGCTGCCCTAGGTCGTCTCCCAAGCGCTGGCGATCGTCGGCCAGTTTCTCCGGCGTATCTTGTGTGGAACCCGCCCCCGAGCCGTTGGCATACGCGCGCGACAAATCACGAATTCGATCCGATTGATTGCGCTGTTCGTTCGCGAGGCGATCCGCCTCTCCAGCCAGCGCATCGAGGCGTCCGGAGTTCTGTTGACGCTGAGTGCCTCCCAGGAGATTTGTGGCCTCGCGAAGCCTTTCGGCGGCGCGCCGGGCGTCGGCCTGACCCTGTCCCTGCGACCCAGCACGCCGCATGTCGTCGTTGGCTTGCCGAAGTTGATTGAGCGCTTGCTGGACGCGCGGGTCGGATGCGCCCTGGCTCCCTTGCGACTGTTGTCCAGAAGCCTGCCCGCTCGATGAGCCGTTCGACGATTGTCCGTTTCGCGAGAGCTGCTCGATCTGGCGCTGCAACTCCTCGGCTTCCCGGCGCAGCATCTCCTGTTGCCACCGCTGTTCGGGCGACTGACTGCTGTTCTGCGAGGCGAGCTGTTCCTCGCGACGTGCCAGCTCATCCAGCTTGCGGAGCGCCTCATCAATCTGCCTCGGCGCGTTGGTCGGCCGATTGCGCGGTCTGAGCCGTCTCGTATTGATTCTTTTGCGTGTCGAGCTCCAGGTCGAAGAGACTCGCCAGGTCGCGGCCGGCGGTTCCGGCCCCGCCGCCGTTGGCGCCGCCGGCGTTGCCGAACGCAACCTGGATCTGCCGGAAAGTCGCCTCGGCGCGAAGCAGATATTGGAGCGCCTTTTGTTCCTCTGGAAGCGCATCCTTCCATTTCTGGACTTGCAGTTTCTGTGACGCCGGGCTCATGGCATCCGCGGCGGCGTTCATGTCCTTCTGGAACGTAATGAACTCGTCGTTCTCCGCGACTAATCCGCGCATCTGCAGGCGGTTGGCCAGCGACACGGCCTGATCGCGCAGTTTCGACTGAACGCCGGACAGGAACTTTGCGTTCTCGGCAGTCTTCTCCGCGGAGGCGTTCTTGTCGCCGAGCTGCTTCCAGGTCGCGCCGATGATTTCCTTCTGGCGTTGCGAAATCTCATCCGGCGCGTTGCCGCTGCCTCCTCCGCCGCCGCCGCCCGACTGCTGCGACTGCGAATACTCGCGCTCGAAAGGCTCCGCCTGAATGAAGAACATGTCGGTTCTGGATTCCGCATGCGCGTCTTTGGCCGCGGCATAGACGCTTACGATGTCACCCGGCACGAGCTTGAAGTCCTCCAGGGAAAGGGTCGTCGATCCGTCGGCCGTTTTTCTCGCCCTTCTGCTTGAGCAGGTTAACGGTCTGCTCGGGACCCCCATTGACCGAATAGTGCAGGCTGAAATCGTCGAGCCCGAATGGATCGTCCGCCTTGGCCGCAACGGTGATTTCCTCGATGGGGCTCGCGCGATAGTCGCCGCCCGGCCTGGAGATGACGACATCCGGAGGACTTGCCTTGCTCGCCTCGATAAAGAAATCCTCGGAGATACGGACCGGCTGGCCTCGATCGAGAACGGCAACGTGATACGTCCCATCCTTATCCAGCCGAATCGCGCCGTTGTACGAATTACCCGCACCGCCGGACAGCGGAATCTGCCGGTCATCGTCGAGGACGAGAACGCCGTCATGCAAAGGCCGATCCACTCCTATTTCGAGGTTCGCCTCGGTGCCTTCGATGGCGCGCAGATCTCCGCCGTGCTCTTCCACGACCGGCTGCATGCCTGTCCATGACGGGAAATGATAGGTGACGCGAATCTGTTTTACGGAAGGCAAATCGGTGACGCGAAGGTTGAAGTGACGCGAACGCAGCGGCCCGGCTTCGACGTAGTATTCGACCCCTTCGGGAAGCCCCGCGAACAGAAACTGGAAGCTCGAGGTCCCCGGTTGCGGCTGCATCGGGAGCTGCTCCCATTTCGAGGCGCTTTCGTAGCGCGCGTAGAGGCGGACCCCGCCTGTCTGGATACCGCGAGGCTGCACGCTGATCAACTGGTCGGAATTCCGCCGCACCGTCGCGTCGCCGGGACTGACGCGAAGATCGTAAAGCGGAGCGGCTCCGGCATCGCCGGCCCATAGCAGCGCTGCTCCATAGCCAAGGTAGCCGGGACCCCCAAGGATCATCCAGATCAAGACTCCCAGCGACGCGATTGCCGTGCCGAGCGAGATCAGCAGTTTCTTGTTGGGAACCACGCTCGTGGCTTCGGCCGCGCGCGCGATCGCCAAAGTGTCGGCGGCGAGCAACTCGGCAAACGGCTCCCGATCTTCGGGACCTCGCTCCGCCAAAGTAACCAGGCGTTGCTCGAAACCAGGCACAGCCGCTTCGGCTTCCCAGGCCGTCCGGCGGCGGTTCAGGCGCAACAAGGGCAGCGTGCATGCGAACACGATGCAGCCGGCGATGATGAGAAACAGGATGATCCGGGCGCTGGCGAGGCTCGCCCTGGAAAACGCGAGAGCGTTGGTGATAAGCACCAGAACGACGGTCGTCACGAGCGCGGATAATGCCAGGATTGCGGCCCCGCGCAGGAAGGCGCGAAGGCGGAAGCGCCGCTGCAATTGCTCGATGTACGCATTCAGTTGTTGGCGCGCCGTCACGATTCTTCCCTTTGTGTCGCCAGGTACCGCGCCGCCAGCAACGATTCCAGCAGGGCGGCCGCCAGCACCAAAAGCATAGCGTACCACCAAAGGCTCCGGGGCTTCGCTGGCTCAGGCCCTTCGCCCGGGCCGGAGCCTGACCCTGCATCGGCGCCACCGCTTCCGCGCCAGAGCGAGAGCTCATCGTCCGGAATCACTTCGAGATTGGACTCCCGGCGGTCCGCGTTCACTCCGACCACTTCCTGGCGGCCGTTGGCCAGGCGGACGTCGTAGAAACCTGCGCTCGTCAATTGGTAAGACTCGGCAGAAGTCGCCTCTTTCAGCGACAAAGGCCGGCGTCCCGCGGGATCGACGATCTCGACGCTGACCGCTTGCTCTTTCGTCGTTCGCAGCTCCAGGAAAGAATCCACCAGCCGGGAGCCGCTGCGATCCGCAGTCCCTGAGAGATACAGCGCCGTTTGCTTGACGAAAGGGACGAAAATCGGTTGAACCGGCAAATCGTTCGTCAGATCGTCGAGACCCGACGCAAGCAGGAGCGCATGGCCCTCGCCGATCTTTTTGTCGAGCAGCACCGGAGTCTGATCCGTGAGCCTCGCGACGACCCGCGAGTTTGAAGGATCGACTGAGACCGCATAGTAGAACTTGACGCCGGCCCAGCGCCCACCGCCCTCCATCGACGGATGCGAAGAATCGGTCTCACCCACCGTGAGAAATCGCGCGGCGTCGCGCGAGTAATCGTGCGTCGCGAGAATGTTGTCGCCGAACACCGGAACGTGCGAACGATGGCCTGCGGATGTCCCTGCGGCGATCAAGAGTCCGCCGCCGCCCCGGACATATCGCAGCAGGTCGTTTTCGAACTGAGGCGGGAGCGATACGACATCGGAAAGGACCACGAAAGCATATTTCGAGAGCTCGATACCCGAGGCACGTTCAACCGTGACGGGATCGAAGGAGAAAGACGACTCGGCGGCCGATCCGAGCGCCGCCCCGAAAAACAGCGGGGATCGAGAATCCGGCGATTCATGGATGAAAAGGACACGTTGCGGATCCGATCGCTCGACCGCAAACAGATATGCATCATCGGCGGGCAAAACATCGGCGGAATCGATCCGCACTTCGCACCGGCTGAAGCCATAAGGCACGTCCAGAGATTGAAATTCAACGCTGGCGCGTCCCCCCGCGGGCACTTCGACGCTCCGGCTGGCGACCGTCTTCCCATTGACGACGAGCGAAGCGGTACGCGTGGCAGCCTGCGTCTGATATCCGGCGATCACCGCATCGACCCGCGCCTTCTTGGGATCCCAGACCCGGCTTGGTGCATGGACGCTTTCAACCGCCCAATTCGGCTCGGTGCTTTTCACCACGGGATGAAGGACAAGGGTTACGCCGGGCGGCAGGGCCAGCTCTGCAAAGCTCGCGGGCATGTCGGATTTCTGCATGTCGCTGAATAGGTGGACTTCGATGGGGCCGTGCGCGCCCTCGGCCAACGAGCGAATCGCGCGCGCCAGTTCGCCAAAGCTCCCGCGAGAATCGCCGGGTTCGATCCCTTCGACGGCCGCGCGCAACGAGGACGCATCTTGAATCGGTTGGGTCAGGACGCGAAGCTGCGATCCCAGCTCTGCGATCTGGGCGCGGTCCGCCGCGCTCCGGGCGTTCAACACGGCAAGCGCCCCTCGCTTCGCATCCGCCAGCCGAGAACCGGCTCGCATGCTGAAGGAATTATCGATCACGAGAAACATCAGCTTGTTCCCGGCTGCGCCGGCCGTCGTGCGCTTGATGTACGGGTTCGCAAAAGCGAGCGCCAGCAACAATAGAAGCGCGAGCCGGGACGAAAGCAGAAGCAGGTAGCGCAGGCGACGATGCCGGATCGAGCTCTGCGTGCGCGGCTCGAAGAACATCAGCGAGCTGAATGGATGTGGCGTGGTGGTGTGGCGGCGCAGCAGATGGAGATAGAGCGGCAAACCCACCGCAGCCGCGCCAATCAGAAACCAGGGAGCGAGGAAGCCCATCAGTTTCTCTTTTGCCGGATCGCGAGGTATTGCCGCAGGGCGCCATCGAGTGGCTGGTCGGTTACAAGCAGGTGGTAATCCATCCCGGCGCTGCGAGCGGCGTCGCGCAAAGCCGCGATGTGGCCCTGAATCTTCCCGCGATACTCGTCGCGAGCGTACTCGGGAGTGACTTCCACGTGCTCCCGCGTTTCGAGGTCCACGAAAATCGCAGGCTCGCCGAGGTCGGGGCGAATTTCGCGAGGGTCGAGAACGTGAAACAGGACGACTTCGTTTCCATGAAAACGCAAAGGCTCGATCGTTCGAATAATCCGCTCCGGCGTTTCATAGAAGTCGGAGATCACGAGAACCAGACCCCGGCGCCGCAGGAATTCCTGAAAGTGATCCATCGGCTTCGCGAAATCGGTCCGGGCGCGCGGCTCGGCGAGTTCGAGTCCGTGCAGCAGGCGGCTCACTTGTCCTTGACGCGTGGAGGGGCGGATATAGTTGCGGACTTCGTCATCGAAGACGATCAGCCCCGCGGCGTCGCGCTGATTGTGGATCGCCAGATAGAACAATGACGCGGCCACAAAACGCGCGTAGTCCATCTTGTTCACTTCGTGCGAGGCGTAATTCATCGAATTGCTGGCATCGAGGAGAATTGTGAGCTGGCTGTTGGTTTCTCCGCGATACCTCTTCAGATAGGCGCGCTCGGTGCGCGCAAAGACGTTCCAGTCCACGTGCCGCAGATCGTCGCCGGGCGAATAGGCGCGGTATTCAGCGAACTCCTGGCTGAAGCCGAAGTCCGGCGACCGATGCAGGCCCGCCACAAATCCGTCGACGACGGTCTTGGCGATGAGATCGAGGCCCGAAATTCCGGCCAGGACCGACGGATCGAGAAAGCGTTGCACAATCAAGCCCCTTTCGGAGGCGGCATATGCCCGAGAAGGCGTTGAAGAATCTCGTCCGAATCGATGCGGTCGGACTCCGCATGGAAGTTCAGCAGAATGCGGTGGCGCAACACCGGAATCGCCAGCGCGGCGATGTCCTCGTAGCTCACATGATAGCGTCGGCGCGACAGGGCGCGGGCTTTCGCGGCAAGGACGATAAATTGGGCCGCGCGCACGCTCGCGCCATAATTCACATATTTCTTCACGAAGTCCGGCGCTTCGGCGTTCTTCGGGCGCGTGGCGCGAACCAAGCTCACCACGTATTTTGCAAGCGACTCGGCGACCGGCACCATACGAACGAGCTTCTGGAAATCGAGAATCTCCTGGGCGTTTGTAACCGCCTGCACTTCCGCAACGCGCGTCGTCGTGGTCAGGTCCACGACTTTTACCTCGTCGTCGGCGCTCAGATAGTCGAGGATGGTATTGAAGAGAAAACGGTCGAGCTGCGCTTCCGGCAATGGATAGGTTCCTTCCAGCTCGATCGGATTCTGAGTAGCCAGCACAAAGAAGGGCAGAGGCAGATTGTAGTGGTTCCCTCGAACGGTGCAGGAAAGTTCCTGCATGGCTTCGAGCAGCGCGGACTGCGTCTTGGGAGGCGTGCGATTGATCTCGTCGGCCAGCAGGACGTTGCCGAAGATGGGGCCCTGCACGAAGGTCCAATGGCGCCGCCCGGTTGTCGGATCTTCCTCGATGATGTCGGTCCCCGTGATGTCGGATGGCATCAAGTCCGGCGTAAACTGAATTCGGCGAAAAGCCAGCCCCAGCGTTTGGGAAATCGTGCGGACCATCAGCGTCTTTGCCGTGCCGGGAAGCCCGGTAATCAGACAGTGGCCGCCGACGAACAGCCCGATCAGGATCTGGTCCAGCACTTCGTCCTGGCCGACGATGACCTGGCGAACCTGCGCCAGAATTCCGTCGCGCACCGACCGGAAGCGCTCGACGCGCTTTTGTAACTCCGCGGACTCCATATTGGTTTCAGCGGGCGTGGCCATTCGTCATTTCCCTTTCTTGGCGTCTTCTAACTGCAAAAGCAGTTTCTGAGCGGGACGATAGTCCGGCGCGGTTTCCAGGGCTTGCATTGCAAAGAAATGAAGGGTTCGCGATATCAGTGCACAGCCTGTTCTTATACCGTTTGCGGTAGATGCGCTTTTCGAGAGTTCATAAGACAGCCTCCGCACTGGACAGAGGGTCATAGAATCATGTCTAATCCAAGACCCGGATGGATTCTGCCTGCTAATCCGGCAACTCCGTGGATAAAACCATAGGGTTTGGAGGCATTTTAGCCATTGATTGAGTAGTAATAGCATGTTTTGCAAGATTTTATGTAGGTTAGTAAATGATTCAGCATCTGAACTGTCGGATTTGATGCATTTGGTTTATCTGAAGTCGGGTGGGAAATCACCTAACCCGTGGTTATGTCAGCTTCACCACCACCAAGAAATTTTCCTGCCACTAAATTTTTGGCAAGTGTTTTTCATTCCGTGGATCCACCCAAATTTTTGATATCGAGTAGAGGACTATCTAACCCAGCAACCTCGCTCGACCAACAGTCAAATCAATAAAACTTCCCATTCTCGTGATGGCTCCCTCAACGACATCACAACACCTAAACCAAAGTTCTCCACCTCAGGAAACAACACACCCACCAAAAAGAAGTCTACGAAATAGAGGGTCAAATGCTACAATAACAGCAAATTCAAGTCAACACGACACAATGGTCGATGATTCTGAGGCGGTGGTTGCTGAGAAGTGTGAATTTGAGGGTGATGGTGGCGCGCGTGGTAAATTTCCCTCGCCCCTTCATTTCGTTCGCACTTTTTTTCCCGGAAAAATCAAAGTTCCCGCTCCGGGTGATCTGCCGACTTCGAACGTCCAAGTTTGGTCCGAGATCCAGCAGTGACGTCTTTGATGGGGATTTGTTGATGGATGACTACTTTTTAGTCAATGGTGTAGACCATCGGAAACGGAAACGGTCGCCGTCGATGATGGCACAGGACAGTCATCGTGAAAAACGGATGTCGGGGGTAAAATCAAAGGAGACTCCTGAACAAATTCAATTTAGGGAGTTTGTGAGTCAAATGGAGAGTGTTTCATGTCAAGTTGTACACTCTTGATATTGTGCTGATGATAGTCGGGATCCAACGCCTAGCTGTTCTGAATTTCCCACTGCCTTCTCAAAATGAATCTTCGGAGTACAACAAATGTTAAACGATCCAAAATCGAATCATCGGAGGAGAATCGTAGTATCGCATCCAAAATGGCCAATAATGAATATACGAGTATCAGCCAGATTGAGGTATGAAATTTCTAGATCTTGTTAATCTCAGGATGATCTCCTCGGTGCAACCAAAGCACTCTTAGAAACGCTCCCAGTGAATACACAACCATAGATGCAGTTACGACCTTCTTCGCGTTCGCTGAAGATCTTTTACTAAATCGAACTCAATCACCATCAAAACAAGGTCAACATACCCTCCGTTCATCAATCACAAATGGAACCACAACATCGTCATCATCACCACAAGTCCCCACCGTTCGTCCTCCCCTTCGAGAAGCGTTATACACAATGGGTCCAAATGGTCCATTATTCACCTCAATCGCATCTCGTGATATAGCTTCTCCAATCACAAATAAATCGCCCCCTTCTTTAACCCTTCCAACCTCAACAGGCGGAACGTTCACTGCATCAACAACTTCCATTGTGCCTAATAATCCTACTACTACAACGTCAAGGACATTAACTGCTCGAGTTACTGAAACAAGCCAGTTTCCCACATCGAAAGAGGAATGATTTCTCAGCAGGAGATAATTTGGGGAAATTACTTTCGACAAAGTGGCTTGATTGGGGTAGTCATGCAAGTTTTTGGCGCCAAATGGGATGATGGTGGTGTTGGTGGTGGATTTGGAGCAGAGTAGCGGATTGCGTTGGATTGGGCTTATAAACGATTGCAAAGGGAGAAACGGCTCAAATCTGAGGTTAATGAGGAATTTGTTCCGGAAGTTGTGGAAGAGCCGATTGATGAGAAAATGTTGTTGGAATGGGAAGAAATTAAACCTTCGAAAGATTTAGTTGATAGCGAATTAGTCGTTGACGACACGGAAATGAGTATTGATGAAACGTTGGAGGGATTAAGAGGAATTGATCCTTTTACTCGGACAAATGCAAATCCTTCGAATGGCAATGGGAAAATGCGAAGTCTCCAGAAGACGAAAAGGCACTTGGTATAACCCGTCAATTACCGTTCTGACTTGTAGCTGCAGGCGTTGTTTCAACTTTCCAAACTCTTATCGTCACCCATTCAATTCCCCCAAGCGCATTAATCTCATCTCTCCCCGAAGACGCATACAATATCATCACCCTAACTCATCCAGAATACATTGGATCCCTCCGCCCAGAAAAACACCCTCATGGGCACCTCCAGCTCCCCATAACCCCCGCGCACAACCCTACAATCAACAAAATCGGCCGATCACACACCTAATCAACCACAGTTAGACAACCACAACATATATTAGCTCCTGGTCCTTCGTCTTTGCCGGGTGCGGACCGAGGTCAGCCATGACGCGCAGTCAGGTTAGAGGTCCGTATACGCCTAGCCCTGCGCAAGGATATATCCATCTGGACCGATGTGGCTTCCTCCTAATCCTGGGACGTATCGAGGTGTTGGGCGGACCTAGAAAGTATGATATTCGAAGGTGAAGTGTATATAAGAGGTTAAAGATGAGATCAGTTCTGGTCTGTAGGGAATTCTAGGTAGCATTCGAATTTGGAACTTTCTTGTGCAACTTGGATCGCTCACGTAATACCGGAATTCCGAAACACCCAATATTTATTTATAAATTTATTAGCTGGCATTTTAGTATTGCGAACGTTTGTTCTCTTCAGTTCATGGCGTCTGAAAGCAGAAATCAACCAACGTCTTCGTTCATTTCACAAAGACTTTGATTTCCTTCTGGACAGTAATGTCATTTCTACAGAGTTGTATGATGACTTAGTTCAGCAAATCCCTAGACGTAAGGTTCCCAAGAGAGGTCTGTCTAATGGGTCAGGATACAAAGCGGGTTCAAAACGGTCGTCTACTTCAGCGGTCGTCCCATGAGCCGTTCCTTCATCCTCCGCTTCATCTGTAACTGCGGCGAATACGAATGTAGTCTGTTCCTAGAGATGAAAGATCCCCTCCTGCTCCCCACCGAATCCGACTTCCCCGCCACCGTCATACGGTCTTGCACAAGCTGAAGCCTTGTACGACTATAAGATCCAATGGACGAAGGTGATTTGAATTTCACTGCAGGACAAAGAATCACGATTTTCGAATTTGGTAGGATCCGTTGGGAATAAAGCTAATGATAGTGAATAATGGTATGCGAAAGACTGGCACAACTAATGGACAGATTGGTGAGAGGTGAAGGACCAAATGGACAACAAGGAATATTCCCATCGAACTATGTCCGTAAAATCGAAGCTACAACGGAGAAAAAGGGAGTTGGACCTCCTGCACAATATGGATATCAACAATACCCCTATCAACAACCTAACTACGATCAACCAGTTCCGTATCAACAAGCCGAACCAGCTCCCGTTGAGGAAGAAGCCGTCTAGTTATTCGCACAATTTGGGAAGAATTATGGAAAGACATTTGTCTACGCTACTGCTTGGTATTTACAACTTGTCAACTTCACTAACATTTAGGGGTGGAGGTATGGCTGTAGGAATGGGATGTCGTCAACTCAATCATCTAAATTAAATATATGTTTGCAATCATCGAGGACTATTTATGAAACATACGTACAAGGTAGTTAACTATTTTCTTTGAGATAGGTTTCGATTTCCTTCATCAATTTCTCCTTTGTCGAGTTACCCAACAAACTTCAACTGCATTCTTTTCGAATTGTACGAGTTGTTCTTTTGATAAATTCATTGTTTTGTGCAGTGCAATCAAATTCTCCTCGACGTAACGTTCACCCATATAACTTGGGTCATCCGAATTAATTGTAACTCGGACCCCCGCCTTCATCAACTTTTCGATCCTTTCTTCACACATTTCTCCCGTAACATATCCATTTGAAACAGGACATACGGTTAATCCCATCCCTGGTTTCTTTGCAATTGCTTCTGTTAATTCTTTGGAGAACACAGCGTTGACCCATGATCTATACGATCAACTCCAATCAAATTCAACACCTGTTCAGTGTTTTCCAAGGAATTCTTTGATCCACGTCGGCGTGCATCGTTAATTTATATCCTGCCTGTCTTGCCCTCTCGGAAGACACTCTTGAATTTATCTGGAGGATGTCCGTTTTCATCTGAATCCAATCCAACGCCGATAATAAATTCCTTGTACGATAACGATTGAGTTAAAATATCCTCCGCCCATCCAGCTTCGTGATCTCTCGAAAAAACACATGATCAACTTCCCTGTAATTCCCAATGTTTGTTCAGCCTCCTTACACGCTCTTGCTAATCCCATAACGACGTTTTTGAACGACACGCCTCTCCCGGTATGTGCCTGTGGATCGAAGAATATCTCCACATAACGAACATTCTGACTTGCTGCTTTCTTTAAATAATCCATTGCCAAGTCATAGAAATCGCATTCCTTCAATAACACATTCATTCCATCATAATAGATTGCAAGGAACGAAGCAAGGGAATCGAAATTGTATGTTGAACGAATTGATTCGGTGGTTTCGTGGCCGATGTTGATGCCATTGCGTTTTGCGGAGGATGATTTTACGTTCAGGAGTTAATGTCCCTTCAGTGTGAAGATGAAGTTCGAGCTTGGGAAGGCCATGAATGAAATCATCCATTGTCTTCAATTCTTGTTCGAATAGAAAGGGGTTCTTTATCGGAATTGGCCTAGAAGATCGGCGTGTAACAAAGCGAGACAACACGACTGCCATGACCAGATGCCGACGAAAGTCAAGCCATCTAAACCTCTTCGGGATCCAGAAGTCCCATTCTCCCGAGCTGTGACTCTTGTTTCATTCCGAGTCTCGTATCGTATGTCTCGCAAATCATCTTGCATCGAGTGCTGACGGCTCTGTTGGAACGCATTGCATCACTCCAATGTAGTACTCACCATTTCCACCGCGACATCGCTACTTACGTTCCTTGCGTCTGACGGAAAACGCGTTCAATTCCAGACCTGGAAAGCAATCGCCTTGATCCTGATGTCTGCACCGTTAATCCTCCCGACACTTTTCCGATTAGTGGGCGGTGGGGGACCAATTTGGGGACCAATATTAACACAGGCAGTAATGACATGGCCATGTGTGTTTTTCACGTCGCATAACATCTCCAGAAGAGTGTTGGATACGATTGCAAAGCGGGTATTCGCTCACTTTCACTCTACGCGTTCTTGGCATTGTCAACTTCTGTCCCTTTGACCATCTTTCTCAATATTTCAGAACAATTTCTTGGCCGGTATTTTCAGCCATTCATTGGAGTTCTCTGGTCTCGCTTTTCAATTTTTGTATATCTCGGCATCTTTGCACTGTTCGTCGACCATCTCCCCATTAACCGAAGCAAGTCCACAAATCTCGCTCTCGTCGTTGCAGTAGTCACGCCAATTTATAGTCTTCGTTCTCGAAGTCGACCGCACGTTATTACTGGTGTCAATACCGGTCTACTAGGACGACTCCCTTCGGAATATACCTATCTTGATCGACGGGAAAGTATTACAGGGATGATAACAGTCGTGGAGAACTCCAACATGGATATCGAATTTTGAAGTGCGACCACTCGATACTTGGAGGATTATCGGACTGGCATCAAACGGAAGGAACTATCAGACAGCGGTGTTGTAGGAAAAGATCTGGAGAAAAGAAGTGTTGATGAGGCAGAAAGTGTGTATTCTGCTTTTGTCGTTCAAGAAGCGGTGAGATTGGTGCAAAGACCACTGCAACAGGATACTGCGTTGATAATGTATCACCCCCTGCGGCTTTCATTGATTTTAGCGGCCTCGGTGTCGGAATTACGGCAAAGTCATTCCATAAATTCGGAATCAACGTCACGGCGGTGGAGATTGATCCGATTGTTCACCAGTTCGCAAAGAAATACTTTGGACTGCCAGGAATTAATGTCGTTTGACGAGGACGGGTCCGAAAGTTTGTTAAGAATCTTCGGGCAGTGGGTCTCCATTGCTCCATGATGTTTTCACTGGGGGAAGTGTTCCAGCACATCTGTTC
>CAWEXR010000006.1:0-26153 GCA_963813045.1 uncultured Acidobacteriota bacterium
GGTGGACGTGGCCGGGATCGAACCGGCGACCCCCTGCTTGCAAAGCAGGTGCTCTCCCAGCTGAGCTACACGCCCACTGCGATCATTAATTCTACATTCTACGGCATCTTCGGACCCGCTTCACCCTATGTTGTCGCTGACCTGTTCTGGAGCCTTACCTCGAAGTTTTTGAAACCTTGACAACCCGAATCGCGAAAACATAGAATTGCCGTAGGCGAATAAAAAGCGAAAACTTAAACCCCCTCTTTTCGCGCCTCGCCTTTCGTCATGAGCTCAAAAGCTGCCTCATTGCGTTTGCATGTCGAATCCGCGCTGGCGGGCCGCCTCTCGAATCCCTTCCAATATCGCGATCGCCGGATCGTTGAAACCGTTCCCACCGGCATTCCCCCGATTGATGACCTCACGGGTGGACTTCCCCGCGGCAGCTTGACGGAAATCTGTGGTCCTCCGTGTTCCGGGAGAACCAGCTTGCTGATTTCCGCGCTGGCTTCTCGAACCACAGCTTCGGAAATCTGCGCGCTCGTTGACGCACGCGATGCATTCGATCCCCATTCCGCCGAAATAGCCGGAGTGAGTCTGCAACAACTCGTCTGGGTACGCTGCCGGAACGCCGACCAGGCCCTTCGCGCCACCGATCTGCTGATCCAGGGCGGCGGTTTCGGTTTGATTGCGCTCGATCTGAGCGACACGCCGCCGCACGTTGTCCGTTCCGTTCCCCTTCCCGTGTGGTTTCGTTTCCGCCGGGCGTTGGAATACACGCCGACGATTCTCCTGGTTCTCGAGCAGGAATCGAACGCGAAAAGCTGTGCTTCCCTGGTGCTTCAGCTCCGGGCGCAAGGAACGACGTGGTCGCAAACATCTGCAAGCATCGAAGGATTCTCTTTGCCGCACTCGCCGGGATGCCTGCTCGATGGCTGGAAGAGTTATGCGGAGATGATCCGTTCTCACGCGAACCAAGAAGATCATCGAACCATGCGACAGAATGCAATTTCTGTCGACCCCTGCGGCGATGGCGCCGATTTCAAAACGCAAATCAGTTGGAATAATTTGCAGACATCACAACGCAGCGCCGGAGGAGAACACAGAAAACGGTGAGGAATTCCACGACCTCCGTTGCCGCCTTTTCATCGAGCCGCTATGGCATTCGCTTCCATTTTCGTCCCCAATTTTATGGTGCAGGCGGCCATGCGCGCCGAGCCTGCCCTCCGCGAATGTGCCCTGGCTCTTGTCGACGGAAATCCGCCTCTATACAAGGTGGTTGCCATCGGCGAAAAGGCCGCCCAGGCAGGAATCGAATGCGGGATGACGAAAACAAATGCGGCGCAATTTGCCGGCGTGGAAATCCGTCCACGTTCCCGATCTCAGGAAAAAACGGCCCATGCAGCTTTGCTTGATATCGGCTGGTCGGTCTCTCCGCGAATCGAAGATACAGCCGAAGACACGATCGTTCTCGATCTGTCCGGTTTGGACCATTTATTCTTCTCGACAGAAGCCGTTGCCACACACCTCGTGCAGCGTTCGGCCGAATGCGGCTTGCTGCCGAATGTCGCTGTCGCCTCGAATGTCGAAACAGCCCTGATTGCCGCGCGCGGCTTCACCGGGAACACGGTGATTCCGCCCGGACAGGAACCGGAATATCTGCGCCAATTGCCTGTCGGCGTTCTCTCTCCTTCCGCGGAAACTGCTGAAACGCTGAACCGATGGGGCATACGCACGTGCGGTGCTTTTACCGAACTGCCGGTTTTGCAGCTTTCCGAACGCCTCGGACAGGAGGGGGTTCGCTTGCACGCGCTGGCGCGGGGCACAGGCTCGCGCTCGCTCGTCATTGCAGAACAAGAGAATTCCTTCGAAGAAGAGATGGAGCTGGACGATGCCGTTGAGGAACTTGACCCTCTTTCGTTCCTTCTCGGGCGATTGCTCGATCAGCTTTGCGCGCGATTGACGGCGCGTTCTCTTGCGGCCGCCGCCATTCGCGTCCGGTTTGAGCTGCAACCCTCTTTCGACAATGCAACCGACTCTCGCAAGGAGCTGTTTCGCCAAAAACATTCACCCGGCCTATACGAAACCAACTTGGAGCTTCCCGTCCCGGTGCGCGATTCGAAAATGCTTCTGAAATTGCTCCGGTTGCGTTTGCAACTGAAACCGCCCGCTGCGCCCATTCAAAAAATCGCGCTTGCGGCGGAATCCGTTCGGCCGCGCGCGATGCAAAGCGGTCTGTTTCTTCCTCGCTTTCCGGAGCCGGAAAAACTGGAGATCACAATCGCCCGCATTGCATACGTCGTTGGCGAAGGAAATGTCGGATCGCCATCCCTGCCGGATACTCACCGTCCCGAAGAGTTTCACATGGAATGTTTTTTTGCCTGCCTGAAAGACACAGAAACGAAACGCCGACAAAATAATTCCCTCCACCTTCAAAAACAAAATAAATGTAAAGTCCCGGCAAGTTTCCGGGCCTTCCGCCCGCCTGTTCCGGCAAAACTCGAACTGCTTGCAGGCCGTCCCGTTCGCGTGGTTTTCCAAGGCATGCGGGGAGAAGTGCTCGCCGCTTCCGGCCCGTGGCGCACATCCGGCGACTGGTGGCGGGAAAATCCCTGGCAACAGGATGAATGGGACCTTGAGATTCGCTTTCACTCTCCTTCAGCGGACCGCGGCCTCTACCGTTTCTATTACGACGCGTTGCGCCAAGGCTGGTTCGTGCGGGGAATTTACGACTGATGTACATCGAGCTTCACGCGCGGTCTGCATTCAGCTTTCTCGAAGGGTCTTCCCTTCCCGAAGAATTGATCGACGCCTGTGCAGCCCACAACGCGCCCGCCATGGCCTTGCTCGACCGCGACGGCGTATATGGCTCGCCCCGCTTTCATCTGGCGGCGAAAAAGCTCTCCATTCGGGCCCACATCGGCGCGGAAGTCACGTCCACCGCGGGCTGGCGCTATCCCTTGCTCGTGGAATCGCGCGAAGGCTACCAGAACCTGTGCCGACTCATCACGCAAATGAAGCTCCGCGCGCGAAAGGGCGAAGGTTGCGTTCGCCCTGAAGAAATATCGGAAATGAACAGCGGCCTGATCTGCTTGACTGGAGGTGACGAAGGTCCGCTGGCGCACGCCCTGGCACAAGGCGGAATCGAGATTGCTATGGAATGCGTGCGCCAACTCTGCCGTACATTCGGCCGGCAAAGCGTTTACGTCGAACTCCAGCGCCATTTCTGCCGCGATGAAGAAGCGCGCAACCAGATCGCCGTGGAAATTGCACGTAAACTGAAATTGCCATTACTCGCCACCAATGGCGTGTCATACGCGCTGCCGCGCCAACGCGAGGTGCTGGATGTTTTTACTTGCCTCCGCCATCACCGGAGGCTCGAGACCGCCGGCCATTTGCTGAGCCGCAATTCGGAGCGCCACTGGAAATCGTCCGTGGAAATGGCGCTTCTCTTTTCCGATATCCCCGAGGCCGTCGCCAATACGGAAATTCTTTCCGCACGCCTGCAATTCGCCTTGAGCGACCTCGGATACAAATTCCCCGCCTATCCGGCCCCTGACGGCGAATCGCAGATGCAATTTCTCCGGCGGCGCGCGCACGAAGGCATGATCTCCCGCTACGGCGCCCACAACGAACGCGCGCGCCGGCAAATCGATCGCGAACTGGCTCTGATCGAAAACCTCGATCTAGCCGGCTATTTTTTGATCGTGTGGGACATCATTCGCTTTTGCCGCGAACAGAACATTCTGGTGCAAGGACGCGGCTCCGCGGCCAATAGCGCCGTTTGTTACGCGCTCGGCATCACCGCCGTCGATCCGGTCGGAATGGATCTTCTTTTCGAGCGCTTTCTGTCCGAAGAGCGCGGCGAATGGCCGGACATCGATCTCGATCTTCCGAGCGGCGACCAGCGGGAACGCGCGATTCAGTACGTCTACGAGCGTTACGGGAAATTGGGCGCCGCGATGACGGCGAATGTGATCACCTACCGCGGACGCTCGGCGGCCCGCGAGATCGGCAAGGCTTTGTCGTTCGATCCGGAAACACTCGACCGCCTTTCGAGTCTCGTGGGATCGTGGGAATACAAAGACCCCGGCGATACGCTCGATCGCCAGTTTTGCAAGGCCGGTCTCGATCTTCAGCATCCCCGGGTCCGGAAATTTTTCGAGCTTTGCCAGGCAGTACAGGATTTGCCGCGCCATCTGGGGCAACATTCCGGCGGGATGGTGGTGTGCCAGGGACAACTGGATTCCGTCGTCCCGCTGGAGCCGGCCACGATGCCGGGCCGCGTCGTAGTGCAGTGGGACAAGGAAGATTGTGCCGACATGGGGATCGTGAAAGTGGACCTTCTCGGCTTGGGCATGATGGCTGTGCTCGAAGATTCTCTCCAGATTATCCGCCAGCACTACGGCGAAGAAATTGACCTCGGGCAGCTGCCGCAGAACGATCCTGCTGTTTATGGGGCGCTGCAAAAAGCGGACACGGTCGGAATGTTTCAAGTCGAGAGCCGGGCTCAAATGTCATGCCTGCCTCGCCTGTATCCGGAATGCTTTTATGACATCGTCGTGCAGGTCGCGATTATTCGTCCGGGGCCCATCGTCGGGAAAATGGTTCATCCATACTTAAAGCGCCGTAAAGGTCTCGAACCGCCCGAGTGTCTTCACCCGTCGCTCGAACCCGTCCTGGCGCGCACGCTGGGCGTGCCTCTTTTTCAGGAGCAATTGCTGCGCATGGCGATGATCGCCGCGGGATTCACGGGCGGCGAAGCCGAAGAACTGCGCCGGGCCATGGGATTTAAGCGCTCCGAGGCACGAATGAAAGAAATCGAGATCAAGCTTCGGCGCGGAATGCAGATGAAAGGGATCACCGGAGAGACGCAGGACAAAATCGTTCAATCGATCGCTTCCTTTGCCCTCTACGGATTCCCTGAGTCGCACGCCGCAAGTTTTGCGCTGCTCGCGTATGCCAGCGCTTACTTGAAATGCCATTATCTTGCGGCGTTCACGGCCGCGATGCTGAATAACCAGCCGATGGGTTTCTATTCACCGGCGACGCTCGTGAAAGATGCCCAGCGCCACGGGCTAAAGTGCAAGCCCATCGACGTAACGCGCTCCGATTGGCCGTGCACGCTCGAACATATTCCCGAGGGGCTTGCCATGCGCCTGGGGATGCGCTACGTGAAGGGCCTGCGTAAAGAGATCGCGCTCGAAATCGTACGCCAGCGCGACCTTGGCAAGTTCGTCTCGATCGACGATTTGAAGCAGCGCGTTCCCGAAATAAAAAAATCCGAACTGGCCGCGCTCGCCGGGACTGGCGCGCTGAATTTCATATCCGCAAAGCGCGGGTTTCACCGTCGTGACGCCCTTTGGCAGGTCGAGCGCGCCTCCCGCCGTCCGGGTCCACTTCTCGAAATGGAAGAAACTGCCCTGGAACCGGCCGATGTTTTATCTCCGGAAGCAACGACGACCAACCCGGACGAACCCGCTGTTTCCGGCTCACCTTTGCTGCCTATGACTGCTGAAGAAAGGTTGGTTGCGGATTTCCACGGCACGGGCATGACGGTCGGGCCTCACCCCATGGCTTATCGCCGCGCGGAAATGAAGAAGCTTGGAATCCGGGCAGCCGTCGAGCTTGCGGCAATTCCTGATGGAACGCGCATTCGAGTCGCAGGGGCCGTAATCGCTCGCCAGCGCCCCGGCACGGCCAAAGGTTTTGTCTTCCTCAGCCTCGAGGATGAAACGGGAATTGCGAACGTCATCATCATGCCACGGCTATTTGAACGGGAGCATACGTTGGTCGTGCACCATCCGTTTTTGCTGATCGAAGGCACTCTTCAGAATCAGGAAAATGTGGTTTCAGTGAAAGCGGAAAGCGTTCAGCCTCTGGTCATTACTCGTGCGGAGCCCGACTCCCACGACTTCCACTAAGAATCACAAGAATAGACGATCCAAGAAAAGAGCCAAGCGGGCCGCAGTTGTATAAGGCAAATTCTAGAAGGTGACATGGCTCCCCGGGCTAGATTCGAACTAGCAACCCTTCGGTTAACAGCCGAATGCTCTACCATTGAGCTACCGGGGAACCGGGCAAGGTAGGCTCTTAATTTACAACGGCAGCGGCCCCCACGCCACTCTCCATGTGTGTTTGTTCAGTCCAACTTTGGAGTGCAAGATATGCGAGGGGTGCTTTGCTTGCAATCTACGGGTACGTGTAAAAGCCGATGTTCCTGCTGCGCCGAAGCCACGGATGGCCGTGCGGCTATCCGTGGCTCGAGTTCGCTCCATCTAACGGAAGGGCGAGAACTGTCAGGCGCTCGCCCTTTGGTTTGCTTAATGGCTTGGCGCTTGGCCCTGCGCGTTAGGCGGCGGAGCAGGTCCACGCTGACCGCCGCGTCCCGCGCCCTGCGGGCCACGAGGACGAGAGCCACCATCCCGCTGCCGGCGTTCCTTCATGACGTCTCGCAGCTTCTGGCGCTGCGCCGGCGTAAGCGCATCCCGCATGTCCAGCCGGTTGTCGATCCGGGATTTCTCGAGCGCCATTTGCGCGGTGCTGATTTCCTGCAGCTTGCTGTCAATCGCGGCGCGGTCCGGCTTGTCGGCGGCGAGAAGATCGTTCAGATCGATCCGCTTCACTTCGAGATCGGCCCGGTTGCGTATCTCCGCCTTGCGGAAATCCGACTCCTGCTGGCGAATTTTTGCGACCTGTTCGGTCGTGACGCCAACCTTTTCGCGGATATCCGGGTCATTCAAAACGCGAAAGAGGCCGAATTCTCGCCCTCCCCCGCCCGGTCCGCGCATGTCCATTCGGTCGCCTTGACCCCAGCCGCCGCGCATGCCGTCCCCCCCTCCTCGGCGCTCCATTGCTCCCATCGATCGCATGTGGCCGCGTGGCCCGAACCCGTCCGGATTTGCCTGCTGTTCAGCAGGCGGACCCGGCGGGTCGCCTTGGGCCAAGATCGGGGAGCAACTGAGCGCGAGAGCCAGGACTGCAAGAGCCGATTTCGAGCGAATATCCATTGTGATTCTCCCGTCTCACGAGTTTCATCGTGCTATGTGGAATTCCACCCAGCAGGCGGAAAAGTTCCAAACATGTTGGCCCGGCGATTGGCGATTCCAGACTGTCTGGGAACTACAGGAAAATCGTTTGAGCGAGTTACTGAAGCTTCTGCGTTGTGGAGTCATGCACGATCAGGTTCTCGAAGATCGCAAGGACATGCCGGCGATAGCTGACAATGCGTTCGAGCAACGGACGCAGCGTCGGCTCGCGCCTCGTTTCGCGATCCCACTTGGCGAGTACGGCGGCGGGGACTTCGATATCGCGGCGCAATTCCTCGGCCGTGTGGCCGCGGAGGAACAGGCCGTAAAAGAAAGCGGCCTCTCGTTGCGGGAACTGAAAATCCTGCAACGGTTCGTCCAACGGGTTGGGCATCGTCGCCATTGTAGAAAACCGCAGTTTACAGATTTCGACGCCGCCGTCAAGAGTCCGCGCGACCTAAGGGGAAATAAGCTTCTGGAGACCCGTGCCCCCGAAGTGTCGGAACCGGCCAATAAATTGCCCGGACCATTCCGCTCTTCGTAAGCGGTTGCGCGGCGCGCTGGGGACACGCGCCGCGCCTGCCAGACAATGTTGCTTCCGCTTGCACTCAGCGGGGCGTCCGCCGCCTACTTCTTCGCCTGCGCGTAGTTCTCGGCGACCTGCGCCCAGTTGATCACGTTCCACCAAGCCTCGATGTATTCGGGCCGGCGGTTCTGATATTTGAGATAGTAAGCGTGTTCCCAGACATCGAGCCCGAAGAAGGCCTTGCCGCCCTCCATGATCGGATTGTCCTGGTTGGCCGAAGACTCGATGGCAACCTTGCCGCCGCGCACGAGCAACCAGGCCCAACCGGATCCGAAGCGGGTCGTGGCTGCCTGATTGAACTTGGTCTTGAAATCGGCGAAGCTGCCGAAAGCGCCGGTGATCGCACTGGCAAGATCGCCGGAAGGCTCGCCACCGCCGCCCTTCTTCATGATCTTCCAGAACATCGAATGATTCATGTGACCCCCGCCGTTGTTGCGCACGGCGGTGCGAATGTTCTCCGGAACTTTGTTGATTTGGGCGAGCAACTCCTCGACCGGGAGTTTCTGGAGGTCGGCGTTCCCTTCCAGAGCCTTGTTTAGGTTTGTGACGTATGCGTTGTGATGTTTGTCGTGATGGATCTCCATCGTCTTCGCGTCGATGTACGGCTCGAGCGCGTCCAAAGGATAAGGGAGTGGCGGCAATGTGTAACTCATTTGTGGAGCGGCTCCTTGTGCTGACGTGGAACTCATTATCTACCTCCTGAAATCTTCGTTCCTGCCGCATAATTATACCCGCTTGGCCGGAAACCGGGAAACCGGCACGCCAGATTCCCGCAGGCCTTCAGGAGGTGTGCATGCCGTCCGTCGAACACGTGGAAAAACACTTTACGGCCACCGCAGCTGTGCGCGACATCGTAATCGGAATGGCCGACGGATTGACGGTGCCATTCGCTCTCGCCGCTGGACTGACAAGCGACCGCTGCGGCGCTGACGACGGGAACAAGGATGATCCTCACCGGCCGGATTCGCAGAAATCGCGGCGGGGTCGATTGCGATGGGCCTGGGCGGCTACCTGGCTGCGAAAACGGATTCGGAGCATTACGCCTCGGAACTCCAGCGTGAATATCGCGAAACCGTCGAGCTGCCCGACGTTGAAATCGAAGAAGTCGCGAAGGTCTTTCGCGAGTACGGCCTGTCCGCGGAGCAGATGGCCCCCGTAGTTTCGGCGATCACCGGAAATCAGAAACGCTGGGTGGATTTCATGATGCGCTTCGAATTGGGACTCGAAGCGCCGGATCCCGCGCGTGCCGGCCGTAGCGCCGGGACGATTGCCGCGTCGTATATCGTGGGAGGGCTCGTCCCTCTCGCGCCGTACATCTTGATGCACCAGGTTCGTCCGGCGTTATGGGTCTCCGTTGGCGTAACGCTGCTCGCGCTTTTCGTTTTTGGCTCGATCAAAGGGCACTACACGGGCGTCAAGCCCTTCCGCGGTGGGGCGCAAACCGTGCTTGTAGGCGGTCTTGCGGCCGCCGCGGCATTCTTCATCGCTCGTCTCATTAGCTGAGGCCTTGCGTCGAAAAATGTCTCACTGCCACGGATACCTGGCGCGCCCAATGCGCATCTAAACGAGTGTCGCGCGACGACTGTCGCTGATTGGGTTCGACAACACGAATTGCTTCGAGTAACGTCTAATGTACTCATACGCCGGGTCTGCGCGATGGATCCCGGCTCCGAGATTAAGGAGAGATAGCCATGAAAAGCAGTGTTTTGCATATCCCACGCTGGTTGGCCACGGTAGTACTCGTCGCGGCCCTCGTTGGCGGAGGAGTGCTCGCAATCGGATTGAGGAATTGGTCGGGTCACGAGGTGTACGGCGCTCCCAGCCCGGATGTCAGGCTGGCGCGGAACGCAGCTCCCGTGCCTCTCGCCGATTTTAGCAACGGTTTTGCGTCGGTTCTGAAACCGGCCCTCCCCGCCGTTGTCAACATCCATACATCGAAAATCGTGAAGGAGGGGCAAAATATGCCTTTCCTCAACGATCCCTTCTTCCGCCAGTTCTTCGGCAATCAGTTCGGACAACAGTCGCAGCCGCGGCCGGAGCGCGAGCAGAGTCTGGGCTCCGGCGTCATCGTCACGTCGGATGGAACGATCCTGACAAACAATCACGTCATTGACGGCGCGTCCGACATCAAGGTGGAGCTCAGCGACAAGCGCGAATTCAGCGCCAAACTCGTCGGCAGCGATCCGAGAACGGACATCGCGGTGCTGAAGATCGATGCCACGGGATTGCCCACGTTGGCTCTCGGCGATTCCTCGAAATTGCAGGTTGGCGATGTGATCTTCGCTATCGGTGATCCATTCGGAGTCGGCGAAACCGCCACCATGGGAATCGTCAGCGCCACGCAACGGAGTGGGTTGGGCATCGAAAACTACGAAGACTTCGTTCAAACCGATGCGCCCATCAATCCCGGCAACTCCGGCGGCGCGATGATCGATCTCCACGGCAACTTGATCGGCATCAACACCGCCATCGAGACCGGCGGGGCCGGCGGTAGTGTGGGCATCGGCTTCGCCATTCCGATCAATATGGCGCACTCGGTGATGGACCAGATCGTCACGCACGGCAAAGTTGTGCGCGGCTTCCTCGGCCTCGTCCCGCAGGACGTCACGCCTCAAATCGCGAAGCAGTTCGGATTGAGCGAGCCCGGCGGCGCATTGATCGCCGAGGTCTCGCCCGATACGCCTGCTTCACGCGCTGGACTGAAGCGTGGTGACGTCATTCTTAAGGTGAATGGCGAGCCCATCAGTTCCGCGAATGACCTGCGGTTGCGCATATCGCAGACCGCTCCCGGCACGAATGTCAAACTGGCGATCTCGCATGACGGCAAGCCACAGGACGTCAGCCTGACTCTCGGAGAGTATCGCGACGAGAAGGAAGCAAATGCCGGCTCGGGTGAAAACAGCGAAGGCGCGCTTCAAGGCATTCACGTGCAAGAGCTGACCTCGGACATCGCGGAGCAGATGAACTTGCCCGCCGGAACTCGCGGCGTCGTGGTCTCGGACATCGATCCGGCAAGCTCGGCTTCATCCGCCGATGTCCAGCGCGGCGATGTGATACAGGAAGTCAACCATAAGCCCGTGTCCGGCATCGAACAGTACAAGCAGGCGCTGGCGGGTGCAGGCGATCAGCCGGTGCTTCTGCTGGTGAATCGAGGCGGTACCACGCATTACGTGGTCGTTGAGCCCGTGAAGTAGCGGATTACGGGTCACAGAGGAAGAGGGCGCGACCGATAGGGCCGCGCCCCCTTCTCCTGGTTTTGAAGGGTCTCTTCAGACGCTTCCCCGCACTCTGGGCCAGGAACGGATGCCGCAGAATTCATCTCCCAGCCGCAATGCAGCAATCTTCTTCGGGCTATTAGTCGAGAGCCGGGAACGGCAGCGTGAGCGCGACACGCAGTCCAATCCGCCCCGCCCATGGAACCCCAATCCGTTGGGTTATCGCTTTAAGCACGACTGGGGGTAGAATGGTACGTGGGACCTATTCATCCCGGCCCTTCGTTCTAGTACTAAAATATAGTGCGCTAGCTGTGTCTCGATTCGCACTCAATCTTCGCAACGGGCTTTCGGGGTGAAACCTATGGCGCCGGCAAGAAAGCAAGCTGTCTTTACGGGTTCGCTGCTGCCGAACGGCCAGCGCCGTTGGAGTTCATTCGGCGCAGGTGTCGGACTCGAATGCCTTGCTGTGATCGCTCTCGTGATCATACCGTTGTTCATGCCGCAGAAATTCGAAGCCGTTCAGCACTACTGGATCACGCCGATTGAAGTGCCCGTGATCAAGCCTTGGAAACCCCAGCCGCCCCCGAAGCCGGTCATCGTGAAGCGCGAGATCGTCAAGGAAATCCCCAAGCCCGTACCCGTAGAGATCGTCGCACCGAAGCCGAAGATCTATAATCCGGTGATCACCTCGCCCATCGCGAAAGTCGCGCCCGTGCGCAAGACTGTGACGCCGGAGGTCGAGGTCGCAAAGGTTCTCCCGGACCCGACGCTCTCACTGGGCAGTTCCGCTGTTCCGACTCTGAGAAAGCCCCGCGAGGCGGTTCAGACGGGAGGTTTTGGTGATCCCAATGGCGTGCCTGCCAACGGAAAAACCGACCGCAATCCGAACATCACCCAGCTTGGCGGCTACGACATGCCCGCGGGCGCAGGTTATGGCAACGGTACCGGCGGAGCGAAAGGCGCTCGCGGAGTGGTGGCCAGCAGTGGGTTTGGCAATGGCGTCGCCGCCGGTGGCACGGGCGGAGGAAATCATGGCAGCGTGCAGCAGGGAGTCTTCGCCGATCAGAATGCAGGCCCAGCGGCTCCCAAGGTGAAGCAGACGGCTGCCGTGTCGAACACCAAGCCCGTCGAAATTCTCGCCAAGCCAAAACCGATTTACACGGACGAAGCCAGGGCCAAGAAGATCGAGGGGGATGTGCTTTTGCAGGTTGTGTTCACTGCATCGGGGGAAGTGAGAGTCGAGCGGGTCGTTCAGGGATTAGGTTACGGTCTTGACCAGTCGGCCGAGGCCGCCGCACGCCAAATCCGCTTCCGCCCGGCCCTACAGGAAGGCCAGCCGGTGGATTTCGCCGCCGTCGTCCACATCACTTTTGAATTGGCGTACTGAAAGGGGAACGCAATGCGCACGTGGAAAATTTTCTGCCTCTCAACAGTCTTCGTAGGCGCTCTCGCGGGCGTTGCTGGCGCGCAGACACCGGCGGCTGGCCAAACACCGCCGCAGCCCGATATTTCGGCCCCCAACACGGCTGTTACCGTCAACGAGGCGATCGATCGCATTGTCGCGCGCGAGCACGATGAGAACGCTACGATCCGCCGCTACAACCCGATCATCGAGACCTACATTCAGGACATGAAGCCCGATAAGGACCTGGGCTCCGTCCCGGTTCGCGACCACTATTTTCTTGGCCAGGCCAATCTGTCGCAGGGCGTCGTGGACACCTCGATGCTGGAGAAGAAAAAGGGCAAGGTGGGTGAGCTCAACCCCCTTTCGCACATCTCCGGGTTCTTCACCTCTTCATACGTGCCTGCTGGCTTCCTCCAGATGATTTACCTCGATACGAGCGGGTTCGATCGCCAGCACTACCAGTTCGACTACGTCGGCCGGCAGTTTCTCGGCGAGGTTCGCTGCTTGATGTTCGACGTGACTCCGCTACCGAAATCCGGCAAGGGACGTTTCAAGGGCCGCATCTGGGCGGAGGATCAGGGTTTCACGATCGTTCGCTTCAACGGAGTTTATACGCCCGTCGCCGGACTCAACGGCTTCAATCTCCACTTCGATAGCTGGCGGCTGAACGTGCAGCCCGGACTCTGGGTGCCGTCCTTTGTTTTCAGCCAGGAATCGGATCTGAAGGATTTCCTCGGAAACCATGTGCGTTTCAAGGCGCAGACGCGCCTGTGGGGCTATAACTTAAGGAACATGGGTCGCCAGGAAGAGTTCAGCCAGATGACCATCGAGGCCGCCACTGCCATCACGGACCAGGCCGCTACCCAGCAGGATCGCTCGCCGATCGAGGCGGAGCGCGAATGGCAGCATCAAGCCGAAGTCAACGTGATCGACCGCTTGCAACGTACGGGCCTCCTCGCGCCGCCGGGTGAAGTCGATAAGGTTCTCGAGACAGTCGTCAACAATCTCGAAGTTACCAACAACCTCGACATCCAGCCGGAAGTCCACTGCCGCATTTTGCTCACCGGCACGCTGGAATCCTTCTCCATCGGCCACACGATCGTTATCAGCCGCGGTTTGTTGGATGTCCTCCCGGACGAAGCCAGTCTCGCCACGATTCTCGCTCAGGAATTGGCCGAAATCATCGTCACGAAACCCTCCACCGATCAATGGGGTTTCAACGACACGACCAATGTCTCCACCGTCGAAGCCGTGGAACACTTCTCATTCACCGACAGTCCGGACCAATTGCAAGTCGCGAGCCAGAAGGCCCTGGAGCTTCTGAAGAATTCGCCGTACAAGGACAAGCTGGGCAGCGCCGGCCTCTTTCTGAAGCAGCTCGATGCGGAATCCAAGAATCTACCCGCGCTGATTAGTCCGCATGTCGGCAACCGCGTCGCCGCTTTCGAACAGTTGATCAGTACGGCGCCGCAACTGCAGCCCGACAAACTCGATCAGATCGCGGCGCTGCCGATCGGAGGCCGCGTCAAAGTCGATCCGTGGAACGATCGCGTGGAGTTGCTCAAGGCCAAGCCCGTCGCGCTGCTCTCGGCACGCGAGAAAATGCCCTTCGAGGTCACTCCCTTCATGCCGTTCCTGACTCGCTACGAGAAGCCCGGTTCCAGCCTCTCGGCGGATCCCGCCAAAGCGGATCTGGCTAAGCAGCAGCAACCCGCGCAACAGCAGCAGCAGTAGTTTCGTTTCCGGTTTTCCGAGCCCGGCGGCAAGCACCTTGCCGCCGGGCTTTTTGTTTTGACAGCGCCCATTCCGGCGCGGCCCGCGCGATCCCGGGCCGGGGTATTCCCTATCCCACCGTGAATGAGGGACACTCATGGGGCCATGCAACATCAGTCCCTGCTTGAATACTTCCGCCCCCATTCGCGCCCGCCGAATGAGATCGCGGTCGCCTGGCGGCGCGGCTATCGAATGGTGCGCTGGTCGTACGCGGACTTGCTTCGGTGTGCGACACGGTTCTCCTCGGAACTCCAGACTCGCGGAATCGAAAAGGGCGACCGCGTGCTCCTTTGGGGAGAGAATTCCGGCGAATGGGTCGCTGCGTTTCTCGGCTGCCTGTTTCGGGGCGCCATGGCTGTCCCCATGGACGCAACCGCCGAAAAGACTTTCGCGCAGCGCGTTGCCCAGCAGGCAGGGGTGCGGTTTGCAGTTGTCGGGCGCGACTTACCTTCGCCCCTGGCTGCGTCGGCTACGCTGGGCCTCGAAGACCTTGCTGAAATCGCCAACGGCCAAGGCGCAGTAGACTTCTTGCCCTCTCCGGCCGGTCCCGATGACCCGATCGAGATCGTGTTCACCTCCGGGACTACAGCGGAGCCTCGTGGCGTCGTTCTGACGCACGGAAATCTCCTCGCCAATCTCGAGCCGATCGAGAAGGAAATCAAGCGCTATCGCCGGTACGAGCGCATCTTTCATCCCCTGCGATTGCTCGATCTTTTGCCGCTGAGCCATGTCTTCGGCCAGTTGCTCGGGATTTTTCTGCCTCAGATTCTCGGCGCGACGTCCGTTTTTCTCGACACGCTGAACCCCGCCGAGGTCGTTCGCTGCATTCACGACGAGCGGGTTTCCGTCCTCGTTACCGTCCCGAGGCTCATCGAGTCTCTGCGCGATCAGATCGAACGCGAGGTCGCCTCGCATGGCGATACCGCCAGATTCCGCCGCGCCTATGAGGCCTCCGCCCGCGAACATTTCCTGAAGCGCTGGTGGCGTTTCCGTGCCGTTCGCCGCCGGTTCGGCTGGAGGTTCTGGGCGGTGATTTCGGGCGGGGCTGCGCTTCCGCCCGCCGCCGAAGAATTCTGGACCCGGCTCGGGTATGCCGTGATTCAAGGCTACGGTCTCACGGAGACAACTTCTCTGGTCAGTCTGAACCATCCCTTCCGCCTCGGGCGCGGCTCAATCGGAAAAGCGCTGCCGGGGCTGGAGGTCAAGCTATCCGACGAAGGCGAAATCCTGGTTCGCGGCCAGAACGTCGCCTCAGCTTATTGGAAGGGCCCGGACGTCATCGCTCCTGTGCTCGATCCGGATGGATGGTTTCACACGGGCGACGTCGGTGAGCGTGGCGCGAATGGGAACCTCTACTTCAAGGGCCGTCGAAAAAATGTGATCGTGACGCCGGAGGGCCTGAACGTCTACCCCGAGGATTTGGAGGCGGAGCTACGGAAGGAGCAAGGCGTGCGCGATTGCGTGGTCGTCGGCTTCGCGCGCGATGGCAACGCGGAACCCTGCGCCGTGCTGCTGCTGCGCGATTCCCCCGAGCAGACGGAGGCGGCCGCTGCCGCCGCATCGGTCATCGTGCAACGAGCAAACGAACGGCTCGCGACGTTCCAGCAGATGCGTCGCTGGTTCGTATGGCCCGAAAACGATTTCCCTCGCACGCCGACGCAAAAACCCATTCTCGGGCGCATCCGCGAAGTCGTCGAAGCAAGACTGGGCAGCCGTGAAGCTACTACCGGACCGGCAGTAGCGGCCGCGGGCCCGTTCGCGGAGCTCCTCGCGCGTGTTTCGCACGGGCGCTCGCTGCAAGAGGGCACGGCGGCAACGCTCAATCTGAGTTCGATCGAACGCGTCGAATTGCTCGGCGCTCTCGAGGATCGCTACCAGGTGGACCTGAGCGAGACTGAATTTACTTCCGCCGATACCGTCCAGGCTCTTGAGCGATTGGTCCAACAGCCGCCGGCGCCTTCCGCCGCATTCCACTATCTGCGCTGGCCGCAAAGCTGGCCCGTGCGAATCATTCGCGCGGTCGTATACCAGCTCCTGGCTCGCCCGGCAATGTGGATACTCGGATGGCCGGAAATTCGCGGCCGGAAAAATCTTCGCGCTGCGAAGGGTCCGGTGCTCGTGGTCGCAAATCACATTACATTCTTCGATCCCGTCTACGTTCTCGAGGGATTGCCCTGGCGCCTGCGGCGGCGCCTCGCCGTGGCCATGGATGGTGAACTTCTCGAATCGATGCGGAACCCTTTGCCGGAGCACGGGATTCTTCGCTGGGCTGCTGGGCCGCGCGGGATACTTCCTCGTCGTCTCGCTCTTCAACGTTTTCCCGTTGCCGCGCCGTTCGGGATTCCGCAAGAGTTTTGCCTTTGCGGGCGATCTGGTCGACCGCGGATGGAGTGTCCTGGTTTTCCCCGAAGGCGAGCGCGCCAAAACCACCCGCATGAATCCGTTCCGGGCCGGGATTGGCCTCCTGGCGACGCGGCTGGGCGTGCCGGTCGTTCCCGTGCACCTCGGCGGAATCTCCGAGTTGAGGGAAGCCGGCAAACATTGGGCGCGCCCCGGCCAGATCAAGGTTTCGGTGGGCGCACCGGTCCGCTTCTCGGAGACCGACCCCGCCGAACAGATCGCGCTCGATCTCGAACGTCGCGTCGCCACGCTGCGGCCCGGCTCACTCGCCTAGAACTCGATTGCAGACCCGTGTGCGGAGGCACGTGACTTCCACTGGCATCGGCTCATTCCGCGTTACAATGGTTTGTAGCCTCGGGGGAAAGCTGGATGATTCATCGTTTTGTTCTTCATAACGGACGCGTGCAGCCCATCGAGCAGGTGCGTCTCTCGCCCGGTCAGTCGGGACTGCTGAGCGGTTGGGGCCTGTTCACGACGATCCGCATCGTCGACGGAATTCCGTTCGCCTTCGAGCGCCACTGGAAGCGTCTCGCTCGCGATGCTCAGACGGACCCATTGCCCTTTCCCGTTCGACTCCGAGCAGGTTCGGACCCAGCTTGGCGAGATTCTCGGCGCAAACAGCGTGCGAGAAGGCTGCGCGCGTATCTACGTGATTTACAACCAGCCCGGCTTCTGGCGCAGCGACGAAGAGTTCCCGCCGGCCGATTTGCTGATCTGCTCCTCCGATTTGCCGCCGTATCGCGATGTCGTGCGCCTCGGCATGCGTGAGCACGGGCGCCACGCGGCCTCACCTCTTGCCGGCGTGAAAGTCACTTCGTGGCTCAACAACACTTGGAATCTTTACGAAGCACAGCAGGCGGGCTGCGATGAAGTCGTGCTGCTCAACGAGCGCGGCGAAGTAGCCGAATGCACCGCCGCAAACATCTTCTGCGTGCAGGGCGGCCGCGTGCTCACGCCGCCGCTCTCGTCGGGTTGTCTCGAGGGCGTCACGCGCGGCATCATCTTTGAGATCGGCCCGCAGGCCGGGATACCCGTGGAAGAGCGGACGCTATTCCCCGAGGACCTTTACTCCGCCGACGAAGTCATTATCTCTTCGACGAATCGCAACGCGATCGCCGCCAGCGAATTCAACGGACACAAGATCGCCGCCGCACCGGGGCCGATCGTACAGAAGCTCGAAAAAGCCATAGCTGCCTATGTCCGCGAATATATCGAAGCTCGCACGGCCGTTCCCAGCAAGCGCTGACCGCGACCCTCGGCCTCTCTTTAGTGGATTAGGAGGCCTGCGGCGGCGATGGCCACTCCGCAAATCCCAAGCACCGAGCCCAGTATCCAGAAAACGCGCTTCCGCGTCAGGAGCGTGATGGAGCAGATCACCAGCGCGGCCTCGAGCATCACCTCGCCCAGGTCGAAGCGATCCGCGCGCCGCCGCTCGATTTTCACTTCATCCTCGGCTTTCGTGGCCTCGGCCTCGATTTCTTTGCCCTCATCGCGATAGCGCTCCACTTCCTTGTTGTATTTCTCCTTGAGCTTTTCCACCTGCTCGGAGTTCTGCAGCGCGAAAACGGAGGTCTCGTCCAGGAAGAGCTCGTAGGTGTGCCGCCGGATATCTTTCGCCTGGTAATAGGCCCAGTGATCCGTCGCCCGCGTCTGGTTTAGGAGCTCCTCCGTGTGCGCGCGATGGCCCATCAAGGAAACCGTGGCGACCAGAACCGCGAGAATCGCCATCGTCACAGTGACTGGCGCAAGGCTTGCATGGTGCGCTCCTTCTTCGGCCTGTTCGTGAAGTTCCTGGAGTTCGTCCGGCATTCTCGATCCTCACATTCGGAATCATTCCATTCGTGCGCGCAGGAGAATACCAGAATTCGTTCGCGCCCAGCCACCGGACTACCGCCAGTTCGCGGAATTCCGGTACAATTCGTCCCGTAGCGCCACAGGAGGCGCGATCCCATGACTGAACTTGCCAGCAAGAACTGCGTCCCGTGCCGCGGGGGAGTCCCGCCGCTCGCCGGCCAGGAACTGGATGCGCTCGCGAAGCAGGTGCCCCAATGGAAGGTCGTGGACGGGCATCACATCACGCGTGCCTTCAAGTTTCCGGATTTTCTCCAGGCGCTCGCGTTCGTGAATAAAGTCGGGGCGCTCGCCGAACAGCAGGGCCATCATCCGGACATTCTGCTTTCCTGGGGCAAGGCCGAGGTCACTACCTGGACTCACAGCATCAACGGCCTCACCGAAAGCGATTTTATCCTCGCCGCCAAGATCGACAAACTCTAGAGTGTCTTCAAAGCTGAGGACCACCTTCCGCGATAGCATTCTCTTTCATTGGTACAAGAATATCGCCGCGCCCATCGAGTACGCATTGTGGCGCCTGCGCGGCTCGCCGGGACCCAAAATGCCGCACCTCGTGAAGCAGCGCGCCATCCGGCAATACGCCCGCGAGTTCGGTCTCCCGATTCTCGTCGAAACCGGCACCAACTACGCCCACATGATCTATGTTCAGAAGAATCACTTCCGCGAAATCTACTCGATCGAGCTCGACGCACACAAAGCGGAAAGCGCGCGGCGCAAGTTCGCGGGACGCTCCGATATTCACATCATCGAAGGCGACAGCGGAGCGGTCTTGCCCAAACTCATTCCCACGCTCAAGGGCCCGTGCCTCTTTTGGCTCGACGGCCACGACTTCGACATCTCGACGCCGGTGAAGCAGGAACTCGATGCCCTTTTCAAGAATCCCGCTGCGGGCCATGTCATGCTGATCGACGACGCCAACTGGTTCGACGGCCGCGGCGACTACCCTTCCCTCGATGAATTGCGCCAAAGGATTGCTCGCGAATATCCCGGCCGCAAAATGGAAGTGACGGACAACATCATCCGCATCTACCCCTCCCAGCCGCAACCTTCCTCATCTCGCTGACGCAATAGGCGATAGAAAAGCGAAAACAGCCACTTTTTGAGGTCTTCGCACGGCGTTAGACGCTGTGAGTGCTATTGCGAGGGGTCCAGTTTTGGTGGGGGGAATCGTCCAATTTATCAATCACTTAGGACTATTTTCCTATCCTGTTTGGTACCTTAGAGGGATTGGGTATTGCCTCTTCTCTCGCTAACGTGGGCGTATGGCAAGTCCGTCCCTCGAAGAGTTGCGCGATGGCAAGTTGCTCCCAGCAGTCACAAGAAACCTGGCGGGTCGCCACCGATACACCTTTGTGACCGTCGGATATGACGGAGAGATCGGTCTGCTGCGCTTGCAGGCCCGGTCAATGCGGCTCTACTGCCCGGCGGATCTCATCGACCAGATCATCGTTGTCGACAATTCGCAGCCTGCTGCCTCGAATCGGTGGCGAGACGAACTTCTTCACCAATACGGCAGCCTGGCAAGCCTGGTGCGCTTTATCCCCGCCGCGGAGCTGGCCGCAATTCCGGCCAACGCGGGCGGCTGGTATGCACAGCAGGTTCTGAAGATCAAAGTCGCAGAAATCGTTCAAGCTGAACGGTACGTTTTGCTCGATGCGAAGAACCACCTCATCAGTCAACTCGGGCGGGACTTTCTGGAAACTGCCGATGGCCTGCCGCGCATGAACGGGCATTCGCTCACCGACAACCCGATGCAAGGCTTTCTCGTACGCACTCTCACGTATGTCGGGATCGATCCTGGGCCGCACCTGAGCTGGTTCCCACGTACAACCACGCCCTTCACGATGCTGACTTCGGAGGCGCGCGACGTTGTGCGATACATTGAGAATCGGGAGGGCAAGCCATTCGCCTCGGCGTTCCTCGAGAAACAACTGAGCGAGTTCTTCCTATACTCGGCGTTCTTGGAGTCCAAAGGCATACTAAAGAGTTCGTATGATTTCACGCAGCCGCATACCGCGCAGTTGTGGGGAGAAACAGCGGACGAGGCCGGTTGCGTCGAAGCCATTCGAAAAGCCCGGAAGACGGGTTGCCCGTTCATGGCGACGCACAGCAAGGCCATCGCGAAGCTGGACGAGAGGGCGCGGATGATCGTGGCGCAATTCTGGCAGGCGTGCAGCCTGTTCCCCTCGGTGAGTGACGGAATAGAGTTTCTCCGGGACCCGAACGGAAGCCATCAGGATTACAACGGACGAATTCTTCGCTGGTCGGTGGCCGAGGTGGCCTCTCGTTTTCGCCAATGGAAAACCGCGTTGAGGAGAAGTAACTCGCACTCCAGAACAGTCCAGAGCAGCGGAGAATCGAACCTGCGCACCGCGTACTGAAATCGCCGAACGCGCTCACGTGGCGGCGTCCTGCGTCCTGGGCCGGACACCGGTAAGAGAATCACTTTCGCAGCAGGTGGCGTACTCTTAGCCTACTCGCATAACACCCCACTGCGCTTTTGACTCCGCCCCGGTGAGCCTTTAGACTCGGGGGCGTGGGTTCCTTTTCACGGGCTACCGGTTTGATCTGAGCGGGTATTTCCCGCGCGCCGCAAAATGGAAGCGGCGGACAACATGATCCGCATCTACCCGTCCAAGCCGCAGCCCTGCACATCGAACTGACCTCTCAAGGCCGCATCTTCCACGGGTACGAGGCATAAGCGCGACGTTGTCACAGACCGACGAATGCCAGAGATGCACAATTCGAGAGTGTGCCGTAATGAACAGATATCCCCCTTGGAGGTTCCTAATATGGAGGCGGGCGAAATGATGTCGACGCAAATGGACGTCAGCGCGATGTGCAAAAGCAGAATTGCCGGTTCTCGCGCCGGGAAGCAAGGAGATTCAAACATGATTCAAGCTATTCACAAAGGCGTAGAAATCGAATTGGAAATTCATGAATTGCCGCACGGCCTTTGGAAGTGCGATTACACTTTGATAACGCACCCTGAACGAACCAAAACGCTGCACCGCGGGGACAAGAAATTCGCAACCATGGACCTGGCCAACGAATATGCGTTGCGAGAAGCCCGCGAAGAAATAGACCGGGACACCAAGGGGCAGCCCGAAACGGAGATAGCCAATCCGCCAAGGCAAGTGCGCATTTAGTCCGCTTGCACGTATCACGCGGAGACCGGAGAGGTGCGGCTACTGCACGCGAAGAAGACCTGCCTTCGCGCATTCGTCTGCAACCGTTAGATACCGCTGCACGCTGTCCTTGCCGATGACGTAGGGATTCGGATCGCCGGGTTTCCGCTTTTCTACTTCAGGAAGCTTCTGCTTCGATCCGTCGAAAATCGTATGGTTGGCTATGAGCACGTCTGCGCCCGCAGCCGCGGCGATATCCCGAAAACGCTCCGCGGACGTGCTGTAGGTCTTGAACCAGAATTGGTCCGGTCTCTCGGCGGTGATGTACCCGGCCCGGTTCTGGACCCAGTTAAAAGCCGTTCCTCCCCATTCTGCGGCGAGGTGCGGCACCCCGCCATCTTTCACAGGAATGAGAGTTGAGATCGTTCCGAGAGTGTGGCCCGGCGTCAGGTAGAGCGTCAGTGTCGTGTCGCCTAGCGTGAGCTTCTGCCCGTCACCGGCTACCATGTCGCGCTTCGGTTTCGGCCACGCGCCGGTATCGCGATTAAGCAGATCCCAGTCCGCGGCGGACAGAATAATGCGCGTTCCAAAATGATCCTGCAGATATTTCGCGCCGCCCGCGTGATCGATATGTCCGTGGCTCACGATTGCGTACTTGATTTTTTTCGGATCCAATCCGAGCTTCGTTAAGCCTCCGACGATCTCGTCTTCAACGGAGTAGTCCCAGATCGTATCGATGATAATGATTCCGTCCGACGTCGTGACGGCCCACGCAGAATATTCGGTCTGCCCGACAAAGTAGAGATTGTCGAAAACCTTTACGGGCTCGGCGTGCCACTGGGAACGGTCCGGAGGCCCCGGCGCCTGACTTTGCTGTTGAGGCGCGGCAACCGGTGCGGGTTCCGTACATAAGGTGTTGAAAAGCGCCATGTGCTCCTGGCCGGCCGCGGCTTTGGCTGCAGCAACATGCGCCTGGACCGTGTCCGGTATCGACTGTCCGCTCGCGCGCGCGCCAGCGATGAGAACCGCTGCGATCAGCAGACTGATTGCGAAGGGCTTGATGACGAACCTCCTTAGCCAGCCGGAATTCCCGATTTCGACCTCTGGCTCGCGCATCGTACGCATCTCCTGCCCTTGACACAACTAACTTGTCACCATTTTCTCACCAAATGAGGCTCCGTCAGGATCACGAGGTTTCGTCGGCCGACTTATACCTTGTGCCCACCACATCTTTGACTCCGCCCCGGCGAGCCTTTAGACTTGGAGGCGTGGGTTCCTTTTCACGCGGCTACCGGTTCGATCTGAGCGGGTACTTCCCCCGCGCGATCAAAACGCTTTGCATCGCCTGCGTCGGCGTTTTCCTTCTTCAGCAGATATCTCAATTCATCTGGAGTGCGGAAGGTGAGAGATTCTGGCTGGATTGGTTTGGACTGGTCCCCTATGCAGTCGTCCACGGGTTCCGTCTCTGGCAACCGGTCACGTACCTGTTTCTCCACGCGGGAATTCTCCACATCCTGCTCAACCTGCTCTTCCTCGCCATGTTCGGAGCGGATCTGGAGCATACCTGGGGCTCGCGGAAGTTCTACACCTATTTCTTCCTGTGCGGAGTGGGCGCGGGCGTCATCAACGTTCTCGTGAAGCTGGCTCTCGATCCTCACGGTCGCGGCACGGCTTTGATTCCCACGATCGGCGCATCCGGAGCGATTTACGGGATCCTGCTCGCGAACGCAGTCTTGCTCCCGCAGCGCCGCGTTTGGATGTTTCCCCTGCCGGTCACCGTGTCTATGCGCGTTTTCGTCATCGTCATGGGCGCGATCGAATTCTTCGGCACCATTGGCGTCTCCGGCGACAACGTGAGCCATGTCTGCCATCTCGGCGGGATGCTTGTCGGCTACCTCTATCTCCGCCGTGGGTCTTTCCTTTACAATTTCCGCAACTATTTTTCGGATTGGAAGCGTCGCCGCCTGCGCAAGAAGTTCGAGGTCTACGTGCGCGACCACCAAGACAAACCGCCCTCGCACCCCGACAATTGGGTCAACTAAGCCAAAGAGCTACTTTGCGACCGCAAAGTCGTTGACGATCGCGTAGAGGAATTCGATTCCCTTGCGGAACGAGTCGACCGGAATTCGTTCGTCGTCCGCGTGCATTCGAAGATAGTCGTTTCCCGCCAGCGGAAACGGCAGGACCCCGTAAGCCTGGACGCTCCGAGTCCTGAGCGGCGTCGAATCCGTCGCGCCCGTGGACATCAGCGGCACCACCGCCGCGCCCGGAAATTCCTTTCCCGCGACGCGCGCGATCGAATCGTATAGGTCCGACGTCTGCGACGACGACGGCGCGGATTCGCCCGCCCCCGGCTCAATTTCGAAATGAATCTGGGGATCGTTCACGAGTTGTTGCAGCTTTCCGAGCAGCGGTTCGACCATGTTGCCGGGAAGCAGGCGAATGTTGAGCACTCCGCGCGCCTCCGACGGAATCACGTTCTGCCGCACCCCCGCCTGTAGCATCGTCGGAGAAATCGTGTCGCGCAGCATCGCGTTCCAGCTCAGGTCTGCGCTCGAGATCCATCGCGCCGCGTGGTCGCCCCGGTCGGGCGATTCGAGCGAGCGCATCCATTTGCTGGTCTCGTCGTCTTCGACAGGTGCGAGGCCCCCAAAATAAGCCCGCGTTACCGAATTGAACTGGACCGGCGTCTCGTAGCCCCCGATCTTCGCGATCGCCGCGGCCAGATGTACCACGGCGTTGTCCGGCCGCGGCATGGACCCATGCCCCGAAGTCCCCTTCGCGATCACGTCCACATTGACGGACACCTTTTCGCTGGTTTGTATGCCGACGTATTGAATCTTTCCGTCTTTCACAAAGACGCGTCCGCCTTCGTTGATCGCAAATCCGGCGGCGATCTTGTCCCAATGCTTCTCGACGGCGAACTTCATTCCCTCGGCGCCGCCGGCCTCTTCGTCGCCTTCGGCAAGCAGGATCACGTCGCGGCTCAACCGCGTGTTCGCGCGCTTCAGCGCCACGAACACGGCCACATTCGCGATGGTCATGCCTTTGTCGTCAAACGCACCGCGCCCGTAGAGATAGTTGCCCTGAATCACGCCGCCGAACGGATCGACCGTCCATTTGGTCTTGTCCACGCCGACCACGTCGAGATGTCCCATCAAAAGCAGCGCTCGCGAAGGGTCAGGTACCGCGCTTGAGGAGAGCCGCGCCACCAGAAAGCCGCGCCCGGGCGCGCTTTCGAAGATCTCCGAGTGGATTCCCTCGCGGTCGAGGATGCCTGCCAAGTACTTCGCCGCCACCAATTCGTTGCCGGGAGGGTTGGTTGTGTTGATGCGAATCAGTCCCTGGAGCCAGCCCACAGCTTCGCTTTCAATCTGAGAGAGGTCGGCGGACGCCGAGGTTTGCGCCGCAGCCGGAGGCGGACCCTGCGGCGGCGTGGCTTGCGCGCGAACGGGTCCGGCGTAAGCCACCGTACCGAGAAGCACTTGCAGCACAATAATCGCAATCCTGCGCGCCATCCTTTTGGCCTCCTGGTGAATCTCAAAGTTTATCGCACCGTCGAGACCGCTTGATACGACCGTGAAGACGCGTGGTGCCCGGAATGCACACGGATGGAGCCCGCCGGGGACACGCGCTGCGGCACTGTGGGGAGACTGAGATTGACCATCCGGGGCGGGCCGTGGCAGCATCCAAATCAGGTGAGGCAGCGATGAAATCGAAGACGTGGTTGCGCGTCGTTCTGATGGGATTCCTCATCGTCGCATTGGGCGTTCCATCCAATGCGTGGACGGCGCTGGCACGGCAGGAAGGCCCGCAAACGCCTCCTCCCACGCAACAGCCCCAGCCGCCCACGCCGCCGACCGGGCAGCCCCAACCGGCGCCACCCCAGCAGGCTCCGCCGCCGGTGGCGATTTCGGTGCAATCAAATCTGGTCAACGTCGATGCGGTCGTCACGGATGAGGACGGAAATCTGGTGACGGGCCTGAAGCGGGAAAACTTTCGCGTCCTCGACCAGGGCCAGCCGCAACAGGTCACGAATTTTGCGCCCACGGATGCGCCCATCACGATCGTCATGCTCTTGGAATTCAGCGCTCGCATGGGCGGATACTTTGGATACAAGGCGCAGGTTTGGTCCGACGGGTTCCTGAACGAGTCTCAAACCGAAGGATTGGGTCGCGCTGAAAACGTTCGATCTTCGCACCACTCTGCAAGTCGATTTCACACAGGATAAACGCGAAGTCGATCAGGCGATTCGGACCCTCGGCTTTCCAGGATTCCACGAGGCCAATCTCTTCGATGCGGTCTACGAAACGGTCGATCAGGTTCGCGATGTGAAGGGCAAGAAATCGATTCTCGTAATTGCCAGCGGCTATGACACGTTCAGCAAACATACTCTCGATCAGATACTTCGCCGTCTCAAGGAAGCCGATGTGACGATTTTCTGTGTGGGAACCGGCGAGGCGGTTGACCTCTATAGCCCCAACGGTGGCGGTGTCGGCTACCTCCAGGCGAAAAACCAGCTCAGCACGTTCGCACGCCTGACGGGTGGCTACGCGTGGTTCCCGCGCTTCGACGCGAGATCCCCGGAATATTCGGCTCCGTCGCCGCTTTTCTTCGCAACCAGTACACGCTCGTGTTCTCGCCAAACACTCCTCAGGACGGCCGGTATCACAAGCTGACCGTGGAGGTTCTCGACGATCAGGGAAACCCTCTCGAGCTGGCCAACAAAAAGGGCAAGAAGAAGAAAGCCGTCGTCATCGCCCGTGACGGCTACACCGCCCCCACCGC
>CAWEXR010000007.1:0-197717 GCA_963813045.1 uncultured Acidobacteriota bacterium
GGAGTGGCTGGGCCCGGGGCGGAAAGTCTTTTTGGACCTTGGTGTCGTGAAAGAGATCGCAAACGTGAAGGTGAACGGAGAGCCCGCTGGCGTAAGACTGTGGAGTCCCTTCGAAGTTGAAATCACGGAGTTACTTAAGCCGGGATCCAACCGCTTGGAAATTGGCGTGACCAATACTTTGGCCAACCGTTATGGCCAGGGCCGGCCAGGCTTACCGGAGAAACCGCCATCGGGCTTGCTCGGTCCCGTCCGGCTAGTTCCAGCCAAGGTGCTGGAGACTAAATATTCCTGCGGTGAGAGAGCTGAAACAGTGGGTCGAACGATCTCGGAGCGCGAACCTATAAAACGTTCCATGGAGCAAAATCTTATGACAGCGAAAGAACCATGTCCTAGGGCATTAGGTCAGCAAGAGCGAAATTCAGAACTTCCAGAAAAGTCGCAAGGCGCGGGCATGCCCCGGCGGGATTTTCTCGCTTTAACAGGTTCCGCATTCTTTCTTTAGGCAACAGGAAAGATATTGGCAACACCATCGAGTGCAGACAGAATCGTAGTTCTTTCCTTCGACGACGCTGTTGAAACGCAACGGACATTTGTCGCCCCGCTCCTCAAGGACCTGGACCGGAGGAGCTAGAAAGGCACGCGTTGCAGATCCAGTTCGACAGAAGGGGAAACGTGGTGGATTCTCAGATATCTGTACTACTACATTGAGCGGGACGGCCAGATTTTCTTGCTCATGATTTTCAGCAAAGATGAACAAGATGATCTGAATACGTTTCAGAAAAGGATGCTGCAACAAGCTATTCTTCGGTTGGAGGAGGCAAAATGAAGGCAGAACTGTTCAACGACATGATGGAGGGCTTCGCGGAAGCCATCAAGTATCGGCGTGGAGAAAAGGCCAAAGTGCGAGTGTATCGCTTCGCAAAACCCTCGAAGTCAATAAGGCCTTCCGACATTCGCAAGATTCGAACGAAGCTCGGGTTTGGCCAATTCGTGCTCGCTGAGTATCTAGGCACAAGTGTAGGCACGATTCGAAGCTGGGAGCAGGGTGTGCGTCGACCTCAAAGTGCCGCGCTTCACTTGCTCACGATCGCGAAGCAGACGCCGGCGGTGCTACTGCAAAGAGAAGAAGCCTGACGTAGCCAGTGGTAAGCGGCTGCTGTGTGGCAACAGGTTCGAGTTTACTGCCACACGAGGTATAAGCCCCAGTAAACTTCCTAGCATTCGCAGAAGGCCGCGCCGAGGGCCACCTTTTTCGCCCTCGGCTCTTAGGCCCGCCGCCCTCGCACTGACTCTCGGCACAAGCAGTACGGGGTAGTCTCGGACATACTTCGTGGTTTTCAGCCCTGCACTCACTTAACCAGAGAGTTCGTTCTCCACCGCTTCGATCGACGGCATGAAGAAATAGCCCGCGCCGGTCGGAATCACAAAGTCCTGGGCTTCGTTAAGGGTGCTGCGAACGTTGCCAGTCGGATAGTTTGAAACCGGTTCATCCATTGTCCGCACACGATTTGGGCCATTGCTCTGGCCGATAATTGGATCGATACCTACGGTTACCGGCGTACCGTCAGGATGCTTCTTGCCAAAGATGAAACCTGGATTGTTTGCCCACTTGCTCTGAACAAATTCGAATTGATTAGGAATCGAAGTCTGATAGCACACAAACATCAGGCCGCGATCCTGCTGGGTAGCTCCAGCAGTCTCCTCCGCTGAGCTCACCTCAGGTCCGAAAGGTATCCCGGCGCGAATGATCCGATGGGGGTCAACGTCCTTCTCCTGGGGAACTAGATCCTCACGCGGGTTTGTCTTCCGAATATGCGCGCCGAACGGGCAGCGCCGCTGAGCCTGATCGTCAGCGAAGTCGAAGTTGTTGTTACGCTGCGGGTCGGCCCCCAGGGTGCTGTCGTCCTGGGCTGGCGTCAACGCAACTGGCGCGCCACTCTGCCAGCGGCCAACCAACCTCGCTGCGAGTAGCACTGGATCCATCGCCAGCGTCTGGCCCTGATTCAAAGTGAACGTATCGAACTCCGGTACCAACTGCTTCAACCGCCGAAACACCATGAACGAACCGTTCTTCATCCATACGAGCGGCGGATTCTCGGTCGTCCCGTAGCCAAAAACAAAAAGTCCTGGATCGAGCAGCCGCTGTCCCGGAAAGGGATTCGACAGTCCGTTGATTCCAGGCTGCGAAACACCGTCCAGCCAGCCGAAATGTTCATGCCCTTTCTCTGAGCCAGGCCGGACGTTCCCCGTCTCATCGAACAAAACGGCCACAGTCGCGCCAAGAACGGCGAGCACGGTCACCGCTTCCTTATCCACTGCGGCTTGCGTACCGCCGGTGATCAGAAATACTCCATCGATATTCGCATTCAAGAATTTCGGAACCCAGGTGCTTGGGTTCTTTTGCGCATCAACAGGATCGTTGAGCGATGCTGCCTGGGCCTTCGCGCCTGCCGCGTAGGACGGGTCTTTCAGGTCCGCGCCCGGCACGAGTTTCAGAATCCCGCTGTTTGTAAAGCCCAGATTCAAGCCAACATTTGGCAAGATCGTCTTGTTTCCCTGGTTTTTGTGGTCACGCAGTTGAAATTCACGCAACTGCGCCGTTCGGCTGGTCGTAATGCGGTGCGCCACCTTGCGCCGGAGTGCCGCCTTGAACGTCCTCACGTCTTTGATTTCAAAAAACACGAAGCGTTCTACAAATTTCTGAAGTCCAAGCAGAACGTCCCCTTGGATTTCATCCAATTCGAGTCCTGGAACACCGGCTACGGCCTCCGGAGCTTCCTTTATGTTTTGCGGTGTGAGTTCATTCGACATGAGTACCTCCTCGATATGTTGATTGACTTAGGTTGCGCCGCCGAAGGTGTTGCAACGCAAATCATCGAATACGAAAACGTCAAACAGCGACGAATGGCTCGTCGAGTTCCGATCGCTCCGAACGCCAGCCTCGGGAAACAGATTTGCTCACGAAACCCTAGACCAATGGGAAATCTCGGGCGCCGGCGGAGGTCTCGACATGGAGAATTCTCCTCCCTTGATCCTGCCTCAACTGAATTTGTGTGATGTCGAACCAGAATACTTTATGCGCTGCGGTGCCCTGGATATTGCTGACCGTAGGAAAGCCTCCCGCCGTTCCGACATCAAACGTCACTAGCGATTTGAACCTAATCGCAGTTCCAGCGATCTCTGTCTTTATCTCCTCGGTGTTGGTCAACGTCACGTGGCTGCCAATTTTTGTGATGTTTTGAGCCGCAGCGAGAAGGGCGGATAGCGAGCCATCCACGGCAACGGTCGATTCCGCCAGCGCTTGCCTCAGAATGTCACCAAGGGCCGTAATGTTATCACCGAGACTGTTGAAGATCTGCATTCCTACGGTCACGGGGTCGGTCACCCCAACTCGTGCTTGCTGAATAATATTCTTCACCTCATCCACGGTGAGTGGCACGGTTTGATTCGTTTGATCTAGGGCTGGGGTCTGGCCTCTTCCTGGTAGCTGTGAATCGGATGGTGTCATGGTGTTACTCCATTCTTGTGTAGACGTTACCCAACGTCAGCTCTGTCGGAAAGTGTCGACTCCGTTGGTTCAAGCACTTCTCACTGAAGGAAATTCGCAATCCCGATGTAGGGATGCGTTCCTTCGCCACCGCCAAGCGCTACCGCCATACGAAAGATCACGTCTTTGCCCAAGTAGATGGAGATACCGCCGCCGAAGCTCTGCTGCAAGCCAGAAAAATCCAGATCGCTCTTCCGCAAGGCCACTTTGCCGGCGTCGTAGGCGACCAACAGACCCAGATGGCTGCACACCGTGTGGATTGTACCGGATTTGCAGGGCGTGCATGCCTCGCACAATTTGCGGTCGTATTCGGCTCGGACGGTCATGAGATCCGGGCCGCGAAAACGGTAGTCCTTGAAAGCGGGTAAAGATGGCTGATTATCGATGTCCGAACCCCCGATGGTTCCTTGAAGGTAAAACGGTATAGCTTGCCCTGCATTGGCGTTCGACACGGAGTATCTCCAGAGAACGGAGAAATAGTTCTGCTCGATCACGCCGCCATGCTTCTTTTTCTCCGGGTAAAAACGTTGCTCGACATTGGCTTCGAAGCGCTGGAAAGAGTAGTGTCCAGTGCTAGCATCTTGATAGAGGTTGTAGGCGACGGTGTCATTGAGCTCAAAACGCTTGAAAAAACGTTTATGTGGGTGAAGGAAAACCTGCTCGTGGACCATGGGTGGCTGGGTGGTCAGTCCGGGCGCAGTTTGCTCAGTGTATCGCTGCTGGATTGACACGACATTGTTGCCGGTCGCACCGCCAATGTCGGGCCAAAGCCCTTCGATCTTGCCGCCGGCCGAGAGCCAGGAAACTTCGGGGAATGGAGTTGTGATTTCAATTCCAGCGGAGGTATCCCGCTCGCTGAATTTTGCGGCGTCGCCGAGGTGGGTGTTTGGACCAAGGCCGTAATAGGTCATCATCGGCAAGGAGCGGTTCCGAATGTAGATGTTCAGACCGAGCGATTCCCCCGATTTGTTCCAGTCTTTTTCGATGGAACGTTGACTACTAAATTTCAATTCGGTGAGCCAAAACTGGCGAATTGTGATCACAGAGGTAGCCTGCAGCTGGTCCTGCGCGCCATTATTCTCGTTGAGATCGAGTATGTAGCGTGCGCCACCTCCCACGCCGCTGCCGGGCACAATACTCTGCGCAAGGAAATGAAACGGACGCGCCGTGAATGTCGATGTTGCACAACTTATGAACTTCTTGCGAAAATCCTCCAAGAGTGAACAATTGCGTTTCCAATAATCCCAATCTGATGTCCCGGTCACCGTGGTGCCGCTGCCCGGCGACGCCTGAGCCCGCGCCGAATTCGTCAGCAACAACAGCAACACTGCCAACGCCGCTCCGCGGATACATCGCGATCCCAACATGTGTTTGCCTGTAGACATGGGAATATCCTCCGCTCAGTTGTTGGGACCCCGCGGTTTCGGGTGGATTTTCGCATCGACCATTTGCAGATACGCCGCCGCCTGACCTTCGGTCTTTATGGTGTCGGGATTGATGCCGGATCGCTGATCCGACGAAAGCTGTTGCTCCAAGAAAGCCGCCTGCTGAACATGTGCTCGGAGATGGTCATTGATCGGCTGAGCAAGCTCGGCCGAGGTCGGTGGCCGAGATTTTGCACCGGCGCCAAGATCGATCTTGTCGGTTCGAGGTTCCTGGAGCGTGAGATTGTCCTCAAACGTGTTGGCTAGTTTGTCCCGCAGCGTGAGATTCGAGTTCGCGACCTTTGGGATTAGGAGTTTGAGGGCCGTGGCGATAATCGAAGTGTGATCATAAATCCTGTGATCGATGGTCCCAGGTGCGATATACGGTGAAATCAGCACGGCGGGCACCCGCACACCGAGACGCATGAAATCAAACGGAGGGTCAAGCGAAGTCACCGGATCGCCGGCCCAGACCCTGTCGTCCGGGTTCACAGCGGTGGGCGGCGGCACATGATCGTAGAGTCCGCCGTGCTCGTCGTACACAATCACAAGCAGCGTAGAGTTGCGGACTGTGAGATTTTCCCAAATGGACTTGAAAACCGTTTGGATGAGAGCTTCCCCTTCCCTCACATCGTGATCGGGATGCTGGTCGCTGGCGGAAAAGGCGGGCTGGCCATCGCCGCCGGCAGAATTTGCAAACCGAGGCTCGATGAAGCTGTAGGGAGGAAGATCATTGTCTGCGCAGGCTGAAAGAAAATCATCAACGAACGAACCAAAAACATCGTGATTCCCCGCGAGGCCGTCAAAGGTCGAGGCCATCGTAGAATCGTGGTAGTAGATAACGGAGTCGATGTGGTTCTCCGCGAGGCGTTCATAAATTGTCGTCGACATGTTACGCCAGTCAATCCCCATATCCACGCGGCCCATGGATGTGGCGCCGTGCATGAAAGCACGGTTGGGAAACGTCGGCCCTGGGATCGAAGAAAACCAGCGGTCGCAAACGCAAAATTGCTGCGCCAGTCTGGTCAGCACCGGTAGCTTTTCGGCGGAGAAACCTTTCATGATGCGGTGCGCGGATTGCGGATTGTTGGTCTTCCCCTCGTAGTTCCGCACAAAGCCGCTCATCGACGGGTCCTGCATCACAGAAGTGTTGGGGTCCCCGTAGAGTTGCGTCAGCGTGTCAAAGCCAGAGTGCCCTGGGTCGGGCGTGAAGTCTCCGGCGTAGTCGGCATCGCTGGAAACCTGAGCCACGCCGCCCGCCGAGTCCGCGTTCGTCTTCTTGTCGCTCAGTCCATCGATCGGCCAGCTGTCACTTTGAGCGAATCCAAGCATGTGGTCAAAGGACCGATTCTCCATCATCAGAACTACGATGTGCTTCAGATTATCGAGCCCCGCAGTCATAGGTGCCTCCTATTCCACTCCTATTCCCCATCAGCCTCCAACGAATCGCTGTTCGCTATTGCGAATCTCATAGCAGTATAGCGATCACACCAAGGTTCTGTCAAGGCCCGGAAGTTCTTGAAACACCTGCTCAGTTCGAGATACACTCTTAGCGTAATCTTGGGGGCAATGCGGAATGGCGAGCGTCGGAGATCGAATCCGTGAGATTCGCGAAGAACTTGGATTGACGCTGGACAAACTGGCGGGCAAAACGGGTATAAGCAAGGGCTTCTTAAGTGACGTCGAAACCGGGAGGCGTGACATCAGCTCTGAATACCTTTTAAAAATTGCAGATGCAATGGGAGCTTCGCTCGATTACCTTCTCCGCGGAGAAAACTTAGCCTCCATCAGCACCAGACTAAAACCCGTGGAGATCCCGTCCGAATTGTCGGAGGCGGCACAGCAATTGAAACTCAGCTATGCGCAAACGCTCGAGCTTTTGGAGGCAAACCAATCAGTCATCGCCAGGAGAAGTACCAAGTCTTTGAAGCGTTTTGGCGTGGACGATTGGAAGGAGCTGTATAAAGCAATCAGAAAGGTGTACGGCTAAATGGCGGGCACGCTCAAAAACAGTCCGCAAATCTGGAAGCTTGCCGCAGACCTCGGAATTAATCCCGAGTCCGATCCGGTTACGTCGATTCTGCGTTTCTGCAACAAAAAGGTGCAACGGGTCGCCCGGGAGTTTAAGTGCGCAACGTTGGACCAACTTCTCGGTGCTGTCGCAACCGCCCTCGGCACTACGTTTGTCGAAATTCACTCGGATAATGAGCTCCTTGAACTCCAAAAGCAGTATTTAGCCTCAGATGAGAGGGCCTTCGCGACGCTCACGACAGATCTTTCGGTGGATGTCTTGGCCATAACCTATAAGCTTCTGAACAAAAAAAGGTGGCAGCGCCCGTACGTATCTGTGATCGACTGTCGCGCCGAAAAGAATGGTCGCGCCTACTATTCAAAGTGGCACGAACTCGCCCATCTGCTCACCTTGACCGACCAGCTACGACTCAGCTTCGCGCGCACTCACGCTCAGACCGGGCAGGTCAGGGACCCTGAAGAGGCGCTTATGGAAGTCATCGCCGGGCGATTTGGTTTCTGGCATGAAATGCTCGCACCCCGCGCTCAGGGAGAAATTTCTTTCGAGGCGGTGGAGAGAATCCGGATGCAACATTGTCCCCAAGCGAGTGGCCAGGCTTCACTCATTGGTATCGCGAATGCGTGGCCTTCCCCCTGCATTCTTATATATGCCGGATCGGGTCTTAAAAAGCGAGATAGAGATGCGTTACCCCAGGGTACCTTTGGCTTCTCCGATACGCCCTCACCGGAATTGCGAGCACTCAAGGTTCAGGCAAACGAGCCCGCGCGAGAATCGAGTTTGACGATCTTCCCAAATATGAGAACCCCCTCACGGTCAGTAATCTACAAAGTCTTTTCGGGAGAAAGTGTCGAGGCGGAAGCTGTCGAAAATCTCGCTTGGTGGTCCACTAGTGACGGAACCGCGCTGAAAGCCCAGCGAGTTCGCGTAAAGGCGCGTCGCTCCGGCGCTGGCGTACAAGCTCTTGTTGTCCCGCTCTGACGATCTGCATAACTCTAACTAAAACGATGCGAAACTCAGCGCTACCATGCACCAAGAATGGTGCAAGTCGTAATCAATCGACCTAAACCACACCAAATCAGGCTAAACGACACAGCAGGTAAGTCCAAGCATTATCAACAACAAATTCTCTTTCGTTGGACTTTTGAGGGCCACGATCACTTCCAGAATCTGATGTACTGCCGATTGGATGTCCTCCTACAGTAGGAATCGACAACTGCAAATTGTCGCATCATAGGCGTTGCATATTCGAGGTGTGGTAGAGTGGAAAACTAACGGTGTTCCAATGAAGGGATTCCCGACAATCGAAGAAGTCGAGAGGGCCGACAAAGAGCAACTAGCGCGCTGGTATCGCTTCCTGCCTTCCGGCGAGACCGCAGCGGACCAGAAGATCATGAAGCGGATCGCTGAGCGGTTCGAGAAATTGGGCGGCATGACTACCGAACTCAGCAAGAAAATTGGGATGTAACGGAGCTACAGTCGCGTGCTACATTTTCCGTTGCTGTGCTACATCCTCCGTGGGAATTAGGCTTCAGAACACGTCGATAAGATCGGGCGGAAGCCGAAATTCCGATAAGTGCTTTGTTTCCCGTGTCCGAACAATGCCATGCAAGACGGTACAAGGCTCTCGCATTCAATGGTTCGAATCCCACCCTCTCCGCCATCTTGGAGAGAAAACACCGGACTCGGGTGACCCAGTCATTCGCTTGCTTCAGACGAAGGCGCGCTAGGCACCGAGGTCCTGCTCGACTGGGCATCCGGCGGTAAAGCTGGCCAACCCTGACCTGAAAGGACCCACGGCAGTGCTGGAGGTGGACAACAAAGGTGCGCATGTGAAGTTCGATCATCCTGGCGGGGCATCCAGCTATATCTTCCTCAACAATGCCGGCGAATCGGGTGTCGTATTGGTGGACTCGAACGGTGTGCGACGTTTAGACGTGCGCGCGGGACCTGACGACAGCGCCAAGATCGAGCGCTTTGGTCCCGACGGCAAGCCTATCCCTCAATTGAGACCTTGATTCGCGGTCAAGAAAGGAGATTCCGGTGGTTGTGAACAGAGCCCTTGCCATCACCGCTGTCGCGGTCCTTCTGGCTGTGGGAAGTGCCCATCTGTCGCTGCTGCCTGGTACCGCACCGGGGGTCGCTCAAGCCGCTGCCGCGACGCCGAATGTGGCCGTGGCGCCGCAATACGATACGACCCACGTCTATGTCACGCCAGAAGATTTCGACCGCTTCGTTGCTAGTCTTCTAGCCACTTTCGGCGGCACCAGTTCCAAGCAGGGCGTCATCACTATCACGCCGACTCCAAGCAGCACCATGTGGCAGGCGGTGTCTACGCCGGTGGGGGTCTTTTCAGTTTTCGGTTTCCAGACGCCGATTCCGTATCCGTTCGGAGCCGAAAGGACAGGCTGTCTGGTGACGGACATGGATGCGGCGGTCCTCGCCGCTCGTGCGACGGGCGCGGATGTCCTCGTCACTCCGTTTAACGATCCGATCGGGCGGGATGTCATCATCCAATGGCCCGGCGGTGTGAATATGCAGCTGTACTGGCATACGACCGCGCCGTCCTACGCGCCGCTCCAGACCATTCCGGAAAACCGTGTCTACGTATCGGCCGACAGGGTGGCCGCGTTCATTCGCAGCTTCGTTGCCTTCTCTCATGGCAAAGTCGTTTCCGACGATGCACATGCGCCCGGCGTCGAAATCGGGCGGCCGACTGACACCTATCGGCGAATCAGGATCCAATCCAACTTCGGCAAGCTGACCGTGCTCGTGACGGATGGCCATCTTCCGTATCCTTACGGACGGGAGACGACCGGATACGAGGTCGCGAACCTCGCGAATACCCTCGCCAAGGCCAAAGCGGCCGGAGTCGCGATCCTGGTCGCTCCCTATACTGCCGATCAGCGGGACGCGGCCATCGTGCAATTTCCCGGCGGCTATATTGCCGAACTACATAGTCTGGCCGCGCGCTAGTCGCGCAAGGCTCGGCGGCGAGTAGCGGGAGTCTTGTTGCATGCACGACATTGGGATAAGGAACCTCACTCGTTGCAGGAGTAGTTGACGCCAGGACGGAATACTAATATTAGGGGACAAGAAGTATGAAATCCAACATGACACCGAAAGCTAGAGTGGTATTGGTGGCCGGAGGTACGGGCGGATTGGGACGCGCTGTAAGTCTGGCGTTCCTGGAAGAAGGCGCCCGTGTCATCGTCACCTATAGAAAGCAGGAAGAGCTCGATACCCTGAAGAATCTAGCTGTCGGCAACGGCTCCCAACTCGACGGCCACGATGTCGATGTCACAGATGAAGCGGAAGTGGGTAAACTCGTCGAAGGAATTGTCGCGCGACACGGGCAACTCGACGCTATGGTGAACACGGTCGGCGGATACGCGGGCGGCGTGAAATTATGGGAACTGGATACGAAGGTCTTCGATCAGATGCTGGCGTTGAACTTGCGTTCAGGTTATGCGCTGTCGCGTGCCGCGGTAAGGGTAATGCTCAAGCAAGGCAGTGGGGCGATTGTAAACGTCGCGGCTAAAGCTGCGCTTGATCATGGTGCTGGTGCCGCTGCTTATGCGGCTTCTAAGGCTGCTGCGGTTGCCATGATGGATTCTCTTGCCGAAGACCTGAAAGGTACCGGAATCCGTGTGAACTCGGTTCTCCCCAGCATCATTGATACGGAGGCAAACCGGAAAGCAATGCCCAAGGCAGATTTCGCGAAGTGGCCGAAGCCGGAAGACATTGCGCGTGTCATCGTGTTCCTGTGCGGCGATGGCGCGAAAGTGATTCATGGTGCCGCTGTGCCAGTATTTGGAAATAGCTGAGACTGTTATTACTGGAGGCTCCTGTGTCCATTCGACCAGTCAAGCGACTCATCACTTCACAGCCGACCATCGAAGGTGCGGGCGTTCACTTGCGCCGCGCATTCGGTTTCCACGAGACATCTGATTTTGACCCATTTCTCCTTCTGGACGATTTCCGCAATGACGTTCCGGAGGATTACTTGGCGGGCTTCCCGTGGCATCCCCATCGCGGCATTGAGACGATCACCTATGTTCTCGCTGGAACCGTCGAGCACGGCGACAGCATCGGCAACCGTGGCGCGATCGCTGCTGGCGACATTCAGTGGATGACCGCAGGTCGCGGCATCATCCACCAGGAAATGCCCAAAGGCGATCCGGAGGGCCGGATGCACGGCTTCCAGTTGTGGGCCAACCTCCCAGCGTCGCTGAAAATGACGGAGCCGCGTTATCAGGAGGTGAAAGCGGTGGAAATTCCGGAAATCACCGACGACGATGGCACCCGTGCTCGCATCGTCTGCGGCACTTTCTGGGGAAAGAAGGGCCCGATCGTGGGCATCGCGGCCGACCCAGTCTACATCGACGTGTCGGTCCCTCCGGGCAGGCGAAAGACGCTGCCGGTCGAGATAACCCGCCACGCGTTTGCTTACGTCTTTGCGGGCTCGGGGAAGTTCTGCAATGCGTCCGGTCCCCTTGCCGTGCCGACCGAATCGGTCGGCTGGTTGGACACGGCACCCCCGAAAGAAGCGGGCGACCGCTCGCTCGTGCTCTTCGACAGCGGCGACGAAGTCGTTGTGCAAGCTGGGCCCGACGGAATACGCTTCCTCCTCGTCTCCGGCAAGCCTCTTCAGGAACCGGTTGCGTGGTACGGGCCGATCGTGATGAACAACCAGGAGCAGCTACGCGAGGCGTTTAACGAGCTTCAGCAAGGAACGTTCCTCAAGTCGGACAAGCGGCGATGAGCTTCTCAGAGGTTGTTCTCTTCGTCGGTCTCGAAGCGGCCGTGGGCCTGTTAGAAGGGAATTGAGACAGAGGAGAGTTCGCACGAGACTGCGTCCACCGCCACGCCCGTCCGTCGTCCCCGGCGACCACCGGGATTTCGGCGGCGGGCTCGGACGCCCGCGAAGCGCCTCAAGTTCGAATCCCACCCTTCCCACATTAGAGTCCTACCCAACGCTTTCGGGCGTTTTGCTTCTTGATTGAGATTCGAGGACAATAGAGTTGTATTCGCCATCTGGACACTTCGTTTTTCTTGGACGTCTTATGAATCTCTCCGCCTCGAATATTGAGGGTCAAGCCAGCCTGGAATGGGCGCATCCGCTCGTTCGGGAATGGTTCGTGAGCAGATTTGGCACGCCGACCGAACCTCAAGAGCAGGGCTGGCCGCACATCCTCGCGCAGAAAGACACGCTGATTTGCGCACCGACGGGCTCAGGCAAGACCCTCGCGGCTTTTCTGGCGTGCATTGACCGTCTGGTGCGCAAGGCGCTTTCCGGAGAATTGCAAGATGTGACCGAGGTGCTTTACGTCTCCCCGCTAAAAGCGCTGGGCAACGATATTCAAAAGAATCTGGCCGCGCCACTCGGAGAAATACTCCAACTCGCCGGTCGGCGGGGATTGTTGATGCCGGAGATTCGCACGGCGGTGCGAACGGGCGACACATTGATGCACGAACGGCAGGCCATGTTGAAGCGGCCGCCGCACATCCTCGTGACTACCCCGGAATCTCTGTACATTCTGCTGACTGCCGCGAAGAGCAGGGAAATACTTGCCGGCGTCAAAACCGTGATCGTGGATGAAATCCACGCCATCGCGGACGACAAGCGCGGGGCGCATCTCGCCCTGTCTCTGGAGCGTCTGGACGCGCTCACGGGACGGCGGCCGGCGCGGATCGGCCTTTCCGCCACACAGAAGCCGATCGGGCTGATCGCCCAGTTTCTTGCTGGAAGTGACCGGCCTGTTCCGACCATCGTGCAGGTGGCGCAGCGGCGCGAACTCGATCTCGGCGTCGAAGTGCCCGCAAGTGAGCTTGGTCCCGTGGCCTCCAATGAAATGTGGGACGAAATTTACGAGCGGATCGCCGATCTGGTAAGGCAGCATCGCTCGACGCTTGTGTTTGTCAACACACGGCGGCTTGCGGAAAGAGTCGCCCATCATCTCGCTTCGCTCCTGGGCCACGATGCGGTGGCCTCGCATCATGGCAGCCTCTCCCGCCAGCGGAGGTTGGCCGTGGAGGGAAAGCTCAAAGCAGGCGAAATAGGCGTGCTCGTTGCCACAGCATCCCTCGAGCTGGGAATCGATATCGGAACGGTGGATCTGGTCTGCCAGATTGGTTCGCCTCGCTCTGTTGCCGTTGCGCTGCAACGCGCGGGCCGCTCGGGTCACTGGCGGGGAGCGATCCCGAAGGCGCGATTCTTCGCCACAACGCGCGATGAATTGGTCGAATGCGCCGCGCTCGTCCGGTCGATTCGGCTGGGCGAACTCGATCGCATCATCATTCCCGAATGTCCTTTGGACGTGCTGGCTCAGCAAGTGGTGGCCGCGTGCGCAGCCGAAGAATGGGCGGAAGACGACCTATTTGCGCTCGTTCGGCGCGCCTACTCATACCGCAATCTCGAGCGGCCGGAGTTCGACGAAATCATCGAGATGCTCTCGGACGGCATTGCGGCGCGCCGGGGACGCTACGGCGCGTACCTGCATCGCGATGGCGTCAATAAGCGGCTTCGAGGACGACGCGGCGCCCGGCTCGCCGCGATCACCAGCGGCGGAGCGATTCCCGACAATGCGCTGTACACGGTCAGAGCGGAGCCGGAGGGGTTCGTCGTGGGCACTGTGGACGAAGACTTCGCGGTGGAAAGCCTTCGCGGCGACATTATTCTCCTCGGGAATAGCTCTTGGCGAATTCGGCGAGTCCAGGCTGGAACCGTGCTGGTGGAAGATGCGAATGGCGCTCCGCCGAACGTTCCCTTCTGGCGGGGGGAAGCGCCCTCGCGCACCACGGAGCTTTCGCAGCAAGTTGCTGAGGTGCGCGCGAAAATCGATTCCCTCACGGAGGGTTTTTCGCCGGGTCAGATTCGCGAAAACGCGGGCGAGGCCGCGGCTGCCGTCAGTTGGCTGCAACGGGAATGCGGACTCGATCGAGCCGGCGCCGAGCAGGCTGTCGAATATCTGGTGGCTGGGCGCGCTGTTCTCCGGGCCGTACCCACGCAGCAAACGATTGTCGCGGAGCGATTTTTCGACGAGAGCGGCGGAATGCAGCTTGTGATCCACGCCCCGTTCGGCGGGCGAATCAACAAGGCCTGGGGGCTGGCGCTTCGAAAGCGTTTCTGCCGGTCGTTCAATTTCGAATTGCAGGCGGCCGCAACCGACAACGGGTTGAATATCTCTCTTGGCGAGCAACACAGCTTCCCGCTCGATGACGTATTTCACTTCTTGCAGCCGGAAAGCGTGGAAAAACTCTTGGAACAGGCAGTGTTGGCCTCGCCGGTTTTCGGGACGCGCTGGCGCTGGGTCGCGGGGCGGGCGCTGGCCCTGCTGCGCTTCATGGGCGGAAAGAAAGTGCCGCCGCAAATCCAGCGGATGCGGTCCGACGATCTTCTGGCCGCCGTCTTTCCCGAGGCGCTGGCCTGCCAGGAAAATATCTCGGGCGAGATTCAGATTCCCAATCACCCGCTAGTGCGCGAGACGATGAAGGATTCGCTTACGGAGGCGATGGACGTCGAAGGATTGAAGGAGGTCCTGCGAGCCATTCGATCGAACCAGATCCAGTGCCTTGCCGTGGATACTCCGTTGCCGTCACAGTTTTCCCACGAGATTCTGAATGCAAATCCATACGCATACCTCGACGACGCCCCGCTCGAGGAACGTCGCGCGCGAGCCGTGGAAATGCGCCGGGCGCTGCCCGAAGCCGTTCTTTCAGAGATCGGCCGGTTGGACCCTGCCGCGATCGCTCAGGTGCGCGACGAAGCGTGGCCGGATGTTCGCGATGCCGATGAACTGCATGATTCCCTGCAAACGTTCATCGCTTTCCCGGCCTGTGCCGATCCAGGTGTGATCTGGACGCCGGAAGGCTTCGAGGGCGGGGCGTCCGGGGTTGACGACCTGGCGATGCGTTCGGTCGCGAGCTGGACCGCATTGTTTGCCCGCCTGGTCTCGGACCGCCGGGCCGTCCGTGGAATCGTGGGAGAGCGCGTATATTGGCTCGCGGTAGAAAAGGCAGCCGCATTCGCGGCGCTTTTTCCGGACGCGCATTTCGATTCCGCTCCGGCCGATCTCGAGGAGCCGCAGCCTTCGCGCGACGAAGCTCTGGCCGCTTGTGTGGCAGGCTGGATGGCCCACGCCGGGATTGTCACGATTCCTGCCTTGAACAATCTTCTCGGGTTGGGCGTTGCGGAGATCGAAAAAGCCATTTTGCGATTGGAAGCGAGCGGCTCGGTGCTAAGGGGCAACTTCACTGGCAGCCACGAAATGGAGTGGTGCGACCGCCGTTTGCTGGCCCGCATTCACCGCCTGACTTTGGGGACCTTGCGCAGCCAGACCCAACCCGTGAGTGCCGCGCAATTCATGCGATGGCTTTTGAGGTGGCAGCACGTGGCGCCCGGTACCCAGCTTTTGGGCGAACACGGCACGCTCGAAGCGCTCAAGCAATTGCAAGGATTTGAGGCGCCCGCAAACGCGTGGGAGCGGCAAATTCTCGCTCGCCGCATCGCCAATTACAACCCCAAAGTGCTCGACCAGCTCTGCCTGACTGGAGCCGTAGGATGGGGCCGGCTTTCGCCGCATCCTGCGACACTGGCGGAACCGGCGCTCGCGAACCGTCGAGTGATTCCCACAAGTGTCGCTCCGATTGCGTTTTTTATCCGCGAAGATGCCGATTGGATGATCCAGCGTCATGCGGGTGATGACGCGGAAGAACCTCGAGGCTTGAGTCAGGCCGCGCGCGAGGCCTTGAGTTATTTGCGGCAGCGCGGAGCTTCCTTTTTTGCGGATCTTGTTCGCGGCACGGGAAAACTGAAATCCGAGGTCGAATTCGCCCTATGGGAATTGGTGGCGGCTGGAATGATCACGGCCGACGGCTTTGATAACATCCGCGCCTTGATCGATCCAAAGCGCCGCGCCGGCCAGGGAAGAGGGTCACGGCGCGCGGCCCCGTCACAGCGTCGGCCGATGGTCGCTTCTCTATTCGGGTGAAACACCTAAGACGGAGCAAATTGCCGAGGCCACTTGCTGGATGCTCCTGAATCGGTATGGCGTGGTTTTCCGCGAGATGACCGCTCGAGAAGCGATTGTTCCCCGGTGGCGCGAATTGCTGATTGGATTTCGCCGCCTAGAAGATCGCGGTCAGGTTCGCGGTGGCCATTTCGTAAGCGGTTTTCTGGGAGAGCAATTTGCGCTGCCGATCGCGGTCGAATCCTTGCGTGCGATGCGTAAAGACGCACCTTCGGGCGAGATGGTGATGATTTCCGCCGCCGATCCGTTGAATCTCGCCGGTATTGTTTTGCCCGGAGAGCGCGTGGCGTCGATTTCAGGAAAAAGCGTGACTTTGCGCGACGGCGTGTTCGCGGGAACGGATGATTCCGCTGTGGGTTTTTCCGAAGCCATCGCCATCTAGCGATGCTTGGCTATTCCTTCACCGGCGAAAATTCCTGGCGAATTCGACTACCTGGCGGCCGACGGTGGCGAGCTGCATCGCGGCCTTCTGGTCCGCGCATCCGCCGGCCGGCGTCGAAGATGGGCTCGGCGGTATTCAGCGCGGCGCCGAGCGGCGTCGGCCAGCCACGCAGCGCGTGGACGATCGCGCGCAGCGCCATGAGCGTACTCCCGCACGTCTGCCAGCCGAATGCCGTGACGATGCACCCCACCGCGCGCCCGTCCAGGTAGCACCGTTTGTCCTCGCGGAGGTCCTCGAGCAGGTCAATCGCATTCTTCACCAGCCCGGAAACACCGCCGTGGTAGCCCGGCGTCGCGACGATGAGGCCGTCGGCCATTCGCACCTCTTCCACAAGCTGGCGCTGCTCCGAATTTCGCTCGCGATTCTCCGGAGCGTACGCGGGGAGCTTGCAGAGAAACGCTCCGCCGAAATAGGACGTGCGCGCGCCGGTCTCTTCCGCGGCCTTCAGAGCCAATTGAAGGGCGCGATCCGTGGTGGAAGCGGCACGCGTGCTGCCGCCGATTCCGACCACAAGAGGCTTCCCGATTGTCACCTGCCTTTGTCACGAAACCTCGCAGCCTGTCTTTGTCGCATGCTCTCGCCGGAGCGGCCCAATACTAGCAGAGAGACAGCGATTCCACGATTCGGTCGTGCACGTAGTGCAGCTCGTCGGGCGATATCGTATAGGGCGGCAGAATGTAAACGATGTTACCCAGAGGACGCAACAACACGCCCGCGTCGATAAAGAACTTGTAGAGCTTCGGACGCAGCTTCGAAGCGTATCCGGCGTCGTCGGCCCGGAGTTCCACCGCCGCCATCGTGCCGATCGATCGGACGTTGCCGACGGCCGGATGGTTCTCGATCGCGGCGAGCCGTTCGCGGTGAATCTCGGCGATCTTCGCGATCCGGTCAAACACCGGCTCGCGCTCGAAAATCCGGCAGCTTGCGACGGCGGCGGCTGCCGCGATCGGATTTCCCGTGTACGAATGGCCGTGGTAGAAGGTGCGCGCGCGGTCCGTGCCGACGAACGCCTCGTGGATTTCCCGCGTGCAGAGCGTCGCACCCATCGGAAGCACTCCGCCCGTCAGCCCTTTCGACAGGCACATCAGATCGGGAACCGCGCCGGCCAGCTCGCAGGCGAACATTTTTCCGCAGCGCCCGAAGCCGGTCAGAACTTCATCCGCGATGAGCAGCACGCCGTGCTCGCTGCAAAGCCGCCGTACACGCTGAAGGAACTCGACCGGATGCACGATCATGCCGCCCGCGCCTTGCAGCAGGGGTTCGACGATCACCGCCGCAATCTCGCCGTGTTTTTCTTCGAGCAATCTCCTCAGTTTCTCGACGCAGTCGATGTCGCAGGTCGCTCGCGTCTTCCCGACCGGGCACCGGTAGCAGTAGGCGGAATGAACGCGGTGGACCGGAAAGAGCAGCTCGCGGAACGGAAGCGTAAAACCCGACTCAGCGCCGACCGACATGGCTCCGACCGTGTCGCCGTGATACGCGTGTTCCAGCGCGACGATGCCTTTCTTCCCGGGCCAACCAATGTTCTGCCAATACTGCACCGCCATCTTCAGCGCCACTTCGACGGCCGTCGAGCCGTCGTCGGAGAAAAAGATGTGGACCAGTCTCCTTCGGTAGAATCTTCCGCAAGCACTCGCGCAGTTCTTCGACTGCATCGTGAGTGAAGCCTGCGAGCAGCACGTGATCGACCTTTGCGGCTTGCTGGGCGATGGCCGACACGATCGCCGGATGGCCGTGCCCGTGCAGGTTCGTCCACCACGAGGAGATTGCGTCGATCAGCCGCCGTCCATCGGCGGTGTAGAGGTACACGCCCTCGGTCTTCGTGATCCGCATCGGCGCCGGATCGAGCGCCTCTTGCGTGAACGGATGCCAGATTTGCAGTTCCGGGTTCATCCGCGAAAAGCCTTGCCATCGAAATTCTTGCGAAAGACCTCCAGAAGAGCCTTGCGGTCGATCTTCTTCAAGAAGGGCACGACACCGGCGACCTCAATTTGGCCGTAGTGTTCGATGGCTTTCCGATTCTCGCGATTCGGCTTGCCCACCATGATCACGCCTCGGACATCGAGCCGCGCCGCACGCAGCGTCTCGATCGACAGCAGCGTGTGATTGATCGTGCCGAGCGAGGTGCGAGCCACGAGAAGGACCGGCAGCCTCAGTTGCCGCATCAGGTCGGTCATGAACTGCGTGCTGTTAATGGGGACGAGCGCGCCGCCCGCGCCCTCCGCGATCAGATTCTCGCCCGATGCGATTCGCGGCATCCGGATTTTCCGCAGATCGATTCGCACGCCGGCCAGCCGCGCGGCCAGATGCGGCGAGACCGGAGGAGCAAAACGATACGCCTCGGGAATCGTCCGCGATTGGGGCAATCGCGCAAGACGCATCACCGTCTCGCAGTCGGTGCCCTCGCGCGTGCCCGTCTGAATCGGTTTCCAATAGATCGCATCGAGGGCGGCGCAGAGCAAGGCCGAGACCACGGTCTTGCCCACGCCCGTGTCCGTTCCAGTGATGAAAAAACGCCTAGGCATGCACGGCGTTGCCGGACGCTGCTCGCGCGAACGACTTGCACGCCGCGTCCGTTGCGGCGACAAGACGGCGAATGTCGTCGAGAGTGATCCTGCTGGTGAGCGATATTCGAATGCGCGCGGTCCCTGGAGGAACCGTCGGCGGCCGTACGGCCCTTGCCGCAAAGCCGCTGCGTTGGAGTTCGCTCGCCACATGCAGCGCCATCTCGTTGCTGCCGAGCAGGATGGGCACGATGTGCGTTGAGCTCGTACCGATGTTGAGGCCGGCCGCCGCCAGTCCCTCGCGCAGCGCGGAGGCAATCCGGCGCAGATGCGCCCGCTTGTTTTCCGCTTCGCGCGCCAGCGAAATCGCCGAGCGAATCTGGCCCGCCAGATACGGCGGCATCGCCGTGCTGAAAATGAAAGTTCGCGCGCGATTGATCAGATAGTTCCTTAGCGTCCTCCGGCCGCAAACGAACGCGCCGGCACTTGCCAAAGCCTTCCCGCAGGTGTGCACGACGGCGAGAGCCTCGCGCTCCACCCCCATCTCGGCGGCAATTCCGCGGCCGTCAGGGCCGCACGCACCGGTTGCGTGCGCCTCGTCGATCACCAATTCGGCCCGGTAGCGTCGCGCCAAATCCAGCAGGTCGCCGACCGGCGCGACGTCGCCCTCCATGCTGAAGACGGTCTCGGTGACGATCGCGCGCGCGCCGGGACCAGTCGCGCATTCGCGCAGCGCGCTTTCGAGGAATCGCAGGTCGCCGTGCGGGTAGATAACTTTCGCCGCGCGCGAAAGCCGGATGCCATCGATCAGGCTCGCGTGGTTCAGCGCATCGGAGAAAACGGTGTCCTCGGGCCGCAGCAGGGAACTGAGCAGTCCCACATTCGCGGCGTATCCCGAGCCGAAATAAAGCGCCGCTTCCGTGCCGGCAAAATCCGCGAATTCAGATTCCAATTCCTCCCATTCGAGGGAATTGCCGGAAAGCAGCCGCGAACCGGTCGATCCGGTGGATTCCGTTCGAGCCACCGCTTCCATTAGCGCTTGTTTCAGGCGTGGGTCGGTCGATAGCCCAAGATAGTCGTTCGAGCTAAGGTTGATGCTGCCCGCAGCGGGATTGATGATCTCGAGCGTGCGAAGCTGAGATTGCTCGCCGAGCGACTCGAGCTCCCTCGCCATGCGTTTCTGAATCGCGCCCTCGCTCATGTCAGGCACCTTGCATTGCCCTCATTCCCAGACTCTCGAGAAGCCGCCGGTCCGCATCCACTGCCGGATTCGGAGTGGTCAGGAGTTTTTCGCCCGTGAAGATGGAATTCGCACCCGCGAGAAAACAGAGCGTCACCGCCTCAGGCGACATCTGGCGCCTGCCGGCCGCGAGCCGCACTCTCGACGCAGGCATCAGGATGCGCGCCGCTGCGATGGCCCGGACCATGACGAGCGGATCGAGTTCTTCCACGTCCGCAAGCGGCGTTCCTTCGTTTCGCACCAGCATGTTGATCGGCACGCTTTCCGGATGTGGATTCAAGCGCGACAGCTCGTGCAGCAAACCCACCCGGTCCTCGTCGGATTCGCCCATCCCCAGAATTCCGCCGCAGCACACGGTGATGCCCGCCTTGCGCACGTGGGTGATCGTTTGCAGCCGGTCTTCGTAGACACGGGTGGTGATCACGTTGCCGTAAAACTCGGGTGATGTGTCGAGATTGTGGTTGTACGCCGTGAGGCCGGCGGACTTCAGCCGCTTGGCTTGCGATTCGGTGAGCATGCCGAGTGTGCAACAGACTTCCATATCGAGCGCGGCGACGGCGCGGACCATGTCGAGCACGCGCTCGAAATTCTCGCCGTCCGAAACCTGCCGCCAGGCGGCGCCCATGCAGAAACGCGTGGCGCCTTCATTCTTCGCCCGCTTGGCGGCCTCGCGGACCGCAATGGGATCCATCACCTCCTCGCGAACGACGCCGGTCTTGTAGTGCGCGCTCTGCGAGCAGTAGGCGCAATCCTCGGGACACCCGCCCGTCTTGATCGAGAGCAGGCGGCAGAGCTGGACTTCGTCGGGTTTGTGAAAGGCGCGATGCGCGAGTTGGGCCTGAAAAATCAGTTCCGGCAGGGGGAGACGGTAGACGCTCCGGATTTCGTCCCGAGTCCAGTCGTGGCGGATTTGCATCGGCGAGTAGCCTCGTTTCGGTTTCAAAGATATCAAAATCGCGCGCCGGTTAGGTTACAAAACTGAGAACGGCAGTGTGCGGCCGTGTGAAACTGTCTTACCATGTCGTACGTGGACGACCTGACCCGCAGACCCAATACCGACCCGACGGAGATTTTCCGCCACCGCGACGGCATCTACGCGCCGGAGCTTGTGGCCGCCGCGATCGTCGGGCTCGACCTCTTTTCCTGGCTTGCGAAATCGCCCGCGGACACACCAGCGATCTGCGCCTCGCTCGGCCTTGCCGAAAGGCCCGTGGATGTGATGCTCACGCTCTTTTGCGCGATGGGCTACCTCGAAAAGAAAGCCGGCGTATTTCATCTCACGGAAATGGCGCGCGAGTTTCTGGTGCGAGACTCGCCGTGGTTCGTCGGCCCCTACTTCGCTCATTTCGTCGACCGTCCCATTTACCAGGGATTGCTCGAAACTCTGCACACGGACAAACCCGGCGGCTGGGCCGGCAGCAAGGCCCGAAAGCCCTGGGCGGAGGCGATGGAAGACGACACTTTCGCCGAGCAATTCACGGGCACCATGGATTCCCGCGGCATGTACGTCGGCCCGGTCTTGGCCGCGCGGCTCGATCTGAAAACGCACCACAGCATGCTCGACATCGGCGGCGGGTCGGGCATCTACGCCTGCTGCATTGCCGCCGCGCATCCTCATTTGAAAGCCACTGTTTTTGAAAAGCCGCCGGTCGATCGCGTAACGCAGAAGTGCATTGCCGGGCGCGGTTTCTCCGAGCGCGTCGATGTGGTTGCAGGGGACATGTTCGCGGACCCGCTGCCCACCGTTTGCGACGTTCATCTCTGGTCGAACGCTTTGCACGATTGGGACGCGCCGACGGTGAAGCTGCTGCTCGAGAAATCGTTCGCGGCGCTTCCTCCGGGCGGGCTTGTGGTGATCCACGACCGGCATCTCAATCGCGAGAAAACCGGTCCTCTGCGGATCGCCGCGCATTCCGTGTTTATCATGGCGGGGACGGAAGGGAGGTGCTATTCGATCGCGGAGATCGAAGGCTTTCTCGACGCCGTGGGCTTCGCGGCCCCGGAGTATCGCGAAGTGATCCTCGACTACAGCATCATCACCGCGCGCAAGCCGCGCTGAATAGGGCCTCACGGCCGCTCCCAGTTGCCGGATTCGGCCGAGCGGAAAATCGCGTCGATCGCGCGCATGTTGCGAATCGAGTCTTCGAGCGGAACGGGAACTTCGCCGCCCTCGCGTATGGCCCGCGAGAAAAGGTCGCCCTGGATCGTGAACTGATCGCAGGCGTCGATGGTTTCGGCCGTGATGCCCGCTCCGGACGGATCGCCGGGATCGTCGTCGATCAGAATCCGGCTCGGCTGGTCGTTCGGCGGGTTGATGGGTCTCTCGATCTCGATCCGTCCCGTGGTTCCCAGCAAAGCCATTCGCTGGTGATACGCAAGCTGCGTGCTGCACGTGAAGACCGCCTGCCCGGAAGGGAATTCGAGGATCGCCGACGTCAGCCGGTCGGTCTTCGCCTCCGGATCGCGATCGACGAGTCCCATCGCGCGCGACGGCTCCTCCCCGAACATGAACCGCGACAGCGTAACCGGATAGCAGCCGATGTCCAGCAGCGCCCCTCCGCCGTGTTCGGGCATATTGCGTATGTTCCCGGAGTCCTGATTGAAGTAGCTGAACGAGCCTGAAATTACGCGCAACTGCCCGATCCTCCCGGCTTGCACAAGTTCGCGCGTCCGCAGCCACCTCGGGTGCGTGCGCACCATGAACGCCTCGCCGATCTTCACTCCCGTCCGGTCGCGTACGGCGAGCAGATTCCTTGCTTCATCCGCCGTGACGCCCAGCGGCTTCTCGCACAGGACGTGTTTTCCCGCCTCTGCAGCGCGAATCGACCACGGCACGTGCAGGTTGTTCGGCAGCGGATTGTAGATCGCCTCGATCGCGGGATCGGCGAGCAACTCCTCGTACGATCCGTAGGCCTTGGGAACTCCGAGCGCTTCCGCCGCCCGCTCGGCCTTGGACAGCTCGCGCGAGGCGATGGCCACCACGCCGCTCCACTCGCCCTTCTGCATCGCCGGGATCACCCGGCGGACGGCGATGGACGCCACGCCCAGCACTCCCCATCGAACTTTCCGCGACACGATCGCCTCCTGGTTGAGAACCCAGCCGCATTCTATCGCAGGCCGCGTGGTCGAAATGGCAGAACAAGAAAGCCGGCAAGAAGAGTCAGGGCATGCGGCGAAGAGAAATCCAGGCGCAATTGACTCCTGCCGATATTGTGTCGATTAGAAAGCGCCGCCATCGTTTGTTTCTTATAGGTTGCGGGTGTTTCTAATCGCCGGAGTGTCGACTAGGAATGTAAGGAAAGCAGAGGACATTGAAGACGCAGAGGAGGTGGAGAAGCGTTCTTGCCCCACGGCGGGGTTGATTGTTGATGTTGTGACGTTCGCGAGCATACCGCATCCACGCTAGCACAAAGCGTTGCGGGTGGGACTGTTCCGAAGTACAGAAGAAGATCAGGCGGAAGAAGAAGAGTCCGTACGCTCAAAGAGCATATCTTCGAGCATCTCTTGCCGCCAACAGAGTTGCGATTTCGCCGTGCCTTAGCGGGCCGAAGCGCCAACCGGTTTGCGGGCAGCCTGCGCGCGCTCGAGTTCGGCGAGTCCTTCGAGCAGATCCTCGACAAGGTCTTCCGAGTTCTCGCATCCTGGCGAGAGGCGAAGCAGCGTGTCGGTAAGGCCCAGCTGCGCGCGGGCCTCGGCGGGAATCGAGGCGTGCGTCATTGTCGCCGGATGGCAGATCAGCGCCTTCACGCCGCCCAGGCTTTCGCCGAGCATGAAGTAGCGCCGCGACGATGCGAACTGCGAAACGTCCTCGACGGTTCCGTTAAGGTCGATCGAAACCATGCCGCCGAAGCCGGTCATCTGCCGCCGCGCGATTTCGTGGCCCGGATGGCTCGGGAGGCCGGGGAAGTATACCTGGCGGACGAGCGGATGCCCGTGCAAGGCGTGCGCGATCGCCGTGGCGTTTTCCTGGTGCCGCTGCATCCTCAATTCGAGCGTTTTCAACCCGCGCATCGTGAGCCAACAGTCGAACGGGGAAGGAACCGCGCCCGTGGCGTTTTGCAGGAACTTAATCGGTTCGAAAACGGCCGCATCCTTGGCGAGCGCGGCGCCTTGCACCGTGTCCGAATGCCCGGCGAGATACTTCGTGACGCTGTGGACCACGATGTCCGCGCCCAACTCGAACGGCTGCTGGAAACAGGGAGTGGCAAAGGTGTTGTCCACCACGACGAGCGCGCCCTGCGCGTGCGCCAGTTTGCCGGCTGCCTTGATGTCCGTGATCAGGAGGCGCGGGTTCGTCGGCGACTCGATCCAGAGGAAGCGCGTTTTCTTGGTGACCGCCTTCTCAACCGCCGCCAGATCGCCCGTGTCGATCTGCTTCACGACCACGCCGATTGGCTGGTAGACCTTGTTCAGGATTCGGTACGTGCCGCCGTACACGTCGAGAGGAATCACGACCTCGTCGCCGGGGCGCAGATACGCCTGCAACACCGCGTTCTCGGCCGCCAGTCCGGAGGCAAACGCGGCGGCGTATTCGACGCCTTCGAGCGCCGCGAGCACTCCCTCGAGCCGCTGGCGCGTGGGATTATTCGTGCGCGAGTAGGAGAAACCCTTGTCCTGACCGGGGGCTTCCTGTTCGTAGGTCGAGGTCTGGAAAATCGGGGCGACGAGCGCGCCCGTTTCCGGCTCCGACGGCTGGCCCGCGTGGATCGTCTTCGTTGCGAACTTCATGTATCACTCCCTTTTCGCCCCGGCGCGTGCGGGACTTTGAAGATGTAGCAAAGCCATCGCAGGCGCCCGGTGCGCCATAGCATATAGAGAGCATGGGACCCGAAAAGCGGAGGCCCGCACTCTCTTGGACTTCAGTTTGGGAGTTGAATCTTCAATCGACCGGGGTCCCGGTCAGTTGAGGATCTTATCTCTCCCCACTGGGCAGGAATTAGCACCTTGGCAATCAGAACCAGGTTGCTGTGGCTTCCTAGGGCCTGTCCCCTCAGCCACTCTGGATAAGCGCTGCCGGTTAAGCAGCACCGGAATCGTAACAAAAGCAGCGCAATCCCGTCAATAGGAAGCCGGGCGCAAGTCGCTCCCGGGCCGTCCAATTTGTCTCCGAAATATCAGCGTCACGAGGCGGCGAGCCAACCTATTGCAGTTGGGTTTGCAACTGGGCGTATTCGGCTTTGGCCTGCTGGAGAACGGGGATGTCCGGGTCGGCGTCCTTCCACAGCGCGAGGAAGTCTTCATACGCCGTCTTTGCCTTGGCCGTGTCGCCAGCGAGGGTATACGCGCGGCCCAGGCCGAGATGCGCAAGGACGCCCATGGGATCGTTCACGACGATACCCGGATGGTCGAGGATTTTCTGGAATTCGGTAGCGGCCTCCGTGCCCTGACGCGCGGACAGGTACGCTTCGCCACGAACATAGATCGGCGTCAGCATCATGCCTAGTTCGTACGCTGAGGCGGCGCGAAGATTCTCGATAGCTTCTTGTGGCTTCCCCCGATTGAGCGCCAGCTGAGCACGAATTGCCGGTAGATAGGCGAACTGGACATCCGTGGACTCAGGGAAGCCCCGATTCAAATCAGCGGCGAGTTTCTGGGCTTCTGCATCGTCGCCGGCGAACGCCAGCGCAAGTGCCGCCACGCCCTGCGTGTCCCAGCTTGTTGGCGTGCTACTTGCGCCCATCGCCGCTCGCCGAGCCTGTGCGCTATTTCCGAACAGGGCCTCCCGCCAGGCGGTTGACGCCTGCATGCCTGCCACCGCTTCTTTTGCATTCGCCTGAGTGGCCGATGCGATAGCGCTCTGAGTTAAGTCCCGCGCACGGGAAAGCTGTCCCCTATAAGCGGCCATGCTCAGTTCGAAGGAAAGCTTATTGGCCGGGGACAAGCGGCTCTCTTCCTCAGCAAGGCCACTCGTGTCGTTGGCCAAGAAATCGATCGAACACAAGAGCGTCGTGAAGCTTGGAGAATCCAGATGCCCGGCCCGAGCCTGCTGGATCGTCGCGCGCGCTTCATCCAGACGCCCTTGTCGGATGTATTCCCCGGCCACGAACATATAATTCAGCGCGGCGGTCGGATCGAGCCGAACGGCCCCAAGGTATGCTGTGAGCGCTTCCTGTTCCCGGCCCAGACGCCTCGAAAAGTTTCCCAGCTCCTGGAAGGCTCGTTGGTCTTGAGGGTACGTTTGAGACCACAACTGGCTGGTTTGAGCCGCCTTCTCAACATCCCCCAGGGCAAAAAAGTAGTAGGTCGCGGAAATGGCGAACTTCTCCCGCTCGCTGGCCCGGTCGCGCAGCTCATAAGCCTTCGTAACGTATTCGGCCGCCAGGTTATTCCTGCCGAGGGAGGACTGGATGATTCCGAGAAGCGCATAAGCGTTGGCAAAATTGGGGTCAAGAGTCGTCGCGCGTTCGCAGAACGAAGCTGCCGCGGGCAGATCGTATCTGAACCACGTTTGCTCGCAGCGGTTGAAGGCTTGCAAAGCGTCGAGCGAGGACGTGGTGGCTTGCACGAGCGGCACGTCATACTCCTCCAACGAAGCGCGCGATTCGCCGAGTTTCGAGCGGAGCTTGGAAGCGGCGCCTCCAAGCGCCGCGAGCACCTCTTCTTTGCTCTCGGTTGCTGTCTGCTCCTGGGCCAGCGTTTCCCCGGTGCGGCAATTGAGGGCGTCGAGACCCAGCACGTATTGACCGCCCAGTGCGGCGATGGACCCTTCGATGGCCACCGATGCATTGACCCGCTCGCAGACCTGCCGCGCCAAGTCCTGCGTCAGCCGGGCGTCGGGTGGCTGCTCCATAAGGCGTAGCGTTTGGGCGACCTGGTCGCCCGAGACAATGTTGAGGAACGGCGTTTGTTCGAGCTGCGCGGAGAGACCCTGACGCAGCGTGCCGTCGAACACGGGATCGCCCGTCGTGTTCGTGAAATCCGCGATTATGATGGAGTCTTTGCTCGTCAGCTTGGGCGCGGCACGCAAATGAAAGTAGCCTGCCGTTGCGAGGGCCACCACAGCAACCAGCGCAACGATGCCGACGGCAATCGACCTGTACCGGCGCTCCTTGGGGCGTGCCGGGATCGCCTCTACCGCTGGCGCGGACGCAGCCGACAGCGCCGCTACAGAAATAGATGAGCGTCCAGAATCCGCATCGCGCTGGAGACGCTTCAGGTCTGTGCGCATGTCCGACGCGTGCTGGTAACGTAGATTGCGATCTTTTTCGAGCGCCTTGTTCAGGATGCGCTCAAATTCGGACGGCAAGTTTGGATTCAACCGTACCGGCGATGTGGGAGCCTTGTGCAGGATCGCATCGAAGACGACTGCGGAAGTCGCTCCCGAAAATGCCCGACGGCTGGTAGCCATTTCGTAGAGCACCACGCCGAAGGAGAAGAGATCGGTCCGAGTGTCGAGTTCCTCGCCGCGCGCCTGCTCGGGGGACATGTATGCCACCGTGCCAATCGCCGCGCCGGGGCTCGTAAGAAGAGTCTCGTCTTCTTCCGTGGTTGCCTCGAGCGTCGCCGTCGGCGCCAGGCTCCGACGCATCTGCTTGGCCAGACCGAAATCGAGGACCTTCGCCTGGCCTCGATCGGTGATCAAGATGTTCGCCGGCTTGATGTCGCGGTGGATGATGCCCTGAGCATGGGCCGCGTCGAGCGCGTCGGCAATCTGCGTCCCGACATCGAGCAGAGGGCTCAGGTCCATCGGCCCGCCGACGATGCGATGCTTGAGTGTCTGCCCTTGCAGCAGCTCCATGGCGATGAAGCGGCGGCCGTCGTGCTCGCCGATTTCGTAGACCGTGCAGATATTCGGATGGTTCAGCGCGGCCGCAGCGCGCGCCTCGCGCAGGAATCGCTCCAGCGCCTGTTTGTCGCGGGCAACCTCTTCCGGCAGGAACTTCAGCGCGACGGCCCGGCCGAGCGTCGTGTCCTCGGCGCGGTAAACGACTCCCATGCCCCCTCCGCCAAGGCGCGCAACGACTCGATAGTGGGAAACATCGTGCCCAACGAGAGGGTCGGTCGGCATAATTGTGCGTCATCTTACGGTTGGCTTAGACGGCAGTCAACAGATGCTGCGACATGGATGATTGGGTCGGAGGGGCAGTAATTCCCTCGCGTCCGACCCCGCCAAATAGATAGACAGTCAATTGCCGCGCCGGTTCTAATGAAGGAGCAGGGGACCGGAAGAGGGGGTCGAACCATGAGGCACGTCGCCGTCGTATGCGGGGCGCTTTTGATCTTGGTGTGTAGCGCTGGGGCGCAGGTAGCCCCGGGAAGCTCCGCGCAGTCGGATTCTACGACGACGAATCTGCTCGCCGCCGAGACAGGCGCGCCTCTGGCGTTCGCTCCCGTGGCGCATGCGACTGCAGTGCCCATGCCCGACCCGGTCGCCTCGGCCATTCCGGCGCAACAGGGCCAGGGCGTTTTCGCAGTCTTCCCGGAATATCAGTGGGACGTGTACGCTGGCTACACCTACCTTCGCTTCTATGCAGTGCCCAACGTTACCGTGAACACGAACGGCCTCAATTTCTCGGTGGCTTACTATCTCCGGGATTGGATTGCCGCGGACGGGGAGTTTGTCTCCACTTTCGGCTCGCAATCGGGGGACAGCGCGAAGCTCGTGCTGGGAATGGGAGGCGCGAGGTTCCGGTGGTCGGGACCGCACGGGCTTGAACTCTGGGCCCACGGCCTGGTGGGCGGATCGCATTTCCTTCCTCAGACGGCCTACGGCAACCAGCAAGCCCTTGGCTTCGAGGCCGGCGGCGGAGTCGACCTCATTCACCCACACCGGCGGCTCGGGTACCGCTTGCAGGTGGACATGGTTGGAACACGCTACTTCGGCACCTACCAGTACAGCCCCAAGGTCTCAGCCGGCGTCGTCTACAAGTTCTAGCGAGCTCAGAGTCCGATTCGGCTGCCGCGGAGCCGGTTTGCCGCCGCCCGAGCCTCAAGTTTCGTCCGCCTCGGCCGAAGATAGGTCGGGATGCGCCCGAGGCACGTCGAGTTCGGACGTCCGACCGGCGATCAGAGCTTGTATCCGATCTTACGGACGAAGTCGCGCCGATTCTTCGCGTCTTCGGGGCTTTCGACGCCCTTGGGCGAACCGCCATCGACAACACCGAGAACTCCGCGGCCCTGCTCGGTCTTGGCGAGGATCACTTCGACCGGGTTCGCCGTGGCGCAGAAGATCGAGCAGACCTCGAAGCAGTCGCGCACGCGGCTCAGCAGGTTGATGGGATACGCCTGGCGGACGAGAAGCACGAACGCGTGCCCCGCGCCGATCGATTGTGCGTTTGCGATTGCCGCGCGGCGCAGCTCGTCGTCGTTGGATTCGACGCGAACGAGGCAGGGACCCGAGGCTTCGTTGAACGCGACCGCGAATTTCGCGCCCGGTACAGTGTTGACCACCACTTCGTACAAGTCCTCCGCCGTTTTGATGAAGTGCGACTGTCCCAGAATTAAATTCGCGCCGTCGGGAATTTCCATGCGGACGCTGAGAAGCTCCATTTTTTCATCCTCATTGGGTAGAAATTTCCCACATTTGGAATGCGGCGAGAAATTTTTCGAGCGCGCCGCGAGCGAAGTCCATTATCAGCAGCACGAACGCATTCGGCAAGCGGCGTATGAATTGGCACGAAGCGTGCTTGAAATTTTTGGAAGCGTGTGCGACGCCCGCTGCATCTCATCACTAGCGGCCGGAATCGCGGATGAGAAGAGCGATCGAATCAGAGAGGAAGTCGAAGAAGAGATGATCATCAAGACGCTCCAGCAAGCCAAGCGAGTCCTTCGAATCGTCTTCGGCTTCACGCTGCTTGCTATCGGCGTGGTCATGATCGTCACTCCGGGTCCCGGCACGCTCACGATTCTTCTCGCGCTGGGTGTGCTGGCCGCGGAATTCGTCTGGGCGCGGCGGCTCCTCGACCGGCTGAAGGTGCAGGGCACGCGCCTGCGTGAGACCGTCTTCCCCCGAACCGATCGCGCAGCCTGATTTGCGCCTCCACATGTCTTAGAAACCGCCTTTTCCCACTTCCGAAGCATCCCCAAGTGTGATTTGATTCCCTCTTCGCCGATAGGAGGCATCCTTGTCCGCCAATTCGCACAACCGATGGGCCGGGAAGTGGGCTTTGGTAACGGGCGCCAGCGCTGGAATCGGCTGGTCGCTGGCCGAACAGTTGGCGGCGGCGCGGGCCAACCTCGTCCTGACGGCCCGGCGCACGGACCGTCTCGCCAAACTGGCAGCCGATCTCTCGGCAAAGCACGGCGTTCGAGCCGAAATTTTCGCCACCGACCTGACTCATCCCGGAGCAGCGCGCCAGATTCATGAGTTCACAACCGGAAAGGGCATCGACGTGGAGTTGCTGATCAACAACGCCGGGTTTGGGGCGTTCGGCTACACCCAGGAGATCGAGGAGTCGCGCCTGCTCGACATGATCCAGGTCAACTGCTCCGCCGTGGTCCAACTGACGCGGCTGTATCTCCCGGCGATGGTCGAGCGGGGACACGGCGACATTCTGATCGTGGCGTCGACGGCGGCATTTCAAGCCGTGCCGTTCATTGCGGCCTATGCGGCGACGAAGGCGTTCGATCTGATCTTTGCCGAGGGGATCGCCGAGGAAGTCCGCCGATTCGGCGTGCGCGTGTGCGCCCTATGCCCCGGCTCAACGAACACGGAGTTCCAGCAGGTCGCGCAGCAGCCCGATCGAATGTTCCGGGTGGCAGAAACGGCTGAAAAAGTCGCCCGAGTGGGACTCGAAGGGCTCCTGGAAGGCAAGAGTTGCGTCATTTCGGGTGCCAGAAACCGGTTGATGGTCGAGGGAGAACGCCTAGCGCCGCGACGCTTCATCGCGAAAATGGCGGCGAAGATGATGCGGCCGCAGAGTTGAGACCGGGGGGCGCCTCAGGGCCGAGGAGCCGCGAGCTTCGAGACCAATCGGTCGAGGAAGCCGACCTGACCCTTCAGGAGCTTGGTCCTGGCCGACGTCGATCGGGAACCAATCGGCGCGGTCCACTTCGGGGAACTCGCGGGTCTGGCCGGATTTGGGCGGCCATTCGATTGAAAATGTATTGCTGCGCAGATCGGCCGAATCGCAATCGCCCTCGAAAGCCCAGACGGTGACGATCTTCCCGCTGGGTTGCCGGATTTCGCCGAGCGAAATGAAGTCAGTGCCCGGTTCGAATCCTGTTTCCTCGCGGAATTCGCCGCTGGGCTGCTTCGAGCGCGTCGTCGCCCTGCGAATATTCGCCTTTGGGAATCGACCACGCGCCGTCGTCCTTGTTCGTCCAGAACGGGCCGCCGGGGTGGACGAGAAGCACCTCCAGCGCGCTATACCGTCGCCTGAACATAAGCAAACCCGCGCTCAACTTCGGCATGTGGTGGGCATGTCTTGGTTTCCGGCAGACTATCCCCTAGAGAGCAGAGTTCCGTAGCCGGGGGCGCGTCCGCTGAGGCCAAGTAGACGAACGCCCGCCCAGAGCGCGTGCGGCAGGCTGGAAACGACCGGCACCTTGCAGCGTCTGTTCGAGCGGCGCGAGAAGCTCCAGCGTCTTCAGGGCGCCGCAGGAGATCACGATCGCGTCCGCTTTCGGGGCCGACTCCCACACTCCGGCGCTGAACTTCAGGAGCTCATCCTGCGTCACAGGGGGCCTGTCCTCGAATCTCTCGATGCCGAGCCCCTTCACCACGAGCACCTCGAAGCCCGACTCCTCCAAGAACACGCGCAGCCGCCGGCTCACCTCTTCGTTGTAGGCCGTGGCGACGGCCAAGCGGCGCCCGCCGACCGCCTTCAGGCCGTCGATGATTGCCGTGCTCATGGTGGTCGAGGGCAATCCGGTCGCCTTCGTGATGTTGTCTTTCAATTGCTGGTTGAAGGCGGCGCCCTTGTAGAAGGTCAGAGACGTTCCCATCACGGCGATGGCGTTCGCACCGTCGGCGGCGAGTTTCTGGGCGGCCGGCACGATGCGGTCGAACGACCTTGTCGTAGCCTTCCGGCGTCATGCGCTCGAGGCCCACGCCAAGCGCGAGGAAACGGACGCCGGATGGGTACATCATGTGCGCTTCCGGCGGGACGGGAGTATTGGCCGGAGGGAAAATCATCCCGAGCACCGGGTCACCACCCGAAACGCCCAGCGCGGTGAACGCAGCCCCAACCGATGCAATCTTCAGGGCCGCCTTCAGGATATGCCGGCGCGAAGGATCCGTCATTGCCGGCAGTCACATGGATAGGTCACACGCGCCTCCATTCAATCAAGTCACTCAATTGGGCAGGGCGAACACAAGCAGGCCCTGATCCGTGCCCCCGCCGCCTCCGGCAGCCATGATGGCGACGTACTGCTTGCCGTCCTTGCCCTGATAGGTCATCGGCACGGCGGTGGCCGTGTATTCGAGCTTCGTGGACCAAAGTTCCTTGCCCGTCTTCGAATCGAAGGCGCGGAAGCGGTTGTCGTTCGTCGCTCCGATGAAGACGAGTCCGCCCGCCGTCGCGATGGGACCGGCGAAAGCGCCGGGCCTGCCGGTGTGCTGCTTCGATTCCGGCAGTTCCTCCGTGATCCCGAGCGGGACGCTCCACGCGATTTCTCCCGTATTCGCGTTAACCGCGACCAGGCTTTCCCATGGCGGTTTCTGGCACGGCCAGGTGCCCAGAACTTTGCCGTCGGGGCCCTTGCCTGGAGCGCTGAACGAGCCGATACTGGCTGCCGTCGCTCCGCTGCCCCGGTGATAGGCGACTTCCTTGTTCGCGGTATCCGGGTTGTATCTGCGGGTTCTTCTCCAGCCAGCCGCTCGATCCCTGGTTTTGGACGTTGACGAAGACATAGTTCATTTTGAGATCGGACGCCGTGCCGCCCCAGTTCGCTCCACCGGTGGCGCCCGGGAAAATCAGCGTCGTCTTGGTGTCTTTCGGGTCAGCTCGAACGACCCACGGCGTGAACGGGCCCACGGCAACGTAGTTGCTCTTGTCCCAAAGCTCATGACAGGCCTTGGCGTGGTCGGCAGTTGTATCATCGGCCGTGACGATATCATCCGGGCCGATCGACACTCGCGCCAGCGGTGGCGGCTTCACTGGAAACGGCTGCGTGGGCGAATACACCTCACCGGGAGCGTCGCCTTTGGGAACCGGCCGCTCTTCGACACCGAATACCGGCTTGCCGGTGACGCGATCCAAAATGAACATGTAACCCGACTTACCCACCTGCGCGACCGCAGGGACCTTCTTGCCGTCGTGCATGATGTCTATCAGCGCCGGCTCCGGCGGCAGGTCGAAATCCCACAGCTCGTGATGAACGGTCTGGAAATACCATTTCAGCTTTCCGGTATTCACGTCGACGGCAACCAGCGTATTGGAGAATAAGTTGTCGCCGGGCCGGTCGCCTCCATAGTAGTTCGCCGCTGGGCCGCCGACGGGCATGTACGCAATGCCGCGCTTTTCGTCCACGGTCATGGTGATGGACCATACGTTCGTGCCGCCGCGGCCCTTCCATCCGTCTTTGGGCCAGGTGTTATTGCCGGCTTCGCCCGCCCAGGGAATCGTGTGGAAGGTCCAGAGCTTCTTGCCGGTGCGGGCATCGTATGCACGCGAGTCACCCGGAACTCCCGCCCACACCTCGTCCTGGGGATGGAGGTTCGTCTCGCCCGGGCCCGTACACGTTGGCCCCGATCAGGATCACATTTTTGTAGATCGTCGGGACCTCGGCGAAAGGCACGTCCATGGTCACTTCGCCGCCGTCGCCAAATTTCGGGTCGAGCTTGCCCGTCACGGCATTGAGAGCCACAAGCTTGTGGAGGCTCGTGAAGATGATTCGCGGAGGATTGTCGGAGTCGCCCGACCAGTAGGCAACGCCGCGCTGCGGGACGAGACCCGTCTTCAGATCGTATCGCCAGATCTCCTTGCCTGTTTCCGGTTCGAGCGCCACGACTCGGTTTCCCGCGGCCAGGTACATCACGTCGTTCACGACGATCGGCGTCACCTGGTTGAAGCTGGCAGCCGATGGGCCCGCGCCCCCAGCGCGCGGGCGATAGGCCCAGACCTGCGCGAGCTTCGCGACATTCACGGTGTCGATTTGCGCGAGCGGCGAATAGCGCGTGCCGGCCAGGTCGCGGTTGTACATCGGCCAATCGGCAGCCGTCTGAGCTTTCGTCGCCGACACCGACAGCAAGACGAGCATGGCGCTGAAAGCCAAGACAGCGGTTCCCAAGAAACGCATTGAGCGAGTCCCCCTGTGGTCCCCAAACCATTTATCCGACGATCGTTACGCAGCCGCGGCGCTCCGCTCACGGCAACGGCGAGCGGGTGCAGTATAATGTGCCGCAACAGCCCTCTGCAAACTGGATTCCCGCCGTTCGAATTGAAGAATTGCTCCGCCTGGCCGATAAGTCCGAGGGAGGAGCGTATGGAGACGCCCAAACGCGCCCTGATCGTGGATGACGACCCCGCTGTTTGCGAGCTGGTCCAGAGCGTGCTGACCTCGACGGGAATGGAAGTCGTGGCGCTGGCGAGGGGCACGGACGCCACGGCGCTCCTCAGGGACTCGAAATTCTCCGCGCTCCTATTCGACCTGCGCATGCCCCCGCCGGATGGACTCGACCTTGCGCGCCAGGCGCGCCGCTCCGGATTCAACCGGATGACGCCGATCATCCTGCTCAGCGACGATCAAAGCACAAGAGCCTTCTCCGAAGGGTTCGCGGCCGGCGCCAGCTTCTTCTTGTATAAGCCCATCGACAAGGCGGGCTTACTCAAGTTGGTGCGGGCCACGCACGGGGCCATCGAACACGAGCGGCGCCGGTTCCGGCGCGTGGCGTTGCAAATAAGAGTGAAGCTCACCTTCGACGGCGGCGAAATGGAAGGTGAAACAATCGATGTCAGCCTCAACGGGATGCTGGTCCGGGCGCCTCGTCAGTTTCCGGCAGGAACGACGGTGCGGGTGACCCTGCATTTGTCGCCGGAAACGAAGCCGATCGTCGCTTCGGGCTTCGTCATGCGGATCCTGAGTGAAAACCGGATGGGAATTCAACTCAAACAACTGACAATGGCGGAGAGCGGGCGGTTGCAGGACTTTCTACTGCCGCTGATTCTGCGCGAGGGTAGGGAGGTGCACGCCGTCAGGATCTGACGCTTCACGCTTCGGAACCGCCCTTACTCTTCTTCCTGGCCCTGGGCCGCAGCGAGCCGTTCGATCACAGCCATGTCTTCGAGTGTCGTCGTATCCCCGGAGATGCCGCCTTTGTGCGCGAGCTCGCGCAGCAGGCGGCGCATGATCTTGCCGCTGCGCGTCTTGGGGAGCACATCGCAGAAGCGGACATCGGCGGGGCGCGCGATGGTGCCGATGGTCATGGAAACATGTTCCATCAATGCCGCGCGGAGCTCGCCGGAGGGTGAGCCTCCCGAGCGGAGCGTGACGAAGCAGACGATGGCCTCGCCCTTGATCTCGTCCGGCCGCGCGACGACCGCCGCTTCGGCCACCGACGTATGGCTGACGAGAGCGCTTTCGATCTCCATCGAGCTGAGCCGGTGCCCGGCGACCTTGATGACGTCGTCCACGCGGCCGAGCACCCAGATGTAGCCGTCCTTGTCGCACTGCGCGGCATCGCCGGCGAAATAGACGCCGGGAATCTTCTGCCAATACTCGCGGACGTAGCGCTCGTCGTCGCCGAAGATGGTCCGAAGCATCGATGGCCAGGGCTTCTGGATCGTGAGATAACCGGTCTCGCCGGGAGCCACCGGCTCGTTCTTCATGTTCACGACCTTCGCGATCACACCGGGCAGCGGCAGCGTGGCGGAGCCGGCCTTCGTCGGTGTGGCGCCGGGCAGCGGGGCGATCATCATCGCGCCGGTTTCGGTCTGCCACCAGGTATCGACGATCGGGCAGCGGTTCTTGCCAATGGCTTCGAAGTACCACTTCCACGCCGCCGGATTGATCGGTTCGCCGACGGTGCCGAGGACGCGGAGGCTCGAAAGGTCGTGCTTGTCGAGCCAGTCGGTTCCCCAGGCCATGAACGCGCGCACGGCCGTCGCGGAGCTGTAAAAGATGCTGACCTTGTAACGCTCGACGATTTCCCAGAAGCGGTCTTTGCGCGGATGGTCGGGCGCGCCCTCGTACATCACGATGCTCGCGCCGTTCGCGAGCGGACCGTAGACGATATAGCTGTGGCCGGTGACCCAGCCGATGTCGGCGGTGCACCAGTAGACGTCGTCGTCCTTCAGGTCGAACACGAGCCGGGCGCTCCACATACATTGCAGCAGGTATCCGGCTGAGGTGTGCAGAACACCTTTCGGCTTTCCGGTCGTGCCGCTCGTGTAGAGGATGTAGAGAGGCTGCTCGGAATCGAAAGGCGTGGCGGGGCAGTCTTTCGACGCTTCCTTTTCAAGATCGTGCCACCACAGATCACGGCCGTCCTGCCATGCGACATTTTCGGCAGTGCGCCGAACGACGATCGATTTCTCGATGGTCGGGCAATTCTTCAGCGCCGCGTCGGCGATGTTCTTCAGGGGAACGACCTTGCCGCGGCGAAAGCCGCCGTCCGCGGTGATCAGGATCTTCGATTTCGCGTCGCCGATGCGGTCGACCAGCGCCGTCGCGCTGAATCCGCCGAAAATCACCGAATGCACGGCGCCGATCCGTGCGCAGGCGAGCATGGCGATGGGCAGCTCGGGAATCATCGGCAGGTAGATCGCGACGCAATCGCCCGTTTTCACTCCGAGGTTCAACAGCGCGTTCGCAAACCGGCATACACGCTCTTGCAATTCGGCATAGGTGAACTCCTGCGTCTTGCCGTCTTCGGCTTCCCAAAAGAGGGCGGGCTTGTTCGGTTTGTCCGCCAGGTGCCGGTCGAGGCAGTTGTAGGAGACGTTCAGTTTCCCGCCGACGAACCATTTCGCGTGGGGCAAGTCCCATTCAAGGACCCGCGTGGGCTGTGTGAACCAGTCGAGCATCTTCGCCTGCTCGCCCCAGAAGCCTTCGGGATCGTTTTGCGCGCGGTCGTACATCTTGCGGTATTCTTCAAGAGACTTTACGTGGGCGCGCTTGCTGAATTCTGCGGGCGGCGGAATCGGCTTCTCTTCGAGAACGTGCGGATCGAACTCTTGCATCGGTCCTCCTCGTGGGGCCCGGATCTCCGCCGGGTTCGCCGTCCGCCGGCCCGGCCGGCGCTTTCGGCATCTTTGCCGGCCCATACGTTATTGGACCGGGGCGCGTTGGTCAAGAACGCGTCTTTCGGCGCCATGCCCGGATGTCGCATCCAAGTTTCTGGAACCAAAGGAGACTGTCCCTGGAATGATGTAACGAGAGCGGGGACAGGCCGTCGAAATACTTGAGATGACCAAGGCCACCGAATTGACCGACGACGGCCTGCTGGGCCGGATGATCGCCGGCGACGAGGAAGCGTTTACGCTGCTCTACCGGCGCAGGCATCCGTCCATCTACCGCTTTGCCCTGCACATGAGCGGCAACCCGGCGGTGGCTGATGATGTGACGCAAGAGGTCTTCATGACGCTGATCCGCGACGCCAGACGATTCGATCCAGCGCGGGGAACCCTCGGCGGGTTCCTATTCGGCATCGCGCGCAACTTCCTGCGAAAGCGCTGGGAGCAGGACCGCCGCCTCGTGGCTTTCGTGGGCGATGCGGATGATCTCAGCGAATCCGCTTCGAGCAACAACGGTGCGACGCGAAACGGTTCGTACGGCGGTGGAAACGGCTACGGCGCACACCCGGCCGGCCGGGATGAATTCACCACCATCGAGACAGTCGCCCGCGTGCGCCAGGCAATTTCCACCCTGCCGGAAAACTACCGCGAGATCGTGGTCCTCTGCGACCTCGAGGAGATGAGTTACGAAGAAGCGGCCTCCGCACTGGGTTGCCCGGTGGGGACTGTCCGTTCGCGACTGCACCGGGCGAGAGCGATCCTGCTCGGAAAACTTCACGACGCGCGGGCGCCGCGACGCGTTCCGGCGGTAGGCACATGAGCGAACGAACGGATGGACGGGTGAACTGGCCGACGGGCAGCGAGGCGAAACCCATGGACTGCGCACGATTCGATGAAGTGGTTCACGATCTCGACCGCCCGGGAACGGATGCGGCGGTGCGCGAAAGCGCGCTCGTCCACGCGGAGTCGTGCGCGCGCTGCGCGCAAATCCTCACCGAAGTGGAGTCCCTCGATCTGGCGCTGCGCGGCATCGCGACGAAGGAATTCGGACAGCAGGCGGCTCCGGCCGTGGAAGCGGCGCTGCTTCGAGCGTTTCGTCAGGACAAGGCTGCTTCGTCACGCCACGCGATGGGATGGCGAATTGCGGCGATCGGAATCGCGGCGGCCGTTCTTGTGGCGGCGGGCCTCTCGTTGTACCGGTTCAATCGTCCGGGACCCGCGCCGCTGGGAACCGGAGCTGGTCCGGTGTCGGGTCCGACAGGGTTACAGGCGAATCAGTCCCCTGTAGCGACGGCCAATCCAGACCAGACCGGGACAACCGAGTCCGCACAGGTTCAACAGGAAGATTCGGATACCACCGCCCGGTTCATTGCTTTGCCTTACGCGGACGATCCCCAGGGGCTCGAAGGCGGAGCCATCGTCCGCGTGGAGCTTTCGGGACCCGCGCTTGCGTCGCTCGGAATGCCGGTGAGTTTGGCGGGATCGTCCGGCAGCATTCCGGCAGACCTGCTGGTGAGCGACGACGGAACGCCGCAGGCGATTCGCCTCGTATCCCAGGAAAGCGCGAGCCAGGAATTTTAGCCGTCTCAGAGATTGACGAGGGAGTGAGACATGAAGAGCCGGAGAAAGTGGATTGGACTTCTTGCGATGGTGGTGCTTCTGGCCCCAAGCCTGACGCAGGCGCAGCAGGGGTCGCCCACTCCGCCGCCGGGTCCTGAGATTGCCTACGGGCCGGGCGGACCCGGCATGGGACCGGATGACGCCATTGCATTTGTGGGTTTCGAGGGAGGTGTCGGCGGCAAGACGGTAACGGGCGCGCCCTTCAGCGCGACGTTTTCCACGCAGACGACCCAGGCGCTGGCCGACGGCAACAAGATTCAGCGCAGCACAACGGGTTCGTTTGCGCGCGATAGCCAGGGCCGCACGCGCCGCGATATGACGCTGCCCGGGATCGGTTTCTGGGCCGCATCGGGAAGGACCGCGCCGCACGTGGTTTTCGTCAACGACGCCGTAGCCGGCGCGCAGTATATTCTCGAACCGGATCGGAAGATCGCGCGCACGATGCGCGAGCCTCATGGCGAGCACCACCACGGTGGGCCGCCGCCTTCCGGTCAGGATGCACAGCCGGGCGGACCGGGCGCGTGGAACCATCAGAAGGACGTGGTGACGACGTCGCTTGGGACGCAGACGATCAACGGCGTGACAGCCGAGGGTACGCGTTACACGCGGACGATTCCCGCGGGCGCGATCGGCAACCAGAATCCGATCGTCATCACGACCGAGAGATGGTATTCGTCCGACCTGCAAATGGTGGTCCTGAGCAAGCGCAGCGACCCGCGCACCGGCGAGACGGTCACGCAGTTGACGAACATTCAGCGCACCGAGCCGGATGCGAGCCTTTTCCAGGTGCCGTCCGATTACACGGTGAAGCGGGGCGGGCCGAACGTCGCATACAGAGAGGGCCGGCCGCAGCAATAGAGATCGCGCGGCGCGATCGAGTTTCTTCCGCACAACGAGCTTGCGGGCGGGATCCCCCACCACGCCCCGCCCGCAAGCCCCCTCCCTTTCGAGCAACCCTGCGTCATCCCGAGCGGAGTCCCGCGTCTCGCTTTTTCGCATCGCTGTTTGATATGCACGGGACGCACGGAGGGATCTGCTTTTTCTTTCCGCTGCTATAATGCCCGTCAACAAATGGCTGATCTGAACGAACGCGAACTTCGGAAGCAGCTCGAGGCGGAAGGCTTTTCGCACACGTTCGTCTGGCAGGACGGCCCGGATGCCTTCTATCCCGATCACACGCACGCGGGACTCACTGCGCACATCATCCTCGATGGAGAAATGACGCTGACCATGAAGGGGACGTCGCAGACGTATCGCATCGGTGACCGCTGCGACGTCCCCGCCGGCGCCGTCCACTCGGCGCAGATGGGGCCGCGCGGCTGCCGCTACCTCGTCGGCGAAAAATAGAACCGAACAGAGGGTCAGGCGAGGGCGCGGTCGAGAAGCTCGACCACGTGCAGGACTTCGTGGCCCGTGCGATGGATCGCGGCGCCGGCGCGAAGCTGCAGAATGCAGCCGGGGTTCGCGGTCACGATCGCCTGCGATTTCGTCGCGCCCACCGATTCCATCTTCAGCGCCAGCAATTCGAGAGACGTGTCCGTCTGCGTGACGTTGTAGACGCCCGCCGAGCCGCAGCACTGGTCCGCGAGCGGCATCTCGACCAATTCCACGCCCGGTACGGCGCGAATCAGCTTGCGCGGGGCTTCGCGGATTTTCTGCCCGTGGAGGAGATGGCACGAGTCCTGGTAGGTGACGCGCAGCGGCAGCGATCGCATGGGCGCGGCCAGCCCCAGTTCGGCGAGAAACTCCGTCACGTCGCGCATCTTTGCCACGAACTTCGCGGCAAACTTGGCGGCTTGTTCGTGCGCCGGATCGTCCGGCGCGAACAGGTGCGTGTACTCCTTGAGCGTCGAGCCGCATCCAGCGGCGTTCGTGATAATCGCGTCGAAATCCTCGACGCGAAAGGCGGCGAAATTCGCGCGGGCCAGGTCGCGCGCCACGTCCCGGACGCCCGCATGCGCTGGAAGCGCCCCGCAGCAGACCTGGGCCGCGGGAACCACGACTTCGCAGCCGTTCGCCTGCAGGACGCGAATCGTCGCGCGGTTGAGTTCGCTGAAAGTGACCTGCGCGACGCAGCCCGCGAAGAACGCCACCCGCGCGCGGCGCGTGCCGCGTGCCGGAAATGTCCGCCCGAGCTCCGCGAAGAAGAACTCGCGGTCGATTTTCGGCAGCAGCCGCTCGCGATCGTCCAATCCGAGCAATTTCAAGACGCCCGTCCCGCGAGCGAGCGCGGCCAGACCCGACCGCTGATAGACTCGCAGCAGGCGCGCGGCCCCGGCGATGCGCCGTGGGTAGGGAAGCAGCCGCCGATAGACGAAATCGCGCGCGACGCGCGAAGCGAGCGGCCGAGTATAATGCTGCTCGATCTGCGCCCGCGCCGCCTCCACCAGCTTGCCGTACTCGACGCCCGAGGGGCACGCCGTCTCGCACGCGCGGCAATCGAGGCAGCGATCGATGTGCGTCACGAATCCGTCGCCCAGTTCGAGCCGCCCTTCGTCCACGAGCTGCATCTGGCGAATCCGCCCGCGCGGCGAATCGGCTTCCTGATGCCACAGCCGATACGTGGGGCAATGGTTCAGGCAAAGCCCGCAGTGGACGCAGCGCGAGTAGTCCGCGTACTCCGGCTTGTCCACGCCGCTGAATCCGCTGATCCCGGAAGCCACGCGCTATATTCCTCCCGGGAATCGCCCCGGCGCGAGAATTCCGTCCGGGTCGAAGACTTTTTTCAGTTTGCGCATCTGCTCGAAATCGCCGCGGTCGAGACCCCATACCGGCAGCGCGCCCTTCCACGCGGCAGGGCACCAGGGAATCGTTGCGTTCCCGCCTAGCGCGGTGCATTCGGCAAGAACGTCGTTGGCGGTGCGAACGACGCGTCCCAGCGTCTCGGGACTTTCTTCCCTCGGGAGCAGTGCGAAGTAGATCACTCCAAGCCCGCGCGCGAGGGCTGCCCAGTGCAGCTCGGCGGTATCGGCCGCTTTCGCCGCGGCGTCCAACGGCTGCTGCATTCGCGTGGGCAGGATCCCCAGCTTCAGGATCGTTGCCGCTGCCGAAGATTCCAGCGCGATGGGAACGAACTCGCGCGTGTGCCCGAACGAGCCCGGCACCTTATCGTCGTCGAGGGCAATGATTTCCGTAGCGCCGGCCTCTTCCGCCATCCGGCGCAGCTCGAGTTCGCTCCGATCGAGGACTTTTGCGGTCCCCCCGAAGGTTGCAACGACGGCCCACTGCTCCTTCGGAAAGGTGACGGGGGGCATCGGGCTGGGCTCGATCCGCGCGGCGACGTCGCTCGAAAGCAACTCGGCGGCGCGCGGGCTGAGAATCTCCAAGGTGAGCGGCCTCAGCGGCGACCGCGCCACGCGATGCCGCAGGTCGAGCGCCCGCTCGGTGCTCGGGAAGCCGGCGACGAACGTCCGCACGGCTCCCGGCAGAGGGAATGTCCTGAAATTGACCTTCGTGATGACGCCGAGCGTGCCGAGCGCGCCGATCATCAGCTTATGCAGATCGTAGCCCGAGACGTTTTTCACCACGCGCCCGCCGCTCTTGGCTGCCGTTCCGTCGCCCGTGACGAATTCCATCCCGAGAACGTAATCGCGCGCCGTGCCGTAGAATTGACGCAGCGGCGAATCCACCCCCGAGGCGATCGTGCCGCCTGCCGTCGCGCGGTTCGCGAACGGCGCGTCCAGCGGCAGAAACTGGCGGTGCCCCGCGAGCACACCTTCGAGCCTGCGCAGCGGTATTCCCGGCTCGACGCTGAGGGTCAGGTCGCCCGGATCGTAGGCGATCAGGCGATCGAGCCGCGTCACGTCGAGCGCCAGATCGTATTGGCGCGGCGGTAGGCCCATCCCGAGCTTCGTCCGCGCGCCCGTTGGAACGATGGCGAGCCTTTCCGCCGCCGCGAATTTGACGATCTCGGTAACCTCTTCGCTCGACCCGGCGCGCACCGCCGCGCCCGGAGTCTTGCCGCAGATTTCGTACGCGCCGAGTTGCGCGGGATCGGCCAGGACGTTCGAAGGGCCGGCGATTTCGGAGAGCCGCGAAGAAATCGTTGCGCTCGCAGCGTTCATGCCGTGGCCGGGCCGGAAAACGTCGCCGCAACCGGCGCGGGCCGCACATGGATTTCGCCGCAGCCTTTCGACGTCGGGAAGATTTTCGCGGGGTTGAGCAGGCCCGCCGGATTGAACACGTCGCGGACGCTCCGCATCAGGTCGAGATCGGCCTCGCTGAAGAGCAGCGGCATCAGCCGGTCCTTCTCCATCCCTACGCCGTGCTCTCCGGTGATCGAACCGCCCACCTCGATGCAGAACTGGATGATTTCATCGGAGGCCGCGACGGCGTTGCGGAACTGTTGCTGGTCGCGCGCGTCGAACAAAATGATCGGATGCAGGTTGCCGTCGCCGGCATGAAAGATATTGCCGATGGCGAAGCCGTACTTTCGGCCGATCTCGCTGATCCGCCGCAGCGTGGCGGGAAGTTTCGTGCGCGGGATCACGCCGTCTTGCGTGTAGTACGTCGGCGAAAGCCGCCCGACGGCGCCGAACGCATTCTTGCGGCCCTTCCAGAGCAGGTCGCGCTCGCGGGCGTCGCGGGCCACGCGAACCTCGCGCGCGCGGTGCAGCCGGCAAACTTCCGCCACCTCGGCGCCCTCGTATTCGGCCGCCTCGCGCAATCCATCGACTTCGATCAGCAGGATTGCCGCGCAATCGAGCGGAAACCCCGCGTGGACGTAGTCTTCAACCGCGCGGATCGTCCACCCGTCGAGCATCTCGCACGCAGCCGGCGTAATGCCGCGCGCAGTGATCTCGACCACCGTCTCGGTCGCGTCATCCACGGATTCGTAGACCGCGAGCAGCGTCTTCGTGGCTTCCGGCAGGCGCGTGAGCCTCACCGTGATTTCCGTGATGAGGGCAAACGTGCCTTCCGAGCCTACGAACAGACCTGTGAGGTCGTAGCCGGCCGCGTCGAGCGCCGAATTCCCCAGATGCAGCAGTTCGCCCGACGGTAGAACCACTTCCAGCGCCAGCACGTGGTTCGTCGTGACGCCGTAGGCAAGCGTATGCGGCCCGCCGGAGTTCTCGGAGACGTTGCCTCCGATCGTGCATGCCTTCTGGCTCGAGGGATCGGGCGCGAAATGCAGCCCGAGGTGTTCAGTCGCTACGCTCAGGTCGGAATTCACCACGCCCGGCTGCACGCGGGCGCGCTGATTTTCCGCGTCGATTTCGAGGATGCGGTTCATGCGCGCGAAAGACGTGATGATGCCGCCTTGCCGCGCGATCGCGCCGCCCGATAGGCCGGTGCCGGCGCCGCGGCCGACAAGCGGCATCTGGTAGCGATTCGCCAAACGCACGATTTCCACTACGTCTGCGGCCGTGCGCGGAAACACGACGCAATCCGGCCGCGCCGTTTCGACCGAGCCGTCGTACTCGTAGAGCATCAAATCTTCCGGCGTGTGCAGGACGCCATCCCGGCCGAGCAGCTTTTTCAGATCGTGGAGGAGTCGAGGATTCATCGCGTGGCGGCGTGAGCCGCCTCGCGGCCACTATAGTCGTTCGCGCGAGTAGCCGTCAACGAAGCCGCGCCCTGGTGTATCCTACTGCGCGGCGCAACTCCTCTCTGTGAGGGATCCGTGGCGGACAAGCCGAAGGCCCTTGTGACGCGGCCGCTCTTTCCGGCGGCGCGAACGATTCTGGACAAGAACTTCGAGGTTGAGTACTGGACGCAGGCCGAGCGGATTCCGCGACTTGAACTACTCAAACGCGTCGCGGACAAAGACGCGCTCGTCGTGTTGCTCACGGAAAAAGTGGACGAGGAACTGCTTGCGGCAGCGCCCAGGCTGCGGATCGCATCGACCGTTTCGGTCGGCTTCGACAACATCGATGTGCCGGCGTGCACGCGCCGCAAAGTGGTCGCGACGAACACGCCGGGGGTGCTCGACGACACGACGGCCGACTTTGCCTGGACGCTGCTCATGGCGATTGCGCGGCGGCTGGTCGAAGGCGACGCCTGGATGCGCTCCGGCACGTGGCCCGGCTGGGACCTCGATCAGCTACTCGGCGGCGACGTCTGGGAAAAGACACTTGGTCTCATCGGTTTCGGGCGGATCGGACGCGGAGTCGCTCGCCGCGCGCGAGGATTCCGGATGCGTGTGCTCTATCAGGATCAAGTGGGCGCAGCGGTTGACGTCGAAAGGGAATTACATGCGGAGCTTGTCGATCTGGACCGGCTTCTCCGCGAATCCGATTTCATCTCGCTGCACGTCCCGCTGCTGCCCGAAACCCGTCACCTAATTTCCAAGGATGCCCTCGGCAAAATGAAGCCGACCGCGTACTTGATCAACACGTCGCGCGGCCCGGTCGTGGATGAGGCCGCGCTCGCCGAGGCGCTCGAACAGAAGAAAATCGCGGGCGCGGCGCTCGATGTCTACGAGCACGAGCCGAAGGTCCACCCTGGCTTGCTCCCCCGGCGCGACGTGATTCTCGCGCCGCATATCGCCAGCGCTTCGGTTGAGACGCGCACGAAAATGGCGGTGATGGCGGCGACAAACGCTGCCGCGCTTTTCGAGGGCCGCCGCCCACCGAACGCGCTGAACGCGGACGCGCTCGGGCTATAGTTTCGTGTTGTACCGGTTCGCAAACAGCTTTTAGGTGATTCAGGATCTTTAGGGGGTCGGAGCTTCAGCTCCGACATAAGACAGACGGTGCGAAGCATCCACCTTTGCGCTGCTTTTGTTGCGGCATGTGGTTGAAGCAAGCTGACTCGTCCGGGTAATTTATGGAGGCGCAATTGCCACTCGTCACACGCAATCACCCGAAGTTGACAGTCGAAGGCGCGCGCGCCGTTCTCGCAGCCGCGCGGCGGCGCGCCGAGGATATTCGAGTCCCGATGAACATCGCGGTCGTAGACGACGGCGCACACTTGCTCGTTTTCGAACGCATGGATGGTGCTAAGCCTGCCTCCATCGCGATCGCCATGGTCAAGGCGCAGGCCGCCGCAATGCGCCGCGCGCCCACCGGACCGTCGATGGCGGGCGATCAGGTGAATGTCCCGCTCGCGCTCGGACTCGCCGTTGCGGCATCGAGTCATCAGACGCCCATCCGCGGCGGTGTGCCGCTGGTTGCGGACGGCCAAGTGATTGGCGCCGTCGGCGCGAGCGCGGGAACGGAAGACCAGGACCTCGACGTTGCCCGCGCTGGCGCCACCGCGGTCGAAAAAACGTGAAGGAGATTGCGCAACGCGCGTTCCGCAACACGCTCGCGGCCATCGACGTTTCCGCGGCGCTTGAGCGCACGCTCGCGCGCAACGGCTCTCGCATTCGCGCGGGTGATGCCACCCTCGACCTTCGCGAATTCGAGACGATTCTAGCGATCGCATACGGCAAAGCTTCGTTCGCGATGGCCGAGGGCCTCGGCCGCGTTCTCAAGCCCGAATTCCCGGTCGAAGGCATTCTCGTCGTTCCGGCTGGATCCACACCCGAGTTGGCCGGCTGGAGAGTCTTCGCTGGGGGGCATCCGGTTCCGAACGCGGGGAGCTTCGCGGCTGGCCGGGCGATTCTTGACCGTCTTGCGCGCTGCGACAAGCGAACGCTCGTTTTCTTTCTGATTTCCGGCGGCGGCTCGGCGCTCGTCGAACAGCCGCTCGATCCCTCGGCAAGCCTCGACGACTTTCAGAAGCTGCACGCGGCGCTCGTCACCTGCGGCGCGTCCATCGACGAAATCAACGCCGTGCGCAAGCACCTCTCCGCGACAAAAGGCGGGCGCCTGGCCGCCGCGGCGCCGCGCTCGACGAAGCTGACGTTTGCCATCAGCGATGTGCCGCAGGGCCAGGAATCCGCCCTCGCGTCCGGCCCGACGCTGCCGGACCCCACCACAATCCGTGACGCCGAGCGCATCGCCAGAGACTGCGGCCTCATCGGCAAGCTTCCTTCCTCGCTTCGCGCCGCTTTCGACAATCGCGCGCTGAGCGAGACTCCCAAGGAGGGCGATCCGGCCTTTGCGCGCTCGCAGTTTGTCCTTCTGCTTGGCGTGCACGAGCTATTCCACGCGGCCCATCACGCTTGCGAGGCGGAAGGTTGCGTCTGCATCTGCGACAACTCGACGGACAATTGGCCTCTCGAAACGGCCGCCGATTATCTGTTGGCTCAGCTCGAAGCGCAAAAGACCGCAAGTCCGCATCGTCGCGTCGTCGTTTTGGCGGATGGGGAACTGAGCAGCCCGGTGACGGGCGGCGGAGTCGGCGGGCGCAACTCCGCATTTGTTCTGGCGTGCGCGCAGAAAATCGCCGGAGGAAATATCACTGTGCTCAGCGCTGGCACGGACGGAATCGACGGCAACAGCCCCGCCGCCGGCGCCGTCGCCGACGGAGAAACGTTCGCTCGCGGTCGCGACGCAGGTCTCGATGCGGGTGATTTCATGCGCCGCAGCGACGCTTATAACTTTTTCGCTAGCCTGGGCGATGCAATCGTCACCGGCCCGACCGGCAACAACCTGCGCGATCTACGGATCCTCATCGCCTGAGGCGGCTCGTAGTTCCTACCTCGCGGCCGCTTGCGCCTTCAGCATCGTTATGGACGCCTCGATGAACGGCTCTTCACCGACTGTCAGTTCACTGCTCTTGAGCATCTCTTGGAGCGGGCCGATCGCGTCCGGATCGCCGCGCCCCCCGAGCGCGAGAACGGCTGCAAGTCTCACGTCGAAGTACGGTTCGTGAAGATACGAGACGAGCGCTTGCGTGATGGCCTTGTCTTTTTTGTCGAGATCGGCGATGGCGCCGATCGCCGCCTGCCGGCTGCGAAACGGTTTCCCCGCCGCCGACCATTCGAGCAGGACCGGAATGCTCCGGTCGTCTTCGAGGAGCCCAAAAGCGCTGAGGGCCGCGTCGCGAAGAATGTCGTCCGGCGAGTCTGACTTAACCGCCGCGGCAAGCGTGTCGTACGCAATCGGCGTCTTGAGTTGCGCGAGCGCCACGAGGGCCGCCCCGCGAACGCGATACGCCGGATCGTTGGAAGCCATATCCGCCAGCTTCGAAGCGAGCGACGAATCGTCCTTGAAGCTCCCGAGCTGCCGCGTCGCGGCGTCGCGAACCCACGGCGTCTTCTCCCCGTTTACGACCGCGAGTACCTGCTTCTCCGCGTCCGCTCCGCCGATCTTGCCAAGGGCGCGCAAAGCCTCCACACGGACTCCCCAAAAGGGGTCATGCTGCGCCGCCTCGCCGAGCGCCGCCACCGCGTCTGCGTTGTTCCGCGCATTGCCGAGTGCGACGACCGCATCCGCGCGATCGGGAACCGTCTCGGCGTTTTTCATCTGATAGATCAATGCCGCCGGGTCCCGTTTGAAGTCAACTTTCTTAAGAATCTGGTCTCCCTTATCGAAGAGCACCATCTGGGGTTGGCCGTCGGCTGGAAACATGAAGCTCTCCGTTGCCTTGGTCACTTCGATCGGATATGTTTTTCGCCCGCTGGCCGTGGTGATTTCCACGTCGATCGGCACCTCGAAGATACCGACGAGGCCTTCGACCTTCTGCGTCTGCGTTACGCCAAGCTTCACTTGGTGCGCCGTGGCGTCGTAGGTGTAGCTGACATCGAACTCGGGAGCGCCGGCGCGGTACACCCACTGGCGAAAGAATTCATCAACGTTGATCGACGTGGACTGCTCGATCGCCTTCTGCAAATCCGCGGTGACCACGTTCTGGCCGCGATTGGTCTCCAGGTAGTTGCGCAGTCCGCGGAAGAAATCGTCGTCGCCGAGTTTCTCCCGCAGCATCTTCAGCACCCATCCGCCCTTGTCGTAGATGTTGCCCTCGTATTTGGTCGAGTCGTCGAAATCGCGGTCGACGATGGGCACGGGATAGAGGCGCGTCTGCCGGAACCACCCGTTCTGTTCGCGCCAGAATTCGTAGGCCGCATCATCGGCGCCGTAGTGCTGCTCCGTCCAGAAATGCTCGAAAAATGTCGCGAAGCCCTCGTTCAGCCAGAGGTTCGCCCAATCCTTGCAGGTGACGAGATCGCCGAACCACTGATGGGCCAGTTCGTGGGAAGTGACATCGTCCGCACCGGTGAGATCCTCGGGCGCGAGCTTCGGGTTGACGAGTTCGTTCACGGTCAGTGTCACCGCGCTCGTGTTCTCCATTCCACCGGCCACGAAGTCGTCCACCGAAGTCTGGGCGAACTGCGCCCAGGGGTAGGGAACACCGAGCTTCGAGGAAAACAGGTCGAGCATTTCCTTCGTATGCCCGAACGTCGGCTCGATCGTCGCCTCCGCGCCGCGCGGCACGAGGTAACGTAGCGGCAATCCGCGCCACGAGTCTTCCCGCTGGACGAATTCCCCGGCCACGGCCGAGATCAGATACGTCGAAAGCGGTTCGGACTGTTTCCAGTCCCATGTCTTCGTGCCGTCCGGCTCTTCGTTCACGCCCACCAGCCGCCCGTTGGAAACGGTAATCCACGTTGCGGGGACGGTCAGCAGCATTTCCGACGTAAGGCGGGCGTTCGGGTAGTCGTAGAGAGGTATGTAATACCGCGTGTCTTCGGCTTCGCCCTGGGTCCAGATCTCCCGCGGTTGCCGGGGATAATTCTGGTCCGGGAGTATGAAGTAGAGGCCCTTCTTGGGCTGCCCCTCGTAGCGGATGACGAGTTCACGCCGCTCTCCGCGCCGGGCAGGATGATCGAGCGACACGATAAGTTGCTTTGGATCGGTCGTGAACTTCGCGGCTTTGCCATCCACGCGGACGCTTTCGATCTTCAGGTCCACCGAGTCCAGCTTCAGCTCTGAAACATTGTCGCGCAGCGCGGAAACGCTCTCGGTCACTTCACCGCGGACCTTTCGCTGGTCGAGATCGAACCACAAATGAGTGCGGATGTCCTGCAACGCATAGTCGCGACTGCGAGCGTAGGGCTCGTCCGCGCGCGCCGCCGAAGCGATCGCCCCCGCCGTCGACAAAAGCGCCGCGGCCCACACAAGCGCCCGAAGATACCGCCGAAGCTCGAATCCACGAATCATTCCGTTTCCTCTCTTGCGAACGCCGATAGAAAGAGGCCACCATTATATCTGCGCGGCCCGCCGCGTTCGAGGACGGGTTCGAAGAGCGTTGTCCGCGCATGGCCCTTCCACTAGGATGCGCCTGTGACGTTTTTCGGGTGGCTCGCGGCGATCGTTCTCTTCTTGCAATTGCCCTTGTGGGGAAGACCGAGCTCACGGGCGGGGGAGAGATCGCCCGGCACGGAATCTATGCGCGCATCCGCCATCGGCGTTACGCAGGGTCGTTCCTTGCGATCGTGGGTGCCTGCCTTCTGGCGGGGACTCGCGCGACGTGGCTTACAGCAGGGGTGTGGCTGGTCCTGACGCCGTCTGCGATCTCGGTTGAGGAGCGAGAACTTCGAACGCGCCTTGGCGCGGCTTACGAAGAGTATTGCCGTCGCGTTCCGCGCTTCATTCCGTCACTCGGGAAGTAGCGTGAGAAAGAAGCCGCGTTCAGTTGCAGGGCGGCGTCATGCAGCTTTCGGACTGCGTCACGTAGAGCCCGGCGGCGACTCCCGCCGCAGCTCCAGCGATCAATAGCGCAAAGAGCAGATGTCCCTTGTTCACGCCCGAACTGCCGACGCCCTGGACGCCGCCCTGCTGGTTCTGGCCTCCGCCGCTCGCATCGGGCACGAGGTTCACGCTGTAGGCTTGGCCCGGATGAACCGTCTGCGATTGTCCGTCCCGTTCCACGACCAGCGTACCTTCGAAGGAGGTGATGACCATCTTTTCGGAGCTTACCAGGGCCACCTGCCCGTAGACCTGCGAGCCGTCCGCTCCGCGCACAACGCCGAAAGGCGTCTCGACTTCAAGCTGTTCCGGCGCCGGTGTCGAGAATCCGAGCGTCCCGCGATACACCTTGGCCAGGACCTTGTTCTCTTGCTGCCGCAGCGTCGCCTCGCTCGAAGCGAGCAGATACACCTGGCCCGACCCGACCTTCAGCCGCAGCGATCCGCCCGGATCGGTGACGAGAGTGTCGTCGAGGAAGACGTCGGCCCCCGGCACGGCGTTCAGATTGGCAAGATGCGCGGATTGCGCGGCCACGACCGTCGCGAGCGGTTTTTCGCTCGCGGCCATGGCGGGAAGATTCACGAGAGCGCCGACAAGCACGGCGACCACGATGGAGCGGGCTCCAAGGACGGTGGAACGCACGGTTTCCTCCATAACAACACGGCCAATGTACGCGCACTATGTTGCGGTGTCAATACCCTAACAGCCCTACAGGTGGGGTGCCCCACGCGGAGCTTGCTGGGGTGGTCCGTTGTGACCCCTGTGGGCGTCTGCTAAGCTAGGAAGTGGAGAGGTGTCTGAGCGGTCGAAAGAGCTCGCCTCGAAAGCGAGTGTAGGGGAAACTCTACCGTGGGTTCGAATCCCACCCTCTCCGCCATCAAAATCCCCACAGCACAGCATGCCCATAACGGCCGCTTGAGGTATCTTCAGCACCGCAGAAATGATGGACCTAGGAGAACCGAAGCATGCGCCATCCTCTTCCGCTAATTCTTCTATTCGCGCTGGCTGTTTTCTTCCCGGCAAGTTCCCCGGCTCAGAACAAAGTAACTCCGGGCACGTTCACGATCGACCCGCCGACGCTCGTTTCGCTGGGCTTCGAATGGCGAATCTCGGGAGACGACAACCGCAATGCTAGCGTGGACGTGACCTACAGGAAGAAAGGCGAGCAACAGTGGCGGAAGGGACTTCCACTTCTGCGCTTGCAACACGAGTCCGTGCCCGGCGGAACGCCGCGGGACGGCAGCAGCCACTATTTCAGCTACGTGGCTCCCAACATGTTCGCCGGCAGCCTCTTGAATCTGGAGCCCGACACCGAATACGAATGCCATTTCGTTCTGTCCGATCCCGATGGCGTGAAGGGAAAAGCCGAAAAGACCCTCATCGTGCGCACGCGCAAGGAGCCTCAGCCCGCCGTGGGCGGCCGCGTCTATCACGTCTACCCTTTCGGTTATAAAGGCATCAAGCAGGAACCCGCCTTTACGGGTTTGATGGCCGCGTACTACATGGGCTCCGACGAGTCCGACCATTCGAATGTAATGCGTCCGCGAGTTCAGCCGGGCGACATCATCCTAGTTCACGCCGGACTCTACAAAGACAACCGCTTCATCTACAGCGGCTTCGACCGGACGATCGCCGCGTACGGCACCCCCTTCGATGGCACCTACTACCTGACGCAGAGCGGCACGCCCGACAAACCGGTCGTTATCAAAGGCGCTGGCGACGGGGAAGTGATCTTTGACGGGGACGGTTGCCAAACCTTCTTCAATCTGATGGCGGCGAACTACAACTACTTCGAAGGCATCACGGTTCGCAATACCAACGTCGCTTTTCTGCTCGGCCTGAAAAACATCGCCGGATCCAGCGGCTTCACGTTGAAGCATTCACGTCTCGAAAATATCGGCCGCGCCGTGCAGGCCGAATGGTCCGGCTCGAAGAATTTCTACATCGCCGATAACGTGTTCATCGGCCGGCACGATCCGAACAAGCTGCAGAGCTGGTGGACGCCGGCCGTGTGGGCGAAGTTTCTCGGCTATCCCGCACCGATCACTTCCGAGTATGCGATCAAGATCTACGGCCAGGGCCACGTAGTCGCCTACAACTACGTCGCCGACTGGCACGACGGCATAGACATTGCCACGTATGGCGACCCTGACGGCACACCAAACGAATTGCCGGACAGGGTGCCGATCGCCATCGATTTCTACAACAACGATATTTACAACATGGCGGACAATTGCATCGAGGCGGACGGCGGAGCACACGACATACGCGTCTTTCGAAATCGCTGCTTCAACTCGGCCGGCGGCGCGCTCAGCGCGCAGCCCACATTCGGCGGTCCGCTGTACTTCTATCAGAATCTCGTGTACGACGCGACGACGGGCGGCCCTTTGAAATTGATCGATACACCGGCGGGCGTCCTGATCTATCAAAATACTTTTGTTGGACAGGGCCGGCTTATGGGCCCCGCGTCAAATGTCCACTTCCTGAACAATCTGATTTTGGGGGATGGCTGGGCCGACCCCGTCCTCAATTTGCGCACCTACACGAACTATTCCACTTCGGATTACAATGGCTTCCGCCCAAATCCAAATGTTGAAGACGCCTTCGAGTGGAACTCGCCGCCGTTCCAAGTCCTCGCCGACTACCAGGGCCAGCTCGTCACGCGCCACTTCAAGTCGCTCGCGGAATACAGCCAGACGACGGGGCAGGAGCAGCACAGCATTCTGGTCGATTACGATGTCTTCGTGAATGCGAAGATGCCGGACAAATCCGATCCGCAACATCTTTACAATCCGGAAGATTTTGATTTCCGCCTGAAGCCAGGCTCAGCCGCCATCGACGGAGGCGTCCTGCTTCCGACGATCAACGAAGACTTCACCGGCCGCGCGCCGGACCTGGGCGCCTACGAATTGGACCGCCCGCTGCCGCACTACGGTCCGCGATCCGAGCCGCTGGGCGCTCCGGACACTTCCGCGCCCCGATCCGTGACCGGCCCTCCGTCCGTTGCGGATCGCTAGGTCAGACGGGCCGATCAGAAAGGCTGATCAGAGGGGGTGATTCGATGACCGCTGGACCGCACCGGAAGCGCGCCAGCGGCGTCCGAGTGCCGGAATGATCGCGCCGCCGACGTTTGGCACGGTGAAATCGGGTAGCGGGGGACGTTCGGCGCGGGGATTGAGCGCGCGAAACATCGAGCCCACCAACTGGGCAGTCGCCCGCAGCTTCTCGCTGAACGAATACCGCGGCTGCTGCCCGTTGGCTCGCGCCACCACAACCGTCACATCGTCCTCGGCCAGATTCTCGGGATAGCGCTCCGCGATTTCCCCGAGAAGCGTCGCGGTGAGTTTTTCCGCCGGGACGTCGCCCAGAAGCCGCATGATCCGCAGCAGCCCAGTCTCGCCCAGCATTTCGCCGTCGGCGTCGCGCGATTCGATCAGCGCGTCCGAGTAGCTCACGAAGCAATCGCCGGACTCGAGCTCGATGTCGAGTTGTTCGTACTCGGTTATGTTGATGATCCCGAGCGGTAGGTTGGAAGGAGTGCGCTGGCCGGCCGCTCCCTCGACACCCAGGAGATCCCATTGCTGCTGCGCCGCGCGGTAGAGAAGCGGCCGCGGATGGCCGGCGTTGCAGACGCTCAGCAGGCGGTTGGGAGCGAAGAACGTGGTGACGACCGCCGTTGCGAAGGTGCCGTCCTTCGAGAGTGTCGTGAACTCCTGATTGAGCAGCCGCACGAATTCCGTCTGGTCCAGGCGGTTGACGAAACGCCGCATCAGCGTCCGCAGGTCGGCTGCGGTGGCGGCGACGGAGTTTCCATGCCCGGACACGTCCGCCAGCAGCAAGCGGCTGATGCGGCCCGTAGCGCAGCTCGAGGCGTAGTAGACGTCTCCACCCCGCTGCGCCTTCCCGAAGGGCTTGCTGTACACCCACGCGTCCAGCCCGCCCAGTTCGACGCCGCGCGCCGTGAGCTGGCTTCCGCCCCAGACTTCCATGCACTGCATCTGCTGCGCCGGTTGGTTACTCACAGCGGAGATTATACGCGGAATTGCCGCTTTGGCGTCGGGGTGACAAGAGCCTCGCAACGAAGCGGAGATGGAATCTGGGTCTACCGGCGGGCTGCGAAGAATTCCTTCAGCGCGGCGGCGGCTTCGTCGGCGAGGACTCCGGACGTGACTTCCACGCGGTGATTGAGCTGCGGGCTATCGAGAATCGAGAAGCACGAACGCACCGCTCCGCCTTTGGCGTCTTCCGCGCCATAGACCAGCCGGGCGATCCGCGCATGCACCATCGCCCCGGTGCACATCGCGCACGGTTCGATCGTGACGTAGAGCGCCGCGCCTGGCAGACGATAGTTTCCGACGGCCTTGGCGGCCTCGCGCAGCGCGACGATTTCCGCGTGCGCCGTGGGGTCGCAGTCGGTGATGGCGCGGTTGCCTCCGCGTCCGGCGATGCGGCCCTCGACGACCACGATTGCCCCCACTGGAACTTCGCCTCGCGCCGCGGCCGCGCGCGCTTCCGCGAGCGCCGCTTCCATGAATCCGGTGTCCGCTTTGCCCGCTTCGGCCATGGCGTGCAAGAATAGCACGGCATCGCGCGCTCCATTTTTCCTTGCAGCAAGGGGTCCCGGCGCGGTTCCTCTTGGGGGGATAACTTAATGCTTCGCAACGCTCTTCTTTTGCTGTCTCTGTTGGTCACGGCGACAGCGGTTCCCGGCACGGCGCCCCGCCGGTCGGTCGCCCAGCAAGCTCCGCCGCCGTCGGCGCCGGCACACCAGGCTCCCGACGCGACATCGCAACAACCTCAAACGCCTGCCCCGGAATCCACCCCGCCGCCGCAGCAGGCTCCGGCGCCGGCCCTGAAGTCGAAGGCCGAAGTGCGCGCCGCCGCGTGGGCCTTGTTGAAACAGGGCGTTGCTTCAGAGAAGGCACGTGACCGCTCGGACGCGGTTTCGGCTCTGACCGTTCTCGACCAGGATCGCGAGGCCATTTCCCTTGTCGCCGCCGGACTCAAGGACAAAGAGACCAGTATTCGCGTGCTGGCCGCCGTGTCGCTCGGAGAGATGAAGGCGCGGTCCGCGATCCCCCAGCTGAAGGATGCGCTGGACGACGATTCGGCGCAGGTCAGCTTTGCCGCCGCGCAGGCCCTATGGAAGATCGGCGATCGCAGCGGCCGCGACATTCTCTACGAGGTCCTCAACGGTGAGCGCAAGACTGGGCCCGGCCTGGTGAAGGGCAAGATGGACAAGATGCGGCAGGAGATGCACGACCCGAAAGCGCTCGCTCTGATCGGAATCAACGAAGCGAGCGGAGCGTTCCTCGGGCCGTTCTCGATGGGCGTTTCATTCATCGAGGAGTATGCGAAGAACAATTCGGCGCCGATTCAGGCGGTGTGTGCAAAGCTGCTCTCCTCGGACAACAGCCGCGATACCGTAAACGAACTGAGGGACGCGCTTGCGGACAAGAACTGGGCCGTGCGAGCGGCGGCCGCGAGAGCCCTCGCGAAGATGAATCATCCCGAAGCCATCCCGCAACTCAGGGACATGATGCAGTACGACAAAGAGCAGCCCGCCCGCTTCGCCGCTGCCGCCGCCATCATCCGACTCGGCCCGGCGAAAGGCCACGCGCGAGCGGCCGCGCCGCCGCCCCCGAAGCCCGCCGTCCCCGCGGCCGAGCCGGCAAAGAAATAGGCGCTACCCCAGCAGTGTTTTATCGAGAGGCTCTACGCTGAATGACGCGGCTCAGGAAGTAGAGCGCGGCGCCTGCAACGACGACCGCGATGCCGATGACGAGTTGGTTGGTGGCACCCACCAGTTCGCTCCGGTTGCGCACCAGCGTCGCGATCATTAGCCCGAGCGGAGGCACCCCGATCGCGATTACGCCGATGATGCCTCCCGGCACGCGGTAGGGCCGGGCAAGCTGCGGCTCGCGGACGCGCAGCGCGACGAGCGCCCAGAACTCGAGCAGTATGCTCAATCCGGTCACGAGCACGTCGAGCAGCAGGTTTCGCTCGAAGCCGAGCGGGTAGCAGGCTGCCCATAGCACCGCGCACGCCACAATAGCGACCCACGGCACACCGGTACGTCGATATTGCCTCGCGAACACTTTTGGCAGGTAGCCGTCCGCTGCCATCACCCCCGGCAGCCGCGTGAACGACATCATCAACGTGCCGAACGTCCCGACCGCGCCGATCACTCCCGCCGCCGCGATCCCGATTGCGAGGGCGTTGCCCCCGAAAACACGGCCGATATCGACCCACCCGCCCGTCGTCCAGCTATTCGGATCGAGCCCCGTCCGTGCCACGGCGGCCACAGGAACGATGTAGCTTACGACGACGAGTATCAGGGCGCCGAGCATGGCGCGCGAATACGTCCGCTGCGGTGCCTCAACTTCGCCCGCGATCGTCGAGAGGTTGTCCCAACCCATGTAGTTCCACATCGCGATCAGGATTCCGCCGAGCAGGTCGGCGTGGCGCAACGGGACCGCCCCCGCGCTGCCCGAGTGTCCCCCTGCATGTGGATTGAGCAGCGCGAACACAACAAGCGCCGCGAATGGGGCCAGCAGCACGACGCTGAGAAGGACGGAGCCTTCGCCCACCGCCCGCGCGCCGAAGATGTTCCACGCCGTGCATATCGCGATCATCGCAAGCCCGATCGCAAGCCCGCGGTGCCCTGCGACCAGCCCCGGCGACAATCGCCCGAGGTAATCGACGAACAGGTTGGGATACAGCGCCATTTCGAAGACGCTGCCGGCGAGACTCAGCCACGTTTCCTGGTATCCCCAGAACGGCCCCAGGCCGCGCCGCACCCAGATGTAGAAGCCGCCTTCTTCCGGGATGGACGTGGCCAGCTCGCTCACCATCATCGCCGTCGGCACGCTCCACAGCAGCGGCGTGAGCACCAAAATGAGCAGAGTGGCGCCGTATCCCGTCTTCTGCACCACGTCTTCCAGTCCGTACGGCCCGCCCGCCACCATGAAATAGGTGGCCGCGATCATCGGCAGGACGGTGATTTTCCGCACGGCCGCCGCTCGCGTGCCCCGCTTTGCGGCGCGCGACGTGTTTGTGCCAGGGGTATTCAACGATCTGTCCTCACCGATCGGACCTCTCCTTCTCTTCCGCTCCGGAACCGCGACGGCGCCGAAGTGTAAACCAAAAGAAGTCCCGCTTTCGCAAATTAGCGGCAAGCGCCGTGCGATTTCCGACAGTTGCCTTTGGCCTCTCCGAAGACTTCGTTATAAGATGGCCTTGCACTCTTCACACAGGGAATGAATGGAACTACGTAAAGACCCCATCACTCGCAGTTGGGTGGCAATTGGGCACCCCGAGCAGGAAGCCGAAAAGGGCGGTCCCTGCCCGCTATGCCCCCAAAACCGCATTGAAACGCAGATTCTGCTCGCGCTGCCTCCCCAGGGACCCTGGCAGGTGCGCGCCTTTCCTCATCTCCGGCCGCTCTATCGCATTGAGGGAGACCCCGCGCGCAGCGCCGATGGAATCTTCGACCGCATGGAGCCGATTGGGGCGCACGAGATCATCGTCGAAACGCCCGAACACTGGCGCCGGCTTTCCCAGCTTTTCGACGAAGAAATCGAGCATGTGCTGGAAGCCTACGCCTTGCGGATCGTGGACTTGAAGCGCGACGCCCGCTTCAAGTACGTCGCTGTTTTCAAGAACCAGGGGCAGCGGGCGGGGGAAGACTGGGAACACCCTCATTCGCAGGTGACCGCGACTACCTTTGTGCCGCGCCGCATTCTCTACGAACTGAGGTCCGCCCGGGAGTGGTATCGCGACCGCGAGCGATGCGTTTTCTGCGACATCATGCGCCAGGAAATCCGCCAGAAGAAGCGCATCGTGGACAGTGTGGGCGATTACTATGCGTTTTGCCCCTATGCGTCGCGCGTGCCCTACGAAACCTGGCTGATTCCGCGGACCCACAATCACCAATTCGAAAATGTGGCGCCCGGCGAGAATCGGCGCCACCTGGCGACGCTCCTCGGGAGGACCCTCCGCCGCCTACTGCGGGTTTCGAGCGACTATCACATGGTCTTGCACACGGCCCCCAATACGCTGCAAACCAAGGGCGAACTGAGCGACTACTGGCGAACCATCGGCGGCGACTATCACTGGCACATCGAAATCCTGCCGATCGTGGAGGCGCGCAGCAAGTCCTACAGCATCAAGGAAGTTTATTTCAACGCGAACGTTCCCGAGCAGGCTGCCGCACACCTGCGCCAGCTGGATCCGGGAACATAATGATCCTCGCCGAAGGCTTCGGCCTCTCACGCAATACGCAGCGCGGGGGGATTTTCTTCCGCCTCCTGTTTTACCTCTGTTTGCTCTTCTTTCTCTTTGCGGTTTACCTGGTGCGGCATCCGCTGCTCCGGCTCGCGGGAGGCTTTTGGGTCGTGGACGATGGACCCGCGCCTTCCGACGCCATCGTCGTCCTCGGGGATGACAACTACAGCGGAGATCGCGCCGCGCGCGCCGCCGCACTGTTCAAGGCAGGATGGGCGCCCCGCGTGGTGGCGAGCGGCCGAGGTCTGCGCTCGTACGCCAGCGTCGCGGAATTAGAGCAGCACGACCTCGCGGCCGATGGGGTGCCGCAGGATGCGATCGTTCGCTTCGATCATCGCGCGCAGGACACCCGTGAAGAAGCGCTTGCGCTCCGTCAGCTTGTCTCCCAGCGTGGCTGGAAACGCATCCTCCTCGTCACGTCGAACTATCATACGCGCCGTTCGCGTTATATCTTCGCCCGGGCACTTCCCTCCGGCACCGTCCTCCGCGTCGTTCCCGCAGCGGACGCCGAGTATGATCCCGAGAAGTGGTGGTACACGCGACGGGGCGCGGCCATTTTCTCCCACGAGCTGCTGGGCATGGTGGTCGCCCTGTGGGAGATGCGCCACAACGACGTCCAAACGTCCGATTCCGCCTCGACACGACCGGCTATGCCCTCCATGGCGAACTTGTACCATAGGGGTATACTCCCCGTTTACACCCAGCCTTTCCTGTAATATAGTCCGTTTACCGCATAGAGCCTGCTGCCTGGTCAGCGCCAGGGGTGGCTTCTGGGGAGGTTTCATGTGGCGTAAATCGAACGAGGGCAAGTTGTCCTCAGACGTTCCCCAGCAGCCTGCCTCGACTCCTGCGGCTACCGCCAAACCACCTGTTAGCTCACCGCCCCCGGCTACGACCGCTCCAGCCATCCCCGCTCCGGTATCCGAACAGCCCAAGGCGCTTCCCGGCACATCTCGGATAAGTTCGGGCCTCAGGATTCATGGAGAAATTTCCGGAAGCTCCGATCTATATATCGATGGCGAGATGCAGGGAAAGATCCGGCTGGGAGGCTCCCAGGTGACGATTGGACCGAACGGGAACCTTCAGGCCGATATCGAAGCCCAGGGGATCTCTATCGATGGGTCGGTGCAGGGAAACCTGAAGGCAGGCGAAGGCGTGCACCTTGGCAAGACGGGGCGCTTGCAAGGTAGTGTGGTCACTCCGCGAATTGGAATCGAAGACGGCGCGCGGCTGCGTGGGAAAGTGGAAATGACTCGCGGTTCTTCTGCAGCCCCGGCCGTGCGCACAACGGATTCCGAAGCGGTAGGGCCGGTCGCGGTCATCGCCAAAGAGAGCGAATAGGTGCGATTGGGACGAATGGATCGACGATGAACTGGATGCCCAAGACCCGCCTGAGCGCCGCTCCTCCCTCCACCTCGCCTTCGACGACTGGAAAGCCGGGGCCGGTTCCGTCGGTCACCCCGTCGGCCAATCTGCGCACCTCGAATAGCCTGAAGGAGTTTCTCTGGCTCATCAGCGACGTGCCCCATGCACGCGTACTCGACCTGGGTCCCGTTTGGCAGTCGACGGTTAGTTTCTTTGTGGACAAGGGCTATCGCGTCACCACCGAAGACTTGCTGCGGACCTGGAAGGATTTCCTCACGGCGGAAGAGGAGCGGTTGCGTACCGCCCCTGTGGGTGAAGATACGCCGAAGCGCTCGCCCACCATGCTCGCCGGCAAGTTTCTCCAAGGTGCTCTTCAGTATCCCGAGCACGGCTTTCACGGTGTCTTGATCTGGGATCTTCTCGATTATTTCGACGCGGGCGTGCTGCCGTGTCTGATGGAACGGCTCAATAGCCTGCTTCATCCGGGCGGAGTCGCGCTGGCCCTTTTCCACAGCCGAGCCGCCGAACGCTTCCACCGCTATCGCATCGTCGATAGCCAGACGGTCGAGCTGCTTGCGGCGCCCACGCTGGCTGTGCACGCGCACGTCTTTCAGAATCGCGAAATCCTCGAGCTCTTCGGAAAATTCCGCTCCTCGAAAACCTTCGTCGGCCGCGACCAGGTCCGCGAAGGCCTCTTCCTGAAGTAGTGGTTGCCGAATCACACCGCTCCGGCTTCGCGCCGATTTCGCGCTCCGTCCTGCGATTGGATTGGAGTGCGGATATTTTTCGCTTGCCTTGCACCGCACACGGGCGTATGAGTGGCCTTGCAGGAGCTATCGCACGGAGGGAAGCAACATGACTCCACCGGGCATAGATTCTTGACACCGACTTGCACACCGCTTTTGCGGTGCGAGCCGCTTGGCGATGCCTTCGGCTTCGCCACGGCGTAGGAAGCGAGCAAAACGGGGAGCTGCCAGGCTCCCCGTTTTGTATTTTGAACTGGTTGCTAGCCGCCTTCGCGTTCGGCTTGCTTCAGGGGCATGGCGGGTCTCGGGTGCCGCGCCTTCACGGCGTGATACGCGGCCGGGACCAACGAGAGCACGATCACCGCGGCAATGATGTAGTGAATGCGCTTTTCCACGTGCGGCACTGTCCGTCCCAGCGTGTACCCCACGAGCACCATGCTCCAGACCCACAGCAGCCCGCCGAAAATGTCGTAAGTCAGGTAGCGCGTATAGCTCATCCGCGCGGCGCCGGCCACCGGAGGGCAGAACGTCCGAATGATGGGCACGAAACGCGCGAGGATGATCGTCTTGCCGCCGTACCTCTGATAGAACTCATGCGCCCGCTCGAGGTGGTGTTTCTTGAAGAATCGGGAGTCCTCGCGGCGGTACAGGGCGTCGCCTGCCTTCCATCCGATCAGGTAGCCCAATTGGTCTCCGGCGATCGCGCACAGGGTCACGGGCACTAGCAGCCACGCAAGCTTCAGGTTCCCCGCCGCCGCAAACACCCCCGCGGTCACCAGCAGGGAATCGCCCGGCAGGAAAAACCCCACGAACATCCCCGTTTCCACAAAGACGACCGCGCACACGAGCACCGTTCCGCCCCACTCAATCAGACCGCGAACGTCATACACCCGGGCCAGAAGATGCTGTAGGGTTTCGACCATCGATTGATTTTCTCCGCCTGCCGAAAGGGCAAACGCCGTCTCTGACTCGCACTTTCACAATAGCAGAAAAGCCCGCATCGGCGGGGTCTTCCGGGCGGACTAGTACCTTGCTCCTAACGCTTTTAGCCCTCTGTACCATTGGCCAGGTCGGGCCCCTGTCCGAGACTACAGGTGTTCGAGATCGAGAATCCGCGGAGGGGAAGATCATGGAAGGTGGCTACGCAGTCTGGATGGGGCAGCCGGTGATTCTTCGAGTGGTGGCAGGGAATCTGCGGGTGCCGTTGCGCGGGCGCCTGCTTTCTGAGACGAACGAATCGATCCGTTTGCGCATTGCCGATAGTTGGGACGTCGATATCTTCAAGTCCATGGTGGTCGCGGTCGAGCATGACAATCCTGTGTACGTTTTGAACTAGGAGCGTCCATGAGCGTGCTCGTCGCCCCAAATTTTGACGGAGTTCCGATGCGTCATCGATTGGCCGCAGTCCGCGACACGGTGATCGTCCTCGGATTACAGGTGGTCTTTCGGGTGACGATGCTCCTGCGCTGCTGGAATTACTAGCGCCGCGCGGAACCGCCGAAAAAGTTTCCGGCCCGCTGTCCCTCTCAACCCCCAACCCCGGGTCTGTCCCCCTCAGACCCGGGGTTTTTTCGCTCCTGCCGCGTCTCGCGATCGAAAAGCACAATCCGCCGTCTGCCCTGGGCATCAAACCCGTCAACCTGACGCGCCGCCGGACTCGGTTGCGGGGGCCAGTTGAGTGTCGGGAGCCGGCTTGACCTCCGCAAAAAGGCTTTGCTTGTTAAAGTGCCTGGGTCCGGGGTATTGTCTGCGGGCGCGTATCTTCGGTATCAAGCCTCATCCCGGGAAAGAGGATGAAGGCTTGCTCGGCTCGCACTTGATAACTTGCTGCCGCGTTCGGCGGCTGCCCAGGAGCTCCCACTTATGAGAATCGCAGGCGTTGGAAGTGCCTTCCCGAAATATCACTACCGCCAGGAACTTCTGGCCGCATCGTTGAAGAACTACTTCCGCGATCGCCTGCCCAATCCGAACATTCTGGATCGTCTCGACGAAAGCATGAAAGTGGAGAGTCGGTTCCTGGCGCGTCCCATCGAGTTTTACGAGAATATGCAAACGTGGGGCGAAGCGAATGACGTCTGGATTGAAGTCGGTCTCGAAATCGGCGAGCAAGCTTTATGCCGCGCGCTCATGGGCGCCGGAATCGAGCCGCGCGACCTGAGCGCCATCTTTGTGACTTCCGTCACCGGCATCGCGGCTCCCTCCCTTGACGCCCGCCTCATCAATCGCATGGGCCTCTCGCCCAACATTAAGCGCATTCCCATCTTCGGCCTCGGCTGCGTCGCGGGCGCCGCCGGAATCTCCCGCGCCGCCGACTATGTCCGCGGTTATCCGGATCAGGCCGCCGCGCTCCTATCGGTCGAGTTGTGTTCGCTGACGCTCCAGCGCAGTGATATCTCCATGGCGCACCTGATTTCCGCCCTCCTGTTCGGAGATGGTTCCGCCGCGGCAGTGGTCACCGGCGACGACGTGGAATCGCAAGGGCCCGAGATTCTTGCGACCAAGTCCGTCTTCTATCCCAATACGGAACGCGTCATGGGCTGGGACATTTCCGAAGAAGGCTTCAAAATCGTCCTCGCGCCGGAAGTGCCGGACACCGTACTGCGGCACCTCGGCGAGGATGTGGACGTGTTCCTCGCCGAGCAAGGGCTTGTGCGCGACGACATCGAAAGCTGGGTCATGCACACCGGCGGTCCGAAGGTTCTCGAAGCCACCGCTACGGCGCTTGGGATTACCGCGAAGGACCTCGCGCCCTCGTGGGAGTCTCTGCGCAAGTTCGGCAATATTTCCTCCACGTCCGTGCTGCTGGTTCTCGAGGACGTCTACAAGAACCGCCGCCCGGCTTCCGGTTCGCTCAGCATCCTCGCGGCGATGGGGCCCGGTTTTTGCTCGGAGTTGCTGCTTTTGCGCTGGTAGGCGCATCTTACAAACGATGCGGACCGATGTGCTCATCATCGGAGGCGGCCCGGCCGGATTGGCTACCGCCATTGCCGCACGCGCGAAAGGCCTTCGCGTTACTGTCATCGACTGGCGCACGCCGCCCATCAACAAGGCCTGCGGCGAGGGCCTGCTTCCCGAGGCGGTGACCGCCCTACGCAGCTTCGGGATCGATCTCGGCTCCCCGGTTGCGACCCCGTTCGCGGGAATCCGCTTCTCGGACGGCGACTCCTCGGCCAGCGCCCGATTTGGTCGCGGCACAGCCTTTGGCTTGCGGCGAACCGCGCTCCACGCGTTGCTGATTCAGCGTGCAAACGAGGTCGGCGTGTCGCTCTTGTGGGGCGCTCGCGCCTCTTTTGATTTCGCCGGGGCGCGCGTGAACGGCGGCTGGATTGGCTGCCGCTGGCTTATCGGTGCCGACGGCCGGCGTTCGAGCGTCCGCAAGTTCGCGGGGCTCGAGCCGCGCCGTCGCGTTCGCCCCCGCTTCGGATTTCGCCGCCACTACGCAATTATGCCCTGGACCGACTTCGTCGAAGTGCATTGGGGCGATGAATGCCAGATGGTTGTGACCCCCACCGGCGTTCAAGAGGTCTGCATCTCGCTTTTCACCAGCGATCCGCATCTGCGAATGAACCGCGCCCTCGCGCAGTTTCCGGAGGTCGCGCGGCATCTGCGCGGCGCGCAGCCCGCTTCGGCGGAAGCAGGGGACGTTACGTCGCTCGACCGCGCGCACGCCGCGGCCCGTGGCAACGTCGCGCTTGTCGGCGACGCCTCCTGCACCGTCGATGGCATCGCGGGGCAGGGAATGAGCCTTGCCTTTCAGCAAGCCGTCGCGCTGGCTGACGCGCTCGCGCGCGGCAATTTGCCGTCGTACCAATCCGCGCATCGCCGCATCGCGCGGACGGCCACGCGTATCACGCGCCTTTTGCTCCTGCTGAACGCAAGCGCCGCGATTCGCCGCAAGGCGCTCCGCTTTTTCGCGGCCCACCCGGACGCCTTCGCCCAGATGATCTCGATTCATGCCGGCGAGACTGACCCTGACGCGCTCGGTGCCGCCGAAGTCGCCCATCTTGGCTGGCGTGTCCTCTGGGCGTGAAACACTCAGGAAACTACGGCGTGTTTTCCTCTGCGCCCTCTGCGTCTCTGCGGTGGGCATTTGCCGTCTTGCTTGGGCTTCTCTTTCTGGCCGCCGCTCCGCCCCTGCGCGCGCAGGAAATCTCCGTCACGCTCGACCCTTCCGCCACGAAGATCGACTTCACGCTCGGCGCCACTCTGCATACGGTCCACGGGACGTTCAAGCTCAAGGATGGCCAACTCCGTTTCGATCCCGCCACCGGCAAAGTGAGCGGCTCGGTGATCTTGGACGCGACCAGCGCCAACACCGACAACAGCTCGCGCGACAAGAAGATGCACGCGGAAGTTCTCGAAAGCGCGAAATTTCCCGAAATCGTCTTCGCGCCCGCGGATGTCAAGGGCACGATCCTGCCGCAGGGAGTTTCCGAGGTCGAGATCTCGGGCTTCGTTCGCCTTCATGGTCAGGACCACTCCCTGACCCTCGCTATCGCGGTCGATCGCTCGGCGAACGGTCAGTTTCACGCCTCAACGAAGTTCCCCGTTCCCTATGTCAATTGGGGGCTGAAGGATCCCAGCACCTTTCTTCTTCACGTCAGCGACACCGTGGACCTCGTTGTCGACGCCGCCGGCCAGATTGTCTCCGCCGGCGCCTTGGTGCGCTAACCCTTACTGGCGCCGTGGCTCGTCGAACCGGATGACGCCTGCTCGCTGACCAGGGAATACATGTAGGTGAGCACTCCGCCGGCCAGAAGGATTCCGCCGAAAATCATGAAAGACATGAACGAGGCCGCCGTATTCCAGCAAAGCGTGAGCGCTTCCACGATCAGCCCCAAAATCAGCAAAGCTCCGGAAATCCGCAGGCGCCGGCCCATGATGGTTTTCCTTTCTTAATCAGTAGGCTTCCAAAATTTCTGTTGGCTGAGCGTATCGACATTGTGGATCGTGTCGTGACATCCGCTCGTAATGCAGGACAATTTGTTGTCTTTCAAATCCGGCATGATTGCGACGTGCAACGCGTTGCTTTCGAAGGATCGAGCGCCAAGGTGACAGTGCAGGCACTCGCTGTTGCTATAGGGGTTATACAGATGAATCGGATTCATCGGTTTCCCGAGGTAGTTCACGTACACGTGGCGCAGCCCCTCCAATTTCGTACGAAGCGTGCCGTACATCGCGTAATCGGTGTGGCACGTATAGCAAGCTTCATCGGCCGGAATTCGGTGATTCTGGAAGTGCGCCGCCGGAATGTGGGACGGGTCGTCCACATACAGACTTTTTCCCCATGGCTCCATGATGTGGCAAGAGAGGCAGAACTGAGTCTGCTTCGACCGTTCGAAATGCTCGGAAGCGCCGATGCCGGCAGCCAATACCGGAAGGATGAAGAACGCAACGAACGCCAGCATCTTTCCTTCGCGCGAGAAGGTGATCGAAGGGCGCACGAGGAATGGGAAAATGAGCGCGATGCTCGCGCCGATCAGGATAAAGACCAGCGATTGAGGACTCACCATTTGCATCGCCACTCCCGGGCGGCCGAAAGAGGACGCCGCCCATCCACGCTTCGCCGACGCTGGCGGCTATTTCTTCTTGCCGAACGCCCGGATGTACTCAACGAGATCTTTGATTTCGGGTTCCTTCAGGCTGCTCCCGTACGCGGGCATTTTGTCCTTGCCATTGGCGATGATCTGCGCCAGATCGGCATCGCTCTTACTCTGCGTATCGGCCGAGGCGAGGTCGGGAATTGCCATGGCTTTCCCGACGGCGGTAGCGCCCTTGCCGTCGGTGCCGTGGCAGGCGGCGCACTTCCCTTTGTAAGTCGCGGGCGCGGTGCCCTGCGCGCTCGCAAGCCCTGCGCCCAGAAGTATCGCCACGAAGAGAATTGCCGCGGGGCGAGTGACTCGAACGAGTTGTTTTTCCATGTCTGATTCTCCTTTGCGAAAGCTAGTTCTTGGTCATCGCCCGGTCGCGCCCTCCAATAATCTCAGAACGCGTAGCGGAATGAGAAAGTAGCGTTGCTGCCGTTGAAATCCTGCAACGGTATGGCTGCCAGCCCGAACGGGCTCGTGTTTCCCTTTTGATTGAACCCGTAATAGTTCCAGGCCACCTTGTAAGTGAGCCCCCGGTACAGATCGATCGAGATCGAGCCGTAGGGTTGCAGGTAGTTGTAGTCAAGCGTGCCCGACGGGGCGAGCGGGTTGAGGAAGATCGTATTGCCGCGGACGATGCTGCCGCCGTACCCGAGCGTCGCCGTGACGCGTTTCGCGGGCTTCCACATCACGTCCGCGTGCGCGAAATGATCGGTGCTTGCGTAAGTGGAAAGCGCGCCAAGTCCCGTGGCGCCTAGCCCCGCACCCGGGATCGGGCAAGCGATGGTGGCTACTCCGGGGGGAGAGGTGCCAAAAACTGTGGTACCGGTGGCAGGCGGAGGGTTCGTGTAACTTATGGAATAGTTGAAGCAGATTTCCGACTGCGTGTACACGTCCCAGTAGTTGTAGCCGAAGTCGATCATCACGCGCGGATTAGGCGCGAGCATCACGGTGAAGCTGTAGGCGCGGTCGTGTTCCAGGTTGTTGACGGTTTCCACGTTGTCGCGGTTCTCGTGGATTTCCACCGCGCCGTCGATCGTCGCCCACGGCCGTGGCGTGTAACTCGCGTGAATCTTGTAGCCCTGCACCTGCCGCGGATCGATCCTCGTGAAGGAATTGTCGTTGTAGCCAAACTCAAAGTCGCCGGTGATCCTGAGAGTGTCGATCGGCCGGACCGTCAGTCCCGCGAGCAGCACGTTCTCGTTGATCGTGGTTATGGCGCGCGCCGCGTCGTTGCCCGCTGCAGCGACAGGCTCCGCGAGCGAGCCTAAGGTAATCGAGCCATCGGGATTCGGCGTGCAACCGGCCGGGAGCACTTGAGGCGCCGGAGCGGCCGGGAACGCGCAGTCACCGCGCGCCGCAAAATAATCAGTCATTGAGGTCGCGCCTGCGCCGCCTGGGAAATAGGTCTCTCCGGTGTCGAAAGTGGCGCTGAACTGGGCGATCGTCCGGTTCGTATACTCGTAGCCGATATGGCCGCTCAAGCGCTTCGTGAAGTCATACTGGAGCTCGAAGGTATTCGATTTGAGATTCTGGCCCAGGAATTGATACGCAAGTTGATTGGTCACGTCCGCCCCGGAACCGGTGGTGTGCAGCGGGCAACCTGCTTGGTTATAGGGAGCCGCGGGGCAGAGCGCGGCGAACGTCCCGGTCGTCGTCGCAGACACCTGGTTGAACAACGACAACGGAAGCGCCAGGCCAACCTGCCCTGAGCCCGCTCCGCCGAAGATGTTCGTCTCATCCGTTGCCCAGAAGCCGGGAATGCGCCAGTCGTCGTAGCGGAACGAATCCTGAATGCGGAACTTGTCGGTCACGGCGTATACGCCCGACCAATCAGCGTTGACGGAGACGCGCGTGGCTTTGGCCGGCCCTGCGGTGGTGCTCTCGCGCGTCGCGGTCCGAGAGGTGAAGCCGTTCATGATCTCGCCGAAGTCAGGGATCGAATTGTCGGAGCTGCTATAGCCAACCGATCCCTCCATCTGGAACTTTTCGAAGTAATTTGACTGAAACCGCAGCCGTTCGGTGGGCATGTAGTTCCGCGGCCGCCCCACCTGGCTGTAGCTCAGGAACCCATTGCAGTTGGGATTCGCGGTCGGTGGCGTAGTTGTAGCGTTCGTGATTGGTGCGGCACAGGGCAACACCTCGGCGGGAGTCTGCGTGCTCCATGCAATTCCCAGGTCCACGGGAGTGCCGTTTGGGAGTTGGTACCCATAGCTCTCCGGTGTAGCAGTCGGGCTTTCAAGCACGACGTTGTCCTGTTTGAAGTAGTTGAGAAACTGGTCGTAGGAAATCGTCGTCCGTGGCAGGACGCGAAAGTCCACCCCAGCGCGATAGGTGTTCGTCGTATAGCTATAGTTTTCGGGGAAGTCGGGCACCGTTCCGCTGTCCGTGCTGAAAAAGCCCGGGCCTTGATCCCGGTCGTGCGAGAAGCCCAGTCGGAACCGCACGCGCGATTCCGGCAGCAGCGTCAGATCGTAGTCCTGCATCCGGCGCACCAGATCGAGGCTATGTGGCGAATTCATCGACGCGATGGCGGGGCTCGAGCAATAGCCGGGCAGCCCCGGATGCGCCGACGCCGGCGGGCTGACGATGCAACCCGTCGTCGCGGAACCCACGGGATTCAGCGCCGCTGGATTCAGCGGGTTGGCCCAGAGATTGTAGTCCCAGAAATTCTTGTCGCGGCGGAAGAGCAGGTGGAAGTCGTACCACTTGTTCTTGTCGATGTGCAGCCGCGAAACATCGTTCGGATCGCCGCCGTAGCCGAAGTTGCTGAAACTCAGATTGTCGAAGAGCAGTCCCTGATGATTCAAAGAGCGCATGTCGAGCGTGTAATCGAATAGGCGCACGCCGGATCCCAGATTGATAAACGTGTCGTAGGTGTCCCTGTTCCCGTTGACTTCGTTCGCCCGGTATCCGAACTCAACCGTCTGCTGGATGTTGTAATTCCCGGAGTCTACGCCCTTGTTCTCTGCCGCACCGTCCTGGGCGGGCGAAACCGGTGCCAAGAGCAACGCCCCGGCGAATACCATGAGACTGACCCAGAGCATCCTCCGGCGATGTGACCCGACCTGCATTCCCTTTTGCCCTCGCGCCGCTCGCAACGTCTTTCATCGCGGCCTCTACTTGAAAAACGTGGAACTGAAATTGGAGCCGTGGATTGCGACGTGGCACAGCGTGCACGCCTGGAAGAAGCGTGGCCTGGTTATGAAACGAAGGAGCACCCGGCGCGCCGCTGAAGCTCGACGTCGTATGGCATTGCAGGCAGAGCAGGTTGACGTTGCTCAACTTCAGCATGTGCGGGTTCGGCCCGCCGTGGACCACGTGGCAGGATTCGCATCCGTCCACCTTGACGGCCGCATGCTCGTACACGAATGGCCCTTGCTTGTCGTTGTGGCATGTGAAGCAGACGGCATCTTGAGTCGATGAGGTCCGCACCTGCTTCGGTCCCACCGTCCCGTGCGGATTGTGGCAATCGCTGCATTGAACCAGGCCCTCGTTGACGCGGTGGTGGAAGGGCATTGCGAATTCGGCCTTCTTCGCGAGATGGCACGTGTAGCAAAGCTCGGGCTGGGCTTTCACCAGCAGGAATTCCTTGGTCTGCGCGTGGTGCGGCGAATGGCAGGAAGTACAGCTCACGCCATTCTGCGTGTGTACCGAGTTGATCGCGTTCATGTGCTCCGTGCCGCCGGCGTGGCACCCCAGGCAGCGATCGTTGATTTCCTTCGTGGAAGCGTTCTCAAATCTGAAGATTTTTGTAATGTCGCCGCCGCCCGCAACGTGAGCCGATCCGGGGCCATGGCAGGATTCGCATCCCTGGTGCGAAGGGCCGCCTTTCGTATCGAGGGTCGTCTTCCAGTGGGGTGTTTTTTCCCAGTTGTTATAGATGTCTTCGTGGCAAGTCTTGCAGACTTCGGAGCCCATATAGGTGGAGACTACGGATGAAGACGCACTGGGGACGGCTGCGCTGGCCGGGGGCGTGGCCGCGGATTGAGCGCTCTTAGTGGCAGCCTGTTGGTGAGCTTGGCCTGGAGCAACGACGAAGAGAAATAGGACCGAAAACAGAAGAATCCGAGAGCCCCTGGAACTTCCTGGCATCAGCAGTCGCCCGGCGTTATCGCCAGTTCGAGTTCGGCGGCCGTCTTTGGATCCTCGGTCCAAGGGCACGCAATCCTACAAATATTCAGAATGCTGCAACTGTTCAATATTGGACACTTTTCAAACTTAAAGAAGGACAGCCATAGAGGGCGTATTCAGGTCCAGGCTGACGCGTACCCACGTGTTGTTCTAAGGGCATCGCGCAGTATTGGAGGGCCTGACTGTGCCGAAGTGAACAGCCGATCCATCCCCCCGACCGTGCCTTCATAGGCCTGTCGGGCGCAAGGGCTTAGCTGCCGGTTTTCAGGATGAGTTTGCCGATGGTTTGGCGGCCTTCGAGGAGGCGATGCGCTTCCGCCGCCTGCTCGAGCGGGAAGGTGCGGTCGATGCGGAGCTTGAGCCAGCCTTCGCGGAACGCGTTGAAAACGTCGCGGGCGCGGCCCAGCATCTCGTCGCGCGTCACCGTATAGTTGAAAAGCGCGCCGCCGGAAATCGTGAGTGACTTGGCCATCAGCGCATTTGGAGACACAGGCTCCGCGGGGCCGCTGGCCATGCCGAACACCGTGGCCCAGCCGCGGTTCTTCAGCGCGTCGTAGTTCTTCGTGAACGTGGTCTTGCCCACGCCGTCGATGATGTAGTCCACGCCCTTCCCGCCGGTGAGTTTCTTCGCCTCTTCGGCAAAATCCTGCTTCGTGTAGAGAATCACGTGGTCGGCGCCTGCTTCGCGCGCGGCCTTGGCTTTCTCCTCGGTCGACACGGTCCCGATGGCAACCGCTCCCAGGTGCTTCAGCCATTGCACCAGAAGGAGGCCCATGCCTCCGGCAGCCGCATGCACGAGAACTGTCGATCCGGCCTTTATGGGATAGAACTCAAATAGCAGGTAGTGCGCGGTCAGGCCCTGAAGAATTGCCGCCGCGCCCTCCTCGAAGCTCACTTTGTTCGGCAGCGGCGCCAGTTGCCCGACGCTCACCGAGTGATACTCCGCATACGAGCCGATTCCTCTCGTGGCATACGCCACGCGGTCGCCCACCTTCACTTCCGTTACGCCCTCCCCGACCGCCTCGACTGTGCCGGCCCCTTCGATGCCCGGCGTGAACGGAAACGGAATCGGCAGGCGCGCTGCGCCGCTCCTGAAATATATGTCGGCGTAGTTGACCCCAGCCGCGTGGACGCGCACCAGCGCTTCGCCCGCCCCCGGCTTTGGCTTTTCAATCTCTTCGAGTTGCAAGACGCTCGGATCGCCGTACTTCGTCACGCGCATTGCTTTCATCTTGTGTCTCTCCTGTGGGGTGCGGATGCGTCTTTCATTCGACGGTAACGTTTTGAGAAGGGTCCAGCCTCAGCTGGATCTGCACGTAGGCTGTGGGCGAAGACTCCCGTTGCTTGTATGTGTGTATGTGCTTTGAATGCCCCTTCTTGAGTCCAAATGGCGGCTCGACCTCGATTGCGTAGTCGGCCTCGACCGGCACCGAGAATTCAGCATTCCCATCCTCGTTTGTAGTGCTCGCCTTCGGGAGAAGCCTTCCCGTCCAGCGTCTTGACGGTTACTTGAACGCCGGGAACGGGGAGCCATCCCGGATCCACAATCTGAACGACCAGCGAGGGGGCGCCCAACCTGACTCGGGGATTGTGACGCACCGGGGCAGGGTGACGGGCCGGCGGGAGCACTGCTGACTTGCAGGAGAAGCAGCAAGGCTATCCACATGATCGGCAATCCTCCTTGCAAAGTTTCTCTGCCACCGTCCATCGGCGCGACGATGAACCGTAGTAACCTGTCGTGTCCGGTTCAATACACCGGATCAGAGGCCGAACGCAAGTTCATAGGAGCAAAACATGAAATTCGGAGCGCGCAACCGGATCGTCGCCAAGGTAAGTGAAATCAAGAAAGGCTCGCTGATGTGCATCGTGAAGGTGAATGTTCCCGCGCCGTCTCGCATGGCGTCTGTGATGACCATCGAATCCCTGAAGGAGCTCGGCATCAAGAAGGGTGACAAAGTCGAGGTAATCGTGAAGGCGGTGAACGTGCTGCTGGTGAAGAGCTAATCAGGTTTCGGTGAGTGGCCCGCGCAGCGTATCACGGGCAGCGGCGGATACCTCGGAAAGGAAGGATCGCTGCGCGAACGCTCGCATAGAATGAATTCCGCTCCGCGCGCCGACTCGATCCGCCTCGCGAAAATGCAATTCGCGCAGAGCCCCTCGCGGGCGGTCTCGTTGCTGTTGATTTCGGGCTGTTTCGCCACGACGTGACAGCTTATGCGTTCTCGTTGGTGATGAGCAGTTCCTTCGCTCGCTGCGTGGCCTTGACCACGGCCTTGATCAGCGTGACGCGCAGGCCGCCCTCTTCGAGTTCGAGGATGCCGTCGATCGTGCAGCCGGCGGGAGTCGTGACCGTATCTTTCAGCAGCGCGGGATGGTGACCGGTTTCGACCACCATCTTTGCGGCGCCCAGCGTCATCTGCGCCGCGAGCAACGTGGCAAGCTCGCGCGATAGCCCCACCTTCACGCCGCCTTCCGCGAACGATTCTAGAATGATGTAAACAAACGCCGGGCCGCTTGCGGAAAGCCCTGTGATCGCGTCCATGTTCTTCTCGTCCACCACGACCGTCTTCCCGACCGCGTCGAACAGGCTTTTCGCGATGTCGATGTGCTTCTGCGCCGCGTTTTTGCCTTTCGCGATCGCCGTGATTCCCGCGCCGACCATGGAAGGCGTGTTGGGCATCGCGCGGACCACGGGCACTTTCGCGCTGAGCCGCCGTTCGATGTAGTCGGTCGGCACCGAAGCGGCGATCGAAATCAGCAGCTTGTCCGCGTCGAGCGCGGGCGCGATTTCGTCGACCACCTGCCCCACCGTCTGCGGCTTCACGCACAACAGAATGACGTCCGCTTTCTTCGCCGCCGCGCGGTTATCGCTCCCGGCCGAAATCGACGGGGGAAAATTCTTTCGCTCCGCTCCGGGGTGTCCCACCGTGACGTGAAGGTTCTTCGGCGCCACGAGCCCTTGCTTCACGAACGCTTCGATCAGAATGCCGCCCATTTTCCCCGCGCCGAGGACGGCGAGCCGCAACTGGCTGGAGTTTGCCATTCGATCTATTCCCCTTTCCCTATTCCATCAGGCCGTTCGGTTGGGAACCCGCGCATTTGGACCCCGCGCAGGCGCATGTGAGCTATCGACGCGGTCGGTGTGCGCGTCCCGGGCACGGTTGCCAGGTGAAAAGAAGCATGCTGCATGATACAGGATGAGGTGGCGCGGGCGAAAGCCCTCCGTGAGATCGTGGAACCATCGCGTGCGCCGAACGGAATCCCTAACGTGTGAAAAACGCGTCAAAATTGGTCAGAGATCGGCGGTTAAGGCGCGTTGAGGAGGTCATTTCTGTCATGCACCAAAATAGTGCAATTTTCGCAAAACGCCGCATTTTTATTGGTGTTTTCGCTGTTTTTGCCCTCGCGACGATGCTTTGCGCCGGCCGCGCCGCTGCGCAAGATTCGCAGGGTCCGCAGGCGGGCGCCACGCCTTCCGATCAGTCTTCTCCGGCGCCCAAAGCGCTGCCTCGCGCCCAGATCGGCGGCCATCCGAGCCTTGCCGGCGCGTGGACGCAGAATAAAGATCAGAGCGACGATCCCCGCGCGAAGATGCGCGAGGCGATGGGCAATTCCGGCGGTCAAGGTGGCGGCGGAGGCCGCGGCGGAATGGGCGGAGGAGGACAGCGCGGTGGCGGTGGAATGGGCGGCGGCCGCGGACAAGGCGCGGGTGGCGCGATGAATGAATTCTCGCAGCTTACCATCGAGCAGACCGCATCCAGCGCGAAAGTGACCGGTTCATCGGGCCGCGTACTGGCGGTCTATTCGAACGGCGATGCCTCGAAAAGCAATTCATCGAATCCGGCAGACTCCGAAGAGGAGAACGCGCCAGCCGCGGCCCAATGGAAGGGCGACCAGCTCGTCGCGGTGACGCAAGGAAGGCGCGGAGGAAGCACCACGCGGACCTATGAACTCTCTCCGGACGGCACGCAGCTCTACGTCACAACCAAGATGGATAACCCGCGCTTCCAGGAGCCGCTTACGTTCCGCTTTGTTTACGATCCAGCGCAAACGAAGTAACCGGTGCACTTCAGACGGCATCGAAACACAAATGCTGCGGGCGCGCACGATGGCACCGCGTAAGATGAAGGGCGAGAAACGAATCTTGCGCCAACGAATCCGCCAACGCGCCGCGTGGTTATTCTGCGCTTTTCTCGCGATTTCGATTCCGAGCTTCGCGCGACAATCGCCGCCGCAGGCGCAGCCGGTACCGGTCGTTGTGAGCGGTGCCGTGAACACGGCCGATGGCTCGCCCGTGCCCGGAGCCACCCTGCGGCTGACGAACACCGACACGAAACAGGCGTGGGTCAGTTGGACGGACGAATCGGGCAAGTTCGAAATCCCCTCGCTTCCGGCGGGCCACTACACTGTCGAAGCAGTGCAGCTTGGCTTCGTTCAGTCGTCGGTGGACGTGCAGTTGTCGAGCCCTCCTCCGCAGCCGCCGCCAATTCAACTCGTGCTGCACGTGGCGACGTTGGCTCAGCTCGCGGCGCCGACTCAGGCTCCTGCTCCAGGCAATCCCGCGAATCGGCGGGCACGCGGCGCGCCGCCCAGTGGCGGGCAGAACGCCACAGCGAATGGCGCACCCGGGGCCCCGGGCGGGCCCGGCGGGCGCGGCGGCAGAAATGGTGGCGGGCGAGGTCAGCTCCCTCCAGGTGTGCTGAATGCCGTTCGCCAGGGCATAGCGGGCGGCGGCTTCCAACAGACCGATGTCACGGGCGAGACGGGCGGCGGTCAAGGAGAGGAGAGCGGGGGCGAGGCGGGAGGCCCCCAGGCGAATGCGGGCCCGTCGGGCGGCGCCGGTTCGTCCTCCGACTCATTCTTGCTGCAGGGAACGGTGGGCCAGGGCTTGTCATTCAACGCTGGTGGCGGGCCGGGCGGATTCGGCGGTCTCGGGGGGCCGGGAGGTCCTGGCGGGCTCGGCGGCCCGGGCGGGCCTGGCGGCGGTGGCGGCGGGGGTGGTGGCGGGCAGGGGTTTGCCCTCGGTGGCGCTGGAGGCCCGGGTGGGCCGGGAGGCGGAGGTCTGCCCGGCGCGGCGGCTGCAATTTTCAACCTTGCGACCGGTCCGGGAGGACGCAACGGACCCTTGGGTCGCCTGTTCCGCCAGCAGGCCAACCGGATTCGCTTCAGCTTTTACGATCGCTACGAGAACTCCGCGTTTGACGCGCGCCCCTATGCGATCACGGGAACGCCCGCGGCAAAGATCGGGCACTACGATGAACAAGTCGGCGGCAACATGGGCGGCCCGCTCAAGATTCCGCATATCTACAACGGAGCTGACCACACATATTTCTTTCTGAACTACCAGCACGAGACCGTGCAAAGCCCGATCAATTCGTTTTCGACCGTGCCGACGCTCGCCGAACGCGGCGGCCTCTTCTGCGGCGGCAACACGATCTTCGAGCCGTTCACGACGACGCCGTTTCCCTCCGCCGCGTGTCCCGGCGGGGCGACGGGGCAGCAGATACCCGCCGGCGATTTCTCGGGCAACGCGGCGGTACAGGGGCTGCTCTCGTTCATCCCCAAGCCAAACGTCCCGAACGCGGTCACGCAGAACTATCTCTTGCAGGCCACGACGCCGCAAAACACGGACCGCGTGAACGGCACGATCCTGCACACGATCAACGCGAAGTTCAACCTCAACGGCAGCTACAATTTCAGCTCGCAGCGAGGCGACACGCTGAGCAACTTCGCCGACATCGGAGGGAGTCAGTCGACCCGCAGCCAGAACCTGACGCTCGGGCTTTCACACAATTGGACCTCGCACGTCGTGGAATCCACGAGCGTGAACTGGAGCCGCAGCCGCGTCAAGCTGCTGAGCGACAACTCCTTCGGCGCGGACATCACGGCGCAGCTCGGCATCATCGGCATCACGCCTTCGCCGATCGACTACGGCATCCCGCAGGTCAGCTTCACGGATTTCTCCGGTTTCAACGATCCGATCCCGTCGCTCGTGCGAAACCAGACTCTGCGATTTGACGACAATCTCTCCTGGACGCGCGGTAAGCACACCATGCGCTTCGGCGGCGAGGTCCGGCACGTGGAGCTGAACACACAATCGAATCCGAATCCGCGCGGGGGCTTCGTCTTCACGGGCATCGCCACCGGCAACGATTTCGCGGACTTTCTCGAGGGACTGCCGTTCAATACGACGGGGCAATTCGGCGATCCGAATACCTACTTTCGCAGCTGGGGGTTCAACCTTTACGCGCAGGATGATTTTCGGGTGAGCAAGAAGTTCACGTTTCAGTACGGCGTGCGCTACGACGCGGTGACTCCGCCCGTCGAGCTCGCGAACAATATCGTGAACCTGAATATCACCAACCTTGCCGATGTCGCGCAGGTCCAGGCGGGCGCGCCGGGGTTCCCCCGATCCCTGATCCACGGCGATTATCACAATTTCGAGCCGCGCATCGGAATCGCCTGGCAGCCGCCGATCAAGCCGAAGACCATCGTGCGCGCCGGCTACTCGATTTTCTACAACGAGTCGATTTACAACACACTCGTGCGGGAGCTGGCGTACCAGCCGCCGGTCGCCACGGCGCAGACCCTGACGACCTCGGCGCCGCCCGATGAACTCAAGTTGCAGAATCCTTTTCAGGGAGGCTCGTCGAATCTGATCTCGATCCCAAACACCGAGTCCGTCGATCCGAATTACAAGCCCGGTTACGCTCAGATATGGAGCCTGGGCACGGAAACGTCGATTTCGCCGAATTGGATTCTCGACCTGACGTACACGGGCACGAAGGGAACCGATCTCGACGTGCTGCGCGCGCCGAACCGCGCGCCACTGGGCACTCCCTCTGACGAGATTCAAGCGAATCGGATCGATACGAGCGCCACGGGATTCACCTTCGACCAATCCGGCGCCAATTCGATCTACAACGCGCTGCAGGTGCGCGTGGTTCATCGGTTCACGAAGGGATATCTGATACAGGGGATTTACACGTACGGGAAATCGCTCGACGACGCGAGTTCGATCGGCGGCAGCGGCGGCAGCGGTACGGTGGAACAGCAGGACGGAAACCTGCATGCGGAGTACGGACTCTCGACATTCGACGTCCGCCAGCAGTTCCGCCTGGTATCGACGTGGGAACTGCCGTTCGGTCAGCGGAACCGCTGGGCGAATCACGGATGGAAGGAAAAAGTTCTGGGCAACTGGCGGCTGCAGAACATCTTCACGTGGCAGACGGGAACGCCTTTCACTGTGCTGCTCGGTGGCGTGGCTTCCGACAACGGCACGGGCGCGAATTTCTCGCTGCGCCCGGATATCACGGGAAATCCGAATCTGGGGATCTGCGGCGGGTCGCCCTCCGCGTTCTTCAATCCCAACGTATTCGCGCTGCCGACAGCCAGCGGCGGCAACCTGACATATGGCAACGAGCAGCGGGGCTCGGTCGAGGGGCCGTGCATGTTCAACTGGAACGCGTCGCTTGCGAAATCGTTCCGGTTCGGTCCCGAGCAGCGGCACGTGATGAACGTCGCCTGGCAGGTGCAGAACCTCGGGAATACGCCGAATTACACGGGAATCGGCACGGTGTTTCCGTGCTTCACCGGCACGTCGGGGATTTCGTGCGGGACGGCAGCCGGAGGGACGACGCCGTCGTTTTTCGGGCGCGTGACGAGCGCGGGTTCGATGCGAACGATGAACTTGATGGTGAGGTTTAATTTCTGAGGCGTGCAGATGAAGGGTGAAATGACAGCGAGACTGATCGAGCGGGCGTTCATTTGCGGGCTATCGGTGGCGCTGGCGATAGCGCCGGTGATTGCGCAGCAGCAATCAGCACCGACAAGGGTGCCGGCTCCGGCGCAGCCGCTTCCGACGGTGAGAGTACGCCAGCAGCCGAGCGCCCTGCGTACGTCGTCGGATATCGTGCGCATCGACGTGGAGGTGACGGACCGTTCCGGGAAACCGATCAAGGGATTGCGGCAGGACCAGTTCACCATCATGGACGACGGCAAGGCGCAGCAGATTTCGAGTTTTTCATACTCGGATATCGAGAGCGTAGAAACAGCCGGCCCCGTGGACGCGAAACCGGTGATCATTCCGGTGGATGGCGGCGTGGCAAGCGCCAAGGAGTCGGTCGGCGATCAGGTGCGCGACCGCCGGATGATCGTGCTGTTCTTCGATATGACTTCGATGGAGACGGACGACATTATTCGTGCACACGATTCGGCGCAGAAGTTCCTGGCGAAGCAGATGACCGCCGCCGACCTGGTCTCCGTGGTGGTCTTCAGCACGCAGCTCTCGGTGCTCGTGAATTTCACGAACGATCGCGCCGTACTGAACAAGGCCGTGGCCCAGATCATGCCCGGCGCCGCGTCGGGGCTCGCCGACCAGCAGTACGCCGCGGCGCAGAACGGCGAATACGACGTGCAGCAGGATACGCAGGCCGCGTTCACACCGGATCAGACCGAATTCAACGTTTTCAACACGGACCAGAAGCTCATCGCAGTCGAAGACCTGACGAACGTGCTGGCGGGAATTCCCGGGCGGAAGGCGCTGGTGGAATTCACCGGAGGGATCACGCAGACCGGGGAAGAGAACCGGGCCGAGCTGCGTGCCGCAACTGATGCGGCCAATCGCGCCGACGTCTCGATCTATTCGATCGACGCGCGGGGCATGTTCGCGACGCCACCGGGAGGCGACGTGACCACGGCCGCCGCGACCGGCACTTCGATGTTCAGCGGGGCGGCGGTTTACCACCAGACGGACCAGCGGGAGGATTCGCGCGACACGCTGGCGACGCTTTCAACCGATACCGGCGGGCGCGCGTTCTTCGATCTGGGCGACCTGAGCGATGCCTTCCCCAAGATCGAAGAAGAAAACGGCGGCTATTACCTGGTGGGCTACAACCTGCCGCCCAATGCGAAGCGCGACGGCCGCTGGCATGCCGTGAGCGTCAAGGTAAATGCTCCGGGGGCGCGCGTGCGCTACCGCAGCGGCTACTACGCGCCGCGGGATTTTCAACACCTCGAAAAGGAAGACCGCGAGCAGCAGCTCATGGACGCGATGAACTCGGAAAACCCTTCCGTCGAGCTGCCGATCGCCGTCGAGACGGCCATGTTCCGCCTGAGCGACACGCAGGTGTACGTGCCGATCTCCGCGAAGCTTTCATCGAGCGCGCTCGATTGGGCGCAGAAGCACAATCTCCATGAAGCCGCATTCGATTTCGCCGCCGAGGTGCGCGCACCTTCCGGGCAGAATGTGGCCGCGCTGCGGGATACGATCACGGTGCATCTCGACGAGCAGCGCTTCCAGCAGGTGAACCGGACCAATCTCGTTTACCAGGGCGGAGTAGTGCTGGCACCCGGGACGTACCGGTTGAAATTCGTGGCGCGCGAAAACGAGTCCGGAAAGGTCGGGACGTTCGAAGAGCAACTCGTGGTGCCGCAGCGCGTTGCGACGCGAATGTCGCTAAGTTCGGTGCTGTTGTCGAGCCAGCTCGTGCCGGTCGAAAAAACCGCCGAGGTGCAAACGAAAACGCTGGGAACCCGCGCCAACCTTGCCGCAACGCCGCTCGAGATGGCCGGCGAGAGAATCGTCCCGAGCGTGACGCGGTACTTCACGCAGCAGCAGACGCTCTACGTCTTCTTCCAGGCCTACTATCCGGAGAAAGCGGAGAAGTCCGAGGCGTTCGACGATACGACCTTGCGGGCCGGGTTGGTGTTTTTCCGCGGTGGGGTGCAGATCAACGCGACGCCGCTGCTCGCGCCCGCGGAAGTCGATCCGAAAACGCATACGGCTTCTTTCCGCATCAGCCTGCCGCTCGCGAAACTTCCCACCGGCCGCTACACGGTGCAGGCCGTGGTGATCGCAGCCGGAACGCAGCAGTCCGCCTTCGGCCGCGCCTATCTCGCGCTGGCGCAAGCGCAAGCCGCTCCGAATCCTGCCGCCGCGCCGCCGGTCGCGCCCGATCAGCCCAAGCCGGCGTCACCCTGAAGCCTACAAAGGAAACGGCCCCGATTCCTCGGGGCCGTTCTCGTGCGCCGAACGCGAGATTCGCCGCGGCTTGGATCTCAATCAGAGTGCTACTTCTTGTCTTTGTCCTTGTCTTTGTCTTCGGACTTGGGCGGAGGCGCGGCGTGCCGTTCTTGCTGCTTCGGAGGCGGCGCCTGAGTCTGTTTATTGTTCAGCGGGGGATGGACGTCGTAATTTTCGTCTCGGGCCTTCACGGGAGGCGTGAATTTCATCGCTGGACGCGCCTCGGATTGCGGCTGTTGCTCGGAACGATTCAACGTGTTGGCGTTACTGTTCGTGGTGGTGTTCGTGTTGTTTCGTCCGGCCGGCTGCGTGTTGTTGGCGGTGGCCGGCGGCTGGAAGGGCCGGAAACCGTCGCGTGACTGCGGCTGGTTGTTGCTCGCCGGCGGATTATTGTTCGGCGGCGGATTGTTATTGTTCACCCGCGCGTTCGGCTGAGCGTCGTTTCCGCGATTCTGCTGGGTGAACGGACGGCTTTCGTTCGTGGACTGCGGCGTCTGGCGCGGAACCGGGGTGGCCGGATTCAGCCGCGCCACAACGGGCCGCTGCGAGAAGGGAACAGCAGGTTTCGCGGTGGAGACCCGGGCCGTGGCGGAGACGTAGCTTGCGCGCCCCGGCGCTATCGGCGCCGACTCGACGACGCGAGCCGTACGGATCTGGTCGGCATTGACGCGAACGGCGGCGGCGGCGACGGGCCGCGCGTTTACGAACGTGTCTCGCGAGACCGCGGTGATGGCGCGTTCGTTGTTCGCGTACGTGTAGTTGACGTGCGTCACGTCGCGGTTGACGATAACGGTGTTATAGACATTGGTGACTTGCGTGACGTTGACGATTCGCGTGTTCGTTACGTTGATCGTCTGGAAGTATCGCGGGCTGCAATGATAGCCGGGGACGAAAACGTCACGCGGCCCAAGCGGGAACCAGCCGACGCCGGCGAAGCCTCCGCCGAACGCGACGGAAAAGCCGAATCCGCCGCCCACAAATCCGACCACCGCGGGCGCGTACACGGGACGAACGACGATCGGCCCCGGCACCCAGCCCCAGTGATCGCGGACGTAGTACCAGCGGCCGTAGTGAAACGGCGCCCAGCCCCACGGCTCTTCGTCGACCCAGGTCCAACCCCACGGCGCGATGAAGACCCAGTGGCCGACGTGATACGGTTCCCAGCCGACGGCAACTCCTCGCGGCACCCAGAGCTCTCCGTAGTCGGAATCGGCTTCCCAGGAGCCGTAGTCGTCGAGATCGTAGTAGCCGTCGACGTCGCGCGAGACGTATTTCGCCGAGACGGCGCTGTTCTCGCGCTGATCGCGCGACTGGCACCAGGCCTCGAAATCGTCGAAGCCCGGCTCCGGCGAAGCGTCGTAGGAAAGCTGGTCGGTCCCATTAAAGGTGTACTGCTGGCCGGCAGCGAGGTCCCAGGATTCTCCGCCGCCGGTGACTTCACCGGAGCCCTCGCGCACGACGACGACGGTGGAGTTCGCATTCGGATCGGTCTCGATGCGGTATTCGCCACCGCTCGTGAGCGTGAAGGCGAGGTTCGGCGTGTCGATTTCGAAGGCATCGCCGGGGGCCTGATGCCGCACGTGAACTTCGATGGCACCCTGCGCGAGCTGAAGCTGCACGGTGCGATCGTCGAGGGTGAGGAAGGAAACGCCGGTCTCGCTCGAGAGGCGAATGGCCGTGCTGCCGATGTGGACTTCGCCGCGGGAGTCCTTGTCGGCCCAGAGATTGTCACCGGTGGTGAGCGGACGATTGGGGTCGGCCTGTACCCAGTTCTGGTCGCCCGAGACCTGGTAGGAAACCGAGCCTTGAATGAAGTTCAAGCGCGCGACCCGACCGGGAGGGTCGTCCTGGGCCGCGGCGGAATTCGGAAGCGCCGCAAAGAGCGTGGCGATGAAGAGCGGGAGAATGAGGAGCGAAGTCACTTTTCTCATGGACCTGAGTCCTTTCGCGAGCCGGTCTCTCGATAGCATAGCCGACCGGGCCAGGCAATTCCACGCAGTGAACCAAGTAAACCAGGCGATAACGCGGACCGTTGACATTTCTCTGCTCCCATCCATAAAACACTCAGCCAGCCAATTTGTTTCGCTCGCGCCGCGGCTCGTTGCCTCTATGCGCCACGGCCCCGAAAGCTCGGGGCCGTGGGCAAGCCATTGGATGCCGCGAACTTGCACTATCGATGATTTCCGCTTGAATGGCCGCCACCACCGGAGCGGCCCCCGCCGCCTCCGCTGCGGCCTCCACTGCTGCCGCCGCGAGGTGTGCTGGAGCCTCCACGTGGCTGGCTGTAGCTTCCGGAGGGAGCTCGACCATAGGATCCGCCGCGCGGCGTCACGATGGGCTGCCTCATATTAAGTGTAGGACGAGAGTATGAATTGGAGGAGCCCCCTCGTGACGCCGATTGCGGAGTGTACGAACGCTGCGACTGACCCGGCTGCGAGAAGCCGCGAGTGGACTCTTGCGGCTGCGCTTGATTCTGGCGTGCAGGCGGAGCGAAGTGCTGCCATCCGCGAGCCTCGTTTTGAGGTCCGGCATTTGCTCCCGCACGATTGTTCGCCGCGGAGCCTTCGGCCGAATGGTTGGCAGCGCCCGACTGTGGCGGCGTGAAGCCGCGCCATCCGGGGCGATTGGATGCGGCCGCGCCGGCGTTGGCGTTCCTGCCGGTGTTTCCGCCGAAGCCGGACTGCCCTCTTACGGCGTTGTTTGTATTTGCAGAGGACCGCGAAGCGAGACTATTCGACGCCGCGTTCGTCCGTCCCGCGGCGCTGAAGAAGTGCTGCGAGCTTGAAGGAGCGCTGCGGAACGACGCAGGATTCGCCGCGCGTCCGGACGGGCTGAAGCTTTCCCGGGAAGTCGAGCTGGGCATCCTGCCCGTGGCCATGCTGGCTTGCCGGAATGAAGCCGCACTCATCGGGGATTGATGTCCCGACACACCTTCACGGCCGAACCGGTTTGAGTCCATGGAGACGAGGCCGGCACGGACGCGATCGTTTCGGAACGCTTCGTTCACGTTCGAGAACGAGCGTTCGCCGCGAGGCCCGAGCGGCCCGAAGCCGCTGCGGAAATTGTTGTTCGTGACGTTGAAGCTGTTGAAACGACCGCCCCCACGGCCCCACCACGGGTGGTACCAATCACCAGGCCCGACAGGCAACCAGCCGACGTGGCCGAATCCGAAGCCAAAACCAAAGCCGATCCCGAACCCACCACCGCCCCATCCGAAGAAGGAGACATAGGCCGGCGACCAGATGGGATAGTAGCCAGGGTACCCAACCACGGGACCCGGCCACCACACCCAGCTCCCGCCATAAACGAACCAGCGGCCATAGTGGTACGGCGCCCAACCCCACGGCTCAGAAGAAACCCAAGTCCAGCCGTAGTAAGGTTCCCAGACCCACCGGCCAGAGCTGTACGGAACCCAGCCCGGCCCTTCTGCGGGAGTCCACACGCGACCGTAGTCCGGAACTTCGCTCCAGACACCGTAGTTGTCCATATCTTCCGATCCGGTGTAGTAGGGATCGGTCTTATGCCAGCTTTGGGCGCTGCTAATATTGCGATCGCGATCGTTGTTCCAGGAATCCCACTCATCGCTCGCGGGTGCGGCGGAGGTCTTATACTGCGGGCTGTCCGTGCCCTGAATGGTGATCATTTGCCCCGCATCCACGTGGGTGCTGCCCTGCGGTTCCGTGACATCGGCCGAACCGCTGCGGACGACCATTTCCGTTTCTCCGTTCGAGTTCACGAGAATGCGGTACTCGCCCGGGCCATCCGGATGAATCGCCGCGTTGGGGGTGTCGATCTCGGAATTCGCTTCGCTGGCCCTGAGCACCGAGTACGTAACGAGACCCTGGCCGACCTGGACTTGAATATTCTCCCGGCTAATGCCCGCAACCTTCGCGGTCGCGTTGTCCGACAAGCGAAGGGCATCGGCCGCATCGAGTTGCAGCTCGGCGCGGGAGTTCGGTCCGGTCGAGACACGGTCACCGACCGAAATAGGCGTATTCACAGTGGCCGCGACCCATTCGCCGTTGTCGCCGCGTTGCGAGGAGACATTGCCATGAATGAAGCTCACACGGGCGACGCCGGGTGCGGGCCCCGATTGATCGGGTTGCTGATCGTCTTGTTGTCCGGGAGGTGGAGAGGGCGGCCCCGTCTGTTGGTATTGATCTTGCGCGCCGACAGACATCACGCCCAGCGTTAGAAAAATCACTGCCAGACTTGCGAGATACTCTTTCATGGCGACCTCGAATCGTTCGAATCCCACCCTCATAATGCAGGGCCGATGCCAAACGCGACCATTTCGTGACATGAGGCGTAAGTTCTTGTGAGGTTGACAATTACGGCGCATCGCTCGCAGAGGTATGGCGAAGCCGCATGCGCGGCTCTGGTGGTTTTCAAGCGGAGGTGGTGGTTTTCAGCCACCGCCGAACACGGCGTGCCGTGCCGCCAGGAAAAAGCCAAGAGAGATTCTTCGCTGCGTGGCCGCACGTCCCGCAGGAGCGGAACGAGCATAGATGCGGCCACTTCGCTCAGAATGACGACGCGCGGCGCAGTCGGACGTAGTCAACAGAGCCGGACGGCTTCTAGCCTTCTTTGTCCGGCGGGTCGGGGACGCCGATTTTCGAGAGGCGATAACGCAGGGCGTTGCGCGAAAGACCAAGCGCGCGGGCGGCCTGACTCTTGTTGCCGTTCGCGCGGCGCAGGGCTTCGCGAATGATCTCGTCTTCCCACTGCTCGAGCGTGACGCCCTCGGGCAGGACCGGCGCCTGAGCATCCACGCGCGCGCGCGGCATATCGAGATGGATGTCGCCGACATCGAGCGTCGAGCCCGCGGACAGCGTGACGCCGCGCTGGAGGATGTTCTCCAGCTCGCGGACGTTTCCCGGCCAGTGAAAATCCATAAGTAATTTCATCGCCCGCGGCGTGATGCCGTGGACGGGCTTGCCGGACTCGCGTGCGAATTTGTCGAGGAAAAAGCTGACGAGCCCGGGGATGTCTTCCTTGTGTTCGCGCAGGGGCGGGATGTCGATCGCAACCACGTTCAGACGGTAGTAGAGATCCTCGCGGAACGTGCCTTCCTCGAGGGCGGCGCGCAGGTCGCGATTGGTGGCGGCGATCAAGCGGACGTCCACCTTGATCGTTTTCGTCCCGCCGAGGCGCTCGAATTCGCGTTCCTGGAGCACGCGGAGGAGCTTCACCTGCGTCGCGGGAGGGACGTCGCCGATTTCATCGAGGAAAAGCGTGCCCTTGTCGGCCAGTTCGAATTTCCCCGGCTTGCTCGACGTGGCTCCTGAAAACGCGCCTTTCTCGTAGCCGAAAAGTTCGCTCTCAAGCAGGTTTTCGGGGATGGCGGTGCTGTTGAGCTTCAGAAACGGGCCGGATGCGCGCTGAGAATGCTCGTGAATGGCGCGCGCGATCAGGTCTTTGCCGACCCCGCTCTCTCCGCCGAGAAGGACGGTCGCGTTTGTGCCTGCGACTCGCTCCGCCATGGCCAGCACGGCCTGCATTTTGTCGCTTTGCGCGACGATATTCCGGTATTCGTAGCGGTGGCCAAGGGCTTCGCGCAGATCGCGATTTTCCTCGCGCAGTTGATGGGAGGCCAGCTCTTTACGTACGACCAGCGCCAACTCGGCGAGCGAGAACGGCTTCAACACGTAGTCGCTCGCACCGGCTTTCATGGCATCAACGGCGGATTCGACCGTGCCGTAGGCGGTCATGATCACGACCGGAAGACTGGCATCGATGCGTTTCACGGCCTGCAAGAACTCCAGGCCACTCATGCCGGGCAGCTTGAAATCGGTGACGACGAGGTCGAAAGGCTCCTTGTTCAGGAGCTGGAGGCCGGTTTCGGCGTCGGGCGCGGTGCGGGCCTGAAAACCTTCCTCGGCGAGTTGCAGCTCGAGCAGGCGCCGCAATTTCGCCTCGTCCTCGACGATCAGCAGAGATGGTTTGTCCCGCTTCATCGTTCGTTGTTTGTCCGTAGGCGCGCCACACGCAGTATAGGCGCGGATGGCCATGGCGCGACTAGCGCAGCGCTCACGACAAAAGCAGATCCCTCGCCCCCATCCGCAAAAGGCGCGGCTGGGCTCGGGATGACAAGCATTGGCCTATGGGCAGCTCCCATCATTGGTGTGCGGCCGGAAGAAACAGGTGAAAACGCGCGCCGGGCCCCGAGCTGTTTTCCAGCCGGATCGAGCCGCGGTGGTCATCCACGATCTTTGCGACGATGGACAGACCCAGGCCGACCCCCTCTTTCTTCGAGGTGAAAAACGGATTGAAAATCTGCTCGCGCGCCTCGGGCGCAACGCCCGGGCCCGTGTCCTCGATGACGACGCCCACACCGTCGCGGCCGCTCGAAGACTCGGGCGCGATCGAGACCCGCAGCACTTCTTCGCGGCCATTCGGCGCGGATTCCATCGCCTGGTAGGCGTTCTGGATGAGGTTGACGAACACGCTCTCGCAGAGATGCTCGTCGGCCAGAATCTCCGGCAGAACCGGGGCGTAGTGGCGTTCGACCCGCACCTTCGCCTGCGGCAATTGGGTGCGAACGGAGTCGAGGGCGCGATCCACCATCTCCGAAATGCGTTGCGGCTGCAGGTCCAGACTCGAGGGGCGGGCAAAATCAAGAAAGCGCGCGACCAGCGCGTTGACGCGATTTACCTCGGACGAAATGTATCCGGCAAGCTCGCTCTCCAGAGGCTGGCCGGCGTGCAGCTTCTGGGCGAGCATTTCGGCGGATCCCTTGATGACAGCCAGGGGATTGCGAATCTCGTGCGCGAGGCCGGCGGACATTTGGCCAAGCGCGGCGAGGCGCTCGGAGCGCCGGGCCTCGGCTTCGGCGCGCTGCAACTGGCGGTTCGTTTCTTCGAGCGTTTCGGAGAGCTTCTGGTATCGCTGCACCTGGCGCCGGTTGTCCATCACGAAGCGGTTCACTAGCATGGCGGCCAGGAACAAGAAAAGAATCCGAATCGCGAGAATGGCGATGCCTTCGCGATCGAGTTCGTATTCCTGGAGCGCCGGAATAAGAAACGAACAGTAGGCGAGCGACGCGAGCGCCGTCCAGAGAAGGGTGGCGATGGGGCCGAAATAGATCGCCGCCGTAAAAACCGGCACCAGATAGATGGGCCAGTAACTGCTGTTGATCCCAATTTCTCCAGTGTGGTCGAGCAGGAGGGTGGCGAGCATGATCTTGACCAGAACAGCGTAGACTCGGCCGCGCCCCGGCAACCAGGCCACCAGACGGCCTTCCAGGAGTTGAAAGATCCCGATGACAAGAAGAATCAGTTGCTTGTGGAGCTGGTCCTCGGCGGGGAGAAAGGCCAGCCCGGCGATGAAGAGCAGCCAGACGAAGTCGAGCCAACTGACGGCCGATTGTTTGCGATCGATCATATCGCGAGCGGGCTCCGCGGGAGAGCCCCGGCGAATCCCAGACGAATCTAACACGAGGCAGAGCGTTTCGTTTCGCGGAGTCTGGCGGAGGTGCACTGCGAATTGCGGTCAGAGCGAAGAGAGAATCAGTTCGACCCGATCGAGATCGAGAGACGCATCCTGCGCGTTCGATTCCCGGCGGACGCGCTCGAGAGAGCGGCCGATCAGAAGGATGGCGGGAGATTCCATGCGCGGCAGCTGATCGATCTCTGCGAGGGTCGTGAACTGGTGGAGTTGCTGCGGTGTGGTGGCGCGAGAAACGATTACGGCGGGGATGTCCGCGCCGAGACCCGCGGCGAGCAGCTCCGCGCGCAGACCGGCGAAGTCGTGCCCGGGCATGTAGATCACCAGGGTTGCATCTTCGCGAGCCAAGTTCTTCCAGTCGGGTGTTTTCCGCTCGCTCGCCCCCGCATGGTGGCCGGTCACGACGATTACGCGGGAACTGTTGCGCCGATCCGTAAGCGAAACGCCGAGGGCCGCCGCCGCCCCGATTCCGGCCGTGATGCCGGGAACGACCTCGAAAGGCACGCCGGCGGCCTCGAGCGCATCGATTTCCTCAGCGAGGCGGCCGAAGATTCCGGGGTCGCCGCTCTTCAGGCGCACGACGTCAAGACCCCGGCGGGCGGATTCGATCATCCGCGCGTTGATTTCCGCTTGTGTGATTCCCTTTGCCCCGCAGCGCTTGCCGACGTTTACGACCTCGGCTCGCGGTCCGACCAGCGCGAGGATTTCGGCGGGCACGAGGTCGTCGTGAAGGACCACCTCAGCGCGACGGAGCAGCCGATGGGCTTTGACGGTAAGCAGTTCGGGATCGCCCGGCCCTGCGCCGACCAAGTAGACCGTTCCTGACTCAACCTTTGATTTCAATTCCGCCTCTCACTGCAAAACAAAAACCCGCTTCGCGGCTATCTGCCGGTCAGCGGGCTTCGAATCCGGTTCGTTTGTGCCGGGAGCTACTCGGATCGTACACCCGCGCCCGCTGCGGCAGGGCAACAACAAGCCGCCCGGCGGGGAATCGCACTGGCGCAGTGATCCATGGAGAAATCTTACGCGCACGGCTTATCTCGGTCAAGTCAGCAAACTGGGGCTGCGGCCACCCAGAATATAAGCAGGAGATCGAGCCAGGCCGTGGTTTTTCCCAGGGAACGCCCGGCGGAGGCGGCTGTATCCGGGAAAGGGTTTCCGAACGTCTAAAGACTGTGAAAAAATAGGTCCAGAGGGATTGCATGTCGTCTTTTACATCGTCGTCATCATCGCCCGCGAACTCTTCGTCGGGCCTGCCCGCCGCGGACGGCAAGAAGCCGGAGACGCCGTCCCCGCCGGATTCTTCCCGCGATGGCGGTCCGCCGAGGCATCGCCGCTGGGTGTGGGTTGTCGTACTTTTTCTGGTCGTCGCCGGCGGCATCGTGCTCTATCGGATGCACTCAAGCTCCGTGGCAGCCAAGAGCAAGGACACAGGCAACCAAACTGTTTCCGTTGGAGTGACCGCAGTTCAGCAGCGGGATGTGCCTTTCTACCTCACCGGCCTCGGATCGGTGACGGCTTATAACACCGTTACGGTGCACACGCGCGTCGATGGCCAGATCATGCAGGTGTTTTTCAAGGAAGGGCAACTCGTCCAGGCGGGTGACGTGCTTATCGAAATCGATCCGCGGCCCTATCAAGTGGCGCTCGACCAGGCGCAAGGACAGCTCGCAAAGGACATCGCATCGCAGAACGACGCAAAGGTCGATCTGAACCGCTATCAGACGCTGTGGCAAGAAGGCGTAATTGCCCGGCAACAGTTGGATACCCAGCAGGCGACAGTGGGCCAGTACGATGGCTCCATTCAATCCGACAAAGCGCAGATCGACAGCGCGAAGCTCAACCTGGTCTACAGCCGCATCACGTCGCCCATCAATGGGCGCGTGGGCTTGAGGCTGGTCGACCCGGGCAACATCGTCCACGCCGCGGACACCAACGGAATGCTGGTGATCACGCAGATTCAACCGATCGCCGTGGTCTTCACTCTTCCCGAGGACAACCTGCCGCAGGTGGTGGCGCAAATGAAGAGCGGGCAACTGGCGGTTGAGGCCTATAGCCGGGACGACAACACGAAACTTGCGGACGGCAAGCTGCTGACCATCGACAATCAGATCGACCAGACCACCGGAACCGTCAAGCTGAAATCCGAGTTCGACAATCGCGACAGTTCTCTTTGGCCGAACCAGTTTGTGAACCTCCGCCTGTTTCTTAGTGTGCGGAAGAGCGCGATCGTCATCCCAACCGCCGTGATTCAGTCGGGCACTCAGGGATCGTTCGCGTACGTCATCGGCTCCGACAACATCGCGCAGGTCCGTCCGATCGAAGTGGATTTTAGTGAAGGCAATATTTCGGTGATCCGCCAGGGACTGAACGCGGGCGAGCAGGTGGTCGTTGACGGAGCGGACAAATTGCAATCGGGAGCCGCGGTCACCACTCACCAATCCAATTCGGCGACTGCTCCCGCCGCGAACTCCGCTGCGGAATCGCATCCGTGAGTCCTTCACGGCCGTTTATCGTTCGCCCGGTCGCGACGTCGTTGCTGATGGTGGGCGTGATGCTGGTGGGAATCGTCGCCTATCTTCAGCTTCCGGTCTCAGCGCTGCCTCAGGTTGACTATCCGACGATCCAGGTACTGACCTTCTACCCTGGCGGGAGCCCGGACGTGATGGCGTCTGCGGTGACGACGCCGCTCGAGCGGCAGTTCGGGGAACTGCCGGGACTCGCGCAGATGACCTCGACGAGCTCGCAGGGCGGGTCGGTGATTACGCTGCAATTCGAGTTGAACGAAAACATCGACGTGGCCGAGCAGGAGGTGCAGGCGGCAATCAATGCCGCGTCCACTTACCTTCCGAAGGATCTGCCCAATCCGCCGATCTACAGCAAAGTGAACCCCGCCGACAGTCCGATTCTGACGCTCGCGCTGACGTCCGAGACGCTGCCGCTTCAAAAGATCGAGGATCTTGCCGATACCAACCTCGCGCAGAAGATCTCGCAGTTGTCCGGCGTAGGCCTAGTGACGATCAGCGGCGGGCAGAAGCCCGCCGTTCGCGTTCTGGCGAATCCCACTTCGCTCGCGTCGTACGGGTTGAGCCTGGAAGATCTTCGCACCGTGCTCGGCAATGCCAACGTCGATCAGGCCAAAGGCAACCTGAACGGCCCGCGCCAATCGTTTACGATCCAAGACAACGACCAGCTTCTTTCGAGCGATACCTACAAACCCCTCATCATCGCGTACAAGAACGGCGGACCGGTCCGGCTTTCCGATGTCGCGGATGTGGTCGACGGCATCGAAAACACGACGCAGGCCGCTTGGATGAACACGCAGCCCGCGGTGATTCTCAATATCCAGCGCCAGCCCGGCACCAACATCATCGGCGTGGCCGACCGCGTCAAGACTCTGCTTCCGCGCTTGCAGGCTTCGCTGCCGTCCTCGGTACACGTGACCATTCTCACGGATATGACCACGACGATCCGTGCCTCGGTGAAGGACATTCAGTTCGAGCTGATGCTGACGATTGCGCTCGTGGTGATGGTGATGTTCCTGTTCTTGCGCAGCGTGGCCGCGACGATTATCCCGAGCGTCGCCGTGCCGCTCTCGATCCTCGGAACCTTCGGCGTGATGTATCTGGCCGGCTACAGCCTCGACAACCTGTCCTTAATGGCGCTCACGATCTCAACCGGGTTCGTGGTCGACGACGCCATCGTGATGATCGAAAACATCGCGCGGTATATCGAAGCCGGGAATCCACCGCTCGAGGCGGCCCTGAAGGGCTCCGAGCAGATCGGATTCACGATTCTCTCGTTGACGGTCTCGCTGATCGCCGTGCTCATTCCTCTGCTTTTCATGGGGGACATCGTCGGCCGGCTGTTTCGGGAGTTCGCGGTCACGCTGGGCGTCACGATTCTGGTTTCCGCGTTCGTTTCTCTCACGCTTACTCCGATGATGTGCGCAAAGCTGCTGCACCGCGAGGAGCCGTCGAAACAGGGGAAGTTTTATCAGGCGTCGGGGCGCTTTTTCGAGCGATTGATCGCCTTCTACGGGAGAACGCTGCAAGTGGTTCTGCGGCATCAGACGATCACGCTGGTCGTCACCGTATCGACGCTGGCTCTGACGTTGCTGCTCTACTACTACATTCCCAAGGGCTTTTTCCCGGTGCAGGACACCGGCGTGATTCTCGGTATCTCGGACGCCGGTCAGGCCGTGTCGTTTTCGGAGATGGCCAATCGCCAGCAGGCGCTGGCCGCGGTGATCCTGAAAGATCCTGATGTCGTGAGCCTGTCCTCGTTTATCGGCGTCGACGGCACGAACATGACTCCGAACAGCGGCCGCATACAGATCAACCTGAAATCGCGCGACGACCGAAAGGAAACCAGCTCCGACATCATCCGCCGGCTGCAACCGCAACTCGCCAAGGTGGACGGCATCACGCTTTTCATGCAGCCGGTGCAGGACATCACGGTCGAGGACCGCGTGAGCCGCACGGAGTATCAATACTCGATCGAAGATGCCGACGGGCAGGAACTCTCGCAGTGGGCTCCCAAAATCGTGGACAAGCTGAAATCCTTGCCGCAACTTCGCGACATCGCTTCCGATCAGCAGGATCAGGGTTTGCAGGCCGATCTGGTGATCGACCGCGACACTGCCGCGCGGCTCGGAATTCTGCCGGCTGCGATCGACAACACACTCTACGACGCGTTCGGCCAGCGTCAAGTCTCCACAATTTTCACGCAATTGAATCAGTATCACGTCGTTCTGGAGGTCAGTCAGCAGTTCCAGCAGAACCCGGACGCGCTGAAGAGTATTTACGTGAAATCCTCGAACGGCATGCAGGTGCCGCTGAGCGCCTTCACCCACTTCGAGCAACACACGACGGCGCTCGCCGTGAACCATCAGGGGCAATTTCCGGTGGTAACGCTGTCCTTCAACCTGGCGCCCAATGCTTCGCTCGGCAATGCCGTCGACGCGATCCACAAGGCTGAACGGGAGATCAATCTGCCTCTTTCGGTCCACGCAAGCTTCCAGGGAACGGCGCAGGCCTTTCAGGCTTCGCTTGTGAACGAGCCATTGCTGATCCTGGCGGCGATCGTGACGGTCTACATCGTGCTCGGCGTCCTCTACGAAAGCTACATCCATCCCATCACGATTCTCTCCACGCTCCCCTCGGCAGGCGTCGGCGCACTGCTCGCGCTCTTGATCTGCGGGAACGACTTCAGCGTGATTGCGCTGATCGGCATCATTTTGCTGATCGGCATCGTGCAGAAAAACGCCATCATGATGATCGACTTCGCGCTCGACGCCGAGCGCAAGGAAGGGAAGCCGCCGGAAGACGCGATTTACCAGGCGTGCCTGCTGCGGTTTCGCCCGATCATGATGACGACGATGGCGGCTTTGCTGGGCGGCCTGCCGCTCGCGCTGGGAAGCGGCACGGGTTCGGAATTGCGCCAACCGCTCGGCATCAGCATTGTTGGCGGCCTGCTGATCAGCCAGGTGCTCACGCTTTACACCACGCCGGTTGTGTATCTGGCATTCGACCGGCTCGCGAGGCGATTGGCCCGCCACCGAGTCGGCAATCCCGCCGAATCGGAAGCAACCGCGGACTGACGACGAAAGGCAATTGACGGCGGCTAGCGGCGACGAACATGAACATCTCCGAGCCATTCATCAGAAGGCCGATCGCCACCTCGTTACTGACCATGGCGGTGCTGCTCGCGGGAGCCATCGCGTATAACTTCCTTCCCGTTGCGCCGCTGCCCCAAGTGGAATTCCCCACAATCCAAGTGCAGGCCAGTCTTCCCGGCGCAAGTCCCGAAATCATGGCTTCGTCCGTTGCAACTCCGCTCGAGCGCCAGTTCGGCCGGATTGCGGGAGTGACGGAGATGACCTCAAGCAGCCAGGCTGGCAACACGTCGCTCACGCTGCAATTCGATTTGAATCGCGACATTGATGCGGCAGCCCGGGACGTTCAGGCCGCCATCAACGCTTCCGCCAGCCAGTTGCCTGCGAACCTCCCAAGTCTGCCGACCTACAAGAAAGTCAACCCGGCTGACTCACCCGTCATGATCCTAGCGGTGAGATCGGACATTTTGCCGACAAGCCGCCTCTACGACATTGCCGATTCGATCATCGCGCAAAAGCTGTCGCAGGTGGACGGCGTCGGCCAGGCCACCGTCGGCGGGAGCGCGCGCCCCGCGGTGCGTATCGAGATAAACCCGCAGGTCCTAGCCGGCTACGGCCTTGGCTTGGAAGACGTCCGGACGGCCCTCGGCCAGGTGAATTCGAACGAGCCCAAAGGAGGAGTTTCCAACGGCCGCGTGCGATGGACGCTTTACGATAACGATCAACTATTCGACGCGAATCATTATCGCCCTCTAATCGTCGCCTATCGCAACGGCGCGCCCGTGCGCCTGGGCGACATCGCCACCGTTGTGGATTCGGTCGAAGATATCCATCAGGCCGGGCTGGTTAACAACAAGCCCTCGGTAATGGTCATCATCAATCGGCAGCCGGGCGCCAACATCGTCGGCACGGCGGACCGGATCCGCGCCATGCTTCCGCTTCTACAGGCTTCCATCCCGGCATCAGTCGATTTGGCCGTGGCGATCGACCGGACGATCACAATCCGGGCTTCGGTCAAGGACGTGCAGATCACGCTGCTGATTACGGTTGTGCTCGTCATTCTGGTGATTTTCGTTTTCCTGCGAACCTTGTGGGCGACCGTGATTCCCGCCGTCGCCGTCCCCGTATCGCTGATCGGGACGTTCGGCGCGATGTACCTGCTCGGCTACTCGGTTGACAATCTATCTTTGATGGCGCTCACGATTTCCACGGGTTTTGTGGTGGACGACGCCATCGTCGTGATCGAAAACATCACGCGCTACCGCGAGGCGGGTCTCTCGCCCTTTAATGCCGCACTGCGAGGGGCGAAGGAAATCGGGTTCACCGTCCTTTCGATGAGTGCGTCGCTGGTCGCTGTTTTCATTCCCCTTTTGTTGATGGGCGGCATCATCGGGCGTCTCTTCCGTGAATTCGCCGTTACCCTGAGCGTGACGATCGTGATGTCGCTGGCCGTTTCGCTCACCACAACGCCCATGATGTGCGCAAAATTCCTCAAGCCTATCCGGCATGAAGGACACAACCGGCTCTACCGCCTGAGCGAGCGGACGTTCCAACGGCTGGTCGACGGATACGACCGGGGTCTCCGGTGGGTGCTGGATCATCAGCCGTTGACCTTGACGATCACCATCGCCACGGTTTTCCTGAGCGCAATGCTCTACTACTACATTCCCAAAGGATTTTTTCCGCAGCAGGACACGGGCCTTCTGAGCGGATCGATTCAGGCCTCGCAGGACATCTCGTTCGATGCGATGCGCGTGAAGCAAGGTCAGTTCAGCCAGATTGTCACATCCGATCCCGCCGTCCAAAGCAACATCGCCTTTGTGGGCGGAGGCAACGCGCTGAACACGGGGCGCATGTACATCATGCTGAAACCCCTGCCGGTGCGCAAAATCAGGGCGGATCAAGTGATTGCGCGCCTGCGCCAGAAACTTGCGGTAGTGTCCGGCGCCACCCTGTATCTCCAGGCCAACCAGGATATTCGCGTCGGGGGCCGGCAGAGCAACTCACAATACCAGTACACTCTGGAAAGCGAAGACTTGTCTGATCTGAACGCGTGGGCTCCACGCCTCCTGACCGCGCTCAAGGCGCTCCCGCAGTTGAAGGATGTTTCGACCGATCAGCAGGACAGGGGTCTTCAGGAGCAACTGGTGATCGATCGCGACACGGCCTCGCGGCTCGGACTCGACGCGCAGACCATCGACAACACGCTTTACGACGCGTTCGGCCAGCGGCAGGTCGCGACCGTCTTCACGCAGCTCAATGAATACCATCTGGTGTTGGAGGTGGCGCCCGAGTTCCAGCGCAGCCCGGATGCTCTCAAGAGCATCTACGCTGGATCGTCAAATGGCACGGAGGTGCCGCTCAGCGCCTTTACTCATTTTGCGTCGAGAACCGCGCCGCTGGCTGTGAACCATCAGGGGCAGTATCCGGCCGTGACGCTCTCCTTCAACCTCGCACCCAACGTCGCGCTGGGAGAGGCAGTGGATGCAATCAACGCCGCCGAGCGGCAGATCAGCATGCCGTCCTCGATATCGGCCACTTTTCAGGGCACGGCGCAGGCATTTCAGGCTTCGCTAGCCAACGAGCCGGTGCTGATTCTCACCGCGATTTTTACCGTCTATATCGTGCTGGGCATGCTGTACGAGAGTTTCATCCACCCAATCACGATTCTGTCGACCATTCCATCGGCGGGCGTCGGCGCTCTTCTCGCGCTCCTGATCACCGGGACGGAATTGAGCGTAATGGCAATGATCGGGATCATCCTGCTGATCGGCATCGTGAAAAAGAACGCGATTATGATGATCGACTTCGCGCTCGATGCGGAGCGCAAGGAAGGGAAGTCGCCGAAAGAGGCGATCTATCAGGCGTGCCTGCTGCGATTCCGTCCCATCATGATGACGACGATGGCAGCGCTCTTGGGCGGATTGCCGCTGGCGTTGGGAACGGGAACCGGCTCGGAGCTGCGCCGGCCGCTGGGCATCAGCATCGTCGGCGGGCTGATCGTGAGCCAGATGCTCACGCTATTCACCACGCCGGTCGTGTACCTGTACATGGACCGCCTCCGCCTTTACCTGGCGCAGCGGAAAGAGAAGCCCATGCCCCGAGGGACCGCGCCCGATCTTGGGCCTTCTCCGCTGCCCGGTTCTCACTTGGGATGACTCATTTTGGCTCCAGTGAATCTCGAAAACGCAGGGAAGCGAAGAAAATGCACGCTTCAGAAGAATCTTCGCGACGTTCCCGCATGGGACTCGTCGAAATCGTTATAAGCTCTTGAAGCGCGGGCAATTATCGACCGCCCGTGTGGCCGTTTTCTTGCTAGACTCATAACTGCCCGGTCCGAACCTGCCGGATCGAGGTGAGGAAAATGGAGTCGCGCGCCGGGATAGGTGCTCGGCCAATTCCATGTTCTGCCTCACTGATAGCCATTCAGACTACTGACGCGGTGACGTTCAGTCTTGGCCTAGAGCGGTCATGGGGTCATTGTGAGACTCAGCCTTCGACTGATCCTGTTTCTGGTCGTCGGGATCAGCCTCGTGACGTTCGTGATTTCGAGGAATCGGGTCCGCGCCGAGAAGCGGGGGCTCCGAGCCGACCTGGAGAGACGCGCCGCGGTTCTCGCCGAAAGCTTGCAGGAGATCGTGGAGCCGGCCCTCGGGAAAGATTCCCGCCCCCAGTTGCGTCGTATCGTCGAGCGATTCGAGAACCGGCAGCACCTCTCAGGCGTGATCGTGTACGACGCGAACGGGCAGGTGTTGGCGGAAAGCTCGAGCCTGATAAGCCGATACACGGTCCCTCCCGTGCCGTTGCAACGCGTCACGACCGCCAATGAGGGCCTCAGCGAGTTTCTCGACCTCGGCGGTACCCCGATGCACGCCTATTACCTGGCGCTACACGACGGTGATTCCTTCGCCGGCGTTCTGGCGATCTTCCACGACGCCAGTTATATCGAGGCGCAAAGCAAGAGCCTCTGGCGCGACACCATCTGGCACGTGATTTTGGAGGTGTTGCTGGTCGTTTTCGTTACGGTGCTGATCATACGCTGGACCATTGTCCTGCCCCTTTTACGCACAGCTCAGTGGATGAAAGATCTGCGGAGCGGCCGCGTGCGGCCCCGCCCCGAGCTGCCCAAGGAAGCCTTTCTCGCGCCGTTTTCCCAGGAGGTTGTGAACTTCGCCCGCAGTCTCACGGAGGCGAGAGCCGCAGCCGAGGAGGAGGCGCGCCTGCGCGAGACCGGGGAATCGCTCTGGACCCCGGAGCGGTTGCGAGTCAGCGTGCAAACGAAGCTGCTCGGTTCGCTGTTCGTGGTCTCGAATCGCGAGCCCTACATGCACGAGCGGCGCGGCAAGAACATCGAGGCGTTGGTCCCGGCGAGCGGTTTGGTCACCGCGCTTGAGCCTGTCCTGCGCGCGTGCGACGGCACGTGGATCGCGCACGGTTCGGGAGACGCCGACCGCGAAGTGGTTGACAGGCATGACCGCCTGCGCGTGCCTCCCGACAAGCCCGAATACACGCTCCGGCGCGTCTGGCTCACGAAGGAGGAAGAGCAGGGCTACTACTACGGATTCTCGAATGAAGGGCTCTGGCCGCTGTGCCATATTGCGCACACGCGTCCGCTCTTCCGCGCCGCCGATTGGCAAAGCTATCAGGACGCGAACCGCAAATTCGCGGACGCAGTGCTTGAGGAAATGGCCGGGGCGCAGCACGCTTTGCTGCTCGTTCAGGACTATCACTTTGCTCTGCTGCCGCGAATTATCAAGGAGGCGCGTCCGGATGTCCGGGTGGCTATCTTCTGGCACATTCCGTGGCCGAACCCGGAAGCCTTCGGCATATGTCCCTGGCAACGCGAACTGCTGGACGGCCTTCTCGGGGCCGATCTGGTCGGCTTCCACACGCAGGCCCATTGCAATAATTTTCTCGAGACAGTGGACGGGGCGCTGGAGTCCCGGATCGAATGGGAACGGTTCGCTGTGAAACGCCGCGGCCACACCACGTTCGTGCGCCCGTTTCCGATCAGCGTCGATTCTCGCGAGAACGGCGTCGAACCGGGCGGGCCCACGGTATCATCCTACGAGCTTCGTGCGTCGCTGCTCAAGAACCTCGGAATCGAGGCGAGTTTTCTGGGCGTGGGCGTCGACCGAGTGGACTATACGAAGGGAATTATTGAGCGGTTTCGCGGCATCGAGCGTTTCCTCGAAAGATGGCCGGTGTATCGCGGCACGTTCACGTTCGTTCAGATTGGCGCGCCCAGCCGGACCACGATCCAGCGCTACCATGACCTGCTTCAGGAGGTGCAGACCGAAGCCCAGCGCATCAACGCGCGCTTTCAGACGGGCAACTGGAAGCCCATCGCGTTGCTTACGCGCCATCACAGTCACGCGGAGATCAAGCCCTATTACCAGGCCGCCGACCTGTGCATGGTCACGTCGCTACACGACGGGATGAATCTGGTCGCCAAGGAATTCGTCGCCGCGCGCGACGATGGGGAGGGCGCATTGATCTTGAGCCAGTTCACGGGCGCAATGCGCGAGCTGCGGGACGCGATCATAGTGAATCCATACGATACCGAGCAGCTCAGTGACGCCATACGAACCGCACTCGAAATGGACGCGGACGAAAGAAGGTCTCGCATGCAACGCATGCGCCGGACCGTCAAGGAAAACAACGTTTATCGCTGGGCCGGAAGCCTGATCTCGGAGCTGGCGGAAATCCGGATGGACGAGCCCGAAGCCGCCGGCCAGAGCGCGTCTTCGGCGCGTGCGAACGCTCTCTGATGAAAGGACCGTTGGTGGAGGACGCAGAAGGGGGCAGCGCGCACGCCGGAGAGGCGGCGCGAACTTCCGTTCCTCGATTGGACGGAAAGAACGCCGCTTCGATTCAAAATCGCGGGCCGAAAGGGGCGTTCGAGGCCTGGCCGGAGATCAGCGCCCGGCTCCGGGCCGCCGATCGATATGCGTTTTTCCTCGATTTCGACGGGACGCTCGTGAACATTCGACGGCATCCCGCCGATGTCCGGCCGTCGCCGCGAGTGGAGCGCGTCCTGAAGCGATTGATCGCGCATCAGAACTGCTTTGTTGCGATCGTCAGCGGCCGGAGGGTTCGCGACCTTCGAAGGCTGATGGGGATGAAGGGTTTGCACTATTTCGGCCTTCACGGCGCGGAGCGGGCTGGAAGATTGGTCGCGCTCCGCAAGACAACCAGGCTGGCTCTCGGCCGCGCGAAGCGCGCCGCCCAAAGGGAGTTAGGGAGTTTGCCCGGCGTCTGGATTGAGGACAAAGGTTTCAGTTTCTGCGCGCATTATCGGGATGCGCGCACCGTCACCACGCGAACCGCGGCCGCCCGCCTCGAAAAACTTCTGAAACCCTGGGCCGAACTCTTTTACGTCCTGAACGGAAAGCGGATATGGGAAGTCCTGCCTTGCGAGCTTCCGGGCAAGGCGTCGGCGGTGCAGGACGCGCTGGCAAAATTGCCGCCCGGCACGCCCGCCGTCTATCTTGGGGACGACGAGACGGACGAAACAGCGTTTGCGGTGCTTACGGATCAGATCACGATTCGGGTGGGGCAAACATCGAACACACACGCGCGATATTGGCTGCGCGCGCCGGCGGACGTGCTACGCTTTCTCGCCCAAGGGGAAAGGGAACTCCGTTGACGACAGCGACCGAACCTTTTCAGTTTGCGACGGCATCGTATCTCGTGCTCATCGGCAACGAGCAGGCCACGAACTTGCTCGAGTTGGAGCAGGGCCTCCAGAAGTGCAGCGACTCCTCGATCTTCTATCACACGTTCCAGAGCCTCGGGCGTCACCACTTTCTGACGGAACGCTTCTCGAACGATTTCGCGCAGTGGGTCTTCGGCTCCTGCAATCGGCCGGCGCTCGCCGAGCAGCTCGCCTCGCTCGACATTCGCGACTACGTCTCGCTGGCGGAGTTGCGCGCCGACCTGCGCCGCCTCGTGAGGGAGTATTGCCTGGCGAATCCGCGCGAAGCGTCGCAACAGGCTTTTGAGAAGTTCTACTTCCTGAAGGCCATCGAGGAAGACGTGCCGTTGACGCTGAAAGCCTGGAATCTGGAGGAATTCCGCGACGGCCTGAAAAAACTGGGCCACGCGTCCCTGCAATTCCACTTCATCACTTCGCGCCTGCGGCTCCACTTGCGCTCGAATGATTTTTCCCAATGGCTTTCGGAGGATCTTGGCCTGAAAGCCCTGGCGCAGAAAGTGGACCAAATCGACATCTACACGAACACACTCGACAGCGCTCGCGACCGCATCACAGACCTGGTGGAAAGGGAAATCGGGCGATGACAGAGACACAGGTGCAGTCACAGGATGCGATTTCGGCGGACGTCCAGAAGTCCGCGCACCCGACGATCCATCTCGACGATTACACCGCCATCGTCGGCGCGGGCGAGATTGCGGAGCTGCGCTCTCTCGCGGATTCCCTACAGGGAAGGTCGATTCAGATGGTGAACTCGACCGCGATGGGCGGCGGAGTGGCCGAAATGCTCAATCGCATTGTGCCTCTGGTCCTGGAGCTCGATCTCCCCATTCGCTGGGACGTGATGACCGGCGGCGACGACTTTTTTGCGGTGACGAAGGCTTTCCACAACGCGCTGCACGGCGGGCCGTATGACCTGGCCGACGATAGCTTCGAGATTTTCCTCCGGTACAACGAACAGAATCGCGCGCGCCTGAAATTCGACGCGGACTTCACGATAATCCACGATCCGCAGCCCGCTGCCCTGATCGATGCGCGCGCCAGCCATAGGGGCCCGTGGATCTGGCGCTGCCATATCGACCTGTCCCAGCCGAATTCCAGGGTTTGGGATTTTCTCGCCCCATTCGTCACGCGCTATGACGGCGCGATTTTTTCGTCGCCGGAGTTCTCGCGCCGCTTGCCCATTCCGCAGTACCTGTTCTATCCCTCGATCGATCCTTTGTCGGAAAAAAATCGCGAGATCGAGCCCGAGTTTATCGCCGCGACTCTCGAGCGCTTCCAGATCGACGCGGGGCGTCCGATCCTCACGCAAATCTCGCGGTTCGACCGGCTGAAGGACCCGATCGGAGTCCTCCGCGCGTATCAGGTCGTCAAACGCTACTTCGATTGCCAGCTCGTGCTCGCGGGCGGAGGCGCCTCGGACGATCCCGAAGGAGAGCAAGTGCTGGCCGAGGTCCGCGAGGCCGCCGGACAGGACCAGGACATTCACCTCTTGAATTTGCCGCCATGGAGCCCGCTCGAAATCAACGCGCTTCAGCGCGCCTCCACGATCATCATTCAGAAGAGCCTGCGCGAAGGGTTCGGCCTGACCGTCACCGAAGGCTTGTGGAAGAAAAAGCCCGTCGTGGCTTCGGCCGTCGGCGGGATCCCCACGCAGGTGATTCACAAGCACACCGGCATGCTCGCTCATTCCGTCGAAGGCACCGCGTATCAGATTCGCTTTCTGCTCTCGAACCCCGCCATCGCGCAGCGCCTGGGCGAAAACGGACACGAACACGTCCGCGAGCATTTCCTCATCACCAGCAACGTCCGGCGGTACCTCACGCTGTTTCACCATCTCCTGCGGGAGAACTAGCGAAGCACCCGTTCTCTGGCCCGTCGGGCAGGACGCAACCATCGCGGATTGGTGGTAAATTGCCATATTTTCTGGGGAAATGGCGCTCCCGACAGGAGTCGAACCTCCGACCTTCTGGTTCGTAGAGTGATCAGGACTTAGTCTAAGCCGTGGTTTGCCTTGCTTTTCTCCAGAATTCGCATAATCGTCACTCCACTCCCACCTCTGCGCCGGGTCTGCGACCGACGAGATTGCCGCATCTGCCTGTTACATCGTCACTACAACCTGGAACGATCCGCTGACCGGGAACACTGGCTTCACTGACGACGTGCTGATCGTCACCGTGTAGGTGGCGGCGGGGGTGCAACTCGCGCAGGAAGTGTCGGCTTGCTGGGCCGTTGAACAGGCAATGAGGCACATCGATGTGCAAACCGCAACCGCAATCAGTAGGAAGAAGCCGCGTCTTGTTTGAAACGTCCGGCCGTACCAAGCGAACGCGAGACAAAGCGTTCCAAGCCCCAACAGCAGGAAGAGGGATGCAGAGCGTTTGGCGGAAGCGGATTCGTCTCTCGGCAAAACAAGACTTGAAGCGGCGGGCCCAATGGTCGAAATCGTGACCTGTAGGGTGCCTTGTCCGCTGGCATTTAGCGTAAAACTCGAAGGAGAAACTGAGCACGTGGGACCACCCGCAGGCGATGCCTGACAGGTAATCGGTGAGAATGTCAAACCAGCATCGATGGAGCCTCCATTGAAGACAAAAGGCACCGTTATGCTCTGGCCCTGAGCAATCGTAACTGTCGTTTGAGACGATGATGCGGGTGCAAGCGTTGGGGTCGCGTACACCGTGATCGCTACCGTGGGTGGCGTCCCCACGATTGTCGTCGTCATGTCTGTAATAGTCACGCTGGGGGAATAATTGCCGGCCGCAGAATACGTGTGGCTGAACGTAAACGAAGCTGAGCCAGCGCTGTTTGCCGTTGTGCTCGCTGATGACGAAGTAGAACCATCGTTCCAATTCACGGTCGCACTCAGTGTGTCATTGGCCGGCGCAGTGCAAGAGATTGCGAAGGTGACACTCTGGCCCGCCAGTGCAGAAGTCGACGAACCCCCGCTGGTCATGCAACTCGGAGAAGGCAGGCTCGTAATCGAAATGGGGACAGAACTCATCACCGTGGGCTGATTGGTGCTTAGTGACGTAGCCGTTAGCGTCACAGCAGCAGGAGAAGGCACGACTGCCGGCGCGTTGTAAGTCACGCTGGTGGTGGTAATGTTCGCGAGAGTTCCGCAGGCTGTTCCCGTGCAACCTGCACCTGAGAGAGCCCATCTCACGCCGCTGTTTGTCACATCGTACGCAACCGCCGCCATGATCGCAGTGTTGTGTTCGGCCTGAACTGTTGCCTGAGCCGGTGTCAATGTAATGCCAATCGGAGCGACCGTTACCGCAATAGGTTGCGGAGTCGATAAATAACCCGCAACACCGTCCTCCGTATCATCCGTCAAGGTTGGCACTGTTGCGGAATAGCTCGACTGCCCGGAAGGAGTCGCGGTGCCGTAGGAATGAGAAAAGGAAATTGTTACGGATTCACTGTACGGCCCGTCGGTGAATGTCCTGCAAGCTCCCCCCGAACACTGAGAAGGACTTGTCGAATCTCCCCAATCGATCGTCGCGCTCACCCCACCCTGATCCGAGACGGGCGTAGTACACATCAAAGTAGCAGCAACAGGTTGACCCACGCCGACGGTGACCGGGGAAATGGTCGCGGTACAGTTTGCACCGACCTGGGCCTGACGCTGAGTACTCCCCTGTGTTGTAGTCGAAGTGGCCCCGCCCGTTGTTGAGACTGTATAGACCCCGGACGCTGGAAAACTAGCCTGAGTCGGGAGAACGGTAACGCCTTGCTGACTGGACGTAAGGGTGCACGTAGCGCCGTTGCCCTGTGCCCCCTCCACTTGCGCGATACAAGTTCCCGATTGCCCACCAAAGCTACCCATGTCAACGCTCGTTGTTACAAAATTCGGGCAATCCGTCGTGCAACTTGCATCAGTGGCATCGGTCACAGCAGGCCTCCTTGTGGAGTGCACGGAGAGAGGCCTTCGGCTGGCTTGCGCCGCTGTTTGAGCTGTCATCGGCGGAGTATAGTCTGCCGATGAACTGCAGACACCGATCACGGAGTTCTCAGGGGCCGACGCGAGCGTCGACAGCACAGGTACAACACCGCTCGGCGTTGTCTGCAAGGTTCCACCGAACCAGCAGATAGGAGCAGCAAAGGGATCTATTCCAGAAAATACGGGGCTCTGAGAACCGTTCCCGATGACAACCGAGGAAAATACATTAGGGGGTGTCTGATTTGTTGTAAACACAGACGGCACAATTCTCATTTTCCTTGTGCCGTCCGTAAGATAGAAGTAGGGCGGTACGCCAGAAGCATAAGTAAGAAATGCTGGGTCGCCCAGGCCATTCGGAGCGGAACCCGAGGCAGCTAATTGTACGGACGTGGCTGTTGAAGTTCCCGTGGGAACGTATAAGCCATCGTCGTTGTTGATATAAGGAAACGTTACTTGCCAGAGGTTTCCACCCTCATCGATCGTGTAGTCGGTGACACTCTGACCCGAAACAGCAAATGCCAAATTGTGAGCTGGTGGAGAGGATCCTAGAGTAACGGGGACCACCAAGGAGGTGCTCGGGTTTGTCTCCGGAACGTGCACCAAGAGCATTTGATCCGGCACTTGGGGGCTCGAGTAAGTGAGCACCACGTCGCTCTCGTAGAAGATCTCAGGCACGCCTACGTTGGTTTCAGCGAGAAAAATCGGACTCGACGCCGAATTCAATATAGCCTGTCCGTTGTTCTGAAGAACTTGCGTGCCAGTCAAAAATGAACTTGGGGGAGGACTCAAATAATCAAGGATGTCGATCATCCAGAGTTCAGGGTCGGGATTGTTGGTAGTGACAAAAACTTCGTCAGCTAAATAGTAAGCAGTCGAAATTTGGGCGGGATACGGCGGCGGACCACTACCAGGAGGTCCCAACTGAATAGGATTTGTCACGGGGAATGTCTCAGGGGCACCGAGGGTAGTGATAGTAAGACCCTCCAGGAAGCTATTTGTCGCGGTATCCATCATGGACACAGTATTTGTTTGCGAGTTCACTATAAACGCGATGTCGTGATAACAGTCGTCAGCAAGGTCGTCCATACCAGTGCAAGTAACCGAGTTTATTACTATTCCTGTCGGTAGACTTAGTTGCAGCGGATTGCCGACGTTGATATTCTGCGGCACCAAAGGTTGCCCGAGTCCGAGGTTCGTCAGGTCAATCGCCCACAAGCTGTTGTCCGCACAGGTCACATAAAGCGTGTCCGGTTGGTTTGGAGGAGGAGAGGCCAAGAAAACCGCGTTTGTGTGGGCAGCCGCCGCTGTCGGTTGCTTGCACACGAAGACCGTCTGAATATTCGAGTCAATCGGGTTACCCGAACTGCCCTGCACCGTGCCAAATATGGTAACTGTTCCATCGTTCGTGTTAACGACATAACCCAAATTTTGTCCCTGAACCAGGGAAGGGAGCGACGCTAGGAATCCCAGGAGAACAATCGGCCAGACCAACCGGCTCGGCCATTTGGAGGGCATCAATCTGCGGTTCACTACTTGACGAGGGGCCCCGTTCACGGTGCGCATAGAGAGGCCTCGTACCTACGGACTCATCGGATCGGTGATGCTTCAAATGATAAGCATCGATCCGGGGGTTAGCGGATTGCGCAATAAATGAGGCGCTATCGTCCACCCAGGATTAGAGGGTGTCAATGGAAAAATTTGAGTTAGCGACGGAGACATCCGCAACCGACCGTTTCTAGAGAGCTACTTCTCGTCCGTGTTTGAGTCGATCGAGAAAAACCATACGCCTAAAACGAGGCATATCATTCCAGCGGTCAACTCCAAGGCACTTGGGAGACCCCCGTGCGCATACCAAAAAAAGGACCAGCGCGTGTAAGGATGCCGAATGATTACATGCGCCATAAGGGCGATCCCGACTAAAGCTAGCAAGAAACCTGGACCTAGGAGGCGTCTTCGCATTTACTTGACGATGAGTGCATGGTCCCCGCCGTGTTTGCCTTGCAGCAGTCGGCGGGCTGAAAGGCGGAACCTCGCGGCGGGGAGCCAGAGCCTACGAGTACATTTCGCTCGCCGTCAATCCCCGGCCTAGTACCGCCAGTCCGAGCGGTCTGGATACGAGCGCGAAAACTCAAAGAAGCTCGCGGAGAGTGGCGACGGAGACACCCGAACCGAACGGTGAACGACATGGAAGATTTCTTGGAGATACTTTGCCTCAGAAAACAACCACTTGTCGAAGACATGATGCTGCTTAAGAGCAATCACGGCACATCCGAAGAATCCTACGGCAAGAACCAGCGCCAGCAACCAGAAGAATCCGGCCACAACGGTATTCTTAATCTCATCAGCAATGAAACAGCAAACGATAGAGGCCAACAAAAAGACCGCTGCGAACAGCGCCCACATCCACCATTCAAAATCACTCGGACTGAAAGGCATTCCGGAAGGCTCCTTACGCGCGGATTCTACCACGCGCACTTAACGTACGACCTTAACGCTTCTCGTGAAGACCATAAGAACCGCTCCCCACTGTCATCCAATGAATGTCCGAGCGTTGCGTCCCAGCCCACTCAAGTATTCGCTTGGCAGTCGGAAGGTCATCAATGAGGCGCCGGGGAGCCCTCGTTTCGTCCATCGGGACGTCTTCGATTTTGGGCCCGCAATCGTCGCACCGCTGGTATACCGAGACACGCAGACAACCACACCGGATTTCCTGATACTCCATAAAACCCAATGTTTTGTTGGGGAAGTGGCGCGCCCGAGAGGAGTCGAACCTCCGACCTTCTGGTTCGTAGCCAGACTTAGGCAATTTGCACGGGATAGTACAGGGTTGGATGTGCTTGCAACTGCTGTGTTGATAGTGTCCGTGCTCTTCTCTGTACCAACGCATCCTGGCAGGTACTCCCCACAAAAGTCCCCACAGTCTTTCTAGGCCGGAAGTGCTGGCAGACCCAAGGAGGCTTCGAGTGTCGCCTTCGGTTGCATCTCGGCAAGCGCGTTCAAAACGGCATCGTCGCCAGGATGGACGTAACGGCCTGACATGGCGATGGAACTATGCCCGGCGATCCGCGCTAGCGTCCAGACGTTGCAGCCAGACTCACCCAACCGAGTCAGGAAAGTGTGCCGCAGGCTGTAGAGCACGAACGGGCGCACTGGCTTCATGTTGTTCCCGCTCGCCACGCCCGCTATCGTCCTGAACGTCTTGGAGTGTTGCTTCCGCAAGCTCGACGGTTCGACGTGACCGCTGCTCGTGGGTGCTGGCCACACCCAACCCTCTTCCGGCCTTCCAGCACCATCCCACCGCGTTTCGAGCACCATCCTGACACGCGGAGTCATCGGAAGTACCCTACGGGCCGCAGCGGTCTTTCCGTGCGTTACCAGTAGCGACCCATGCCGCCCGTTGACCCATGAAATTGCTTCCCATCTGAGCCGGAAGCATTCCTCCGGGCGCAGCCCCGTGTCCGCGAGCACGGTTGCAATCGAACAGAGTGGCTCAGGAGCAGCGGCCAGATACCGCGCCTCCTCGGCTGATGTGACGACGCGCTCACGGCGGCGCTCACCGCGAAGCAGTGTGATCTTCGGTGCGGATCGAATCACGCCCCATTCCACGCCCAGGTGCAAAACGCGCCGGAGCACCTGGAGCGACCTATTGGTGCTGGACGGCTGCAAGCCTTCGCCCTGACGGTGCGCGGCGAAGTCTGCGGCATTCTCGCTCGTCACCTTGTCGAGTTTCAATTCGGCCAGAGCGCCGTAGGATTTCAGCACTCCTAGATTATATTGATACCACCTGCGCCACGTGGCCGGTGATGTTCGCTCGAACTGCGCTTTGGCCCACGGCTCGAACCTGTTTTCGATAAACTCTTTCAAGGTCGGAACGGGCTTGCGCTCCAAAATGCCGAAGTCACCCCGCGCCAAGGCCGCCCGAACTGCGGACTCTGCTTCTCGCGCCTTGTTCTTGTTCGCCTGTTTCGTTGACTGCCGTATCCGCTCTCCGCGATACCAGAACTCAAACCACCAGAAACGACCCCTTCGAAATAGTGCCATGTGTTATTTCTCCTTTCGAGTCGAGAGCTTCTTCCGCCGTAAGTCACTTCTTCTCCACCTCCGCGCTGTTGCGCGATGAGCGCATTTGGGGGTGTCATACTTGCGCCGATGAGCCGTCTCTGGACGGAAAGCCTTGTGGCACTCCTTGCAAAACATTAAGGGGTTTTTCAGCCAATAGCTGTTCCAAATCATCCATTCCAGTGCGTCTTCTAGGTTATCTAAGCCCAGATTGGCGGTGATTCGTGGCCGACGCCCCTTCCATTCGGCCTTTAGACAGGCAGACGGTGCGAAAGACAAGTATTCGATCAAATGCGCAACCCCACCACGTATGGATTCCGACTCCGCCTTTTCAAGCCATGGACTGACGACCTGATCGAAGATTTCTGCTCCCGATGCCGTCTCGGCCAACTGCTGATCGGGTCTGTCGGTGAGTATCCAGTTGGCGAGAAAAACGGTCGCGTGCGCTCGTGACCCTAGCTCACGCACCCTGCTTTCCTCTTCCGCCGTTGCAACAAATTCTTGGAGGCTCGTTCGTTCCTCCGCTGCGTTCCCAAATGAATCGAGCAACCTGCCGTACGCGGCGAATCGGCGCTGAAACGCCCAGCACCAATCCAAGCGCATCGTTGAGAGTCCGTTGGCTCTTTCCGCATCCGACAGGCGCAGAGGTCCCCAAGAGGAAACGAATTTGGCCAAGTCCTCATTGCTCCTCAGGTTCATGAATGCGGTATGGGGCGCATAGGTGTAGGCCGCTGCTAGCTCGTAGGCTCGATCCAGCGCAAGCCTGCATTGCACGTACTTTTGGCCGTCCCGGTCAATGATGGAGACATTCCGCCCTCGGGGCCAGCATCCGATGTTGATATGGTGTTGTACTTCCATATCAACACACATATGCTAGTTTTGGCGCGTTGTCAATGTGTTTTGCAAGCCATTCCAAACGGAGGGAACTAAATGCAAGCAGCGGAACAGCAGCTATGCGACATACCCGCTTCGTGTAAGAAGCTAGGTGACTTTTCTACGTGGACGTTGAGAAAACACATCGCGGCTGGAAACGTGGCCGTAATTCGCATCGGAAAGAGAATTTTTCTAACAGAAGAAACCATCGCGAAAATCGCTCGTGAGGGATTGCCTAGCCTGCCATCGAAAAAGTCGTGATGTAGGAACGGGCAATGGCCATTAGCGGTTTTCCAGGAATCACACCCCTGCGCGTCGTAGCGCAGCCAGGGGGTGAACTCGCGAAAGGAGCTCCAATGGAAGAGACCACACTTCTACATCATTTTCAATCGGAGCGTCAAGAGCGTTTGCTAGTCATGGTGGCTGCCATCGACGAGGCCCGCAAGTTTGGGTGTCGCGCCTGCTACCAACCGCTCCCGCCAAAATTTGCGGCCGTATACGTCGCAACGAGCGCAACTCCCGGCGTGTCGGGCCAGGCGCATCTTGTTTGTAGTACTGAATGCGGTGGGAAGGTGCTTAGTGAATTTCGGGAACTTGGGGTCTCAGCAGAACTGTGGCCCGGGGCACGAGTTCGGAAGTTGTTCGACCAGCCTGAGCTGATCGCTGGGTACATCGGGATTCGCGAGTTCTTGACTCCCATTGGACCGGCCTTCCAATTTTGTACGTTAGAGCGTTAAAAGTGGACCTCACACCTAGCCTCCACCCTCAAGAATCATGCGTAGAGGACTCGGCTGCATCAGCCATCGTGGAACCGCTGGCCGTTGATATTCGGGAGGCTGGACGGCTGACAGTCGCTGAGTCCGCGAACCATTCGGCGCCAGATCAAAGCAGGACGCATCCGTGCCGTAGTGGTTGGTCGAAGAGTTCTAGCGCCCCTGAGCGAACTACGCTCTTTGACGGATTCAAGCTTGGAAATCGAGTCGGCCTGCAACGTTCCGTCGGCTGGCCGGTCGAATCGGGACGGGGACAGAAAATGAGCGAGCCTGATCGTGACTGCAAAGCACCACCGCCCGCGCCAAGAAACGCGAACCAGCAAACTTACCGGTACACGAGGCCGTGGACTCCCCCGCGCCCCGCTGAGGGTTCGACTCAGCCAAACCAACCCGGTGCCGCCACCGGGGAGTTGGTCCACCACTCGGAATCTGGCTCGATGACAGGCGCGACTCCTCATCCAGTGAGGAGCCTTCCGGGACCCGCACCAGACCTAGGCACCGTAGGGGAAAGATTCGCGAAGGCTGCCAAGCTGATGCAATTGGCTCTGGAGAAATCCACCGGCCTAAGAGACCTTGCGCTGGGCCTTGTCATTTACTGGACATTGGCGACGCACTCGCTCCCTTACGTCGACACGTTTTCCATATTGGCGTTGCTGGGCAAGATGGGTACAGGCAAGAGTCAGGCGCTTTCGATCATCGGGAATTTTGCCTTTCGGCCTGTCGAGCTGAGTCTTCGTGGCATGACTACCCCAACCATCCGTGACAGCTTTGCAGAATCCTATGAAGGTACTGCGATAGGGGAGGAGGCAGACTACGCATGGAAGGACACCGATACGACCTTTGAGCGTTTGCTATCCGACCGTTACGAACGAAAATCCGCCGAAGCATCCCACAAGGAGAAGTGCGGAGATGATAAAAAGTGGGAAACCGTCAATAAGGAGTACTTCGGAGCAACTGCCCTTCATCGCCGGGTTCCCTTTAGAGATGCGGCGCTAGACGGCAGGACTGTCTTTGTGCGATTTCGGCCCGACAACACGCGAAGCTACCGGGAGTTTAACGCCGAAGACGCTTGGAATGCGGAAGGGAGGGAATTAATCGGCAAAGTGACATTTGAGCCGCCGGAGGTAGAACAACCGCAGGGAGTCGCAGGCCGAATCTTCAACACCTACAGGCCACTGCTTAGCGCGGCCAAGCTATGCGGGGATCGGGAGTTCGAGGAAAAGTTGCTCGCAAAGCTGCATCAAGAGACCTTTGCACTCAAAGAGGCACAGTCCTCAGAACCGGACGGTCTCGTTCTCCAGGCCATTGTCGAAGTCGTTTTTGCCACCGGAAGCCCTGAGTTCGGAAACATCAAATTCAGCGTGTTGGCCAGGTTGATTTGGGAGAGTCACAGATTCTCTTTGAATCCCCGGCAGATCGGCCCTATTGCAAGGGATCTCGGATTCGCCACCAAAACCTCACACGGAGCAACTGTAGTCGTGGCGACGCCCGCCACTCTGCTCAAAGCCTGTGACGAATGCGAGTACACGGATGAGGCAATCGCGGAATTACACCAGGAGCTGCTGCGGGCCGGTGGGTGACATCTTACTCCCTGCGATGAATCGTGGTGAGGACGCTGGGCCTGCCAGCGGGTAGAGCAGGTAGACTCGGTAGGTTTCTTCTTGTGTAGGTAGGGCAGTTTCAGGAGCCGGGAGCCCTTATACCCATAAGAGAGAGCGCCTACCAGCTCTACCCTTTCTACCGAAAGTCATTTGGATGGTGAAGCACGAGGAGATGCCCACGTTACCAGCAACAAGGCTGTCAGTAAGCCAAATTCCAGTCCAACTCGTCCATAGTCGATTGACGCCTGTCTTATAGCCGGGTGCAGTCTCGCCAGGGCTAGTGCCTGGCTGCGGAAATCACTAAGCGCCATGCATGGTGCCGGTTCTTAACAGGCCGCAAGGCTGGGTAAAGCGCATATGGCATGCCGACGCCAGGTGCCACAACGCTAGCATGTTCCCATCGAGGGCCGCCACCGTCACACCGACAAGCGGGAGCGTTGCACCGGCTTAGTTTCAACGTGGGATGGTAGCAACTGAGATGAGAAGTTGTTTGGCCGAGGGCCGCATGCGCGAGGCCGGGACAAACCGACTGCGGGATCCCCTAGCGGAGCGGTCCAGCTTGCGGAGCCTGGCTTTACTGCAATGGACTCTGGCTTGCGTTGCACAGCGGAGACGTGTAGCTGGCCGTGCCGGTCGGATTCGTTCGGATTACTCCAGTGGCATCCGCGCAAAAAGCTCGCTGGCCAGTTGTTCCTACGGTGATGGGAGTGGCCGTGACAACATAGCCGTCGGAAAAACTAGGCGCACAGCCCTGGGGCACCGAAGAAGTGGGAATGGCCTGCGTGCCCGCAATAAGCGCTAGGTCATAACCGCTCTTGCTCCCGCTCGTCACCACGGAATCGACGAACTGAGCGTTGTTGCAGCCTACGGCCGTGCCTGCTGTTGTGCCGATCTGAGCGAGTGTCGATGGAAAAGCGCCGTAAATTGATTGATACTCGATGGCAGCAACGTTGATCGTGCGAACGGAACCGACGGCGGAGGCTTCGTTGGCAGCCATGCGGGAGCGGAGCAGGTTCGGGATCGAGATGGCGGCAATGATGAGGATGATCGCCACAACGATCAAGAGTTCGATGAGCGAGAAGCCTTGGTCTCGGCGTTTCACGGTGTATTCCCCCTTTCGGAATTGCTGAAGTGGGTAGCCCGGAATTCCGGTTCGATATAGTTCTTCTTTTGCTATTCGCGGGGCGGGCGGATCATACCACAACGAGCTTCGTGACAACTCCCTCGCTTAAATCGCACGGGACCGAACCCAACATAAGGCGTGATTTTCAGAAGCGGGGCCGGCGCGAAACCACATGAGGCTAATCCGTGGCAAGAAGAGCGCGATTCTTTCTCGCCACAGCGTGAACAAGGAACCTGCACTCGACCAACAATTGTTTTCTGAAGCGCGAAGGTTCTCCTGGACGAGGTGTGTCTCGCCAAAATGTAAGAAATATCGAACCGAGATTGGCGCGATGGTATTGGACGTGTCGCCCTGCTCTTTGGTCAAGTGTTGCTCTATTTTGGGGGCGTAGTGGTTGTTTCGATGTTGATAGGCTTCATTCCCAGAGGCATGGAAGGGCGCTGAGCCACGTGCTTGGGATGGCACTTTATCGCCAGCCAATCGGTCAGGCTAGGATATGGCGTGCTTTGCATCATAAGAGTTGAATAACCCCGTTCATTGGCACCTAGGCTAACCTGCGCTCTTACAGTGCGCCTATGCTTCGCATTCCAAGCAGAATGCCGTTTTCCACAGGATCTATCCCGATTCATCCCGTATTCGCTTGACATTACGTTCTTACATACGTATCTTCAGCGGCAATTTCATTTGGCCCATCTCGGCGAACTGGAGGACGTATGCGCAGCTTCCGGCCCGGGCTCCTGCTTCTTCTTTGTTTCGTCTGTTCGGCATCCATTTCAGCTCAGCAGCCCACTTCGACGTCCGCGTCAACGCCCACGAGCGACCCTCAGGCTGTCGCATTGGTCGAGCGCGCCCTCAGCGCTCTTATCGGTGTTGTCAGCGTCAGTGACGTTACGCTGACCGGAACCGCCCGCCGCATTGCCGGCTCGGATGACGAGATCGGCGCGGCAACGCTGGAAGGCACGACTGTTGGCGACAGTCGCATGAACCTCAGCTTTCCGTCTGGCAATCGCAGCGAGATACGCAACCACGCCGGCGTGCCGCTCGCGGGAAGCCTGCCGCCAGGTGTGCCGGCCGCTGCGACGCAGGCAGTGCAACCTGTCGGGGCTTGGTCCGGCCCAGACGGAGTTACCCATGGCATGGCAGGCCACAACGTGATGACCGACGCCACCTGGTTTTTCCCAGATGCCACGCTCGCTCGGATCCTTTCCGTGCAGGGCTACGTTCTCTCCTACATCGGGCAACAAACCTTGAATGGTCAGCCGGTGTCGCATGTCACGGTGTCCCAGCCACCCCAGGTGACCGCGAACGTCACTCAGCAGTATGCAGCCCTGATGCAGCACCTAAGCCAGATGGACCTTTACCTCGATCCCACGACGCTGCAACCTGTCGCCCTGGAGTTTAACGTTCACCCGGACAACGACGCAGGCCTCGATATACCCGCCGAGATTCAATTTTCCGACTATCAGTCAGTCAACGGCGTTTGGGTCCCGCTACGTGTGCAGAGGTATCTCAACAACGGCTTGGTCCTCGACCTCCAACTTGAGAACGTGACCTTGAATTCTGGCCTGACCACCTCGATCTTCGAAATCCAGTAAGGAGAGGAGATGACACCTCGATGAAGCACACACACAGAATCCTGTTGCTGGTCGGTCTGTTCTCCGTCTCCGCTGGGCTTGCGTCGGCGCAGGTCACGACCGGAACTCCTCCCTTCGGCAGCTTCGGCGGTGGTCCCGTGGACACCATCAACCTGGCCAACCTGAATGCTCACATTTCAATACCTGTGTTTAGCAAGGCGGGCCGCGGTATCCCTTTCAATTACAACATATCGTACGACACGTCAATTTGGACTCCGGTCGGTACGAGCGGCTCTCAGACTTGGGCACCTACCGGAGCCTTTGGCTGGGCCCTTCTTGCGGTCGGTCAGGCAGTGGTTACAGGACACTATGTCGGCTACAACATTTGGACGGGTGGGGCAGTGTATCTTGACCCAGTGGGAACTCCGCATTCCTTCCCGGGATATTGGGTCGGCGGCCCATCGGGGTGCGCTTGGGACGGGAGCGCCGCAGCTACAGATGGCTCTGGTTACTCAGTGTCGACGGGTGGCTGGTACGGCTACTACTTGTGCGACATTATTGTTACCGCGAGCAACGGCCAGGTTGTTTCTGAGTCGACTTCAGGCAGCCCTTTCGCCACGGACACCAATGGCAATCAGATCACAATCAGCAGCAATGGCGCAATCACAGATACCCTTGGACAAACAGCACTGACGGCTACGGGCACCGCACCGAGCAACACCACGTTCACCTATACCGCACCTTCCGGCGCAAACGCCGCGTACACGATGAAATACACGAGCTACACGGTGAGGACGAACTTCGCCTGCAGCGGCATCTCCGAATACGGTCCGACGGCGCAAAATCTCGTGAGCGAAATCGATCTCCCAGATGGCACCAAATACACCTTTGCCTATGAGACGACGCCGGGTTATTCGGGGGATGTCACAGGTCGATTCGCATCTGTGACTCTCCCCACCGGAGGCACAATCTACTACACCTACACGGGCGGCAACGACGGGATCGAATGTGTCGACGGCAGCACCGCTGGACTCACGCGCCAGACTCCGGATGGTACGTGGACCTATGCCCGAACACTTGGCAGCGGCGCGGCCACGACGACCACGATCACAGCTCCGACATACAACGGCCAAAGCAATCAGACAGTGATGAATTTCCAGGGAATCTATCAAACAGAGGCGCAGGTCTATCAGGGCTCCACATCCGGCACGCTTCTCGAGACCACATACACATGTTACAACAGCGCTGCCTCGCCGTGCAATTCAACGGCGGTGACCCTGCCTATCACACAGCAGACACAAATCGTCCAGTGGCCCGGCACCGGCGGGCTTGAGTCCAAAACAAGCACGACCTACAACTCGTACGGCTCGGTTACCGAAAGGGACGAATACGCGTACGGTGCAGGGGCACCGGGCGCAGTCGTTCGTAAGACCTTGACCACGTTCGCCAGCTTGGGCAACGGCATCGTCGATAGACCCGCAACAGTGACCGTGGAGGATGGATCGAACAACGTCAAATCAAAGACGACCTACACGTACGATCAAGGAACGGTTACTGCCACGTCTGGCACGCCGCAGCACGTTGCCATCACGGGCTCACGGGGGAATCCGACGACGATCAGTTACCTCGTTTCGGGCTCGACTACCCTGAGCAAGACCTTCACGTACTACGACACAGGCAACGTTAACGTCGCTACCGATTTCAATGGTGCGCAAACTACTTACACGTACGGAGGGTGCACGAACTCATTTCCGACTTCGGTCAGCAAGCCACTGAGCCTGACCCAATCGATGACGTGGAACTGCATCGGTGGCATCATGACATCCGCTACCGATGAAAACGGCAAGACCGTCTCAGCCACTTATCAGAACAATCCCAATTTCTGGGTTCCAGATTCAACTTCGGACCAGTTGTCGTACGCGACTAGCTTCACCTATAACGGCCAGACATCGGTCGAGTCCTCCATGCCCTTCAACAGTAACAACTCGACCAGCGACACGCTCGCCAGCGTGGACGCACTTGGACGAACTCACATTGCGCAAGCTAAGGAAAGCCCCAGTTCGAGCACCTATGATTCCATCGAAACGGACTACGATAGCCTCGGCAGGCCAGATCGGACCACGTTGCCGTACAGCGCGACCTACGGACAAACGTGCTCGGGGTCTTGCCCGTCGACATCGACTTCCTACGATGCTCTAGGGCGACCCACGTCGCTGACGGATGGCGGCGGGGGTAGCAACACATACAGCTACTCTCAAAATGACACATACCAAACTGCGGGGCCGGCGCCAACAGGAGAAAATACAAAGCGCAGGCAACTGGAATACGATGCCCTTGGTCGGCTAACGTCTGTTTGTGAGATAACAAGCGGCACCGGCAGCGGAACGTGCGCCCAAACCTCCTCAGTGACTGGCTACTGGACGAAGTACATCTATGATGTGAACAACAATCTGACGAGTGTCACCCAGAATGCCCAGTCGTCGAGCGCGCAGACTCGAACCTACGCCTACGACGATTTGGGCCGTATGACGTCCGAGACGAACCCCGAGTCCGGAACAACAACATATACATACGACACGGACGCAACCTGCGGCACCTCAAAAGGTGATCTCGTCAAGAAAGTTGACGCTGTGGGGAACACAATTTGCCTTACGTACGACGCACTGCACAGGCTGACGAGCACGACCTATAGCGGAACCTACGCCTCGGTCACGCCCAGCAAATACTTTGTCTACGATTCCGCCACCGTTAATAGCGTCGCGATGGTCAACGCGAGGACTCATGTTGCCGAAGCCTACACCTGCTTTTCACCCTGCAGCACGAAGCTTACCGACGAAGGCTTCAGCTATACCGCCCGCGGGGAATCGAGTGATCTCTACGAGTCCACGCCTCATTCGGGCGTCTATTACCATGTGAACCTGACTTACTGGGCCAACGGCGCGACGGACGTACTCAGCGGCCTGTCGGGCTTGCCTACGATCACATACAACGTTGACGGTGAAGGCCGCGTCTATTCCGCGGGTGCATCCTCGGGGCAGAATCCACTTTCTGGGACGACCTATAACGTCGCGAGCCTGCCAACCGCAGTTAATCTCGGCTCTTCCGACACAGACTCCTTCGGCTACGACTCCAACACGAACCGGATGACCAGCTATCAGTTCAATGTGAATGGCCAGTCCCTCGTCGGCAGCCTTGGCTGGAACGCGCTTGGTACGCTCGCAAGCCTCGGCATAACGGACCCGTTCGATGGCGCGAACGCTCAAACGTGCTCCTACTTTCATGATGACCTGGTACGCATCGGCAGCAGCATCAATCCGAGCACTACGCCGGGCGTGAACTGCGTGAATGGATCGCAGCAAACGGTGTGGTCACAAATTTTCACGTACGACGCGTTTGGCAACATCAACAAAAGCGGGACTTCCTCGTTCCAGCCCACCTACTCTTACCTCACGAACCACATGACGGAAATCGGGAGTTCCTACCCGACCTACGACGCGAACGGGAACGTGACAAACGATTTTCTGAACACCTACGCCTGGGATGCCAACGGTCGCCCGGTTACCGTTAACGGGGTTAGCCTCACCTACGACGCCCTGGGCCGGATGGTGGAGCAGGGTCGCAGCGGGGCGTATACTCAGATCGTGTACACACCGTCCGGCGCAAAACAGGCTCTTATGATTGGCTCAACGCTGCAAAAAGGCTTCGTGCCTCTCACTGGAGGCTCCATGGCCGTGTATAACTCCAGTGGGCTGGCGTATTACCGGCACTCGGATTGGCTCGGCAGCTCGCGCTTCGCATCGACGCCGAGCCGCACGCTCTATTTTGACGGGGCGTACGCGCCGTTCGGTGAGGCATACGCTCAGACAGGCACGACTGATCTCTCATTCACTGGAATGAACCAGGACACGGCCTCAAATGTCTACGATTTCCCCGGCCGTGAGTACGGAACTCAAGGGCGCTGGCCTTCGCCTGATCCGGCAGGAACCGCGGCGGCCATTCCGTCGAACCCGCAAAGCTGGAATCGGTACGCATACGCCTTGAACAGCCCTGTGACGTTGGTAGATCCCACTGGAATGGACCCTGATGACCCCTATTGCGAGGAAACCGATTGCGGGGGCGGCATGCCAGATTACTATGGCTCCAGTGATGGTTTTGGCGGCTTCGCCGACGCCGCAGCAGCAAACCCGCCAGATCCATGTGGCCAGGACCTTTTCTATTGTAAGGTGACCGCTGGTGACTGCAGCATGAGCGATCCGATTTGCGGAATGCAGTATCAGCAACTGATGTATCCCATCACAACGCCGTCGCCCCTGCAGAACCCGACTTGCTATTATGCCCTCAACAATCCGTGCGGCAGCGGGCCGCAGCCGCAAGCGCAGGCACCAAAGACACCTTGGTACAAGAATTCATGTGTCACGGGAGCTATAGGCAGTGGCGCTCTGCATGTGGGTATTGACTCGATAGGACTGATTCCTGAAGCTGGCGGTCTTGCCAGAGTGATTGGCCATCAGGCCGGATACGTTGGAGTGGTGGCCGATCAGACAGGGTCAAACATCATCAAGGCAGTTGGAGGTTCGACGGGCACCGCCCAGGGTCTCAATGGGCTGACTGATACGTCTCCTACGGGGCTGCTTTCAACTGGCCTTACCGTTGCCGGTTTCATACCCGGTCTCAATGATGCCGCAGCCGGACTTTCGATTGCTCTTGACATTTACAAGACAGCAAAGGCGATCAGCCAATGTCCCTAGCTAACGATGTAACAAGCGACATAAAGGCAGCCAAGAAACTACGCCTGCCGTGGTGGGGCGTGTTGTGCATCATCATCGGCGCGCTGCCCGTTTATTGGCTGTTCGATCATTTTGGAAGACTTAATATCGCGTTGCCGATCCTGAATGTCGTTGCGGTACTTGGTTTCATGCTTGTTTTGAAGTGGAAGCTGAGGCGGCACACGTGGTTTTGGATCACCATGGCGGTCATCGCAGCTCTTCATGTCCCGTTGATTCTATTCGTTCCCTGGACCACCCGATGGGTTCCCGCTCTAGCGATTGCCGTTATCGACTCGGCGGATTTTTGTGGGATACTCTGGATTCTTTCTGTTGTCGAGAAATTCATGGACGGGCCGAAAGCCTCGGAAGGATGAGGGCGGGTGGCCCGGAGAGGGTGGGTGGCAGACCCTTTGCCGGGCAAGAGGAAGAGAGAGAAGAGCCTCAGGCAATCTGGAACGGCGCGTCCAGGAGGCGGAGAACGCGATCAAGAGTGGTTTTAGGAGCGGACCTGGACGGTGGGTGAGTCAGGTAGCGAGGAGCCGGTTCCGGGAGCCTTTCTCTTTAGCCGCTGCCTCTCCCTGCGATCTGCCCAGGGCGCGATCCGGGCCGCCCGCTGATCCCCCCGCCGAGGTCCTGCCCCGGTCCAGTTAGCCATGAAGCGCCGGATCAGCGCTGTTCGCTGGCCGGTTAACGGGGAGCGCCCGGAGTAGCGGCGCTGACGCGCCGGGAGAAGGCCGCGGACGGAACGCTGCGGTGGTTGATCAATCACAAGCGGGTCTACCGACTCTATCGGGAGGAAGGGCTGGCGATGCAGCGTAAGAGGCGCAAGCGATTTCGGGCTGAAGCGCGAGTGCCGTTGGCACTTCCGACGCGTGCGAATGAAATGTGGACGATGGACTACACGCATGACCAAATGGCCGGCGGTCGGAAATTCCGAACGCTGAATCTGATGGATGGCTACACGCGAGAGGCACTGCGGATCGAACCGGACACCTCGTTACCGGGTCTGCGCGTGGTGCGGATACTGGAGTCGCTGCGGGAGCGACGTGGCACACCGGCTGCGATCCAGGTAGACAATGGAACCGAGTTCACCAGCCGCGTGGTGGATCAGTGGGCCTATGAAAACCAGGTAGCGCTGCACTTCATCGAGCGTGGCAAGCCCACGCAGAACGCATTTATCGAAAGCTTTAACGGGAAGTTTCGGGATGAATGCTTGAACCAGAACTGGTTCGTGGATCTCCGACACGCACGGGAGCTGATCGAGTCCTGGCGGGTGGACTACAACACGGTGCGCCCGCACAGCTCGTTGGGGTACCGGACGCCCGAAGAATTTGCCGCGGCCAACGGCTGTGGAAAAGACGGTGGCTTCGCCACCTTGGAAAACGCTCCGCGTTTCCCACTTTCCCCCAGCCGCGACGACGGCGGCCCTATTTCAACCTTGGCAGTGGAACCAAAAACCCTGGGAGCTTCGTTATGACTGGACCAAAAACGGGGGGCAGGTCACTGGGGTTGTCATGAATAGGAATGCGCTGACGAAAGGAATCGAAGTGTGAAGATGCAAAGGTGGACTCCGTTCACGTTCTGGAGATGGACCTCTCTGTTTCTAGTGTCATATGGGGTCGGTCAAGCAATTTTGGTTGTGCTTGCAGGGCTAGTTCTGAATCTTCGAACTCGGGGCTTGTTGCTTCCTTATTTGCTACTGCTTTGGTGCGGGTTCGTCGGTGCGTCTCTCATTTACTGGGCACGTCAGTCATACGACCGGCCGAAGTCCGGCGCAATTCGGTTTGCTTTGGCTATTTTTCTCTTCCTGAATGGGTATATGGGAGCTCTGTTACTCAGTGCAGTGAAGCTGGCCATTCTCTCGACCAGTAGCGCTCTGAATGAGTACGCTCCGTATATTTTGCCCACGTCTGCCCTTGGCTCCTTGGTGGTATACCTAATGATGCGTCGGCGGCTCGAAGCCATCAAACAATCCACTACGGGGGTCGGGGGGTAGGAGTTCTGGACCTGATCGGTGTTCCGGCAAAGAAGTGAAGGCTACAAACCGGCTCTTTGGGAGCGCATCCTTGCAGCTGTCTGCGGCCTAGCTATTCTTGTGGTCGTGTTTGTCGTCGTACTGCGCCCCTCTCCATTCTCGGACCCAAACCAGTTTATTCTTGTCCGCATCATTCTCAGTCTCGCCGTGGCGGTGATCGGCGCGGTTGTTCCCGGCTTCCTCCAGGTTAGCCTGAGCGGAAAGGGGGTTGTGATCCGCGCCAGCGGTGCGCTGGCACTTTTCCGCCACGGGTCGCGGACAGCCCGTGGTGAGCTCTAAGTCCACGATTGCGACGTCCGCCACGAGATCAGCGCCGCAAACAAACCGCTTAATCCCGTCATCACATTTGACCACGGCGGAAGACGATGTTTCGCTGCCGGAACCAGCGGTTGTAGGTATGAGGATTTTTGGCAGGGACGGATATTTCCTGCCCGCGAAGAAGTAATCCGATATCCATCCTTCGTTCGTTGCGAGCAATGCCGCAATTTTGCCCAAATCCAGTGAGCTTCCACCTCCGATTGCGATCACAGAATCAAATCCGCCGTGGCGGACATACTCAGCGACCCTGGCGGCCAACTGCACGGTCGGTTCACCGGAAAAATCCGAGAAGACTTCGGCACGAAACGGCAATTTCTCCATGAGTCGGTCGGAAAGCCCACTTCTTCTTATATTACTATCGGATATCACTAACGGCCGCTTGAGACCTCGGTGAACCACAGCCTCCATTGTCGAGCCCAAGGCGCCGTGGCCAAAAATGAATGAGCTTGGCCAGTAGGATGTTATTACCATGAGCGATATTCCTGCGTGGTGCGATGATCGGAATTTAGACTATCGGTTTGGGCCGCCGCCCAAAACGCAGAATTGCAAGGTCTCGCAAACGCCTAGGCCGGAATTCCAGTTTTCAGTCTTGGACTGGCCGTCAAGATACACCCGGCCAGTCTCAATGCAATTACCATCAGCTAGTTGCTCTAGAATCAAATAGCCGTCCATCTTCGCTCTCAAGTTGCTGTAGGTTCAGATTGCACCGGAACCTCTCTGAGAACTGACGAAGATTCTGATTTGGTGGTCGCGAGTGTTGCGAAGATGCCTCGTTGTGGCGGCTTGGAGATTGGCCAACATTTTGGCCTTCGGGTGTTTGATCTACCACCGCTGTACGTGATTTTGTGACGGTTACTCGGCGGGTTTTGGCTCGCCAAAAGTGCTCACGGTCAAGTCCATCGAGTCTACTTCTGCGATTTCATAGACACCAAGCTGCTAACCCTTCGTTTAAGTCATTGCAACGACGAGTGGTTGCAAAAGGTATCTGGGAGGCCTGGACTCGAACCAGGATAATCAGATCCAGAATCTGATGTACTGCCAATTGTACGACCTCCCAGCCGATGGGAGACAACAAAAAAGGCCGCAGACGCGACCTGCATCTACTGTACTGGCGTAGAGAAATTTCGTCAACCGGGTGAGCGGCCCATCGGCATTTCGGCCGCGTTACGAACGGCGCGGCGGAATCGCAACCAAGCGCTTCTCGCGGACGTGGAACTGCTGGTCGCGCCAGTGGATGCGCTGCGGGAAGAAGCTGGCGAGCCAGACGAGAAACGCGAAGGCATCGCGCAAAGGCAGCAACCACGGTTTGCGCCTAACCAGGGCGTCTCCCATTCCCCGCGCGCCGACCGAAAGCGCCACATCGCCGCGGAGCAAAGCGTAGGCAACCGCGAATCCCTCAGCTACCGGCCACGAGCGCGCGAGACACACGGCTGCCAAGAACCAGACGAGGCCATGAGTGAAGATCAGGCCGACGTGGCCCCACGGCCGCGAGTAACGAATCGCCAGGTTCCAGCGAAGTTGATGGCGGAAGGCTTCGGCGAGCGTCTGCCGCGGGTAATCGATGGCGATGGGAAATCGGCTCAGCTCGACGCGATAGCCGCGTGCCGCGATGCGATTGCCCAGCTCGTAGTCGTCACACAGATAGTCGGCGAGCGATTCGAAGCCGCCGATTTCGGCGAGACGCTTTTTCGTGGTCGCCATCACGGCGCCGAGCATGAAGTTGAGGCTTCGCCGTCCCCCGAGCCACGCGACGAGAACTCCGGGGGCGAAGTCGCTGCTGTTACCCAGGGCTTCCAGATCGGCGGCGAACGAGCCGTCCGTCAAGCCGCGATAGAGGCAAGTGACACCGCCGACTTTCAGATCGCGAAACGGCGCAACGACCGCACGCAAAAAGCCCGGCTCGACGCGCACGTCGCTATCGCTGACGATCAAGACGTCGTGGCGCGCCTCGCGAACCATCCGGCACAGCTTGTTGACCTTGTCGCTCACGCCGACCTTCTCGGAGCCGATCAGCAGGCGAATCGTCCTTTTCGGAAAATCGGAGGCCGGGAAATCGGCAATCAGCCTCCGAATAACGGGAATGGCCGGCTCGGACTCGTCCGTGACGCAAAAGAGAATCTCGAACTCCGGATAGTCCTGCCGGCAGAAGCTCGCGTAGTCTTCGTACGTCTCGCGGTCGAGGCCGCGAATGGGTTTCAGGATGCTGACAGGCGGAGTGAAATCCGAGGGAGCGTTCCCGGAATCGGAAGACGCCTTGCGGAAGAACCTTCCGGCGGCGACGATGGCAACCAGGTAGTAGACGAAGGGCGCGGCTGCCAACACAAGGAGCGCGTCGCGAATCGCGGTCCAGCCGGTCATACTTCAACCCTCCGGCCTATCCTTATCCGCTATCCCTTGCCGATGAACACCAGTACCACGCCGAGGCACACGAGCAGGACGCCGAACCACCGCTGGGGCGTGACGCGCTCGCGGAGGAAGAGCTTACCTCCGAGCGCACCCACTGCGTAGCTGAGAGCCGTGGACGGAAAGACGAAGCTGACCTTGGCGAGCGACAGCATTCCCAGCAGCGCGAAGAAGGCCACGGCCATCAGCGCAATGCCCACCCACATCCGGGGCAGCGCGAGAGAGCGCCCCACCACGCGGGCGATGGCGTGCGGCCGGAAATCCGTCACTTCGCCGATGGTCTTCATGGCGCGCGAGACGCAAAGCTCGCCGCCGGTGCCGACGAAGACGATCAAAATGTAGAAAACGGCCTGGGTCACCACGAATGATGCTCCGGGGTTTGCGGATGCGTGTGGCCCACCACGAAGACGCCCAGACAGATCGTCACGACACCGGCCCAACGCGTGAGGGAGATGGTTTCGTGCAGGAGAAAATGCGCGAGAACGGCAATCAAGACATACGAAGCGGAAGAGGCGGGCTGGACGTAACTGTAGTCCGCCCAGGAAAGCACCAGAATATAGGCTACGAAATAAACAAGCAGCAGTTCGATGCCGAGCCAGACTGTGCCGGTAGTGAATGAGCGGAAGAAGAAGTGAAAGAGATCGGCCGGCGCCCAGCCTTTCATCCGGCCGACGATCTTCATTCCCTTGCCGAGGAAAGTGTCTCCGAGCGGAGCCACGGTGACCATGATGAAAATCAGAATGATCGTCTTGAGGTGCAGGCCCTGCGAAGACGTCATGCGCCTTGCGACTCACCTACTCCGGAACTGGTGTCGATCGGCGGCATGGGCGGGACGCTGACGAGAGCCTTTTTATTCACTCCCTGGCGAGCTCGCGCCACTTTGATCCGGTCCGCGCGCAGCTTCATGAAGTCCACGGCTTCGTGGTAGAGGCGCTTGCGCTCGTGGCCATCCCAGAGCGCGTCGCGAACGATGCGCCAGGCGACTTTCGGCCGGAAATAATAGCTGTCGTAGAAGCGGTTGACGGACTCGACCATGTATTCCTTGGAGAGACCGGGGTACTCGAGGTGCGGAAGCTGGTGCCCGCCGTCGTCGGTGATCGCTTCGCCGGCGAGGAAGCAATCGGCGTTGTGTACACCGACCGGGCCTTGAGCTATGATCAGATGGGCCGCGTGACCGCTCAGTGGGATTGCCTGCCAAGCTCTGGTGGTTGCTCGTGGGCCGAGACAACCGAAACCCGCAACTACCTCGGCAGCCCTACCTCAATCACCGATCCTGCCGGGCGCACGATCAACTACTCCTACAACGCGGGTAATAGACCGATCACAGCCGCCGACAGCTCGACAACCTACGCCACGAGCGTGCATTATTCGGCGTCGGGAGCTTTGTGTGCGGCTGTCTTTGGCGGAGCCGTCACCGAGGCCGCAACATTCAACAGCCGGTTACAGCCCATAGAGTTGCAAGCTACAACTGGTGTGGTGTCGGTAAGTACGTGTACGGGGCTTGGGCAGACGGGGAACTTGCTCGACCTATCGTTCAACTTCAATCTCGGTTCCGGCGACAACGGCAACGTGATGGGTGTCACAAACAACCGAGATGCGACGCGCTCGCAGGCGTTTACATATGATGCGTTGAATCGCATCCTGACAGCGACGGCTTCGACGTATGCTACCAGCCCTACGCACTGCTGGGGGGAGAGCTATGTCTTCGACAACAACACGAGCGGTGGGGCGTGGGGGAACTTGACCAACATCAACGTTGCCTCGACAGCCTACAACGGCTGCACGCAGGAAGCGTTGAGTCAATCGGTGACGAGCAGCAATCAATTCTCGGGCTTTTGCTACGACGCCGCGGGGAACCTGCTGGCAGAGTCGGCTTGCGGCAACCCCACGTACAATTACAACGCTAAGAACCAACTCACTTCGACTGCGGGCGTCAGCTATACGTACGACCCGACCGGGAGCCGGGTCGAGAAATCTAGCGGCACGCTGTACTGGTACGGCCCGGACAACAACGTCTTGGAGGAGACCAATCTCTCTTTTGTTCTGATCAGCGAGTACGTGTTCTTGGGAGGACAGCGGATCGCGCGGCGGGATTCGTCGGGCGACGTTTTTTACTATTTTGCTGACCATCTCGGTACGTCGCGCGTGCTCGCAGAGATTCCATCAGGACAGACGACAGCGACGCTCTGCTACGATGCAGACTTCTATCCCTTCGGCGGTGAGCGCGCGTACACGAATACCTGCGCACAAAACTACAAGTTCGCCGGCAAAGAACGAGATAGCGAAAGTGGACTAGATAACTTTCTTGCTCGCTACAACTCTTCGAGCATGGGTCGCTTTATGTCTCCCGATCCGCTCGGCGGGAAGCGCGTTGATCCCCAGACGCTTAACAAGTACAGCTATGTCCGTAACAATCCGTTGACGTTCACGGACCCAACTGGGCTCTATACGTGTGCCGACGACCAGAATAAGTGCCAGACAGTAGCGGACAAGGCATTTGAGGCAGCGCGTCAAAATGACCTGCAATCCAAGGACAAGGATGTCCTTCGCGCTGCAAACGCTTACGGTGATCCCACGAAAGACAATGGCGTCAATGTGGGCTTTGCGGATTTGAGCAAGTCTGGTGAGGGTGGCAAAACCGTATCAACGCTTGGAGCTGATGACAGCGGGAACCTACGCGCGAACTCGAATGTCACCATCGATTCAAAAGTTTCTGGAAGCGCTTTGGACGCAGCCGTAGGTCACGAAGGCAGCCATGTGGCCGATGCCCAGGATGTAGTTAAATCTATACAACTTAACAACGACGCCGCTGGCTCGTTCAAGATAGGCGCAGATATAACGCGATATTCGTCCGAACAGCGGGCTTATGGTGTAACCAACTCAATCCTAAACATGGACAATGAAAAAGAGCAATTCAACTGCGGAATGTTGAGCACCTGCACCCTCGGACCTGGAACAATCCCTGGGCAAATCTCGGGAATCGTCGATAAGATCTTGGCCAATTCGCCAAATTACATAAGCAATGGAAAGCCGCTATCGCCATCCAATCAGGGTGGTTCGGTCGTCAGTGGTTTGGTCGTTCCCCACTAGCTTGTGGGGGCAGGAGGATTAAGTGCAAAGAACTCTCTGTGCGATTGGCGTGCTTGCAGTCTGTTTTTCTGCAGGAACATGCCGTGCTCAGCCAAAACAAGAAATGGCATCTCTATGCGATCTGCAAGGCAAAATCAGCGAGGGTAATCATGTAAGTGTACGGGTCTCCGGTGTATACAGGAATGGGCCAGATCGTGGAACCTTGGAGGATACCGCCTGTCCTGGGCAAAGTACGCTGGTTGAACTCGCACTGCAATCTGGCCGCAACAAGCAGAAGCTGAGTGAGCTATTTGATCGGTCGCCGCAAGCGCGCGCCTATGTGGTATTCGAAGGCGAGTTTTATGGCCCACCCATACCCGATCCCAAGTTGCCTGAAGCGATTCGAAAAACATACCACCCGGGCTGGGATTACGAGTCTAGGACAAAGCTTGTCGTACACGTGATCCGCAACGTTGCACCTGCTCCACCTAATACTACGACGCCCTGACCTACATGTACGACTGCCCGGTTCAGCATGCGCCTTTAACCTCCAAATTCACCGGCAAAGAACGAGACAGCGAAAGCAATCTGGATAACTTCGGTGCGAGGTACATGAGCAGCAGCCTGCGCCGGGAGCCGAACATTGCATGCGATTCAGCCTTGATTCCGTTCAGCAGGCGTATGACAGATTCCTTCGGCTGTTGGAGTGATTTCGCTACTCTGAATTGGCCCACTTTGCGCTTTTGATTTGGCCCACCCTGGAAAAACCAGATCGGCCTAACCTGTCGGCGGTATCGACGGGGGGCCGATGGACAGGAGACGCAAAGTGGAACTGTTCGAGGAGATTCGGCGCGAGTATCGGTTTGGGGCGGGAACGATCCAGGGAGTGGCCAGGAAGTTGAAGACGCACCGAAGGATGGTGCGACAGGCGCTGGCCAGTGCGATTCCGCCAGTGCGAAAAACACAGGCGAGAAGCAGCCCGAAGCTGGGGCCTGTGAGAGAGTTTATTGACGGGATTTTGCAAAGCGATCTGGGAGCTCCGCGAAAGCAGCGGCTGGCCAGAATGACTCTATATTAAGCGGGACTCAGTAGGATCAACAAGAATCCATAGATTTCAATAGGCTTTGGAATCTGGTTCGGGACCAGGAGGTTGGTGGCTCAAATCCATTCGCCCCCGAAGTTACCAGCTCTACGATCACCTTCCGATGTGGATTGAGCTTCGATGGACTTCGGTGGAAGCCAGGCTTGCCTAGATTCCGTCCATATTTGTAAACCCGTGGGTGGCTGGTGGTGGGTAACCCAGGCGCTCGCGTTCTTTCTCTGATTTTCTCCTATTGCGTCTCTGCGCGCTCACACGGGCGGCCTTGCGGGTGGGATGGCGGGGGCCTGTTCTGCCCTCAAGCAGGTATTTACGCTGGACGGCGTAGCCACCACGCTTAGCTCGCATGGAGCGGCCCCAAGCCGACGTTGGAGGGTTGAGGGCGAGCCGCCTTGCTACACCGACCAATATTCCCATTCTCCATCCAGGTAGGTTTCCTCGCCAACGCTCGCAAAAGCGGTCCAGGTAACGGGACGCTTTCAAGCGAACCGTTGGCGGGAGGTCACTAAAGTTTCCGGGACGGCGACCGTATTCTTGAAGACCAGTAATTCTCATGACCGGATATATGGCAGCTTTCGGCAAGCAGTTCAACAGAATTATGCTTAGTGAGGAATTTGCCGTGCTTTGGACTCTTATGAAGAGGGTTTGTTATCAAACGCGAAGAGGTCAGCGACAGGCACTCTGAGCCGCTTCGAAATTTTCTCCAGGGTCTCGAAGGAAGGCGCGCTGATACCTCGCTCGACCATGCTGAGGAAGTCCACGGAGACATCCAACACCTCGGCAAAGCGCTCCTGAGTCATCCGGCGCTCAGCCCGAATCTGCCGCAGACGATGCCCGAATTTCTTCCGCAAGGTAGCCACGTGAAGGGTCTATCCGTGCGGGAGTGTCCCGTAGTATCGTTACGGGCACCACCGAATGGGACTACGGGTTCGACGAGGCCGGAATCGTGATCGCCCATTGGGCAAACGCTGTCTTGTGAAAAGACTATGGTCACAATTCGACGAAAGCTCGGAGGACTGCTTTTCGGGCTGTTCTATGGCTCTCTTGTCATTGGTTTCGGTACGGGCCTTGCCTACGTCGCTCGGATTACTGGGAACGAAAAACTGTCGTTCGATCAAAGGCCCTCGCTCGAACTTGCGGTCTTATGGCTGTCCGTTGTTTTGACGGGATTTCTGAGCGGATACGTCGGGCGCTCCTGGATCATTGGTGGCGTTGCCTCCGTGATCGGGACGACACTTATGGTGGCCGTCGTGCCGGAAGTGGTCTCGGTCGGCTCTGAAGCTCACTTCTCGAACCCTCACGGGTCTTTTGCAGTAAGCGCGTATGCAGTCGCCGCATTTTTTGCCCTTCAGGCGGCTCGTCTTCCTACCTCGCCGCTTGACCTCGATTTCGGGCGAGTGTTTGGGGTTTCTTGGAAGCACTGGCTGTGGCTGTGGCTCCCGTGGCAGTACTTCATCGCGAATGTCATCTGGCTCAGCACTCCACGTTTTGTTCTTTTGAACAGTAAGCCTAGTCTGATTACGGGGGCCACCGACCTCGTGGCATCAATCGTCGGTGTCTGCGCGGTTGGGTATTCGGGACTCAGGGCGGTGCGGAGCCTCCGGGCGGACGCGCCACTAACGCGAGGTCAGTCTGCTGCCCGATTTGCGCTGTGGTTCTTCGTTGTACCGGTGCTGGTAAATCTATGGCGGCTTATGATTCCCAAACTTGATACTACGCTCGGTGTTTTTGGTTGGGCGGTCTGGGCTATCGTCGCAATTCTTGCGCTTTCGTGGGCGTACGGTATACGGGTCTACACCAAGAAAGGCCAGTCCATTCCAATCGCAACGGCTGTTCAGACTTTATTCCTGTGGATCATAGCCGTTGTCTTTCTGTTCGTCGGCTACAGCAAGCTGCACATCCTATGGGTTGCTCCTATATGTTTCTTGGCTTCATTTTATCTGACGCTCGCTCGACGCGTTCCTATACTTACTCCCTTGGTTATTTGGTTCACCGGCTTGTTCGTAGAGATTGTGCTGCTAGGTTTGAAGCGTCCTAATACCGGATTTCTTGGTGACAACAAGACCTACACCGTGACCTATGAACAAGCCATATCTACGCCGCCGAGGACTGCGCCAGAAATTTCGCCTAGTGCTGCATATCGAGTAGCCGAGAAGGGCGGAGCCTTGGATGGTCTAAAGGACAAAATTTTCCTCATCGAGTTGCAGCATCAGGCGGGAACAATCTCAGAGGAAGATTATGCGCGAGAACGCGCCCGCATCAAAGCCATCCTGCACCAATTGTTTCACGACTGAGTTTGCGGGCTACTTTTTCGGCGGTTTGCCGTCCTTATGCTCCTTCCTTTTGGCTTGGAGTTGGCGGAAAGATTCTGGCCCGCGCTCCTTGGCTACCTTCTTGCCGCCGAGCCTGCCAGACTCCGCTGTGGTCTCTAAGTATTCCCCTTAGTGTGTTTTCCATTCTCACGTGGAAATAGGCTTAGGCGAGGAGTCCCGCGCCGATGGGACCCACCGCGTGAGGGGTGCTCGGAGATTTCTTGTGACACCCCTAGAGGAGGGTCGTCACTCCGGCCAAAGCAGTCTTGGCGAATCAGTTGAAAATTCCCGCAAGATCACCTGAAAGTTTCGTTTGGCTTTGTCGGCTGCAATTCATGTGCCAACTATTTTGCGCCGAATGGCATTTTGTTCTTGACACGTTTACATAATTGTGGCACATGTGTAGCCAGAATTAAAAACGGCTCTACCGGATGCATGAACATCCGACAGAGCCTAACTCCCAAAGTGAGGTGAATCACGATGGAAGCTAGAGAAACTGTATCACCGCAAAGCAACATCTCCCAAGCAAGGCTAGAGTCACTCAAGCGGGCTGTTTCTGGTCAATCGTTCAGCAACTTTCCAGCGATCTTTCAGGGATTTGCAGCGAAGGGGATTCCTGAGTCTGAGATCAAACCACGTGAGAACGTCTTCACCTATCAAGCATGGAAGGCGCTAGGCCGCCAGGTTCGCCGCGGTGAGCATGGTGTTAAGGTAACGACGTTCATTGATTGCACCAAGGAAAACAAAGAGACGGGCGTCAAGGAAACATTCAGCCGTCCGTGGACAACTACCGTCTTCCACGTGTCCCAAACGGACGCAATTCCGGGGGGTGCGCGATGAGCGCGCCCTCTTTTCCGTTTCCCGTCAGCCTGAGCGAGAAATACCGTCCGCGCACGATTGCAGACTTTGTTGGATTGGATAGACCTAAGAAAATTCTGACAAAGTTTGCGAGCGCACCGTACCAATCCGCATGGCTCTTTGTTGGCGCGCCGGGTGTCGGAAAGACCACCATGGCTCTGGCGCTAGCCGATCAGATCAGAGCTGAATTGCACCATATTCCCAGTCAGAAATGTAATGCTGACGCGATTGAAAAGGCGTGTCACGACTGTTGGTATATCCCCCTTTCAGGTGGGTTCCATATTGTGCTTGTGGACGAAGCCGACAGAATGACACCCGCTGCGCAACTGGCGCTGTTGTCGAAGCTGGACGCTACAGCATTTCCGCCAAATACCGTTTTCATTTTCACTTGCAATGAGACTGGTAATCTCGAACCGCGTTTTCTATCCCGGTGCCGTGTGATCGAGTTTAGCTCCTACGGGATGGCTAACGAGATTGCGGCCTATCTCGGTACGGTCTGGCACGCTGAAGGCGGAAACGGGAATGCGCCAGACTTCACGCGATTAGCGAAAGACTGTCGCAACAACGTGCGCGACTGTCTAGGGCGCTTGGAAATAGAACTAATGGCCGTATAGCCTGAAAGGAACTCATGAAGAAAACCTACAGCACTGAGATAGCCGCTAAGCGGATTGGCGTTTCATTCAGAACGCTCAACCGATGGCTATCTCTTGGAAAAATCCGGCCATCCCTGGGAATCCCGTTTAGCGATGGCCGGATGCTTTGGCGTTGGACAGACGCTGACATAGCGAAAGGCCGCAAGGTTAAGGCCGCACAGAAGCCTGGCCCCAAGGGCCCCAGGGAGAGAAAAAAATGAGAGCTGCTATCTATGCGCGAGTGTCCACTAGCAACCACGGCCAGGACCCGCATGTTCAGATACGCGAGTTGCGCGAATACTGCGGGCGTCGAGGCTGGGATATCGCTGGCGAATACGTGGATGCCGGGATCAGCGGCTCAAAGGAGCACAGGCCGCAATTGGATACTCTTCTAGCCGCGTGCCGCAAGAGGCGCGTCGATGCGGTCGTCGTCTATCGCTATGACAGATTTGCTCGCAGTCTCCGCCAGCTTGTGAATGCGCTAGAGGAGTTCCGTTCGCTTGGAATTGAATTCATCAGCCTGCACGAAGGCGTGGACACCAGCACTCCGAATGGCCGCTTGGTGTTCGGCATATTCGCTAGTATCGCCGAGTTCGAGCGGGAATTGATTCGAGATCGCGTGAAATCCGGTATCGCTGCCGCGAGATCGAAAGGGAAGAGACTCGGACGGCCACGGGTGAGCGTGGATGCCGCGAGAATTGCCGCATTGCGGGCTTCCGGGTGTTCATGGCCGCAGATTGCGACGGAACTGGGCGTGAGTGTCGGCACGGTGTATCAGGCCGCTCGCAAGCTTTCAAAAATCCCCGCCGAAATCGCCGCCGCAAGTGATTGATTCTGAGTCCCCGTTAGGCGCTGTCTGCGGCTTTCAGGAATCATCTGATTTCTGAATGGCTGGCGTGACTGCCACACATGCCGCAATTGCGCACGATTTCTCCTGAAAGAGCGCGCACTCAGAGCAATCACGAAAAACATGATGCGGTCGAAATCGGCACAGGTACCCACAAAAGTCCCCACACTTTCGGGACTTGAGTTTCGGGACTGCCTGTAACTGCTTGAAAGTATGGCGCGCCCGAGAGGAGTCGAACCTCCGACCTTCTGGTTCGTAGCCAGACGCTCTATCCAGCTGAGCTACGGGCGCACCGACCGACGAAGCAAACATCAGACTTCAGTTTCGAAAGTTTACCACAATTCAGCGATGGTTCGATTCGCTCAACGCACAACAAGAACGAAAGGAAGCCACGCCTTTCCATTGACTCGTTGTATACCCATCGGCAAGTACCACCGCTCTGATCCGCGCACTCGCCTATCATCTGACCAGGAGAGAATAAGCGCGCATGGCCTGGTTCTTTGCCTTCTTCTTCGTTTCAGGGTTCTGCAGCATTCTCTACGAACTCATCTGGCTGCGATTGGCAATGGCACAGTTCGGGGTCACGACCGCTCTGACTTCGATCGTGCTGTCCGTCTTCATGGCCGGTTTGGGAGCCGGCTCGTGGGTCGCGGGAGTTTTGCTGCGGAAGTATGGGAGCCGGATCAGTTTTCCGCCTGTTAGCCTCTACGGTTTGACCGAGCTTCTGATCGCCGCCTCCGCCCTTGTGGTTCCGGCGGAACTGGCCTTTGGACATCGGCTGCTTGCCGGCATGGCCCAGCGTGTGGTGGTCTCATCCGGCGCCTACTACCTGATTTCCGGCATGTGTCTCGTGGTGACTTTGATTCCGTGGTGCGCGTGCATGGGCGCCACGATTCCGCTGGCGATGTTCGCGATTCGCCGCGATCCCCGCTACGAGGCCCGGCGTTCATTCAGCTTTCTCTACCTCTCCAACGTGCTCGGCGCGGTGGCCGGGGCCACGATTCCTTTGCTTCTGATCGAGCTCTACGGATTCCACGGCGCACTCCGCATCGGTGCAATTCTGAACGTTGTCATTTGCGTGGCTGCCCTGGCGCTCGCGTTTGTGTCCCAACCCGCCGGCGCGGTCGCCTCTGCGAGCGAAGAACGGTCCGTCGCCGGCCGGGACGGCGAAAAGGGAATCCTGGTACTGCTCTTCATCACCGGGCTTGGAACGATGGGCATGGAGCTGATTTGGATTCGGCTGTTCACTCCGTATGTCGGCCCGGTTGTTTACGCCTTCGCACTGATTCTCGCTTCCTATCTTCTGGCCACGTTCGTGGGCTCGCAGGTGTACCGCCGATGGAGCCGAAGTCATGACCGCGAGAGCAGGCTCGCTTGGATTTCGCTGGCGTTGCTTGGACTGCTGCCGCTACTTGCCTCGGATCCTCGGGTGCCCCTGGGCTGGATCGGCCGCGTGGTCCTGGGTGTTGCGCCGTTTGCGGGCGTAGTTGGTTTTCTGACCCCCGCGCTGGTGGACCGCTGGTCGGGCGGCGATCCGGAGCGCGCCGGCCGCGCCTACGCCGTGAACGTCCTCGGCTGCATTGTCGGGCCGTTGTTGTCGGGTTTCATCCTGCTCCCCATCCTTGGCGAGAATCTATCCATGCTGCTCCTTGTTCTTCCCTGGGCGATCATGGCGATTCCCTGGCGGCGCAACGCGCCCAAGCTCTCTGAACGCGTTTGGACCTACGCGATGTTGCTGCCCGCTTTGGGGGTCTTCCTGTTCGCGCTGGGCTATAAGACCGCTTATTCACATTCCGTCGTCCTGCGAGACAGCACGGCCACGGTCAGGGCCTACGGAACAGGCATGGGGAAAGGGCTGCTCGTGAACGGGATCGGAATGACTTCGCTGACCCCCATTACGAAAATGATGGCCCATCTCTCTTTGGCATCGTTGGACCATCCCCCGCAGAACGCTTTGATCATTTGCTTCGGGATGGGTACTACGTTTCGCTCGGCGCTTTCCTGGGGCATCCCGACCACGGTAGTCGAACTGGTCCCCAGCGTTCCCAAGTTGTTCTCGTTCTATCATTCGGATGGGGCGGAGCTGCTGGCCTCGCCGCTCGCCCATGTTGTGGTTGACGACGGAAGGCGCTATTTGGAGCGCTCGCCCCAGACGTACGACGTCATCATCATCGATCCGCCTCCGCCGGTGCCGGCTGCTGGTTCGAGCCTTTTGTATTCGGAGGATTTCTACGCTGTCGCGAGGAAACGTCTCCGGCCGGGAGGGATTCTCCAACAGTGGCTGCCGACCGGAGATTTTGCGGTGCAGTCATCGGTGGCCCATGCTCTGAAAAATTCCTTCCCTTATGCTCGCGTGTATCACTCGGTCGAAAATCATGGCTGGCACTATCTTGCGAGCATGAGTCCCATTCCCGAACGTACTTCGGCGGAGCTTGTGGCGCGGATGCCGCAGAAGGCCATCGCGGACATGATGGAGTGGGGACCGGCGCAAACGCCGGACATGCAGTTTGATTCCATGCTGAGGCTGACATGGACGATCGATCAATTGATTGCGGTCGCTCCAGAGACTCCAGCCCTGCAGGACGACCGGCCGATCAACGAATATTTCCTCCTGCGCGCTCTTCGCGTGAGCTCCGAAGTACGGGATGCCCGCGCCGATTAGCCGGTCGTTGCGCTGTTCGAGGCATTCCAGGATTCGTAAGCGCACCGATTGAATTACTTACCTGCGGCGTCTACTTCGGAACCGTTACCACCTTGATTGACTGAAGCATTCTGACCCAGCGAGCTGGTCTTTTGTCGTGAGGGACAACCAGCCTGAGCGGGCCCAGGTTCGCGCCGATTGGCTGCCCGTTCATTCTGTCGGCAACGATAACCTCAGAATCCTGAAAGCCGGAATCCGTTTCGGCGAGCGAAAGGATTACGCGGTACCCGTCGGCCCCTTCGGCCTCTACGTATGTGGCCATCGCCGCCCCTCGAATCTTCTCGCCGCGAGGAACGCCGGCCTCCGCCAACAATTCTCCGAGAAGCACACCTTCGTACGTCTCTTCCTTGCCTTCGTGCGCGTTCAAGACTTTGACGGTTGTGCGCGGCAAGTTTTGCAGATCCCGAATTGAGAGAGACAAAGGCTTGTCGACGCTTCCTGTAACGGTCAGTCTGGTTTCTGCCGGTGGAGATTGTGGGCGCGCGCACACCGCGCCCCCGAACACGATGAGCGCGAAAAGTAAACCGACTGCATTTCTCGAGCGCGGAGTCACGTGCAAGTCTGTCAATCCTTCGGTACCGCAAAGTCGTGAGAATGTCCGCCCTGCTGCTGGCGCCGGCTAAGAGTGCTCGCATGGACGGTTTAATACGTTCCACGCAGGCATGTCAAGGCGACTTAGCCTACCTCCCGCCCCTGCGATGAATGCGTTGTGGGGAGTCTTCCGCAGCGGCGGAGCCCCATCGTGGCCAGGTTACCTTAAGCGCACTCGTGGATCTTGTTTTCTTGCCGGGCGTTGATAAACCCTATTAAATTGGACTCAGGCAACTCACATCAACTCAGGTGGTTAGGCGAAACTGGTGAAAGCGGCATTGCAGCGACGTGCGGTAGTCATGTGTGGCGTCGTGGTGTCGCTTCTTTTTGCCTGCACCATCACGACTTTCGCGCAGAGCCTCGGCGATGTCGCCCGCCAGGAACGAGAACGCAAGAACGATCAGCCCCAACGCAAAACCCATGTGTACACGAACGACGACCTGCAGAAGCCGCACATTCTCGTTCCGGAAGATCAGGCGCGCGCGCTTTCCGCTCGCACGTGGATTGGGTTAGCTCCGGCTCCGGCAGTTCAGGCATCCGAGCATCCGGTTCCCGCTTCGCCCGACGCGATTCCGGTGCCGCCATCACCCGCGGCTGCGAAGACTGCGTTGATCGCATCGTCTCCCGCGCGCGTGGAAACACCGTCGGCGGATTTGCCCGTCACTCTCAGTCGTCCTCCAACGGTCCTGGTCTCCTCGCCCACGGGATGGAAAACCGTGCGTCTTGGGACGGCCAAGAACGAGATCGCGCTTGCCAATGTCGTCACGCGGAAAGCGGTTCCCGATCCGGCTCGCCAACCGGAAGCGAATTCAGTCGAAGCCAACCGCGTTCGAGTTGCGCGCGGCGATTCACTCTGGAAGCTGGCCGAGCGGCATCTCGGAAGCGGCGCGCGGTGGCGCGAACTCGCCGAGCTCAATCCTCAGCTTTCGAATCCCGACTTGATTCGCTCTGGGGACTGGATTCACATGCCCACGGAAGATGCGCGAAATGCAAAACACATTGTGGTTCGATCCGGCGATAGCTTGTGGAGCGTCGCCCATGCCGAGTTCGGCAACGGATTGGCCTTCAGCTGTATCGCCGGCGCGAATCCTCAGCTTCGATCCGTGGATCGCATCCATCCCGGCGACACGTTGACTCTCCCGCAGACCTGCGCTATTGCCCGCTGATAGCGGCGCGATCCGAGAATCGAACTTGTCGGCTAAGCGACGGCGGCCTGAGCTTCTTCGAGGGTCGGGAAGATGCGGAAGAATTGACTGACGTGCGTCATGTCCAGCAGCGCTTTCACCTGCGGATTCATTCCGGAGAACGCCAGCTTCTGATGAGTCTTCTGTAACGCCACGCAGGCCCCAACGAGCGCGCCCAATCCCGCGGAATCCATGAACGGAACACCGCTGAAATCGATGATCAGCGGAGAAGAGCCCTGCTCGCGCACGGCCGTCTGAAACGTGAAGAGCGTGTGAATGGTTAGCGGGCCTTTGAGGCTAAGAACTTTTTCATCGTGCGGTCCCACGGATGTAACAATTTCAAGCGTAGCGTCTGCCATAACGTCGGATTGTACCCAAGGTCCGGTGTCCCCAATATTAAAATTTGGTTACATCGCTGCCGCTGTGATTGATCGAGCGGTCGCAACGCTACGAAGCAGAATTTTGCGTCGGAGGAAGGTAGCGAACCAAAAGCAAAGTAATGTCGTCCGCCTGGCTGGCGCCGCGAGTGAACCGCTCTAGCGCGTCGAGAGCAATCTTCTGAAGATGGTCCAGCGTGGCCTCATGTTTGCCGATGTAAAGGTCGCGAAGCCGGGAAACGCCGAACATCTCGTCACGGGTGTCCACGGCTTCGCTCACTCCGTCACTGAAGAGCGCCAGCGTGTCGCCTGCCTCGAGTTGTAGCTGCACCGAAGCGTAGTCCATTTCAGGCAGCAGGCCCACCGGGCAGCATCCCTCGGTGAAAGGCTCGGCCACTTCACCCCGGCGAAGGAGCAGCGGCGACGGATGTCCCGCGTTGATGAATTCGAGCTTGCCCGCCCGATCGAGAATTCCGAAAAACACGGTCGCGTAGCGCCCCACGTCGGTGTGTTCGCAGAGGAATCTGTTGAGATGGCGGAACACAGGCGCGGGATCGGCACCCATCGCCAGGCTGGAAAGAGCGCCCTGAAGCATGGTCGTCACCAGGGCCGCGCCCAGCCCTTTGCCGGAAACGTCCGCGATCAGGAAGGCAGTGCGATCCTCGCCGATCGGGAAGACGTCGAAATAATCGCCCCCAACGGAAAGACACGGTAGGTTGATTCCGGCCACCGCGAGATGGGGGAAATCGCGCAATCCGCGCGGCAATAGAGCCTGCTGGATATCGCGGGCGATATTGAGCTCCTGTTCGAAGCGTTGGCGGTCGCGTTCGCGCTCGAGCGTGCGCGCGTTGTCCAAAATGCCGGCGGCCTGGACCCCGAGGGCGTCAAGAATCTGGCGCTCCACTTTGGAGAAGGCGGCGCGCCGGCGGGAATCCAGGTACAGCACACCGAGAAGATCTCCTCGCTTCATTGCTATCGACTCTGCGGAATTCATGCGAGGCATGGCGTAGAGCGGGATGACGACCACCGCGCGAAGCTGCTGCGCTACGATGCTTTGCGCAGCTTGCAGGCCGGCGTCGCCCTGCGCGACGTCCTGCGTGACAACGCTCGAGTGCTGCTCGAGAGCCATGCGCAGAGCCGTCTGGCTGGGCCCGAAGTTTTCCGCCGGCAAACGTACCTGACTCTTGCCGCGGGCGAGGCGGGGGCGGAGCGCTCCGGAGCCGTCCGGCTCAAGCAGCAGGCCGCGGTCCGCGTCCGTCACCGAGATCGCATGATCCAGCACCGTGGCCAGCACCGAATCCAGGGGAAGCCGGGAATGAAGGAGCATGCTCGCTTCGAGTAGGAGGCTGAGCTTGCTCAGGCTGCCTCCCCCGACCGCTGTAGGGTCGGGGTCGGGCATTTTCCCGATCAGAGTGAACATGTCGGGAATCGCCGTTCCATTTTCCGAGGAGCGAAAGGTGATCTCGTAGGAGTCGGCAAGCCCGAAGGTGATTACGTCGCCGTTTTCGAGCGGGCGATGTTCGATTTTCTCTCCGTTGACGAAGATACCCAGGCGTTGGCCGCGGTCCTCGAGGTAGTAGCGGCCGCCTTCCGCGACGATTGCCGCGCACTGCCGCGAAATGCGGCGGTCATTCAGTTGGAGGTGATTACCGAGGTCGCCTCCACGTCCCATCAGGAAAGGCGATGCCGTGATGCGCACACTGCTGCGCGAACGATCGGGAGCAACTACGTCGAGGGCGACTTCGCCGCTGGGTGCAACTTCAGGCATGGCAGGTAGCTCGCGGGCGATTGTAACACGCGGGACGCGCAGAATGGATGGGCTCCCCGGGAGCCTAGGTTCGAATTAGACCGCGGCCAATCGCCCCTGCGATCCGCCGCACGAAGGGAACCCGGCGATTTGTGCCGAGTGAAGGATGACGGCGCTATCGGCTCGACTGCAACACCCATTCGGGCGTCGTCTCGAGGAACTCGCGAGAGATAGTTAAGGACAGGTCCCTATGATGATTTCGCTGAGCTCATCCAGGCGATACCTGCTTACATTGACATCCGACGCTGACTGGAACTTGACGTACCCGCCCGAAATTTCTTTCACGGTGCCGCGCACCGGAGCCTTGTCGGAATCCGAAGATTCAGGATCCTTTTCCGTAATCCAGTCATGTCCGCGAACCTTGCAGTTCGTCAAATCACGCTCAGCATCCTCAGTGTAGAGCGGTTTGAAGTCGGCCGCTAACCGACCCTTTGCCCTCTCCGCCTCGGCCCTCAGAAGATCAACATCCTTAGTTCTAATATCGTAAGAGTCCGCTATATGCCCGGGGTCCACAGGCGCTTGCTTGAGATGCCCGCCGAGCACAATCACCATTTCGCTATCGTTCGCGGACACTTGTTTTTCGGAAGTCTGGGCCGTCCCAGGACTAGTATCCATCGCTAGATACAAACCTGATTGCCCCTGCCGAAAGATAAGTATGGTACCGTCGAACGAAGAAACCTGTCCTTCGAGGGCTTCGGTATTTTGTTTCTTACCCTTCGCCGCCACTTGCATTTCATCTGCGCGAGACTGAGAGATGCATAGGACCGTCAGCAAGGCAATCCAGATAGCACGATTCCGCATATGGCCCCCCTGAGCTTCCTCACCACATCCGAGCGATTCGCATGAAAAAAGGCGCTTCGCCACGGCTGATTTCAAGGACGTGAACTCGCAATACATTCGACTTTGTATATACCGGCTCAAACACGAACAATCGATCTCCTGTTTCAAGGAGCAAGCGGAGATTCGCGGAGCCGAGGGCTTCCTCGACACTGCTGTCGGACGGTTTCTCTGTGCTCTTGATCTCCAGCACCACCTGCGGTAGTGGGCTGCTCAGTCCCATATCCTCGAGCGCGGCGGTCTTCCCGTTGCGGATCGCGATGTGGAAGCCTCCCCAGAAAAGCAACAGGTAGGCTGTGGCGATAACTAACGCCAGCGTTTTCCTTTTTACTGACGTTCCGGCCCAGGTCACGAAGAATAGCGCCAGCAGCATAAGCGCGACCAGGAGACCGCCCCAATGAAAAGAAACAAACTGCGCATAACAAAAGGTAAGGTAGTGGTAGACAGGAAAATCAAGCGAATTTACATTCACGCCAAAGCAAGCATAGTACGTGTGAAGGTAGGTCCATCCCATGACGAAGATCCAGGCGATGACCAGGACAAAGGCACTCAGTACACCATTGAGAAAGCCAACAGAACCTTCGCGCCCAGACTTCTCACAGGTCATGAGCAGCTCCCCTCCGTCCATCCCGTGAAAGGATGGAAGCCGATCGAAACATCTGATTATTACCTGTATATAGTTCTATATAAGTAATACAGCGGAGGGCGGTTGTCAACCTCTCACGTGCGTCGGCGGGTGCACCCAGACCTGCCTGAGGCCGCGATCGACCTACGGAGGGGCTCTGGGTCAGTGCTATCGGCTCGCCTGCAACACCCATTCGGAGGTCGTTTCGAGGAACTGATACCCGTAGCGTTGCCACGGCGCCCCGCGGGCCTCGCAGCGCACAGCCTTGGCGCGCCCGGCGAAACGCTCGCCGTCGCCCACGACGAAGACTTCCACCACGTCGCCCTGGTTCATGGTCGCGGTGCAACCCGCAAGAAATCCGCCGGGGCTTAGATTCTCGGTAACAGTCGATATCTCGAAAGGCTTTCCGGTGGAATCCTTCCCGCGCAGTTTCAGCACCACCCGCATCTTCACGCGGACGTGGGCCCGGCGCTCCGGCTGATTCGTCTGCAGCGCGGCGGCAATCGTCTTTTTGAGCTCCTTGTAGTCGACCGGCTTCTCAAAAAAGCCGGACGCGCCCAGGCCCTCGCAGTGCTGCTTGTATTTTGCGGCGGATTCGCCCGTGATGACGAGAATCGGTATCCGCGACGTGTAGCTCAGCGTATGCAGCGTGTGGCAGAGCTCGAATCCGGAGAGCCTCGGCATCATCAGGTCGAGCAGGATCGCCGCCGGCTTGTGTTCGAGCGCCAGGCCGAGAGCTTCCTCCGGGTCCTCGGTTTCGAGGATTTCGTAGGTATCGCTCAGCCGCATCTTGTGAAGATTCCGCATGTCCGCGTCATCATCCACGACCAGAATTTTCGGCATTTTCTAGGTCCCTCAGTTTGGACTTCGTCAATCCTATGCTACTGCTGCCGGAGCCCCGAAGCGTCAGGCCGCTCGCGGCAATGAGCCGCGCTAGGCCACTGGCGCCACGGTGGCGACATCCAGGGCTTCCCGAATCTTGCGCGCCAGATTTTCCCGGGTGAACGGCTTCTGAAGGAACAGGCTGCCGGGCTCGAGAATGTCCTTCTCGCCCACCCTTTGCCCCGTGTAACCGGACATGAAAACGATCTTCATTTCGGGGCGCTTCGGCTTCAACTGGTCGGCCAGCACGCGGCCGCTGATTCCCGGCATCACGACGTCCGTCAGCAGCAGATGGATGTTGCCCGAGGTCTGTTCGCTGATCCGGAGGGCTTCGCTTCCGTCGCACGCCTCGAGAACGTGATATCCGTATTCTTCAAGAAGGTGGCGCGCCAACGCACGCAGGGTATCCTCGTCCTCGACCAGCAGAATCGTCTCCTTGCCGCGAAGCTGAGCGGGCTGCTCCACTCCGTGTTTCTCGACTTCGGCGGCCTGATCCACGCGCGGTAGGTAGATGCTGAACGTGGCGCCTTTTCCAGGACTACTGGCCACGTCGATGTATCCGCCGCTCTGCTTCACGACGCCGTACACCATCGAAAGCCCCAGCCCCGTTCCCTTGCCTTTTTCTTTCGTCGTGAAGAACGGTTCGAAGATTCTCTGCTGTAGCGCCGAGTCCATTCCGATGCCGGTGTCGCTGACGGTCACGAGGATGTAGGAACCCGTCACGACCGGATAGGCGTAGCGGCGCGCAAAGACCTGATCGATCTCGAAATTGGACGTTTCGATCGCCAGTCTTCCGCCTTCCGGCATCGCGTCCCGCGCGTTCACCACCAGGTTCATGATCACCTGCTCGATCTGCCCCTGGTCCGCCTGAATCTTCCCTAGGTTCGGGTCGAGACTAGTGAGCAATTCGATGTCTTCGCCGATCAGGCGCCGGAGCATCTTTTCGACGTCGGAAACGACCGCGTTGAGCAGGAGGACTTTCTTCTCCATCACCTGCTGCCGGCTGAATGCGAGGAGCTGTCGCGTCAACGACGACGCCCGGTTGCCGGCTTTCAATATCTGATCGACCGGCGCTCGCATGGGATCGGTTTCGGAGATGTGTTCCTGGAGAATCTCGGCGTATCCGATAATCACGCCCAGAAGATTGTTGAAGTCGTGGGCTACGCCTCCGGAAAGGCGGCCGATGGCGTCCATCTTTTGTGATTGTCGAAGCTGGTCTTCGAGGCGCCGGCGTTCGCCGATGTCGCGGTTGACGATGACGATGTTCTCGACCTCTCCTTTTGTATTCACCACCGGGCTGGCCGTCGATTCCAGATACACCCAGCTTCCATCCTTGTGCCGCATCCGGTATTCGATCCTGCGCCCCACGCCGGAGCGCCGCGCTTCCGCTGCTGCCTCCACCACCATCTCGCGATCGTCCGGATGCACCTGATCGAAGGAGGAGGTGGCTTCGAGCTCGTTCGCATCGTAGCCCAGGATCCTCTGGTAAGACGGGCTGTTGTAAACGCGTTTTCCATTTGAATCGACGACGGCAATCATATCGATCACATTCTCGCTGATCAGTTGAAAGAACTCCTCGCGTTCCAACAACCGCCGGCGCATTCGCTGAATTTGTAGCTGCTGATAGACCACGTACAGATCGAACACGAACACCAGGCCGACGAGCCCGCGAACGGCAACCCAGAGATCGCCCTTCTCGGCCTCGAAGGTGTCGGCACGGAGGGCGCCCAGGGCAAACGACGCCAGCCCGGCGGTCAACAACAGGGTCACGAGAATCGCCGCCCACGAGAGCGACCACTCCCGGAGCTCGATCTGGCGCATACGAACGGTCTTCGGAGGCCTAGCCTTCGAGCGCGCGCTCATAGGAGTGCCTGAGGAAAGAGACAAGTCATGACCCTCTCATCGTAGATGATATCGGCCGCGGCCGAGCTATTTTCAATTGGTGTGTAGCCGAGTGAGTAAATCATTTGTGCCGAATGGGAACACTGTCCCTTGGTACAGGTTGCGAGGAAACAGCTCGAAAACCGGGGCTTTTGGAAGGAAAGGCGCCGAGGGAGCCCGGCCGGGGTGGTCCGGCCGGCTCACCCGCGCTTCGAATGGTTATTGTTTGTCGAAAACGTTCGTCGTGTCGAAGTTACCCATCGAGGTTTCCACGTGGGAAACTTCCGTGAGCGTTTTCCCGTCGGCACTCATCGTGTACGTTTCCTTGATTTTGACGTCGCTGCCCTGAAAGCTGCTCTTGGCATCGACGATGAGAGCATTGCCTTCCCAGTGCGCCATACCCTTTACTTCTGCGCCGCCCATCCCGGGCCAGGTGGCTTCTTTCCCGTCCGTGGTGAGGGATTCCGAGTACGCCATATCACCCATCATTCCGCCCTTTTGATCCAGTGCGATCTTGACGGAGGGCTCGCTGTCCTGAATCGTGTCGACCTGGCTGGCCGGAGGAGGCATCTGGCCGAAGTTGCTCTTCCCGGCGTTCAGTTTCCAGGTCCCGCTGAGGTCCGGAGTGGAGGATCCCGTGTGAATCATCGCTGCAGCCCCGGGCGCGGCGGCCATCGGAGCAGCGGCAGCAGCCGAGGAATCAGCCTTGTCGTACACCATCTTGCGGTCGGCATTGATGTTCGCTGACCGAATCTGGGAAGTGGCTGTGAGCGTCTTGCCGTCGTCCGACGCTGAGAAAGTAAACGTGTCGGTCAGTTCGGCGCCCTGCACGGTGGCCGTTTCCTTCGCCACGAGAGAGCTTCCATCCCACGAACACTGAATCTTGCTGAGGACCACGGCGCCAAGATGGGCCTTGGGATCGTCCGGCGAAAGAGAGACTTCCTTGCCGTCGACCGTGCATGCGCGCGTGTAATCCTGCGGGCCGCGTGCCGTTACGCTGGTCACGTGCTGCTGAAAATCCGTGCCGTTGATTTGGATGACGTCGGTCTCGCTCTGCGGCGCGCCGAATTGGCCGAAGTTGCTGCCGGCGACATTTAGTTTCCAGGTGCCGTTGAGTTTCGAGCCCTGCTGGGCCAAGGCCGGCAGCGCACAGAGCGCCGCGGCAAACAAAACCACGAGAAACTTTCGATTCATGAAAACCTCCTGCGTGCTTATACGCGTTTTCGGGGCTGATAGTTTCAGCAACCGGGGCGCCGGGATTATACACCGGTTGTGGAGCGAAGCCCTACGCGCCGAGGTGCTGCCGAAGGATTCCGAGCATGCGGCGCAGAGGCTCGGCCGCGCCCCAGAGCAACTGGTCCCCGACGGTGAATGCGCCGAGGAACTGCGGCCCCATCTTGAGTTTGTGCAGGCGGCCGATGGGGACGTTGAGAGTGCCGGAAACGGCCGTGGGAGTGAGGCAGCGCACGGTCGATTCCTTGTTGTTCGGAATCACGCGCACCCAGGGATTCCCGCCCGCGAGTATGGCTTCGATATCGGCCAGCGACACGTCTTTCGTGAGCTTGATGCACAGCCCCGCGCTGTGGCAACGCATCGTCCCGACGCGCACGCAGATGCCGTCCACGGGCACGGGCGGATCGAGGCCCAGGATTTTGTTCGTCTCGGCCATGCCCTTCCATTCTTCCTTCGTTTGCCCGCCGGTCATTTCACCGGCGACCCATGGGATCAAGCTGCCCGCCAGCGGCGCGCCGAACTGTTTCACCGGGAGGTTCGGCGCTCGCTGCGCCTGAATCATCATGCGGTCGATTTCGAGTGCGCTCTCGGACGGGCGGGCGCGCGTCGAGTCAGTGAGACATTCCATCTGCTTGACAAACTCGAGCATGTAAGCGGCTCCGGCGCCGGACGCGGCCTGATAGGTCATAGTGGTCATCCATTCGATCAGGCCCGCCTTGAAAAGGCCGTTCACGGCCATCAGCATCAGGCTGGTGGTGCAGTTGCCGCCGGCAAAAGTGCGCAGGCCGCGGCGCAGGCCATCCTGAATCACGTCCGCGTTCACCGGGTCGAGGATGATGACCGTGTCGTCGGCCATGCGCAGCGTCGAGGACGCGTCGATCCAGTAGCCTTTCCAGCCGCTCTGACGCAGCGGCGCGTAGACCTCCTTCGTGTAGTCGTCGATGTGGCAACTGATCAGGATGTCGCACGCGGCGAGTTCGCGCAGGTTCTTCGCGTCCTTGAGCGCGCCGCCGTTGGCCTCTTGCGGGGCCGCGCCACCGGCGTTGGAGGTCGAAAAGAAGAGCGGTTCGATGCCGGTGAAGTCGTTCTCCTCCCGTATCCTTTGCAGGAGAACGCTTCCGACCATTCCTCGCCAGCCGACGATTCCGACCCGCAACATCGCTTCTGTTCCTCCGAATCAATAATCAAAAATGGGTCCGAAGACCCCCGGTTTCATTTGCGGGTAGAAGGCACCCCCGCTCTTTATTTCCAATCACTTACGCCGAATCCTACTCGAAAGCCACTTGCGAGTAGAATCGACCAATTCGCCGGCCACCCGTTCACAGGAGGCGCTCAGCGGAGGCAGCCGCTCTATCCGGCTGCCCCTTCTATTGCTCTCGTTTCATTCTCTCTTAAGATGTCTACTTTTAGGCTGGCATAACGGCGCAAGAATTTCAAATGGTTGTTCGCGTAAAGAATCCGGTGGCCTGGGACGACGACGCGGTCGCGGCGGCCAGTTTTAGCCGCACGTCGATGAGGATTTGACGGCGTGTGTAATGTAGAATCATGCCCATTTTATGACGCTTGCTACCGGCTCGCGATTGGGCCCCTACGAAATCCTCGCTGCGATTGGCGCGGGCGGGATGGGCGAGGTGTATCGCGCGCGGGATGCGAAGCTCGGGCGCGACGTCGCTCTGAAAGTCCTGCCAGAAGCGTTCGCGCGTGACGCCGAGCGCATGGCGCGGTTCCAGCGCGAAGCGAAAGTCCTGGCGTCATTGAACCATCCCAACATCGCCACGATCCATGGACTCGAAGATTCCGGCGCCACTCATGCGCTGGTCATGGAGTTGGTCGAAGGGCCGACTCTTGCAGATCGCATCAAGTCCGGAGCGATTCCAATTAGCGAAGCCCTGCCTATCGCCAAGCAGATGTGCGAGGCGCTCGAATACGCGCACGAGCGGGGGATCGTACACCGGGACCTGAAGCCGGCGAACGTGAAGGTCACGAACGACGACGCGGTGAAGGTGCTCGACTTCGGTCTGGCGAAGGCGCTCGAAGGCGATGCATCCGGAATCGACATTGCGAATTCACCGACGATCAGCCGGATGGCGACGCAGGCGGGAGTTCTGCTGGGAACGGCGGCGTACATGTCGCCGGAACAGGCGAAGGGCAAGGCGGTGGATCGTCGGGCGGACATCTGGGCGTTTGGCTGCGTGCTGTACGAGATGCTGACGGGGAAGATGGCGTTTCGGGGCGAATCGGTCACGGACACACTGGCGGCCGTCATCAAGGAAGAGCCTGATTGGTCGCAGCTTCCCGCCGCGACGCCGATCCGCGTTCGCGTCCTATTGCAGCGGTGCTTGCAGAAAGACCCGAAGCAGCGGCTGCGGGACATCGGCGACGCCCGCATTTCGCTCGACGAAGTTCTCTCCAGCGCGCCGGAGTCATCGTCCGTTGGTACCGCACCGGTCTCCGCGCCCTTCTGGCGGCGGACGATAATCGTCAGCCTGGGCACCTTGCTGTTTGGTGCGGTGGTCGCGAGCCTGGTCACTTGGAGTCTCAGGCCCTCGCCCTCGCCTCCGCCCGTCTCCCGATATGTGATAACGCTGCCGCCGGGCCAACAATTGGCCGGTCTGGAAAATGGCCCCAGTGTGGCCCTGTCTCCCGATGGCGCTGATCTCGCGTACGTCGCCACGCAGGGCGGCACGCAACAGATTTATCTGCGGGCGATGGATAGTCTGGAGACCAAGCCAATCTCCGGAACCGAAGGAGCTATCGAGCCGTTCTTCTCTTCCGATGGGCAGTGGCTGGGATTTTTCGCCGACGGGAAGCTGAAGAAGATCCCGGTAAGCGGGGGAGTGGCGCAAGTCTTGGCCGACGCTCAGGTACCCTACGGAGCCAGTTGGGGCAATCGAGGCATGATCGCCTTCACACCCACGCTAGGGGGTCTTCTGGGGGTATCGGAGGCGGGAGGAGCTGGGCAGCCATTGACTCACCTTAAGAACGACGGGGAGGTCGGCCACCTCTGGCCGGAGCTATTGCCGGACAGCAAAGCAGTGCTCTTTGTTCTTGACCCACAGGCCGCTATAGGAGTTGACGTGATTGGAACGGGCGAACGGCGAAACTTGATTCAGGGACAAGCAGGGGCCATGCCCCGCTATGCGCTCTCCGGCCACCTTGTTTACGGGCAGGGGGGTAGTCTGATGGCCGTGCCGTTCGATCTCCAGCACCTGAAGGTGACAGGAACGGCGGTGCCGGTGGTCGAGAGTGTCCTGCAATCCACTCTCGGGTTCGCCCAGTACAGCCTCTCCGCCACGGGATCGCTGGTCTACGTTCCCGGGGGCGCTCAGGTGTCGCAAAGCAAGCTGGTGTGGGTCGCTCGCAACGGAGCCGAGCAACCCTTGGCCGCCCCCGCGCGCAACTACGATCAACCGCGCCTCTCGCCCGACGGCCACCGGATCGCCGTTGACATCAGGGAAAACGGCGCCGCCCAAGTGGGGCTGTACGATATCGCTCGGGACACACTGACCCGATTGACATTTGAAGGAAGCATTAACGAATACCCAGTTTGGACGCCGGACGGCCGTCGAATCGTGTTCCAGTCAAACCGACCGGGCCCGGGCGATATGTTCTGGCAGATGGCCGACGGAAGCGGCGGTTCGGAGCCGCTGATGGAGAGCAAGAAACCAGAGGTTCCAATGTCCTGGTCCTCGGACGGGCAGGCGCTTGCCGTCGTGGAACTTCTCCCCGACTCGCGCTTTCAAGTCTCGGTGATGCGGATGAGCGACCGCAAGACTCAGCCCTTTCTTCAACCAGGCTACGAGGACGCACCAGAATTTTCCCCCGACGGGCGCTGGCTGGCCTACGTCTCGAACGAATCAGGCCGCAAGGAGATTTACGTGCAGCCCTATCCAGGTCCGGGCGGCAAGTGGCAAATCTCAACAGAGGGCGGCAGCGAGCCGATGTGGAACCCCAAGGGGAAGGAACTCTTCTACCGCAGCGGGGACAACGGGGACAAGATGATGGCGGTGGACATCACCACGCAGCCTGGTTTCGTCGCGGGCAAGCCTCGGCAACTCTTCGAGGGAAAGTATCTGCCGGACCCGTACGCACGCGCCAACTACGACGTATCGCCTGACGGGCAGCGGTTCCTGATGCTCAAGCCCAGCGAGCAGGCGGGCAACGCACCGACTCAAATTAACGTCGTCTTGAACTGGTTTGAAGAGTTGAAGCAAAGGGTTCCCACGGGCAAGAAGTGATCGCACTGTACCTCTGCACCAAACCATTCGGGTGCATCAGCCGCCGAGGAGTTCGGCGGGAACGCCGATTTCCTTAGCTCCGGCAGTGCCGAAGCCGGGGCCGCGCGTGAGCCACAGCAGCAGCGGCAAGCCGTGTTTCGGATAGCGGCGCGTCATCTCTTTCGCGATCTCCGTGAAGCGCACGCCGGGCTTGGCGACTTCGCGATAATCCTCCAACCAGCGAATCGCCTCGGCGCACATTTCCACTCCGCCGAATTTGCCGTGGCCGGGGAAAACAATGTCGATCGGGCCTATGCTTCGCGCCTGCTCGATGCCCGCGATCCAGGAGGCCGGACTGTTCGTGTCGGCCATGTAGAGGTGGTAGCGGTGATAGATCAGGTCGCCCGCGATCAGGGCGCGCGCCGAAGGCACGTAGAAGGCGGTGGCGTGCACGGTCTCGCAGACCGGCAGGTCAATGAAAATCACCTCGCGGTCCTCGAGATACGCAGCCTTGCCGACGAGCGGCCTCGGATAGACGATGTCGCCGGCCGGGAGCTGGTCGCCGAACATATCCTGCCAGTGAAGACGCTTCGCGGGCCATTCCAACATGCCGTCGATCACGCCCTGGCGGGCGAGGAGCGTCGCCTCGGGGAAGACCGCCGCGAACGCGTTGACGCCGCCGTAATGATCGGGATGCGCGTGAGTGATGAAAATGGCGCGCAGGCGCTTGCGGCTGTCCCGGACGTGCTGGAGAAGCTGCTCGACGTCGCTCTTGACGAATCCGCAATCGATCAGAAAAGCGTCCTGCTTGCCTGAGACGAGCACGGCGTTCGGCGCGAGAAAGCGTTCCTCGCCGGTGAACATGTCAAAGCGCAGGTCGTTGGATTCGACGGAAGCGATCATTTCAGCCTCCTGTCTGGATCGCGAGCCGAACTTCGTGCAAACACAAGATCGGCATAAGGTGCGGGACCGTTAGCCCTCAGGCAAAAAAAGCGGATTCAGCCTCGGAGATGGTGGCGTAGCTGTCGAAGAGCGGATCAACGCCGGTGATCTGCAAGATGTTCTTGACGCGGTGACTCAAGCCGACGAGCAGGAGTTTGCGGCCGGATTTGTTGCACGAAACGAAGGCGCGGACGAGCGCGCCGATCGCCATCGAATCGAGCGAGGGCACGTCGGTCAAATCGAGGATCAGCCGCGGCGCGGTCACGGCGCGTACGGCCTCCTGAAACACGGGTGCAGACGTGGAAGTGATGGCGCCCTTCAGGCTCAGGATATGCACGTTCGGGCTCGATCCGGCGCGTCCGGCAACTTGAAGTGGTTCGGCCATGCCCGGCATTCTAACGAAAAGGGCCTGAGGAAAACAACGAAGTCATATACGCGGAGACGCCGGACGCGGAAAAGGACCCTCGCCGCGATAAAACCCAAGCGTTTTGTTTTGTGCTTGACAAAGGGTAACGCCAATAGTAGAAGCTCGCTCAAGACTCGCGCCGGGGGGCGCACTCACTCGTCGCAGGGCATCGAAGACAAAACGGAGGCCACACATGCTTAGGGGCCTGAAAGCATTGAAATACGCGCTGGTTTGCGTTGTGTGCGGAGTGCTGCTTTTGTCGGGTGGCGCGAGGCGCCTTGGGGCGCAGGCAGTCACCGGGAATATTTCCGGAACGGTGACGGACGCCAGCGGCGCCGAGATCGTCGGCGCCCAGGTAGTTGTAACCAATACGGGCACCGGCGTTGCCCTCACGACTACTTCGAACGAGCAGGGCCGGTATAACGCGCCCGACCTCGTCGTCGGCACGTATTCGGTGCAGGCCTCCAAGTCAGGCTTCCAGACAGTGGTGCACACGGAGATCAGCCTCACGGTCGGCAGCCAGCTCGTGATCAACGTCTCATTGCCCGTCGGTCAAGTCCAGCAGACCGTCACGGTGGAGTCGGCTGTCGCGCAGGTGGAGACGCAATCCACCGCCATCTCTTCGCTGGTTAGCGCGCAGCAGATGGTCGATTTGCCTCTGAACGGGCGCAACTTCGAGCAGTTGCTCACTCTCGCGACCGGTATCACGCCCACAGGCGGCGGAACGACCACACTTTATGGGACGGGCCCGGGTTTTTCCATCGCCGGATCTAGAACCGAAGGCGAGGAATTTTTGCTGGACAACTCCAACATGGCCGACTTCTGGGACCATCAGGCCGGGTCGCAAGTGCTAGGCACTTCGCTCGGCGTGGAGGGAATTCAGGAATTCACGTTACTCACGAACACCTACAGCGCCCAATTCGCCGGCAATGGCGCGGTAATGAATGCGGTTTCAAAATCAGGTACGAACACTATCCATGGTTCCGCATACGAATTTCTCCGGAACTCCGCCCTCGATTCCCGCAGCTATTTCGATCTGACGCCCGAATTGGTGCCGTATAAGCCGGCATTTCGCAGAAACCAATTCGGCGGGAGCGTGGGTGGCCCAATCAAGAAGAACAAGCTCTTTTTCTTTGCGAACTATGAGGGCTTCCGCCAGGCGCTTGGCCAAACAGCCGCGGGCTTGGGGCTCCCCGAACCCTATGTTGCATCGGATGAGCTTCCTTGCGGCGCGGTGGGAGCGCCAACACAGGCGCCTATATTCCCTGGGGGCCCGCTGGGACCCAACCTCGTAAACTCCAATCCGGCCGCAGGTTGCGCAGCGCGCACTTCTCCGACGACGAGTTGGGGTCCCGTGTCCGGGTTCGAGACGGGATCCAACCCAATTGAGCCTGAAGTTGCTTTCGGCAGCGGGGCCAGTGGACAAACGACCGCAGCGGCGTCAGCAATAACCGGAATTCTGGGGCTCTACAACCATTTTGCTCCTACTCCTCCGGCAGGCGCTCCGGACCTGGGTGGCTACTACTTCACTACGATCAACTCGACCCAGAATGCAAGCGAAAACTACGGGCTTGGTCGAATCGACTATACGCTTTCCTCGACCGACAACATCTTTGGGCGCTATGTTATCGACCAGGCGTACCAGCTCAGCCCGCTCACCGGCTTTTTCGGCGCGGCCCTGCCTTATTGGCCGGAAGTGGACAACAGCAGGAACCAGTTCCTGACGGTCGAAGAGCGGCACATCCTTTCCGCTAACGTGGTGAATAATGCGCGATTCGTGTTCACCCGCACGTACGAATCCTCATTCTCGAATAGCGTTATTCCCACTTCTTCCGATCCTTTGAACTTCAACCCAAGTCGCCATGAAGACGCCTTTGTGAGTCCGGACCTGTTTACCGTCGGCGGCGTTGGGAGCAACCAGTTCGTCTCCGATGCCATCGCTCAAAACAAGTTCGGCGTCGGGGACGACGTGGTGTGGAACCACGGGGCCCATACGATTACCTTTGGCGCGGACATCATGCGGGTCCAGTCAAATGTCTACTCGCCTTTTGAGTACGGCGGCGATTACATATTCCTCAGCCTGGAAGATTTTATCGAGGGGGTCCCATTCTTCGGATATGCCGTCGACAATAGCCCATATACTGACAATTCGCCCCGATATTTCCGGGAGATCGATATCGACCCCTATGTCAACGACAGTTGGAAGATCAATTCGCACTTGACGATGAACATCGGCGTCCGCTACGAGTACGGTACCAATCCTTCCGGCTGGCCTCTTTACACGGTGCCGGATACTCCGTTTGGGAACGGCTCATTTGCGCACGTCAGCAACGTTTTTCAAACCAGCCCGAACCGGAAGAATATCGATCCCCGCATCGGTCTGGCGTGGGCGCCCTTTGGGGACCAGAAGACATCGATCCGTGCCGGCTATGGAATCTTCCACGATCCGGTTTCCCCTCGCACTTATGCGTCTGCGTATTACTTTGATCCCCCCTATAACTATCATCAATTTGGCGTTGGGGGAGGGATGACCTTCCCGAACGCTTTCTTGACGGCGCCTCCAGCGCTGCCACCGCAAGATGTGCCCACCGCGTGCGCGGCGGATAATCTCTCCAATAACAGCATCGGATGCACCAGTCTGGGCGATGGCGTGCCGTACAACACGAACCTGGCTCCGTATCAGGAGCAGTGGAACCTAAACGTACAGCGAGAACTTGGTCGCGGAACGGTCCTCACGGTCGGCTATGTCGGCTCACGCGGCGTGCATCTCTTCAGCCAGCGAAACCTGAACCCGTCAATGACGAGTACCTCGGCTGCCGCCGGTTGCGGCGCGAGCGTTGGCCCCCCCTTCTTCAATCTACTTAACGGGTGCTCTACCCCAACTGGTGTCCCTTGTGTCCCAACGGTCGCGAATTTGTCGAGCTGCTACTTTGGCGCTTTCGATTCCGCCGTTGCCGGCGTGGAGCCGATTCTACCGCGCGTGAACGACAACTACGCTGAACTCAATGAAAATGTCACGGGCGGAAGGTCGAGCTACAACTCCCTTCAGGTCAGCTTGGTTCGACAGGCGGCGAGAGGGGTCACCATGCAGTTCTCCTACACTTATTCTCACTGCCTGGATGATACCTCCGGGTCGTACGGGCTGGAAGAAGGCGCGACCGGCCAGCTTGATCCTTACGATCCGCTATATGATTACGGCAACTGCACGTTCGATTTGCGCCACAACCTTGTCGCCAATGTGATCTATCAGTTGCCCTTTCACGGTAATCGGCTCATCGAGGGCTGGCAGGTGAGCGGAATCTTTACCGCGCAGAGCGGCTCTCCATTCAGCATCAGCGACGGTTTCGACCAGGCTGGACTCGACAATAACGTCGCATCGACCCGTCCGGACGTCACTCCCGGTTGCAATCCGTACGTCAGGAAACTAACCGTCAACCCGTTTACAAACATTGTGGAGCCGGAATGGCTCAACCCCGTCGACACTTGTTACACGCTCGAACCCGCCGGCACGCTTGGCAACGCCGGAAGGAATACGCTCGTCGGGCCGCGCAACATCAATTTGGATTTCGCGCTGCTGAAAAACACGAAAATCACCGAACGGCTCCAGGCGCAGTTCCGCGCGGAGTTCTTCAACATCGCCAACCGCACGGATTTCATAGCGCCGAATGCCAGCCTGTATAGCGCCGCCGGCGGTGCCGATACGGGATCCCCCACTCCCGGTTACGGTTTCATTGATGCCACGGTGCCCAACAGCCAGCGGGAGATCCAGTTCGCGATCAAGTTGCTGTTCTGAGATAGACGAGTAGGTCCGAGGTGTACGGCAGGGCCGCGGCTATCAGGCCGATGCCGCGGCGGACAGCACGGAAGAGCTTGGCGGATGTCACCCGACCTTGGTCTTGGACTTTTTGGGCTCGGCGGCGGACTTGGGAACCATTTGCAGCAGCGGCCGCTTCTCGGATGCGGGCGCGGGTTTAGCAGCTAGGCTCTTCTTCAACGCCTGCATCAAATCAATTTCCGGCACGCGCGCGACGTGCTTGGCGGCGGTGACTTCCATGCCCTGTGCTTTCCCGGCAATCAGTTCTTGCAGAGCTTCCTGATACGTGTCGTGGTACTTCTCTGGTTGGAACGGGGCCGCGAGGCTCTTGATCAGTTGCTCGGCGAGCGCGCGCTCCTGTTCCTTCACTTCGATCTTCTCCGTGGGGCCGTTTTCGGCGGACCGAATTTCATTTGAATAGAACATCGTATGCAGGGTGAGGCCGCTCTTCTGCGGGCGGACGATCACGGTGTATTCGCGGTTGTGCATGCTGACTTTCGCGATGGCCGCGTAGCCGGACTTGCGCATGGCCTCGAACAGGAGCTGATAGGCTTTGCGGCCTTCGTCCTCGGGCGCGAGATAGTAGGAAGAGTCGAAATAGATCGGGTCGATTTCCGCGAGCTTCACGAACTCGAGGATCTCCATGGTGCGCGCGGATTCGGGCTCGACGCTTTCGAGTTCTTCCTCGGTGAAGAGGAGATACTGGTCCTTTTCGTATTCGTAGCCCTTTTCGATTTCGTTGCGCTCGACCATGCGGTTGCAGGTGGGGCAGAAGAGCGGCTGCTTCAGGCGCGTGTGGCAGACGTTGTGAAGCTGATTGAAGCTGACGCGCTCGGTGCGCGCCGCAGGCGACAGGCGCACGGGAATCGAGATCAGGCCGAAGGCCAGGAAACCCTTCCATGAAGATGCAGGCATAAGCCACCCCCCTTGTGCGTACGGCTCCAGACGCGTCCGGCGATTATACGCAGCGGACCTTGGGCGCGCCATGCGAAGAAATAGAAATGTGTGCGCTTTTCGCTACGTCTTCGCCCCGGGCGAAAGACGCAGCCGCACCGCCCGCGCGGGTCGCGGCAAGAGTTCGATTGGGGTGGACTTGTGGGCCGACATGTATAGAATAGACCGCTTTGAGCATGGGCGCGCCGAGGCATAGGGCGCGCGTCACAGGCGGCGAGGGAGAGGGCTTCGTGATTGTCGGCGTTCCCAAAGAGAGTTTTCCGGGCGAGCGGCGAGTGGCGCTCGTGCCGATGGTAATCCCGAATCTGGCGAAGGCGGGACTCGAAGTCGTGGTCGAGACCGGAGCGGGAAACGAAGCGGGCTATCCGGACGCGGCGTTCACGGAAAAGGGCGGCAAAATTCTGCCCGGCCGCGCGGCGGTGTTTCAAGCGGCCGACATCATCACCCAGGTGCTGTGCTACGGCTCGAACGACGAAACCGGCAAGGCTGACCTGCCGCTGATGCGGCGCGGTCAAGCGCTGATCGGGTTCCTGAGGCCGATGGGTTCGCGCGAGATCGTCCAGGAAATTGCCGGCGCCGGCGTGACGTCGTTTTCGGTGGAACTGATGCCGCGGACGACGCGCGCGCAGAGCATGGACGCGCTTTCGTCGATGGCGACCGCGTGCGGTTACAAGGCAGTGCTGATCGCAGCCGACACCCTCCCGCGATTCTTTCCAATGCTGACGACGGCGGCGGGCACGATTACGCCTGCGCGGGTGCTGATCGTCGGCGTGGGCGTGGCCGGGTTGCAAGCGATCGCCACGGCGCGGCGCCTGGGTGCGGTGGTTTCCGCGTACGATCTGCGGCCGGCGGTGAAGGAGCAGGTGCACAGCCTGGGCGCGCGGTTTGTGGAGCTGAACATCGAGGCCAAGGACGCCCAGGACGCGCGGGGGTACGCGACCGCGCAGGGTGAGGATTTTTATGCGCGGCAGCGGGAAGCAATGAAGAAGGTGGTGGCAGAAAATGACGTCGTGATCACGACGGCGGTCGTGCCCGGGAAGAAGGCGCCCGTGCTGGTGACCGCGGAAATGGTGCGTGCGATGGCGCCGGGTTCGGTGATCGTGGATCTGGCGGCGGAACGCGGAGGGAACTGCGAGCTGACGCGCGCGGGCGAGACGATCGTCGATAGCGGAGTGACGATCATCGGCAGGATCAACTTGGCCAGCACGGTGCCTTATCACTCGAGTTCATTGTATGCGCGCAATCTGACCGCTTTTTTGCTGCACCTCGTGAAAGACGGCAAGCTGAACCTGAATCTACAGGATGAGATTATCCGCGAGACGCTATTGACGCGGGGCGGGGAAGTGGTGAACGCGCGGGTGCGGGAATTTTTCGCGATGCCGACGCTGGCGGCGCAGTCGTAAGGAGGAAGTCATGCCATCGGATTTCATTTCAAATCTTTACGTATTCATCCTGGCGGGATTTATCGGGTTTGAAGTGATCAAGCGTGTCTCGCCGCTGCTCCACACGCCGTTGATGTCGTTGACGAACGCGCTGGACGCGATCGTCGTGGTTGCGGCCATCATCATCGCCGGGAGGCACGAAACCGTCCTCTCCACCGTTCTCGGGACCATTGCCGTGGCCGCCTCCTTCAGCAACATGGTAGGCGGCTTTTTCATCACCGACCGCATGCTGCGCATGTTCAAGAGCGGCGGGCCCAAGAAACCATGACCGCAATCGCGATACAGCAGCTCCTCGATTCGGCGTTCATTATCGCCGTAGTGCTGTTTATTCTGTCGCTGAAGTGGCTCAGCTCCCCTGTTACGGCGCGGCGCGGGGTACTGGCGGGAGAAATCGGGGCGGCGCTGGCTGTGGGCGCCACGCTCTGCAACCCGGAAATAGTCCAATACAAGTGGATCATCGTCGCGCTGATCATCGGCGCGGGCGTCGGCATCCCTCTCGGCATGGTCCACATGACGGCCGTGCCTCAGCGAACGGCGCTGAGCCACGCGTTCGGCGCGCTTTCCGCAGCGATGATCGGTATCGCGGAATACTACGTGGGCGTGCCGCACGTGAGCCGGTTCGGCATGGGCGAAATCGGGCTTGAGGTAATTATCGGCTCGCTCACGTTCACGGGCAGTGTGATCGCGGCGGGGAAGTTACAGGAGATTCTGCCGCAGCGCCCGATTACCTACAGGGGGCAGAACATCGTCAGCCTCTCGGTGCTGGCTGCGGCGCTCCTGATTGCCGTGGCGCTGGTGGTGAATCCGAACAATACTTTTTTGTTTCCCATCATGGTGGTCGTGGCGCTGATCTTCGGCGTACTGCTGGTGACGCCGATCGGCGGCGCCGACATGCCGACGGTCATCTCTCTCTTGAACTCGTACGCCGGGTTTTCGGCGGCCCTTTTGGGGTTCGTGCTCAACAGCAAAGTGCTGGTGGTGGCGGGCGCGCTCGACGGCTCATCCGGATTCATCCTGTCGGTCATCATGTGCAAGGCGATGAACCGCTCGTTCGCGAACGTGATGTTCGGCGCGTTCGGACAGGTGCAGGCCTCGGCGGCGGGCGCTGCGGAAGCGAGGACGGTGCGAAGCGCTTCGCCGGAGGAAGCGGCCGGGATTCTGGCGGCGGCGAACAAGGTGGTGATTGTCCCAGGCTACGGCATGGCGGTGGCTCAGGCGCAGCACAAGGTCCGAGAACTTTATGACGTCCTGACCAAGAAGGGCGTGGAAGTCTCATTTGGCATCCATCCGGTTGCCGGGCGCATGCCGGGGCACATGAACGTGCTGCTGGCCGAGGCGGATATCCCCTACGATCGCCTGCTGGAGATGGACGACATCAATTCAGACCTGCCACAGACCGATGTGGCGCTGATCATCGGCGCGAACGACGTCACGAACCCCGCCGCGCGCACCGATACCAGCAGCCCGATTTACGGCATGCCGATTCTTGATGTAGACAAGGCCCGCACGGTGATGGTGATCAAGCGCAGCATGAACCCGGGCTTTGCCGGGATCGATAATCCACTCTATTATCTCGATAAAACCTTGATGCTCTTCGGAGACGCCAAGGGTTTTGTGGGCGATATCGTCCGCGAACTCTCGGGCGGCGCCCACCGCTAATTTCCAATATTCTGCTCGGTATACCGAGTGACATCTTTTTCTGCCAGCTTTCTGCTTATAGAGAGAAGCCCCGCCGCCCCTTTCATAGAATGTCATATTGCCCTTTCAGCCACGGGGAGTGGCATCTTTAGCACCTCCCTCTCAGTTCAGCATTGTGTCAGTTCAACCGCACCAATAATTTAGACATAAAGAATCCTGCTTCCTGTTACTGGCAGGCTTTTGGAATCAATCAAGTCTGCTTTGTAAAGCGAGCAGCGCGGGGGATGTTTGGTTTTGAGCCGGATTGCCGAGGGCCAAGCCTTTCAGAAGAGCCGGAACGTGGTATCGCGGATCGTGGCGGACGAAGCCATGGTAGTGCCGATCCGTGGGGGCGCGGAGCCGGGGGGCTCCGTGTACACGTTCAACGAGTCGGGGACCGCGATCTGGGCCTTGATCGAGGCGGGAGGAAACGCGACCGAAGTGGCCGCGCATCTTCAGTCCGAGTACGACATATCGGCCGAGCAGGCGGCAGCGGACACTAGGGAATTCCTGGCGGAACTTACTGAAGAGGGCTTGATCGAACCGGCGTAGGCGGGCGGCACACCACGGCTGGGGCAGCCGAGGCTTGGGATGAACGAAAAAATCTGGACGACATTTCGCCGGGCAGGGGAGGTCCGCGGCTTCCGTTCGCCGGCTCCCGCAGAGGTTTTCCTGAAGCTCACGCGCAAATCGCTGATTGCCGTTGCGGCGTGCCTCGTCGGCGCGTTCGGGATGCCGCTGGACGGCCAGAGTACCGGAACTCTCCGGCAGCCCGTTCCAATGTTCCGCGATTGGAGCACGCGTCACGTGGTTTATCCGCGAGTCGGTCCGATGGCGGCGATGCAGGCGGCCGCTCGCGATCCCCGTGCGAGCTTCCTATGGTCGGAATTGCCGGTGCCTGGTGGGGGAGGGGTGATCGGTGGAAGCGTGCCGCTGGGTGGGCGCATCGGTCTTCCGTTTGAGCCATGGCGCAGGCCTGTTTGGGAGTCGCAGACCGCAAACCGCGACTGGGCCATCAACCTCGGTGCGTCGGGGACGGCTGCCGCCATGTTTCCGGCAAAGTTTGCGTTCGACGTGACAGCGGCGCCCAGCTGCGCGAATGACTACGTCGTTTTCCCAATCAATGCGCCGGGCGGCACCGGACAGCCGAACATCGTCGCCTTCAACAATCTCTATAGCGGTACCGCGGGTGCGACTGGGATCTGCAACCGAACGCCAAGCGGAAGCGATACGGGTGTTGCCGCCGAGGTTTTGTGGTCCTACAACGTGCAGGGTCTCACCGGCGGGGGCGCGGTGACAACGTCGCCCGTGATTTCGTTTGATCCGCTCACGCCGTCTGCCTCGGGGACCAAAATAGCGTTCGTCGAGTCGTCGAGCGGTAGCCAGATCGTCGCCGCGATTGTCACCTCGGGACATGCCGGCAGCGGCTATGCCGTCGGCAATACCGGCACGATTGCAGGCGGCACGGGCAGTCTTGCGAACTTCGAAGTCACGGCCGTCACCGCGGGTGCGGTTACGGCTTTCACGATCACCTATCCAGGCACGGGATACACCGTCAAGACCGGAGTCGCCACCACGGCCACAAGCGGCGGCGGAACGAACCTTGAAGTCACCATTGTAACCGTTTCCATCTCCACCGCCGCGCATTTCCACGTCCTCGCCTTCAAAAACGACGACGGCCAGAACAGCGGCAACTTGCAAAGTGTTCTTACGCCGAAAACGATCACCACCTTTTCCTCGACGAATCCGACGGCCGGCAGCGGGACGGCAACGGATCTGGCGCTCGGTTCCGCGACCGGCGGGACGGACACGCTTTCTTCACCTTTCGTCGATTACGTCCGCGACGAAGCGTACGTCGGCAACGATGCGGGGGTGCTGTACCGGATCAAGGACGTCTTCTGCACGAGCGTCAATTCGGACTGCTCGGGATCGACAAAGCCGGCGCCGAGCCTGGATTCGACCTGGGGATCGGGCGGAGCCGTCACGGTTTGCTCGGGGAAACTCACCGGCGCCGTGCTCGATTTCGTGACGCTGAACGTGTTCGTGGGATGCTCCGACGGGAAGCTCTACGGATTCAACTCCTCGGGCACGGCCCTGGCGCATTCTTCGGTAACGGTGGGGAACGGGTCGGCAACCGGCGGCATTGTCGATGCCCCGATCGTGGACGGCGTGAACGGATTCCTCTTCGCCGTGAGCGGATCGAACGGGACCAACGCCGTGCTGGTGCAAGCCACGACGACCCTGAGTTCGTCCACAACGGTCACCGTGGGAGACGCGGGAATCTTTAATCTCCATGCGCCCACGTTCAACAATCCGTATTTCACCAGCCCTTCGACGAGCGGCGCTTATATCTACGTCGCCGCCTACAATGCCTCGGGCAATGAGATTGAACTCTACGGCTACTGTTTCAATTCCTCCAATGTCCTGGCGAATTGCTCGGGCGTCAGTCCGGCGGGTCCGAAGACACTGGTATTGAACAGCACGACGGGAAGCCAGCTCGAATACGCGCCGCTTACGGAGTTCTACAACTCAACCACCACAACGGACTGGCTTTTTATCACCGTGCTCGCGAACCGGAACCCCAACATAGGGCTCTTCAACATCAATTCATTTCCCACGTCCCAGACGCCCGTTCCCGGCGTGCAGGAAGGCAGCGGCACGAGCGGGATGGTGGTGGACAACAACAGCTCGAGCGCACAGGCAGCCAGCGTCTACTTTGGTGCACTGAGCACAACCGCGGCGTGCGGCAGCGGAGGCGCCGGCGGTTGCGCCGTCAAGCTTACGCAAGCAGCGCTTCAATGAGTGAAAACTCCCAAAATCGCGCGGCGGAAATCGAGGAAGCACCGGCCGGGACCGGCAAGGTCCGGAAGGTCTACGAGCGGCCTGCGTTCCAGCACGAACGCGTCTTCGAGACGATGGCTCTGGCCTGCGGCAAACTCTCACCCACACAATTTCAGTGCCGGTTCAACAGAAAGAATTCATGACGGTGAATGGAAGGATGAAAACGATGCAAGATCGCGCAGCGGTTGACATCGCCCTGGCGGAAGAGGTGCTGAAATCCTACGGGAAGCTGCGGATTTTGGCGCGCGGGTCGAGCATGGTCCCGGCGATCTTTCCAGGGGACATCCTGCTGGTGGAGCGCGACCCGCTCGGGCGATTGCGCGCCGGCCACATCGTGCTCGCTTCCCGGGGAGGCCGTTTCTACGCTCACCGCGTCGTGCGACTCACGGCCCTGGGCGGTCCGCCGCGTGTGATTACGCGCGGAGACGCTCTGCCCGGAAACGATCCGCCGTTCCTGGACGAGGAAGTTCTGGGACGGGTGACGGCGCTCGTCCGCGGGCAGAAGCAGATCGAGCTTGAAAACGAAGACGACTTGGCCAGCAAGAGGTTTCTCCAATGGGCGGTACAGCACTCCGATGGAGTGACGGCCGGTCTGCTTTTCGGGCATTCGCTGCGTAGTCGAATCGCAACGCCGCCCGACAAGACACGGACCAAGTTTCCCGGAAGACTCGCCGAGTGCATGTAATGAGCGCCAGTCTCCTAACATCGACGATCGGCGCGTGCGCACCGGAAGCCACGCAAGGCGTCACGGTTGAAATCGGGGAGATTGCAATCCTGCTCCGGTCGGACGACGCCGATTTTCGCAGAATGATCGAACGGCGGTACGCGGGTTTCGTGAATCCATCGGCCACGGCGGCATATCAGTTCGAGATCGAACTCGAGTCTCCGGCCGAGCCCTCCGGCGACGACGCGCGAGTCTCGAAGCAGGGCCCTCTCTGGTTCTTCGACCGCGGGGATTTTCACGCGGAATGGGATTCACTGTCGCGCCGGGGCCGGGTTCGCCAGGCTCCCAATCCGTATTCGATCGACACGGTGCTCCGCATCGTGCATTCGCTGGTGCTGGCGGAAGAAGGCGGTTTTCTGCTGCACGCGGCGAGCGCCGTGCGTTCCGGGCAGGCGTTTCTATTCAGCGGGGTGTCGGGCGCCGGGAAGACGACGATCTCGCGTTTCGCTCCGTCGAATGTGGCGGTTCTGACGGATGAGATCTCCTACGTCCGGCAGCGCCCCTGCGGCCACCGCGCCTACGGCACTCCGTTTGCCGGGGAGCTGGCGCGCGTGGGCGAAAACCTTTCCGCGCCTTTCGGCGCGCTCTACTTTCTCGAAAAGGGGCCGGTCAACCGGATCGAGCCGATCGACGATCTGGCGGCCGCCCGGGCCCTTCTGCGCAACATTCTGTTCTTTAGTCACGACGAGCAATTGGTGAGGCGCGTGTTCGACTCCGCCTTCGAGTTCGTCTCGCGCATCGCCACAGCCCGGCTGATCTTCACGCCGGACGAAAGTGTCTGGAGATTGATCGGATGAATGAAAAGTACATCGTGCGAAGCAGCGCGGTTGCTTCGCGTGTCCTCGACGGGGAAATCGTGATCATGTCCGCGCTGGATTCGACGCTGTTCAGCCTCAGCGAAGTGGCTACGATCATCTGGCAGGCGGCGGATGGCCGCACGCCGCTTTCCGAGATCGTGCAGCGGCGCGTCTGCACCGAATTCGATGTCACCCCGGAGGCGGCCTACCACGACGCCGAGGCGTTCGTTGACGATCTGGCACGCCACGGAATCCTGCGCGTCTCGAACCAGCCGATTTCGGACGACGAATGTGAGCGCGCCGGCGTTGCGGCCGGCTCGGACATTCCGAGCACTGCGAGCAAGCCATGAGCTTGATGCAAGAGCTCAACCGGAAGGCGCTGCGTCTGGGCGTTCCGCTGAGCGTGCATCTCGATATCACCTATCGCTGCAACGAGCGCTGCGAGCACTGCTACCTCGACCACGACGACCAAGGGGAGATGACCACGGCCGAGATTCGCGGGCTTCTCCGCGAACTCGCACACGCCGGGGTCTTTTTCCTCACGCTCAGCGGCGGCGAGCCGCTGATGCGTCGCGATTGCTTCGAAATCATCGAGTACGCGCGGTCGCTGAGATTCAACGTCAAGCTGAAGACGAACGCGGTGCTGATTCGCGAAAAGAATGCGCGCCGCCTGCGAGCTTTGGGCGTCGAACAGGTGCAGATCAGCGTTTATTCGCACAGGCCCGAAGTGCACGACGGCGTCACCAAGCTGCCGGGTTCGCTCAAGCGCACGCTCGCGGGAATCGGTTTCCTGCGCGCGGCGGGGTTGAAGGTGACCCTCGCGAACGTATTGATGCGAAGCAACTCCCGGGATAGCGACGGGGTCCAGACGCTTGCCGCTGGGCTTGGCGCGCACTACACGCTCGACCCCACGATCACGCCGATGATGGACGGCGGCACATCCGTTCTGCGGCATCGCCTGCCCGCGAGCGAACTCGGAGAAGTCTTCCGCAATCCCAATCTGGTCGGAGACGTCGAGAGCTTTTGCGCCCCGCCCGCGCCGGTGGACGACGACGTGCGCGAAGGGCTGCCATGCAGCGCCGGGCACACCGCGTGCTACGTTTCGCCTTACGGCGATCTCTATCCTTGCGTGCAATTCCCGCTGCCGTGCGGCAACGTGCGGCGACAGAAGTTTCTCGACATCTGGCAAAACTCGCCGCAGCTCGCCGAAGTGCGCTCGATTCGCGGCAAGGACCTGACGACCTGCTCTTCTTGCACGCACCTCGGAAGCTGCACGCGCTGCCCGGGACTGGCGTACATGGAGGGCAACATGCGCGGGCCGTCGTCGGCGGATTGCGAGAAGTCGTTCGTGCGCACCGGGATTCCCTCCGCGGGAATGCTCACGCGAGGCGGAACATCCGTGCCGGCGCCAGGTCTTGTCCAGATACAGCCGCTGTAATCCTCTTTTCTGCTGCGTTGGCGTATTGATCTTTGCATCCGTGGATGGCATCTTGTTTCGCGATGACTCAGAAATCGAAACTGGAAGGGCAGAGCGTAGCGCGCACGATTCAGGTGAGGACTTCGCGCCGCACCGAGCTGAAGGACGTCACCGCCGAAATCGAAGCAATCGTGCGCGATGCAGCTTGCATCGAAGGCGTGTGCCACCTGTATGTGCCGCACACGACGGCCGGCGTTCTGATCAACGAGGGCGACGACCCGGCGGTCGCTCGCGATATCGAGGCCGCGCTCGACCGGCTGATCCCGCGCGGCGCCGGCTACTCACACGCCGAGGGCAATGCCGATTCGCACATCAAGACGGCACTCGTGGGTTCATCCGAGACAATCCCCATCGAAAGCGGGCGGCTGTCGCTCGGACGCTGGCAATCGGTTTTCTTCGCCGAATTCGACGGTCCACGAATGCGCGAGCTGCGCGTGAAGATCGTGCCCGACCCCGCCGCGTAGCTCGACCGCGAAAACAGGCTTCCGCAGCGCCGCATGACGTACAATTCAAGTGCATGGAGTTTAAGTCCGGATTCGTTGCGATCATCGGCCGCCCGAACGCCGGGAAATCCACGCTCGTCAATACCCTGGTGGGCCGCAAGGTGGCCATCGTCTCGCCGCGGCCGCAGACCACGCGCAATCGCATTCAGGGCATCCTGAACCGTGACGACGCCCAAATCGTATTGATCGACACGCCGGGAATCCACAGACCCGAGAACGTCCTGAACCGGCAGATGATGGACGAGCTCAGCGACGCGCTCAAGGGCGTCGACATCCTTTCGCTGATCGTGGATGCGTCGGCGGAGTTTGGCCGCGGCGACCGCTTCGCGCTTGAATGGGTGAGCCGTTTTCACGGTCCGGTGTTCCTCCTGTTGAACAAGGTCGACCGTGTCAATAAGCCGCTCCTGCTTCCGCTGATCGACCGCTACCGGCAAGCGTTCGACTTCGCGGAGATTTTCCCCATCTCGGCGCTGACCGGCGAAGGCTGCTTGGATGTCGCGAAGGGTTGGCTTGCGCGCCTGCCCGAAGGTCCGCCCCACTTTCCGCAGGACCAGTTCACGGATCAGCCCGAGCGATTCCTTGCGTCGGAACTCGTCCGCGAAAAGGCGATTCTGGCGACGCGGGAGGAAGTGCCGCACGCCATTGCCGTGCTGGTGGACAGCTTCGAAGAGTCGAGCGAGCTGATCAAAATCCGCGCGACGATTTACGTCGAGCGGGAAGGGCAGAAGGGAATTCTGATCGGCAAAGGCGGCGAAACGATCAAGAAGATCGGCACGCACGCGCGGAAGGAACTCGAGAAGATTCTCGACGCGCACATTTTTCTCGAACTCTTCGTCAAGGTCCAGCCGAACTGGCGCCAGAACGCGGCAATCGTCCGGCAACTCGATTGGCACCGGCAACTCGAGCAGCTTGCGGGAGAGGAAGGCGGCGCGTAGTCCGCTAGGACGCTTTCGACGGAGCGATGCGGAGCGAGCGCATCTTGCGATACAGGTGGCTCCGCTCGAGACCCAGCGCCGTGGCGGTCTTCGTCATGTTCCAGCGGTTTTCTTCAAGCTTGCGCAGGACGAACTCGCGCTCGTATGCCGACCGCGCCTCTTGCAAGCTCTCGTAGGGCTTCTGCGGACTTTTCGACGTGCCGCGGAAAACCTCCGGCGGCAGGTGGTGCGGTTCGATTCGTAACGAAGGGCACATGATCACGAGCCGTTCCACCAGATTCCTCAATTCGCGCACATTGCCCGGCCACGGATACGCGAGGAGCACTTCCATGGCGGCGGCCGTGAACTCCTTCGGCTTTTTCCCGTACGCGTCGCAGAACTCTTTCAGGAAGTGCGCCGCGAGCACCGGAGTATCTTCGGTTCGCTCGCGCAGCGCCGGGACGTAGAACGGAATGACGTTCAGGCGGTAAAAAAGGTCCTCGCGAAATGCGTTCCGGCCGATTTCTTCGTCGAGCTTCTTGTTGGTGGCGGCGATCACGCGGACATCCACCGTCACCGGCCGGTTCGATCCGAGCGGTTCGACCCGTTGCTCCTCCAGCACCCGCAGCACTTTCGACTGCGTCTTGAGGCTCATGTCCCCGACTTCGTCGAGGAAGAGCGTCCCGCCATCGGCCTTCTGGAATTTTCCGACTTTGTCCTCGCTCGCGCCGGTAAAGCTGCCCTTGCGGTGGCCGAACATCTCCGATTCGATCAGTTCCTCGGGGATCGCGGCGCAATTCACTTCGACGAACGGCATCCCGCTGCGCGGGCTGTTCGCGTGCAGCGCACGCGCCACTAATTCCTTGCCCGTCCCGCTTTCGCCGTAGATGAGCACGCGGCCGTTTGTCGGGGCGGTGAGCGCGATCTGCTGCCGCAGAGCCTTCATCGGCACGCTTGCGCCGAGAATCTGATAACGCTCCTCGAGCTCCGCGCGAAGGCGGCGGTTTTCTTCCTCGAGGCGCAGGTATTCGAGCGCGTTGCGCAGGACCAGCACAACCTTCTCGATGGAGAGCGGTTTCTCGACGAAATCGAATGCTCCGAGCTTCGTCGCGCGCACGGCCGTCTCGATATTGCCGTGCCCGGAGATCATCACGACCATGGGTGCGCCGTCGCGCGACTGCATGCGCTCGAGTGTCTCCAAGCCGTCGATTCCCGCCAGCCATACGTCGAGCAGGACGAGATCGTAGCTGCGCCGCTTGAGCCATTCGAGGCATTCCTCGCCCGACGCCACCGCCTCGGCTTCATAGCCTTCGTCGCGCAGCAGCGCGCCAAGGGATTCGCGGATGCCGCTTTCGTCGTCGACAATGAGGATGGATGCCGGCATGGAGTCTAGGTGGCCGAACTCCCGGCCTGCACGGGCATCGCTGTGACTTCGACGGCGGGGAAACGGATCACAAAGCGCGCGCCCACGGGAAAGTTGTCCTCGACACGGATGCTGCCGTTGTGCTCGGCGATGATGCGGCTTGCGATGGCGAGTCCCAGGCCGGTGCCGCGGCCCTTGGTCGAGAAGTGAGGCAGGAAGAGGCTGTCCTTGTCCGCCGGAGAAATGCCACGGCCGCTGTCGGAAATCTCGACCTCCACGGCGTCGCCGTCGCTTTCCACACGCGTGGCCACGCGCAACTGGCGCACGGGCGAGCCTTCCATCGCGTCGGCTGCGTTATCGATGAGGTTGGCGATCACCTGGCGCATCAGCTCGGGGTCGGCCTTCACCGGCGGCAACGAAGGAGCCATCTCCGTACGCAGGCTGACCCCGTCGAGCCGCCCGTGAAAAAGTTCGAGCGCGCTCGAGACAATCGAATTCAAGTCCGCCGGGGCAAGGCGCGCGGCAGGAAAGCGCGCGAACTGCGAAAATTCGTCGACCAGGGACTCGAGCGTCTGCACCTCGCGCTCGATCAGCCCGGCGCATTCGGCCGTAAGCTTCTCGAACTCCGTGCGGGGCGCGCCCAGCTTCGCCGCGGGCGCGCGGTCCAGATACCGCAGGAGCCTTTGCGCGGAAAGCTGGATCGGCGTCAGCGGGTTCTTGATCTCGTGCGCGATCCGCTGCGCAACCTCCTGCCAGGCCGCAGCCTTCTGCGCGTGCAGCAGGTCGGTCAGGTCGTCGATCACGACCACGAATCCCGGATTCGACTTGCGCGGCCCGAGAGAACTCACCGTCACTGCCGTGCGGACCAGCCGCCCGCCCATCGCGATCTCGATTTCGCGCGAAGCCGCCCCCATCCGCAGCGAGCGCCGCATCAGGTGCAGCACGGCCCGCGCCGCCTCTTCGCCGAGCAGCTCCGCAAGCGTGCGGGAGTCCCGCGCGTGTTCCCCGAGGATCGTCACCGCGGCCGTGTTCACCCGCGCGATCTCTCCCGAGGCGTCGAGCGAGACGACACCTGTGGGGATATTTTCGAGGATCGCTTCCATGAGCTCCCGCCGGCGCTCGCGCTCCTCGATCGCATGCTCCAGGCTCTGCGTGAACTCGTTGATCTGGCGCCGTCCTTCACCGAGCTGCTCCGTCATGCGATTGAAGGAGCGCACGAGCGTCCCGAGCTCGTCGAGCGCCTGCACCTGGATTCGCTGGTCGAAATTTCCGCGCGAGACTTCGCGAGTCGCCTCGGCAAGGGCTTGGATCGGGACGGTGACGAGCTTGGACAGGAACAGCGCGACCCAGGTGGTGGCGAAGAGCAGCAGGAGCGTGATGAACATCAAGATCAGGAGAAGAACCCGCTTGTAGGTGCGAAGCTGCTGTTTCAGCTGAAGGTAGGTGTTGGTTTGCGTCTCAATGTCCGCATAGCGCGTGGAAAAATCGTCCGGCAGGCGCCGCGCGACAAAGAGCGTGCCGTTTCTCAGCGGCGCGCTTCCGGCGAGGTAGAGCTGGCCGTTCACCCTCCAGACTTGGGCACCGCTGTGGATCGTCTGCACCGGCTCCGGGGAGATCACTTGCGTGTTCTGCGCGGGAGTACGCGTACGCGTTGCGTCGGAGCCTGCGTTCGGAGGTTTCGCCAGATCGGAGCTGCCGATCACCTTTCCGGCGGCATCGGTGATCCACGAGATGTCGGCTCCCTGGCTATGGGCCAGGAAGGTTTCGTCCGGCGTTCCACTTGCCGCCGCCCACGCGGCCAGCCGATTCAGGCGGTCGAATTCCGAGGCCTCGAAGTGCAACAAAAGCGTCTGGCTCTGCTGATTGGCAAGCTCCAGTGGCCGCGGGAACCAGAGGTTCAGCGTGCGATTGATGAGGGCATAGCTAAAAAAGAAAAGAAACACGAGCGGGAGAAGCGACACGCCCATCGCGCCCAAAACCATTTTGACCTTGAAGCGTGAGCCGAGTTGTCCGCTGCGCCTCTCCGCCCAGAGCTTCACCAGGTAGCGCGTCAGGATCAACCCAAAGATCATCAGCGACGCGACAATCAGCGCGATGATCGCCAAAAATATGGAGAAAGCGTTGCCTTGCTCGGGTTGCAGCGGGACTCGAAACGATCCCAGCGTGATGACGATCGCCGTCAACAGCACCACGATGATGCCGCCCACGATCGGCCACCATTCGCGCTTGTGCTGGCGGGGATCCACGCCTACCGTCCCTCCTCGAGGTAGCGTCCCAGCGGGCACTGGCCGCAGAGCGCTTCCTGCTTTCGGCAGTAGTTCTTTCCCGCCTTGACGATCAGGGCATGGAATTCGTTGAATCGCCGCGCATTTCCCGGAAACTGGCGCTCGAACATCCAGCGAATGTCTTCATATTTCGTTTTTTCGCCAGCCCAGCCGTGGCGCGAAAGGATTCGCTTTGTGTACGCGTCCACCACGAACACGGCATGCTGGCCCGCGTAGAGCAAAATCGAATCGGCCGTTTCAGGGCCGATGCCGAAAACGCCCAGCAACTTTTCGCGCAGCACCATCGTCGGCGTCTCGAACATTCGCTTGAGCGATCCGCGGTATTCGGTGCGCAGGAACTCGCAGAAGGCTTTCAGCTTTCGCGCCTTCTGCCGGAAATAGCCGGAAGATCGAATCAGGCGTTCCAGTCGCCGCAGAGGCACTTTCTCGATTGCGGCAGGGGAGAGAAGCCCGGCGCTCCCGCAGATTCGACGATTGCGCGCTCGACGTTCGTCCAGGAGGTGTTCTGGGTGAGGATCGCGCCGACGATGATTTCAAACCGCGTTTTTCCGGGCCACCAATGCTGGGGCCCGAAGGCCGTCAAGAGGGAGTTAAAGTATTCATCCAGTGGGGGTTGCGCTTCACCTTGAGACGCCTGCGTGCTGCGCACGGCGCCCGTTTCACGCGTAGTTTGGGCGCTCAGTGAAATTCGGGCTGTTGCGGCGGCGGAGCTCATGGAAATCCCACAATAGCTGCGTCATTTGGGCAAGTCAAGGCACTGTTGCGCTCTAGCCACACACTGTGGCGTTCTATTCGCAGGCGAGACCTGTGGCGGCATAGCCTTAGGGCGCGAGGTTGACGTGACGCAGCACGTCTTGAAACCTAGGGTCTGAACGCAGCGGGTCCCAGACTGGGTCCACCTTGAATGGCAGATACGAAGTGACCTCGGGAAATTCTTGTAGCAACTCGAATGCCTTGTCCTTCTCGCCCAAGCCTACGTAGATCAGGGCTATGGATGTAGGCGAAACATAGTCGTGCTCTGCAGGCCCGGTCAGCTTTTCGAGCACTTGTTGTGCGTCTACCTTTCTGCCTGCCAGTGCATAGGCGTATCCGAGCATGGCCGTTTGCCGTCCGCCGCCATGGGAGTTCGTCACCGCCTCCGTCTCTTCCGCGATGGCTTCCTTGTACATGGATTTGTCAAGATAAGCCAAACCAAGGGAGGAGTGCGGTTCCGGGGAGTTTGGATACAACTCCAGTGTTTTCTGGAACTGCTCGATCGCCTTGTCATACTGGTGTGTGCAGTGAAACACGGTGCCCAAGTTTAAGTTAATGATGAGTGAGAGGGGGTCGAGTTCCAGCGCGCGTTTGATCTCCGCCGTGCCTTCCTCAATTCGTCCCGTCTGGAGTAGCTCCAAGCCATACCACTGGTGAGCGGTTGCGTAGTTCGGATTCAGTTGTATAGCTTTCTGGAATTCCTCCTCGGCGCCCGGCCAGTTCCAGTCGTTAATTATATATATATCCGCGATCGAAGCGTGCGCTTCGGCGAGCGAAGGGTCGAGTTCCAGCGCCCTCTGAGCCGCTGCTTTGGCCTTGGGCACGGTTCCTTTTGGTCAGCAAGGCCGTTGGATCCGAGGATAAGATAGGAATCGGCCAAGCCGTCGTACGCCAGGGCGTAATTGGGATCTTTTGCGATCGCCTGCTGAAAGTATTCGGCGCCTTTGTTGAGTCCCTCGGTAGTCCGCTTGTTCCACCAATAACGGCCTTGGAGATAGTTTTGATAAGCCTCGGGATTCGCCGTATAGCTTTTCTCCATGCGCTTTTCATCTTCGCCCGATAGGTGCATGCGCAGCGCCGTCGTGATTTCTTTTGCGAGGTCTTGCTGCAACGCGAAAATGTCCGCCGCCTTGCGGCTGTATTGCTCGCCCCAGATGTGGCTATCGTCGCGGGCATCCACCAGCTCGGTGCTGACTTCCAGGTCGTCGCCGTGTTGCATGACGCGGCCCTCAAAAACAGCGCGGACGCCCAGTTCGCGCCCCACGGTTTCGGCGTCCGTTTGCTTTCCCTTGTAGCGAAACACGGAATTGCGCGACATCACTTTCAAATGGGGCAGTTGGGAAAGACTGTTGATGAGGCTCTCGCTGATCCCGTCGCTCAAGTATTCCGTGTTCGGATCGCCGCTCGCGTTCGCGAAAGGCAGGACGGCAATTGAATCGATCGTCTCGCCGCCTCGTCCGCTCATCCGGTAATACCAGCCCCCAACCCCGAGCAAGGCCAGCACGACAGCCGCGGTAATCCCGACGACTGCCCGGTTCCGCCACCAAGGCGGGGGTGCGGCGGTACGGGTCTGCGTGGTCGAGGTCTGCGCCGGGGCCACTGACGGCGAAGTCCCCGGTGAAAGGAGCGCCGGTGAAGACACTGCACTCGCGGCTGGTTGTGTTGATGGACTCGTCGCCACGGTGGAATCCGCGGCGGTGTTAATGACGGCGCTCTTGCCGGAATCAATCTGACGCTTGAGCCGCTTCAGGTCCGCTCTCAGCTCAGCGGCGCTCTGGCAACGCAGTTCGCGGTCTTTCTCCAGCGCCTTGTTGATGATCTCTTCCAGTTTGGGCTGGACCTCAGGATTCAGGCGCACCGCAGGGACCGGCGCTCGGTTCAAGATGGCGTCGAAAATCACAGCGGATGTATCGCCGCGAAAGGGCAGCGCGCCGGTGGACATTTCGTACAGCACCGCGCCAAACGAGAATAGGTCCGTGCGCGCGTCCAGTTCCTTTCCTCGCGCCTGCTCCGGAGACATGTAGGCGACCGTTCCCACCGCGGTACCTGGACTGGTCAGTTGTGCCTCGGGAACATCTGTTGTTGACGTGGAGGCCGAGGCCACCGACGCGTCCGGCACGGACTTCGGCTGAGCCGTCAACTTCGCCAGGCCGAAATCCAGGATTTTCGCGTGCCCTCGCTGGGTCACGAAAATGTTCGCCGGCTTGATGTCGCGGTGCACGATTCCCCGAGCGTGAGCCGCGTCGAGCGCATCGGCCACCTGCACTCCCAGGTCCAGGACTTCTTCGACATCCAGCGGCTTGCCTTGGATCCGATGCTTCAGCGTTCGGCCTTCCAGCAACTCCATGGCGATGAAGTGCCTGCCGTTCACCTCGTCGATTTCGTAAATCGTGCAGATGTTTGGATGATTGAGCGCGGAGGCGGCGAAGGCTTCCCTCTGGAACCGCTCGCGAGAGGCGGGATCTTTTTCTAATTCTTCGGGCAAGAACTTCAGCGCGACATGGCGGCGCAGCTTCAGATCCTCGGCCTCATAGACGACGCCCATGCCGCCGCCACCGAGCATACCGAGTACCTTGTAGTGCGAGATGGTCGTGCCGATCATGTAATCCTTAGTGCGGGGATACTATGTGAAGCCAAGGCCATTTTCGCTGAGGAGTTTACGACAGGCGTGGCGAATCACCAAGATTTCGAAATTCGAAAGGCGGGTTGCCGCTCTGAATCAGGCCGGGGGTTTCCGCACCGAGCGGGCGTTGGTCAGCCGTTCTTGCGCTGGAATTCGCTCATGAAGCTCAGGAGCGCGTCGACCGCCTCGATCGTCACGGCGTTATAGAGGGACACGCGCATGCCGCCGACCGAGCGGTGCCCTTTGACGCCGACGAGACTTGCCGCCTCGGCCTCTTTCGCGAATTTGTTCTCGACCGCTTCGTCGCCGCCAGCCACGCGGAAGACCGACGTTCATCTTCGAGCGCGAGTCTTTTTCAATGGGGCAGCGGTAGTAGCCACCGCTGGCCTCGATGGCATCATAGAGCTTTTTAGCTTTTGCTTCGTTCCGCTTGGCGATTCCGGTAAGTCCGCCCTCGGCCTCGATCCATTCCACCATCAATCCGACGATGTACACCGCGAACGTCGGCGGGGTGTGATAGAGCGATCTCTCTTTGATGTGCGTGCGGTACTGAAGAATCTTGGCTACTACTTTTTCGTCCGCGCGCTCGGCCAGGTCGCGCCGCACGATAACGATCGTCGCGCCCGAAGGCCCCAGGTTTTTCTGCGCGCCCGCGAAGATCAGGCCGAACTGCCGCACGTCGATCGGCCGCGAGGCGATGTCCGACGACATGTCCGCCACCAGCGGGACGGCGCCAGTTTCCGGCATGGCGCTCCACTGCGTGCCCTCGATCGTGTTGTTCGTGCAGATGTGAACGTACGACGCGTCCGGTGAAAGCGAGATTTCGTCCTTGCGCGGCACCCGAGTGAACTTATCCGCCTCGGTGGAGGCGGCCAGCCGGTACTGCGCGAGTTTTTTCAATTCCTCGATTGCTTTCGCGGTCCACGAGCCCGTGTGCAGCACGTCCACCGGCTTGCCCGGCACGTACAGATTCATGGGCACCACCGCGAACTGGCCGCTGCCGCCGCCCTGCAGGAACAGGACCGCATAGTCGTCCGGAATCGCCAGCAAGCGCCGCAGGCCCCGCTCGGTCTTATCGTTGATTGCCTCGAACTCGGGCGAGCGGTGGCTCATTTCCATCACGGACATGCCGGCGCCGCGATAGTCGAGAAGGTCCTCGCGGATGCGTTCAAGCACGGCCAGCGGAAGCGCCGCCGGACCCGCATTGAAGTTGAAGGCTCGCTTTACGCTGCGGTCGGAAACGGATGTCGGGTTCACGTCGATCGATTCCCCTGAAGTGATAATTTCTCTCGGTATCGGCGTCCTGCGACAGCTATGGACAACTCAGGATATCAGAATGGAGCGGCGCCGGGAAATGCATCGGCCGCGAACAAAGATGGATGAATCGCCGGGAGTAGGGCATTCTAACGGGTGTAAGGCCCGCGGCGCGCGGGCACTTGACGAAGAGGAGAGTCGACAAATGAAGATTTTTCGAACTGCCGTACTTGCAACCGCAACGTGTGCGCTTTTAGCGCTCGCGTTGCTCGCCGTGGGCCACGGCGTCCTGCGAGCCGATGACCAGCCGATGGCGGTGCCGGCCGTGGGCAGCTCCGCTCCCGATTTTACGCTGGAATCGCAAGAAGGACCCGTGAGCCTTCACAGCTACAAAGGCAAGTGGGTCGTGCTGTACTTCTATCCGAAAGACCAGACGCCCGGCTGCACGATCGAGGCGCACGGCTTTCAGAACGATCTCGACAAATACAACAAGATCAATGCCGTCGTCCTCGGCGTGAGCGTGGATACGGTGCAATCGCACAAAGAGTGGTGCGCCAAAGACGGCTTGAACTTCAAGCTGCTTTCCGATGCCAACAAGGAAGTATCCGCGAAATACGGGTCGCAGATGACGATTCCCCAGGCTCCTCAGTTGGGGACCATCGCGGCTCGAAACACCTTCTTGATCGATCCGAACGGCAAGATCGTCAAGGAGTTCATCAAGGTCAATCCGACGGGGCACAGCACGGAAGTGCTCGCAGCGCTCGCCGACCTCCAGAAGGGTGCGAGCAACTAGCGCCGGAGCGCGAGCCGTGGTATCAATGGGGCAGGCGGTGCGTTCTGCTTGGAACGCCTGCCTCGTTTCCCGGAGTTGACCGGCCCGAACGTGACGACGCGGCAGAACGAATTTGAAGAGATCGCCATGCCGCATTCGCGGAGCCTGCTCCGGGTCGCACGCCGGCTGACCTTCGATTCCGCCACGGCCGAAGACCTTGTGCAGGAAACGCTGCTGCGCGCGTGGCGCAACTTCAGCCAGTTTCAGCAAGGGACCAACGCGCGGGCCTGGCTTTTCCGGATTCTGTTCAACGCGTTTTACGCACGAGGAAGGAAGATCCGTTCGGCCGCGGTCCTGGTTTCGCTTCAGTTGCCCAGCCGTGAGGCGGAACCGCAAAACCGTGCGGAGTCTTCGTTGCTGGACCGGGCGGCCGTAACCCGGGCGCTGGAAGACCTTTCATCGGAGCATCGAACGGTTCTTCTGCTTGCGGTTGTGGAGGGTTTCACGTGCCGGGAGGCCGCGGAGATCCTATCGCTGCCGATCGGCACCGTAATGTCGCGGCTCAGCCGCGCGCGCCAGGCGTTGCGCGACCGGATCGCGCCTGCTTCGCCGAAACTCTGCCGGGCACGAGCGAGCGCCGAATGAGCCAAAACGGAAACGTCATGAATTGCAGCGACATCGCCCAACTCACGCCGCTCTATTTGGCCTTGGAGCTCGATCGAGAGCGCGCCGGAGCCTTTGACGCTCACCTGAAGTCGTGCCCGTCCTGCATGCAGGAACTCGAGCGCCAGGCTCGCCTGGACGCCGAACTGCGCGAAGCAGTGGCTTGGGAACCGGTGGATGCCGGAAGCGTCGAACGCCGGGTCCGCGAGCGAATTGCCGCCGAAGCCGGAGTCGGTGCGCGGCGGAGTCCGCTGCCTCGCCGGTGGGTCGTTGCCGCGATCGGAGTTGCAGCGGCGCTGCTGCTTGTTGCCGCTGGTTATCGCGGCCTGCTCGGGCCGCGGGTGGCGCCGGTATATGCCGACGCCGCACTGGATCATCGCCTGGAGGTGGTCCAAAAGGCCCCGCGGCCATGGAAGGTCGATGCGTCCGAGGTCGCGGCACTGGCTGAGACGCAGGGGATTCCGATGTCCGTGCCGGTGGCGCTCGGTTCGGGCGCCTACCGTCTGGAACGCGCCAAGCTGTGCTTCCTGGACGGCCGTATCTTCCTGCATCTGGTCTACTCCGACGGCACCCAGGAGTTTTCGGTCTACCTGCGCCAGCGGGGAGCGGAATCCTTGCCGGGAAGGGCTCGGGAAACCGACAACGGCAGGGTGCTCCACACTTCGAACTCCGGCAACGAACACGTTGCCTCTCTGCAGACGGACCACCTCACGGTCGTGGTGGTCACCGAGCAGTCCCCCGATGCCGCCCTGCGCCTTGCCCGCTTTGCCGCCACTGCGCTCTGATTTCGCGCTGCCGCTGTATTGCCCCGCGACCACTTGCCTTGACACTCTTTCCTCGCAACCTTAGACTGAATTGTTTACAGCTGCAACGCGGAGCCCTTTTGAATGCTTCTCTCTCGAGATTACGTCGGCTACATGGCCAAGGAAGTGGTGAAGCGGCTGGTGGCCGGCAAAATGATCGAAACCAAGAACGTCGAAAACCTCACGCAGCAGGTCCGCCAGGTAATGGCCGAAGAGGTGACGATCGAGGACAAGCTGAACGAGGAAGTCCGCGAAATTCTGAGCCGCTACTCCGATGAAATGCGGCGCACGGGAGCCTCGTACCAGGAGATGTACAAGAAGGTGAAAGGGCAGCTCGCCCGGGAAAGGAAACTCATCCTTCGTTGAGAAGGCGTTGATTCGGCACCCACGCTGACATGCGACTGACACGCGAAAAAACGGTCCGGATTTCACACCGCATCATCGACTTCCTCGTCTCGAGTCCCCAAGTGGATTTCGTCGAGGACCGCGACACCATCCGCCAGGAGATCGTGAACATACTCACGTCGCTGCTGAAGATCGAGGAGCAGGTCGATACGGAAGTCCGCGCCAAGATTGGCTCGCAAAAGAAGGAAATCCTCGAAGGCAGCGAGGAGTGGGACATTCTCTACCGCAAGTACTACGCCGAGGGGCTGAAACGCCTCGGCGTCGCCGAAGTCCACGCCCACTGATCTGTCCTTCCGTTATTCCCCATTTGGATTTCGGCTTCACACAAAAACAAAAGGCGCCCGATTTCGCACCGGGCGCCCTCGATCCTGCTTCAAGCCCTCGCTTGTAGATCCTCTTACTGCGGCTGGCTCTGGTCGTCCGGACGCCGCTTGAGCGTTGGCCGGTCGCTGTCGTCGGAACTCTGATCCGACCCGGTCGACGTGGTGTCGCCGCCGGCAGTCGTGTTTCCACCGCCCGCGGTCGTGTTTCCACCCTTGTTCTGATCGGTGCGCTTGCGCAGGGTGGGCTTGTTCGGATTCTTGTCGTTCACCTTTACGTTGGCTTCGATCATCTGCAAGCGATGCTTCACCTGATCGAACTCGGAGGTCGTCACGATGTACTGGTCGCGGGCCGGCAGGATGGTGGCGATTTCCTTCTGGGTGGCTTCGATGCGATCCGGCGTCGGCGGGTGCGTTGAAAAGACCTTGGGAATCGTGCCGGGCTCCTTCTTTTCGTCCGCCTCCACTTTTTCAAAGAAGGCCACGAAGGAATTCGGGTCGTATCCGGCCTTGTACATGTACTGGAGTCCGAGGTAATCGGCTTCGCGCTCGTCGGCGCGGGAGAACTTGAGGAAGGTGAGCGGGATCGCGAAGTTCATGCCCTGGTAGATGGCGTACCCGGCCCAGCTGTAGGGAATGAAAATCATCGCCGGAATCGACGCGAGGTTGATGATTTCGCCCTTGGTCGCCTGTTTCGTACCGTGACGCGCGCAAACGTGCGCGATCTCGTGCGCCATCACGCCGGCGAGCTCCGACTCTTCGTCCGCGTGCAGAATCAGACCGCTGTTCACGTAGAAAAATCCCCCCGGTAGCGCGAAGGCGTTGACCACGTCCGAATCAATCACCTTGATCGTGAAAGGAACGCGCGCGTCCGAATTCCGCACCAGGTTCTGCGCCACGCGGTTGACGTACTCGTTCACCACCGGGTCGTCGATGAATTTCGCGCTCTTGTCCACCTCCTGCGCGAGCTGCTTCCCGAGCGCGATCTCCCTCTCGAGCGAATAGAAATCGAGACCCTTTCCGACGCTCCGGTTTCCGATTGCATTGACGTCGGCCTTGCTCCCGGGCTTGACGTTGGGATCGTCCTGTTGCTGCACGGGTTGCGGATCGGCGGGCTGCTGCGCCGTCGATTGTTGCGAAGAGTCTTGCTGAGCGGGAGCGGGCGCCTGCTGGTCCTGCGCGGCCGCCATAGCCGGGAACGTCACCAGCGCAGCCGCCAGAAGGGTGGCAGTCCATTGAGCCGCGAACGATCTTTTCATCGGGACCTCCGGAACCAAGCCGCCGATAGTATACACCCGAGCGAGGGGTGAGCCTGCATAGTGCGTTCGATGGCGCAACTGCTGAAAGAGTTTCCTCGTGCCGGTTGGTTCGCCGCGTTAGAAAGCGCGGCTGCGCGTTTTCGGGACCTGGGACCAATCAGCCGTCGCGCAGTTGCTGCTTCAGATACTCGATTTCGTCACGCAGCCGGGACATACGCCGTGCCACCGAGAATTCGTAGACCAGAAAGACCGCCCAGACGGCCATCCATGCCCCAAATAGGAACTGGAAGTTCTTCATAATGCACCCCTTGCTGTGACGGAGTTCGAATCATCCGCCCGGGCGTCGACGGCGAGCCGCAGTTCCTCGACTTCATGCCGCAGTCGCTCGAGGCGGTAGCGATCGACCAGCACCAGAACCATGACGGCCAGCATAGCCGCGATGCAGGCGACCAACACCTTGCCCATCGTTGGATCGAGGCCCGAATTGGGGTCGCCGAGAATCACAGGCGACGGGTGTTGCCCCCGCCACAGGCGGTTGGCGGCGTAGACCAGCGGCGCATCGAGAAACGCGAAGATCCCAAAGACGGCTGACAGCGTCGCGCGCCGTTGCGGGTCTTCCAGCAGACCGCGCAGCAGAAGGTAGGAAATATAGAGCAGCCAGAGGATGAACGACGTGGTCAGCCGCGCGTCCCACGTCCACCAGATGCCCCACGCCGGTTTACCCCAGAGCACTCCCGTGATCAAACCCCCCGTGCAGCACATGACGCCGACCTCCACCGCCGATACGCCGAGCCAGTCCCATTTGGGCCGGCGCGTGGCCAGCCAGGCGATATTCGAGACGAACGCCACCAGGAGCGCCGAGTACATCGCCGCCCAGAGCGGAAGATGGACGTAAAAGACGCGCTGGATTTCGTGCATCGTGCTCTCGTCGGGCGCGATGAAAAGGGCGGCGTAGCCCGCGAAGAAGAGCAGGAACGCGATGACAGCTGTGATCGTGAAACGCGCTTTCAACCTCACTCCTCCAACAGGAAATCGCACAAAAGCCACGAAGCGGTCAGAAAGACGATATCAAATCCCGCGAGGAATGCGAGCCAGGTGCGGTCCAGCGCGGGCTGCTCGGCAAACAGCGAAGCGGTCGCTTCGACGGCGGCGATCAGCAGCGGCGCAAGGATCGGGAGCAGCAGCAGCGGCAGCAGCAGTTCCCGCATGCGCGCGTGCGCCGAAACCGCCGAGAAGACCGTGCCGGTGATGACCACGCCCAGCGTGCCGAGCACCAGGACCAAAATCAGGCGGCCGATTACGCCCGCGATCGAAATGTTGTACAAAACCGCGAAGACGGGAACGAGCACGACCTCCGCGAGCGAGAGGAAAACGAAATTCGCGAGCATCTTGCCCAGCAGAATCGCGAAGGGCGAAACGGGCGCCATGCGCAGGGCGTCAAGCGTCTGGTTCGACTGCTCGCGCGCGAACGACGGATGCAGCATGAGCGAACCCGCGAAGAGGAACGCGATCCAGAGCAGGCCGGGGCCGTAACGGCGCGACTCGGCGGCCGTGGGATCGAAGGAGAAGCTGAAAAGCACGATCACGACCAGGGCGAAGACGATCGTCGCGGTCAGCAGCTCGCGTGTGCGGAACTCGAGCCGCAGCTCCTTGGCAAGCAGAATGGCGGCGGCCCGCGCGTCGGTCATCTTAGGCCTCGGCCCGCAGGGCCGCGAGCAGCGCGCGCGGGTCGCCGCCCGGGCCGCTATCGCGTTCCACGCGCCCGCCGGAGAGCGAGACGGCGCGAGTCGCGAGATCGAGCGATTCGTTGCGAGCGTGCGTGCTCATCACGACGGTGGCGCCTTCAGCCCGGAGGCGCGCGAGAGTTTCGCCCAGCCACGCGAGGCCCTGGCGGTCGAGGCCGGCGGCGGGCTCGTCGAGGAGCAGCAGGCGCGGCCCGTGCAGCAGCGCGCGCGCGATCGCCAGACGCTGGCGCATGCCGCGGGAGAAGGTGCGAACGAGGCTCGTGGCGCGCGAAGCGAGGCCGCACGCTCCCAGCGCATTCGCGACGCGCGCCCGGACATCGTCGAGGCCGTAGAGCTGCGCGAAAAGCGTCAGGTTTTCGGCGGCCGTCATCTCGTCGTAAAGCAGAGTGCTGTGCGCCACCATCCCGATCGAAGCCTTTGGATTTCCGTACACAATTGCCGTGTTCAGTCTTCCGGGGCCGTCGATGACTTTAGAGAGCCCGGGGAAGGCAACGCGGCCGCTGGTAGGAGTCATCAGGAGCGCCGCGATGCGCAGGAGAGTCGTCTTGCCCGCGCCGTTCGGGCCGAGCAGCGCCACAAACTCGCCGGGAAGAATCTCGAGCGAAACGCCTCGAAGGGCGACCAGAGGGCCGAAGCGTTTCTCGACGCGATCGAAGGAGATGCCGAGGCTCGGGGCTTCGTGCACCGCGGAAGCCGAGGTCGCGCTGGTGGCGGACAAGGGATTCGCTCAGCCTCTCACGAGATCGCGGACGACCTTCTGCACGCGCTCGCGTTCGCGGACGTAGTCCTCTTCGTTGATCGTCCCGGCCTCGCGCCGCAATTCGAGACGGAAGAGAGCGTCCTTCAGTTCGTCGAGACTGCCGCGAACTTCTTGGTCTAGGTCCGCCGCAACGGTCTGCGATCCCGAACGCGAAGCGCCGGCGGAAGCCCCGTCGGAAGCCGAAGTCTTGCTCTGACGACGACCGGACGACGCGGAAGGTTGCGCAGGCGCGGCGGACGCTCCACTTATGGGCGCGGCCTGCGGCTGGCGCCACAAATAGAGCAGGCCAAGAGCGAAGACCGCGGCGAAACCCGCGATCAGAATCCCTTTCAGGCTGTCCAGACGCGCAGGAAGCGTGGTGATGCTCGCAGTGGGAGCTTCACTGCCCGCCTCCGCTCGCGAGTTGACAGAAGGATTCTGCGAATCATCGGCGCCTGCTCCACCTGCGCTGTCAGAGGCTGCTCCGTTCTGAGGCGGCGGAGGCGCGGTGCCGGACACCGAAACTGCCACGGGCGTGTTTGCCGCAACCAGCTCGCGCATATAGACGCTGAATCCCTGTTCCTGGCCCGCCGGAGTGAAGCCGTCGCCCGTGACCTGAAGCGTCGGCGGCGCAAAAATCGCGACGCGGCCCGCTGCATACGGCGAAACGAACTGCAGTCGAGCTTGATTGCCGGGGTAGGGCACTCGATAGGCCACGCGAACGCCGCTATCGCCGGGCCGGAAAGGGTAGTCGATGGCCTCTGCGTTCTTGCCCTTGTCGATCGCACTCTGCTTCACGGCCATGCCGGAGGTGCCGACAACCGAGACGTCGCTCAGTTGAGCGCCGTCGGGAATCGAAAACAGAAACGAACCGCCCGCCCGGTAGTAGGCAACCGGAGGCTGCGTCTTGTTCTGGATGTTGAATTCCTCGCCAACTTCGAGGTCGGAGCCGTCCGGCTGGAGGATGATCGCGCGCGCTGTGACCGCGAAAGCGCTGGCCTTGTCGGTCGGGTCGAAGACCTGGATATCGACGGTAGTTTTGCCCGGCGTGGCGGGCTCGTGGTAGTTCACACCTCGATAGACGGCGCGGAGGAGCATCGGGCCCGCACCGAGGGCCGGGTGCTCGAGCGTGTAATGACCCTCAGCATCCGTTTTCGTCTGCGCGACGGGCTGCATGGTTCCCTGGAGCTGGATCAGGATCACGTCCACGCCCGCGGCGGGCTTTCCCGTTGTGCCGTTGGTGACCGTGCCGGTGACCGTGCCGGCAAAAGACGCGGCCGCGAGCAAACAGGGAAGCAGTGCAGCAAGGAAAAGTCGTCGAGCAATGCGCGCCGGCCGAATCCTCATGCCCGGGGAGCCTTCTCGGCGGCGGCCTGGCGCGTGGCGGGGGTGGGAGCGCCGCCCGTAGCGCGGTCCATTTCGGCGAGGACGCGGGCCGCTTCGATTTCGAGCGACTGCTTGATTTCCTCGTAGTCCTTTTCCGAGAACTTCCCGGCGCGGAATTCAAAGCGAAGATCGCGCAGGTTTTCGTAGATGGCGTCGCGGCGTTCCATCAACTGATCGAGTTTCGTGCGATGCGGGGCCGAGTCGGAGTCCGCCAGGCGAAGATGGAACACGAAGAGGAGTGTCGCCAGAGCGAGCAGGACGCAGGCCGCGATGATGTAAGTGTCACTCATCGGAGTCCTCGTCCGCCTCGTGGCGGGCGCGTTCGAGCATGTCGGGCGAAATCGGCGGGCCGGAGGCGGGTGCGAGCGCGGCCCGTCGGTGCCAGCGCCGAACCACCTGCCACACGAAAAAGAATGCCACGATCGGCACGGCTACCGGCATGATCCATGCGATCCAGTTGAAACCGCTCTTGGGAGGTTCGATGAGAACTCCCGGACCGTATTCCTGGACGAATGATTGCAGGATCAGGTCGTCGGAATCGCCGCGTGCCACCCGCGCGTCGATTTCCTTCAGTTCGGCCTTTGCCGTGTCGCAAGGACCTGCGAAAGCGCCGCCGCTGTGCGTGCACGTGCCGGCCGCATCGTTGCAGCCGCCACACATACACTTGACGCGTCTGCTGAGCGCTTTTGCGCGATCGGTCTGCTGCGCGCGCGGCGCAGGTGCAAACGCGGCCGCCAATGCGAGCGCCGCCATCGCGAAGACGATCGTCCTTCTAATCATGGGTATCGGTTCGACGAGCCACAGCGCCAACGGCGGAAGGCGACTCCGGCGCGACTCCCTCGCCCCACGACTTCTCGGCGGCGGCGCGAAGCACCAGCACCGGCTCGGCGATTCGGCAGCATCGCCAGGCCCGTGCCGAGCACAACCACAATCCCGCCGAACCAGATCCATTTCACCAGCGGATTGAGATGGGCGTGAATCTCGGGCTTGCCCGTCTCCGGGCTGCGGCCGTCGTACACAACGTAGAGATCGCGCAGCGGCGAGCTCTGTAGGGCGACCACCGTCTGCGTGATCTGGCTCGTCAGGAAGGTACGCCGCTCGGGGTAGAGCATCATTTCCGACTTCCCGTTGCGGAAGACTTCGAGCGTAGCGCGCTCGGACTGGTAGTTGTCGTTCGATACCTGATCGATATTCTGGCAGAGGATCGTGTACGGCCCGATCGAGAGGCTCTGGCCTGGAGACATCTCCATCTCCACGTCTTTGTTGAATGCCTGGCCCGCGATGCCGATGAAGATCAGCACCATGCCGAGGTGGACGACGTAGCCGCCGTAGCGGCGCGTGTTGCGCATCGTCAGGTCGCCGACCGCCGAAAGCAGGTTCGTGCCGTCGCGCTGTGCGATCACGCGCGCGCCGCGGAAGAATTCGGAGAAAATCGTCAGCGTGACGAACACCGAAAGAATCAGGCAGATCAGCGCGTAGAAGTCGCGAAATCCGAAGCCAAACGCAACGGCGCCCGCGACGATTCCGATTCCGAGCGGCCACGCGAAATTGCGCTTCAACGCGTCGAACGAAGTCTTGCGCCACGCCAGGATCGGGCCCACGCCGGTCAGAAACAATAGAAACAGCGCGATCGGGATGTTCACCTTGTTGAAGAACGGCGGGCCCACGCTGATCTTGTTGCCCGTCACCCATTCGGAAAGCACCGGGAAGAGCGTGCCCCAGAGCACCGCGAAGCACGCCGCCAGCAGAATCAGATTGTTGAACAAAAAGCTCGATTCGCGCGAAACGAGCGAGTCCAGCTGGTTATCGCTGCGCAGGTAATCGCGGTTCTTCCACCACGCCGCCAGGCAGACGACCAGAACGATCGCGAGGAAACCGACGAACCATCCCCCGATCGAGGATTCCGCGAACGCGTGCACCGAGCTCACGATCCCGGCGCGCGTGAGGAAGGTTCCGAGGATGCAGAGCATGAAAGTGGTGAACACCAGCCACACGTTCCACACTCTCATCATGCCGCGTTTTTCCTGCATCATCACCGAGTGCAGGAACGCCGTGCCGGTGATCCATGGCAGCAGCGAAGCGTTCTCCACCGGATCCCACTCCCAGTACCCGCCCCAGCCGAGCACCGAGTATGCCCAGTGCGCGCCCAGCAGGATGCCGACCGTCTGGAAGCACCACGCGACCATCGTCCACCGCCGCGTGATGTGAATCCATTTCTCGCCCGGATAGCGCGCCAGCAGCGCCGCCAGCGCGAACGCGAACGGCACCGTGAATCCCGTGTACCCGAGGTAGAGCATCGGCGGATGAATCACCATCTCGGGATACTGCAGCAACGGGGTGAGGCCGGTGCCTTCGGAAAGCCTCGCGACGTGCATTACCCCGGCAGCGTCGGCCCCGCCCAGAACCTTGAACGGCGTCGCGACAAAATTATTCAGCGTGAGGAAAAAAATCTGCACCCCGGCGAGCGTGACGCCCACGTACGGCATTAGCTCCGGGTGCCTCTTGCGGTTCAGGAACAGCGCCAGGAACGCGTAGACCGAAAGCAGCCAGCTCCACCACAGCAGCGAGCCTTCCTGGCCCGCCCAGAGCGCCGCGAACTTATAGAACGCCGGGAGGGCGCGGTTGCTGTGCGACGCGACGTAGGCCAGCGAGAAGTTGTCGGTGAAGAAGAAATACTCGAGCGACGCCACCGCCAGCGTGATCAGACCGAAGACCGCCATGCCGGCATTGCGCGCGGACTTCGTCAGCAGCGCGCGCCGCGTGAGAATCCCCGCGATCCCGGCGCCGAAGGCATACACCGCTGCCAGAAACGCAAGGAGCAGCGCAAACGAACCGAAAACGTCCAAGGGTTCCCCCCGAGGTTGAAGAACACGATCCTAGCTCTGGCCGGTGCCCGCGGACGCGCCGGGAGTCGCTTCGTACTTGGAGGCGCACTTCGCCTGCACCTGATCGGCGGTGAACCGGCCGTCCGGCGTCAGGTGCCCTTCGACGAGCGCTTGCGCGCCGTCCTTGAATGTGTCGGGAAGGGGATCGTGGCCGGTATAGCTCACTGGCAGGCTCCCGCCCTGTTCCTCGAGAACAAAGTCGACGCGGCCATCGAGACGCTCGATCGATCCCGCGCGGACGTTGCCCGAGACGCGCATGCGCTGGTGGAGCGTTCCGCCGTGCAGCGCCGACAGCTCGGAAATAGTGTGGTAGTAGGTCTTGCTCTGCGTGTAGCCCACGTAGGCCAGCGACAGCAGCGTGGCGATGATGATTCCCGAGCCGAACAGAAACTTTCCGCGGGCCTTCATCCTGCGTCCCCCAGTCCCGTCTCGCGAAGCGTAACACGGGCATTCTAGCACAACGTTTGGAGCACGGTGGAAAGCCAGGCGACGCAAAAGCCACGGCGAAAGGAGGGCGAATCGCCCATGCGCGGGTATTTTGTTGATCTCTTCCGGTTGGTCGTTCGAGTAAATCTGCTGGGCGCGGACCGAGTGTTGCCGTGCTTCAGGACGGCTGCAACAGCCCGATTTCGACTCGATTGCGTCCGAGATGTTTCGCGCGGTAGAGCGCCGCGTCGGCACGGCTCACCAGTTCACTGAACTCGGGAGCTGCCTTGCCGAAGAATCCGGCGACGCCCAAGCTCGCTGTCACGGTCACTGCCGGCCCTCCAAAGGAGAATTCCTCTTCCGCGAACTGGTGGCGGATGCGCTCGACCACGATGCGCACGCCCTCTTCGTCCGTGTGCGTGAGCACCTGCAAGAATTCCTCGCCACCGATGCGTCCAGAGATATCGGAATATCGTGTGTTGGCCTTGAGGATTTCGGAGAACCGCTTCAGCACGGAGTCCCCGGCTTCATGTCCGTAGGTGTCGTTCACGTTTTTGAAGTGATCGAGATCGATCAGCACGACCCAGAAGGTAAAGCCGTGGCGCGCGGCGCCGCTGAGCTGGCGTCCGCCCCATGATACAACCGCCCGCCGGTTGGGCAGCCCCGTCAGCGGATCGGTGAGGGCCAGCTCTTCGAGAAGACGGTTCTTGCCTTCGATCTGGCGTTGGAGATCGATGAGCCTCAGGCCCACGCGCACGCGCGCCAGCAACTCGTCCGGGTCGAACGGCTTGGTCAGGTAATCGTCCGCGCCCGCGGAGAGCCCCTTGACCACGTTTGCTTTTTCGGCGTTGCTGGTGAGGATAATGACGTACGTGTAGCCTGATTCGTTGCTCGCGCGGATTCGCTGGCAGAGCTCGATGCCCGTCAAATCGGGCATCACCCAGTCGGTGATGACCAGCGAGGGGCGTTCCCGGTCGAGGACCTCGATTGCTTCCTGTCCGCTCTTCGCCACCAGCACCGAACAAGATCCCAGCGAGAGAGCTTGCTCGAGGAGTTTGCGATAAATCGCCGAATCGTCGACGATCAGCACCTTGAAGCCTGCCGCGGGAACTTTCAGCTGATCCGAGACAGCCGCCGGAGCCCCATGATGGGAAAGCGATCCGTCGACGCGCGCGGTCCCAAAAGCTGTATCGCCCGTTAGCGTTTCGACCTGCGGTAATGTTGGCTGCTTCGGCGGCATGGCAAATCTACAGATTCGTTGCGTCGCTCAATTCTTCCGTGGAAATCTTCTCTTCCGTCGGGATTGGAGCCGGGGCCGGTGTCGAGTCCGTTTCGTTCGAGGTCTTGGTCAATCCGAGCTTCGTGCGCAGGCAGCCCACCAGCTCCGGGGCCAGTTGCGAGATGTTCATGCCTTCGGACACGATGAATTTGCAACTCAGAATCGGCCGGGCGTGGTCTTCGTCGGATAGCTGGCAGTCCACGCGGCAGTATTGGCATTCTTGATTCCAGCAAAAGCGGCCGTACGGGATCGTTTCCGGGCTGATGAACTGGAAGGCGCGGAGCAGGGAATTTCTCTCCGGTACGAGAAACGTCTTTCCCAGGATCGTGATTTCGACGAGCTTCTCGTACGGCCGAAACACGTCCTCCATTAGTGGCGCTTCGCCCCCTGCCATTTGGTTGTGCCCCCCGGGATGTCTATCCAACTTAGACCGGCGACGATTTGGGAGCAACCATGGCGGCGACGGACGTGTTCAATGTTCCACTGGCCTGGCAACGTGTTGGAAAATGGGAAGGCGGGGCAAAACTGCCCCGAAACCTTCGCGGCGGCCCGAAGGAACGCCGCCGTAACTTGCTTGATTTCTTCTTCACGGACGACTTAGGCGGTTATCTGCGATCCTTCCCGGCTCTTCCTGCATTTTTCGTTAGATGCCAGGCGTCACACCACGAACATAGATACGCTCGAAGTTCCTTTGGCGCATGGGCGGTTGCGATCTGGTGCGCGGCTGTCGCCAGAGCTTCACCCTCGCTTGCGTACTTCCGCTTCCCGCTGACCGGACATTTGGATTCGTTGTCCACCACGAGGCCCATGGGCTGCTGCATGCGGATTTAGGCTTCGGCCGGTGTTCCGGCGCCTCTTGGAAACAGCGCGAGAAGCGTATAGGCGCCGAGCAGAACGCCCAGCGGACCGGTGATCAATCCCAGAAAACCCGCCACCAGACCGAGGTTTCGCCCGGAGCGCGATCCCGCAAGAAGAGCCACGGCCGCCAAGAATGAAAACACTCCCGCAACGATCAGCACCGTGATAGCCACCAGCAGCCCGAAGTGAAATGAGCTTATCCATGGGTATGGATTGGGGACGCGACTCAGGAGCGTGCCCCACATGACCGTGAGAGCCGGTTCATTCACCAAGATCCACGCCACCTTCACGAAGCAAACCACGCCGTATACGATCCACAGCACACCCAGTTTTCTGTAGGCGGTATCGGAATTCTGCATTAAGCGCACCCCTGGTTCATTCTACTCTTGTCGGGCGAAAAACTGCCCGCTGCGCCGGAACTTCTCGCGCCGCTGCTGCGTCGGCGTGTTGCTTGCCGCAATGCTGGCACAACAAGCGTCCCCTCCAGCTCGGACACCTTCATTGACTTGCTTCGAGCCTCAATCTAACATTCACTCCCACCATGGCGGACCCCCAGTCGCTCTTCGGGCAAACCGTTTCTCACTATCGCATCCTCGAAAAACTCGGCGGCGGAGGCATGGGCGTGGTTTACAAGGCCGAGGACACTCGCCTCGACCGCTTTGTCGCTCTCAAATTCCTACCCGAGGGTGTCGCCCACGACCGTCAAGTCCTGGAGCGCTTTCGGCGTGAGGCCAAAGCCGCTTCCGCCCTAAACCATCCGCACATCTGCACGATTTATGACGTTGGTGAGCACGCCGGCAAAGCCTTCATCGCCATGGAATTCTTGGACGGCGTGACCTTGAAGCACAGGATTTCCGGACGCCCCGTTGATCTCGCGACTCACCTCGCGCTCGCCATCGACATTGCCGACGCCCTCGATGCGGCCCACGCCAAGGGCATCGTTCATAGGGACATCAAGCCCGCCAACATTTTTGTTACCGGCAGGGGCGCGAAGATACTCGACTTCGGCCTGGCCAAGGTAGACGCTGCTCTCAACTCCGGAGCAAGCGCAACAGGCGCGGCCAACTCCCCGACCCAAACGACTGCGGCTGTTTCTCTGGCGGATTTGACGAGTCCCGGAAGCACGCTTGGCACGGTGGCGTATATGTCGCCTGAGCAGGCGCGCGGCGAAGAGTTGGACGCGCGCACGGATTTGTTTTCTTTTGGCGTCGTGCTCTACGAGATGGTCACGGGCGTGCTCCCTTTTCAGGGGAACACTACGGCGATTATTTTCAATCGCATCTTAAACGACTCCCCGGAGGCGGTTTCCAAAAGGAATCCGAAGGCGCCGCCGGAACTGGATCGTCTTGTCGCCAAGGCGCTCGAAAAGGACCGTGATTTCCGCTGTCAGACCGCCGCGGAATTGCGTGCGGACCTGAAACGGCTGAAACGCGATATGGACTCTTCCGGCCGGCCCGATTCCGCGGCGCGAACTCCGGAGCCCTCCCGTGGCGCCGCCGCTCCCCCGGTCGTCTCCGGCCCCAAGAAGAAGACCGTGGCCGTACTCTACTTCGAGAATTTAAGCGGTGCCAAGGAAGACGAGTACTTCCGCGACGGAATGACCGAAGACATCGTCACCGAGCTGTCAAAAATTGCGCGCCTGGAAATCTTCCCGCGTTCCGAGATGCTGCCGTTCCGGGATAAGCCGGTAACCGCGCCGCAGGTGGGCGAGAAACTGGGGGCCATGTACGTACTGGAAGGCTCCATTCGCCGCGCGGGCAACCGTCTGCGGATTACGACGCAACTCGTCGAGGTCGCCACGCGCCATTCCGTCTGGGCGGAGCGCTACGACCGTCAGATGGAAGACGTCTTCGCCATCCAGGAAGAAATTTCCTTGAGCATCGCCAAGGCGCTGGAGATCACCCTTTCGCCGCACGAGGAAAAAGTGATCGCCAGAAAGCCGACCGCCAACCCACAGGCCTACGACTTCTACCTGCGCGGCCGGAATTACCTGCGACAGAAGCAGTTCGAATACGCCTTGGCAATGTATCAAGAGGCTGTGAATGCGGACCCGAATTTCGCGCTGGCCTACGCGGGAATCGCGCAGGCCTGGGGCGGCATGCATGAATTGCGCAAGGAGAGCCCCGAGTATGTCGAGAAGGGCCTGGAAGCGTGTGCCCGGGCGGAGGAGCTTGCGCCGGACTTGCCCGAAGTGCTATCCGCGCGAGCGCGCATACTCTACGCGCAACACCGCTATGAGGAAGCCATTCACATGGCGTTGCATGCGCTTGCGCAACAGACCGAGTGCGAAGGCGCATACGACGTGCTCGGGCGGGCCTATTTCGCTTCGGGGCGCTATGAGGAAGCGGCAAGCCTCGCCGAAAGCGCCATGGAGATCGTCAGTAAGGACTACAACGCGGTCGTTCCGCTGATCAATTCGCTCGAACGGCTCGGGCGCAAGGCGGATGCCGAGCGCTTGCGCAGGCGGGAGACCGAGGTTCTTCAGGACCAGCTCGAACACTTTCCGGATGACGTCAGGGCGCGAATCCTGCTGGCGGCCAATTTGGCCATTGCTAGCGACGCCGGAGGAGCGGCCATGCACGTCAAGATTGCCGTCGCCATGCGTCCCTCTGACGCCAATATTCTCTACAACGCGGCCTGCACGTACGGATTGCTGGGGCTGAAAGCGGAGGCGCTGGACGCCTTCCGGCGGGCGGTCGAGGCAGGCTACCACAACGCTAACTGGAGCCTGAAAGACCCCGACCTGAAAATCCTGCATGAGGACCCGGAGTTCAAGAGGCTAGCTGGCGGCCAAGCCAGTTAGGTGGCCTGACAACGGGAAACTCAGTCGCACACCGAGCCGCGCCGTTACTCGATTGTTCCAGTGGGAGGATGGTTCGGTGGATTGTGAACCTGATGAGCGCCAGAGCCGTGGACGTTCGCTGCCGCGCTTGAAAACAAATTCCTGAGATTGACGCCGAAACCCATGATGGCCGCGATTACCCCTAGGGCCACAAGAACAACCAACAACACATACTCCGTGACGGCGTTTCCCTGATCTTCTTTCCTCAGACGCCGCATCTTCGTTCCCCCCGACATCCTCCTCCGCGGTGCCGCGAAAGTCAATCCGGCCCGCCGCTGTGACCCACTGCCAGACCCCGCGTTCACGAAGAATTGCCTGATACTCCGGTGTTTTCCCTTTGCTGCAAGCAGGATGGTCCCAGGCACGTAAATATAATCGGACCTTAATCCCTCGCTCATGTGAATCCCCGTACAGTAGCGCCACCGATCAACGAACCATGCAAGAGACCGGCAAGGAGGCCGCACATGTGTGGTCTTCGCCAATCTTTAGTGGGGATTCTGGAACTCGTGCTGTTGAGTGTGATGCTGACGGTTGGGTGCTGCTCCCAATCGGATATGGAACAACAGTCGGATTTCGCAAAGCCGTCGGCAACAACAACGGCCGGCGCCTCATCGCCAAAAACAGCCTCGTGGTCAAATTGCCCCGAGCGCCCGTAGTTTGTCGTTCCTCAGCCCGCCTGCGTTCAGGCGAAGAATTGCCCCATGCGGCGAAACTTCTCGTACCGTTGATCCAGGATCTGCTGCGCGGAGAGAAGCGAAAGTTCCTCGAGAGAGTTCCTCAGAACCGGATCGAGCAGCCGGGCCGTAGCGGCATGGTCGGTATGCGCGCCGCCTTCGGGCTCGGGCACGATCTCGTCGATCAGCTTCAGCTCGAGAAGGTCTCCTGCTGTGATCTTCAGCGCTTCGGCGGCCAGTTCCGCCTTGCTTGCGTCGCGCCACATAATCGAGGCGCAGCCTTCCGGTGAGATCACTGAATAGACCGCGTTTTCGAGCATGAAGATGCGATCGCCCACCGCGGTCGCCAGCGCCCCTCCGGAGCCACCCTCTCCCGTGATCGTGACGATGATCGGCACGGGTAGGCGCGACATCTCTCGCAGGTTGCGCGCGATGGCCTCCGCCTGGCCCCGCTCCTCGGCATCCACGCCGGGGTAGGCTCCCTGTGTGTCCACGAAAACCAGAATCGGCCGCCGGAACTTCGCGGCGAGATTCATCGCCCGAAGCGCTTTGCGGTAGCCTTCGGGCTTTGCCTGGCCGAAGTTGCGGGCGACGCGCTGCTTTGTGTCGCGGCCCTTCTGGCTGCCGACGATCATGATGGGCTTGCCGTGGTACCACGCCATGCCGGTGAGCAGAGCCGGATCGTCTGCAAAATTGCGATCGCCGTGGATCTCGCTGAAGTTCTCGAACAGGAGCCGGACGAAGTCTTCCGTATACGGCCGTTGGGGATGGCGCGCGAGCTGGAGCTTCTGCCAGGCGCCCAGATGGGTATAGAACTCGCGCTTCAGCTCCTCGATCTCGCCGCGGATGCGATCGATATCCCCCGCGTTCGCGTCCGTGGGATCGGTCAGACGGCTGAGAGCGTCGACGTCGCGCTCGAGTGCCTCGATCTCGACCTGGCGCTGCTGTTCTCTCACGCGGGAAGGCCGCACTACCGCCGGCCGCTTGGGTTCTATCGCGGGATTGGAGATGTTGGGAACACCATCGTCTTCCCCCGGAGCCTCAGCGGCCCGTTTCTTTCCTGTTTCCTGTTGACGCTGTTTGGAAAGAGCGCGTATGCGGCGCAGGCGCTCGCGGGCGAGCTTGCGTTTCTCGCGCGAGTCCGTCATTGCACCACCGCAACGGAATCGCTGCCGCAGATTTCGCGCACGCGCTCGACGAGTTCCCGGTCTGCTTGAACGGCGCTCGAGGCTTCGAGCGTCGCCTCGCTGCCGTCGTCCTTCACGAGCTCGAAGGCAACGCGGCAGCGGCCGGGGTGGCTCGAAAACAGTTCGTGGAGGCGGTCGAGCGCTCCCGGATCGATCGCGCCGAGGTCCACCCGCACGCGCAGCAGGCTGGGTGCGCCGTTCGACGGCTTCGTGGCCACCTGGTCGAGCGGGCGCGCGTCGGCGACGATCACGCGGGTGCCCACGTCCTCAACTGCCACGCGTCCCTTGATCAGCAGCGGCGTCGCGGCCTTCAAGATCGGCTCGAGTTTCTGAAACGCCTCGGGGAAAACCAGGGCCTCGATCACGCCCGTGCGGTCCTGCAGTATCAGGATCGTCCAGCGGGCGCCGCGGCGCGACCTCATCGGACGCGATTGGACGATGATCCCGGCGACTACAATGTCCTCGCCGTTGCGCCGTCCTTCGAGCGTCGAAAGCTCGACCGCCTGGAGCTCTTGCAAGCGCCCTGCGTACTTGTCGAGCGGGTGGCCGGAAATGAAAAAGCCGAGAGTCGAGTATTCCGCGGCCAGAAGCTCGTGCTCGGGCCATTCGTCCACGTCCGGGAGGTTTTCAGGTGGCGGCGCGATCGGCGCGGTCTGGCCGCCCATAAACAAACCATGCTGGCCGCTCTCCTTCGCGCGTTGCAGTTTTTGAGATCGCTCGATGGCTCGATCGATCACAGCAATCATCTGCGCGCGATGCGCGCCGAGGCCGTCGAGCGCGCCCGCACGCGCGAGACTCTCCAGCACGCGTTTGTTAAGCAGGCGCGCGTCCACCGATTCGCAGAACTCGAAAAAACTCTTGAACTGTCCCAGCGCCTCGCGCGCAGCCAGGATTCCCTTCACCGTATTCTCGCCGACGTTCTTGATGGCCGCGAGGCCGAAGCGGATGTCGTCGCCGACGGGCGTGAAATTCATGTCGCTCGAATTTACGTTGGGCGGAAGCACCGTGATGCCCATGCTGCGGGCTTCGTTGATGTACTTCACCACCTTTTCGGTGTTGCCGGTCTCGGACGTGAGCATCGCCGCCATGAACTCGACCGGATAGTGCGTCTTGAGCCACGCCGTTTGGTAAGCAAGCAGCGCGTAGGCGCAGGAATGCGATTTGTTGAAGCCGTAACCGGCAAACTCCTCCATGAGGTCGAAAAGTCTCTGGGCCTTCTTCGCCGGTACTTTGTGCGCTTGGCAACCCGTCAGGAATTTTTCGCGCTGCGCGGCCATCTCCTCCGGCTTCTTCTTGCCCATCGCGCGTCGCAGCAGGTCCGCGTCGCCAAGCGAGAATCCCGCGAGCCGGTTGGCGATCTGCATCACCTGCTCCTGGTACAGGATCACGCCCCATGTTTCGGAAAGGAATTCCTCGAGCTCCGGCAGATCGTATGTGACTTTCTTCTCGCCGTGCTTGCGCGCGATGAAGTCTGGGATCATTCCGCCCTGGATCGGCCCGGGCCGATAGAGCGCGTTGAGAGCGGTCAGGTCTTCGAGGCGAGTCGGTTGGTAGCGCTTCAGGATGTCGCGCATGCCGTGCGATTCAAACTGGAAGATGCCGGTCGTGTCGCCTCGCGAGAAAATCGCATAGGTCCTGGCGTCGTCGAGCGGCAGAGCGCTCAAATCGAGATCGATCCCGCGGTTGTGCTTCACGAGCCGCACCGCGTCGTCGAGCACCGTGAGCGTCGTCAGGCCGAGGAAATCCATCTTCAGCAGGCCGATCCGCTCGAGAGCGTTCATGTCGTACTGCGTCGTGATTTCGTCCTTGTTCGACTTGTAGAGCGGCACGATCTCCGTGAGCGGAAGCGGAGAGATCACCACGCCGGCGGCATGCGTCGATGCATGGCGCGCGAGACCTTCCAGGCGCAGCGCGACCTCCACCAGCTCCTTTACGCGCTCGTCCGTTTTGCGAAGCGACTCGAGTTGCGGCGTCTGCTTGAGCGCGTCTTCGAGTTCGATGTTGAGCGTGGTGGGAATCATCTTCGCGATCTTGTCCACTTCGCCGTACGGCATGTCCAGCGCGCGGCCCGCATCCTTGAGCACGGCTTTGGCGGCCATCGTTCCGAAGGTGATGATCTGCGCCACGTTCTTCTCGCCGTAGGTCCGCCGGACGTACTCGATCACTTCGCCGCGTCGGCGCATGCAAAAGTCGATATCGATATCGGGCAGCGAGACGCGCTCGGGGTTCAGGAAGCGCTCGAACAGCAGGTCGTATTGCAGCGGATCGACGTCCGTGATTCGCAGCGCGTAGCTCACCAGGCTGCCGGCCGCCGAGCCGCGGCCCGGCCCCACCGGGACTTCCTGCGCGCGGGCGTAGCGGATGAAATCCCACACGATCAGGAAGTAGCCGGCGAAGCGCATCTTCTTGATCATTTCGATTTCGTCGGAGAGGCGCTGCTCGTATTGCTGCAGCGGGTGGCGAAGCAGGTTCTCCTTGGCGCGGCGCTCGAGCAGCGGCACGCGCGCGGCGAAACCCTCGCGTACCACTCGCTCGAAATACGAGTCCGTCGTGTGGCCTTCGGGAACCTTGAATTCGGGGAACGGATTGCCCACGCGCTGGATCTTCAGGTTGCAGCGGTCGGCGATCGCCACGGTGCGGGAGACCGCGTCCGGCAGCTCGCGGAACACCTGCGCCATTTCCTCCGCCGTCTTGAAATAAAACTGATCGGTCGCGAACTTCATCCGCTGCCCGTCGCTCATCGTCTTGCCCGTCTGGATGCACATCAGCACTTCTTGCGCGTGAGAGTCCGCGCGCGTCAGATAGTGGCAGTCGTTGGTTGCGACGAGCGGAATTCCGGTTTCCTTCGACAGGCTCACCAGATCGCGGTTGATTCGCGTTTCGATTTCCATCCCCTGGTCCTGCACCTCGAGGAAAAAATTGCCCTTGCCGAAAATGTCGCGCAGGCGATACGCGTTCGTTTTCGCCTGCTCGTATTTTTCCGAGAGCAGCGCGTCGGCCACTTCGCCGCGCAGGCACGCCGACAGCGCGATCAGCCCTTTGCTGTGTTGCGCGAGGAGTTCGTGGTCCACGCGCGGCTTGTAGTAGAAGCCGTCGAGAAAGCCGGTCGAGACGAGCTGGATCAGATTCCGGTAGCCTTCTTCGTTTTCGCAGAGCAGGACGAGATGGTTCGAGCGCTCGGCCTCGGCGCCGCGATTCTTGTGGTTGTCCGGGGCGACGTAAACCTCGCAGCCGATGATCGGCTTCACGCCGTGGGTGGTGGCCTGGTGGTAGAAGTTCGCGGCGGCAAAGAGGTTACCGTGATCGGTGACCGCGACGGCCCTCATCCCGCGGCGCGCGGCTTCGGCCGTCAGTTCGCCGATTTCGCAAGCGCCGTCGAGGAGAGAGTAGTCCGTGTGGAGGTGCAGATGTACGAAATCGGGCGAACCTGAAGGAGCCATGCGCAGCCCATTCTAAACCAGCTTCGGAGATTCGGGTACGCAAACCTGCGCCGCCGAAAACCCGCGACTTTTCGGCGAGCCAGTCGCGCCGCAGTTTATTGGCTACAAATCGGCAGCTGAGCCCAGTTTAGAGTGCAAAAAACGGCCAAAATTGTCACCACCAGTGAACGATCGGATGCCTCGAAGTGAAGCTAAAAATCGCCGGATTCCTGCGTGTAGGTGAAGCCGGGAAGCACGGGCGTTACACCGGTGTGCGAAACCTTGACGCGAATGGGAGGCTCGTTTTCGGCGCCGGTTTTGCGCAGAAGCGCGAAGGTGCCGAGCGCTTCGCCATAGATTTTCGTGATCAGAAAGGATTCGCCGCTGTCGTCTTTTTTCCAGACCTGGCCGACTTGGATTTTTTTGACGGGCACGATACGAATGTAGACAGATTCGCGCGAAGCGTCAATACGATTGCCCGCGAGACTTTCCGTGGCGTCCTTTGCCGGCTTTGTGGCATCTTATTCTTCGTACAGAACAACATGGCGGAAGGGAAAAATATCGCGGTCGTCCTGTTTCAACTGGGCGGCCCGGACTCGCAGGCGGCCGTCGAGCCGTTTCTCTACAATCTGTTCTGCGATCCCGACATCATCAATTTCCCCGGCTCGTTTCTCGCGCGCAAGCCGCTCGCGAAGCTGATCTCCACCACGCGCTCGAAAACCGTCCGGCTGAAATACGCCGAAATCGGCGGCAGCTCGCCGATCCGGCGCCTCACCGAGCAGCAGGCGAGGGCGCTCGCCACGGCGCTGCGCCCGCACCTTCCGGCGCGCGTGGGGGTGGCCATGCGCTACTGGCATCCGGACACCGAAGAAGCGATTGCGTGGCTCGAGAGCGCGCCGTTCGACGAGCTGGTCCTGCTGCCGCTCTACCCGCACTACTCCTTCGCGACCACGGGCAGCAGCCTCAAGGAGTGGAACCGGCTGTACACGCCCAAAGTTCCGGTGCAGGTGATCGATCATTTTTTCGATCACCCGGACTACATCGCGGGAATCGTCGAGCGGACGAACAGCGTCCTGCGGCAGCTTCCGCGGCCGGACGACGTTCATCTCGTCTTCAGCGCGCACGGCCTGCCGATGGCGCTGGTCGAGAAGGGCGATCCCTATCCGCAGCAGATCGAGGCGAGCGTCCGGCTGGTGCGCGAACTCGGAGCCTGGCCGAACCCGCACGTCCTCTGCTTCCAGAGCCGGGTCGGGCCGCAGAAATGGCTCCAGCCGTCGCTCACCGGCACGATCGAGAAGCTGGCGCGCGAGCGGAGTTCGCCGGATGCTCGTGATCCCGATTTCCTTCCTCACCGAACACATCGAGACGCTGCACGAAATCAACATCGAGGCGCGCGAGCAGGCCGAATCGCTCGGCATCGGCGATTTCCACATGATGCCCGCGCTCAACGACTCGCCGCTCTTGATCCGCGCGCTTGCCGACCTGGTGCTGCGCGCCGTCGGCCGCCGCTCCGGCGTCGCCTCCCTCGCGATTTGAAAAAGGAGGAACCATGCTTGAGAAACTGAAGGATCTCCCGAATGGAATCGATGGCCTGAAGGCTGTCGGAAAGATATCGAGGGAGGATTACGAACAAGTCTGCGTGCCGATTATGGATGAAGCACGGCGCGAGGGACGTCGCATTCGATTTCTGTATCAGCTTGGGCCGGAGTTCGAGGGCTTCACTCCGGGCGCTGCGTGGGAAGACGCGAGAATCGGGCTTCATTCCATGCGGCTTTTCGACGGCTGCGCCGTCGTCACGCACGTGGGTTGGATCCGCGAATCCACGCGGCTGATGGGTTTCCTCATGCCGTGTCCTGTCCGCGTGTTCGGCAATCAAGAGCTTGCCGAGGCCGTCGCCTGGCTGGTTTCTCTTCCCGAGGGCGCGGCCGTTTCTCACCGTCTTCTTCCCGACTCCGGCGTGATCGTGGTTGAAGTCAAGCAAGCGCTGCGCGCGCAGGATTTCGACGCGCTGGCGGTCACCGCCGATGCGTGGATCGAAGCGCACGGTTACCTGCAAGGGCTGGTGATCCATGTCCGCGAATTTCCCGGTTGGGAGAATCTGGGCAGCTTCCTTCGGCACGTACGCTTCGTCCGCGATCACCATCGGGAGGTAAAGAGGATTGCGTTTGCGGCGGATAGCAAGCTGGCTAGCGTCGCGCCGGAGATCGGCAGACATTTCATCAAAGCCGAGGTGAAGAGCTTCGCATACGACGAACTCGACATCGCCATCGCATG
>CAWEXR010000008.1:0-11349 GCA_963813045.1 uncultured Acidobacteriota bacterium
ACGGCCGGTTTCTCGCGTGCCTGCAGCGCGTTTCTCGTGGAGCGCGTGCGAAAAGATCAGCTCATCGAAACTCCGCTCGACGCGGATGCCGCCCGGCAGTTCGATGCACCGCCCGCTTGTGGATTCCGAAGCCAGGTGCATCACCTGTTCCACGCGCTCGGCCGTCAGGCCGCGCCTGTCTTCGCGCAGATCCTGGTACAGGCGGCGAATCAAACGCTCGGTCAGCGCGCGCAAGGGGGACCGTTCGCTCCCACGCGCCGCTTCTTCGCGAAGCCCCCCGGCGGGCAAATCGAGCGGCGCCAACAGGTCGCGAATGCGAATCGCGAATGTCCCGCCCCCGGCGCGGACCAGCGCGTGAAAACGATCCTCCACCAACGCGGTCCAGAATTGTTCCTCCTCGCGCGAAAGCCGGGCCAGCCTCGCGAGACGCCTCACGACGAGCGGAGAAAAATCCCGCTCGAGCAAGGGCAGGAGCTGTCCGCGAATCCGCGCACGCGAGCGGCGCAGGTCGAGGTTGGTCGCGTCTTCGCGCCACGTTTGTCCGAGTTCGCGGAGATATTTCCGGAGATCGTCGCGCCGATGGCCAAGCACGGGCCGCACGACCGCCCCGGCGATCGGATAGATTCCCGCGAGGCCGGCCGGACCCGTCCCGCGCAACAAATGCGCGAGAACCGTTTCGGCTTGGTCGTCCGCCGTGTGTGCGACTGCAATGCGCGTTGCCCGGCCTTCATTGACGACGCGCTCGAAAAATGCGTAGCGGAGACGCCGGGCTGCGTCTTCGAGATTCCATTTGTGGCTCGCGGCCGCCGCCGCAACATCCGCGCGTTCGAGGATGAGCTCCACGCCGCGCTCCCGCGCCAACTCCGCGACAAACAGCGCATCGGCTTCGGACTCGGCGCCCCGCAGGCCGTGGTCGAAATGAACCACGAGCAGCGTGATCCCCAGCGCATCGCGCAGGCCCTCGAGCATCCGCAGCAGCGCCACCGAATCTCCGCCGCCCGAAACCGCGACGCCGACACGATCGCCGGGCGCGAGCAGGCCCAGGCCGTGAATGTTCTCCAACGCGAGTTGTTCGAGCGGCGTCACGGGCGGCCATCCAGCCAGAGCTCAGGACCACTTCATGGTAGCAGCCGGCTTGGGGAGGGTCGAGAGTGGCGGGGAATCGGCGGCCGGGTGATTACGACCCGCTGCTCGCCTGCTGCATGAACAAGGCGCGGCTGAAAGAGATGCGGCGATCGAGAGCCACGGCCGCAAAATGAGAGCAGCCCTGCCGCTCCCTTTCCGCCCACGCGGCGACGCTCGGAGCCGCCGCGCCCGTCAGACGAGCGAGAACGTGCAGCAAGCCATAGTAAGCGCCTACAGCGCGGATGCCGGCCCGGTCGGCGCTGTTTTCCGGACAAAGACGCACCAACTCCAGGAATCGTTCGAAGTCGTCCGCCGCAACGCTGTTACCACCCACTCCCGCCGCCTCGCGCACGCGCGCCGAGAGCTCGACCTTCCTGCTCGAAGCCAGGACCGATCGGCAGTAGTAGAAAAAAAACTGAGCGAGTGCCGCGAGCGAAACGACGTAGATCAACACCGCGATCATCGGGCCTTCACCGCCAAGTTGGGTATCATCACGCGCGCTTCTTCCTTTGTTCTTAGAAACGCGAACGTCCAAGCCAGAGAGAGCCAGACATTCGCGGCCGGGGGCAGCCAAGCGATGGCCGGCATCTCCCGCCCCGGGAACAGGTCTTGCAAAGCATACGCCCCGGCCGTCGCGCTGTAATAGATGCCGAGGGCCAGGACGAGCTGGGCGAGCCGGGCGGGCCTCTCGCGGCGCCTTATCATCGCGCCCCAGAGGATATACGTCAATACAGTCCCTACGAAGTAAAGGCCCTGGCCCAGCTCGACGACGAAGTGCTCCGTCAGGTGGCTCCTGTGCTGCCGAACGACGAAAAACGAGACAGCAGCGGTCAGCAGAAGCAGCAACACGGCTCCAGCGCGAATATAACGGTCCGTGCCCATCTCGGCAAAAGCGAGCAGGTAGAAATGCGTGACGACGAAAAAAAGCAGGACCGTCAGCAAGCTGTCCGAATAGTAGTAGAGATAGAAATACTGCGGCGAGTGGAATCCAAACTTCAGGAAGCAGATGTACTGCGCGCCCTGGACGAGGAACGTGCAGGCCATGTAGAGGCAGACCGAGTAGTAGCGCGCGAAGGCTTTGCGATAGAAAACGGACAACACCGCAGCCGCTTCGAAGACGAAGCCCGCGATCCACAACGCAAAGTCGACGGGACCAAGCATCGAACCTGCCCATTCGCGCGGCCCGTTTTGGTCCCGTCATCTCGAAACGGGAAAGCCCAACTAATGCGCCGAAGGCGGCGCCGCTCCAGGGCTGCCCGGGGGAATCGGGGGCATGGGAGATGACGTGTCTGCCAGCAGGATGTGGCGTGAGAACGACTTAAGCCACATCGCACTGGTGAGAACCGAAAGCGCGAACAACACAACTGCAAGCCACTTTTTCATAACTCCTCCGTGTGCCGAACTGCGCGGCGGAGTTTGAAAAGCGCGTCCGTTGCCGTCCCGAGTGTTATTTTACGGGTGCCAGCTCACATCGCAGGACGCTTGGCCGTGTTGTCGTGCAGGGCCTCGCCGAATTGTCGCCGGTAAAATAGCCCGTCGGAGGCGCGAGGTCAACGTCAGACAGGTGTCACCACGCGGCCGCGGGCTGGGTGATCGGAGAACAGTTGCCACATCGCGAGCCTCGCGGCACAATGGCTTGCGTCGCTCGGCGTCCCGTGCGGCAGGAAACTTTCGTGGAAACTCAATGAAAGGTCGGACTCTGTTGGTTCGGGCGGCGCTGGTGGTCGCGGTCTTGGGCGCGCATCCCCTCCCATCCGCAGCGCCAGCCGACGGGAGCGCTTCCCATCCCTCCGAAGCGCCAAAAGCGGCGTCATGGAAGTTCACCGTGTCCGGTGATTCGCGCAACTGCGGTGACGTCGTGATGCCGGCGATCGCGGCGGGCGTGAAGAAGACGAGACCGCTTTTCTACTGGCACCTCGGCGATTTCCGGAAGATTGCCGGCATCGATGAGGACATCCAGCATCAGCCCCAACATCTCGCGAAGCCGCTCAGCATGCCCGAATACTTGGACATTGCCTGGAAGGATTTCATCAGAAGTCAGATCGCGCCCTTCGGCGCCCTCCCGGTTCGGCTCGGCATCGGCAACCACGAAACGGTAAAACCGAAGACTCGCGCGGAGTATCTCGTTTTGTTCCGTCCCTGGTTGAACGTTCCTGTGCTGCGCCGTCAGCGTCTGCGGGATGATCCCAACGATCTCGAGCCGAAATCCTATTACCACTGGGTCGAGCGCGGCGTGGATTTCATCAATCTCGACAATGCCACCACGGACCAGTTCGACGCGGCCCAGGTCGGCTGGTTTGAAAAAACGATGCGCTCGGACGCGGCAAACGCCGCGATTCGCACCATCGTCGTGGGCATGCACGAGGCGCTGCCGGAAAGCATTTCGGCGAATCACAGCATGGATCAGTCGGATGAATCGGCCGTCGAAGCGGGCCGCCGCGTCTACAGCGATCTGCTGAAGGCGCAAAATGAGAATCACAAGCGCGTCTACGTCCTCGCCAGCCACTCGCACTACTTCATGGATGGCATCTTCAATACGGCCTACTGGCGCGAGCACGGCGGCGTGCTGCCGGGATGGATTATCGGCACGGCGGGCGCGCAGAGATATGCGTTGCCGGACAACAAGGCGGATGCGAAGGCGGCTCAGACCAACGTCTACGGATTTCTTCGCGCCACGGTGAAGTCCGACGGCCAGATTCAATTTGATTTTCAGCAACTGAACGAGCAGGATGTCCCCGCTGGCGTCAACCGGTGGTACACCCCGGCATTCGTTCACTGGTGCTTCGCCGAAAACTCCGTCGCGCCCGCTGCGCCCGATGCATCGCACTGACGACGGGCGCCGAGCCCTGCGGCATCAAAAGGAACCAGACAATCATGGCCACGCAAACTTCACGCCCCCGGCGCAGCCCGGAACTGATCCAGGACACGCTGAATGCCTATCAGAAGACCGCGGCTCTGCGCGCGGGGATCGCGCTCGACGTGTTCACGCGCATCGGCGCAGGGGCGGACACCGTTGCGGCGCTGGCGAAGAGCTGCCAGGCGACCGAGCGCGGCATCCGCATTCTGTGCGACTACCTCACGATCATCGGGTTTCTGACCAAGCAGGGGCAGCGCTACGGGCTCACCGAGGACTCGGCGACGTTCCTCGACCAGCGCTCGCCCGCGTGCATCGCATCCGCAGCGGGATTCCTGACGCTGCCGGAAACCATCAACGCGTATCACGACCTGGCCGCGACAATTCGCACGGGCCGCACAGCGATGGCCGGCGGCGAGGGTTCGATCTCGGAGGAGAATCCGATCTGGGTCGAGTTCGCGCGCTCGATGGCCCCGATGATGACGCCGATCGCCGAGGAGATCGCACGCAACCTCGATGCGGGCGCGGGCAAAAAATGGAAGGTGCTGGATGTGGCGGGCGGGCACGGGATGTACGGCATCACCATCGCGAAGCATAATCCGAACGCCGAAATCTTCGCGCAGGACTGGGCGCCGGTTCTCGAAGTCGCCGCGGAGAATGCCCGCGCGGCGGGCGTGGAGGCGCGCTTTCATCGCGTGCCGGGCAGCGCTTTCGACGTGGAATTGGGGTCGGGCTACGACATCGTTCTGATCACAAGCTTCCTGCACCACTTCGACGCGGCGACCATCGAGACGCTGATGCGAAAGATACGCGCATCCCTCGCGCCGGGCGGCGTGGCTGTGACGCTCGACTTCATACCCAACGAAGATCGCGTCACGCCGGCGCGGGCGGCCAGCTTCGGCATGATGATGCTCGGCATGACTCCCGCGGGCGACGCCTATACTTTTTCGGAATACGAAAAAATGTTCAGCAACGCGGGCTTTTCGTCAAACGAGCTGAGGCAACTCCCGAGCTTTCACAGCATAATCCTCTCGCGCGTCTGAAAGCGAGGGTTGGGAGTGGAGAGTACTTGGGTGCAGCCTTCCTGCTTAGGTCCCAAGAGCCAAGGCAAGCAGCGTCTTCTGCTCCATCTCGTGCGCTTTTCCCGACCCGGTTGCAGGGCTCGCGCTCATGGAGCGATTCACCGATAGCACCGAACGCCCGCGGGCCAGCCGCTCGAGTTCCGGAATCACGAAGGCGTGCGCGCCCATGTTGCCGGGCTCTTCCTGCACCCACACGAACTCGCGCGCGCTCGCGTGGCGGTCCATCTCCGCGGCGATCTCGCCATCGGGAAATGGATAGAGCTGCTCGACGAACACGATCGCGGGAGCGCCCTCCGGATGGCGCTTCCGTTCCGCCTGAAGTTCGTGGCCGATTTTCCCCGTGCACAGCAGGACGCGCTCGGCCGATCCGTCGCCGGCGTCCGGAATCACGTTGCGGAAGCGCCCACCCGCAAGTTCGGAAAGCGGCGACGCCGCCGCGGGGTTCCGCAGCATGCTCTTCGGCGTGAAGACGATGAGCGGCTTGCGCCAGCTTCGCAGCGCTTGCCGCCTCAGGAGATGAAAATATTGCGCGGCCGTCGAAGGCTGGCAGACCTGAATGTTGTCGCGCGCGGCAAGCTGCAGGAATCGCTCGATGCGCGCGCTGGAATGTTCCGGACCCTGTCCTTCGTAGCCGTGCGGGAGCAGCAGCACGACGCCGGAAAGCAGATTCCACTTGTCCTCGCTGGCCGCGATGAACTGGTCGATCACGATCTGCGCGCCGTTCGCGAAATCGCCGAATTGCGCTTCCCACAGCGTGAGCGCCTCGGGAAAATCGCGGCTGAAGCCGTACTCGAAGCCCAGCACCGCGGCCTCCGAAAGCGGCGAGTTGTAGATCTCGCACCACGCCTCGCCCGGCGCCACATGCGCGAGCGGCACGTACTCTTCCTCGTTCTCGATATCGATCAGCGCGGCGTGCCGCTGGTTGAACGTGCCGCGCCGCGAATCCTGCCCGGAAAGCCGGACGGGAATTCCTTGCTTCAGCAACGACCCGAAGGCCAGCGCCTCGGCCATCCCGAAATCGATCGCGCGTTTGCCGCGCGCCATCTCGCGCCGCTGCTCGAGAAGCTTCTTCACTTTGGGATGGATGTGGAAGCCGTCGGGATAGCTCGTCAGAGCTTCTCCGGTCGCGGTCAGCGATTCCTGCTGGACGGCCGTATCCACTTCGAGCGAGGCGTCGTAACGCCCGCCGCGGAACTTGCCCCAGTAGCGCGGCAGCCGTCGCATCGTCGGGCGCTTCTCGATTTCCTTGGCTTCCTCCTGCGCGGCGTCCAGCTCTTCGCGCACGCGCTGGACGATCGGTGCCGGATCGGCGCCGGTGTTCCGCGCGTAGATTTGCCAGGCCGGAGGATGCGCCTCAATCTTCCGGTAGCGCAGGGGCTGGGTGATGGTGGGGTCGTCCACTTCGCTGTGGCCGTGCCTTCGATAGCCGATCAGGTCCACGACCACGGGCGCGCCGAACGCATATCGGTAGCCCAGCGCGATCCGGCCCACGCGCACCACGGCCTCCGGGTCCTCCGCATTGACGTGGAAAATGGGCACCGGCTGACGCTTGGCCAGGTCCGAAGCAAAATGCGAGGAGACCTCGTCGCGCGGCACGGTCGTGAACCCGATCAGGTTGTTCACCACGATGTGCACCGAGCCGCCCACCGTGAAGCCTTCGAGCCCCGCCATGTTCAGTGTTTCGGCCCAGATGCCCTGGCCCGCGAACGCCGCATCGCCGTGCATCACGATCGGGACCACCATTTGCCGTCCCTGGCCGCCCCGGCGCATCTGCTTCGCGCGCGTCCGGCCCATGACCACGGGATCGACGGCCTCGAGATGGCTCGGATTGGAAACCAGGTGCATCTCCACCACCCGTCCGCTCGCCGCGTGAAACTCCCCGGTTGCGCCCATGTGGTATTTCACGTCGCCGCTGCCCAGCGTGCTGCGCGGGTCCACATCCTCAAACCGCGCGAACAGCTCCGCCGCCGGACGGCCCACGATGTTCACCATCACGTTGAGCCGCCCCCGATGGCTCATGGCCACCATGGCCTTTTCGGCGCCCTGCTCGGAGGCCGCATTCAGGATCGCATCGAGCAACGGGAGCAGCGCCGATTCGCCTTCGAGCGAATAGCGCTTCGTGCCAAGATACCGGGTTTGCAGGACCTGCTCGAAAACTTCCGCGCGGACCAGCAGATCCAGAATCCTCGCCCGATCGGGCTCCGGCGCTTCCGACTCCATGCGTTCCTGGACCCATAGCCGCCGCTCGCGGTCCGCAATGTGCATGAATTCCGCGCCGATGCTCCCGCAATAGACCCGGCGCGCCGCTTCCGCATCCGCGCCTGCGACGTCCAGCTCGGGCATCGCAACCGGCGCGAGATCACCCAGTGGATCAAGACTTGCCTGAAGGTATCCCCATCGCCGGAACGACTCCCAGATGCGCTCCTGCGCGTCTTTCGACGGCGTTGATTCCGCGATGACTTGTTCCCTGCTCATCTACACCGCTCCCCAATGTGCGCGCAACATTCCATCATAAGACGCCGGAGGGCTCGCGAAGACCGCGAACTGCCGATCAGGTTTCCGGCCAACAACCCAGGAGCCGGCGTACGAGGACAAGCTGGCCCACATGATATGCATTGTGGTCCGCGATCAGCAGCGCTTCTCGCAGAACGGTCTGGCCCGATCCGTGCGGGATTTTCTCGAAAAGGTCCGTCTTCGGATCGGCCACGAACTTTCCCATCGCTTCCAGATTCTGTTCGAGCGATTTCACGCTCTTGTCCCACGCAGCCGCATTCGGCGGCGCGGGCTTGTTCGGCCAGTAACCCGCGGGCCAGTCCGGCGACACGTGTTTTGCGTCCCGGGAAAACTCGAGAATATCGTGCGTCGCGATCCGCATGTGCTCAAGCAGCTCCCAGGCCGAATACGGCACGCCGGGAGGCCGGGTTCCGCGGTCCTTGACTGGAAAATCCTTGAGCGCCGCTTTCCAGTTGGCATGAGACTCGTGCCAGCTCAGGAAACGCCGCAGATAATCGCGGAGGGCTTTTTCATCCATGGGACCTCGCACAGTTTGTCCGGGAATTATCTTAAGCCGTGGGTCTAACCGGGTCAATCGGGGGGCGGCCGCGATGGATGCGCGGGTTGGAAGGAGTCCAAGCAAAGCGCGAGCAGAGCGAAAAGATCACGGGTCCCCGCCGCGGCCAGGATTGCGCCGGGCGCCGGACACTGCTCTCTTTTTCGCCCGAACTTCTGCCTTCAGCCCGCGTTGCTGCTGCGTGCTTCTTTTGGCTGGGTAGTGATCCAGCGCGGCTAGAACGGCGGCGCGACCCTCGCCGTCCTATCCCGCCGCGGTTGAAGCCCCCATGGATCGCCGTTGTTGAAAGCATTCGCGGCAATATACGGGGCGCCCTTGTGTCGGCTTGAAAGGAACCGTAGTTTCTTTCCCGCACTGCGAGCAAACCGTCTTCGTTTCAACCCGCTGAACGTTTGCCGATCCAGACTCGCCATTGCCTTGCGCGCGATTTGCCTTACACGCCTTGCACCGCTTGGGCTCGTTCTTGAAGCCCTTGTCGGCGAAAAACATCTGCTCGCCGGCGGTGAAGACGAATTCAGCTCCACAATCGGCGCACTTAAGCACCTTGTCATGGTATTCCATACGCTGCTCCGGGACCGTGCTCGTGCAGGAGCAGGCAGCGGTGCAGTCTGTGCCGGGCGTGAGCGCCATAATCCATCTGCGGCTCTCACGCTCCCGCCGACACGAAACTGCCTGTTAGGAATCAGACGATCCAGACGCCTAGTCTTGCTCACGCCGCTGCTTTTTACGGAGACGCTTACGCGAGAGGGCCTCTTTGGCTCGACGCTTCTCACCCGGCTTCATGTAGTAGCTGTGCTTCTTGATTTCCTTGATGATGTCCTCCGACTGGACCTTGCGCTTGAACCGCCGGAGGGCGTTCTCCAAAGACTCACCCTCTTGAATGACAACTTCCGCCACGCGTATTCACCCCCGTTCCCCTGTTTTGAGTTTGACCTGATGGATACAATCTACAGCTAGCGTAACCGGGACCACTCCAAACCGGCTATTGCTTGCTGTTTCTATAGAAGGCCACTCCACAAGTCAAGACCAAATTTATTACCAAGGAGTAAGCCACCGTCTAAACGACGCGTCGTCTCGGCTTGCTCGCTCGCCCTTGGTCCGTTCCTGCTCGTGCCCCTGTGGAGCAGACCGACATAACTGTTAGAATGGTAAGCGCGGGAGAATTCATCCCGCGGAAATCTAAGCTATGCCGTCCATGCGCAACGCGATCGGTGTTCTGCTGGCGGGTGGCCAGGGCGAGAGGCTCTGGCCGTTGACGCGCGATCGCGCCAAGCCCGCGGTTCCCTTCGGCGGCGTGTATCGGATCATCGATCTGACGCTTTCGAACTGCCTGAACAGCGATCTGCGCCGTGTGTTCGTCCTTACGCAGTACAAAGCTCTCAGCCTCAACCGCCACGTCCGCCGCGGCTGGTCCTCGCTGATGGGGCACGGCGATTTCATGGAAGTGCTGCCCCCGCAGATGCGCGTCTCGCAGCACTGGTATCAGGGCACGGCCGATGCGGTCTATCAGAACATCTATTCCATCGGCAGCGAGCAGTCGAACTACGTCTTCATCCTCTCGGGCGACCATATCTACAAGATGAATTACCAGACGATGCTCGAGCAGCACGCGGATTCCGGCGCGGACGTCACCGTTGCCACGATTGAGATGGAACCCGCGGCCGCCGCGCGAAAATTCGGCATCCTCGAAACCGACGCCGACTGGCGCATCGTGGGCTTTCAGGAAAAGCCAGCCGATCCCAAACCTTCGCGCGTTCATCCCGGCAAATGCAACGCCTCGATGGGCGTCTATCTCTTCAATACGCAGCTTCTCGTGCCGATCCTGATCGACGACGCCGAAGATCCCAGCTCGTCTCACGATTTCGGTAAGGATATTCTTCCGCGCATCATCGGGAAATACCGCGTCTTCGCCTACAATTTCCGCGACGAAAACAAGAAAGAGACCGCCTACTGGCGCGACGTCGGTACCATCGACGCCTATCACGAAGCCAATATGGACCTCGTGTCCGTTTCGCCGATCTTCAATCTCTACGACAAAAGTTGGCCGCTCCATAGCTGGCAACGGCAGTACCCTCCGGCGAAATTCGTCTTCGCCGATCCGGAACGCATGGGTGTGGCGCTGGATTCCGTCGTGGCCGGCGGCTCCATCGTCTCGGGAGGCCGCGTGCAGAAATCGGTCGTCGGCTACGACGTGCGCGTCAATAGCTACAGCGAAGTCGAAGAGTCGATCGTCTTCAACCACGTCAACATCGGCCGGCACTGCCGCATCCGCCGTGCGATCATTGACCGCCACGTGGAGCTGCCCGAAGGCACCATCATCGGCCATGACCTCGAAGCCGACCGCGCCCGCTATGCCGTCTCCGAAGGCGGCGTCGTCGTCGTCGTCCGCCCCGAATCCCTGATTGAGGAGCCGGAGTAGCAGTATATCGGGAGCTTCCCGCTCAAATGCCTCACCCGATACTCAGAAAACTCGCCGGCGGTGACCGTCGCAGCATTGGCCGTTCCAACGAAGTCGTCGCCGACGTGCTTGCCCGTCCACGTCTTTTCCGGGTCTTGGTGGAAGGGTTGACGAGCGAAGATCCCATCATTTGCATGCGCGCCGCTGACGCCTTAGAGAAAATCACTGTGCAACGGCCCGAGCTTCTTCAACCTCACAAAAAGACGATCCTCGAAATTTCAGGCAGCACCCGCCAGCAAGAGGTCCGTTGGCATATGGCGGCCCTCTTCCCGCGGATGAATCTTCGCGCCAGGGATCGCGCCGTCGCCGTGGACATCCTCTTCGATTATCTTCGCGACAAAAGCAGCATCGTGAAAACTTTCGCGATGACGGGACTCGCTGGCCTGGCCGCCGAGGACGCCGCGCTCAGGGCGAAAATCCTTCCGCTACTGAAGGATCTGACGGACATCGGCACTCCCGCCATGCGCGCCCGCGGCAGGAAGCTGCTTGCAGGCTTGGCCGAATGAAAAGATTCCCGTAGACTTCACTCCTGGCTGTTGCTCGCGCGAAAGGATCAGGCGCCGGCGGCGCGGGATGTTTCGCCTCAGGGGAGGTCTCAGGCTCCCCCGCCGGCGCACGGGTCACCCCGATTAGGGGGTCGGAGCTTTAGCTCCGACATCAGACGGACCGCGCGAAGCGCGTGCCTTTGCGCTGTCTTTCTCGCGGCATGTAGTCGCTGGCGCTCTTGGGTTGCGACTACGCAAAACTTGTTTTCAGGGGT
>CAWEXR010000009.1:0-36881 GCA_963813045.1 uncultured Acidobacteriota bacterium
GCTGCAAGGCCGCCGAACCGAGTGCGGCGACAGAACATTCTTCACTTGGTTTTCTGCTCGCCGGCAGTCTCCTCCTGCTGGTCTTCATCCTTTTGCCAACTGGAATTGAGGTTGTATTCCTTCATGGCCTTGCCGAGAACATCGGTCTGCTTGCCCAGATCCTTTCGATACACCACTCCATCCGCCCCAACGATGAACGTCATCACGCCGGACGACCTGTATTCCGCCGGATAGGCCACGAAAGCGAAGCCCTCGGTCATTTTGCCGTTTAGGATGTAACTTTTCGCGCCGCCCGGGGCACCTGGGCCCTGGCTCGTCAGAATGTGGTACAAGTAGCCGCGGTAAGGAGTCGGAGGCCCGTTTCGGCCCTTGACATAGCCCTCAGCAACGGCCGACGCTACCAGCGGCCCGATGGGGCTCTGGGGCTCGCCTTCAGCCGCTTTCCAATAAAGGCCGTTGTGCCGGCCTTCATCGCTGAAGATTTCCTGGGCGTACTCGTTGTGCTGTGTGGAGTAGTATTCCTTTTGCGCCGCTACGAGCTCCTGGCAAATGCGAATGGTCGATATTTCATTGCGGCCAACTCGCCTGTACAAGATTTCCTTCTTGCCCGCCTCGGTGTCGAAGTACCACGAATTACCCTTGTTCATAAGCGGTATGGGCATGGGCCAATTTTCCGCTCCGCTATACAAGGTGGTAGTTCCATCCGGTTCTTTCACCAGACGGTGCATTTCCTGATATCTCTGTGCGAAATTAGCCCGGTTCTGGGCGTCCTCGGTTTCGTCTCCCGACGATACGATTTGCTTTCCATCCGGTCCGAGGATATCGAGCATCGCTTTTTCGTCGTTATTCTGCGCCGCCGTGGCGAGTGCATTGCTCGCGGCTTCCGGCGATGGGAATACTTTCTGGCCCGGTTGCTGCCCCAGGGAACGCGTGGGAAAACAACCCGTCAGAAGGATGGCGACCACGGCTAATTTAGGAAGATTGGCCCGATGAAATTTGTTGAAGTTCAGCTTCGTTCGCCGCATATGGCTTCTCTCCATTTCTAGATTTCACGATCTATCAGGAACACAACGAAACTTCGATTACCGGCGCCCGCCACCGCGAGACCCCCCGCCGCCATGAAACCCTCCGCCACCGAAGCTGGCGCTCCCGCGTGACGAATAAGTTCTTGTCTCTCCGCCATGGTCGTAGTTGCTGAAAGCTCCCGAGCTCACTCCGCTCTCGCCGCGCGATCCGGCGTATCCTCGAGCAGCCGGGGTGCTGCCCTCGAAAGGCCTGGCCGTCGCGCCGGGACGGTTGAAAACTTCGCCGCGTCCGACGTTCCCTGCGTTGCCACGGGCAGCAAATCCGCCGCGCACTCCTCCCCGGTAGAAATTGTTCCGGTTGTAGAACGACCTGCTCTGGGAGTAGTACCTGTTGTGGTCATAAATAGGGTATCGGTTATGCCAGTCGAATCCCCAATTCCCCCAGCCCCATCCAAAGCCGCCGAAGAAGCCGATTCCGAAGCCGGCTCCGAAGAAGAGGTACGGGCCGCCATACCAGATTCCCGGATACGGGTACCACCCCGGCCACGCCAGTACCGGATCTCCGTAAATCAACCAAGGATCGTACGCGGGGACATACACCACGTCGGGATTGACCGGGGCGATGTCGATATCTCCATAGTCGTCATTACTCACGGTTTGCTGCGGAGTCGCTTTCAGGTTTCCCGCTCGTTCCGCTTTCTGGCGCATCACCTGTACGGCAGCCATCACATCCTGTTGCTGGTTGTAGTAGGCGTCGCCGAGCGATGACGTCCAGGAGAGGTTCTTGTCCATATTTCCAAGGACGGATGGAAATGCTGTGAGCGCCTTGACGCTCGGGTCCCAGGGTTGTTGGTCCACAGCTTGACCCAGAGCTTCGCCCTTCAAGTCGGGATTCGCCTGTACCCACCTGTCGGCCTCGACAACTTGCTCGGGAAACGTGGACGCCGCCAGGACCTGCGCCACAAGCGAATCGGGATACAACGCGATCGGCGCTACCAACTGCTGCAACTGCTCGGGAGTCTGTTGCGCGTATGGCGGCGCCGGGGCGCCGGCCTGGGGCGGGGCTTGCTGCGTGGCCTGCGCGGGAGCTTGCGCGTCTTGATTGGCCGATAGATTCCGGGGCCAGGTCGCGAACAACAGAGCCAACGACAACAGCGAAACCAAAATTTGCTCGCCCAATCGAGGCCTTGAGAACCCTTTATCATGTCTGAAAATGTTCATGTTCTTGAACCTCCTCTGCACCCTCGTTACTCGACGCCTCTACTACATAAGATGAACCAGACGGGGTTTAGGTTTTAAGAAAGATTCCTCTCATCGGCGCACTCCTTTAGCCCTACCCTGCAATCGGTCCCAATATATACACCACATTTGATGCCGGGCGCCCGCCTGCCGACGCTCTTTAGTTCTCTATGCAGTCATCGAGGGTGACGTCGGTCACATGCATAGGTGGGCGCGCAACGGGCATAAATTCGAGAGCGAGCATCGTCAGCCTCGTAGTGTAACAAGTTCGTCCGGAAGTGAACTGTTCAAAACGGAGCATTTGTTTGATAGCTGTGGTTGGCATCATTACGTCTCAAAAGTCCACAGGCCCGCCCAGTTGCGCACCGCCTCGAAATGTGCCACGTTGAATGCATGATAAGAACCACGCAAACTTTGGGGATGACGGGGCCGGAAGAGCGTCGCGGCGGCCGGCGATAAATTGGCTCGGCGGCTCCCACCTCAGCCTGCCCACGCCCCGCCTTCTACCCGCAAATGGGACCGGAGGTGTCTCGTGGAGGAAAATAACTGAATGGCGACGAACTTCAGCAAAGAGCTGATCGTGAAGCCGGCGAAGAAAGTGAAGCTCGCGGACTACGATCCCGAGAACACGCTCGGCTGGGACAAGGGCCACAAGATGAAGGCGAGCCTCGAAAAATCGCTTGAGCGGCTCGACAAGCTGCAATACCTGCTCTACGCCGAGCACAAGCGCGCCCTCCTGGTCGTCCTGCAAGGCCGCGACGCTGCCGGAAAAGACGGCACCATTCGCCACGTCATGTCCGGCGTGAATCCGCAGGGGTGCACGGTGGCGTCGTTCAAGAAGCCGACGCCGGACGAAATGTCGCACGACTATCTCTGGCGCATTCACAAGGCCGTCCCGGAATACGGCGACATCGGAATTTTCAACCGGTCCGTTTACGAGGACGTTCTCGTGGTGCGCGTTCACAATCTCGTGCCCAAGGACGTCTGGTCGAGCCGCTACGATCAAATCAACGAATTCGAGGAGCTGTTGCACGACAATCGCGTCAAGATCGTCAAATTCTTCCTCCATATCAGCAAAGACGAGCAGAAGAAACGTTTCCAGCAGCGCATCGACGATCCCGACCGGCGCTGGAAAATCTCCCAGGCCGATTTCGACGAGCGGAAATTCTGGGACGACTACACGGCGGCCTACGAAGATGTTCTGGCGAAATGCAGCACGGACCACGCGCCCTGGTTCGTCATCCCCGCGAACAAAAAATGGTTCCGCAACCTCGCCGTCTCGCACATCATCGCCGAGACGCTCGAAAGCATGAACATGAAATTCCCGCCGCCGACGATCGACGTGAAAAAATTGAAATGGCAATGACCGAGGGCTCGCGACCATGAGGAACTTCATTCTTGGAATTTTGTTCGCGATCGTCCTGCTGTCAGTGGGCGGCTATTTTTGCCTTGAGAAAGGCTATGTGAATTTCGCGGCGGACCAGCGGCCGTCTCCGATGGAAGCGAAGGTCGCGATGGCTGCGGTGGATGCCTGGACGGATCGTCGCGCCTCGGAAGGGAAGAACCCGATTCAACCGACGGAGGAAAACGTCGCGGCGGGCGCCAAAATCTATCTCGATCACTGCGCGGGTTGTCACGGCGTCCCGTCGAATCCGGAGAGCGAATTCGCCCGATCGTTCAATCCGCCCGCGCCCGATTTTTTCCAGGACGCGCCGGACATGCCGGACAACCAGAACTTCTACATTATCCGGCACGGCATCCGGTGGACGGGAATGCCCGCCTGGAGCAAGACGCTCGATGAAACGCAGACCTGGCAGGTCGTGGCGTTCCTGAGCAACGTCGAGAAACTTCCGCCTGCCGCGCAAAAAGTCTTTGGGCCGTCGGCGGCGCCAGCACCGATGTCCATGCCGATGCCCATGACCCACTAATTCCGTGCTCGCACGCCGGCCGTTTCTCAGGCGCTCAGAACGCGCCGCTGAAATTGCGCCTTCGTCGTCATGGGCATCGGGGAGTCCACGGCCACCGGCCCCAGCGCCGGGCGCCCCGATTCCTCCGATGCTTCTTCCTGGTCCGGGAATGCCGGCCGTATGAAGCCCGCCGCTCGGCGCGCCAGTTCAGAACGATTCTGCACGCCGAATCTGCTCAGTAAGGCAGATATGTGAAACTTTACGGTGCGGACGGAGATGTTGAGCTTCGAAGCGATTTCCTTGTTGGCCCGGTTGCGCATGACGGACTGAAGAATCTCCGTCTGCCGCGGGCTCAATGAGGAGGGATTCGCGACCGCGCGTCCGTCTTCGAGGAGTTCTTTCGCACGGGCGAGCAATCGATTCGCAAACGCTTGCTCCGCCGCGACGAGAATTTCGAGATCTTCCGGATCGGACCCGCGGATCAGGCATTGCACAGCCAGCAGGCCGGCGATCCGCTCGATGGTGCAGTTCAAATCCGCGCTTGGTTCGGCTCGAAACTGCACTGTGCCTGTGGATTTTTCGGAGAAAACAAAGGAGTCAGGTTGGCTTGGGTTGGATTTTCGAGTGTGTGTGGGGATCAATTTCTGAACTGCACGTACTTTTTTCAATAGGGCCTTCCGTCTTGCCCATGGGCGGGCAGAGGTGTATTGGGTTTCACTGCTTTTACAATTTGAAACTGCAAGGGAGATCGGGGAGGGGTTCGATCGTCCTCGGAATCGCGCCGTTTTTCACCGGGGCCGGCGCTTATATCTGGCAGCTAGAATGCCAAAGTTTGGCAGCTTCTGTAAGCTGCTCCGACTGTGGAAGATACGCGGGGGCTCGGATACAGTGAAGGCTGTAGTCCATGGTAGAAAGTTCCCCTATATGGGAATTTCTGCCGGGAACGATTACCGTCGAGGGGATTCTTCCGGAGTTGTTGTGATTGTGGCGCTGCCCGCTATAATCCGAGGCAGTGAAATGCCGATGAGCAATCGCAGACACATCCTCGGGTGTTCCGTGCCGGTCGTTTTGTGGATTTCTCTGCTGATCCCGCCGGCACACGGCCAAACGACCCCGATCAACCCGCCGCCCGGCTGGAAACAGGTGCCTCAGGGCGAGGGAGTGTGCTCGGTCGAGAAATCCTGCACGGAGTTGGCGCCGACCATGATTCGTAGCGCTCTCGGTCCTTCGCCGCTCGAAGAGAACCTGCGCTACCTGACCGATTCCATCGGCGGCCGCATGACGGGTTCACCGGAAGCCGACCGGGCCGCCGGCTGGGCGGTCGAAGCATTCCGGCACGCGGGTGTGGACGAAGTGCACACGGAAACATTCACGGTTCCGGTCAGCTGGAACGAGGGACACACCCATGCCGAAGTTCTCGCGCCGGCTTCGTTCGCGCTGCGACTGGTTTCGACCGGATGGTCGCCGGCGGCGCCGGCCGGGGGCATCACGACGGATGTGGTCGACGCGGGGGCGGGCGATGATGCCGGGTTTGCAAAAGCTGGAGCGGCGGCGAGCGGCGCGATCGTGCTGATCCAGACGAAAGAGCTCGCGACGTGGGAGGATCTCGTCGGTGAATATCTGGCCGATCGAGCCATCATCGAACGCGCCAAGAAAGCAGGGGCGGCAGCCATCTTCTGGATGTCCACGCGGCCGAACCTGCTGCTGTATCGTCACAAGGCGGCTTACGATGTACTGATCGACCCATTGCCGCAGGCGATCGTGGCCCGCGAGGATGCCCAGCGCATGGCGCGATTTCTGGCTTCGAACCAGGCGGTCCGCGTGCATTTCGAGATGCCGAACAACATCGGCGGTGCGATGGAATCGGAAAACGTGGTGGCGGAAATCCGCGGCCGCGAAAAGCCGGACGAGTTCGTACTGCTCGGCGCGCACCTCGATTCGTGGGATTTGGGCACGGGGGCGCTTGATAACGGCTGCAACGTCGCGATGGTGATCGACGCCGCGCGCGTGATCCACGCTTCGGGGACGATCCCCCGGCGCTCTATCCGCTTCGTCCTTTTCACCGGAGAGGAGCAGGGCATGCTGGGTTCGTGGGCGTACGCGCAGGCGCACCGCGGGGAGCTCGACCGCATGGTTGCCGCCGTGCTTTTCGATGCCGGCGTGGGTCCCGTGACAGGCTATTCGCTCGGCGGGCGAAAGGATACGCTGGCGGCCGTGCGCGAGGCGCTCGAGCCGGCGAAATCTCTCGGCGTGAAGGAATTTACGCTCGATGCCGGCGCCGACACGGATAATTTCGACTTCCTGCTCGAGGGCGTGCCGACGCTCGTTGCAAACCAGGAGACCGCGAACTACCCGCTGAATTATCACGCCGCTTCGGACACGTTCGACAAGGTGGACATCGGCGAACTGAAACGCCATGTGGCAATCGCCGCGGTCACGGCGTATGCGCTCGCCGATGCTCAACAGCGCATCGGGCCGCGTCTATCACGCGCCGAGATCGAGCAATTGATGAAGGACACCGATCTCGGCCAGGAGATGAAACTCGAAGGCTTCTGGCCCGCGTGGGAAAGCGGCGCCCGCGGCCGCCAGCCGTAGCATCTCCCAGTGCGGCGCACCCGCCGCGCTTGGCCAAGCCAAAGTGCGAACCAGGCTCCGACTTCCCCAGGACCGAGCCCTTGCCGGCGTCCGCGGATTTTTTTGTTCATTGCTTCTGGGACGCGATAGACCTAGGATGCCTGCCACTGGTCGGCCGACCCATCTCAGACTGAAGCGCGGAAAGGAAGCCGGAATGACATCGAGGGCTGGAGGAATCGTGTTCGCAGCTATCTTACTTTTGGCGGGTCCGTTGGTTTCCGCCAGCAAGGCCCAACAGACGCCGGGGCCGGTGAAGGTCGTACAACTCATGGGCCTTGCGGACGTCAAGAACAACACCAAAGGAAGCCTGGCGGTCGAAAGCGGGAATCTGCACTTTGTCCATTCCAAGAGGAATTCGGACGTGACCACGACTTCCATCCAGGATGTCGTCACGGGAAGCGACAGCCAGCGAATGGTTCGGGGAACTTTGGGAACGCTGAGCGAGTTCGGACCATACGGATCCGGGCGGTTCCTTAGTCTATTTCGCAGCCCGATCGAAACGCTGACGATTCAATACCGCGACGCGGACGGCGGCCTGCACGGCGCGATCTTCACAATGCCGGTCGGCCAGGCGGATGTGATCAAGAGCGAACTCATCGCGCAAGGCGCACACACAAGCATCCCCACGCGAACGGATGCCAACCCGTCCGGCACGAAGGAGCAGAAGCCATGAAGCGAATTCTCGCAAGCGCAGCTCCCATGCCCTTGTTGATCCTCGCACTGGTTGCCGCGCCCCTCGCGCGCGCGGCGACAGGGAAACCGGCAAAAATGAAGGCATCGGCAATCCAGGTGATGATGGTCGAATCGGACGAGATCAAGTTACCCGCCGAATTTCAGGTCTCGCTCTATGAGAACCTGATCGAGCAACTCCAGAAAAAGGGTGGATTTCAGCACGTCTATCGCCAGGGTGACCGCAATTCCGTCAGCGTTCCGGACCTGATTGTCCTTCACAGCACGGTTCGCGGCTTCAAGAAGGGGAGCGAAATGGCGCGTCAGGTTACGACCGTTGCGGGCGCAACCTCGGTAAACATCCACTGCGTCTTTACAGATAAGGATGGCAAGTCATTGCTGGAGCGCGACATCAACGGGAAAGTCCGGTTTTTCGGCGGAAATCTCAGGGCGACCTATGATTTCGCCAAGAAGGCCGCCGGCGTGGCGCATGAAAGCTTCTCCCCTGCAGGGACGTGATCGCTTCGTCTTCGACGAGCAACAAGCGTCACGTATAATGGGTTGACCTCGTGATGACCCAGCGCATCAGCCCCGGGGGAATCTCTGCCGCTGCGCCGGCCGCCGGAGCGAGACCTCAGCGAATTCTGGCCGTAGACTATGGCCGCAAGCGGATCGGCCTGGCGATATCGGATGAACTCAGGCTGACGGCACAACCGCTCGGGACGCTCTCCCGGACAAACCGGCGGAACGATTTTCGGCGCCTTCGCGAGGTTTGCCGCGCGCAGGAAATCGCGCGTATCATCGTCGGCCACCCGGTGCACATGACGGGCGAGGCGGGCTCCATGGCGGACGAAGCGGCGCGATTTGCGGAGCGGTTGAAAAAGGAGACCGGTATCGAAGTGGAGCTGTTGGACGAGCGGCTGACCAGCTGGGAGGCGGAGCAAACCGTGGGCGAAACGCGGTCGTCCTCCCGGCGAAAGCGGCGCGAGCCACTGGACGATGTGGCCGCCGCCGTCCTGCTGCGAGACTACCTCGATCGCCTATCCCATCCGGCGCGCCCCGTTGCGGAGAAGGGCTAACTCGTGATCCGGCGCCTCGGCCTGCTGGCGTTACTGGCGATCGCGGCACTCGGCGCGGGGGCCGGATGGCTCGATTCGCAGATCAGCCGTCCGTACCGCGGTCATCGCCCGGAAAAGCTTTTCGTCGACATTCCGCGCGGGACCTCCCGATGGGGGGTTGCCGGAATCCTCCGGACCAACGACGTGATTCGGAACCGTCTAGCATTCGCGATTTTCAGCTGGTGGCACTTTCGCAAGCCGCTAGAAGCCGGCGAATACATCTTCGACCATCCGGTGAATTCGCGCGAAGTCTTCTGGAAAATCGCGCACGGCCGCATTTTCGTCCGCACGGTGCTGGTGCCGGAGGGCTGGACGATGTACGACCTGGCGGCGGAGCTGGAACGGCAAGGAATCTGCGGTCGCGAGGAGTTTCTCGCCGTGACGCACGACACGTCGCTGATCTCGGATATCTCTCCGCAGGCAAAAAGTCTGGAGGGATTCCTTTTCCCATCGACGTACGAGTTCACGCGGCACAATACTTGCGGGCAGGTGGCGAAACGCATGGTGCAGGATTTCCGCGCGGTCTGGGAAACGCTCGAACCATCGGGTTCGCCGCCGCTCCCTGACGACCTGACGCCCGCGCAGGTAGTGACACTCGCTTCGCTGGTCGAACGGGAAACGCCGAATGCGGAGGAGCGCCCGCTCGTGGCCGGGGTCTTCTACAACCGGTTGCACCGCGGCTACCCGCTGCAATGCGATCCCACGGTGCAGTACGCAATGGAGCTGGAGGGCCATCCGGAGAAGTACGTGCATCCGCAGGATTTGCTCCTCGATTCGCCGTACAACACCTACCGGCATCCCGGTCTGCCGCCCGGGCCCATCGCGAATCCGGGTGAGGCGTCGCTGCGGGCGGCGATCTCGCCCTCGACAACCGACTATCTCTATTTCGTCGCCAACGGGGAGGGCGGGCATTTTTTCAGCCGCACGCTCGCCGAGCACAATCGAAACGTGGCGCGCCTGCGCCGGCGCCTCGCGAGCGACGCGCAAACCGCCGATCTCGCATCGAAGACAGTGAAGCACTGAGGGCACTCTTGCGTTCGAGCGATTCCAACGAACATCCGTCCGGCGACTCTTCCACGAAGAAAGCGCTGATTCTGGAAGCCGCGCACGGACTGGGCAAGCCGCGCTTTACTCCCGCGGAGATCGAACAGATTCGCAGGCAATTGATCGCGCAACTCGGCGCGCGGGGGAAAACCTCGCCCGATTACATCGTGAGCGTCCTCGAAAATGCAGGATTGCGCGTCGTGTGGTCGACGCAGTCGGATACCGAGGGACGTTACGAGGAAGAATTTGCGGACCTGCTGCATTTTTCGACGCTCGTGGAAGCGGAGATGTGCCTGGTGCGGCTCGACGAACTGCTGCGAAAATTCACAATCGAAGCCGAGCGCGGCGCAGCGGAGCGGGTGCGCGAGGTGGCGCGGCGGGGGCGGCGCCGCGCGGAGATGATCGCCCGGAATCAGAAAGTGGACGCGCAGAAGCGCGAGGAGAAAGAGGAAATCTCCCACTGGTTCGCCATCTGGCTCGAGACGCCGGAGGCTTTCTTCGACTGGCTCGAGGTCCGGAAGCAGTCTCCGGAATTCAGAGAGAAATATCCCCACGCAGCCGACGAGCAGGAATAGATGCATCTCCTCGATATCGAAGCGCTCGATCTTGGCCCCGACGTGCGCGCGGTCGGGCTGGATCTGGTCGAGGCGGATGAAAATCGCGAACCGGTGCGGGGAACGGATGCGGCGCGCGTCTGGAGCCGCGTCCTTCCGGCAACCGCAGGCCAGGAGCCCTGGGCGCTCGACTTCTTCAGCCACCTCGACCGCGTGCGCGATTTCTGCGGCCGCCACGGAATCGTTTACCGGGAGGGCAGCCAGCGGTCGATCGTGATCCCCGCGCCTGAGCCCGCCGCTCTCGAATCACTCTTGGAGCGTTTTCAAGGCGAGACATTCGGCGCGCGCGCGGGCGGGCCGGTTGTGGAGGGCGACCCTGGCCTTGAGGGGGATCTGGCGCGGCACGGCGCGGATGCCTATCACGCGGCCTTTCGGAACTACTTCTTCTGCGCGATCTGCGGATTCGAGGATGGCTCGCTCGTCCTGCTGAGCGAGAAGCTTTGGGCCAGCGAAGTGATTCGTCGCGTGCGGCCCGTAGTGAAGGATTTGAACGTCCAGGTGCATCTCCCTGCCTGACAATGAGATAGCAGGCGCCTCGCCTGCCAAACTGGTACCTCTGTACCATTTCCACCTCCGTTCGGTCTAGTACACTTGTTGGGAGATCAATGAAGATGTCGCGTCCTCCAGGCCAGTTGACGATGCCCAGCGAGTCAACCGTTCCGAGCGCTCGGGCCTTTGTGCGCGGACTGAACGTCCTCCTTAAGTACGCCCGTCTCTATGGTTTGGAGCACACGCGCTCGGCGGGCCAGTTCGAGTCCACGTGGAACGAACTCGCGGAGGCAGTCCAAATAGCCGGCGAGGCGGGCCTTCTGCTGGGGGCCTCCGGATCGCAACTTCTGCTGGATGGCGTGCCGCTTGAATCCAGCCACGCCGAGCGCAGCTTTGCAGACCTGCTCAACAACGCGGGCGTGGCCAGCATCTGCTTCCATCCCAGCGTCGAACGCGAGGAGTTTGCCAACCTCGTCAGGGTGTTCATGGAGACGGGCCCCCGGGCCGGCTCCCTGACGGATCGCCTTGAGGAGCACTTCGGGAAAGGCAACACGACGGGAATCCGTGTCAACGAAATTCGATTCGTCGCGGAAGACTCCGCCTTTTCGGATGCGCGCGTCGCGGCGCAACTGACGGTAAAGACGCTCGGCGCGGACGCAGACCGCATCCAGGACTGGTTCCGCAGCCCGGAGAAGATGATTCAGCTGATCGCCGCGGCCGAAGGCGCACACGGAGGAAGCGGAGGACCGGGAACCAGAGAAGGCGCCGGAGACGGAACGGGCGGCGCATCCTCCGCCGGGTCAGATCAAGGTACGGGGCCGGGTGGAGGATACCCCGGCGGGCCGTCAGCGGGAGGCCCAACTGCGGCACAGCCGCTCGAAGAGGCGGACCTGCAGGGTTTGCTGCGTTTGCTCGGGCAATTCGGCGAGGCGGCGCACGGAAAGAACGCACAGCACCCCGATCAGGCAACCTGGCAACAGAAGCTGGCGTCGCTGCCGCAGAACGCGCAGGCGACGCTACGGCAGGCCCTCGCGACCGTTGCGGCCAAAACGCCCTCGATGAAAATGGACGAGGCCATGCTGCTGCGGCTGGCCGAGGATCTCGCCATCCGCTTCGCGCTCGACCGTTTCCAGCGCGGCGAAGTGCGGGTCAACGCCGTGCGCCAGATGCTGGACCGCATGGGCCACGAACTCGAGACGCTGCGAAAGTTGCTGAGGGCCCGCGAGGACAAAATGGTCAGCGCGGGGCTTTCGGTGGAATCCCACGCGGACCTGCTCGACCGGCAGTTCTGGGCGGCCGTGCCCGATTCCGGCAAGCGCGCGGTGCTGACTTCGACCGAGGCATGGTGCATCCCTCCCCGGAACGTGCAGCAGTACGTGGAAGAGCTACTCGGGCGCGGTGAGGCGGAAGCAGCGGGAGACGTCCTGTTGAAGTACGCGTCTTGCGTCCGGAACAAAGACGCGGAAGCCCGCAAGAAAGCCGCTATCGGGTTGGGCCAACTGGCCGAGCTGTACAGCAAAGCGGCGAGCCAGCGATTGCAGGACGCGCTGGCGCAGATCGGCCAGCAGCTCGCGGCCGAAAAAGATCCGGAGCTGCAAACGCTGCTGAGCGCGGCCTTCGTGCGGCTGAGCCAGGAGTCGGCGCAGCGCCGCTACTATCGGGCGATGCAGCAGGCGCTCGATTCGCTGGCCGACCTCGAAGAGCTGCGTCCCACGTGGGCGCGGAGCCTACGCCCGCGCGTCGGCGTCGAGAACCGCCTGCCGGAATTCATCGAAGAGGCGCTGACGGCCGAAGCGATGCCCGAGGGATTGGTGGCCGTTCTGTCGCGCGTCCCGGAAGGGGCGGGCGAGCATCTGGCGGTGCGTCTCACGCGCGCGGGGCGGCGCAGCGAGCGGGAAAACATCGTCCAACTGGCGAAGGCTGTGGGAGGCGCATGCGCGCGTCACTTGAAAGAGGCGCTCAAGTCCGAGCCGCCGGCCAAGGCAGCGACTGTCGTCGGGCTTCTGAGCCGCCTCGATGCGATGGCCGTCGAGGATTTGCTCCCATTGCGCTTGCGCCATGGGGGGCGCGGCTTTCACGACGCGGTTGTGCGACAACTTTCGATTGCCGGAGCGCCGGAACGAGGCGCTCTGCTCGCCAATTCGATCGAGCTGCTCGATCCGATGGTTCTCCCGCTGGCGCTGGATGAAATCGGCATGTGCGGAGACGCCGGCACCGCCGCGAAACTTCTGCGGCTCGCGGAAGGAGACATCCTGCCGGAGGGCTCGCAGTATCTGCGCGTGAAGGCGATCGAAGCGCTTGGCCGGATGCGTGCGACGGGCGCTGCGGGGCACCTCCGGAGTTTCGTGGAAGCCCGGAAGACATTTGGCTGGGTGTATCCCGAAGAGATTCGGACGGCTGCCGCTCAAGCGCTGATGAAAATCGATCCAGAGTGGATTCAGCAATTCCTGCCGCAGTCGGGCCTGGATGAGAAGGTGCTGGGGCTCGCTCCGCTCGACCCGATCCCCGACCGCGACGTCGTGCGACACCGCCGCTATCGCCGGATTCGATTGCCGCGCAACGTCCCCGCGGTGATCACGTCGGCGCGCGGGAAATGTTCGTCGGCGATCAGCGTGCTGAGCCTCGAAGGCGGACTGCTGAGCGGCGACGTGCAGCTTTCGGTGGGAACCGAAGCAACGTTGAAAATCCCGGCAGGACTTCGCTCGATCAGCATGCAGGCAGTGGTGCGATTCGTTCGTTCGCACCAAGCCGGTTTCGAAATGGTCGGAATGGAGCTGGAAGACCGCGCGAAGCTACGCCGGCTGCTCGTCTCACTCGGCGGCATGGAATCCGGCAGCGCCGCGGAGCCTTGCCTCTAGCGTCCAGTCTCAGGCCTTGGGCAGCGCGTAGCCCGGCACCCACCAGCCGTGCACCTGGCTGTAGCTGCGGAAGGGCAGCCGGACCTTGGCAATCGGGCCGTCTTCCATGTGTTGCGTATCGACGATGACGAGATCGGCGCGGCCCGACTCAAGCAAACGGTTCGCAATGCCCACGAGATAGCCGTCCCCTTCCGGCGCGTCCTTGCTGCGTGGCACGAAACAGCATTCCTGTAAACTGGAATCATCGCCGATGAAGAAGGCCGAGGTCTGGCGCGTCGAATGATCGAAACGCGTGTAGACGTTCGTCGGCCGGAACGGCATGTTGCCCAGCTTCGGATTGAGAGGCCGCGTGGGATCGCTCGTCGGCATGAAGCCGATGCGATAGGGAATCGTCTGATACCGGTCGTCCTGGCGCGGCAGAGCGCCGCTCTGCGGGTAGAGCTGCTCCATGTTGTAATCGCGCGGAGTTTTGTCCGAGAGATCGACGGACAAGCGATGCAGCGTTCCGGATGCCGACTTGGGATCGAACGGCTCGCCGTGCAGGTTCGGGAAGAACGGGAACTGATTCTTGAGCGCCATGTCCATGTCGACGTAAATCTTGTTGCCGTCGGAAAATGCTCCCATCACGTGCGTGGCGCAGCGCTCGGGGCCCTTGAACCAGCTGACGTCCTTGCCGTCGCCGCCGCGTTCGAGGACGCCGAACCATGTGGGCAAGGTGGAATCCCAAGCGAAATGCACCTGGCCTTCCTTCATCCGCGCGACGTTGGTCGCCATGGGGATCACGAGGAACGCGATGTACTTCTGCGAGACCGCGAAGTCGTGGATCATGCCGACGTAGGGGACTTTCATCCACGTCTCCCAGGTGATGTGACCTTTGGAGTCTGCCGAGAAGACGTACACGTCGTCGGTGGCCAGGCCCTTGGCTTCGTAACCGTAGGAGATCATTTCGCCCGTGCCGCTATCGAACTTGGGGTGCGCCGTGTGCGTGAGGCTGTGCAAGCCGCCGCCGAAGGTGTAGTAGTCGTCCACGGTCTCGAGCGTGAGCGGATTCATGGCGACCGGCGGGCTGTCTTCCTTCAGCGAGAAAAGAAGTCCATGGTGATACACGACGTGCGTGTTGGCGGTGCCGCGGCTGACGCCTTTCACGCTGGGATCGTCGGTGAAAGGGTTGCGGTACATGCCAAACAATCGCTTGCGCGCGGCCGCCTGTGCCTTGAACCGCTGCGTCCGAGGATACCGGCTCTTGAAATCGACGTGTCCGTTCTGAATGCGGAACATGCTCACGTGCCCTTCGCCGTCGAAGGGGATGTTGCCCGTCATCGGGGGATATTGCCAATCGGGTCCGACGCGATAGAACGCGCCATCGATATTCAGAGGAATCGCGCCGTCGACATCGCAGTCGTGAATGTCGCACTCCGTGCGAAAAGGACCTCCGCCGCCCAGTCCGGGAGGGTTCGAGAAATGGACGGTTTCGGCTTCCGCCGTCGGCCCAAGAGACAGTCCGCCGGCCACGGCGCTCGTGCCCGCTGCCGCGAGCGTTCCGATGAAGCTGCGGCGATTCATGGCCGCGCTATTACTTGCCTTCTTAGGCAGCTTTGCTTTGCGTTTCATGGGCCCTCCCCCGTATGACTCATCCTCAGTAAACGTGGTGAAGTATCTCGCATGGCGGAGCAGCTTTGCAAGTATCAGAGGGGGTTCGAGGGGAGACGATGTCCTCAGGCGCTGGAAGCCTTGCCCGCCGCTGTGGGAACCATGGATGGCAGGATGCGGTGAAATGGCAGCAGGCTGAAGAACTTCTGACGGCAGGGATCGCAACGGTAGGCGGAAAACCCAAGAAAGCGTTTTAGGAAAACGAGCGTGCCGCCCTCCACGCGGTCACGCGAAATGCGCTCGAGATCGAAGTTTCCGCACTTCGGACAATGGGCGTAGCGCGTAAAGGGGAGCGCTACCTGCCGAGCGTAGAACCGCAGATCGCAGGTGTGGCATCTCCAGGGCCGCAATCCGAGTCCCGTCGACAGGAAGTCGAGGACGCCACCACGGCGCGAGCGAAAGCAGTGTGCACTCCGGCACTGCGGGCAGATCATGGCGCCGGTCACCTCCGCATACGGGGCGCTAGAGTAGCCAAAACGTAGTCGTCAGGCAAGATTCCAAAGATCGTCGGATTATATACGGTCTGGGCAGAAAGAGCGCGTCCGGTGCAACGTACTTACTATTCCGAGCAGCGCGAGACAATGTAGAATACGGCCGAAAGGAACGCGCATGCCCGACTACACCGCCGTGCACGCACGGGCGGGAATCGACTCCAGACTGCCCAAGCTCGAAACCTGGCCCAACCACTTTCCGGGCTACGAAATCACGATTCGCTTTCCGGAGTACACCTCGGTTTGTCCCAAGACAGGGCTCCCCGACTACGGCGCCATCACGATTCAGTACCAGCCGAACAAGGTCTGCCTGGAGCTGAAGGCCCTGAAAATGTATTTGCTCGCGTACCGCAACCTGGGGATCTTTTACGAAAATGCGGTAAACCGGATGCTGCGAGACATCGTCGCGGCCATCCGCCCCGTGCAGTGCCGCGTGACAGGCGAATTCACGCCGCGCGGAGGATTGACGACCACGGTCGAGGCGCGCTGGCCGCGCCGTCTCCGAGCCCGGTCGCGCGCGAGGGGATAGACTTCGGTCGGCGGCTCGGCGATAATCCCCCATCGCATCCCGGCCAATGGAAGTGCGGCGCTCGCCGCGGAGGAGGAATGATGAGTTCGAGCTCGAACACGCCCGGTGACGCCCCAGTAATCGAGTCGTCGGCACTGCCGCGCTGGGTGACGGTGCTTTTCGTCGCCGCATTTGCGTTGGTGGGCTATTTGCTCTACGCGAACTACGCGCAACGCCAGGCCCTAGCCAAGAGCCAAGAGGACGCCGACAAGAAGACGCAGGCACTCGCCGCGGAACTCGACAAGACGAATGCCCGCGTCGCCGACCTGAAAGGAGGGCTGGACGTCACGTCGCAGAAGCTTAGCCTGAGCCAGGACGAACTGGCCCGCGCGCGCGGCCTGGCGCAGACCGCCCGAGCCGAGCAACAGAAGAGCGATGCTTCGCTTCGCCAGCAGATCGGGGCGGTCGAGGCGGACACAACGACGAAATTCGGCCAGGTGACGACCCAGATCAGCGGTACGCAGACCGACCTTTCGGCCACGAAAGCGGACCTCGAAGCCACGAAGGGCAAACTCCAGAGCACCATCGGCGATCTGGGAATTCAGAGCGGTTTGATCGCGCGCAATCACGACGAGGTCGACGAACTGAAACGGCTCGGCGAGCGGGATATTTTCGAGTTTTCGCTCAATAAGTCTTCCAAGGGTCTCGACCGCGTAGGCCCCATTCAGGTGCAACTGCGCAAGGTCGACACGAAGCACTACCGCTACACGTTGAACGTCGTTGCCGACGACAAGAGCATCGAGAAGAAGGACAAGACCGTCGGTGAGCCCGTCCAGTTCTACGTCCGCGGCGCGCGCGCTCCGTACGAAATCGTGGTATTCGATCTCACCAAGGATCAGGCGAAGGGCTACTTGAGCGCGCCGAAATCCGCGACTGCTGCCCCACCGGCCACGCCACCGGGCACTTGATCGGAGCGGGACAACATAGGGACGGGGCCACTCGGCCAGCTAGCATTGCAAGGTCGAGAAACACAATCTTTTTCGTCGCACTTCTCGTCGTATCAGTGGGACTCGCTGCGACGCCTTCGCCGGGCGCGCAAGCGAACGCCGCCGCGCCGCAGGCGGCTCCTTCCGCGCGATTCGCTTTTGGAGGAAACGCGGCTGAAATTCCCGCCGAATTCATCGACGGTTTGGTCCTCCTGCCACTCCGCGTGAACGAAAGCCAGCCGTGTCTTTTTCTGTTCGATCCGGCAGCCGAATCTTCGTCGATCGATCCGAGCCGCGCCGCCGAATTGGGTATTCCCTCCGCACAAAGCGTTGCTCTCGAGCTAGCGGGCGTCACATTTTTCTTGCCCGCGTTGCCGCAGGTCCCCAAGCCGAACTTCGCCGCCCAGGTGGGCCGAGTCTATGAGGGAACGCTCGGCAAGGACTTCCTCGAGAGCGTCGTGGTCGAGATCGACTACGCGCGGAAAACCGTCCGGCTCTACGATCCTGCCGTTTACCAATATTCGGGCCAGGGCACGAGCACCCACCTGGCCTTCGCGGGAGCGATGCCGGTGGTACAGGCCAGGATCGGCGTGGCGAACGGCAAGGTCCTCGAAGCCGGCTTTGGCGTCAATCCGGCTCTCAATGTCTCGGTCCTGATTTCGGATCATTATGAGGGCGGCCACCATCTGCTCTCCTCGCACCTCAAGACCATTCCGGCCATGGACCCAAATGGAAGGGAGGATGCCGTTCTCGGACGCCTGCCCACGTTTCAGATCGGGCCCATTCCCGTGCAGGAACCGATTGCGGAGTTCTCACGGGAGAGTCCGATTGTGAACGGCGAGCTGCGCCTCGCAGGCGAAATCGGCGCGGGAATGCTGCGGCGCTACATCATGGTTTTCGACTACCCTCACCAACAGATCATTTTCAATCCGAATAGCGAGATCCGCAGCGATGAACCGGAGGACATGAGCGGGATCGCGCTCATCGCCAAGGGCCCGGGTCTAAGAACTTTCGAGGTCGCGCAGGTGCGTAAGGGTACGCCGGGGGCCGACGCGGGCATTCAAAAGGGCGACGTGATAGCCGGCATCGACCAGGATCCCGCCGCCGATCTGTCACTGGACGAGATTCGCGACCTCTTCCGCCGGACGGGCCATCCGTACAAACTCACGATCGAGCGAAATGGCCAGACGATTTTTCTTACGATGAAGCTGCGGCGACTGCTTTGATCGGTGGGCGCTAGTCGAACCGGTGAAGGGTCGAGGCCATCTCGCTCAAGCGCGCGTCCACCTTTGCAAACACCGTGCCGGGCTCGAATTTTCCGGAGGCACTGCGCTTGCCGGCGTGAACTCCGGTGAGGATTTCGATCCCTTGCTGGATGGTCGCGACGGGATAGATGTGGAAGCGGCCTTGCGCGACCGCTTCGATCACTTCGTCGCGCAGCATCAGATCATCGACGTTTTCCGCTGGAATCAGCACGCCCTGTTGGCCGGTGAGGCCCTTGAGGCGGCACACGTCGTAGAAGCCTTCGATCTTCTCATTCACGCCGCCGATCGGTTGAATGTCGCCCTGTTGGTTCACGGAACCAGTGACCGCGAGCTCCTGCCGGATTGGCAGCCCCGACAGGGCGGAGAGTAGCGCGTAAACTTCGGTTGCGCTGGCGCTGTCGCCATCGACGCCGGAATAGGATTGCTCAAAGCAGATGCTCGCGGAAAGCGAGAGCGGCTTATCCTGCGCAAAGCAGTGGCGGATGTAGCCGGAGATGATTTGCACGCCTTTGTCGTGAAAGCTGCCGCTAAGGTTCGATTCGCGCTCGACATTGATGATGCCTAGCTTGCCGAGGGCGACCGACGCGGAGATGCGGACCGGTTTGCCGAACGCGTAACCCCCGATTTCCAGCACACTCAGGCCGTTCACCTGGCCGACGCGCCCGCCGGTCGTATCGATGAACACCAGGTTCTGCTCGATCATCTCGCGGATTTTCGTTTCGAGCAGGTTGTGCCGCTCGATCTTCGCTTCGAGGGCCTGGCGCACGTGCCCGGAATTGACGAGTGTGTTTCCGTCGTTCCGTGCCGAGTAGGAGGCCTCGCGAGCGAGATCGGCGAGATCGAAGAATCGCGCGGTGATCTTGCCTCGCCGTCCGGCGAGACGGACTCCGTGTTCGAGAATCGAGGCGACGGCCGAGCGGTCGAAATGAAGAAGCTTTTCATCCTCGGCCAGCTTCCGCAGTCGCCCCCCATACTGACGCACGATTTCATCGCTCCACTTCATCTCTTCATCGAACTCGACCCGAACCTTGAAAATCTTCTTGAAGTCGTCCTCGTAGTCGTAAAGCAGCTCGTACATGCTGCGATCGCCGATCAGGATGACCTTCACGTGAACGTCGATCGGCTCCGGCTTCAACGCCGCCGAGCTGAAGGGGAAAAACATATCCACCGGCTGGATTTCGAGCTTCCCGTGGTTGAGGGTGCGCTTCAGCGTGCGCCACACGCCGGTTTCCGTCAGCGTGTCGAGCGCGTACATCACCAGGAATCCGCCGTCGGCGCGCAGAAGAGAACCTCCGCGCAGATCCATGAAGTCGGAGTTCCAGCCGCCGCGCGTGTCGTAACTGCGGTGAACGGTGCCGAAAAGGTTCGCGTACGTGGGGATCGTCTCGAAAATTACGGGGCACTTTTCGTTTTCGCTGTGAGCGAGAATCACGTTCACGCCGTAGACGCGGAACGGATCGCGTTCGGAGCGTTCCGGGCGCGGGCTGCCGCCTCCCTCCGAGGGCGGCTGTTCCTCTTCGCCTTCGCGTTCCTTGAAGGGATCGAGGTTGTCCAGGACGTGATGCCGGACCTCCTCGAGGTATTCCGAGATCTGCGAACTGGGATACTTTTCCTTGAGTTCCTCGATCACCCCATCCACCAGCACGGACGCTGCTTCCTGTTCGAGGTAGCTCATCTCGCTCGCCAGCTCCCGCGAGAGCGAAAGGGTTCGCCGGTAGACGATGGTGAATTCCTGGCGGAACTGATCGTATTTCCGCTCGAGTTCCTCTGCCGCGGTGCTTTCGAGTTTGCCGTCCTGCACCATCTTGGGGATTTCCTCGATCGGCACCATCTGGCCGTCGAGCACGGGGAAAATTTCCGGAAGGGCCACCGCGCCCACCTGCATCCGGCCGAGCGCGAACTGTTCGCGCGCGATCCGGCGCGTGAAGTCGTCCATCAGTTCCTTTTCGCGCACCGTGAAGCGCTCGACGATCCGCGTTTTCTGCCGCTGAAACGGCTCTCCCTCGAACACCTGCGGGATCCGCCGGCGCAGGAAGTCGATCCCCGATTCGACCTCTTTCTTGAACGCATTCGCCTGGCCGCGGGGCAGTGTGAGCAGGCGCGGCCGATCGGAATTCTTGAAGTTATTGACGTAGCAGCGGTCGGGAGCTGGTTCGGCCGCGGGGTGCAGCTCTTCGACCATCCGAACGATCATGCCGCCGCGGCTCGTCCCGGAGAGGCCGCAGACGAAGAGGTTGTAGCCGGACGCCGTCATCTCGACACCCATCCGCAGCGCACGGAGCGCGCGCTCCTGCCCGAAATCGTTTGAGACCGGCTGGACTTCCGCGGTCGTTTCGAACGGGATGCGGCCCGGATCGCAGCGCCACCGGAGTTTTTCCGGGGCTAGGCCGGGATGTTGCGGTTTGGAATTCTTGGCCATTCGGCTTCTATCGGCTCTCCTGAGGGGCGCTACTCTAGCACGGCGCCCATTTTCTTCGTACCGCGCCCGGGGCCCTTGTTTCCAGCGTGCCCACCGGGAGCATAGAGGTCGAGAAGGCTGGCGGTGGTTGCGACGATGATGGGTCCGAGCACGATGCCCAGTAACCCGAAGACGCTGATCCCTCCGAGCACGCTGATGAAAACGACGAGGCCGCTCATCTGTGCCCGGCCGCTGATCAGCCACGGCCGGATGAAGTTATCGACTAAGCCCACGATCACGCAGCAGAAGGCTGCGAGGGCAATTCCACGCCCCAGGTGGCCTCCAACCGCCAAGCTGATCGAAGCGGGAACCCAAATTAGAGCGGAACCTACGATTGGAATAAACGAAAAGAACCCCATCATCACGCCCCAGAAAAGCGGGCCCTTGATTCCGGCCACTCCGAATGCCAAACCGCCTAATAACCCATGTACGCCGGCCGCGACCAGGCTCGACGTGACGCTCGCGAAGATAAGATTCCGCGCATCGGAGAGCATACGATCGCGGTGATCGAGGTCGAACGGCAGCAGTTGCCGAAGACGCTCGACCATCGAATCGCCGTCGCGGTAGAGATAGAACATGGCGAGAATCGTCACGAACAGATCAAAGAGGAAGACCGCCGTATGTCTCACGATTGTGGCAAGCTGCCCGGCGACAAATCCGGCCGCCTGCTCGGCGTGTTGATGGAACGATGTCGTCAGGTCGTCCGACCCCAGATCGGGGAAGCGGTCCTGAAGCCGCGCCCATAGGTCGCTCAACCACACAAAGTGGCCGGTCTCAACCTTGAACTGAATCGACTGCACTGCCTCTACGCCCTGGCGGACGAATGCAATCATCACGAAGACGGCGGGAACGATTAGAGACGAGCGTCACGCCGGCCGTGCAGACAAGGGCCGCCGTCGTCGGGCCCCAGCGGCGCTCCAGCCATTCGTCGAGGGGATAGGAAACGACGACGAGTACGGCCGCCCAGGCAAGCGGCACTAGAAAAGGTGCAAAGATCAGATAGGCCAGATAGGCGAGCAGGATCACGGTGCCGTAGAACAACACGCCGCCCAATCGCTTCTGTAAGGTGCTTTCTGCGCTCACGTCGACCCCGCTTTCTGCGCCCGATCGAAGATTGACTGATAGTTGCAATCCGCCCGTTTGTCAACTCCGGACGGGCTGCCCCGCGAGATATGGATGCTATACTCCGCGTAGGTTCGAACGCTCATGCCTGCCACGCCGAATCCCGCCTGCCAGCACAAACGCACGCAGCTCATCGCCAAGGACAACGAGGCACAATACGTCGAATGCCTCGACTGCGGCGAGATCCTCGAGGCCGGAGAAATCGAAAAGAAGGAAGGCGCCGGCTTCGACGAATCGCTCTCCGACGCCTGACCATCACTCGGGAGTATCACTAGCGTGTAGTAACGTTTTGAGATACGCTCTGCGCCTCAAGGCCGCGTCCTTGTCTTGGGATGCTCTTCAAAACCTTCAGCGCCGCCGTCTTTGGTATCGACGCCTACCTCGTCGAGGTCGAGGTGGACGTGAGCCATAGCTTTGAAGGCTCCTTCACGGTCGTCGGCCTGCCGGATATCGCCGTCAAGGAGAGCCGCGAGCGTATCAAGTCGGCGCTCCGGAACTGCGGCTTCGATTTCCCCTCGCAGCAGGCGGTCACCATCAACCTCGCGCCCGCCGATATCCGCAAGGAAGGCTCCGCGTTCGATCTGCCGATGGCCCTGGGCGTACTCGGCTGTCAGGGAACGTTCTTCGGGAAGATTCTCAACGCGTATGTCTTCCTCGGCGAGTTGTCGCTGGATGGCGGCGTGCGGTCGGTGCGCGGCGCGCTCTCGGCGGCGCTCGCGGCGCGGGAAAACGGCATCCGGAACGTGGTCGTACCGGAGGCGAATGCGCGCGAAGCGGCCGTCGTCGAAGGCATCCAGGTCTTCGCGGTCAAATCGCTGCCGCAGGCCGCCGATCTGATCAACTCGCCGGAATCGTTTCATCCGGTTGCGGTCGACACGTCGCAGATGCTGACGGAAGCGAGCCAATACGCGGTGGACCTGCGCGACGTTCGCGGGCAGATGGCGGCCAAGCGCGCCCTCGAAGTGGCCTGCGCGGGAAGCCACAACATCCTTTTCATCGGTCCGCCGGGCGCGGGGAAAACCATGCTCGCCAAGCGCATTCCCACGATCCTTCCGCCGATGTCGCTTGAGGAGGCCATCGAGACGACGCGGATCCACAGCGTCGCCGGGGTGCTCGAGGATGCGCGCGGATTGGTGGGCACGCGGCCGTTCCGCTCGCCGCACCACACGATCAGCGATGCGGGCCTGATCGGCGGCGGCGCGGTGCCGCGCCCGGGTGAAGTCTCGCTGGGGCACAACGGCGTGCTTTTCCTCGACGAGTTGCCGGAATTTCAGCGCAACGTGCTCGAGGTGATGCGCCAGCCGCTCGAGGACGGGTGCGTCACGATCGCCCGCGCCGCGCTCTCGGTCAGCTTTCCTTCGCGCTTCATGTTGGCCGCCGCCATGAACCCGTGCCCGTGCGGATTCTTTGGCGACGCCACGCGCGAATGCCACTGCTCGCCGGCGCAGATCCAGCGCTACGTCTCGAAGATTTCCGGGCCGCTGCTCGACCGCATCGACATTCACATCGAGGTCCCGGCGGTGAAGTACAAGGAACTCCGCGGCGATGCGGAGATCGAGAGTTCGGAAAGCGTGCGCGAGCGCGTCCTGCGAGCGCGCAAGATCCAGCTCCAACGCTATCGCGGCGAGAAAAGGCTCTACGCCAACGCCCAGATGCCGCCGAAACTGCTCCGCAAGCACTGCGCCATCTCAGCGGACGGCGAAAAGCTGCTCGAGGCGGCCATTGCGCGCCTCGGTCTTTCGGCGCGCGCCCACGACCGAATTCTCAAGGTCTCGCGCACGATCGCCGACCTGGAAGGAGCTCCCTCCATCGAGCCCAAGCACTTGGGCGAAGCCATCCAGTACCGTACTCTCGACCGCACCTACTGGGCATAGTCGTTCCGCCTCGTTGGGCGGCTTTTATACATGCTTGACCGCATTGACGACCCCACGCCGTGTGTGATACCCATGTTCCGCTCAGGCACCACGGCTACCCTCGACCCATGGCAAAGACTCAACGTCTTGAGATCACGCTGGACACACTGCTCGAAAGTGTGGACCTCGCGGAGAACATCGTCCAGCGCGTCGCCGAGGCCTCCGGTTTCAGCGAAGAGGATGTCCACAAGTTCGGCATGGCCGTGCGCGAGGGTGTGATCAACGCCTACAACTACGGCAACCGTCAGGACCGCAACAAGAAGATCCGGCTCGCCGTCGAGTTTGAACGCGATCGAATGATCGTCCATATATGTGACGAAGGACCGGGTTTCGAGCTCACCGAAGTCCCCGATCCCCTTGCCGAGGAGAACCTGCTGCGCACGTCGGGGCGCGGGTTGTTCCTGATGCGGGCGTTCATGGACGAGTTCACCGTGCAGCGTGCGTCCGGCGGAGGGGCCGAGCTCGTCATGACGAAAAAACTGCCTCCCCGGTCTTCCGGCAACGGCGCATCCTAACCCCGTTTCGCGCTCCTGGGGCGGGGCTTCTTCTCTGCTTGGCGACCTCCTTTGCGTTGGAACTTTGCCTGCGGGCGTCGCGGTCCTCCCGCGGGGCTTGTGATACGATTGAGATTCTGAAGTCTTCGTAGGAGTGCGGCTTTGGCGCAGCATATTTCCCGCAAGGAACTGAAGAAAGACGAGGTTCGCGAGACGCTCGCGCACGGTGCGGACGCCGTTCTCTCGCATCAGCAGCTTACCCTGTACCTCCTGCTCGCCGCTGTGATCGTCGCCGTGGGCGTCTTCGGCTGGCGCACTTACGCGCAGCGGCAGACCGTAAAGGCTTCCGCGGCGTTTGATAGCGCCATGAAAGCCTTCCAGGCGCCCGTCGGGACGCCACCTACGCCGGGCGAGACCTCCTACGCGGACGACAAGCAGAAATTTACGGCCGCGGAGAAGCAGTTCTCCGAAGTGGCCTCGAAGTACCCCAGAACGCGCTTCGGCCAACTCGCGGGTTACTACGCGGCCCTCAGCTTTGAAAAGCTCGACGATACGGCGGACGCGAAGAAACTGCTCGACGGCCTGACGAACAGCAGCGATGAAGAAGCTGCCGGTCTGGCGCGGTTTGAACTCGCGGGCATTGACGACCGCGTCGGCCAGGCCGATGACGCCGTCAAGCTCTACCAGGGCCTGATCGCCAAGCCGACGCTGCTGGTGCCCAAGCCGGTCGTCATGCTGGCGCTTGCCCAGCACTACGCCCAGAGCAATCCCTCCGAGGCGGCAAAGCTTCTCCAGCAGATCAAATCCGATTACCCCGATACGCCGATCGCCGAACAGGCGGATCAGGCGCTCGCCCTCCTGCCGGGCAAATCTTGAAATCCCGTCCCGTCCTTCGCGGCGCAGCTGGAGCCGGAAAGTAGCCGAGGCGCGCTCCGATACACTAGAATGGCTGTGATGCCGCTTGCAGCCTATGCAATGGACGTGCGGCGCTCGCGCGGCCGGCGTTATCCCGAATCGCAACACCCCTACCGCAACGACTACGCGCGCGATCGCGACCGTGTGATCCATTCCCGCGCCTTTCGCCGCCTCGAAGCGAAGACGCAAGTGTTCACCACGCGCTTCTCCGATCATTTCCGCAACCGGCTTACGCACACGATTGAAGTGGCGCAGATTGCGCGCACCGTGGCCTCCGCCCTTGGAGTCAATACCGACCTTGCCGAAGCCCTCGCGCTCGTCCACGACATCGGCCACCCGCCGTTCGGCCACGCCGGCGAGCGGCAGCTCGACGCGCGCATGCGCGAGCACGGTGACCGCTTCGATCACAATCTCCACGCGCTGCGAATTGTCGAGCAGTTCGAGCAGCGCTATCTCGATTTCCTGGGGCTGAATCTCACGTTCGAGGTGCGCGAGGGTATCATCAAGCATTCGAGGGACTATTCCGCGGCCCAATTTCCGTCCCTCGCCGAATATCTTCTCGACGAGAGGCCGCCGCTCGAATCGCAACTGATCGACCTGGTGGATGAAATCGCCTACAACACAGCCGATCTCGATGATGGCTTCGAGGCGCGCGTCCTCGATTTCGAGCAGCTCCGCGCGGAAGTGCCGGTGTTCGAGGCGGCTTATGCGGATGTGGAAGGCCGCTACCCGCAGGGTCTGCGCAAACTGAAATTCAACGAAGCGCTGAAGCGCGTCCTCGATCGTCTCGCGACCGATCTGATCGAAAACACCCGCCGGCAGGTGGAAGAGAGCGGCGTGGAGACCGTCGAGGATGTGCGGCGTCACGCGAATCGGCTTGTGGGTTTTTCATCCCACGTGGCGCGAGACAACGCCGGCCTGAAGCAATTCCTCAACGCGCGGGTCTATTCGCATCCGATTATTTCGGAGGAGCGTGACCGCTCGGTAGCCGCGCTCGATGCGTTGTTCCGTTTTTTCCTCGACCACCCGGATCGCATGCCCCAGCACTACGCCGAACTGGCACAAGGCGAGCCGCGCCACCGCGTCGTCTGCGACTACATCGCCGGGATGACCGACCACTTCCTTCTTCGCCAGTGCCACGAGTTTCTTGGTGCGCCCTTGGCGTCCATCTCTTAGCGACGCAACTCCGGACGCGTGCCCGTTCGGAACCTTGCGCGGGGCGCTTCCTTGACACGGCTCGCGCCAGACATATAATGGCGTTTAATCTTCAGATCTCGGGGAAATTACATGTTTCTGGATGTGAATGAACTGGCAGTCCGAAAGATCCGCATCCGGAAAAGTTACGCCCCCGGTACTCTCGACTTCCATTCCGGCGAATTCCGCCAGGTCGAACCCCTGGAAGTGCGTGCAACGGCAGAACTTGTGGAAGGTCAGATCCGCGTCTATGGCAACCTCCATACGCGGGTCGAACTGGTCTGCGCGCGCTGCCTCGACACGGTCGTCGAAGAAATCAGTCGCGACTTCGATCTCTTCTACCGCCCGATGACTTCGATCGCGCATGACGAGGAAGTCCATCTGGCCTTGGACGATACCGAGATCGCCTTCTTCGAGGGAGACGGCTTGTTTCTCGCTGACGTCCTCGCGGAACAGGTGAATCTCGCGCTGCCCATGAAGGTGATCTGCTCGAGTGACTGCCGCGGGCTGTGTCCGCACTGCGGCGCGAATCTAAATAACGAGGAATGCCGCTGCGAAAAAAACGGCGGCGATCCCAGACTCGCCCCGCTCGCCCGGTTGAAGCAGGACTGGTTCAAGAAGCAATAACACGCTACACTGTCTTTTCCATATCGGGTCGCCCTGAGTCGCGGCCTGTCACGAGGAGCCGGAATGCCCAACCCGAAGCGACGCCATTCGAAAAGGCGCACATCCAATCGTCGCGCCCACGACCATCTTCATCCTCTGTCTTTGTCCGAGTGCCCGAATTGCCACGAGAAGAAGCTGCCCCACCGGGCGTGTGCCAAATGTGGCTACTACAAGGGCCGCGAAGTGATTGACACTGCGGCTAAGACGGCCTAAGTTTCCCTCGCCTGCCGTCCCCAGCCGGCGCTCCATTCGGAGAATAGATGATCACCGTTGCTCTCGATGCTATGGGTGGCGACCATGCGCCTCGCACGGAGGTCGAAGGCGCGATTCTGGCCGCGCGCGAGCTGGGCGTGCGCGTGTTGCTGGTCGGCGTCGAAGCCACCGTTCGCCACGAGTTGGACCGCCACAAGCACCAGGGCCTGCCCATCGAGATCGTGAACGCCAACCAGATCATCACCATGAGCGATTCGCCCTCGCAAGCCTTTCGCCGCAAGAAGGAAAGTTCGCTGCATGTGGCGGCGCGCCTCGTGCGCGACGCCAAGGCTGAAGCCCTCGTGAGCGCCGGCAATACGGGCGCGGTGATGACGGTGGCGCGCTTCGTGCTCGGCACTCTGCCTTCGGTCGATCGCCCGGCGCTCGCCGCGGCGTTTCCAAACATGAAGGAAAAGGTGTCGGTGATTCTCGACGTCGGCGCCAATGTCGATTCGAAGCCGGAGCAGCTCGAGCAGTTCGCCGTGATGGGCGAAATCTATTACCGCGCCATTTGGGGCGTGAAGCGGCCGCGCGTGGCCCTGCTCTCGATCGGCGAGGAAGAAATGAAAGGCAACGAGCTTACGCGCGAGGCCGCCAACCGGCTCAAACTGACGTCGCTCAATTTCACCGGCAACGTTGAGGGCCGCGACGTCTTTCGCGGCAACGTAGAGGTCATCGTCTGCGACGGTTTCATCGGCAACGTCGCGCTCAAGATCAGCGAAGGCGTCGTCGAGCATCTCGGCGGGATGCTGAAGAAGGCGATCAAGAGCAGCCTTACCTCGCAGCTTGGATACGCGCTTTCGAAGCGCGCGTTCGACGCTTTCCGCAAGCGCACCGATTATTCCGAATATGGCGGCGCTCCGCTGCTCGGAGTCCGCGGCGTCACCGTCATCGGCCACGGCCGCTCGAACCCCAACGCGATCAAGAACGCCATTCGCGTGGCGGTTGAACTTTGCCGCTCGCGCGTCAACGAGAAAATCGAACAGGAGCTTTCCGCTGCCGCCGCCGCTGTCCCCGTCCGCGGCTGAGCCCATCGGAAATCGCCATCGCCATGAGCAAGCTTGCTTTTCTTTTTCCGGGTCAGGCCTCGCAGTATCCCGGCATGGGCAGCGATCTCGCCGCGAATTTCCCCGAGTCGCGCGCCGTGTTCGACGAAGCGGACGCCGCGCTCGGATTCCCGATCTCAAAGCTGTGTTTCGACGGGCCCGAAGAGACACTCAAGCTCACGGAAAACACGCAGCCGGCCATCCTGGCGGTCTCCGTCGCCGCGTACCGTGCGCTCGAAAAGCACGGCGTCACGCCGGAACTCGTCGCGGGACACAGCCTCGGCGAGTACTCGGCGCTCGTGGCCGCGGGCGCGCTCGCGTTTGCCGACGCCGTGCGGCTGGCGCGACGCCGCGGGCAGTACATGCAGGAGGCGGTGCCGGCAGGCGACGGCGCGATGGCCGCGATTCTGGGGCTTTCTCCGGCGGACGTCGCGGAAATCTGCAAGAAGGCGGCGGACGGCGAAGTGGTCTCCGCGGCGAATCTGAATTCGCCCGAGCAGATCGTGATTTCCGGGCATGCGGGCGCCGTCAAGCGAGCGGTGGAGATCGCGTCGCAGTCGGGCGCCAAGCGCGCCGTGATGCTTCCCGTGTCGGCGCCCTTCCACTGCGCGCTGATGGCTCCGGCGCAAAAGAGCTTTGAGGCGGACCTGCGCGCGACGCAATTCAATGCGCTGCGCTTTCCCGTCATCACCAATGTGGACGCGGAAGCCATCGAGTCCGGCGACGAAGCGCGCGAAGCGCTGATCCGCCAGGTGACGCTGCCGGTCCGCTGGCTGGATTCCGTGCACGAGATGATCGAGAGCGGCGTGAAGATCTTTGTCGAAGTCGGGCCGGGCAAGGTTCTTTTGGGCCTGCTGCGGCAGATCGACCGCTCGGTCCGCTGCTTCAACGTGGAAGATGCCGCCAGCCTGCACGCGACGCTCGACAAGATCGCCCAGGCGCGCGCCGAATCGTCCGAAAGTTAGGTTTCCATCTCATGTTCTCGCTCAAGGATAAAGTTGCTCTAGTCACCGGCGCGTCGCAGGGCATTGGCCGCGCCACCTCACTCACGCTCGCGGAGGCCGGCGCCAAAGTGGCCGTTGCCGCGCGCAGCGTCGACAAGCTTGCATCGCTCGTCCGTGAAATCGAGGCGGCGGGAGGCGCAGCGCTCGCCGTGCCGATGGACGTAGCCGACGCCGCGCAGGTGAAAACCGGCTTCCAGCAAGTGCTCGCGAAGTTCGGCAGGCTCGACATTCTCGTGAACAACGCCGCCGTCACGCGCGACACTCTCGCGCTCCGTATGAAGCTCGAGGATTGGGAGTCCGTGCTGCGCACGAACCTGACAGGCGCCCATCTCTGCATTCAGCAGGCGCTGGGCGCGATGCTCAAGCAGCGCTCGGGGCGCATCATCAATCTCTCTTCCGTCGTCGCCGAAACCGGGAATGCCGGCCAGGCCAACTACGTCGCGTCCAAGGCCGGGCTGATCGGCCTCACGCGCGCGATCGCCGTCGAGGTGGCCTCGCGCAACATCACGGTCAACGCCGTCGCGCCCGGCTTCATCGAGACGCCGATGACCGACCCGCTGCCGCAGGAATTGAAAGACAAGATGAAATCGCTCATCCCGCTCGGCCGCTTCGGCAGCGACCGCGACGTTGCCGCCGCCATCATCTTTCTCGCGAGCGACGAAGCCGCCTACATCACCGGGCAAGTGCTCGACGTCAACGGCGGCCTGCACATGGGATAGTGCGCACGAGAGCCGGGAGCTGGGATGTCCATCGAGTCGCCGGATGAATTGATCGCCTTGCGGGAAGTCGGCCGCATCTGCCACCTCGCGTTGCGCGAAATGGCGGAAAGCGTCCGCGCCGGAATCACCACGGCCGAATTGGCAGACGTCGGCGCGAAGATAATGCGCGAGAACGGCGCGCGGTCCGCTCCGAGAATGGTTTACGGCTTTCCGGGAGAAATCTGCATCAGCGTGAACGACGAAGCGGTGCACGGGATTCCCGACGCAGGCAGATTCGCCACGGTGATTTGGTGAAGCTCGACGTCACGTTCGAAAAAGGCGGCTACATGGGCGATGCCGCAATCACCGTGACGGTCGAGCCGGTTTCGGACGAGGCTCGCCGCCTGGTTCGGTGCGCCGAGCGAGCGTTCTATCAGGCGATGCGAGTGGCGCGTGCGCGTCACCGCGTGAATGAGATTGGCCGGGCGGTCGAAAGCGAAGTGCGGCGCAGCGGCTTTTCCGTTGTCCGCGAGCTCGGAGGCCATGGCATCGGCCGAACCATTCATGAGCCGCCGAGCGTGCCGAATTTCGAGGATTGGACGGCGCGCGACCGTCTGATTGCCGGCCTGGTGATCACCGTCGAGCCGATTATCGCGATGGGCGTCGGCAAGACCGCAACGGCCGAAGACGGCTGGACCGAACGTACGATCGACGGCAGTCTCTCCGCTCATTTCGAGCACACGATCGTGATCACGGAAAAGGCGCCCATTCTGTTGACTGCGGCTTAGAGTCGGCGGAGTTCGCCTTTCGTCGCGCGCGCTGCCTAAAGGTTGACCCTGCGATACACCGCGCATAGAATGGGCGAGGCAAAGACGGGGCGCAACCGTTGCCTGGCACGCCGCCCCTCGTGGCGGAGACAGCCGAAACCGGAGGAACAATCAGAATGGCCAGCGTCGAAGAGCGCGTGAAGCAGATTATCGTCGAGCAGCTCGGTGTGGATGAAGGCGAAGTGACTCCCAGCGCTTCGTTTGTGGACGACCTCGGCGCCGACTCGCTCGACACCGTCGAGCTGGTGATGGCCTTCGAAGAAGCGTTCGGAGTTGAGATTCCGGATGAGGATGCCGAAAAAATTGCCACGGTGAAAGACGCCATCGAGTACATCGAGAAGCACGCCAAGGCAAGCAAGTAGTCCGCCGGTCGTCCCCATTCCGAAACAGGAGAGCTTTCCTTTGAGCCGCCGAGTCGTCGTGACGGGTGTTGGACTGGTTTGCGGATGTGGCATCGGGACCGAAGAAACCTGGCGCAACCTGCTGGCCGGGAAGAGCGGCATCGGCCGCGTCACTCAATTCGACATCACCGGTTTCGATTGCCAGATCGCCGGCGAGGTGAAGGGCTTCGAGCCTCTCAATTGGATTGAGAAAAAAGAACTGAAGAAGATGGCGCGGTTCATTCAGATCGCTATGGCCGCGTCGGATTTCGCGATGCGCATGTCCGGTCTGGAGGTCACGCCTGAAATTGCGGATGCGACCGGCGTCTACATCGGTTCAGGCATCGGCGGATTCGACGTGATCGAGCGGGAGCATTCGAAGTACCTCGCCGGCGGTCCCGGCAAGATTTCCCCGTTCTTCATTCCTTCGGCCATCGTGAATCTCGCGGCGGGCAACGTCTCGATCCGCTACGGCGCGAAGGGTCCGAATTCGGCCACGGCCACGGCTTGCTCGGCCGGGGCTCACGCGGTCGGCGACGCCTTCAAAATCATCCAGCGCTGCGATGCGGAAGTGATGATTGCGGGCGGCTCGGAAGCGGCTGTGACGCCCATGAGCATCGGCGGCTTCGGCGCGATGCGCGCGCTTTCCACTCGCAATGACGAGCCCGAGCGCGCCAGCCGCCCGTTCGATGCCGATCGCGATGGTTTCGTGGTCGGCGAGGGCGCCGGCGTGCTGATTCTCGAATCGCTCGAATTTGCTCAGCGCCGCGGCGCGAACATCCTTGCAGAGATCGTCGGCTACGGGATGTCCGGCGACGCGTACCACATCACGCAGCCCGCCGAGGGAGGCGACGGTGGCTATCGCGTGTCGATGGCTGCCATCAATGACGCTAAAATCACGCCCGATGATGTCAGCTACGTCAACGCGCACGGCACCTCGACTCCCATGGGCGACGCGATCGAAACGTCCGCGCTGAAACGCGTTTTTGGCGAGCGCGCGAAAAGAGTCCCCATCAGCTCGACGAAGTCGATGACCGGGCATCTGCTCGGCGGGGCGGGCGGACTCGAAGCCGGGATCAGCGTTTTGGCGCTGCGCGATCAGATCGTTCCGCCGACGATCAATCAGGAGACTCCCGATCCTGCGTGCGATCTCGATTACGTCCCCAACCATGCGCGGAAAACCGAAGTCGTGTACGCGCTCTCGAATTCCTTCGGCTTCGGCGGCACCAACGCGTCGCTCATCTTCAAGCGCTGGGATGGACGCTGATCCATGAAGATCGGCGTCTGCGTGAAGCAGGTTCCCGCCAAGGATGCGCCACTCACGATTGTGGAGGGCGGCGCGTGGATTCGCGAAGCCGATATCGGATTTGAAACCAACGAGCCCGATACCTACGCGCTCGAGGAAGCGCTGCGCCTCAAGGAAAAGCACGGTGGCGAGGTGGTCGCGATCTCCATGGGTCCCGAGCGCGCGAAGCAGACCATCAAGGAAGCGCTCGCCAAGGGCGCCGAGCGCGGAATCCATATCGCCGACAACGAATTCTACAAGCTCGACCCGCTTGCGTCCGCCCGCTCGCTCGCTGCGGCGATCCAGGGCGAGAATTTCGACCTGATCCTCACCGGCCTCCAGAGCGACGACCAGGGGTTCGGTCAGACCGGCGTATTGCTCGCCGAATTGCTCGGCCGTCCCCACGCGACGATCATCATGTCGCTGGAAGTTACCGAGGGCCGCTTGAAGCTGAAGCGCGAGCTCGAGGCTGGATGGTTTCAGTGGGTCGAGCTGCCGCTGCCGGCTGTGATCACGATCCAGTCGGGCATCAATAAACCGCGCTACGCCACGCTCAAAGGCATCATGGCGGCAAAGAAGAAGGAAATCGTCACCGTCGAGCGCGCCTCGCTCGGCGTTCCCGATTCGCGGACGCAGCAGGTCGAGCGCATCTACGTCCCGCACAAGACCAAGAAAACCGAGTTCATTACGGGCTCACCGAAGGAAATCGCCGCCAAACTGATCGAGAAGCTGAAACACGAAGCCAGAGTGCTCTGACGATCCGGCAAGGATCGAGACAAGAGTGTCATGAAGATTCTCCTGATCACCGAGCAGCGCGAAGCCAAGTGGAACAAAGTCAGTTTTGAGACGCTCGCGGCCGCCCAACAGATCGCCCAGCAAGCGAAAGGTACGCTCTCGGGTGCGGTGGTCGGCAAGGGTGTTGCGGCGCTGGCAGCCGAGCTGGCCGGTTATCAGCTCGACGAAGTTCTCCTCGTCGAGCATGACCTCCTCGAACAGTACACGCCCGATGGATTTTCGCTCGCGCTGCGACAGGTGATCGAGAGCGCGAAGCCTGACCTTGGTTCTGCTGCCGCACACGTATCAGGTCCGCGATTTCGCCCCAAAGCTGGCCGCGTCTCTTCAAAAAGGCATGATCGGCGACTGCATCGCTTACCGCTACGAGAGCGGCAAGCTGATTTTCGTCCGCCAGATGTTTCAGGGACGCACGGCTGCGGATGTCGTCTTCACGGGCGAGCCGCCGTGGATCGCTTCGTTTCAGGCAGGCGCATTCCGCGCCGACCTCGCGGCGAAACATGCGGGCGGGAAGGCGCCCATCAAACCCGTGAGTGTCGATCTGAGACCGGAGCAGATTCGCACCAAGCCCCTCGAGCTTTTCCGCGAAGCAAAGCAGGCGGTGGATCTGACGCAGGCTCCGATTTTGGTGTCGGTCGGCCGCGGCATCAAAGCGCCCGAGAATATTCAGATGGCGGAAAAGCTGGCGAAATTGATGGGCGGAGAAATCTCCGCGTCGCGTCCGATCTGCGATGAAGGCTGGCTGCCCATGGATCGGCAGATCGGGAGTTCCGGCCAGACCGTTTCGCCGAAACTCTACCTTGCGCTCGGCATCAGTGGCGCGATCCAACACGTCGTCGGAATGAAAGGCTCGCGCACGATCGCGGCAATCAACAAAGACGCCAATGCGCCGATCTTCGAGGTCGCCGATTACGGTGTCGTCGGCGACTTATTCGAAATCGTTCCTGCGCTGATTGAGGAGCTGGAGAAGAACAAAGCTGATTGACGATCCGGCTCTGTGCACGCCTCACTCGGCGACGATCGCCTCCGCTTCAATTTCCACGAGCATTTCGGGCGAGATCAACCGCTTGACTTCCACCATCGCCGTCGCGGGACGAATCTTGCCGAAGAACTCGCCGTGAGCGCGCCCGATCTTCTCCCAGTCGGCAATATTCGTGACGAACATCCGCGTCCGCACCACATCGGACATCTTCGCGCCGGCCTTCGATAGCGCCGATTCGATGTTCCGCAACACCTGCATCGTCTGCGCGTAAGCATCGTCGCCGCCCACGATCTGTCCCTGCGCATCGGTCGCCGTCGTTCCCGAGACATGAATATATGAACCGACGCGCACCGCCCGCGAGTAGCCGATGATCGGTTCCCAGGTTGTCCCCGACGAAATGTTTTGTCTCGCCATTCCTTCCTCCCGTTACGGATCGAATCTCTTGCGCAAATCCGGCGGCACGATCGGACACAACTCGTCCCGCTTGCCGAAGATGCGGTACCGAATGCGCGCAATGAAGTCGTAAACCAGATCGCGCACCGGCCGCGGAACCACGCGAGCACGCCCGCCAGAATCCGCCAGCCTCCGCCCAGCCGTCGCAGGATATGCAGGAAGGCATTCGAGCGCACGAGCAGCTCGCCCGATTGCTGTAAGCACCACGATGCTGTCGGGCAGACCGGCGCGTCGATTCGCCGGCACCTGCGCCTGAAATGTCGGACCCTGCAAGGGCGCGAATCGGAAGGCGTTCCCCGACCGGTCGTGCTTCAGCGCGAACTTCACGGCGCGATGGCACAGACCGCAGTGGCCGTCGTAGAACAGGATTTCGGTGGTGGGCGCAGCCTGCGGCACTCTTGGAAAAGAATAGCACGCCGGACGATTTCGTTCCGCTGCGCGCCTTCCTCGCGGGGAAACTGCTGCTGGACAGAATTTCGCGAAGTCTCTAAGCTACTTTGAGCTTGCCAGTCCTTCTGAGGGAGACGCCTTCCGTGAAGTGCAACAACATCCTCGAGACCATCGGTCACACGCCGCTCGTCCGGCTGAACCGCGTGGCCAAGGACGTGCCTCCCGAGGTTTACGTGAAGGCCGATTATCTGAATCCGGGCGGGTCGATGAAGGACCGCATCGCCGTCTGGATGATCGACGAGGCCGAGCGCAAGGGCCAGCTCAAGCCCGGCGGCACGATCATCGAAGGGACCTCCGGCAACACGGGGATGGGCCTCGCGCTGGTCGCGGCGGTGCGAGGATACAAGGTCGTTTTCACGATCACGGACAAGCAGTCGCGCGAAAAAATCGATCTCGCTGAAGGCGTTTGGCGCCGAAGTGATCGTCTGCCCGACGGCGGTCGAGCCGGAAGATCCGCGCAGCTACTATTCGGTGGCCAAGAAGCTGGCGCGCGAGATTCCCAATGCGTATTATCCGAATCAGTACGAAAATCCCGGCAAATCCCGAGGCGCATTACCGCACCACCGGCCCCGAAATCTGGAAGGATACCGAAGGGAAAATCACGCACTTCGTCTGCGGCCTCGGAACGGGCGGCACGGCCACCGGCGTGGGCCGTTTCCTCAAGGAAAAGAATCCGAACGTAAAGGTCATCGGCGTCGACCCGTACGGCTCGCTCTTCTACGAATACTTCAAGACCGGCAACATCGGCAAGGCGCACACCTACGTGGTGGAAGGAATCGGCGAGGATATTCTGCCGGCGACGATGGATTTCAGCGTTCTCGACGACGTGGTGCAGGTGAACGACGAAGAGTGCTTCCTCTGGGCGCGGCGGCTGGCGAAGCGCGAAGGGATTTTCACCGGCGGCTCGGGCGGCGGATGCGTTTCCGCGGCGCTGCGCGTCGCCAAGAGACTGCAAGAAGGGCGATCTCGTCGTCGCGTTCCTGCCGGATACCGGCAGCCGCTATTTGAGCAAGATATATAACGACGGCTGGATGCGCGAGCACGGCTACGCGGACACCGAGGTGACGCTGACGGCCGCGGACGTGATTCGCGTGAAGCGCCAGAACGGAAAGACGCGCGAGCCGATCATCGTGGGAGCCAATCACACCGTCTTTCAGGCGCTCAAGACGATGCAGCAGCAGGATATTTCGCAGCTTCCCGTCTTCGAGGACGACCGATCGATCGGCACCATGTTCGAAGACCAGATCCTGAACCTCGCGCTGCAGGGGAAAGATCTGCGCAAGCTGATCGTCCGCGAAGTGATGGGCGCGGCGCATGCCGCAGGTGCCTTCGAACGCGCCGGTCGAGCGCGTCACGCATCTTCTGAGCCACGAAAGCCCGGCGGTCTTCGTCGAAATGGACGAGGCAAGCTCGAAGTCGCTCACGAAGTTCGACCTGATGGATACGATCGCCG
>CAWEXR010000010.1:0-45173 GCA_963813045.1 uncultured Acidobacteriota bacterium
CTGATTCGCCTTGGGAATATGCCGGGTAGTCTTCTATAATTGTGTGATTCGAAGGATTTGGGGGAGCGCGCAAATACTTTATGTTGAAAAGCATTCAGCAGCGGGACCTCGATCGAAACCGGTGGATCAAAATCACCATGGCCGTGATCCTCGGGTTGATCATCGTCAGCATGGTGGTAACGCTGATTCCTGGGCTGATGAGCGGCACGGTTGGCGGGAGCCCGGATGCGGTTGCCTCTCTCGACGGGCACGATATCACCGTCACGGACTTTCAGCGGGAATTCAATGAAGTAACGCGCAACCAGGCCGTCCCGGAAATGATGAGGGGCATTTACGCCCGTCAGATTCTGGATCAGATGATTTTTCAGCGGGCGCTCGAATATGAAGCGGGTCGCCTGGGTATCCAGGTCACTCCCGACGAACAGACCGACCAGTTGAAACAGATTCTCCCGGCCGCCTGGGTCGGTGGCGTGTGGCAGAAGGATCGCTACGTCGACGAAATCCAGACCCGCATGGGCATGACGGTCGAGCAGTTCGAGAGTGCCGTGCGGGACCAGATGCTCCAGCAAAAGTTCCAACGGTTGGTCACCGATGGCCTCACCGTCAGTCCTGCCGAAATCGAACGTGAATTCCGCTGGCGCAACGAAAAAGTCGTAATCGATTACGTGCTGGTCAGGCCGGCCGACCTCGCTCCTTCGATCCATCCGAGCGACGCGGATCTCGCAGCTTGGTTCGCGAAAAACTCGGCGCGCTATCAGATACCGGAGAAGCGCTCGGCCCGCTATGCCTTGCTCGATCTTGCGAAACTCCGGTCGAACACTCAGGTAGGCGACGACGTTCTCCGAGCCTATTACACGGCGAACATCGACCAGTACAAGGTCGAGAACCGCGTTCATGTCGAGCACATTCTCTTCAAGACCATCGGCAAGACCGATGCCGAAGTCGCCGAAATTCGCCAGAAGGCCGAAGCCGTGCTAAAGCAGGCCAAGAGTGGTGCGAACTTCGAGGAACTCGCGAAGAAGTACTCCGAAGACGATGCCACCAAGCCAAAGGGCGGTGATCTGGGCTGGATCGTCGACAATCAAACCGTGCCGGAATTCCAGCAGGCCGCTTTCAGCTTGCCGAAAGGCTCGATCTCGGACCTCGTCAAAACCGAATATGGCTTTCACATCATCAAGGTTCTCGATCGCGAAGCGGCCCATACGAAGAGTTTCGAGGAGGTTCGCGATTCCATCCTCCAGCCTGTGCTCGAGCAAAAGGTGAACGCGGAGGCGAACAACATCTCGGACGAACTGGCCACCGCTGTCCGGCGGTCGGATCGGCAGCCTCTGGACGATCTGGCGAAGAAATTCAGCCTCGATCTGGGGGAAACTCCTCCGGTCGCCGCCACCGAGCCGGTCGGCCCGTTGGGCAACTCTCCGGATTTGCATCGCGCTCTATTCGAGATGCGCACGGGCGAGCTAAGCCAGCCGATTCAGATCGATAGCGGTTTCGTGATTCTCACGGTCAAGGATATTGTTCCGGCGCATCAGGCCACGCTCGCCGAGGTGCACGACCGTGTTCTTGCGGATTACCAGCAGGAAAAATCGGTCGATCTCGCCCACGCTCGTGCGGAGGAGCTCGCCAAACGCGCGCAGTCCGGGGAAGCTCTCGATCAAGCCGCGAAGTCGCTTGACCTGACTGCGAAGATTTCGGATCCGATCGCGCGCGCTGGCTCCATCCCGGATGTCGGCACCGGCAAACAACTGGAAGCCGCGTTCAACATGTCGGCCGGACAGATCAGCCCAGCCACTCAAGTCGGCGGCAACTGGGTCGTCTACCGCCTCAACTCCCACGAGGCGCCGGATCCCGGCGAGTTCGCCAAGCAGAAAGACGCAATCCAGGAGCAGCTCCTGCAGACCAAGCAGAACACGGCTTTCGAAGCTTTCCACACGGCGCTCGTGGATCGCTTGAAGAAAGAAGGGAAGCTCACCGTTAACTCCGAGGCCATGAATCGCGTCACGCACCCCAGTTGATGAGCTTGTAACACACAGAAAATAGGTCACTTAACTAATATAATTTCTACTCTTGCCCGTTACCCTGGCACTTCGATAGAATGTCATTTCCGCAAAGCCAGCCCCGTTGCCAGCGGGGGTCTTGATCGGCAGGCGGGAGCCTCCCCCAGCCTGAGTAGTCTTGGCAGACAAGCGGTCCCTTTCCCTGAGGAGCACTACCATGCCAATAAAGAGGTCCAAGGCGAGCAGGCCCGAAGTCCTTGTCGCCGGCAGGGGCGCGCGGCGTGCATCCAATCGAGCAATCAGTTCCATTGGAGGAAACGGAAGACTGAGGAGCACCATGTCTGGGAAGACCACGGCCAATACGAATGAGTACCGCTGCGTCGTCGAGCGCAACCAGAACGGCAAGTACAACGTCCGCGTCCTGGCCGTTTTCCCTGCGGGCCGCGAGGGCCGGTGGACGCTTCCGGTCTATTTCCTCGCGTCGTCGTTCAACGCGGCGATGAAGAAGCTCGAGGAATCGCTCCAGCTTTTGCAGAAGAACGAAGAACGGTTGTGCTTCTGGGGAGTCGAGCACAGCGACGATCCCAACCTCGCGGGCGACCTGTTGCAGGAATTCGGTCTATGGCTCGACCGCCGCCGGGAATATCCGCGCAAGGTCGCCGATCTGAGCGTCCCGCGGGAACGGCCCGTTTCTGCTTCGATGCTCGCTCCGCTCCGCCGCATTCTTGCCGATTCCGTCGCCCAGGAGCGGCCAGTTCACCCCCGCGATCGCGCGGCCCTCGCCAGCGATTGACGTTGCTGCCGTTCGGCTATTTCCCGCGGAGGAGCACTTCACCGTGGGCGACGATCACATCGTTGAGAGCGAGGCGGTATTTGTAGGAGCCGGGATTCAAGCCGGCGCGCGCGGTGCCGCTCGAGAGGCGCACGCCGGGCGGCGCCTGAAAAACGTTGGAAGCAAACGGGCAGCGCTGCGGATCGAATTCGATCTTGATGTTTCCCGCGTTGGAGAACCAGACCACCTGATCGCCCGCGTCGATCGCAATCACTTCGGGCAGAACTCCCACCAAAACCATTTTTTCAGCAGCCACTCGTTTTTCCGGTCCTTGGAATTCAGGCAATCTCGCGGACGGCCGCGGCGATATGGCGCGCGGAAATTCCGAACGCATCAACAAGCTCTTCCGGCTTGCCAGAGTGAGGCATGCCGTTCACGGCGATCAGCCGCGATTTTGAGGGCGCCACGCCGGCCTGCGCGAGCGCGGAAAGCACGGCTTCGCCAACGCCGCCTTCTGGCCAGTGGTCTTCCACGGTTATGAGTTTTCCGCCAGTCGCGCTGACCTCCGCGGCGAGCGCCTTGCCGTCAATCGGCTTCACGCAGTAGAGATCGATCACGCGGATAGCCGTGCCCTGGGCCTTCAATTCGTCCGCCGCTTTCAGCGCTTCGTGGAGCGTGATGCCCGCACCGATGACGGTGACGCGATCCTGCGCGCTCTTCCGCACAACCTTGAAGCCGGGAACCGGGAATTTTTCATCCTTCGAATAGAGGATGGGAGTTTTCGGACGCGACGTGCGCAGGTAATTGATTCCGCTGCGCCGGGCCATCGTTTCGGTCAAACGCTCGGCGGAAACCGCTTCGCTCGGATAGAAAACCGCGGAACCGTGCACGGCGCGGAACATGGCGATGTCCTCGAGCGCCATTTGCGACGGGCCGTCTTCGCCGATCGAGACGCCGCAGTGCGAGCCGCAGAGGTTGATGTTGCTCCGGCTGATGGCCGCCATGCGCACCTGGTCGAAGGCGCGCGAGAGGAAACAGGCGAACGTATCGAGGAAAGGCACCTTGCCGCGCGCGGCCAGACCCACGCCCGCGCTCACCATGTTCTGCTCCGCGATGTAGCCCTGAAAGAAGTGATCGGGGAACGCCGTGCCGAAAGATTTCCGAGAACGTGGAATTTTTCACGTCGGCCGAAATGGCCACGATGTGCGGGTTGACGGCGCCGAGCCGCTTGAGCGCGTAGCCATAAGCCTCGCGCGTCGCCACCGGCTTCGCGGGATCGTAGTCGGGCGCGGCAGGAGCGGGGAAATCCGGCGGCTGGGGCAGGGAAGTCCTCGCGTAGGATTTTCCGGGATCGGGCGGAACTTCAATTGTCTCGCCGATTTCCTTGAGCGCTATGGCGAGTTCGTCCTTCGAGAACGCCTTGCCGTGCCAGTGCTCCTTGCCGGCGCAAAAGCTGACGCCGTGGCCTTTGATGGTGCGCGCGAGAATCGCCTGCGGGCGGCCCTTGGTGGCCTTGGCGCGGTCGAGCGCGGCGAGAACGGCGGCGACGTCGTGGCCGTCGATCACTTCCGCGGCAGAAACCCTCCGACTCGAACTTTTGCCGGTAGACTTCCATGTTGTGCTGATACATCGTCGGCTCGCTCTGGCCGAGCGCGTTCACATCGGCGAATACAGTCAGATTGTCGAGCTTGTAATGGCCGGCGAACTCCGCCGCTTCCCAGACCTGGCCCTCGGCCATCTCGCCGTCGCCGAGCAGGACGTAGACACGCGTCGGACTCTTGTCCATGCGGGCGCCGATCGCGAGCCCCGCGCCGACCGAAAGCCCCTGGCCGAGAGAGCCGGTGGCGGCATCGACGCCGGGAATGCGCGGCGTGGGGTGGCCTTCGATCTCGCTCGAAAACTGCCGCAACGTCATCACGCGCGATATGGGGAAGACGCCCGTCTCCGCGAGCGCGGCGTAGAGCACCGGAGCCGCATGGCCCTTGGAAAGCACGAAGCGATCGCCATCCGGAGAGTTCGGATTTTTCGGATCGATCTTCATCGCGTAAAAGAAGATTCCGGCCATCAGCTCGGCGGCCGACATGCAAGAAGTGGGATGGCCCGATCCCGCAGCGGTGGTGGACATGATCGACAGGATGCTCAGCCTGCGAGCTTTTTCCTTGATGGCTTCTACGATTGAATCGGAGGGTGCTGCGGAAGGTGTCGCGCTCATCGGGACGGCTCCTTTGCGGGCGTGCGATTCGAGAGTGGGATTTTACTCCGTTGGGATGCAGTCCGCGAAACGGTTTCGCGGCACCAGCGGGCCGCTGCAACGCCGCCAAAGGGGGCGGGTTCCATTTGCGGGTAAGAGGAACCCGGATCTTTTGTTTTCAGCAGGTTGCAACGGATTCTACTCGTAACCCGCTTGCGGGTAGAAGGACGCAGCGGCGGGTAGAAGTTGGAGGCAGAGGAGGTAGAGGAAGCAAAGGAGGGGAACTCCAGTCCGCGGTTCGCGCGCGGACCTCCGCGGCCGCTGCAAGGCCGCGCGTCTGCGGAACCGAAGTCGGCGTCACGTCTCATCGTTCGTTTTTGCCTCCCTTCGTCGTCTCTTGTCCTTTCTCTTGTGCTCAATTCGCAAAGCAGATTTCAGGCTGGCACATTGCGGAAGGAATTTCAAACGGTTGTTTGTGTAAAGAATTGCGGGCGCAGCAAGGATTGGGCTCGGCTATCTGGGGCCCGCTGATCTTCAGGTGGTTACCTCTGCCGCATCACCTTGGATAGAAGCCTTTTGTCGAACGACGAGATTTTTCGCCGCTTCGCTTGCCGGACCCAGTCCCTAACCCAAGTGCGAACTGGTGTTCGACGGTTGAGCATCAGGAGTCGCAGGGCGACAAATGTGCGCATATCGATGTAGTCGCGGCCTCTCACAGTATCTAAGCGTACGCTCAGCCTTGCTTTGAAGCGTTCAGGAACATTCTCGAACTGCTGAACGCGCCTAGTCATTCGCACCATAAGCGCAAGGGGATTGCTGAGTAATACGCCCGCAGCCCGTCGGACATCTCGATACTCCGTGCGACCATATGTGGCGTAGGTGATGGCCGATGCACGTATGAGTTGCATAGGCTTTGCTGTTATCCGCTCCCTAAAGCAGCGACGCAAGTGCGACCTACCCCGGCGGTCCCCGAATCGGAGGATCAACAGGCAAGCCGGGGCGGCGAACGCGAAGTGGCGTCTATGCTCGCTGATCGCTTTGGTCATGTTGACGGCAAGCTTTAGAACATAGCGAGCCGAGGCACCACTAACCTCCAGGCGCAGCAGACTTTCTGTTAGCAAGAGTTCGACATCGTCATGGATCTGTTGCTCGTGTTTGAACACGCGCCGTACGAATCTAAGATAGTCGCTCGCGGAGCCAGAACATCTCATATAGTCGGCGATCCGTTCGGTCAATGTGGGGCTCTTCACAATGTCCCCTAGAGCCCTTCTTCTGAGCAACCTAGCCTTGGTCAGTCCGGCGAGGCGATATACGCGCTTCTGAATCTTCTCCCATTCTCCCTCGTCCTCGTGGTTCAGGGCCGCGCGCCACAGCTGACCCAATTCACGCACGAGGGTTCGTCTTCGTTCCTTGTGAGATTTGATTCGGCCTTCCAACGAGTCTAGCCTTGCGTTTGTCTTGAGGTGGAAGTGATGTTGTGCCTCCCGCAGGGAAAGCACTCTCGTCTTCTTCGCGTTGGCCGTCAGATACAGGTCTGCGAGTGACGCCCCAATGGCAGAGACGACACGTATACCCTCGGCCCGGGAGTTGACGCCTATGACTTGGTCATCCATCCATCGCACGTATGCATTCTTCCCCACCAGCTGAACCATCCTGCGGTCATGCGTGAAGAGGACCAGATTCGCGATTGTCCTTGAGCATTCAAATTCGTCTACCGGCAACCCGATCCGCGGCGAGTCGGAATAGTCCGCACGAATGGCGAGGCGTTCTAACAAGAAGAAAAGGATGCCGATTAACCGACTCGGTATCGGAAAATTTCGGAAAGCGTTCGAGGCCTCGGAATGAAGTACGCTGTCGAAAAAGTTCGTTACATCGGTCACAACGATGTAGCGATATACCCTTTTGAGGATCAAATGTTTCCGATATTGTTCGTAGTCGAGCCAGTTTCGAAAGCTGCGTGCCGATGTGAATCGGTAGATTCCGTCGAGCCTTTGTAGATTTTGCCTTGCTTCTCGTGCGGCGGCCTGGATCGCTTGTTCTAGATTAATGCGTCGGTAGTAAACATGCGGTTGCTGATGCTTTTGCGCTCGTCTATGCACAAAATCCGCTATCGCGCGAAGTAACACAAGGTCAGGAATGGCCGGGAACGTAAGTCTTCTCTTGAAGCCGCCGGACTTGGCGAGAGCAAAACGGGTGGGTGAGTGCGGCTCGTATGTTCCAGCTTTGACCTGAGCCAGCAGGCGAAGAATCCAACTATCTGGCTCGATGTCGTAGTCAAGAAAATCGATTACGTCTCGAACCGTGCTTCCGCGCAGCTCGGAACGTATCTCTTTCCAAGCCAACCACAATGAAGTCTTGTTGATGCCTAAAATATTGCCTTGCAATTGAGTCCTCGCGGGACAGACAGTTTACCATTGAAGAAACGCCGATAGCCGAGACGCGTCGCGGCTGCTCCTCGCCCTAAATTCGCTGTGATACTATAATAGCTAATAAGGAGGTTCTTATGTCCAAAGACCATCACTCTGAAGGCCAGAAGGACCATAAGGAAGGTAAATACGAGCCGCCACACAACATCACGCCAGCGGACACTGTTATCACAGACAAGCACACCTTCGACAAGCTAGTAAAGGACAACAAGGAGTACGACGCGGGCTACGACAACGCAAGAAAGCAAAAGTAGCACTGAGATACGCACAACCAATTTCAGCGGGCGACCCGCGAAGGTCGCCCGCTTTCTTTTTCGCGCGGATCGAGCCTGACCGTCAATTACTGCCGATCATGCGCTGCCAATGCCGCGCTATTGCTCGACGGTGAAGCGGACAGGCTGGATGAAGATGGCATTGCCTGTCTGGATGGAGACATTGTAGTCGCCGGGCGCGATGTGCGGGACTTTCATGACAATCTTGTCCGCGCTTTGTTCGACGACGCCCTCCACGCAAGTCGGATATATTCCGCACGATGTAGAGCCTTCCCGACTCCTGGCGACGGAATGGACAGCGTAGAGGGAGGGAAGGTTAATTCAGTTCCCTTTTTCTTGAGTTGCGCTCACATCCGTGCCAGCAAGAGGGTAGCGTAACTGCTCCCACCGGGTCAGGCCGCCCTTCAACGCCTTCACCTTGTCATGGTCGTAACCCAGTTGCCACATCTCCAGCACCAGCGGCGCGCTATCCTCTTCGTGGGGGCAGTTGCAGTAGAAGACAATCAGCTTGTCGCCGGGGAGCGCGCTGAGCATGTCGTCCTGGGCGCGGGCATCGGCCGTGGGGTCGTAGGCGACATTGACAGCTCCCTTGATGTGCTCGGCGGCGTAACTCTCGGAGTCGTCGGTATCGACGAGCACCACGTTTCCTTTGTCTTTTATCTGGCGCTCCACTTCTTCGCCTGTGATGCGCGGCACCTGCGGAAAAGGCAGTGTTTCTTTCGCGGACGCGGAAGTGCTTTGGCTGGCTTTTGCGGCGGAAGCCGCCTGTTGCGAGCTTCCCGGCAATGCGCGGGAGGAAAGCGCCGCGGGCATGAGGACGAGCGCTCCCAACAAGAGAATTGCCAAGAATTGAGGCTTCATATTCAACTCCTTGCGCGGCGCGGGCACGGGGCTTGCGCCCCGTGCCGACACCGGTCAACTTAATTCTACGCCCAACCGTCGATCGACACGCCCCGGCGGATGCCGAAGTCGGTGACGAACCACATGGTCTGGACTTTTCCGCCTGCTACAACCACGTGGATGGCCTTGGCGTTCGTGAAGGGCTTGATGAGCGCGTCATCCGGCAGTTTTCGCCAGCTGGCGTAAGGCTCAAGACCCTGGAGGGCAAACGGAACCGCAGTGCTTTGAATGACGCCGTTTCCCCAATAGGACGCGTTGACCTTCGTGATGTTTTGCGAGAACCATTCGCTCAATTGGGCCTTGGTGCTGAATCCATGGGTGTCTTTGAGCAGACCCGCCACGGTTGGGTCCATCACGACGGTAGCGGCTGAGCCCGATGCGCAAAACGAACCCATGTAGTCACGCATCAAGTAGTGGGTCGGGTAGATGCTCTGGCTGGCTCCCACGCTGGCAATACTGCTCCAGCCCGTGCCCACGCTAAGGACGTTGTCGGTTGGTTTGAATCCCATTGAGACGTGCAGTGGATCCCAGCCCTCGGGCAAAGCCTCTTCGTTTTCGCCGAAGCACTGACTGTTGTACTGCATGGTGTTGCCCAGAGTTTCCCACGCATTCACGTTGTTGCGGAGATCGCCGGCCGTCTTGGACATCAGAGCGAAGGCGCGGCCGACGACGGCGTTCGACCTATTGTACGGACCCATCGCATTGGTTCCGCAATTGAACTTGAGCTTATTGCGGATCGGTCCACTGATCACGACCATATTCGCCATCGAACTGGTCGAGTTGCCGAAAGGCGCTTGCGTGGCGAGAGCCAGGATGACCGGAAAGTGCTCCGGCGACGCTCCGGCCATCACGGCGTTGATCGCGACTTTCTCGACGGTCAGTGGCCGCGCCCCGCCGGTGATGTTGATCGTCTTGATCACCTCGTCGGGCTTGTGGCTCGTCCCCTTGAGCATCGCGGTGACGCGCTTTTCGGTGGGAAGGATGATGGTGTTGAAATCGGTCCATTCCTTGTCCTCAAACATCACTCGCAGGTTGCCTTCGGTGTCGGGCGGAAGAAGCCTTGGCTCGACCGATTCCTCCGGCGGCGCCCCCGATATCTTTTCCTCGGCCGTCAGAGGACTGGTGAGCGCGCTAACGACGGCGGTCATCAGCGGCTGGCCGGATAGCATGTCTTTGCCGGTCACATATCCCACGTCGACAGCGCGTGGTTGGCCTGTGAAAGGAAACGGCACGGACACATACCGGATCGGCATGCCAGTTTGATATTTGTCGACGTAGCCGGTTGCGTAATGCACGATGTTCGAGGAGGCGACTCCAATGGCGGGGATCTTGCACTGCATCTCGATCTGCTTTGCCCAGCGGCTCACGGCCGCGCAGCAGCCGTTTCAACCAGCGACGCCGACAATCGCAGCGTCGGCTTTGCTGGCGGTGATGTCCTTCAGCAGCCCGGGATCGGCGCCGAACATCCCCTCCGCCGTGACCTTCACCATTGTTTTGACGCCGGAATAGTGTTGTTGCAACCAGTCCGTCATGGCTTCGTAGAAGTAGTTCGCGGCATCCGGACCCTCCCACGAAAGGTTGACCATGTAGATTAACTTGCCGTTCAGGCTATCGAGCGGCGGCACCAAAGCAACCCGCTCCGCCAACTTGCCGGCTATCGCGGGATTCATCACCGTAATCAGGTCGTCCGCGTTCCCGTCTGAAGAGGAGACGTCGGCCCGAGTCTTCTCAGCGCTAGCAGGGAATCCCGTCAAAAGCGCGGGGCTCACTCCTAAAAACCTCAATACTTTTCTTCTATCCATGGTTTTGCCCCTCCTTAAGTTGCATCCTACTCCAATCGATCGCTCTAGGAGATAAATTCTGGAGCGAACAGGGCCCTGGTGCGAAAGAGGCGACTATCCACAGCCCGCTTCTGAGAAGCCGTGCGCAGATTGCGGACGGATTGTCGGCAACTCGGAAACGGACTGCTAGCGGGAACCGGATGCGGGCGGTGACGGTGACGGATTCTCCGGGTAGAGGCGCTCAAACTCCGGGTCGCCATGAAGCATGTTCAGGTCCGGGTCGCGGCGCGCCCAGACGGAGTCTTTGGAACCGGCTTCCCAGGCTTTGCGCAAAGCATCCAGGGCCTCCGGCTTTTTATTCAGGCCGCAGTACACGCAAGCCGCGTTGTAGAGAATTGAGGCTTCGTTGGCGCGCAAGGTGACGGCCAGTTTCAGTTCGCGCAAAGCGTCTTCCCCTCGTCCCAGTGCGGCGTACTTATTGGCCAGCAGGACGCGGGCCCGCGCATCCTCGGGCACCTGTTTCAGATGGTTCTCGATCGCGCCGACGAACCTGTGGGCCATGTTGCGAGACGCTTCTTCTTTGCTCATGGCGCCGAGAGAATTCATGATCGGGACATAGACGTTGTAGTCCTCGCCGCTCGCATCGATGGCCGCTTCGGCAACGTCCAGAACTTCCTGGTAGCGTCCGGCGGCAAACAGGGCGCGGCCCAGCAGGTAATAGGCGCCGTCGCAGCCACGATTGCGTTCGATGGCCTTCTTCACCATGCGCACCGCTTCGTCATGCAGCCCAGCGGCATAGAGGACCCAGGCCTGGCTGACGTGCGTTTCAGGCAGATCCCAGCGCAGGGCCACGGCCCTGCCGGAAGCCTCGCGCGCGCGTTCGATCCACACCTGATCGCGGGTGAAAATCGAATAGTACGTGGCGCAGGCGTTGGCGCAGGCGGCGTAGGCCAGGGCGAAGCTGGGGTCCAGCGCAACGGCGTTTTCGAACATCTGCAAGGCGAACTCGACGTCCTGGCGTGTCTGCCGCCGCGCGTATCTTTTACCTCGCATATAGAGGTCGTACGCCTGGGGATTCTCCGTGGGCTTGTCGGCCAAGGCCTCGAGTTCCTGCGGGGACAGCGTGACGCGCAGGGCCTCGGCGATCTTGCGAGCCATTTCGTCCTGCACTTCGAAGACGTCCTTCATCTCGCGGTCGAAGCGCTCCGACCAGAGCGGAAAATCGGTGCGCGTGTCCACAAGCTGGGCGCTGATGCGCAGGCGGACGCCGGAGCGGCGCAAGGTGCCGGTGAGGACATAGGCCGCGCCCAACTCGCGGCCGATCTGCGCGGGGGTAACCGACTTGTCGCGGAAAGCCAGAACGGTGGGGCGCGAAAAAGTGTTGAGTCCCTTGATCTTGGAGAGCTCGGTGATGACGTCCTCGGTGATGCCGTCGCGCAGGTATTCGTCTTCCTTGGAGCCGCTTAGATTTTCGAAGTAGAGAACGGCCACGGATTTTCCCGTCTGCTTCTGGGCCGCCGGATCCGAATCGGTTTTTTCCTTCGCGCGGCGCTTGCTCGATTCGAGGTCGCGCTTCAGGCGGCTGAGGTCGGTTTTCAATTCGGTGGCCGTCTGGCAGCGCAGGTTGCGGTCCTTTTCGAGGGTCTTATCCAGGATGCGCACGAAATCGGCGGGCAGCGAGGGATTCAGCTCCACGGCCGACTTGGGGTCGCGGTTCAGGATGGCGTCGAAGATGACCGCCGAGGTGTCTCCCGGAAAGGGGAGCGTGCCGGTAGACATCTGGTAAAGCACCGTGCCGGTGGAGAACAGGTCGGTGCGTGCGTCCACGAGCTGCCCGCGCGCCTGCTCGGGCGACATGTAAGAGACTGTGCCGACGGCCGCGCCCAGCGATGTGAGTTCGCCGGTGAAAACCAAGGTCTCGCCCTGCGCGGCCGAAACGCCCTGCGCGACCTCGCTGCGGCTCGTCTTGGCCAGGCCAAAGTCGAGAATCTTCACCTGCCCGCGCTCGGTGAGGAAGAGATTCGCGGGCTTGATGTCGCGGTGCACGATCCCCTTGGCGTGGGCCGATTCGAGAGCGTCGGCGATCTGAATGGCCAGCGGCACCAGCTTCTCCATTTCCATAGGCTGCTTGCTCATCGACTGCGCCAAAGTTTTTCCCTCCAGCAGCTCCATCACAATGAAGTGCCGGCGTTCGTGCTGCTCGATCGAGTGGATGGTGCAAATGTTCGGGTGATTCAGGGACGAAGCAGCGCGGGCCTCGCGCTGAAAGCGCTCGAGCAACTGGCTGTCCTGGGCCATTTCCGGGGGAAGAAACTTCAGGGCTACGTGGCGGCCGAGTTGCGAATCCTCGGCTTCGTACACAACGCCCATGCCGCCTGAGCCGATCTTGCGGAGAATCTTGTAGTGCAGGAACGATTGGCCGATAAGCTGATCCTGGTTCATATTCGCCGATTGATAGTATTGAGTGCCGGGGACGCCGTCAAGGAGGCGCGTGACAACACGCGCGGTCAGGATGCGGGCTTCGCCAGTTCCTTCGCGAGGTAGATGATTTGACCGACGTGATGGTAGGCGTGGGCGGCCATACGCAGGAAGACGCCGAAGCGGGTTTGGGAGTGAGGCTCGGTGGGGTCGGAGTAGGGCAAGACCAGATCGTCCGCGGATTGCTTTCGGATTGTCGCGGCGACCAAATCGATGGCCCGGTCGAAATCGGCGAGCACCTGCTCCTTCAACCGCTTCGAGGTATCGCTGAACTCGAGAGGCCGGTTGCGGACGTAGCCCGTACCGGCGATCTGTGCCCCGATGTAGTAGTTCAGATTGCCGGTGAGGTGGAGCAGCAGATGACCGATGCTGTTGCCGTAAGGGTACGGCTTTCGCCACAGTTGCTCGGTCGAGATGGGCGCGAGCAATTCGTGGATGCTCTCTCGAACTTCCTCGTAATATGTGGCGAGCGTGGAATCAACGACTGAGGCAAGCTCCGGCATGGCGCGGATCCTCCCATTTGTTTTTCCCAAGTATAGCTAACGACTCGGAGATTGAGTCTTCTTTGCGGAGGCCGGCCCAGAAGACCTGAGCTACATGACAGTGTGATATTCTCGCGGCTTGCAGAAAGATTCAGGAGGCAGGCCATGGCGAAACCCAAGATTTTGATCCTGACCGGGGATGCGGCGGAATCGCTGGAGGTGATGTATCCGTACCAGCGGCTGCTGGAAGAAGGATATGACGTGAAGATTGCGGCGCCGACGAAAAAGAAGCTGCACTTCGTGGTGCACGATTTCGAACCCGGCTACGACACGTACACCGAGAAGCCAGGATACAGTTGGGATGCGGATGTGGCTTTTGCGGACGTGAACCCCGCGGACTACGCGGCGCTGGTGATACCGGGCGGACGAGCGCCCGAGTACATCCGGAACAACGCCGACTGCCTGAGAATCATCCAGCACTTTTTCCAGCAGGATAAGCCGGTGGCACAAATCTGCCACGCGTCCCTGGCGCTGCTGGCCGCGGGCGTCTTGAAAGGGAAGCGGACGGCCGCGTATCCGGCGCTCGAGCCCGACGTGCGCGCGGGCGGCGCGGAGTTCGTGAACTCCGAGGCGGTGATCGACGGGCAAATGATCTCGGCGCGGGCTTGGCCCGACCATCCCGCGTGGATGCGGGAATTCATCAAGCTTCTCAGACAGAAGGCACCGATTCAGGAGCAACGAGCCACGGCGCGATAGCAGCCTCGAGCGCACAGGAGAGAACAGGAATGAGCGTGAGCGTGAATGCGGCGATGGTGACGACGGCGTTCGATCTGCCGGGGTATCGCGTAACCAAGAGTCTCGGACTGGTGCGCGGCGTGACGGTGCGGTCGCGAAGCATTCTCGGGACGCTTGGGGCATCGCTGCAAACGGTTGTCGGTGGGAACATCACGCTCTTCGAAGACATGTGCGAGAAAACGCGCGAGCAGGCGCTCGACGTGATGATGGAGCACGCCATGGAGCGAGGGGCGAACGCAGTGATCGGCGTCCGGTACGACGCAACCGAGGTGATGCAAGGCGTCACCGAAGTGATCGCTTACGGGACCGCGGTTCAGGTGGAAAGCGCGCGGTAGCCGGCGTTAAAATGACCGGGGTGAAAGGGAGATGTCATGAAGCAGACGCTCAAAATAGCGGCGGGAATGGTTTTGCTGGGCCTGGTTACCGCGCTCGTCGTGGTGCGAGGCGACGCACCCAAAACGGACACGGTCCAAATTCCGAACGGCACTGGCCCCCTCTCCGGATTCCTGGCGACCCCCGAGAAGCCGGGGCGCTATCCGGCGCTCGTGGTCATTCATGAGTGGTGGGGGCTGACCGACTGGGTGAAGGAAGAGACGACGAAGCTCGCGGCGCAGGGTTACGTTGCGCTGGCCGTCGATTTGTACCGCGGCAAGGTGGCGACCGATCCGGAGGAGGCGCACGAATTGATGCGCGGGCTGGCCCAGGACCGCGCGGTGAGCGACTTGGAGGCGGCGTTTGCCTATCTGAGCACGCGGAACGACGTGGATCGTAATCACATCGGCTCGATCGGGTGGTGCATGGGTGGCGGATACTCGCTGCAACTCGCGATCCATGAACGGCGTCTCGCGGCCTGCGTCGTGAACTATGGCGCGCTGCCAACCGATCCGAACGACATCCAGCAGATCATTGCGCCTGTGCTTGGAAATTTTGGCGCCGAGGACCGCGGCATCACGCCGGACGACGTCCACGCATTTGAGAAGTCGATGCAAACACTCAACCGGCGGATCGACTTCAAAATCTACGACGGAGCCGGGCACGCATTCGAGAATTCAACGAATCAGGCCGGTTACCGCCCGGATGCCGCCGCGGATGCATGGGCGCGCACCATCACGTTCCTGGGGAAGGCGCTGAAATAGCCGGCGGGGCTCAGGCACTGAGACGCCGGAGCAGCTCTTGCAAGCGCGCGCGGTCTCCGGCACCCATGCGTGTGAATTCGACTCCCATCCCTCGCTTTGGATCCGCGTAACGTACGACTCCCTGAATGCGCACTTCGCCCTCGGGCAGGGCGAACAACAGTTTCAGGGCTGCGCCGACCGGGGCAGGTGTGGGCGTGGAGACGAAAACTCCGCCTGCGCTCAGGTCGCGCACGCGCGAAACACTGCGCGGCCCGGTGGTCTGCCAGGACACCCAAATCCCCTTGGACACTTCGATACGTGCGCTCCGCCGACTCTCTTTGGTCTGAGCTGGCTTCATGGCAATTAGGATGCGACTCCAGGGAAGACGGGGTCCGAGGCAGATTCTAGTGTCGAAGGCGCGCTAAAAACAAGCGCGCCTCTCGCCTGAGTTTCGGTCCGCAGATGTGGTTTCCCTCCCCGGCCCGCGCCCGATCGAGATACACGAAACCCTGTAGGCCGCATCCAGATCGGTAACGTTTCCACCCCGTGGATCCGGGATCGCGACTGGGCAATTCGCGTCATAGGCTCTAAGTAGTTGTCCCTAAATACCTTGGGGCTATCCAAGGCTGGCCTGATACATGCAGAAATAGCCGCAGACGGAAGCCAGCACCGGTTTCGTGCTGCTCGAGGGTGTGACCGTGAAAAAGCAGGAAACAAAGCCAACGATTTCGCGTCGAAGCCGCGACGGCGAGCGCGGGTTTTCGATGATCGAGCTGGCGGTGGTCACCATCATTATCGTCACCATCTCAGCCATCGCGCTGATCCAAATCAATCCCAGCCTGCAGACCGCGCGCTCCGATAACGCGCTGCGCGTGGTGCTGGATCAATTGCGCCAGGCGCGCGAGTACTCGATCACGAATCGCCGCTACGTGCAAATCGCATTCTCGACCGTCGGTGGCACGTCGCAAATCGTGATTACGCAGTGGAACACTCTCACGGCCGGCGGAGGAACCACCAACCCGGTGTTGAGCACTGTCTACGTTCCATCGCCGATGCAGTACACGTTGGTCACCGCGGCGGATACGCCGGACGGATTCGGAAATAGCTCCGCCATCGCGTTCAAGATCGAGGGCACGAGCACGATTCCTACGGGAAACATGCTCTTCCAGAGCGACGGCGAGCTGGTCGACAGCGTGACCAACAACCCGATCGACGGAACGATCTTCCTGGGCGTCGCGGGCAACGTGTCTTCGGCTCGGGCGGTGACAGTCATGGGCTCCACGGGGCGAGTCCGCGGCTGGAGGTCCACCGGAGCCGGCTCCACGCCGACCACGGCCTGGTTCAGTTTCTGAAGGAGAAGGGCGAACATGCGGCAAAAAACAGTGCGACAGTCGGGTTTCACGCTGCTCGAAACGATGATTGCGATGGCGATCATGTCGATCGGAGTCCTGGGACTCGCGGCGATGCTCGCGGATTCCCTCGCTTACATGTCGGGCTCGCAGGCCGATTTCATCGCTCAGCAGAAGGCGCAGCAGGCTGTCGAAGCCATCTTCACGGCAAAGTACGACAACACAGTCGTTTGGGCCCAGATTGCGAACAACAGCGTGGGCAATCCGCAGGGCCTATTCTATTCGACGCCGCAGCCGATTCGGCAGCCGGGCTCCGACGGGCTGGTCAACTCGATCAACGACAACGCGGCACCGCTGGACTACATCCTTTATCCCGGTCCGGACGGGAAGCTGGGTACGGCGGATGATGAGAAGTACCCGCTCGGGAACTACACGCGCACGGTCACGATTACGAATTTCAACGGCGATACGAACCTGCGCTCGATCAGCGTGACGGTGAATTACACGGCCGGACGCTTCGTGCGCAGCTATACGTTGAACGCGCTGATTTCGGCGTTCAACTGACGCCGCGAGGAGCCAGAATGAAGCGGGGAAACGGATTCACACTCGTCGAATTGATGACCGCCATCGCGATCCTGACGATCGTGGTTGGCGCGACCGTCGGCATCCTGATCCAGGCGCAGCGGGCCGCGAATGGAGTGGCTTTGGCGGCGAACACGCAGGAAAATCTGCGCGCCGGAATGCACTTTCTCGTCCGAGATTTGATGCAGGCGGGCGAAGGAGTGCCTCCCGGGGGAATCTTGATCCCTACCAACACATCAGGCAACTCGAAGCTCAATCGTCCAGGCATCATCAGTCCGGCGACGACGTTCCCCACCGCCAACAACTTGCTGTACGTCATTAGCCCCGGATGGGAGCTTGGCCAAGATGCCAAGACAGTGAGTGCCACTACCAACCTCGTTCTGGATGGCGGCCTGGCGACCGACATCATCAACGTGGTCTATGCCGACAACACCCTGATCGATGCCAGCGGGCACTACCTGAACAGTGCCTCGGTCGCATCGGCGGCAAGTCCCGTCTGCGGCGGTACGATCAATGCCAGCGGCACTACAGTGGTGCTGGCCACGAGTTGTTTCACGATGCCGGGCGGGCCCACACCCGTCGCGCCCGGCAATCTGATGCTGTTTACGAATGTGAATGGCACCGCGCTCGAGTACGTTACGAGCGTCAGCGGCCAAACGATCAATTTTCTCGCGAGCGACACCGGTGGAAGCGACCCGTCGGGATTGAATGGGTTGAGCGCAGCGACGTATCCGAACGGGACCGTCGCGGCAATCAAGGCGTCCACAACCTCGACTACGATCACGCGCGTCTGGATGGTGACGTATTACATCGATTCGACGACCAATCCGTTGCGGCCCCAGCTGGTGCGCCAGGTGAATTATCCCGCCTATCCCACCACCAATCCCGCCAACCCGCCGACAGCCATCGCGGACTACATCGAGAACCTGAGCTTCAGCTACGACATCGTCAATTCGGGCGCTCCAGCCGGGACCTACACGATCGGACCAGGTGACGCGCCCACTCCAGCATCCTGGGTCGGGCCTCCTGCGGGTGCCGACACACCGGTGCAGTTCCGCGCCATCAATGTGACGTTGGAGGGAAGATCGGAGTATCCGTTCGTCGCCGCGCCCGGCGCGGATTACTTTCACAACAGCCTGAGCACGCAGGTGAGCATCCGGAATTTGGCGTTTGTGAACCAGTTCGAGACGAAAACCACGGCCACGCCGGGGCCTTGAGCCTGAGCCGGGAACAGAAGGTTTCCAAAGGAGAGACGCTGTGAGAACCAGAATACAAAGCGGAGTCGCCCTCATCACCGTGATGCTGGTCCTGATCCTCATTTCCGCCATGGTGGTGGGAATGTCCTGGATGGTGATGACCGATGGGCGCCTCGGGGGGAACAACGGAAACCGGGAAGCTGCATTCTACGGCGCGGAAGCCGGCATGGAAAAGCTGACGGCCGACCTGGGAAACCAATTTGCAACGCAGGGTTCCGTCACCGCCGCAAACCTTGTGACGATCACTTCGAATTATCCTCTCTTGACCGGCATTACGTTCCAGAACGCCCTGGGTAACTCGACGTACCTGGTCGAGTGCGGGTCGCCGTTGGTGTCTCCCTGCACTCCTGCATCCACGAATTCCACGGTTGTATCGCCCAGCCCGTACGCCGGCATGAACGGGCTGATCACGACGCTGACGCTGTCGGTCGCCGCGCAGGCGGCCAACGGCTCCGAAGTGAAGCTGCACCGGCAAGTTCAGCTTGTGGCGATTCCGGTGTTTCAGTTCGGCATTTATTCCGATTCGGACCTGGCGTTCTTCAATGGACCCTCGCTCAGTTTTGGGGGGCGAGTTCACACCAACGGCAACCTGTGGCTCTCGCCGAATTCGGGCCCATTGTTGATTAACGACAAGATTACGGTGGTGGGCCAAGTGATCCGGACCAACCTTGAAAATGGCTGGCCCCAAGGCAGCACAATTACATCCACGTCCCAGGATTACTCCGGAATCGTATCGATTTCGACAGCGGAAGGGACAACGACCACGGCCACTGGACCCAACTACAACAACTCGCCCTGGGTGCCGCTGACCTTGACCCAGAGCAGCAACATCGGCCCCAACGTCTATGGAGCCGTGAGCACGAACCTGAATACTCCGACATGGGGCACCGTCATGGCGGGCTATGGCGGCCAGAGCGGCGAGCTGGTGAACGGTGTGGCGCCTCTCAGCCTGACGTCCACAGCTCTGGGCGGGATCACAACGCCAATCTCTCTGATCCGGCGGCCTGTTACGGGCGAGACCGCGGCCCAACTCAGCCAACAATATTTCACCGAGGCCACGCTTCGGATTCTGCTGGACGACTACAAGACTCCCGGGAGTCCGAGCAGCGGCTGTGCGGGCTCCGACATGATGAGTCTCCCAGGAATAAGTGCGACAACTCCGGTTGATTTGAACAGCTACGCCGGGTATGTGGTCGCGTCATCCGGCGCGGGCAGCACCACCGCGTACACAGCGAGTGACGGTTATTGGGTGACGAACGGCGACCGCACGATCACCGGTTGCATCAAGATCGAGTACCAGGACAACGGGGGAGTCTTCCACGACGTCACGACAACGATTCTGGGACTGGGTATTCGCGGCCGCAATATTAATCCACAGACAAAGACACAGCTAAAGACCGTCTCCTCGGCGACTCAGGAAATCGCTCTGCCAGTCGTGCAGACTTTAGAAATCGATACATCCAGCATGGGGTCGGGCATATTGAACGGCTACACCTGCCCGAATCCCGACGCCAGCGCCATCATCCGCATCGAACGCTTGCGGGACAATCCGTCGAACCTCTACCCCACTACCAGCGACAGCAACACCGCCGCCAACAATTGCGGTACCGGCTCCGTCGGCACGGATTATTGGCCCATGGTGCTCTTTGACACGAGAGAGGCGCTGCAACGAGGCGTGCAAACCAATTCGACCGACATTCCCCAGGACGGGTCCGGTAATCCGCTGCTGACGGCGTTTGGCGTGATGAACTACATCGAACTCGACGCCGCAAATCTGGCGGCGTGGCTCAAGAACAACCAGACCGGATTGAGCCTGAATAACAATACCGGCTACGGAGTCTATTTCTCGGACCGCCGCGGGGAAAAACTCGACACCACCCTGAGCACCCCCATAAGAACCGGATCCTTTGGCTTCAATGACATCGTAAACGGGACAGAGGACGCCGCCCATGGTTGCCCCAGTGGTGGAACGGTCCCTGATCCCGGCGAGGATCTCGAGGGAGACGGAGTTCTCCGCACATACGGCGGTGCCGAAACGGCAATCTACGGATTGAATCCCAGCGGCCTCCTCAACAGCGGGACGTACACGGTGCTGAAACAGAACCCGACCTTTTGCACGTCACAGGGAAATACGTGGCCCGGAGCTGTGTATGTCCAAATTGGGGACGCCCGTGAGAATCCTCCAGCCTTCTTCCGGCGCGCCCTGAAGATTGTAAACGGTAGTTCCTTGAATCTCGGGACTTCGTGCTATGGAGCAAGCCCGAATCCTCCCTGTGGCTTGACGATTGCATCCGAGAACCCGGTCTACATCGAGGGGGATTACAACGCGCCCGGCGGAAACGTGAACGCCGCCGGCACCGTGGCTACCTCCGTTGCCGCCGATGCGATCACCTTTCTCTCCGATAGTTGGAACGATGTTAATTCCTTCATATCTCCGTATAGCAGCGATGCGCGGCCGGGGCAACAGACCGCCTATCGCGTGGCGCTGATCGCCGGCAAGGGAATCCCGTTTCCACAACCGACCGGTCAGCCGGAGGACTTCGGAACAGATGGCGGGCTTCACAACTTTTTGCGATATCTCGAGACCATGAGCCCGTCGGCAAATTACGGACTGCCGGCAACCATTAATACCGGTTCGCAGACCATTACTTACATGGGCTCGCTGGTGAGCTTTTACTATAACCGGCAGGCGGTGGGAGTATATAAGGGTGACGTCGATACCGTCTACACGCCGCCCAATCGCGTTTACAACTTCGATACGACCTTCACGAACGGGACGCAATGGCTCCCCCCTGACACGCCGAACTTGCGAACGATCAACACGGTCGGCTTCTCGGAGGAGATCCTGCCGACCAGCGACGCTAATTGATCTATACGCGCAGCACCCAGAGCGGCTCCCGCCCCTTCCCGGGAGCCGCTTCTGTTTTGTGCGCGGGGCGGCGGGCGTCACGGGGCGGCGGGGCGAATGCGCGGATTGAAATTCGTATCGACCGCGGGCGTCGCACATGCGGGTGCAGCACTCGACGAGCAAAGGTCGGTCAGTGCGTTGCCAAAGTCGCCCGGCACGGCGAGGCCGACGAGCGGTTCGGCGTAAATCATGTAGTTGTGCCCCACAGGCAGGCGCTCGATAGCGAACGAGCCGTCGAATTGCAGCGAAGGGTTCGACGGGTCGCAAGTCCAACCTCCCAGCGTTCCGGCGATCACAGATCCCGTGTCCGCATCGACGGCGACGACGTGTGCGCCGAAGGTTCCCGTGACGGACGCTCCGGCGGATGGCGCGGGAAGAGCCGCGAGGGCAAACGGATTGGCGGGGAGGACACGTCCGCGGATCGCGCCGATGTTGACCGTGTCGTTCGGGTCGGGGTAGAGCGAGCGAATGCCGGTGCGATCGTCGTCGGATAGCGGGCCATCGGGCGCCTGGGGTGAGGGCCGATTGCCCAGAAACTGGCCGGGCGGCGGAGCGAAAGGAAACATCAGCGCGCGCCAGACGGCCGAATGGTCCAAGCCGAACCAGTGGCCGATCTCGTGCGCAAGCAGCGACTCGAGGTCGTAAGCGCCCTGACCCTGCGGCGTCGCGAGCGCTGCGGGCGTGGCGAACGTCGCCTGACCGTCGTTGCGGAAGAGCGTGTCCGCGTCGAGAATCTGCCCGGCGAATGCGGCGGGCGGACCCGAGCCGACGAATGCACCCGGCGCGTTGGCTGTAATCACGCGTGTGAACGCCAGCACGCCATCGGTGAATCCCATGCTCGATTGGTTGAAGCAGATGGTGTTGAGGCCGTCCACGTTGCTTTCCTGATCGTTCGTGCAGGAATCTGCGGCGCTGACTTGCGCAAGCGGGGCAATGAGTCCGGGATAGGCCGTGGCGTTGAACGTCGTGCCGGTGACGCCGGACCATGCGCCGAACGAATCCGAGATTGCCTGTTCGATTTCCGCGAGTTGGCCGCTCGTTCCCGCGGCCGCGACCGTCAGGATCGTCTGTGGCGCGAGCGGCAGAGACGTGCTCCATTGGCGATTGAGTGGCGAGGCAAGCGAGAGATTCCAGCGATCCAGCGCGGGGCATCCGCCGCCTTGAGGGATGGTCGAGTCCATGAGATAGCCGCGCGCTGAAGGAGTCGAAATCAGGTTGAAGGCGACGAGAGCAATGGTAGCCACGGCGACGGCGCGTTTCACTGTGTCCTCCCTGGTTCCTCGCGTAGCGCGGCATCGACGCGCGCCCGGAAGCTCTCGAGAGACAGGCCCTGAACTCCGGTGGCTTGGAAGCGGTGCGTGGCGGGATCGAATGTTGCGAAGGACGCCGTGTCCTGGACGACGCTTTCTTCTCCGGTGCGAGCGCCGGGGCGAATGCGGAACGTGCCCTGCTGCCAGCTCACAACCGAGAAATCACCCCGGGGCGTGGGTTCGAGAAAGAGCACGACTTCTTCACCAGTGCGGAAGCGCGGGACCCCGGAGACGCTGGATGTGATATTCCCGAGCCGACCGCCGAGGAGCCGCACGACGACGCGCGCCGGCGCAGGCCCTCGCCAGACCTCCTCGACGTCAACGGACGTAAAGGTCCAGATTTCGCCGGCATCCCAGCCAACCGAATTGCCGGCGCATCGCGCGCGCACGATCACCCGCGCGCTCCGCGAGATTTGCGCGATGGACATGCGCATGAGGGTGGTGGCCCGCGTCACCCTGCCCGGCGCGAACAACGACAGCACGAGCGCCACAAACAGGAAAACGGCACCGGAACGCGCCCGAGCGTGAATCATCATTGCACCTCCAGCATGCCCGTCGCCGCGGCGCAATCGTTGTTCGGAGTGGTGATCAGGAGCGTGCGCACGCCGGGAAGGGTCGCGCCTGTAATCTGCAAATCGAGTTCGATCATGTTGGGGAAAAGGCCCGTGATGGCCGAGGCGCTCACGCCGATGTCGCCGCCATCCGGGGGCGCGCCGGGGCCGGTGAATGCGTACGTAAAGGCCGGGTCGAGGCCATTGCCATGCACGCAGATACTCACGGTAGCGGAGCCCGCGGAAGGGCGGCTGATTGTGAGCGGCGAGCCTTGCACGCCGCAGGTGTTGCCACCGGTGAGCAAACCGATGAAGTCCACGTCGATTGGCGAGGATGCGGCGGCAGTAGTGGGCTCGACGACGAGGATGTCTTCCCCCGCGGCGATAGGCTGCGCGGCGCTGAGCGCGATCGTCGCCACCGAGACATCGAAGGGCACCACGACGAACGGGACAGGATTTGAGAGTGCCGATGGCGCGCCTGGGTTCTGCACTTGGAGTGTGAGCGTGCCCGCGGACTGGACGTCGGAGGGATTCAGGACGGTCGTACAGATCGTCGCCGCGGCGCACGTTGTGCTTCGCGGAGCACCGTTGATCGAAATCGTGGAAGCGGAACTTCCGCTGCCAGCGGCAAAGCCGGAGCCTTGAACTGACAGTGGGAAACTCTCGACAGCACCAGCCATGGCGCTTGACGGGAGCACCATTTCGATTACCGGTCCGTTCGTGAGCGCGACCGTGGCCGAGGAGGATTTCGCCGGGTCCGCCACAGTCGTTGCAATCACGGAGATTGCATTCGGCGACGGAGCCGCGGCCGGGGCGGAATAAAGGCCGCTGGAGTTCACCGAGCCGCACGCTGCGCCGGCGCATCCCTGACCGGTGACGGCGCTCGCCACGCTCCACGTGACACTCGTATCGCTCGTGCCGGTTACGTTCGCTAAGAATTGACGCGTGCTGGGTGCGCCGGTCGAAGGCGGCACGAACGCGTATGGCGGAGAGACCGCCAGGGCAATCGAATTGGACGAACCTGAAATCGTGACCATCGCAGTTCCGCTGCGGGACGGGTCGGCATGGCTCGTCGCCACGAGAGTGACCGGATTGGACGCCGGCGCGGATGTTGGCGCGAGGTAATCGACGCCGCCGGAAGCCGGGCCCGCTGGTGCGACACACGGATTCGTGCCGGATTGGCAGACCTGACCAACGGTTCCGTTGCCGTTCGGCACGCCGTTGACGGACCAGTTCACGGTTGTGTCGGACGCGTTCGCGACCGTGGGCGTGAACGAGGCGCGCTGGCCCAAAGAGAGCGTGGCTGTGGGAGGCGATATGCTGACGCTGATGTCGCTGGCGATGGTAACCGTTGCGAACGCGGTGGCCGGATCGCCACCGGCCGCGACGCTCGCTGTGGCATGAATCGTGACGGGGTTGCTGGAGGGAAGGTCTGCGGGAGCCGTGTAGAGCGCGGTGTTTGGAGCCGTTGTTGCGATGGTGCCGAGCGTTGCATTGCCTCCCGCGATCCCGTTGACGTCCCACGCGATGCTCGCGCCGGCGGCGAGGCAGAACGATCCCGTGAATGCTTGTGTTTGACCGAGACCGACGGTTGCCGAAGGAGGCGAAATCGAGTTTGCCGAGACGCACGTGATGGTGACGCTTGCGCTGGCGGATTCCGACGCGTCGGCCGCGGTCGCCGCCGTCACCGTCACGGCAGCCGGAGATGGAACCGAGGCCGGCGCGGTGTAGAGCGCCGTTGTCGAACTCGTTGCCACGATAGTGCCGACGGTCGAATTGCCATTCGGGATTTCGTTGACGCTCCACGTGACGCCGCCGGCTCCGGAAACGTCTGCGGTGAATACTTGCGCGCCACCGGCCGGAACACTGACTGTGCTGGGCGAGATGTTCACGACGATGTTTGCAGGCGGCGTCGCCGGGGACGAGCTCGTCCTCCCGCAAGCGCATTCGATGAGCGCACTGACGAATAAAGTCGCCAGACAAAACAGATGAACGCTTCCGGGGAGACCTACGCGCCGCGGGCGCGAACGGTGCCGAAGCCTCACGCGCGAACAGCCGGGCTTGAAGAAAATCCCCATACGCCGGCGTCAAGGCAAGAGATGTGCCAGAGCGAACCAGCCATTCAGGCCCGCTTTTGGAAGTCGATCGAGCCACACGCGCCCGCGGAAATCCTGGACTAAGGTGTACTGTGACAAGCAATTGGAAAGAGCCGAGCGCCGTCGAGGCTTGGTGCAAAGCGCTGTCGAAGGTCCGAGGGTGGTGGGCCGCCGGCCATTGGACTGTTCCACAATGGAACGGTGACTACCCGGATTGGGACAGGGTGACTCGGGAGAGGTGGGCTATGCCTTGGCCAGGGTCGCGCGCAGTGTCGTTTCGAGATTGGGGAAGCGGAAGCGATAGTCCGCCGCAATAAGCCGCTCGGGGATTGCTCGCTGGCTCGCGAGCAGCGCCTCGGCCATTTCGCCGACCCCGACCCGCAAGGCAAATGCAGCTACGGGGAAGATTGCAGGCCGATGCAAAACAGCCGCCACGATTCGCGTGAACTCGGCGTTCCGCACCGGATTCGGCGCCACCAAGTTCAACGGGCCGCGGAGCTCCGCGTTCGCGATGGCGGCGCGGATGATGTCGACCGAGTCTTCGAGCGCAATCCACGACATCCATTGATCGCCAGTCCCGAGGCGGCCGCCAAAGCCAAATCGGAAAGGCATCAGCATCTTCGGGAGGGCACCGCCCTTGCCTGAAAGAATTATGCCGAAGCGGAGGATCACGGTGCGGATCGCGCTCAGTTCGGCGCGCGCGGCCTCTCCCTCCCAGTCGCGCGCAAGAAGCGAGAGAAAATCCGTGCCCGGCCCGCTCGATTCGGTCAGGATTTCGTCGCCGCGGTTTCCGTAGTAGCCGGTTGCAGAGGCGCACAGGAACACGGCCGGCTTTCGCCGCAAGTTTGCGAGCGCATCCGCCAGGACCCGCGTGGTATCGATCCGGCTGCTTCGGAGGAGAGCCTTCCGGCTAGGCGTCCAGCGGCCCGCCGCGATGTTGGCTCCGCTGAGATGTACGACGGCATCGGTTCCGTCCATCGCGGACACATCCACTGTTGCGCCCATGGGGTCCCAGGACACATCGCCGGGAGATGCCACGCTTCCGGGGCGGACGAGGCGCGCGACCGCGTGGCCATCCGCGCGCAGAGCGCTCTCGAGCGCCCTGCCGACGAGGCCGGACGCGCCCGATATCAGGATTCTCATGGTGTTGCCCGCGCGCCCCCGCGCGGACGACTCTAAACTACGGCCCGCAGTTCACCGCGTCAAGCACGCAACGCATCGTGCCGGGAATTTCAGCGCCGCCGACGCGAGTGACCTTGTTGAATTTTGCGTCCATAGGCCGCCGCGGACTGCCCGCCACACGTTGCGATGCGGTAGAATCAGCCGCTTCTTTGTTGAGGTGCGGATGAACTGTGCATTGAGACGCTGCGCGGCCGCGGCTCTGCTCGCGGGCTTGTTCCTGTTTCCAAGCGCGATTCCGGGCGGCGCGCAAGCGATCGGGGGAATTTCCGGATTTGCGCCCGCGCGCGTCGAGATGGAGAGGCAGCTCGAGGAAAAGTTTCGAAGCATCCCCGACGCCACTCATGCCGAGAATAACTTACGGCATCTTACGAGCGAACCCCACATGGCCGGGACCGAGGCGAGCCGTCGCGTGGCGGAATGGCTGCGCGACCAATACCGCAGCTTTGGTTTCGACGTCGAGATCGTCAGTTACAACGTCTGGCTGCCGCAGCCGCGCGAGGTGAAACTGGAGCTGACAAAGCCCGCGCGCAAGCCTCTCGGCTCACCCGAGCAGCCTTTCGACGGCGACAAAGCCAGCTACGACGAGCGCGCCGTCGTCGGATTCAACGCCTACTCCCCGTCGGGCGAAGTGACCGCGCCGGTTGTTTACGTAAACTATGGCACACCGGACGACTACCGCGAGCTTGCGGCACTCGGCGTGAGCGTCGAAGGCAAGGTCGTTCTCGCTCGCTACGGGCGGGGTTATCGCGGCATCAAGGCAAAATTGGCGGAAGAGCACAAAGCCGCGGGTCTGATCCTGTATTCCGATCCGGAACAGGATGGCTACGTCGCTGGCGACGTATATCCGCGCGGTCCCTGGAGGCCCATGAGCGGCATTCAGCGCGGATCGGTGGTTTATACGCAACTGTACCCGGGAGACCCGCTGACGCCGGGAGTTGCCGCGATACCGGGCGCCAAGCGCATTGCGCCGGCCGACGCCGCCGATCTGCCGCGCATTCCGACTATGCCGATCAATGCACAGGATGCCTCCGTGATCCTCGAAAGTCTGGGAGGCAAGCACGTTCCGCCCGGATGGCAGGGCGGGCTGCCGTTTACGTATCACGTGGGGCCGGGCGATGCCGAGGTTCACATGAAACTCACGATGGACTACGCGCAACGGCCGCTCTACGACGTGATCGCAACGCTGCGCGGCACGTCGGACGATGAACGGGTCGTGCTGGGCAATCATCACGACGCGTGGGTCTTCGGCGCCGCCGATCCGGGTAGCGGAACGGCAGCGATGCTTGAGACCGGGCGCGCGCTGGGTGAGCTGGTACGATCCGGATGGAAGCCGCGGCGCACAATCGTGATTTGCCAGTGGGACGGCGAAGAACCCGGGCTCATTGGCTCGACCGAATGGGTCGAGGCGAACCGCGCCGAGCTGCAAGCAAAAGCGGTCGCCTACATCAACACCGACGTAGGCGTCGCAGGTCCGGATTTTGCCGCGTCAGCCCCGCCGTCGCTCAAGGAACTGATCCGCGACGTGGCGCGCGAGGTGCGAGACCCGGAGACGGGCGGCAGTGTCTACGATGCCTGGCGCGGACAAGCTGTGAGGGCCAGGGGAAAGGAACACATTTCGGGGACGGGGCGGCAAGCGCCACAGACGGAAGCATCAGAGGACGCTCCCGTGGAGGACCTCGGTGCAGGATCGGATTTCTGTCCATTCTTCGATCACGCCGGGATTCCTTCGATCGACATGGGATTCGGCGGCGACTACGGCGTGTATCACTCGCTCTACGACGACTTCTACTGGATGAAGCATTTCGGCGATCCCACGTTTGGCTATCACGTCGCGCTGGCGCGGATTCTCGGCACGATTGCGCTGCGGCTCGACGAGGCGGACATCCTGCCGTTTGATTATCCGGCCTACGCCTCGAAGATCGAGCACACCGCGACGGACATATTCACACGCGCCAGTGCCGCCAGCCAAACAGACGAAGACAGCATGGAGCCGGTTTTGGATGCCGCCGCGCACCTCTCAGCTTCCGCCGCGCGCGCCTCGCAGGCGCTCCGCGCCATTTCGGGCGCACCGCTGGATTCCGCCAAGGCCGGGCAGATCAACCACGCGCTTGTGGGCGTCGAACAGGCTTTTCTCGCGCCGGAGGGGCTCGCCGGACGCCCCTGGTTCGAGCATGTGATCTACGCTCCCGGAAGCTATACAGGTTACGCAGCGGAACTGCTGCCCGGTGAAATCGAAGCGCTCGACCGCAAAGATTCGGCCGCGCTGCACCACGAGGCCGAATCGCTCGCGGCAGCGCTGCTGCGAGCTTCGTCGCGCCTGGATGACGTAGCCCGCCTGGCGCGCGACGCGGCGAACCCGGCGCCCGCCGGTCACTGACAACGGCGCCGCATCAAATCTGGCGGAGCTTCCAGCGTCCGCGCTTGAAGAGAAGAACGCTCACCCCCGCCATTGCTCCCTCGGCAATCACGATTGAGATATACACGCCGTTGGCGTGCAGTCCGCGCGGAATCGCCAGCCAGTAAGCCAACGGAATCTCGAGGACCCAAAAGCCGAAGAAGTTGACGATTGTGGGCGTCACGGTGTCTCCCGCGCCATTGAACGCCTGGAGCATCACCATCCCATATGCATAGCCGATATTGCCGTAGCTCACGATGCGGAGACAGGACGCCCCGAGCGAAACGACCACCGGGTCGTTCGTAAACAGCCCCACGATGGGTCGGGCAAACACGACGAGGACCACGCCGACGCTGCCGAGAAACAGCATGTTGTAGAGTCCCGTGCGCCAAACGGAAGTTTCGGCGCGGCCGGGTTGCCCTGCGCCAAGGTTCTGGCCGACGAGGGTGGCTGCGGCGTTGCTCAGTCCCCAGGAGGGCAAGATCACGAATATCACGATGCGAATCGCGATCGTGTACCCAGCCAGGGCCGCGCTGCCGAACGTGCTCACGATGCGCACGAGGCCTATGAAGCTCGTCTGCGAAATGCAGAATTGCAGTATGCCGGTCCACGACAGGCGGATCAGCCGTAGCAGCACTTCCACGTTGAGCCGAACTTGCGCGCGCAACACGCGAATGCGTTCCGAGCCGCGCATCAGCCGATAGAACTGATATGCCACGCCGATGCTCCGCCCGGTGAACGTCGCGAGAGCCGCGCCTGTTACGCCGAGGCGCGGAAACGGTCCCAAGCCGAAAATCAGGCAGGGGTCCAGCGCCAGATTGATGATGTTCGAGACCCACAGAAGCCGCATGGCGATCGCGGCGTCGCCTGCTCCACGGAAAATCGCGTTGTTGAGAAACAGCAGAACAATGGCGCCGCTTCCGCCGCCCAGCGCGATTCGGGCATACCAACCGCCGGTTGCGACGATTTCGGGCGAGGCGCCCATCAGATGCAGCAGCTCGGGCGCGAAAATGAAGCTGGGCACTCCGATCAGCACGGAGACTGTGAGCCCGATGAAAATGGCCTGCACGCCCGCGACCGCCGCTTCCTCCGGGTTCTTTTCGCCGATGCGCCGCGCCACCATGGCGGTCGTCGAGAGACTCAGGCCCATGCCGACGGCGAAGACCAAAGTCAGCAGCGATTCCGTGAGGCCGACGGTCGCCACGGCGTTCGCTCCAACGTGCGCCACCCAGAAGACGTCCACGACCGCAAACAGCGACTCGAGCACCATTTCCAGTACCATGGGAATGGCCAGCAGCAGGATGGCCCGGTTCAGGCTCCCTTTGGTGAAGTCCTGGTGCGACCCGCGGAGCGCCTCGCGGATCGAACTCCACAAACTCGGTTGTGATGTTTCTGCAACGGCCAGGTTCACGGCTATCCATAGCTTTCTGCGTCGGGGTGCGATAAACGCGCAACGCTGACGCTGCTAGACCAAACAAAATGATTCGGGACGCGAAACTGCGAACGACCTGCGGTGCTTACCTACGCGAGGATTACGATGGGGACCTTCATAGTGCTTAGACCGCCCGTCCGATCCGAACGCTGCGAGCGCCCAGAGCGAGTGGAAAACTAACGAACGGCCGGGATTGTACCGCGAACGAATCGCCGAGGCAAACAGAACGTTTCCGAGCCGGGCACGCTTCTCGTTGGCGCGGCAGCGCGCTAGAATGGCTCCATGCGCGTTCGTGTGTTGTTTTTTGGCCAGTTGAAAGAAATCACCGGCATCGCGCAAGAGGACGCGGATCTCTCGGACGGCGCGCGCGTCGAGGACCTTTTCGAGCGCTATGGGCGGCGTTTCCCGAAGCTTACCGGTTTCCGCGCGTCGATTGCGGCATCCGTGAATCAGGAATACGCATCGTGGCGCGCGCCGCTCTCGAGCGGCGACGAGGTGGCCTTTCTGCCGCCGGTCAGCGGCGGCCAGCAGGCGGCCGTTGCGGAAGACATCTTTCGGCTCGTGCGCGAGCCGATCCGCCCGCGCGAGATCGTCGAAAGCCTGAAGGCGCAGGAGGACGGAGCGGTGGTGGTTTTCGACGGCTTCGTCCGCAACAATTTCAAGGGCCGGCAGACGCTTTATCTAGACTACGAGGCCTATGAGCCGATGGCCTATGCCAAGATGCGGGAGATCGGCGCCGAAATCCGCGCGAAATTTCCGGTGCACCGGCTCGCCATTGTTCACCGGCTGGGCCGGCTCGAAATCGGCGAGACCAGCGTGCTGATCGCCGTGAGCTCGCCGCACCGCGGCGCCGCGTTTGACGCCTGCCGTTACGCCATCGACACCCTCAAGCGCGCCGTGCCGATCTGGAAGAAGGAGCACTTCGCCAGCGGGGCGGTGTGGGCCGAAGGCGAAGTGCCTTCGCAGGAAGCCATTTCGCGCCCGGATGAATCTACTTCGTAGATGAGGAAATCTCGGCAAGCGCTGGGCGTCCTGTTTACGGCTGCCTTCGCGGGCGTCACCGCGCTGGCGATTCCCTTGGCTGCTCGACAGCAGAGGCGTGGCGGCGAAATCCGCGTCCAGACGGATCTCGTCAACATCCTCGCAAGCGTTACCGACGCGAACGGCCGGCCCGTTCCCGATCTCACGCAGGACATTTTCTCGCTTTCCGAAGAGGGTGTGCCGCAGAAGATCGAGCGCTTCGAAGCCGAAACGAACCGCCCGCTCGACCTCGCGCTCATGGTCGATTCGAGCATGAGCGCGTTCAAAGACCTCCGGTTCGAGACGGAAGCCGCCGCCCATTTCATCCGCCAGGTCGTGCGTCCGGGAGATACGCTCGGCGTCTTCGAATTTTCGGAGTCGGTGACGGAGCTTTCCGAGTTTTCCGACGACGTGCCGAAATTGCAGGCCGCCGTGCGCCGCATCGCGCCGGGCGCGGGGACGTCGATCTACGACGCGGTGGTCCTCGGCTCGAACGCCCTCCGGCGGCGCCCGGAGGGACGAAGGCGCGCCATCGTGCTCGTCACGGACGCGGGTGAAACAACCAGCGTCACGAAATTCGACGACGCGCGGCACGCAGCCGTTTTGTCCGGCGCGCTACTCTATTCGATCGTCATCCGTCCGGTGAAAAACGAAAGCGGGCGCAACACCGCCGGGGAACACGCGTTGATCACGATTACGGACAGCACGGGCGGTGCGATGTTCATCCTCGACGACATGAGTCAGATCGACGAGATGTTTGACCGGATCGATCGCGAACTGCGCACGCAGTATCTGCTGGGCTATTACCCCCAGCCCACGCCGCCGCCCGCGAGCGACCGCCACGTGCAGGTCAACGTGAAGGGCGACTACGTCGTGCGCTATCGGAAGGAATATTTCACCCCCGCCGCGCCCCGCTGAACCTGATGAACGAGTTCCTCAAAGTCGCCATCGAAACAGCCCAACAGGCGGGCGCCGTCCTGCGCCGCGAGTTCGAACGTCCCAAGGAGATTTCGTATAAAGGCGAAGTCGACATCGTAACCGAGTCAGATCGCCGCTCCGAAGCCATGATCGTGGCGCGGCTCAAAGAACGTTTTCCCGGCCACGCGATTGTCGCGGAAGAAGGCGGCGGCGCAATGGCGGTGGGTGCAAAGTACTGCTGGCACGTGGACCCGCTTGACGGCACGACCAACTTTGCGCACGGCTATCCTTGCTTCGCCGTGTCGATCGGCCTCAGCGAGGATGGCGAGCCGGTCGCGGGAGTCGTGTTCAACCCTGTCAGCGGCGAGCTTTTTTCGGCCGCGCGCGGCGAGGGCGCCTATCTCAACGAGAAGCGCATTCATGTTTCGCTAGTCGATAAACTCGCCACCAGCCTCGTCGCCACGGGCTTTCCGACCCACCAGCGAAAGCGCAGCGCCAACATCAACTACTACTGGGAATTCACTCTGCGTTCTCATGGCGTCCGCCGCGACGGCTCGGCCGCGCTCGATCTTTGCTCGGTCGCGTGCGGGCGTTTCGACGCTTTTTGGGAGTTCAGCCTCAATTCGTGGGACACGGCTGCGGGCATCCTGCTCGTCCGCGAAGCCGGTGGCATCGTCACCGACATCGGCGGCGGGCCGTATCACCCGGGCGGGCCCCATCTGCTCGCATCCAACGGCCTCATTCACGATGAGATGAAGGAAGTCGCCGCCATCGCCGAGCGCTCCGAAAAGCCGTAGCAGAATATGAACGTAGGCGAGTTCGATTACGATTTGCCCGCTGCATGCATCGCGCAGCGGCCACTCGCGGAACGCGACGCTTCCCGGATGCTGCTGCTCGACCGCGCGACAGGTGCCTGGGAAGACCGCTGGTTTCGCGAATTGCCGGAGCTGCTGGGCGGCAACGAACTCATCGTCGTCAACAACGCCCGGGTCCTGCCCGCCCGGCTTTTCGGCCGGCGCGCCGGTATTCATGCGCAGACGCCGGGCCGTCACAATCCGGCCCGCGGCGAATTCCTGCAAGCGTCCATCGAGGTGCTACTGGTTCGGCAAGTCGGGGCGGACAAGTGGGAGACTCTGGTGCGACCGGGAAGAAAAGTGGCTACGGGCGAGCAAATCGTTTTCGGCGAGGGCGAACTCGAAGCCCAGGTGGAGGGACGAGGAGAGTATGGTCTCCGCGTGCTGCGCTTCAAATCGAAGAACGGCTTTCATGAAACGCTTGGCCGCCTCGGGCACATTCCCCTGCCGCCCTATATCAAGCGAGCCGATGAGCCGCTCGACCACGAGCGCTACCAGACGGTGTTCGCGCGGCAGGGAAACGCCGTCGCGGCGCCCACTGCCGGGCTTCATTTCACATCCGGGATTCTTGAGTGGATCCGCGGGCGGGGGATTGAAATCGCTGAGATCACTCTCGACGTGGGTTTGGGGACATTTGAGCCGGTTCGCACGGAGCGCCTCGAAGACCATAAGGTACACGCGGAAAACTACGAGATCTCCGAGATGGCAGCCTCCGCTATCGTGCGGGCGCACCGCGAGAATCGCCCCGTGCTGGCCGTCGGCACCACAGTGGTCCGTGCGCTCGAGGATGCCGCCGAAAAGAACCTCGGCCGTTCCGAGATTGTCGCGTCCGGGAAAGCCGAAGCGAAAATATTCCTGCATCCCGGCAAGCCGTTCCGCGTGGTGAATCAACTGCTCACGAATTTCCATTTGCCGCGCTCGAGCTTGCTCGCGCTGGTAGCCGGCTTCGCCGGGCGCGAAAATATCCTGCGCGCCTATCGCCATGCAGTGGACGCGGGTTATCGCTTCTATAGCTATGGCGATGCCATGCTGATTCGCTAGCCGAGGCGCCACAATCAAATCGGTCAGGTTCGGGTGCGGAGCTACTCGAGCACAATCGGGGCTTAGTAAGGGTTCACGACATCTCCGGCGAGAGCAATCCTAAATCAGACCTTCCGCCAACGGAAGCCAAACTTGAAAACGCGTATCGCCGGGTTTCGAGGTGACTTCGATATTTCCCCGGTGCTTCTTCACGATGCGCTGAACGGTGTCGAGGCCGAGCCCCGTGCCTTCTCCCACTCCCTTGGTGGTGAAGAAAGGCTCGAAGATGTGCTGCTTCACGTCGGGCGCAATTCCTTTGCCGTTATCGGCGATCTCCACCACGACGCAATCGTCTTCGCGATAGGTTCGCACTCGGAGCTCGCCTTTGCCGTCCATGGCGCTGATGGCATTGTCGATCAGGTTGGTCCAGACTTGATTTAGCTCGCTACCGAACGAATTTACGAGAAGCGGCACGCTGCCGTAGTCGCGCTTCACGACGACTCCGTGCTTGAGCTTGTGGTTCATGATCGTGAGTGTGTTTTCGAGGCTCTTCACAATATCGATGTTCTGCAGCGGCGTCTGGTCCATATACGTGTATTCCTTGATCGCGCGGACCAGATCCGAGATTCGCGACGTGCCGCTCTCGATTTCGCTGAGCAGGCTGGTGACTTCGAGCCAAGCAGCGATCCTTACCAGGGCGGCGCGGGCGGTTTGCGCGTCGAGCGTCGCAAATAGTGATTCGAGCGCCGCCGGCTTGACGTTCTTGTGCGCCAGATCGGCTGCCAGTTGCCACAAGTCGTTCTGCCCGTGACTGCGCAGCAGGGAATCGATCTGGCTTTCCAGGTCGCTGATGGTGAGTGCGTCGGGCGGAATTTCGTCGCGCTGAACCAGAGACGTTTCCAAGCTCTCGATCTCCGACTTTTGGGTGGGTGTGAGTTCGCGCCTTCCCAATTCGTGGCTCGCGTTCTTGATTCGCTTTAGGGCGTCGCGCAGCTGGCTCGCGGCGCGCTTGGCGGCAGAAGCCGGATTGTTGAGTTCATGCGCGAGGCCTGCCGAGAGCTTTCCCAGCGAAGCCAGCCGGTCGCGTTGTTGCTCGATCCGAGTCGTCTCGCGAATTCTGTCCGCCATCAGGCCGACGAGTCGATGCGTCAACTCCGGCATCTTCTGGATGAGATCGGGAAATAACGCGGCAGGGAAACGCAGAACGCGCGCATCCGTGATGGCTCGCACGCCCACGCTGAATTGTTTCATTCTCGAAAAGGGAAGCACGCCTGTGACGGAGCCGGACTTGATCGGGATCACCACGGTCTCGCCGCCGAGATCACCGCGCGCCTGCAGTTGTCCCTCGAGGATCACAAACATAGCGTCGGCCGGATCGCCGGGGCGGAAAGGCGATTCGCCGGACGCCAGGACTTCTTCTTGAGACTGGGAGAGAAACCATTCGATCTGATCGTCGGGCAGGTCGACGAACGCCGGGACGCTCAGCAATTCTGATTTTTCGACCATTTATACCTTGCTCAGATATTGATGGATGAACTGCACGGCCACCGAACCTTCACCGACCCCGGAAGCCACGCGTTTTACCGAACCGTGCCGCACATCCCCTACCGCAAAAATGCCGGGAACATTCGTCTCGAGCAGGAATGGATCTCTGTCGAGCGCCCACCCCTTGGGGTGCTGCCCGTCTCGTATGAGATCGGGGCCAGTCAGGATAAATCCGCGTTCGTCGCGCTCGACGAGATCCCCCAGCCAATCGGTTCGCGGCAGCGCTCCGATAAAGATGAACATCGCACTCGCGGGTACGCGCTCAACCTTGTTGGTATCCGAACATACGAATGAAATCTCTTCCAGATGTGTTTCGCCGTGCGCCTCGGTCACGCTGGCGTTCGCCCAAACTTGAATGTTGGGCCTCTCCTTTACCTGGTCGATCAGATACTGCGACATCGTGCTCGATAATGAACTCCCTCTTACGGCGATGACCACGCGGTCGGCGTACTTCGCGAAGTTCATGGCTGCTTGACCGGCCGAATTCGCGCCGCCCACCACGTAAACGATTTCGCCCTTGCATGATAGGGCTTCCGTGGCGCCGCCCCCGTAGTAGACGCCAGCCCCTTGCAGCCGGTCGATTCCCGGGGCCTCGAGCCGCCGCCACTGCACTCCGGTTGCGATGATCAAGGCGTGGCAGGAGATTTCGTTTCCGTCCGCCAGCTTAATGAACCGATAGGACCCTTCGGTTCGGACGCCGACGGTTTCCTGCGGCGCCAGAATTTCCACTCCAAAACGCTGGGCCTGCACCACCGCGCGCCGGGCCAGATCGCCGCCACTGAGCCCCATCGGAAATCCGAGATAATTCTCGATGCGCGAACTCATTCCTGCTTGTCCACCGGGCGCTTCCCGCTCGATCATCACCGTGTGCAGGCCTTCCGACGCGCCATACACGGCAGCAGCAAGACCCGCCGGCCCTCCACCCACGATCGCCAAGTCATAAAAGCTGGTTTGCGCGCGAGTCCGCAATCCAACCCTTTGAGCGACTTCCGCCGGTGCGCTCTCAAGAAGTTTTGTCCCATCCGGGAAGAGTACGACCGGAAGACTCGTAGCCTCGGGTCCCAGCGCCTCCAGGAGTTGCTTGGTTTCCGGGTCGTTCGCGGAAAGTTCAACGTCAATCCACTGGTAAGGAACGCGGTTGCGCGCCAGGAAGTCTCGCAGCTCGTACGACTGCGGCGACCAGCGTGTCCCCAATACCCGGATTCCCTCGAATGTTGGCCGGTAGGAAGCTCGCCAATCATCGAGCAAATCGTCCAACTGTGGATAGAGGTGCTCCGCAGGAGGATCCCACGGCTTCATGAAGAAGTAGTTGATGTTTGCCTGATTGATGGCGCTGATCGCGGCGTTCGTGTCGGCGTAGGCAGTGAGCAGTGCCCGCTTCGCCTCGGGGAAAATCTGCATTCCTTCCTGCAGAAATGCGACGCCATCCATGTGAGGCATGCGCTGGTCGGCAAGGAGAAGGGCAACGCTGTCGTTCCGCACCTTCAACTGCTTCAAAAGGGTGAGTGCTCCCTCGGGAGAATCGCTTCCGATCACGCGGTATTCAGCGCCGTACTTTGACCGCAGATCCCGCTCGATCGCCCGCAGCACATCGGAGTCGTCATCCACACTCAGCAAGATTGGTTTTGCCATGATTCAACCCCGTTCTGGTGCAGGAAGCAATTCTAAACTTCTGAGCCGCCTAAGCAATATGAGATGAGGAAAAACTCGGTTTGGTCGCACAATTTGATTTCGCGCTGGCCTGCATGTTGCCCCGATGGTTCACGCTTGGCATTGCGCCGCGAACGGTTCCCTCGGTTGGCAGCCGGATCTTCAAACGCGCTCCCCGCGAAGGCGGCGGACGCCGGCTATTGCTTCTATGGCTACGGCGACGCCATGCTGATCCGCTAGACGAGGCACCGCAGTCGAATACGTCAGTTTCCGGATGCGCCGTCACTCGGGAACAATCGCCAAAGGATCGGGAACTCTCACATCGCCGTGTGTGCGGCGATAGCTAGCTTAAATAATCGGATGCGTTAATGTTCCGAGGGGCTATAATCCAGCCCCAAATGACGCGGTCCCCGGGCAGTCACGTCGGGCCCTATGAAATTATCTCTGCTATTGGTGCGGGTGGGATGGGCGAAGTATACCGCGCCCGGGATGCGAAGCTCGGGCGCGATGTCGCAATTAAAATCCTGCCCGATGTTTTCGCCCACAACTCCGAGCGTATGGCGCGGTTCCAGCGCGAAGCGAAAGTTCTAGCCTCGCTGAGTCACACGAACATCGCTTCGATCTACGGTCTGGAAGATTCCAGCACGACTCATGCGCTGGTCATGGAACTAATCGAAGGGCCGACGCTCGCCGACCGCATCAAGTCTGGCCCGATTCCAATCAGCGAAGCATTGCCGATCGCCAAACAGATGTGCGAGGCGCTCGAATACGCGCACGAGCACGGGATCGTGCATCGGGACCTGAAACCCGCGAACGTGAAGGTGACGAGCGACGATGCAGTGAAAGTGCTCGACTTCGGCCTTGCAAAAGCCCTGGAAGGCGATGCGTCCTCGATCGACATCGCCAATTCTCCCACGGTCAGCCGGATGGCGACACAGGCGGGAGTTCTGCTGGGGACGGCGGCGTATATGTCGCCGGAACAGGCGAAGGGCAAGGCGGTGGATCGACGGGCCGACATCTGGGCGTTCGGCTGCGTGCTCTACGAGATGCTGACCGGCAAGATGGCGTTTCGCGGCGAATCGGTGACGGACACGCTGGCGGCAGTGATTCGCGCGGAGCCGGATTGGTCGCAGCTTCCCACAGCAACGCCGATCCGGGTTCGCGTGCTCTTGCAACGCTGCTTGCAGAAAGACCCGAGGCAGCGGCTGCAAGCCATTGGCGACGCGCGCATTGCGCTTGAGGAAGTTCTCTCGGGCGCGCAGGACCCGACTTCGGCCGCCGCATCCGCACATCCCACGAAACAATGGCGGCCGTGGCTCGGTTGGGGGATCGCGGGCCTCTTTATCGTGGCTACAGTTTTGTTTGCGTTTCTCTATCTTCACCAGAAGCCTCCCGCAGCCCAGGCCCTGCGCTTTGAAATTCCTCTGCCCGAGAAAACCACATTCAGCGGCCTCGGCGTCAGCGTCTCACCCGACGGCCGCAAGCTGGCGTTCGCCGCCACCGGTGCGGATGGCCAGGGCCGCCTGTGGGTCCGGTCGCTCGAAACGCTCGAGGCGCGGCCTCTCGACGGTACGGAAGGCACGTTTGGCTTTACATTCTGGTCGCCGGACAGCCGCTTCATCGCGTTCGGGGCTCGGGGCAAACTCATGAAAATTGAGGCTTCAGGAGGCCCTCCGCTGACACTCTGCGATGCTCCTAGCTTCTTAGGCGGTGCGTGGACCAGCGATGACAAGATCGTTTTCGGATCTACCAGCGGCATCCGGCAAGTCTCCGCGTCGGGTGGTGTAGCCTTTCCAATCACTGTCGCCGGCGCTTCCATCAATCCATCACTTCTGCCGGACGGGCGTCATTTTGTCTATGTGCGAGAGACGAACCAAGCGGCGGCAGGCACCGGCATTTACCTTGGCTCGGTGGACGCCAAGCCAGAAGAGCAGACCAAGAAGAGTTTGCTGGGCGACTCAAGTACGGTTGTTTACGCGCCGTCTTCGGATTCGGGTGTTGGGTACCTGCTCTTTGTACGTGGGCCTGCGGGGCTGGGGACAACAGGCACATTGATGGCGCAGCGGTTCGACACCGGTCGGCTGGAACTGACCGGCGAAGCCGTTCCTATCGCCGAGCAGGTTTCGAATCTTAATTTTTCGGCTTCCCCCACTGGTGTTCTGGTCTACTTCACCGGCACCTCAGGCATGTCTGCCGGGTCCAGGGGCAACATCCAGGGTCAACTGACCTGGTTCGACCGGGAGGGGAAGGCTCTCGGAACATTCGGAGATCCCGGCGTGTACCGCACGCTGGCGCTCTCGCCCGATGGGAATCGAGTCGCCTTCGAGCGCGCCGACCCTCAGACCCAAAACAGGGACATCTGGTTATACGAATTCGCGCGGGGCGTGAGCACGCGCTTCACGTTCGATCCTGCCTGGGAAGCCAGCCCAGTGTGGTCGCCGGACGGAAGCCAGATCGCATTCACCTCCAATCGGGGCGGGCCATTTGACCTGTATGAAAAGGCTTCGAATCTGGCGGGCGAGGACGAGTTGCTCTTCAAATCGGGTGACAGCAAGGTGCCGAGCAGTTGGTCGCCTGACGGGCGCTTCCTCCTCTATTACAACGCTGCCTCTCCCAGCCAGGTATGGTTGCTTCCCCTCGGCGGCGGAGAGGCGGATCGCAAACCCGTCTCGCTTCTACACTCGGAGTTCAACGAAGCCGTGGCTAAGTTCTCTCCCGATGGACGCTGGATTTCCTATGCCTCCAATGAATCCGGCAAGAATGAAATCTACGTGCGGCCGTTCGATCCTTCTTCCGCAACGGGATCCTCCTCTGCGGGGGGTACGCCCGTCGCGGGCAAATGGATGGTGTCCAAAGGCGGCGGGGACAATCCTCTCTGGCGGCGTGACGGCAAGGAGCTGTTCTATTTGTCTCCGGATGGCATGGCGATGGCAGTTGACGTCAGCACGAGCGGTGTGTTTCAGGCAGGAGTTCCCAAGGCCCTGTTCAAAGTGCCGCCCGGCGTGCTCTTTTGGGCTGTCTCGTCGGACGGCAAGCGGTTCCTCATGCCTGCCCCTTCGGGTGCGAACGCATCCTCACCACCGTTCACCGTGGTGCTGAACTGGCAGGCGGGGTTGAAGAAATGACGATTGCGGCGGGGACGAGACTCGGGGCGTACGAGATTGTCGCACTGGCCAGCTCACTTTCGATCCCTCCCGATGCGCGACACGTAGAAGTGACCGCACACAACGTTTCGATTCGAGCCACCGCGCGATAACTCCCGGATGGTCGCCCATCCGGAAACTGAGCCACAGCCCCCAGTCTTGTAGTGAAGCCCCCGTCCAATTCTTCTGATATGATTCGCAGGCTGCGTAGGCCTTAGGCACATGCGCTATCTGATCCTGAGCGACATTCACTCGAACCTGACGGCGCTCGAAACCGCTCTGAAGGCGGCTGAGGGCCGATGGCAGGAGGCCGTGTGCCTGGGCGATCTCGTCGGCTATGGCCCTGATCCGAATGAGGTCATCGACCGCATCCGCTCGCTCGGGGCTCTGACCATCCGCGGGAATCATGACAAGGCAGTCAGCGGCGTGGTCGACGGCGACGAGTTCAACCCGATTGCCCGCAACGCGCTGCTCTGGACACGCGAACAGCTAAGTCCCGAGAATCGCCGATACCTCGAAGAGCTCCCGAGTGGACCGGTCACGGTCGACGGCTTCTCCATCCTTCACGGTTCAGTCCATGACGAGGACGAGTACGTCTTCTCCGCGGCGCTGGCGCTGGATGGCTTGCTGAACGCTCCCTCGCCCGTGTCGTTTTTCGGTCACACGCATCTTCAAGGCGGTTTCTCCCTCCAAAACGGCAACGTGTTCGTGCTTCAATGCAAGCCTACGGTCGGCAACCCGTTCTTGAGCCTTACGGTCGAGCCGGGCACGACCTATTTGTTGAATCCCGGCTCGATCGGCCAGCCGCGCGACGGCGATCCCCGCCTGGGTTTCGCGATCGCCGACCTTGACAACCAGTCGGTTGAGTTTTGGCGCATCCGCTACGATATTGAGGCGGTACAGAACCGCATGACCAAGGCCGGTCTTCCCGAGCCGTTGATTTTGCGTCTGTCGTTCGGCAGTTGAGGCGAAACAGAGAGAGCCGTGGACACCCAGGACCCTGCCCATGCGGACCGCGAAGAAAGGAGCCGCTTTCCGGCGGCCTTTGCGGTCGGCGCGGTCGTCGTGCTGGTTCTGTTGGCGGGCCTGCTGTTGCTGAACCGCTCGATTCAGCCCAAGCGGAGCGTCGTGGCCGCCAAGCTGCCGTTTGGCGCGTATGAGCAGGCTTACGCAGGACGCATCCATTTTCAGGATCTCGCGCTGTCTCACGCGAATAACTTCCTGAACCAGGAGTTTACCTACGTGACGGGAACGATTTCAAATGATGACGTCAAGGCGCTCCGGGCGCTCGAGGTCACCGTGGAGTTTCACGATCCGTTCAATCAAGTGATTCTGCGCCAGAGCGACCGGCTGATTGAGCCTACGGACCAGCCGCTTGGCCCCAAGCAGCAGCGCAGTTTCCAGGTCACCATCGAACAACGTCTTCCCGCGGAGTGGAATCAGCAGTATCCTTCTATCCGCGTCACCGGTCTGGTTCTCGAGTAGAGTTCGGCAGAAACTGTTTCTAAACGCTGGGTGGTCTGTCTATGACTGATTGGCTCGAGCTCGATCGCGCTCTCGGTGCGATCGCTTCGTCCGGCTTCGCGGAGGTTCGGGAAGACGGCGAGTGGCTTGCGGAACTCGCCGCGCTGCGCTACGAACTGCACCACGAAGGCAAGACCCCCCTGGTTCACCTCTGGTCCGACGACCGCAACCTCACGCGCCGCGTCCTGCGAGTTCGCGAGCAATCCCAGGATCGCATCGTGCTCGAGGTCCAGCGATTCGGCCGCGCCAAGCCGGGGCGGCTCGAATTCCTCCGCGCCGATTCGCCGCGCTCGCCGGGCCGTATCACGCGCGAGCAATTTCGCGCGCGCTTCCAGCGGATTCTCGCCGAGCGTTTTCCCGACGCGACGATCGATTCACTCTCGTCTTCGCCCGATCTCGAACATTCGTTCTCCGGGCTGTACGTTCGCGGGCGCATGCGGGAAGGTTCCAGCGTGTGGGCCGTTCTGGCGGTTTCGCCGGCCGAGAATGCCGTCGCGATCGAGGGCCTTCTCACATTCGCAGTTTTGTGGCTCGATTGGACGCGCAACCACTCCGAGCGGCATGCCGTCGAAGGATTGCGATTGTTCGTTCCTGCCGGCGCGAGCCGGTTCCTGCGTGAACGCGCCCTGGCCCTATCCTCCGGTGCGCGTGCTGAGATTTTCGAATTCCAAGAGACCGAGGGCCGGATACGGAAGATGGATCCCGCCGAAGTGGGAAACCTGGAAAGCCGGCTCATGCCGCGCCGGGAGGTCGAATCGATGCTCAGCGCGGCGAGAGATGCCGCCGCGCGTGTTCTCGCGCTTGCTCAGCTGGCCGGTGAGTTTGGTGGCCACATTCGGGTGAACCTTCTGCCCGGTATGAATGAAGCGGCGTTTTGTTTCTACGGCCTCGCATTTGCGAGGTGGTCACGGGATGACGGCATCCGTTTTGGTCTCGGCGACCGGCTGCAAAGACTCACAGGCGCGACGGAAGTCGCTCTCAAGAAATTGATCCACCAACTCGTGAATCATCGCAGTTCGCTCGCGAGCGACTCGAAACATCCTCTGTATCGTGCCGCGCCTGAACGGTGGCTTGAGACTCTGGTGCTGGAAGACCCGGAGAAACTCGACGCCCAACTCGATCCACAACATATGTACTCGCAGGTCCCCGCGCTTCTTGCGGGTAACCGCGGCGTCCTGGATTTGCTCGGCGTGACGCGCCGCGGCCGGCTCGTCGTGATTGAGTTGAAGGCCACCGAAGACATTCAGCTGCCCATGCAAGCCGTCGATTATTGGTTGCGCGTGCGGCGGCATCAGCTCATGGGCGATTTTCAACGGCACGGCTATTTCGCCGGCGTGGAGCTCGACGCGAAACCACCGCTCGTCTGGATCGTCGCCCCGGGGCTGCGTTTTCACCCCGCCACGGATACGCTGCTCAAGTATCTTTCGCCCGAGATTCAGATCACGCGCGTCGGCCTGAGCGAAAATTGGCGCCGCGGATTGAAAATTATCTTCCGCCAATAGCCAAATTCTGTGCATAAAGCCCCGGCCGGAAAAAGCCAGGAATGTACGCCTCCGTACGCCTCGATTGACCTAATTTGCCGATTTTGGTATGGTTCTGGTTCGTTCTCGTCCGGGGTGCAGACTTGAAGCGTCGCGCGGTCCGAAGTTCAGCCTCCTCTCGCACAGGTCATAAGCCACTGAATAAGAAAGGTTTAGCATTGTCATCAAAAGCCAAGGCCGCTCCCCCTGATCCCGACGCCCCCGCGAGGCAGCAGCAATTGAGGTCCTACGAGGAGGCGCTGAAGCACTTTCAGCAGCAGAAATTTCACCGCGCACAGGAAGCGCTCGAGCGCGTGCTTACAGGGCCGAGCAAGGAATTGGCGGACCGCGCGAAAGTCCATCTGCGCCTCTGCGAACAGCGAATTTCCCGCCCGCCTGTCCCGGTTGTCAAGTCGGCGGAGGACCATTACACGCAGGGCGTCGCGCTGATGAATTTGGGCCGCTGGGACGAGGCGCGCGAGCACCTCGATCGCGCCCACAAGGCCGCTCCGAAGGCGGACCACATCGTGTATGCGATGGCGGCGCTCGATTGCCTTACCGGCGAAGCCGACTCGGCGATGCAAAATCTGAAAATCGCCATCCAGTTGCGCCCGGAAAACCGCTACCACGCGCGCAACGACGAAGATTTCGCGTTCTTGCAGGAAGACCCGCGCTTCACCGAATTGCTCTATCCCGAGCGAGACGGTTCGGCCGGCTGACTTCCTTCTCCCCCATGAAACGTCCTCCGGAATCTCGTTCCCGATCCGTCCGCGTGGTCGCGCTCGGCGGCGGCACCGGACTTTCGACCGTGCTCCGCGGCCTCAAAGAATACGTCGCGGAGCGGCCGCGACATGGGCCGAGCCGGCCGATCGCGGACCTGACCGCGGTCGTTACGGTCACAGACGACGGAGGCAGCTCCGGGCGGCTGCGGCGTGAATATCGCGTTCTCCCTCCGGGCGACATTCGCAATTGCATGGTGGCGCTCTCGCAAGACGAGCACCTGCTGGGGAAGCTCTTCCAGTATCGCTTTCCCGCGGGCCGCGGGCTGGCGGGGCACAGCTTCGGCAACCTGTTCCTGACGGCGCTGACCAACAGCACCGGGGATTTCGCGAAGGCCGTTCAGCTATCCGCGCAGGTGCTTGCGATTCGCGGCAGGATTTTTCCTTCCACGGCGCAGAACGTCACGCTGGAGGCCGAGCTTGAGAATGGGATCGTGGTAGCAGGTGAAACGAACATTTCGCGTTCGCGCAGGCGCATCGCGCGGGTTCGACTGGTGCCGCGACGCGTCCGGCCGGTGCCGGAAGTGATGCGGGCGATCCGCGAAGCCGATCTCATCCTCATCGGTCCGGGTTCGCTTTACACGAGCATCCTTCCCAACCTGCTGGTCGAGGAGATGGTGGAGGCAATCGCGGGCTCGCACGCGACGCGGGTTTACATTGCGAACCTGATGACGCAGCCCGGCGAGACCCAGCACTACTCGGTGGCCGACCACGTCCGCGCCATCTACGACCACACGCAGCGGGGCCTTTTCGACGTTGCGGTGATCAATCGCGCGCCCGTTTCGATGCGGCTGCGGCGGCGCTATGCGGCGCAGGGCGCCGAACCCGTCGATCCTTCACTCGAGGAACTCGACCGGATGGGACTCCGCTATGTGACCGGGGATCTTTTGCAACAGGATGGAGTCGTCCGCCACGACCAGTCACGCCTGA
>CAWEXR010000011.1:0-64705 GCA_963813045.1 uncultured Acidobacteriota bacterium
TCCACGCCCTCGCATGTTGTCCGCTCGCGCGAAGCGTCCGCCCGCTGCCTGCAGCGCGGGGCGGAATCCGTGAAGACTCTGCCTCGCGCCGCTACGGCGCTGAAAATGCTTCCGGCTACTTTTTCTTGCCTTTTGGTTTTGCGCCCGCCTGCGGCATCTGCGCCATCATTTGCCGCATCGCTTCGCCCGTGCCGGGAGCGCGTTGTTCGCGCCAAGCCTCGAGCCGCTGCACATGCTTCTCAAGCTCGGCGTACTGATGAGGATTCTTGCTTCGCGCGCGCATCGCTCCGACGAAGGGCCTGATGCGCTCCCAGACGATCCATTGTTCGCCCGAATTCTCGAAGAAAAAGTCCTCGTCGATGAGCCCGCGGTTCACGATGCTCGCAACCATTCCCCAATAGCTGGTCACCATGCGCATGGAGGCGTTTCCGGGGCTGCCCATCGGCCATTTCTTCGAGATGTCTTCAAGAGTCGCGGGCCGAAAGTGCATGAAATACCAATCACGAGCCTCGCGCAGGCGAGGTTCACGTCGCAGCTCGTACAACCGCAGCATCAGGTTCACCTGGTCGTGCGTCACTTCTCCCATCATTTCCTCCTCGTGTAAGGTTGGAATCAAATCAGCTTACAAGTGAATTCGACAAATTGTCATGGTTGGTTCGGCGCAGCGGCGCCGCGCAGTTCCACGGAGTGGGTCGTGCTGAGCGCGATGCGCGACTCCTCGAAGGCCAGCTTGATCCGCCGCCGGAGCTCACGCGCCACATCGTCCTTGCGATTGAGGGCCGTGCGGGCCTGGAGCCGCAGAACGGTGCCATCCAAGGAGAGAGATTCTACGCCGAGGACGCGCGGGCCGTCCAGCAGCGCCGGCGACCAATTGGCGTCGTTCCGAAAATCGCCCGAGATTTTCTCGAGCATGGCAAGGGCGCGGCCGACCATTTCGTCCGACGGCACCGTCACATCGATGAACGCCTGCGACCAGTCGCGGTTCAGGTTGGCCACCTGGCCGACGAGGGAGTTCGGGATCGTGACGATCGCGCCCGCAGGGTTCCGCACCACGGTTCTGCGGAGCGTGATGTACTCGACGCGGCCCGTCTCGCCGTTCACCTGGATCGTATCGCCGACGACGTATTGATCCTCGAAGACGATGAAGAATCCGTTGATCAAATCCTTCACCAGGGTCTGCGCGCCGAAGCCGAACGCAAGGCTCGCGACGGCGGCCACGGCCGCCACCGGTGTCACGTTGAAGCCGAATTCGGGCAGTGCGAACAGGAACGCCAGGACGACGATAATGGCCGCGCCGACGCTGTACAGCAGGCCGGCCATGGTGCGCGTCTGCTGCTCGCGCTGTTGCGCGACGCGCGTGTTCCCCTTCGAAATCTGCACGAGACGCGTCGTCAGGGCTTTCAGAATGCGCGTCAGGGCGAACGCAATCACGGCGATGATGACGACGCGCAGCCCGCGCGTCCCCGTGATTTCCGCCCAGTGAATGAGGGAGTCGGTCATGGAGATAGAAGCGCGAAATTATACCATCCGCGCGCCGCCGCGCCTCGCCATGTCGGACGCATGGCCGCCCGCAGGAATGAAGGGATTGTGTGGCTCGCGCGCGCTGGGCGGGGTAAAATCAAGTCGCGTTGGTACTCGCGGAATCCTCGCAGCGGCATTACGACGCACGTGCGCGCCCGTAGCTCAGATGGATAGAGCGTGTGCCTCCGGAGCACAAGGTCGGGGGTTCGAACCCCTCCGGGCGCGCCACTTTGCCGGTAGTGCAGCAACTAAGATACAGGAGAGCGCCGTGGGCACGATCTCCCGAAGCTGGGATCTTCTTGGGCAAAGTTTTACGGTCTTGAAATCCGACAAGCAGCTTATATGGCTGCCGGTTGTTTCGGCAATTTTCTGTTTGGTTGCCACTGTGATCATTTGCAGCGTTGGTCTCCTCGTGCTCGTGCCTCTAGGAGCGATTCCCCACGATGCTGCCCAGCGAAAACTGCTCGGCCAGGAGATGTTGCCTTTCGTTTTCCTGCTCTACCTCACCACCTATAGCATCGTGATCTTTTTCAACGTCGCGCTCGTCAGCATCGCATCGAATCGCCTCGCCGGCGGCCACGCCACATTGAATGATGGCCTTCAGGTTGCATGGAATCGCAAGTGGCGCATTTTTGAGTGGGCGCTGCTCGCCGCGACCGTCGGCATGCTTCTGAAAATGCTCCAGCGCCGCCTGGGGCTTCTGGGACGCATCATCACGGGCGTGATCGGCTTCGTGTGGACGCTCGCTAGCTTTTTCGTCGTTCCCCTGCTCGCCGCGGAGGACATGGGCCCCGTCGAGGCGCTCGATAAATCGTCGCAGTTGTTCCGCGAGACGTGGGGCGAAGAAGTTGTCGGTGGATTCAGCTTCGGACTGATTTTCTTTCTTCTCGGGCTGCCGGGATTGCTTCTCCCGGTGCTCGGCGCGCGGTTCGGACAAGCAGGATTCGTCGCTGGCATCGCGGTTGTTGTGATTTACTGGCTGCTTCTCGGCGTGGTCAGCTCGGCCGCTCAGGGAGTGTTTGTTGCGGCGCTCTACCGCTACGCGACCACCCAACAGGTCCCGCCGGGATTTCAGCTCCAAGATCTCTCCGCCGCGTGGCGGCCAAAGCACTAGCGGGCAGTAGTCCATGATCCGCATTTTCCCCATTGCATTGCTCGCCAGCGCGATGATCGCCCCGGCCGTAGTGGCTCAGAAAACATACGATCCGGGCGCGACCGACAACGAGATCAAGATCGGCAACATCGCGGCGTACACCGGGTGGGGCAGCGCGTACGGCGTGGTCGGACGCGCCGAGGCCGCCTACTTTCAGATGGTCAACGATCGCGGCGGCATCAACGGCCGCAAGCTCAACTTCATAAGCGTCGATAACGGCTCGGACGCCGCGAAGTCCGCCGATCTGGCCCGACAACTGGTCGAGCAGAATGGGGTCCTGCTGATCTTCAGTTCGATCGGGACGGACAGCAACCTCGCGATTCGCGCCTACATGAACGAGAAGAAAGTGCCGCAGCTTTTTGTCGAATCCAGTTCAGCGGTGTTCGACGATCCCTCGCATTTCCCCTGGACCATGGGGTTTTTCGCGACCTACCGAACCGAGGGATTGGCCTACGCGAAGTACATTTTGCAAACCAAACCCGGCGCGAAGATCGCGGTGCTGTACGCGAATGACGATGTCGGAAAAGAATATCTTGCGGGCGTGCGCGACGGCCTTGGCGACAGGGCCTCCGCCATGATCGTCAAAGAAGCGTCCTACCAGGTATCGGATGCGACGCTCGATTCGCAGATGATGGCGCTCAAGAGTTCGGGCGCGGAAGTCTTCCTCAACCTGTCGGTCGGCGCATTTGCGACCCAGGCAATTCGCGCGGCGTACGACATCGGCTGGCGCCCGCTGCAGTTCATTCCCAACGCTTCGCTCTCGATCGCTGCCTTTCTGGATCCCGCCGGACTCGAGAAGGCCGCGGGAATCATCTCGAATGCGCGGTCCAAGGGCTGGCTCGAGCCGCAAATGCGAAGCGACCCCGCTGTGCGCGAATTCCTGGAGTGGATGAGCAAGTACAATCCGCAGGCGAGCCTTCGAGATCAAAACAATGTGGCCGGCTACGAACGCGCGCAGGCTTTGGTCGAGGTTCTCAGAAGATGCGGCGACGATCTGACGCGCGCGAACGTGATGAAACAAGCCGCCAGCCTCGACCTGGAGCTCGGGATGCTCCGTCCCGGGATCAGAATCACAACGAGTCCGAGCGACTATCAGCCGATCAAGCAGTTGTTCCTGATCCGGTTCAACGGCAAAGCCTGGGTTCCCTTCGGCGCTGTGATTGGCGACTGATCGCGGACCCGAGATGCCTTCGAGCCGCCAAAGGGTCTAGTACTTTTGTACCCGGCCAGCGCCTGAAAATTGACTCCGTCGCTCCATTGGCGCGGTTCGCGCCCGGCTGTACTGTGAACGAAGAATTTGAGAGGTGGTGTCCAGTGGCCATACAAGAGCGACGTGCATTGCGGCGGTTTATCATGCGTTTGCCGCTGACGGTTCGTTGGGCCGACGAAAATGTCGTCGGGGAAGTCACCACCGAATCGCGCGAGGTGAGTTCTCGCGGACTCTTTTTCAACTTGCCGAAGGGGCTGAATCCTGGCTCGCTCCTCGAGATCGTGATGGTCCTCCCGCACGAATTGACACAGGCAGGGCCGGTCTGCGTTCGCTGCCAGGGACGCGTATTGCGGACCAGTGCCGAGAAGTCGGGCCAAGTGGGCATCGCGGCGGCCATGGAGGGGTACGAGTTCATGCGCAACAGCGAAAGCGCCGAATGGGAAATGCCGCCCGGGCCGCGACGAACTGCGTGAGATTTACCCGCGAGACCATGGACCCGATATTGTCGTAAGTTTCTAGCCCGCAGCCAATTCATCGAACTACTCCCGCCACCGCTCCACCCACGAACGCCATGCGTCCTAAGAGAACGGCGATGGTTTCCATCCAAACGACAAATTGGACACCTCCGGGACGCCTTGCTAGCTTAAGTCGATGTATGTCCTAATACCGATGGACAACGAGTATGGCCTGCTGCACCCGGTGACGAGCCCGCTTTCGACGGCGGGATCACCCGACGAGCAGTTGGGCCAGGCCGCCGAATTTGTCACGGCCTTGGTGAAGTCCGGCTCCTGCATGACCTATGAACTGGAAACCGACCAATGGGTACTGGAAATCCGGGCTTCAAGCTCCGGCCGGAGCCAGTGGACCCATTGATGTCGCTCGTGGGGTGGCATCTCCCACGTGAGCCGCCGCGCCTCCCCGGGCGCGAGCCGGTCGCCTGGCCAAACCGCGCAAATCATGCTTCGATCGTACGGCGTCGCGCTGTGTCTGGTGGCCGCTGCGTTCATTCTGACGTTTCTGATGCGCCGCCTTACTCCCTTTCCGTTTCCGTTCCTATTCTTCGCGGCTGTCATGGCGAGCGCGTGGTTCGGCGGGCCGGGTGCGGGATTATTCTCGGTGCTCATCTCCACGGCGGCCGTCGACTACTTTTTCGTTCCTCCTTTCTATTCTTTCGCCGTCAACTCTACGAACGCGACTTACTTCGGGGCGTTCGTACTTTGCACCCTCGTATCGAGTTGGGTGAGCTCGTCGATGAAAAAAAGCGAAGAGGCGCTGCGGGAGGCCCACGACCAACTGGAAATTCGCGTAGCCGAGCGCACCACGGAGTTGCGAAATTCAAATACCGAGCTGCGGCGCATCATCCAGGAGCACGATAAGGCACAACAGGCTCTTATGAAAACGCAAGCGGAGCTTGCTCATCTTTCGCGGGTCTTGAGCATGGGAGAGCTCACCGCGTCGATCGCACACGAAATCAGCCAGCCCCTGACGGCCGTCGTTACGCACGGACACGCATGTCTCGAATGGCTTTCGGCCGACCCTCCGAACGTTGCGAAGGTGCGGCAGACGGCGGAAAGCATCATCCGCGACGGAACGCGCGCCGGAACCGTCCTTGGCCGTATTCGCTCGCTGTTCAAGAAGGAACCGCCGACGAAGGACTGGTTCGACATGAACGAGGTAATCGAGGAACTCACGGTTTTCCTGCGCGACGAAGCGATCGGCCGCGGCATCTCGATCCGAACCCAGCTTGCTCCGGGGTTGCACAGAATCAAAGGCGATCGTATTCAACTGCAACAAGTCGTGTTGAACCTCCTCTTGAATGGCTATGGACGCGATGACAAAGACCGCAGGCTCATCGAAGGAAATACGCGTAGGTTCCCGAAGCGGCGATTCCGACGAAGTTATCGTTTGGGTTGAAGACTGTGGCGTTGGACTCCCCCCGGAAATTGAGGGAAAGATCTTCGATCCGTTTTTCACCACGAAACCGCAAGGGGTCGGGATGGGTCTCTCCATCAGCCGCTCGATCGTCGAATCACACCGGGGGCGTTTATGGGCTGAGCCACGTCCCTCCGGCGGCAGCCTGTTTCAATTCGCGATTCCGCTTCGCCCCAGGGACTCCGATGAGTGAGTCCCGTCCCGTGATTTTTATCGTGGACGACGATGCGTCCGTACGCGAGGCGATCGGCAATCTCTTGGATTCGGTCGGCCTTCAGGCGCACGCATTTGCGTCGGCAGAAGAATTCCTGAAAGCGAACCGGCCGGATGTCGCGAGTTGCTTGGTCTTGGATGTAAGGCTCCCTGGACGAAACGGGTTGGAATTCCAGGACCAGCTTGCAAAAGAAGGCGTCCGGATTCCCATTATTTTCATTACCGCTCACGGCGATATTCCGATGACTTCGCGGGCAATGAAGGCGGGCGCAGTGGACTTCCTGCCGAAACCTTTTCAGAAACAGGAACTCCTGGCGGCCGTTCGTCAGGCTCTTGACAGGGACCGAGTCCGCCGCAAGGAGCAGGCCGACATCGCCGGCCTGCGGGCTCGATTCGACCGCCTTACGACGCGCGAGCGTGAAGTTATGGAACTCGTAGTGGCTGGCTTCATGAACAAGGAGGCTGCGGCGAAGCTGGGCCTGAGCGAAATCACGGTGAAAGTGCATCGCGGCCATGTGATGCAGAAAATGGAAGCCGACTCCCTGGCGGAGTTGGTGAGGATGGCTGAAAGACTCAAGCCGAAACCCGTCCGCTAGTCCCTCTGGCCCGCCTGCATCCGCCTTATACCAAGGGATAATTGTGCGCCGCAGCCCCAGTTGATAGCCTTGTTTATGGACGCCTCGTGGACCGTGCATTCCCTCAACAGACGCCCGCCCGCCGCTCGTACATCCCCGGACTATCCTGGCGATCGAGCAACCGACGTTTCCGAAATCACGCTCCTGAACAAGATCGCCGCCCGCATGTCCACTGCGGCTCCCCTGCGCGAAGTTCTGAAGGACGTTCTCGAATTCGTGGCTGGCGTCGCAAACTGCGATTCGTGCATGGTATATATCCTGGAGGGCGAAGAACTGGTTCTGCGCTCTTCGAAGAATACGCACCCGGAGGTTGTCGGCCGGCTAAAAATGAAAATCGGGCAGGGGATCACTGGTTGGGTTGCTGAGCACCGTGAGCCGGTCGTCATCGCGCAAGGGGCCTATCAGGACCCGCGATTCAAGCTGTTCAATGAATTGCCCGAGGATCGCTTCGAAGCCTTCCTGTCCGTTCCACTGGTGAGCGGAGGACGCCTGGTGGGCGTGATCAACGTGCAGGACCGTGCGCCGCGTCTTTACACGAAGCGAGAAATCAGCCTGCTCGCGACGCTTGGCTTCCTCGTCGGCGCCGAGGTGGAAAGGGCGCGGCTCGAGACACAGAATTCGAAGCTATCCGAGCGGCTGGAAGCGCGGAAGCTGGTGGAGCGCGCCAAAGGCATCCTCCAGCGCGACCTGAACCTGAGCGAGGAAGCGGCGTATCTCATGCTCCAGCGCCAGAGTCAGCAGCGGCGCAAGTCGATGAAGGAAATCGCCGACGCCATTGTCCTCAGCAACGCGGTGCGCCGCGACTCGCAGTGACCCATCCGGTTCGGTAGTTCTCTCGATGGCGCACGATTCCACATTCTTCGATTCTTCCCTCAAGAATCAGCAAAGCGGATTTCGTTAATCACAAGTTTCGATTTGACTTTCCCACTTGCTGCCGCCAGAATCGGCCCCCTAAAGTCGAGGGAAGCTCGACTCCTTCCCTCTTTTCGACGCCGAAAAGAGGCGATTCTTCCGGACACAACGCCGTGTCCCGTTCCTAGAACATCAGACTCGAAGCAGAGTTTACCGGTTGATCCGGTATCACGCTGACGGATGGGTGTAGTTTCGTCCGCTCCGCGAGTTCGCCGTAGTTTCAGCGGACTGCGCTTTGGTTGGACTTTCTGCAATCTAGGAGATGGCGATGGGCGATAAAACGGTGCTGATCGAGCTGCTTCTCGCGGGATTTTTTGCGGTGTGCTGCGTCCGCGCTCACAAGCCTTTGGCCCCGGGCGAAACCCGAACGTTCAGCGATCTGTTCCGCTTGACGGGCCGAATGGAAAGGCTGCGCCGCTCGCGCTGGCAGTGGTTCGCGATGGTGGGCTTCATGCTGGTCTTGCGCTTGCAGCGGCAGTTACCGCCGATCCTGGAACTGATGGTCCTTTTGGAGTTCGTCTTGTTTCTCGCGTTGCCGGTCAGCGCCGAAGCTGTCACGGGGGCGCAACAGCGATGATGGATCTGTGGCGCCTGGGCTCTTTCATCCGCTCGGTGCGGTCGCGGATGAAATACGGGGAGCTTTCACGGTCGCCCTTGCGGCTGTTGCGGGTCCAGTGGACCGGCGAGAAAGCCGAATGCGATTGGATGGCGCGGCCCCCGGACACATGGGATTCCAGCCTGCCGAAAGCAGTCAGGCAGCAACACGCTTCAGTGCAGGCGCTGAAAGATGCGATGACGTTGCGCGAGGTTCTTTTTTCCGCGCTGCCTGGTGTTCCCAACGCAGCGTTGCGCGCTTTTCGGCAGTCCGCGCGCGAACCGCCTCAACTGATCATCATCGGCTCCGTCACGAGGGAGGCGCCGGCCGAGAACATGAGGAAGGTAGCCTCCGTTACGATGCGCGCAAAGTTGTACGGCTTCAAGTTCTGGATGGATGACGGGGTTTTGGTACCTCTCGAAACGGTGGATCGTAGGTTGGGATTTGCAAGGTAGGGTCTGACCCTTTCGGGTCGAGGAGGCAGTTCTAATGGCAGCAAACAGAGCACAAGGAAGTTATTACAGCTTGTTTCTGATAACGGCGACGGTTCTCTGTGCCGGCATTTTTTATTATTCGTCCGGCATGGGGAAGCTGCTGCTGCTGGTCGGCGGGGTCGGGCTGATCGGCAGCTTGTTGGGGATGATGAGCATTAAGTCGTTGGAAGGGAAAACGGCGCTGAAGTCTTCGCCACTGGCAATGAAGTTAGCTGGCGCCGGCTGCAGTGCGCTGGGATGGGTGATCACCCTTTTCGGCATGCACCTTACTCCGAGCGTTGCCGGGCGCATTGTCCTGGCTTTGGTCGGCATTGGCGTAAGTCTGTTCGGGATCATTGTCGTTTTGCCTGCGGCCTTCAACAAGAACGCGGTTTGGAAAAGCTAGGAGCGCCGGCTTTACAGCGGCAGCCAAAACTATCAGGGAGCAAACAAGATGAAACAAATGCGCAATTTCTGCCTCATTCTTTGCATTCTCGCGGTCGGTCTGGCGATAGGTGCGGCTGTCTACGCACAGACCCCGGCGACTGCTGCGGCTCCTGCCGCGGCTGCACCTCCTCCGTCGGCCGCGGGCGCTGAACTGGCGGCCGCGGCGGCGAAGGCGCCCACCACGGCCGATTTGGCCAAGGGCGACCCAGGCGGCACCATCACCGGAACGATCAATGACGTTCCGGCGGCTGACTCGACGAAAGGCGTAACGCTGCCGGACGTTGCCAACCAGGTGGGCCAGAACAAGATCGCAGCCAACTTCATCTGGACGCTCGTCACCGGCTACCTCGTCATGTTCATGCAAGCGGGCTTCGCGATGGTCGAGTCGGGCCTGTGCCGCGTGAAAAATGCGAATCACACGTACATGATGAATTTCATGGTGTACGCCTGTGGATTGTTCTCCTATTGGTTGATTGGATTTGCCATTCAGCAGGGCGGCTCGGCCGGCAACAGTAACCTTGGCGGCCTCAACTCGCTGTCCGTTGAGCACACGACCACGATACTCGGCAAGACATGGGGCCTCTTCGGAGGAACTGGATTCTTTCTCTCGGGCCACACTTACGACGTAGGCGTCATGGTCCTGTTCCTCTTCGAAATGGTCTTCATGGACACGGCGCTCACGATCGTGACGGGAGCGTGCGCGGAACGCTGGAAGTTCCTGGCATTCTGCACGTCATCATCGCTCATGGGTGCGCTCACCTATCCGTTGTACGCCAACTGGGCTTGGGGTGGCGGGTGGCTCTCGCAACTCGGAACTAACAACCAATTGGGCAAGGGCTACTGCGACTTCGCCGGATCGGGTGTGGTGCATGCGGTCGGCGGGATTACCGCTCTGGCCGTGACGATGATCATCGGTCCGCGCATCGGAAAGTTCAACAAGGACGGCTCGTCCAATTCGATCATCGGCCACGACGTTTCGGCCGTGCTGATCGGCTGCTTCATCCTGGCGTTTGGGTGGTTCGGGTTCAACCCTGGCAGCACGCTGGGGGCTTCCGCGAACGGCAACCTGCGAATCGGCACCATCGCGGTGAATACCATGCTGGCGGGTTGCACGGGCACCTTCGGGGCAATGCTCTACATGTGGATGAAGAATGGCAAGGTTGATGCTTCCATGAGCGGCAACGGCCTCCTGGCCGGACTGGTTGCCATCACGGCGCCCAGCGGCTTCGTCAGCACGGTCGGGGCCTGCATCATCGGCGTGGTTGCGGGCGTACTCGTTGTCCTGAGCTGCTCCTTCATCGAGAAGGTAATGAAAGTGGACGATCCAGTCGGCGCAGTCTCTGTTCACGGCACCTGCGGTCTGTGGGGCGTGCTCTCCGTCGGGCTTCTCGCGGACGGCACGAGCAACTACGGAGGGTCCTGGAACGGAGTTACCGGCTCGGTTACCGGGTTGTTTTACGGAGACGTCAGCCAACTCGCCGCGCAGCTCGTGGGCATTTCCACGCTGATCGGTTTCGTCTTCACCTTCAGTTTCGTCATGAACCTCGCGCTCGAATTTTTCATCGGACAGCGAGTCTCGGCGGAAACGGAGATTGCAGGTCTGGATATTCCCGAGATGGGACAGCTCGGTTATCCGGAGTTTGTTTTCAGGCCGGAGCCGGATGTGATGGTCCAGGCTGAGCGGGAATACGCCGTAGCGTAGGCACGCGTTGTCAGTGGGATCGGGCGCGGGCCGAGAGGCCCGCGTCCGGCTGTTACGCGGTGACGGAAACATCATAGGAGCTTGAACCCAATGAAGAGCACACCCAGCCTGGAAAGTATGACAAAGCCTACCGCGAGCATGGACGTTCTGACTGCGTCCGGGCGACCGGGCTCGCTCGTTCCGGTCGCGGAGGAAACACAAGCCCTGCTCGCGCGAATGTTCGCCGACCCGCGGCTGCTTGAGAAGCACGAGACTGCTGAACTCGTGGCGCAGTTACGCGCTTCCGTCGAACGGTATCCGACCGTGTCGGAGCTTCGCGTGCTGCTCGGGATGGCGCTCTGCGTCAATTTCGAGGTGCAAGCGGCAATGGAGGAGTTTCGCGAGGGCGTAAAGCTCTCGCCCGACAGCTTCATCGCCCGGTTGAAAATGGGAGAGCTCTGGATGCGATTGCGCGTTTGTGACCAAGCGGAAGATCACACGCGGCAGGCCGCGCTCCTGGCGCGGAACGCCGCCCAATCGGATCTTGCCCGGCGCCAAGCGGCCACGATCCGAACCATGAGGCGCGAAGGAGTAGAACGCAACTATAACTACAGGAGTCCGTTTGGCCTGGCCCGTCGCCTGCTTCGGTTCCGGCCTTGGGGCAAGAAGGAAGCTTCGATGGTCCTTGACCCCAGCTGACCGATGCAGCCGGCCCTTCAGCTCGCCTTGCTGCTGGCCATTCTTCTCCCGGCCACCAAGCTCGGCGCCTCGCTTTGCACTCGTTTCGGAATACCTCCTATCCTCGGAGAATTGCTGGTCGGCGTCGGGCTCGGCCCCGGCGCGATAAATCTTCTCCACCTGCATCTGTTTCACGGCGGCGAGGCAAACACCGCTCTCCTGCTCCTCGCGCAAGTGGGCGGTTACGTCCTGATGTTCATGGCCGGCGTTGAGACCGACATCGACCGGATGCGAGAGGCGAGCATGACGGCCTTTATCGTGGCGCTTTCGGGCGTCATCTGGCCGTTCTTGCTCGGGGCCGGCGTCGCACACGCTCTCGGTTTGTCCTGGCTGACCTCGTGTTTTCTCGGCGGAGCGTTGACGGCCACCAGCGTTTCGATCTCTGCCCGGACGCTGATGGATGCCGGGCGCCTGGATTCCGCCGAAGGAACCATCATTCTCGGAGCGGCTGTTATCGACGACGTGATGGGCCTGTTCGTTCTTGCTTTCCTCGCCGCGTCGACAACCCGTGCGCACGGCGCATCGTTTGGCGTTGCGTCGGCCGTCAGCGCCTGGCTCCAGCAGCGGCTTGCACCGGCGGCGGCGCATCCTCTTGTCGTCCAGATGACGCTGATCTCGGTTTGCGTGGCCGTGTTCTTTGTTGTGGGCTACGGCGCGGCGAAGCGTTGGCTCGACCCGTTGATGCTTCAGTTGCGGAAGCTTTCCGCGAACGAGGCGGTTCCGAGTTGCATTTTCGCTCTCGTTCTTTTGTACGCGGTCTCGGCTGAATGGCTCGGCAGCGTGGCGGGCATCACGGGCGCCTACCTGCTTGGTTTTGTCCTGGCGGGATCGAAATACAAAACGGACGTGGAGCGCAGCTTCTACGCGATCGGGCACGGCTTTTTCATTCCGCTGTTTTTCGTTGCGATCGGCTTGTCGAGCGATTATCGGGCGCTTTCGGGACACTGGGTTCTGATGCTCCTTATTCTTCTGGTGGCCGTCGTCGGCAAGCTCGTGGGATGCGGTCTCGCCGCCCTCGGCTCCGGAATGGACTGGGTGCGCAGCTTGCGGATTGGTTGCGGCATGATCTCACGCGGCGAAGTCGGATTGATCGTGACCACGATGGGCGCGACCACGGGAATATTCGGGCCTTCCGAGGTCGCTGTGATGGTCACTGTCGTTTTGCTCACTACGCTGCTGACTCCCGTGGTCCTGCGTGGCGCCTTTAGCTTGAAGTCGCAGCAGGACATCGAAGAGGAAGTGACAAATCCGGAACCGAAGGTCACTCCCATCAGCGGGAGTGCGTCGTTCCCGTCCGGTACGGGGCCGCAAGGCGGCGGCTCGCCGCGCGACGAAAAAAGTTTCAGGGTGATGACTCCCGGCGACGTGAGTTTGCTTGCCTTCGATGGCCGCGACGCCGCTTCTGATCTGAAGTAGAGGTCCTTCTTCTACGGCGACGCGGCGAATGAGGATTCCAAATTAATCCCGGCGACCAACTCGACCATTACCGCATTGACAGCCTCCTTTCCCGGAGCGACGTGGCCACCGTCTACCGCGCGACTGACACCCAGACGGGCCGGCAAGTAGTCATCAAGCTTCCACATCCTGAGATGGAAGGCGATCAGGTCTTCTTCGAACGCTTCCAGCGCGAACGGGAAATCGGCCGGCACCTGGATCATCCCGGCATCATGAAGGTGCTGCCCGACGATCACCGCAGTCAGAACTACATGGTGATGGAGTGGGTCGAGGGAAAGCTGCTGCGCCAGATACTCGACGAGGAGAAAAAGCTTCCGCCGGACCGGGCGGTGAAGATCGCTTTGGGCATTTGTCACGCCCTCGGTTACATTCACGGCCACGGAATCGTGCACCGCGATCTCAAACCGGAGCACATCATGGTCGATAGCCAGGACAACATCAAACTCATGGACTTCGGCCTTGCGGGACAAGTCGGCGCGGCTCGGATTACGTTTGCAAAGCTGTCCCAGGTCGTCAGTTCACCGGAGTATATTTCGCCCGAACAGGTCAGGGGAAAACGCGGCGACGCGCGAAGCGATCTCTACGCCCTTGGCGTAATGCTGTACGAAATGGTGACCGGCCGGGCGCCGTTCCAGGGGCCGAATGCTTTCGAGATCATGAACGACCGGTTGCTGAACAACCCCATTCCGCCGCGCGAAATCGATCCCGCCATCTCGCCTCAGTTACAGGAAGTGATCTACCGGGCCCTGGAACGAGAGCCGCAATACCGTTATGCGAACGCCCACGATTTCGCGTTCGATCTCGAGCACCTCGATCACGTGGGTGTTGCGGAGCGTCCCGAACTGCAAAACTGGAAGAAGCGGCGCACGGGGACAATGAAAAAGATACTCGCTTACGCTGCGATGCTACTGGTTCCCCTTATCATTTTTGCCCTGCTGCTTCTCTTCGCGCATCACTAGTTCATCTGGATTGTGCCGCTTGCTGGGCCTTGTACGCATCCCACGAGATGGAGATGAGGTAGGCGTGGATTGCGTCCACCTGCTCAGGTGTCAACACGCCGTCCCATGGCGGCATTCCCGCGCTCTTCAGCGCGCCGCCGAGCACGATCTGCTGGAACGCAGCGTGTGATTCGGGACTCATCCGGCGTAGGTCCGGCGCGAGACCGCCGGGTTGGTTTGTGTGGCAAGACGCGCAGTTCGCGCCAAAGAGCATCTGCCCTTGCCGGACGGTCTCGGCCGATGCCGTCAGCGGAGGCGGCTGGGGAATAGCTCCGGGCGGCGGCAAAAGCGGCGGCATGGGCGTCGCGCCGCCATCGAGCTTGAACACAATGATGCGGCCTTCGTTTCCGCGCTGGTAGGCGGCGCTCTGCGGATGCGCGAAGCTCCAGCCGCCGCCGCCCCACGCCGCCATGATCGCCACGTACTGAACGCCGTCGACCGAGTAGCTCATCGGCGCCGCGACAATGCTCGTCCCGACCTCAATATCCTTCAGCTTCTGTCCAGTGCCCGCATCGTAAGCGCAGAAGTGTCCGGTTCCCGTGCCCTGAAAAACGAGTCCGCCGCCTGTGGCCAGTACGCCCGGGCGATCCCACCAATCCGACATCGGAACTTCCCACAGGGTCTTGCTCTTGACCGGATCCCACGCCCTCAGAAACGATTTGCCCGAGAAGATCGATTGCTGCCCGTTCTCAATTTCCGGAATGTACACGACGCCTTTCTGCGGGTCGTAGGACATCGGATTCCAGTTGTGCCCGCCCATCGGCGAGGGCGAGATGAGCCCCTTGCCGTTCGTGGAGTTCCGGAAGTCGCGCGCGTTCGCCGCCTCGACCGGTCGCCCGGTTTTCAGATCCACGTGATCCGCCCACGTCACCGGCACATAGTTGTCCGCCGAGAGCACCTTGCCCGTCTTGCGATCGAGGATGTAGAAGAAGCCGTCTTTCGACGCCTGCATCAAGATTTTTCGCGTGGCTCCGCCGATTTTCAGGTCGGCCAGAATAATCGGCTGCACCACGTCGAAATCCCACTGATCGCCGGGCACTTCCTGGTAATGCCAGACCAGCCGCCCCGTATCGGGATTGATTGCCAGAATCGACGAGATGAAGAGGTTGTCGCCGCCGGCAGGGCTGCGCTTCGATTGATCGAAGAAAGTGCCGTTGCCCGTCCCGAAATACAGCAGATTGAACTCGGGATCGTAAACCATTGCATCCCAAACAGTTCCGCCGCCACCCATGTCCCAGTTGCTTTTCGGGTCCCAGGTTTTCTGGGCCATCTCCAGCTCGGGATTTTCGAGCGGCTGCCCCGGCGCGGGCGGCACGGTGAAGAATCGCCACGCGAGTTTGCCTGTCTGCAAATCGTACGCGCTCACGTAACCGCGCGCGTCGTACTCCCCGCCGGAGTTCCCGATCACGACGACGTTCTTCGCCACCTCCGGCGCTCCCGTCACCGTGTACCCGCGCTTTTTGTCAAAAATTGTATCCACCTGCCAGGCAATTTCGCCGGTCTTCGCGTCCAGCGCGAAGAGGCGCCCGTCGAACGACGCGACGTACACCTTGCCTTTCCATACGGCCACGCCGCGGCTCACTTCGTCGCAGCACGCCCGGCGGTTCACGCGCAAATCGGTCTTCGGGTCGAAGGCCCAAATTTCTTTTCCGGTTTTCGCGTCGAGCGCGTAGGCCGTGCCCGTCGAGCCGGAGGTGTACATCACGCCGTCGACGACGATGGGCGTCGCCTCGAGGCCGCGGTTCGTGTGCGTGTCGTAATCCCAGGCGAAGCCGAGGCGCGCGACCGTCTCCTTGTTGATCTGCGTGAGAGGCGAATAGTGGCCCTTGCCGAAGTCGCGGCCGGTGGTCAGCCAGTCTTCGGGATGCTGGTCGGCGGCGAGCAGACGCTTGAGATCGATCTGGCCGTACGCGGCGGGCTTTTTCTGTTTCGCCTGAGCGAACGCGCTTTCCGCGTGATAAACCGCGAGCGAAAAAATCGCGGCCGCAAGGACCAAGGCGAGCCGAATCCCGATGCGAAACGACACGTAGCGACCCATTTCCCTGTTCACGTTGTTCATTCCGATGGGACCCACGGAGACGGCATGCCGTAGGGCACGCCGATAAAGACCGCTTCGATCTGGCGAATCTTGCCGTCCTGGATGCGGAAGAGCTCCATCAGGCAGAGCGTGGTCGGAGTTCGGATCGGCGAATCGATCACGGTGCCGTCCGTCAGCTTGAAGGTTCCCAGCGCGCCCGAATGGTCGATGAAGCCGCCCGCGAGCACCAGTTGGCGCTCTTCGTCCACCAGCGGATAGCGCCGCGCCCGTAAAGCCGTGTCGTAACGGTAGTTACCCATCCTGAACGCATCCGCGCACCCGAGGTTCGCGACGGGGATGATTTTCACCAGGTCGGGATTGTGCGTGGTCATCAGGCCGTTCTCCATGCGGTTGCAGTCGTCGGTGAACTCCGTGAAGAGCTTGCCGTCGTTGAGCTGCAGCGTGTTGAAGTAGCCGTCGGCGAGGGCGATCAGCCGCGCGCGCGGAACCCTGTGGTCCGGGGGAACCATTTCGTTCAGCACGGGCTTATCCTGCAGGTTCGGCGGATTCGGAAACGGGCCGCTGCCTTCGCTTCGGCGGACGATGGTTTCCACCTCGGAGATTTTGCCGTCTTCGACTTTCAGGCGCAGCGCGTAGGCGGACGTGGAGCGCGTTTCCTTCACCTCGCCGAAGAACCCCACCTGGCCGTTCGTGGGATCGGCGAACCGGAGATTGTAGTTGCCCCATCCGGTGATCGTGCCCCACAGGCCGTCGCCGACGCGCAGCGCCACGTTGTTCTCCGTGTTCCTCACGAACTTCGCCCACGGCACTCCCGCGGGATTTTTCGCCCCGAGCGCGTGCAGATACTGGTCGAGCACTCCGTAGAGGCATTCCCGGTTGCAGTCCGGGCCGACCGCATTTTGCCCGGCGTGCTGGGCTCTAGCGATTTTCGGTTGCGCGAGCAGCGCGGCGAAGATGACGGCGAGACACAATCCTGCGGCGAGACACTTGGTTCTCATTGGCCTTATTCCCCCCTTGCAGCGTGCGCGAATATATCACGATGGGGGAGAAGTTCGCATCGTTCCGAGAGGAGAGGCACACCCTTCCGAGAAGCTTCCACCATGTGCCTAAAAATACCTTCAGTCCGAAGGATCTAATCGTTTACTGGTGGTGACAATTTTGGCCACTTTTGCGCGCTCAAGAGGGCGCATTTCGCCCAGTTTTGGCGTGGTCTTGCGGCACGGCTGCCCTTCGGCCTCGCTCGGGGTGAAAAGCCGTGCCCTAACGGTCGTCAAGTTAGGACACCGCCGAGAAAACACGCACTCTTCTGAGGAGCGAAGAGTGCGCGACCCGCCCGTTGCGGATGGTCAGCGCCCAGGAGTAAATTCGACGCACAGAGACAAACGGCCTCGGCTAGGCTGCATAGGAAGGGTGCCATATGCCTGGAACAATTGTCAGACTGAAAGGTGTTGAGTGCCGTCCCGAGAGGATCAAGGGAGATTGGGCACGCGGCTATGCTCTTGACGAACACACTGTGTCGAGCGTGCCGGATGGAGCGGGCGGATTCATCACTACGCGCACTGCTCTCGGCCAGTTGGTGTATGACCTCAAATACAACCAGAAGAAGATTGACGCTAAGAAACTGGCACGGGTCCTCGCCGAGTGGAGTCGCCGCAGATTTGACCTGGACAAAATTGATGGTGTACTGGGGGTTCCGCCTTCGACAACGAGAAAGTTTCAGCCGGTTGCGGCGATTGTTAAGAAGATGTCCGAGATACTGTCGCTGCCAGACCTGTCGAAGAAACTCCGAAAGACGAAAGCAACCAGATCCCTTAAGAACGTTCTCGATCCCGGTGAGCGCGCAAACGAACTGGCGGGGGCTTTTAATTTCGATAGGGAACATGGGGTGAGGAGGGTTCTCTTGGTCGACGATCTCTATAGGTCAGGAGCGACCGCTGGGGAAGTTGCCCGCGCTCTCAAGAAAGCTGGCGTTTCAAAGGTATACTTGGTTACTGCGACAAAAACACGGGTGAATCGATGAGCGCGGGGACGCAAAGGGTGTCGAGGAAATCGGCGTTGGGGGAAACCATACACGTCTTCTCCGATGATTCCCGATTCCCCGCCAGGCTGCTTACTCTGAAAAAACCTCCGAGAGAGCTTGATACTGCGGGTAACCTCACGCTTTCCAACCGGCCAAGCGTAGCAGTTGTGGGTTCGAGACATTCTTCGAAGCACGGTTTGGAAACAACTGCAAAAATTGCTCGGGCTGTCGCCGAAGCAGGCATTGTCGTCATTAGTGGGTACGCAAAAGGCGTGGACACTGCCGCACACCTCGCGGCATTGGAGGCAGGTGGGGACACCGTGCTTGTACTACCATTTGGTTTTAAACACTTCCACCTAAAGCGGGAGCTTAAGTCGCTGGCGAGCCCGGAGCACGTGCTCGCGATATCCCAATTTCCTTTCGGGCAACCTTGGTTCGCTAGTGCCGCGATGAAACGTAACGACGTAGTCTGCGGGTTAGCGGACTCCGTAATAGTCATTGAGGCTGGCGAGTCAGGCGGCACGGTTGAGGCGGCCCGCACAGCGCGGGCCCTCGGGAAGCCTCTGTACGTCGTAGACTTCAAAGACCCTGCACCTTCTGCAGCGGGTAACGCACACCTGATTTCAACCTTACGCGCTCATCCCATTAGATCTCTTCGCGACGTAATGCTCCTAATTCGAGAGGCAGCAAACGGTACCGCCGTCGTCGAGCAGGAGTATCTCCGTGCTCAACCGGCACTCTTCTGAATTCGAGGCGGAAGCGGGGCGCGTTGTTATGGACACTGAAAAGCCCAGTCGGATTGAGGACCCAGTTGATGCTTCGTATGCAGCATGGCCTGACGAATGGGAGAATCGACTGAGCGACCTCGCGCTGGCTTCGCTGTCTCCGTTCTTTGAGCCGGCTCACCTCTTACATGCCCTCAAGGAAATGTTTTCGACCAAGAGCCGCACCGATCGGATTTCCTACCTGCTTGCGGGCTTCCGGTTGAAAGCACGTGAGCTGGATTCCCGGGTTGGAATGCTTGAGGAGGCGAACACGAAGGCAAAACTGGATTCTCCGAAGTTCAAAGAAGCCCTATTTTTGGCCATCGAGGAGAGCTCCCGCACGCTTAGCCAAAAGAAGATCGACCGCTATGCGTCCGTTCTGGCCGTTTCTCTCATGCCGGAGGAGGAGGTGGACTCCTCAATGGATCTAGCGACTTTGATTCGTGATGTTTCTCAGTTGACCGACGAAGATATCCGCGTCCTGGGTATCCTGCGCTCAGTCTACGCTGACGTGTTGGCCCAGCAACCGTATGTCCATGATCCGAATGCGTACACTGAAAAAATCGGTGAGCTTCGTCACGCCATCGTGAATTCAAAACTACACTCCGACGACTTTCAGGCGATTTGTCAGAGATTGTCCGGTTTCGGTTTGGTTGCAGAGGTCCTGAGGAACCCCTCAAGAATGAATCTGAATGATTTTTGCTATCGACCTACGCGTAGAGGACTGAAGCTACTCAAATTGATAAACGACACAATTTAGCCGCTGTGGAAACTGCTAGTTGCGCTAGCGTGTCGCGCGTCTTCTTCGTCGGGGCTGAAAAGTGGCGAGCCCACCATTACAAATTAAAGGGTGGGGCACCCGGGCAACACGGGGTTCGATTCGGGAACGCCGAGGCCGAGCGCGCGCCGAAGCGACCAGCGCGCGGGTCTTTCGACTTCGATGGATGCGAGGGGCGGGAATGGAGGTACGCCGGTCGGCTGTTTTGGCCTTTACCTTCCGACTAATGCGAAGGTTGATAGACCCACCGTCCAAAACTAGCGCAGCTACAATGGGAGTTGCGTCCAGGGTGGGACGATTCGATGGCTACACGTCAATGTCCGTTCTGCGGAAAGAGTGTGTTCGATAGTCTCGCCCAGTGTCCGTTTTGTCGCGAGGCGCTTCCAGAGGTCGCCGTAGCCGGCCCGCCCCGCAACGGTGGACGCGGCAAGATTCGTCAAGGGCTGCTGTACATGCTTCTTGCTGCCGTGATCCATTACTTCGCAGGCGGGCACAGCGCGATGGAACTTCCCTTTCCGATCGCACCGCTGGTGACCGTCTACTTGTCGCCCTTGCTTTTCCTCAGCGGCCTCGGCCTAAGCCTTCACGGCCTCTATTTGCAGCGCAAGACTTAAAAGCGCGCGATTCGCTCCGGGATCAGCGGATAATCCGTAGCCAGTAGCCGGTAAAGCGGAGTACCGTCCTATTCTTGCGGCACGTGTTCTCGCGGAAGCCGTCCTGTTCCTGCATCTGCTGTGGTGCGCATGGGTGTTGCTGGGCTGGACGGTGACACGCTGCCGCCGCGTTCTGCGGACGCTGCACGTCGCTTCACTGATCTACGCCATCGTCATCGAGTTGGTTCCGTGGCCGCCGTGCCCGCTCACCGTGGTGGAAACGTGGCTTGAGGCTCGCGCGGGCATCGAACCAGCGCGCGGGCCGTTTCTGATGCATGTTCTCGATGCGACTGTGTATCCCGACCTGCCCGAGTGGCTCGTCGTTGGCGGCGCGGTGGTTGTTTGCGTGGCAATCCTAGGGGTATACCTGCGGCGCTATCTGCACCGTGGGGCGGGCGGCCGGTGGTGACGCGGGACGAACTCGACACTCCGCCCGGAAGGTACCGAGCGTAATTGGGCACCGGCGCAACGCAGGGTTCGCTGCCTTTCGTTCCTCAGGGTAAAAAGACCGCGGCGCTACGCTGAAACCTGTCGGGACGCTCCGCTGCCTTCCGGAGTCAGGGGAGGCGCAACGACGACCCTCGCCGGGTCGTCGTCTACGCGCAAGAGCCCACTCTTAGAAATCGAAGGGTGAGGAGCCCGCTGGGGGATTCGTGATCGAGCCAGCGAGAACCGGCTTCTGCTTGCGGCGCAGCGGGTTGCGGGCGCGGAGGCGGTTGAGCTGCGCGCGGAGGCGTTGCACGTCCATGCCGGCGGACTGGCACACGAGCGGGAAGTCTTTTTCGTCCTTGAAGAGGTACTCTTCGGCCTGGAGCTTGGAGCGGAGCGGGCCCGAAATCCATTCTTGAATTGTTGTCACGATCACGGCTTGCCAAAGACGCTTTTCGATCGGTGCTTGCGAATCACCAAAAACCATCGCGTTTGTAGCCATTGTTCCCCCCTCAGTGCCCCGGCGACTGTGTGGTGAAAAGGCTGGTACTTTGATGAGAGGCAATGACTTGGCCGAAGCCGCCGTGCGGCGGACACTTTGTGAGCGAAATGTGTTTCATTAGTGAAGGGCGAACACCGTGCAAATACGGGATTTACTGTAGTGGCCGAAATACGTCAACTCGATCGGCGATTCGTCGCGACGCGGAGCAGAAAGTCCTAGGAAGATTGTTCTCGGGCTAGATAAGTTTTTCCGGATTGGACGAGCGATGGGACCTGCGACCGCTGAGTCGGCGTGCTTGCATTGCGAGCGATTTTCACTATCATGGGCGCACGAAAGCGTGCCCTAACGACGCTAAAACGAAACGGGGAATGAGCGATGGCAAAAAATGTCGATCTGCTGGACTCGTACTGGACGCTAGCGGGAGCGGCCGAGCCGCACACGGACAAGGAATATAGCCCGTTCGATTTCAAGGACCGCGTCGAGGCGGCGGCGCGGGCCGGATTCAAGGGGGTGGGGATCTGGCACGCGGACCTGGCCAACACGCTGAAGAAGCGAAGCCTTAAGGACATGAGGAAGATACTCGACGACAACGGGATCAAGCAAATCGAGCTGGAGTTCCTGATGGACTGGTTCGAGGACGGCGAGAAGAAGAAGCAGTCCGACGCGATGAAAAAGATGCTGCTCGAGGCGGCGTCGGCGCTGGGGGCGCGGCACGTGAAAGTGGGCGAATTCGAGCGCAGCAGTTGCCCGATGCCGAAGATGATCGCGGCATTCGCGGCGCTGTGCAAGGACGCGGCGGAACACGGAACGCGGATCGTTTACGAGATGATGCCGTTTTCGCAGATCGATTCAGTGGAGAAGGCGCTCGAACTGGTGGACGGCGCGGGCGCGAAGAACGGCGGAATCTGCTTCGACCTGTGGCACATCTCGAAGCTGAAGATCCCACATGAGAAGGTGGCGCGCGTGCCGTTGAAATACCTGCTCGCGGTGGAGATCAACGACGGGACGTGGGAGTGCCCGTGGAGCCTGCACGAAGACACGATCAATCACCGGCTGTTTTGCGGCGACGGCGAATACGACGTGAAGGGATTCGTCAGCGCCGTGCTGAAGGCAGGATACGACGGTCCTTGGGGGATCGAGGTGCTGAACGCGGACTGGAGAAAGAAATCGCTCAGCGAGCTGGTGGCGAAAGCGTACAGCTCGACGAGCGCGCAGTTCCCGGGATAGCCACGGAGACACAGAGGCACGGGGAACGAGAGACCGGGATCAACTTCAAAGGCATTCACCGCAGAGACGCAGAGAGCGCAGAGAGGACGAAAAGCAGATCCCTCACCTCTATCCGCAGACGGCGCGGCTGGGTTCGGGATGACAGCAAGAGGGAGCGTCAGACGGCGGCGGCGTGCATCGCGAGCACCGATTTGACGGCGTCAACGATCTTCTGCTCGCTCGGCAGGACGTAACTTTCCATCGGCTCGCTGTACGGCACGGACGTGTCGAGCGCGGTCACCAGCTTCACGGGCGCCTTCAGGTACTTGAATCCTTCCGCGGCAACTTCTCCGGCGATCACGATTGCAGCCGAGGCGTGTCGCGGCGCCTGATCGACCAACACGAGGCGGCCGGTTTTCTTCACGGAATCGACGATGGTCTTCACGTCGAGCGGAGCGACCGTGCGCGGATCGACTACCTCGGCGCTGATGCCTTCCTTGGCGAGGATTTCGGCGGCGGCGAGGGACTTCTTGACCATCCAGGCCGTGGCGACGATGGTGACGTCCGTGCCGGCGCGCTTGACGTCGGCGACGCCAAAGGGAACGAGGTGCTCACCCTCGGGCACCGGGCTTTTGTCGAGCATGAGCATGTAATGGTGCAAATAGACGACGGGATTGTCGTCACGAATGGCGGACTTCATCAAACCCAGGGCGTCGGCGGCATTCGAAGGAACAGCCACTTTCAGGCCGGGAATGCCCATCATCAAGCCATACGTGCAATTTGAATGTTGCCCCGCCCAACCGGCCGCGAATCCGAATCCCGCCTTGAAGACGCACGGCACTTTCACCTGCCCCCCGGACATGTAGCGGAGGCGCGGCGCTTCGTTGATCACTTCGTCGAAGGCGACGAGCATGAACTCGGCCATGTACAGCTCGACGATGGGGCGCAGGCCGCTCATCGCCGCGCCGACGGCGATTCCCAGCTCGGCGGTTTCCGAGATCGGAGTGATGCGCACGCGATCCTTGCCGAACTTGCGGACGAACGGGTCGCGGTCCGTCATGGCCATGTTCTGACCATAGAACACGACGTTGGGATCGCGCTGCATCTCCTCCGTGATTGCCACGGCAATCGCCTCAGCGAACATCATTTCGCGCGCCATAACCGCCTCCTTCGAACTCTATCGATGCGCTATGCGTAGACGTACTTGACCGCGTCTTCCGGCGCGGGCAGCGGGCTTGCCAGCGCGAACTTCACGACTTCGTCCATTTCGGCGCGGACGGAGTCGTCGATCTTCTTGGCGTCCGCTTCCGTGAAGGTGCCGTTGCCGATCAGATGCGCACGGAACTTCTTGACCGGATCGTTGGCCTTGGCCGCTTCGAACTCGGCTTTGTTGCCGTACACCTCGATGGCCTCGTGCTCCTGGAACTGGGTCGGCACGGGCGGCACCGTGATCGCATTGCCGTGCGGGCTGAGCCGGTAGAACTTCGACTCGATCAGCGACGGGCCTTGTCCGGAGCGGGCGCGGTCGACCGCCTGGCTGACCACGTCGTACACCTTGAGCGGGTCCGTGCCGTCGACCGTGACGCCGGGGATGCTGAAGGCTTTCGCTTTCTGCGAGAGCGGATCGCCGGCGATGGCGTTGGCGTCTTCGAGGGTGATCTTCGTATAGGCCTGGTAGGAATTATTTTCGAGAACGAATACGACGGGAAGTTTCCACACGGCTGCGAGATTCAGGGTCTCGAAGAAAGCGCCCTGCTTGGACGAGCCGTCGCCAAAGAATGAATAGACGACCTGGCCGGTCTTTTTCACCTGCGCGGCGTAGGCGGCGCCCGCGGCGTGAGCGATTCCCTGGCCGATGATGCCCGAAGCGGTCGGAAAATGGTGCGCGGGGTCGGCCAAGTGCATCGAGCCGCCGAAGCCCTTGCAGACGCCGTCCTTGCGCTGGTAGATCTCGGCCATGAGCGCGCGGGCGGGCGTGCCGAGGACGAGCGGGTAGCCGTGGCAGCGGTAGCTCGGCATCACGAGGTCGGTTTCCTGGCGCGTCGCGAGCGAGCCGACGATGCTGGCCTCGGCGCCGTCGCCGAGATGCGCGTGGCCACGAATCACGCCGGGATGCTCGACGAAGGTGCGCTTGACGCGCTCCTCAAATTCGCGGATGCGGACCATCTGGGTGTACATCCAGATGAGGCGATCTTTCGAAAGCTGGCTTGCAGTTGGCATCGCTGATTCCTCCCCGCGCTATGATTCCTTTAGGATGCTGGTACTGCATCTCCCGGCTGGCCGATGTAGCCGAGCAGGCCGCCCACTTCCACTTCGGCGGGCTCTCGGACCATGATCTTCAGGAGCACGCCGCCGACCGGCGAGTCCAGTTCGTAACTCACCTTCTCCGTTTCCAGCTCGACGACCGGCTCTCCCTGCTGGAGCGACTCGCCCTCGTTTTTTAACCAGCGGACGATATTCACTTTGGTGGTGTTCATGCCGCCGGTTTTCGGGACTACGAGATTCGTCAGGATGGCGGTCCCTCTCAGCTCGGAATTTGCACCGGGTCAGCAGTTAGGCGTGGGTCCGGCTCGCCTGTCGCCGTGCACAAAGCGAGGAATTTTGGCGCAATCGATGGGCAATGTCAACTTGAGGGTGATCGGGCAGCTCGACGCTGTGTTACTTGCCAACCCCAGCTGTGTTCATCAGATACTAGCTGTTGTTCGATTCTCTCGTTTGCCGCTGCTCTCTGCGCACCGCCCAGCGCCAATCGAGGATCGCAGGCATAAACACCACGAACATGGCTGTCACAGCACCAAGTAGAAAGAGCCTTGGATTGTGACGATGAAACGTAACTAGCTTGTCCACATTCGCCAACGGAATCTCGGCCAACAACAAAAGGATAAATCCCCATCGAGCCACAAACCACAGAGTTGGCTCGATTGGGCGGTTTCTTCTACTCGTAAGTTTTGACCACGCCAGACCCATTAACACGACGGCAGTGGGTATGGCCAAGCCTACAATCCACGGTTCTAATCTAACCGGCATGTGCACACAACAACTTTAGCAGTTTCCGACATTCGTGAGCGGACACGTCAGCGCGTTTGCCGCAACATTCACCATCAGCGAGGTGGGGGTTGGATGGGATTTATGTGGTGGTGGACGGCGGGGCCAGCGTGGTGTAACGTCCGCAATACGAAATCCGAAAGCCAGGCAGCAGCCAAAGGAGTTTCGCAATGAGCCAAGACTACGACGTGGGCCAGAGACTCGGCGACTACGAAGTGCTGGGAGTGCTCGGCGCAGGGGGCATGGGGAAAGTCTACCGGGTGCGGAACGTGATCTCCGACCGCGTGGAGGCAATGAAGATTCTTCTGCCCAATCTGGCCGGTCAAAAGGAGTTGGCCGACCGGTTCCTGCGGGAAATAAAACTTCTCGCGAGCCTGAACAATCCCAATATTGCTGCACTGCGGACGGCGCTGACCGTGGACGATCAGCTCGTGATGATCATGGAGTACGTGGAGGGCGTGACCCTGGCTTCGCTGATACACCACGGCCCCGTCGCCGTTCCGGACGCCGTGAACTACATGGATCAGGTGTTGGGCGCGCTGACCTACGCTCACCACATGAACGTGATCCACCGAGACATCAAGCCGGCCAACATGATGCTGACCCCGCAGGGGGTGGTGAAGCTGATGGATTTCGGCGTCGCGCGGCCGGGCAACGAAGCCGGAATGACGATGACGGGCACGACTCTCGGTTCGCTCAACTACATGCCGCCCGAACAAGTGAAGGGCGAAACCGCCGACGCGCGCTCCGACCTGTATTCTCTGGGCGTGTCGCTCTATGAGATGGTGACCGGCCGGCTGCCGTTTCGCGGCGACAGCGGCTACTCCCTGATGACTGCGCAACTTCAAGAAGCGCCGGAGCCACCGATTGCCGTGCGCCCCGATTTGCCGAAGGGACTGAGCGACATCATTCTGATGGCTCTCGCCAAGGAGCCGGAGAGGCGATTCCAGTCCGCGACGGCTTTCCGGAATGCGTTGAAGAGCGTGGTGGGGAGTCCGACCGAAGCGCCTGTCGCGGCGGTTGCTCCGGCGCCTACTGTTGCGACTCGGGCGGCGACGTCTGCGACGCAACAGCAGGTTGCGGCGGTTGCAAGCACCCAACCGCCTCCACCTACGGCGCAGAAAAGTCACAGAGGCTTGTATGTGGCTCTCGGTGCGATTCTCGTGGTTGCGATTCTCGCTGGAGCGGCTGTGTATGTGCCGCACAGGCTCAAGACGAATGCCGGCGCCGGCTCGTCGAGCGCGCCAGCAGCGAATACGCCAGTGGCGGCCACCCCGGCCCCGGCGGACGCACCACCTCCCGCTGCAAGTTCGCCTGCCCCGGACGCGGCGGCGGCGGCCAAAGATCAAGCTGCGACCTCGCAAGCCACTGGGCAAGCAGCGGCGGCTCAAGCTGCCGCCAACGCCGCCGCTCAAGCTGCTGCGACGCAGGCGGAGGCCGAAGCTCAGGCAAGAGCCGCGGCACTCAAGGAAGCGGAGAAACAGGCGGACCAGCTCAGTGGCCGTGTGGCAGCGGTGTCGCAAAGTCTTGACGTTCTGAAGGGCCAGCAAGCCGCCCAAGGATATGGGCTGCGTGGCGACATGGTGGCCGCGGAACAGCGGATGCAGACTAATATGGCGAGGGCACAGGCGGCGCTCCAGAGCGAGGACGCCGCGAAGGCCAAGGAATATATGGACCGGGCGGAGCCGGATGTCGAAACGCTCGAGAGATTTCTTGGAAGATAACTTGAAGCGCTGGACGATTCAGATTCGCAGAACGTGCAGGGGCGGTTCGGCGGCGTAGAGCTGCTCGACGAGGGCGGCGCGGCGGTCGAGGACGTTACGCTGGTTGAACGAGCCTTTGTCCGTGATTTCTCCGGCGTCGAGCGACGGCGGTTCCTCCGCGACGATCGCGCGCACGACCCGAGTGGTGCTTCCCGTCGATTGCTCGGCAAAGCTCTCAAGCAGTTCCTGGAAACGCGCGCGCACGGCGTCATTCCTGAGGATGGCAGCGGGCGTCGAAGCGGGCGCGCCATCGATGCATAGTTCGGCGCAGGCATCCAGATCCGGGAAAATCAGCACCGCAATGAAATCGCGATCGTGGCCTGCGATTACGACGTCGCGGACCAGCGGCGCGAAATGGCTGAGGAATCTGGCGCGCAGCGGGCCGACGCTGACCCAGGTGCCATTGGCCAGCTTGAAATCCTCGTTCAGGCGCCCGTCGAAGAGCAGGCCCTTGTTCACGTCGTTGGGGTCTACAAATTTGACGGCGTCGCCAAATGAGTAGAAGCCTTCCTCATCGAACACCTTCTGCGTCAGCTGAGGCTGGCGCCAGTAGCCGGGCGTGACGTTGGGACCGCGAACGCGGGCTTCGAGCTTCGCGCCGCGCGGAACGAGTTTCAGCTCCACGCCGGGTACCGGCAGGCCGATCACGCCGGCGCGGTCGGTCTCCCAGGTGGTCTGGATCGACATGGGAGAAGTTTCCGTCGAGCCGAGGCCGGTAGCCATGATGATGCGTTCGCCGCAAGTCTTGCTCGCGAGTTCGCGGTAGGCGTCCCAAACCGGCTGCGAAAGGCCCGCGCCCGCGTAGAACATCAGGCCGAGGCGCCGGAAGAAGGATTCGCGAAGCTCGCGATCGGCGCGCAGAAAAGGCAGCAAATCTTCGTATCCCTTGGGCACGTTGAAATAGACCGTGGTCGAAATCTCGCGCAGGTTGCGCACGGTCTTTTCGATGCCGTTGGGGCCCGGCTTGCCGTCGTCGATGTAAAACGTCCCGCCGTTATAGATCGCGATGCCAACATCGTGGTTCCCGCCGAACGTGTGATTCCAGGGCAGCCAATCCACGACGACCGGAGGCTCGTCTTCAAGAAAGCCGAAGATCTGCGCGATCATCTCCTGGTTGCTGCAAATCATCCGGTGAGTGTTGGTGACCGCCTTGGGCATGGCGGTCGAGCCGGAGGTGAATAGAAATTTGGCGACACCGTCGGGGTCAATCTTGTCATGCGCCGCCTCGACTTCGTGGGTCGGCTGCGTCGCCAAGAGTTCGGAAAAGAGCGTTGCCTTGCGGCCGGGCGGCGCTGCGGTGGCAACGATTTCCATCCCGCTCGGGACAACGGTCTCGATGGCGCGCCCATAGTGGCCGCCGTGCGAAACGAAGACGAGGCCCGGAGTAAGAATATCCAGACAGTGCCGCAGCTTGCCGAAATCCTTCGAAACGATCGAATAGGGCGGAGAAATGGGCGCCGCGGGAATTCCAACGTGCTGGCCGGCGTAGGTCAGTAGGAAGTGCTCGAGATCGTTGTCCGAGAGAATCGCGACGGGCCGCTCCGCCGAGAGGCCGCGATCGAGGAGGGCCTGCCCGATGCTGCGCACGGCGGCGAAAACTTGCGCGTAGGTGAGGCGGCGCCATTCCTGATCGGGACCGCGCTTCGCGATGCAGACTTTGTCCGGCGAAACCTTGGCCCAGTGGGCGAGACGGTCGGTGAGAACTTTGGGGTAGGAGCGGAGCGGCTCGTCCGGCTTGATGAGCAGCACGCCTCCGTCGCGGCGGTGCATCGATGCGCCCGACGTGCGCATGCGAACGCTACGAACGCCGGTGGCTTGCTGGTGCTGGCCCTTGCCGCTCATGAGCGACGCACATTCTCCCACAGTTTGTTAAGGCGCTCCATGTCCGCTGCGGCAGGAACGTCGCCCGCCGTGGTGAGGATGGCGGGCCGCAAATCCGAGACGATTTGGCGGAGGGATTCGTCGAAATCGTCAGCGGGGGAGAGGCCGGGATCGAAGGTCGCCGGAGGCAGCGCGATGCCGAGTCGCGCAGGTTCGATGGCCGAGAACGGGGCTCTGTGTTGCGCGATTCCTTCAAGCATGGGACAGACGACGCAATCCCACGGCTGCTGGACGATCGCTTGGTGATTCGAGGCGATGGCGTCCCTGCAGGTGAGGAGAAGAACCGGAAGCGCTTGATAGAAGCGCGAGACATTGATCGTGGTGGCCAGACGCGAGGACCAGTCGTCGAAATCTTCTGGAGAAAGCGTGGGCAGGAGATCTTCGCGGATGAAGAGGACATTGGCTCCGGCTTCGACGAAAGCCGTGGCGATTCCCAAAATAGTCGCGGCCGCGAGATCGAGAGCGGATGCCGGAATTTCCGCGAGGCTGCGCGAGTCCTTGGGATCGACTTGCATGAAGAGCGCGGCGAGCGTGAAAGGACCGGTGACACCGGCCGTGAGGAGACAATCGTCGCGAACGATGGCTTTGAGCCGCCGGATCACGTCGATAGCGACGGCGACGCGGCTGCTACTCGCCGAGGGCAAGCCAGTGCTCTCCGGCAGCCCACCTCTCTTCATGTGCTCCGGCCAATGAAGCGAAGGCGGCCGGTCTTCCGCGTCCCATTGCAAGGTGGCGCCCAGGGCTTCCGCTTCAAGGAATGGATCGAAATAACAGGTAATCCCGTCGGAGCGCAGGTGGGCGCGAATTTGTCTCAGCGAGTTAGAGATTTTCGTGGGGTTCGTAAGGAAGGAGCGGAGCGGCATGTTTTCGACGCGGGCCGCATGCGAAAACACGATCGGAAGAAAGAGCGGACGCGGCGGAGCGACTCCCTGCAAGAGGCCTTTGACAATCTCGCGAGGGGTTGGATTGCCAGCCATTCTAGGAACGGAAAATCGGTCCAGTGGACTTGGCGTCCGGCCACGAGCCGTACCACTGGAGAATGTCTTTGGGCGGGCTTTTCGTGTTCCATTCCTTATGGAATTCGTCGAACGATTTTCCGCGGGCCAGCCGGGCGCGGCGTTCTTCGTCGCGTTGCTGTTTGGTTTTTTCGGGATCGAGCTTACGTCGCTCGACGTCGTAAGCTACGCGGTAAACCTTCTGAGCCGTCCAATCCGAGATGATGTTTTTGCGCAAGTCTTCCAGAACTTCCGCCGGGTCGCGTTCGAGCGGGTCTCCATAGCCCGGGCCGCCGCCGCTGAAGCCGAAGAGCAGATCGCCCTCCTGATAGACCTGAGGTGCGCGCGCGACAAGCTCGTAGTTCCACTGGCCGTGGATCGTGCCCCTCTCGAGGATGTCGTGGTGGTCGAGAGCCAGGCTGGACCCTTCCTTCATCTGCTTGAGCAAGTCCGCCTTGCGAATGCTGATGCCGGGAACCGGCGAGGACGCGTATCCGCCGAACAGCGGCTGGCCGATGGGCACTTTGCTACCGTTGCCCATGCACATGGAGACGAGTTCCGGCACTTTGTGGATCATCCACTGCTGGACGCCGCCAGAGCCGCCGCGATGAAGTCCGGGGCCCGAGGAATCTTTCCAGTGCTGAGAAATCGTGACCGTCACGGGCAACTCGCTTTCGACCTGCTCGGAATCGGGAGCGCGGCCGAAGGCGCACCAGGCAAATCCGTACGCATCCATGCCGTCGATTGCAGCACGGCCGCCCTGGCCCATGGTATTGAGAGCGAAAGAAAGGACGTCGGACACGGCCAGATTCCACTGCGAGAGACCCGCGCAGATCTGCGCGGTGTGCTGGCTGCCGGGAGGAGCGGCCACCTGCTGCCAGAGGCGGGAGTTGGAGAAGGTCATCTTGGCGAAGTTGTTCTGGGTGGCGTTGCGGGCCTGCATGGCGATGTAGACGCAGCAGCTTGTGGCGGCCGTCTTATCGGGGTAGAGGATGGTGCCTTCCGGGAAAACGAAATCGATCGGAGCGAAGGTGGAGCTGGCGATGGGCAGGTCGTGGAACATGTATTCGTACATGTAGTTCGCAATGTGGCCGACGACGGCCTGCGGATGCACGTTGTACGACGAAGGATTCTCCGGCGACGTGCCGGTGAAGTCGAAGACGAGGCGGCCGCCTTCCTTGACCAGCGTGAGATAGCAGGAGCGCACCAGGGCGGGTGTGCGGCCGATGGTGTCGTTGAAAACCACGGTGCGGAACTTGCCGTCGGGAAATTCTTTGATCTTTTTGCGCGCGCCGGCCTCGGCCGTGTCCGACATTTTGCGGAACAGGCCGACCACGAAATCAGCGCCGCGCTTTTCGGCGAGCTCGGTCAGGCGCACGCGGACGCGATCCGCCGTGGTGCAGCGCGCGCGCAGGTCCGAAATGAACATCGCGGGCGCCCGCATGCCGTAAGCGGAGTAAAACTCGAGAAAGTCGTTCTTCAATTCGTAGTTCTCGCCGATTTTGATGGGCGGAAGATTCAGCCCTTCTTCAAAGCGCGACTTGGCTGTGACGGGCATGCCGCCCGGCTCGACCGCGCCCGTCTCGGTGGTGTGCAAGGCCGCCGAGGCCCAGGCCAGCAGGTGGCCCTTGTAGAAGATGGGCATGAGCGCCACCTGGTCGGGGTTGTGAATGCCGCCATAGAGCGCGTCGTTCGTGTACCAGATGTCGCCCTCGCGGATGCCCGGATTTTCGCGATAGTTCTTCTGGATGAACTTGATGATGATCGGCTGGATGATCGCGTGCAGATAGGTGCCGCACGCGGCGTTGATCAAATCGCCGCTGGCGGTGAAAATGGCGACCATCGAGTCGCCGGAGACGCCGAAGTAGCTGCGCGAGGAGCGGACGAATACTTCCATCGCTTCGTCGAGGATGTCGTTGGTGATCTGCACGCCGATTTCGTAGTCGCCCTGGGGGACTTTGGCCGCGCACTCTTTTTCGTACGGCGTGGCGGGCGCGGGCTTGAGCCATGCGAGTTTTTCGGCCAGTGTCGGTATGGGCATGATTCCTCGATTCTTTCGGGCGACTTACTTTTCCAGTATCCCGAGACCTCTCTCGTCAATTGAAAAGCGCATGTCCGGGGGCACAACGATCGTCGTGTATTCGCCCTCGACAACGGCGGGGCCTTCGACGACGTTGCCGGGGCGCAGCAATTCATACGAGAACACCGGCGTGGCCTGGAAGCCGCCCGTTTGCGGCCAGTACGCCGGGCGCTCGCCCTTGCGCGCCGCACCGGGATCGCGGCCTTCGAGCGGCAGCGTGGGCAACTGAACTTTCGGCGTCGCCACGATGGCCTTTAAGATGAAGCTCTCGATGAAAATGCCGCCCTCGGGGTTCACGACGAACGGGCTGAAGGCCTCGCTGAATTCCTTGTTGAAGGCTTCGCAGACGGCCTGAACATCGCCAGTGGAATGCAGCGAAGCCCGGGGCGAAAGGGCGCGTTTCACGTGGAACTGACCGCCATAGAGCATGTCCAGCTCGAGCACAAACGCCGCTCGCGCCGGATCGATACCGTCGCCTTCGAGGTCCTTGCGGGCCTGCTGCAAGAGCGTCTCGACTGTTTCGTTGAACGGGGCGTAATCCTGGGTGAGCTCCTGGGTGATCGGCGCCATAAGCTGGAGTTTCTTGGACGCCTCGTAGACGTGGATGATGTCCATCGTGGACGAGCCGTACGCGCAAAAAACGGGCGAAAAAGGAAACACGACCGCCTTTTGAATGTCGCCCTTGAACCCCTCGGCGTGCGTGGGCCCGGCGCCGCCCCCGACAAAGAGAATGAAATCCTCGGGGCTGTAGCCGCGCAGGTGAACTTCCTTCATGATCGCCGAAGCCATGTTGCCGTTGACGATTTTCCGGACGATCGCGGCGGCTTCTTCGACGCTGACGCCGAGCGGCTTGGCGACCTTTTCACGGATGGCCTGAACCGAACGGTTCTTGTCGAGCCGCATTTTGCCGCCGTAGTAGTAATCCGGATTGATGTAGCCCAGGACCAGATCGGCGTCCGTGACGGTCGGCTCCGTGCCGCCGAGGTTAAAACACGCGGGGCCGGGCATCGATCCGGCGCTGCGCGGGCCCACTTGCACGCGATTTTCGAGCAAGCGATTGACGGACGCAATCGAACCGCCGCCCGCCCCGATCGAAAGCGTCTTGATCATGGTGATGCCAACCATCCAGCAATCGATGATCGGCCGGAAGTCGTAGCTACGCACGCTGTCCTTTACCACGAGGCCGACGTCGAAGCTCGTCCCGCCCATGTCCGTCATCACCACGTTCTGGTAGCCGAGCGATTTCGCGACGTGGTGGGCTCCCATGAGACCGGAAACGGGCCCGCTATTGAAGGTGCGGCTCGCGGACGTGCGAAAGACTTCGGCGATTCCGCCGGAGCTTTGAATCATCAGCAGCGGTTTCGTGTAGCCGCGCTCGCGGAGCTTGTCCCACATGGCGGAAAGCTCGATCTGCATGGAGCGCTGGAGATAGGCATCGAGAATCGCCGCCATCGTGCGCTCGTACTCGCCAAGCTTGCCGACCACCTGCCCCGCGAGCACGACAGGCATGTAGCCGATGTGAAATTCCTTGTATTCATCGCGAATAATCTCTTTCACGCGGCGTTCGTGAACCGGGTTCAGGAATCCCCAGAGGAGCGAGACGACGAAGCCCCGCGCGCCGCGGCCGACGAGGTAGCGGACTTTCTCGCGCACGTTGTTTTCATCGAGCGGGCGGATCACCAGCCCACGAGAATCGACACGCTCCTTGACGCCGACGATCATGTCCCGGGGAATGAGCGGGTGAGGCTTCTTTTGAATCGCGAGGTTCCTGCGCTCGGCGACGCGCGTGCCGTCGATCCACTGCGCGCCGCGGCCGATCAGCACCACGTCCTCGTGGCCCTCGGTGGTGATCAAGGCGAGCCGCGGCCCTTTTCGCTCGATCAGCCGATTCATGGCGATCGTGGTCGAATAGCGGATCATGTCGATGGACGGCAACAGCGCTTCCATCTTCATGCCCAGGGCGCCCGCGCCTTCCTCGATCACGCGCGAGAAGCAGACGGATAGATCGTAGGGAGTCGTGGGGACTTTCTTGATCAGGGCCTTGCCGTCGAAATTGAGCACCAGATCGGTGAACGTGCCGCCGACGTCGATATCGATCGAGTTCATTCGGCGGCCTCGAGGCGCTGGTCGCGGATGACGAATTCTCCCTTGCGCACGCGCTCTTTGAGCTTGTCGAGATCGATTTCGATGTCGTAGGTGATGGGGTGCCCGGGCGGCAGGTATTCCGTTTCGATCTGCGTGCCGCAGCCGGGACAGTAGAATTCAACGATGCGAACCCAGAGCGGGTCGGGAGAGAAGTTGAAGTCGCCCGAAACCAGCGGCGCGTGGATTTCACGCGGGTCGCGATCGTGCAGAAGGCAGCCTTTCTTGTAATTCTCGCGAGCGGGGCCGAGGACGCGCCCGCAGCGGTTGCACATCCATTGTTCCCGGTCGAGGTCCAGGTCAAGATATTCGGTGATTCGAATGCGGTTCTGCGTTTCGGGTGGCATTGTTTTGCGCCTCGTCTGTCCGCGTCTATCGGCGGCTCAGCTTTCCGTTCCCGTAGCCGTCAAGAACCATCACCCAGCCGTCGGGGATGAAGTACGTGGTGTTCACGCCCTCGAGGATCGCGCAGCCTTCGACGCGGTTCCCCGGCCGCAGCGATTCCCAGCGGTACACCTGCGCGTCCCCGTTGCTGCTCCCCCAGTGGACCTGCCGCTTGCCAAGCCGCGCGTGGGACGAATCGGCCGCCTGCAAGGGCTGCGCGCTCAGCTTCGGCTTCGACATGGCCTTCTTGACGCGCAGACGGAAAAGATCGAGCGAGATCGCGCCCTTCGGCGCTCCGCTGCTCCGCAGGGCGGCTTCCAATTCCTTGGCGGAGCGCAAGGCCGATTCGGAGCACGCCACGGGAACCGAGTGCCGGCCCTTTCCCGCGACCTCGAACTCGATCGCGTAGCTCACGTTCTCCGGGCGAATGCCCTCGCCGAGGAGGTCTTGCACGCTTTCCGCCTTCATCTCCTCGAGCATCTCGCGAATCCGCGCGACGGACGCCTTCCGAGATCGCAGGCTCGGGAACGGCGCGTTCGTACACGTGAGAAATATCCGAAACCGACGAGCCGAAGGCGCTGAACACCGGACCCAGCGCGAAGATCTGCGCGCTGCTCAGGCCGGCCTTCTCGGCCACGCTGCAAGCGAACAGGCCTCCGTTGCCGCCATAGGCAAAGAGCGTGTGTTTGGACAGGTCCTGCTGAAGCTCCGCCTGGGCGTTCGCAATCATGCCGGCGACGATTTCGAAGGCGCGGTCGATCACGGTTTTGCAGGCTTCCTCAGTCGAGATTCGCAGCGGCCGCGCGACCGACTCTTCGATGGCCTTGCGCGCCAGCTCGCGGTCGATCGGCTTGGTCCCACCGAGGAAATAGTCCGGGTTGATAAGCCCGGCAGTGACGAACGCGTCGGTGAGCGTCGGCTGATCGCCGCCCAGGCTGTAGCAGGCCGGGCCCGGATACGAGCCCATGCTCTCCGGGCCGAGCTGGACTCGATGTTGCGCGCCGGTTTCAGCGAGCGGCTTCACCACGCTGCCGCCGCCGAGCGCAATGGAACGCAAATAGGGGAGCGACAACTCCATCGGAATCCCGAAGAGGTCGGAGGGCTTCCGGTAGATCGGCTCGCCCGCCGCGAGGACGCTGAGCTTCGCGGTGGTGCCGCCGATGTCCATCGCGATCACGTCCTTCAAGCCCTGAGCCTGCGCGAGGTAGGCGCTTCCGAGAATCCCCAGCACGGGCCCCGATTCGATCGTGTCGATGGCCTTGGTCTTCGCGATTCCGGCAACGCCGCCGTTGATGTGGCTCACGAGAAACGTTCCGGCGTAGCGGGATGTTTCGCGCAGATCGTCCTCGGCCTTGAAGAGCGTCGCAGCGAGCGCTCCGTGCGTGTATGCGTTGATCACGGCGCAGTAGGTGCGCGTGCGATCGTCGGCGCATTTTGAAATGTCGCTGCCGGCGAGGACGGGAACGGAACCGAGAAAGTGGTCCGGATATTGCTGATCGATGATGCGCTTGACCGCAATCTCATGCTCGGGATGGCGATGGGAATCCTTGAAGCTGACGCAGATTCTGCGCACGCCGCTTTCGAGCAACGAGCGAGCGGAATTCATGATCTCCGTTTCGCCGGCGCGCCCGTTGACGCCGATCACGTCGCGGCCGGTGAGGAGCCGATTCAGGACGCCGCTTTGCGCTTCGCTTCCGTACAGGTCGCGTTCGTGGCCCTGCGAAACGAGCACGCCGATTCTGGGGCCACGCAGTTCGGCGAGCACGTTGGAAGTGATCGTGGTGGACCAGCGGATCATCTCGACGCTTTCGAGAAACGCAGCGGCATCCGGGAAACCCAGCTTTGCGGCCCCTTGCGTGAGGCAATCGAAGAGACACACCGTCAGATCGTGCGGCGTCGTATCGACTTTCACGCAGGTGACGTTGTCAGCGTTGGTAAAGAGGCCGTCCGTCAGCGTTCCGCCGACGTCGATGTCGACCGTCCACACGATATGTCTGCCTCACTTGCCGCGCGCCGCGAGGCACGCGCGCAATTCTTCCGACCCCACGGTCCAACCGAAAAAGGATTCTACTCTCGCTCGCGCGGGAAGAGTGCGGGCCGAGAACGCGCTGGAAAAACCGGGAGCCACGAGCTGACTGCGCGCGCAACGCGGGTGAGCCGGCGCGAAAACGAGCGTTCCCAAGAGTCGTTCTCCGGAAGAGTGAGTGGAATCCGGAGCAGCCCTCAGCTTCCTGCCGGCCGGAATTCGCCCTGTATTTGAACGCAGAGGATACTACAAGGCCGCGGGGCGCAACAACTGCGCCTCCGGCGTGGTGGACAGCCCGCGACAAAAGAAAAGGGCCGGGCAGTGAGCCCGGCCCTTTGTAATCGGATTTCCCGCGCTGCTTTAGAACGAGAACTTCGCCGCGAACTGGAACTGCCGCGGGTTGAGCATGGTCCTTGGCAAGCCGAAGTTCGCATCCGGGAGATTCGGGATAAACAAAGTCTGGGGTACGAAACCGGGGCCAAGGCCCGGAGGGAGGACATTTATTGGCGTGGCAGCGTTCTGGCCAACGACGGGGCCACCGGGGAAAGCAAGCACCGGTGTCTCGCCGGGCAGACCGACCGGGCAGGCCATGGACGCCGATTGCGCCTGGATAGCGCGGCTCACAGCGTCCCTGTAGTGGCGCGGAATCGCGCCTCCGCAGAAAACGGGGGAACCGTAAACCGAGGTCACCTCATCCACGTTCGGCCTGTTCAGGACGTTGAATGCATCCATGCTGAGGTCGAGCTTCAACCCCTCTCTGAGCTGGAAATACCGCCCAAGGTGAAGGTCCCACGCGTACAACGGATCGCCGACGTACGTATTCCTCCCGATCATCGTGTCGCAGGTGCTCGTAGAAGCGCACGAGCCCACAACCGGTGCGCCGCCCACGCGGTCCGTTGCGCCACCCGCCACATCGTTTAAGGTATTGCTCCCGTAGTACAACGTGAAGGGCCGGCCGGACTGCAGCGTGATGATGCTGCTGAAGGTGAACTGCCGGGCGAGCGTGTCGTCGGGCCCCAATGCGGTAAAGTTCGTAATGAGGCGGTGGCGAGCATCCTGGTTGGAGTTGGCGCGTTCCGATGCGTAGTCGAACTGGTTCGGCGGCAAATTGATGAACGTGGTGAAGTTCCCGTTGTCGATCGTGTGTGAGTAGGTGTAGTTGGCGGTGAGATTGAAGTTCTTCATTCTCTCCAACACCGTCACCGTTCCGCCGTTGTAGATCGCATCGGCCACATCATTGTTGTAGTCCTCAAGCCCAGAGCTCATCGTTTGCAACCCGGCGGCGGGGCCAGCACCTTGGAACCAAGGCCCCAGGCCAGCCAGCGCGCCAGTTCCAAGCGTCGGTGTGCCTGAGGCGCATTTCGAGAAAGTGCCATTTGCGTTGACCAGTCCCGGAACCCAGTCCGGGAATCCCAAGAAGGCCGGCGCTAGCGGCCACACATTCGGGTCGGTCGGAGTGGCCGCCTGTGCGGTGTCTGTTGTGCCGACCGGGCAGGGCACGTTGATGTTATTGCCTCGAACCAGCTTGTGCGCCCCAACAAAGAGATAGCCGAGGTTGACAGCCAAGCCTCCACCGAACTGGTGGTCAAGTTCGAGGCTGGCCTGTTCGGCATAGGGTGTCCTGGAGTTGTGGTCCATTCCTCCCATGCCAATGCCGCAGGCAAGGTCGTAGCGCAAGTGCCCGACATCGTAATGGCTGGGAAATCGGTATTGTAGGCGCCCGTGTTAATAATGCTCGCTGCAGCAGCCGCCGCGCCCGCCGCGGCCGGAAATCCGAATATCTGGTAGCCTTGGCTGGCTTGTCCCGCGTTGGATTGGAGATTCGGAAACTCCTGAGGCAGTGTATCGCCTGCCTGGCAAACGGCGACGATGGCTGCCGGCGGATGGTTGCCGCATTGATAGCCCGCAATCACCTTCTGAGTATTCGGGACAAAGAAGAAGGTCAGGTTCTGGCGGTCAAAAAATATCCCGAACCCGGCGCGAACCACGGTCTTGCTGTCCGGGGAATACGCAAACCCGACCCGCGGCTGCCATCCGTTGTAGTCCGGCCTTACGAACGACGCCAGGCCCGACTCGACATCCCACCGCAGGCCGATATTCAGCGTGAGCTTGGGTGTGATCCGCCATTGATCCTGGGCAAAGGCGCCCCAGTATCCGTGGTCAATCAGCCGGCTATAACGGTTAAAGAACGACGGGGGATAGGCGTTCGCCCACGTCGCGGTGTTCAGGGGATTCGCGGTAGTGACCGTAGGGGCGCAAGGGGCAACACCAGAGCAAGCGTTTGGACTCGTTGGGAGCGGAACGCCAGCGTATGTGAATACATCGCCATCATCTCGGGGTACCGCGCAAGTTGCAGCCGACCCGAGCGACGTCAGCCGGGATCGCCACGCTCGGATTGTACGTCGCGCTATAAAACTCAGCGAAATCCGCGAGGCAGCCGATGCCCGGTACCAGCAACCGGGTGGGGTCAAAGCCGGGGAAGTTTTCCAGACTCGAAAGATAGTTGCCGTCGACTCCGAACTTCCAAAGATGATTGCCCTTGACCCATGACACAGAGTCAGCGGCTTGCAAGCGGGTCTCGTAGAGCCTGTCGTTGGTTCCGAAGTTGTGGCCGAGCTCGAGGTCGTTCAGTATGCTGAAGTCCGGCTGACCGGTCATGCCGAGGAAATTGTAGTGCCGCCGGGCATACTGAAAGAGAGCGGTGTTGACCAGGTTGGGCTTCAGTACCGAATCCAGAGTGGCGACCACGGATTGATCGGCGACGTTAAGATCGCGTCCGCCGCTGGGAACGCCAATGCCGCCGCCATCGAGTGTCTGGCCGACCAGTTCGCCCGTGTCGCGCGCGTTCTCCACGTTGTAGCGGATTGCCAGACGATTGTTGGCGTTGAACTGGTGATCTAATCTTGCAAAGCCGTAGTCGTTGTCCGTTGTCTTCAAGAAGCGATTGGAGATAAGAGGCATCCGATTGAGTGCAGGACGCCAGACCCGTACTGCAGCCTTCGGGAGCCAGCCCCATTAATGCCTTTGAGTCGTCAATGACCGACAGGTTATTGACGAGGTCCGGCGGGTATGTGGGAGATTCCGCGCGCCGCTTGCCCTCATAGTTCACGAAGAAAAACGTCTTGTCCTTCTTGATCGGGACCGCCCAGCGTGCCGCCGAACTGGTTTTGCCGCAGTTCGTGTGGCAGGGGCGCGGGTTGGAGAAGCGAGCGAGCATCGGCGGCGTTGTTCTGAAAATAGTCATAGACTGAGCCGTGGAGGTCGTTCGTGCCCGACTTCGTTACGATGTTGACGATTCCGCCGAGCGCCCGGCCGGATTCTGCGCCGAAGCTGTTGTTCACCACGCGGAATTCCTGCACGGATTCCTGAGGCGGAGTCGACCGCTGCACGCCGCTGGCTGTATTGACGAAATCCGCTCCATCCACCGTGATTTCGTTGCTGAAGGAGCGCATGCCGCCAAAGGAGATCTGGGTTGCTTCGTACTCGGTGAACGTGGTTCCCAGGCTGGTGCGGCTGGTGGCCACTCCGGGGGTCAGGAGGGCAAAATCGGTGAACAGGCGGCCGTTGATGGGCAGGGACGCAATCTGCTGTGTATTGACCACTTGGCTGATCTCGGTCTTGGTCGGCTCGATGGTGGGCACCTCGGTGGTAACAACCACCTTTTCGCCTTGCGCCGCTACCTGGAGAGCGACGTTAATCGTCGCGCTTTGTCCTACGCTCAATACGATCCCGGTCTGGGTGTAGTTCGCAAACCCCGAGACCGAAACCTTGAGCTCGTAGGTACCGGGAGCCAGGTTCGGCACGGCATAAAAGCCGTTGTCGTTCGCTGCCGCCGAGTACGTGAGATTGTTGCTAACGTCGCGCAGCGTGACCGCGGCCTTTCCAATCACGCCGCCACTCTGATCGGTCACCGTGCCGTTTAGCTGCGCGGTGGCTTGGGCAAATGCCGAGCTCGCGCCGGCAACGAAAATCGCGACTGCCAGGAAAAACTGCAGGCCAAAACGTCCCTTCATCATCCACCCCCCTCAGAAAGTCACAAACCTGACCCTAACTTCATTGCGCAAACCCTGATGTTGCCGAATATCTAACGCTGGTACTAGCCGTGTGTCAAGATTTTACTTGGACCGGTGTTCGCACGAGCACGGTCCATTACAGCAACAATGCGCTCCACATGTGCCAGTTTCAGACAACCGATACCGCGGTCGGGTGGATACTATCCAATCAGTCTCGGCGCTGTCTAGGTGGTGTCAGGAGGGATACTATGGGGCCTGCGCTCTCACCATGTTCTGAGGGGTACTTCAAAGCACGGCCCTGCAGCCGGGCCGACGCGGCCTGTTCTACGTCCCCAATTCCTTGCGGACCAGGCGTGTGCCCTCCACCATAGAGCGGAGTTTGGCGAAGGCCACGTCCCGGGGCAGATGGAAGAGGCCGCAATCCGGCAGGATAAACATCTTCTGGGCGGGGATTACGCTCAGCGCTTTCCGAATTCGCTCGGCGACGATGTCGGGCGTTTCGATGGCTTGGTCTTTCACGTCGATCACACCGACTCCCAGCTCGAAAGGGGCGTTGAATTCCCGAAAAAGATCCAGATCCTCGCCGCCTCGACGCGCGAATTCCAGCGTCAACTGCTGCACCTTGGCATCGAGAATCCTCGGAAAGAGGTACCGGTAAGTTCCTTCCCAGGACGGTTTACCATACCGGTTGCCGTAACAGATATGGACGGCGATCTTCGCGTTGACGCCTTCCACCAGCGTGTTCAGGACCGATACGCCCCACGATATGTCTTCGGGGAAGCCGGAATAATAGGGTTCGTCGATCTGAATGTACTTTGCGCCCGCTTTCACGAGTTCCTTCAGCTCCATATTCATCACGCGCGCGATGTCCGTGGCCATCGCTTCTTCGCTCGGATAGTGTTTGTTGCGGATGCGCTTGGAGAGCGAGTGCGGGCCGGTGACGCAGATTTTGGCTTCCCGCTCCGTGTTCGCAAGAAGGAACTTGAAATCGTCCACCAGGCCGAGCGCGGCCATCGGAATCTTGTTCAGCACTTCACTGTCGTAGAAGTCGTAGTAGAACTTCTTCGATGAACGATCGATGTGCACGCCGGGGAGCCGTTCGACGAAGTAGTCGATCATGTTGTCGCGACGAAGCTCGCCGTCCGTGACGATGTCGAGGCCTGCGACTTCCTGATCTTTGATGGCTGCCTTGACCACGGTGTCGTGAATCTCGTCGAGATCGTGCCGGCTGATCCGCCGGGCGAAATACTCCGTCTTCAGACGCTCGAGCCATCCCGGCATCGAGTAGCTGCCAACCATCGTGGTGGGAAGAATGGGAAGCTTCATCGTCTTACTCCCGTCGTGTCGTATAGAGTACCGACGTCTTTGATCCCGCCCGGTACTTGAATGGCGCGAAGTGCAGGTTGTAACCGGACCGCTCGCCCACCTCGCGCAAGAGGGCGCCGTTAACCCAACTCACAATGGAGCCGTCGAGCTTTCCCGGGCCATGGAATCCCATGTCGTATTCGTTCAGATCGGTGACAAAAATATCCTGCACCTGAAGGTAACCCCGCGGATGAAGGAGCGGCAAAGTATTGCGGAAACTCTCCAGCGCGCCCGAACTCAGATGAAAACGCAGGTCGCTGGGCGCCCCCTTGAGGATGTCTTCCATTTGCGGCACGCTGAGGCCGGCCGGCAAGGACGAATCGGGCATATCCTCCGTTTTCACGAGCCTCTCTTCCAGCCGCATCGCCTTCCATATCTCCTGCCAAAAAGCGAAACCACGGTTACGGTCGGGAAGGCACTCGGGGCCCACCTCGAGCAGCCGTCGCGTAACCTTCGTGATATCTGATGCGGGAATTTCGAATGCGGTGCCGATCCGGGCCGCGTCGTCGGCGGAAAGATACGCCCGGACCAGCACCCAATAGATGTGATTGTCGCGCCAGACGAGTTCCTCGTCCGGCAGGTTGTCGTACATGTTCGTCGAATGAACGTGCAGGATTTTGTGCCGAAGAAAAGAAAGAGTCTTGATCGGATCGAGAGCGTCCACGGCTATGAAACTGCACAGGTCGATGTGATTCTTGACCGCGGGCCGGCACCTTTCGAGCGTGGCCAGGGAATAGTCTCCCAGCAGGAAGCGAAGGCGAGGATAGTAGGCGGTGCCGCGCTCCCGATCGAGTTCGCGGAAACGGTCCAGCCACAAACCAGCTCGCGTCCCGGCCCCCACGCCGATCTCCAAAATGAATACTTCAAGCGGAAGCTGATTGTGCTTCTCCAGGTTCTTCAGTAGCTCGAAGAATTCTTCGACGGAAGCGGAAATCGCTTGGGGTTGGTGACCGTCAGACATGCCGCCCGGCAGCGCGCTCTGGTATCCCTTGCCGGTGGCCTGCTCCCAGTCCTTCAGGCGCTGCCAATAGAGCCGGTTGAATTCCCACACGATGCTCGAACGGAACGACTGAAACTCCTCGAAATATAGGCGGCCATTTTCCGCCCCGGCCCTTGCAAGCTCCATGGCGCGCCGGAGGGACTCGCGGAGCGACCCCGGCGCAGCCTGCCTCGAATCGACGCGTATTTCCATCACCGAGGGGCCGCCATTCTGCTCGCTGCACGTCCTGCGTGATCGTGACCGCTTCACGAAAGTTTTGCTTGTACTGGAGCCAATCCAGGTGAATTTGGAGGCGCGCGAAATCGCTCGGCGTCAGATACTTCTCTTCGAGCAGGGAAAGCACGGCCGCGACCGTTTCATTCGCGCCCGCGATCGCCGCGTCACGTCGAGTGTGGTTGAGATGTAGGATCATCGCCGGGGCGTGAGGTCGCCTTCACCCGTCAACCGGGCCGGCCATTATATGCGATTGCGGGCCGCCCCGCGCGCCCAGCTTAGCCCCAAACGCGGCTCGCCGTTTGCACGACGAGCCGAAGCTTGGCCCACTGCTCTTCTTCGGTAAGAAGGTTGCCCTCCGCCGTCGATGCGAAGCCGCACTGAGGGCTGAGAGTAAGATTTTCGAGCGGGAGGTATTTCGCCGCCTCGTGGATTCGCTTCACGAGCAGGTCTTCACTTTCGAGCTGCGGCTTTTTTGAGGTGATGAGTCCGAGGATGGCGATTTTGTCCCGAGGGACGAAGCGCAACGGCTCGAAACTGCCGGAGCGCTCGTCATCGTATTCCAGTGAGAACCGGTCCACGTTCAGAGTTCCGAAGAGCTTTTCCGCGATCGCATCGTATCCTCCCTCGGCATACCAGTGGCTCCGGTTGTTTCCGCGGCACAGGTGGACGGCCAGCACCACGCCAGGCTTTCGCGCCGCCTCAAAGCAGGCGTTGTCCGCCGCGATCGCCTCATCGAGAGCGTGTTCGGGGTCCATCTTCATTTCGGTTTCGATCCAGGCGCGCCACTTCGGGTCCAGGTAGTAGCTGTAGCGCGGAGCGTCAATCTGGATGTACTTCACGCCTTCCGAAGCGAGCGTGGCGATATCCTTCTTCATGATCTCGACGATGTCCCAGAGCAGAGCGGAATGGTCCTTGTAGACCTTGTCCGTGACGCCCTTCTTGAATGAGATCGCGGGAAACTGCGTCGCGCTCGGCAACTGCACCTTGATATCGCCGGGGCTGTGTCTCTTGAGGAACGGAAGCTCGTGCGCCGTTATCGAACGCACCTGGTGAAGCTTCGAGTTGACGATACCGGTGACGTGGCTGACGTGCGCTTGTTGGGCCTGCCCCTTGGCTCCCCAGTCGCGCGCGATTTCGCCGCCGAGGTCGAACCCTTCGACTGCGTCGGTGAAATTGCTCATGAAATTCCGCCGCCGCAGCTCGCCGTCGGTGAAGATTTCGAAACCAAGCTCCTTCTGCTTCGCAAGCACGCGAAGGATGTGCTTGTCCTCAATGGCCTTTAAAGTTGCCCCATCGGATCTCTCGCGCGCTGCGAGCAATTCCGGCGGCCGCAGAAAGCTTCCCACGTGGTCGGCTCTGTACTCCAGTGCCGCGACCTGGCCCTCCCCAACTTGATCGGCCTTGTACTTTGACGCCATGTCCTCATGTCCTCCGCACGCCGATCTTCCCACGGAACAGAACCGCCAACGAAGACGATTCGGCGTTGATGTGTCGAAGGCGTCGGCTCGGAGCCAACTGTGCTGAGTCTCGCACGTATCTGGCGGGGAAGCACTATCTTCTGTCCGCAGTTTGGGTTACGGGGATAAATGGTAAACCGAGGGGCGAGTGGGAACTCGCCCCTTTCTGCGACCGGCTACTTTTGGGCTGTACGCCAGCCCTCCGCATACGTTTCACGCACAACTTTGGAATAAGGGACCGGGCTGACGACCGCGCGCACTTCCAACTGCTTGTGGCGCTCAACCGTCGCCTTCTTCGTCCCGCCGTTTTCCTCGCCCCACACAAGCGTGAGTTCGGTTCCGATTTCGACGTCGTGATCCACCACGCCGAGCGAGAGCACCGACCGCTCGTTGTAGCTGTAGCCGCCAAACATCGAAAGGCCCACGGTCTTCCCGCCCTTCCCGATCACCTTGTCGTACGACGATGAGGCGTAGTTCGCAATCGGCAGGTCGATGAACTTGTAGGGATCGCCCGGTTCGAGCAGCGACTTGTAAGCCTTCACGACCTCCTCGCCGTTCCACGCGAAGGTGACCTTCTTCCGCTGCGTCTTCTGGTCGATCTTCTCCAAGGTCTCGCGGCCGATGAAGTCGTGGTCGAACTTCACGAAGATCCCGTAGCCCAGTTCGAACGGCGTCGTGTAGTAGTCCTCAATGTTGCTTGAGACGAAGCTTCCAGCCAGCGACCCGGTGGCCTCGTAACCGTTTGCAGGCAGCCACTGCCGGTAGGCCTTCATCTTCTCGCCGGTGTAGACGGCCGGAAGCGGCGAAGGAATCCAGCCCGATTCGAGCGTGTTCGATGCGTACGCTCGTGAGCCCACTTCCTTGATCCCAAACTCCTTGCCCGCCTCCACGATCGCCGCCCGGATTTCCTCTCGCTCTTCGTAAGGGCCCCAGATTTCCAGCCCCGGAGCGCCCGCCATTCCGTGCCGCAGCGCGCGCACCGTCCGTCCCTTGATCTTGATCTCGCCCATGTTGAAGAACTTGATCTCCGGAAACGGCCCGCCATTCAGCTTTTCGATGATCTGCTTGGCGTTCGGTCCCTGGATCTGGTACCGGTAGCATGTTCGGATCACCGCCCTGCCGCCCGGATTCGAGGGTGACCGGTCGTCCCGCTGGATCTCGACCTTGTAACCACCCGTCCTGGCGTGGAACTCGAGCCAGTTCGCCGTTGGCGCGCGCCCCACGAAAACGAGGCTGTCCTGCTCGAGATGGAACAAGATTCCGTCGCCGATCACGTAGCCGTCGTAGCTGCACGGCGCGAACTGCTTGGCGCGATTCACTGGGAAATTCGCGAAGCTGTTCGTCCCTAGATACGAAAGAAGCTTCAGGGCGTCGGGCCCTTTCACATACAAATTCGCCATGTGGTGCGATTGATCGAACAGCACGGCCGTGTCGCGCCAGGCCTTCTGCTCGTCGCGCCAGTTCGAATATTCGGACGGGACGACCGGGTAGACGTACGCCCCGATCTGCGAATTGCGGAGCATGGTTACCGGATTCCCGGCGGCCTTTAACAAATCCTCCAAACTCTGCTGACTCATAGCTCCCCTCCTAGGGACAAATACCTTTTAATTCTGGCCCATATGTTTGGGCTGGAGGCCCCCCACCAGGCTGAACGCCTTCGGGCCTACGGCGAAAAGTGCACGCGATAACGTACAGAAAGTCTCGCATATTTGCAACCGGAGGAATACAGTTGCCCCTCGTAAGACCGAGAGGTCCCCATGTTCCTTCGAGATTTCTGGTACGCGGTCGCCTGGGATTTCGAAATCAAGCACGCTCCCTTCGCCCGCACGGTCTGCGGCGAGCCCATCGTGCTGTATCGCCAGGTGAACGGCGTTCTATCGGCTTGGGAGGATTGTTGCCCGCACAGGCTCCTGCCACTTTCGATGGGTTACCTCAAAGGCGACCATCTGGTTTGCAAGTACCACGGGCTTGAATTTGACGAGCACGGCCGGTGTGTCTGGATGCCGGGACAGGAAGGCGTTCGCAAGGACATGGTCATTGGCACGTATCCTGTGGCCGAAAAATACAGGTTCGTCTGGGTATGGATTGGCGATCCGCAACTGGCTGACGAAAGCAAGATTCCGGATCTGCACTGGTGTTCGGACCCGAATTGGGTCTTTGAAGGTAGCACGTATCACATCCAGTGCAACTACCAGCTACTCGTGGACAACCTGATGGACTTGTCGCACGAAACCTACGTCCACCCGAGCAGCATCGGACAGCACGAGATCGTCGAGGCTCCGATCAAGGTTAACTCGGACGAAAAGTCCGTCACCGTGACGCGCTGGATGCTGAACATTGATCCGCCTCCGTTCTGGGCCGCGAATCTGAAATCCCAGGAGAAGTGCGACCGCTGGCAGATTTGCATGTTTTCTCTGCCGTCAAACGTGATGATCGACGTTGGCGTGGCGCTCGCAGGAACGGGTGCGCCGGAGGGCGACCGCGCGAAAGGTGTCACCGGAATTGTCGTGAATCTGATGACTCCGGAGAGCGAGACTTCGACATGGTATCACTGGGGAATGGTGCGGAATTTCCAAACGGAAGACCGCGGCTTGACCTTTCGTATCCGCGACGGCCAGGCCGCCGTCTTCGCCGAAGACACGCAGATTCTCGAGGCGCAGCAGCAGAACATCTTGCTGCGGCCCGACCGCGATCTTCGCAACTTGAAAATCGATGCCGGCGGCGTCCACGCTCGCAGGATCATCGAACGCGAGTTGGAGCGAAAGGCCGGCCGCAAAGCCGGTTAAACGCACGTCAGTGGACGGCGCGGTCCCTGCCGACCCAATACGGTGCGCGAAGAGCCTTGTGATCGATCTTCCCCGCTGCTGTTTTCGGAATCTCGCTGCGGAATTCCACGGACTTGGGAGATTTCATACCGCCAAGTTTTGCCTTGCTGTGATTGATGACGTCTTCCTGGCTCAGAGAGGTGCCTTCCTGCAGCACGACGATCGCCTTGACCGCTTCTCCCCAAGTGTCGTCCGGGACGCCGATCACCGCGCACTCGGCCACCCCTTGCAGCGCCATGATTCCCGCTTCGACCTCGGCCGAGAATACGTTGAATCCGCCCGTGATGATCATGTCCTTCTTGCGGTCGACGATATAGAAGTAGCCGTCTTCGTCCTGATAGCCGATGTCTCCCGTGTGGTGCCAGCCGTGCTTGCGAATCTCGGCCGTGGCCTCCGGCAGATTGTAATAGCCCGGGGTCACCAGAGTACCGCGCGCGACGATCTCGCCGGTTTGCTTTGGCGGTAGGAGCCGTCCCTCGTCATCCATCACCGCAAGACGCACCGCGGAAGTTGCCTTGCCGCAGCTTCGCAATCGTTCGGGATGATCCCCGGCGGCTGCCGCGGCGACCGTCTTCGGATCGAGCCAGGTCAAGAGCATCGGCGCTTCGGTTTGTCCGTAGCACTGGCACATGCAGCGGCCGAAGACCTCCACTCCTTTCTTGAACTGATCGGGTGAGACGGGCGAGCCGGCCAGGAGGAACATGCGCAGGCTCGAGTAGTCGAATTTGTCCACTTGGGGCAGCGCCAGCAGCCTGTAGAGTCCGGTAGGAGGCAAATAAAGATGCGTCGTCTTGTAGCGCTCGATGGCGCGAAGCACTTCTAATGCGTCAAAACCCGGCATCACCACGTTCGTTGCACCAAACGTGAACGCCGCGAGCGCCACGACTCCCGCCGCATGGGAGAGTGGCGCCGTGTTCAGGCAAACCGGCTCCACATCGTCGCATCGCAAGTAGTGAGACGCCATTTCCAGCATGGTGCCCCACGGCCGATTCGTCACGCGCACGCCTTTCGCAGGTCCCGTCGTCCCGCCCGTCGGCACCACCCCCACGAGACGATCGAGGTTGCCGAAGGGATCGCCCCAATCCTTTTCCGGCGCATCCGCTGCCGTTTCCATGAATGCATCGAGCGACGGATGACCCCGGTCCTCGCGCATCGATGCAAATCACGTGCCGCAGAGTCGGCACGCGCTTCTTGGAGTTCTTCGGCTTGATCTCCGAAGCTGCTGTGGTAGAAGAGCCAGGATGTCTCAACGTAGTTCATGTATTCCGCGTTGGCATCCACGGCGTTACGGTAGTTGATGGGGACCCAGGCGGCGCCGGCGCGCATCAGGCCGAGCATGCATAGCAGAACGCGGGCGTCGTTCGAGGAGAGGATAGCCGCCCGTTCCTCCGCGCGCAGACCGGCCGCTTGCATCGCGCGCGCGATCTTTTGAGTCACCAGGCGCGTTTCCCGATACGAGTAGCGGTTGCCGCGATCGATCACCGCGACCCGGTCCGGATATGCGTCTGCTGTCTTGTCGAAATAGTCGATGGATCTCACGCAGGCGCACCCTCTTTATTCCGGAATCGCCGTTGTGCGCAAAAATTCGCACGGCCGCTCGGTGACCCGAGCAGGACGCTGTCCGAAATCCTGTGGACAGCGGCCGGAAGACCTGTGGAACGGACGGCTGGAAAGCGCCGGCAGTTAAGCAAACTATCGCGCAATCTGGACCCCTGGACCCTTTATGCGTACACCTTCGCCTTGGACAGGCCGAAGTTCTCGAGTGTCTTGAGAATCTCGCGGTGCCCGAAGGCGGCGGCCGGCGATGCGTACCCGACCTGCAACGGCGGACGGTGCACCAGACTGTGCGCCCCGAACGCCTGCATCAGGCCGGTCTGCTTGTAACAACAAGTGCCGAACAGGACGCACTGCGCAACTTCCGTCGTGCCGCGCCCGACGATCACGTCGATCGTACGTTGCTGGCGCGAGTTCTCGCGCGGCGGAGTGCCTCCCTGCACCGCGTTGGCCATTTCTGCCAACTTCTTCTCTTGCTCTTCCTTTGGCAGCGGGCGGATCGCTTCCTCGAAGTGCTTTTCCGTCGCCAGCACGCTTTCCATGATCTGGCGGTTCAGGAGTCCGCCGAAGGAGCGCACGTTCGCCGCCTGCGGATGATCCTTGTACCAGACGGGATGCGGAAATCCGCCCCAGCTCAGCGCGAGCTGCGTGCGGATGTAGCCTGGCACGACCGCTTCGTAGCCGACGGCGCGCTGCCAGGGCTTGTACTGGTTCTGGTCGAGGTAATAGCCGTCGGTTTGAATCACTGCGAAGATGGTCTGCGTCGAGCCGAACGTCGGCATGCCGTCGAACATCGTGAGGATTTCGAGAGTGTCGATTCCCCCGGACTCGAGGCACAGCCGCGCGGCGGCGTCGCTGGGGGCGGACATGAACGCCATTCCCGCCACAATCGCGAGTCCTTTTTCGGCGAACTTGTCGCTCCATTTTTCCGCCAGTTGCCGGTGCCATGCCTGCTCGCCCGCGATGTCGATGTAATGGCATCCGGCCTTCAGGCACGCTTCCACCACCGAGGGGCCGTAGTAGATGAACGGGCCCACGTTGTTGCACACCACCTTAGCGCCGCTGAAGAGCTTGGCCAGCTCGTCGACCGACGAACCGACTTGGACGACCTCGTAGTCCGCCGTCTCGATTCCCGGAACGTGGTTCATCACTTCCTGAATCCGGGCCTTGTTCCGGCCCGCTGCAACGAACGGGACGTTGTATTCGCGCAAATACTCCGCGCTCAGGCGCCCGGAAAACCCGCTCGCACCGTATAGGATCACCGGTCTCTTGCTGGACATCCGTTTTCCTCCCGCTCGGGAACGAGCGCGGGCAATCATAGCAAGCCTTGCCGGACCAATGATCTACGGTTGATACCGGATGTTCGTCACGTGAACATCGCGCCCGTCGTCGCGGCTGTGGCCAAGGGGGCGATTTTAGGCTAAAGTCCCTTTCTGGCTAGTAGGCACCTTTTTGTCACCTGGTATCTGGGGGAGGACTCCATGCACGACATCGACTGCCCGGTGAAACTCACGGCGGAAATCCTCGGCGGTAAATGGAAGCCGCTCATTCTGTTTCACCTGGAAGATGGAACTCACCGTTTCAGCGAACTGCAGCGATTGATCCCGAGCTCGACGAAAAAAATGCTCACCAAGCATCTGCGCGAACTGGAGCGAGACGGCCTCGTCCACCGCGCCGTTTTCGCGCAAGTGCCGCCTCGCGTTGAATACTCTCTTACGAAGCACGGCGAGAGCCTCCGGCCCATCCTCGTGTCGATGTCGACGTGGGGAAAGCGGCATCGCGCCCGGTACGGCGCTTCGACGGCGTAGTCTGCAGCCCGCGGCCAAAAGGGTCTGTTCACTTCGCGGACCCATGGTGTAGACTTCGGCAATTGGCGGTGAAGATTCAAGGGGGGAGATTCCATGCATCAAACAGTCGCTGTCCGTGACGAAAAACTCTTCATCAATGGCGAATGGAGCGGGGCGCTCGACGGCAAGGTGTACGAGAAGAAGAACCCGTTCACGGGCGGTGTCGCTTCGCGCGTGCCCGCGGGAAAGCGGGAAGATGCGCGCCGCGCCATTGAGGCGGCCGCCGCCGCATTCCCGGCCTGGAGCGCGACGCCTCCCGGCGCGCGTCGCAACCTTTTTTTGAAAGCCGCCGATGTTCTCGAGCGCCGCATGCCCGAGATCGCGCAGATCACCGCGGCCGAAACCGGCCAGACCTTTGGCTGGGGTATGTTCAATTGCATCTATACCGTCGGAATACTGCGGGAAGCCGCCGCGCAGGCCTACGGACTGATCGGCGAGGTCATCCCCACGGACCTTCCGGATACGACCGCCGTCGCCATCCGGCAGCCCGTTGGAGTGGTCGTTGGCATTGCACCTTGGAACGCGCCCATGATTCTCGGCATGCGCGCCGTGGCCGCACCGGTAACGTACGGAAACACGGTGGTCCTCAAAGCCTCCGAGGAATCCCCCGGCACGCATCTGGCAATCGCCTCCGTTTTCGAGGAAGCCGGCTTTCCCAAGGGTGTGATCAACGTCATCACCAACGCTCCTGCCGATGCCGCCGAAGTCGTGGACGAACTGATCTCGAATCCCAAGACGCGCCGCATCAGCTTCACCGGCTCCACGAAAATCGGCCGGCTCATCGCCGAAAGCGCCGGGCGCCATTTGAAGCGCGTGGTGCTGGAACTGGGCGGCAAAGCGCCCATGATCGTCCTTCGCGACGCCGACATCGACGCGGCCGTATCCGCGGCGAACTTCGGCGCCTTCATGAACCAGGGCCAGATCTGCATGTCCACCGAGCGCATCGTCGTTGAAAGACCGGTCGCCGAAGAATTTGCAAAAAAGCTCGCCGCCAAGGCGCAGTCACTGAAAATGGGCGACCCTCTCGCTCCCGAAACGCAGATCGGCTGCATGATCAACCCCGGCGCCATCGAGCGCGTCCAGGCTTTGGTCGACGACGCTGTCGCGAAGGGCGCGAAAATTCTTTGCGGAGGAAAAGCCCAGGGGCCGTCCTATCCGCCGACCGTGGTCTACGGCGTCACGCCCGCCATGCGCATCTATCACGAAGAATCGTTCGGTCCGGCGAAGCCCGTGGTCATCGCCAACGACGCGGAGGACGCTCTCCGCATCGCCGGCGACACTTCCTACGGCCTCTCCAGCGCCATCTTCAGCCGCGATGTGAATAAGGCGCTCGGCATGGCAAAGAAGCTCGATTTCGGAATGTGCCACATCAACGGCGCCACCGTGCACGACGAGCCGCAGATGCCGTTCGGCGGCGTCAAGGACAGCGGCTACGGGCGCTTCGGCGGCCGGGCGGGTCTCGACGAGTTCAGCGAGATTCGCTGGGTCACCATTCGCCACTCCCCCACGCCATACCCGATCTGACGCCGTGCGTCGACGGAAAAAGGATGCGCATGAAAATCCAATTCGTTCGCGGGCTGTTACTTTAGCAGCGTTGCTGGCCACGGGTCTTGTTGCTGCCGCGCAGCAGCCGCCTCCGTCACCACCGGCTGCGCCGCCACCTTCGCTGCTGATCTCGAGTCCGTCCTTCGCTGACCTCGCCAGAATACCCGCCAAATACACCTGCATCGCCACCACGCCGCCGCCCGGCGGTCCTCGAAACATATCGACTGGCATATCGCCCGCGCTGCAGTGGACCAACGTCCCCAAGGGCACGGTGACCTTCGCGCTCATCATGCACGATCCCGACGCTCATGTTCCGAAAGCGCCCACGGACATCACGCATTGGGTCGTCTTCAACATTCCTGCCGATGTCACACAACTTCCGGAAGCCGTAGCACCGGATGCGCCTTTGCCCAATGGCGCCTTGCAGGGCACCAACATCACCGGCAAGGCTGGTTATCAGGGATCTTGCGCGGGGCCCGGGTCGCCGCACCACTACACTTTCGAATTGCTCGCCTTGGACGAAAAGCTTGACCTGCCCCAGGGCGCCACCCGCGAGCAGATTCAGGACGCGGCCAAGGGCCACGTTCTCGGCAGCTCCGTCTACATCGGGCTCTTCAACCGCTAGGCCTGCGCTTGGACACTGGGTAGTGGTACAACTTGGTCCCTCCGAGGGTATAATCCCGCCTTCTCACTGGTGCCACTTCATGGATGTCTTCCTTCATGTCTTAAATCTGGCCATATTCCCCTCGCTTATGACCGCTTTGGGTGTATACGTGGCCATTAAGGATATTCCAGATCGTAAAACGAAACGAGAAGTGATTGTCGTTTTCGCTTTGCTTTTTGTGGGCGCGGTAGTTTTTGCAACCCTTTCCGAGATTCGGTCAGCTAAAGAAAATGGTGAGATGAAAGATCAATTGACCCGTCTTGAAAATGGACAGAAATCTATTCAGGATTCTCTTCAAACATTTTCGCGAACTCCTGACTTAATAGGGAAAATGCAGCAACTGACTGATGCCTGGGGGAAATTCTCCACTTTGGAGCGGCCCAAGAAGCCACCTGTTAATCCTGAATCTAGTCGGCCGCGTACCGGATCAAGACAGATAGACGCAGAACGCCTCGGCAAGTCTTTGCAGGCTTACGAACCAGCAGCTGCAACCATTATTAACGATGGCACCGTAGAAGCTGGGTCATTCGCAAAGCAACTCGAAATTGGTCTCAAGATGGCCAAATGGATTGTTGGTGGAGATAACGTAAAAATGGGAGACCCGGACTTCTTTCCTGATGGTTTGACCCTCGAAATCTCATCCCTTCCAGCTTCCGATAGCGACCATTCAAACGTTGAGGCGAAAAATCTAAAAGCAGAACTAGCGAAAATGGGTGTTGAGGCGAACATCCGATACAGTGAACTAAAGTTCCCTCCGAATTTTCTGCGCATTAAGGTCGCCGGAAGATAGCTCTAGGCCGCGTCCTGCATTCTCTCTGCGTCGAGTAGGCTAATTACCTCTTCGATGGACCAAACGTGGTCTGCAATTTCCGCTTCCATTGCAGGAGTAACACGCAATGTCTGACGGAAGCGGCAGAAATTGTAGTGCATGTAGCGAAGGGCAACCGCGTGCCCGTGGTTCTCAACCTTCTCAGGAAGTGAGTTTGTTAGCCGCTTGGATCGCCGCATTCCCATCCGCATTGTCAAATTCTGGCGTTCGATATACCTAGTCGAAATGTGCCGTGGGTCAGGACGTCCGGTAATCGCTATCGGCTTGCAGTCAATGCACTCTGCCGGACTGTAGCGCGTCTCTGCTTCCGCATCGGTGCCGTAAATCTTGTACCATTACCGGACGCTGCGGCCTATTGCAAGATCAAGAGCGGAGTCCTATGATACGGCCTGCCCGGCGAGGCTAAAGGTTGGCTTCCCCGGCTTTCCTTGCTCCGTAACGACGCATCCCACATGTATGGCTCGACTGCGGCACCGACAGCGCGAACCCCGGAATCGGCACCTACGACTCCACCCATCGGAATGCGCCGGTTCGAGCCTGAGATCCAAGAACTCTGCACGAGACTGCAAGACTGATTGAAGGAGGATTGAGATGGCCACGGCAACACAAGCAGTTACGCTCGATAGCAATGTAGCCAGCTACGTCGCGAAGAAGCGTCAGATGTTGATTAACGGAAAGTGGGTCGACGCGGCTTCCGGCAAGACGTTCCCAACTTACAATCCGGCGACCGGCGAGGTCCTCGCCAATGTTGCGGAAGGCGACCGCGAGGATATCAATCGCGCGGTAGCCGCGGCGCGCGCCGCGTTCGATAGCGGCCCGTGGACGAAGAAGCTGACCCCGTCCGAGCGCGGACGCATGATCTGGAAGCTCGCCGATCTGATCGAAAAGCACGCCGAGGAATTCGCGCAACTCGAATCCCTCGACAACGGCAAGCCGCTCACCATCGCCCGCGTCGCGGACATTCCCGGCACCATCGATCTCTTCCGCTACATGGCCGGTTGGGCCACGAAGATCGAAGGCAACACGATTCCCATCTCCGCCCACGGCGCGAAATTCCTAGCGTACACGCTACGCGAGCCCGTCGGCGTTGTCGGCCAGATCATTCCCTGGAATTTCCCGCTCATGATGGCTTCGTGGAAACTCGGTCCGGCGCTCGCGGCCGGATGTTGCGTCGTTCTAAAGCCCGCCGAACAGACTCCGCTCACGGCTCTCCGCCTGGGCGAACTGATTCAGGAAGCAGGCTTCCCGGACGGCGTGGTGAACATTGTTCCTGGCTACGGCGAAACGGCCGGCGCGTCGCTCGCAGCGCATCCGAACGTTGACAAGGTTGCTTTCACCGGCTCGACCGAAGTCGGCAAGCTCATCGTTCAGGCCGCAGCCGGCAACCTGAAAAAGGTTTCGCTCGAACTCGGCGGCAAGTCTCCCAACATCGTCTTCCAGGACGCCGATATCGAATCCACCATTCCCGGCGCTGCCATGGCCATCTTCTTCAACCATGGCCAGTGCTGCTGCGCGGGTTCGCGGCTCTACGTCGAAGAAAAGCAATTCGACAGGGTGGTTGACGGCGTTTCGCAACTGGCGTCGAAAATCCGCGTCGGCCCCGGCCTTGAGCCGGCCACGGACATGGGTCCGCTCGTCTCCGAAGAGCAACTCAATCGCGTCTGCGGTTATCTCGAATCCGGATACAAGGAAGGCGCGAAGGCCACGGTCGGCGGCAGCCGTCAGGGCGACAAGGGCTACTTCGTAAAGCCCACGGTCCTCGTCAACACGACTGAGAGCATGAAGGTCGTGAAGGAAGAGATCTTCGGCCCCGTCGTAACCGCCATTCCGTTCAAGAACGTCGACGATCTCGTCGCCAAGGCCAACGACACAAGCTACGGTCTCGCGGCCGGCGTCTGGACCAACGACATCAAGAAGGCGCATCGCATCGCGTCCGAACTCCGCGCCGGAACCGTCTGGATCAACTGCTACAACGTTTTCGATCCGGCGATGCCGTTCGGCGGGTTCAAGCAGTCCGGATGGGGCCGCGAGATGGGACACGAAGTGCTCGAGCTCTACACGGAAGTGAAGTCGGTCTGCACCCCGATTTCGTGACGATCCGGTGAGGATCGTCATCCTGAGGCCGGCGCTTCTGGTTTGCGCCGGCCTCAGGGTGTCTCCGACCAGGATTGTCATCCCGAGCGAGTCCCGGTGCCCGAAGGGCGGGGACCGGGACGACGAGGGATCTGCTTTTGGTTTTCCGAGCCGGCCCGTCCTCCCAATTATGAGACGGACGGGCTTCTCGTTAGAGGACTCGATCGATGGGTTCGGCGTTACACGGACTAAGTGCGCTTGAAAACCAGAAGCTTTGCAATGAGCACTTGTACTTCGTCGCCGTGTTGATTCAGCGTGGCGCATCGGACTTTCACAAGGCCCTGGTTGGGTTTGGAGCGCGACGGCAAAATCTCGAGGATCTCACTTTCCACCCGTAGCGTATCGCCGGCACGCGTGGGCTTGGACCACGTGATTTCGCCACCGAGGCCTATGATCCCGCCCGCGAGCGGCAACCCGCCGGTCACCACAAGTCGCATCGTCGCAGCCGCCGTGTGCCAGCCGCTAGCGGCCAGCCCGCGGAAGAGGCTGTTTTGGGCGGCAGCTTCATCCAGGTGAAAGGGTTGCGGGTCGAATTCCGCTGCGAACGCTTTCATCCGATTCTCGTCCATGCGATACACGCCGGAAGTGAAGCGCTCACCGACCTTCAGATCTTCCAGATAGAGCGCTTGAGGCGCTCCAGATGCCGGATTCATTCTTGCTCCTCCCAACCTTTACGATGGCGTGCTTCCACGCCGCCAAGTCTCGTGCGCGCAGCGCTGTTATTTCTTCGAGTCTTCGGAAGGTATCTGGCAGACGAAACTGGCCGCGTCGTTTGTGTCGCCGGTGCCTTTGTAGTGTGCCTCCTGCGGATAGGGGCACAGGGGACGCGTCATCGCGACACCTTTGGCTGGGTTGCCGTCCACGAAACCGGTGGCGATGATCCGGTCCGGCGCCACTCCCTGCTCGACCCATCGGTCGAGCGCGATTACGACATCGTTCGTGGCGTCAGCCTGCGCCACTGCGAGGCCGTTACCAAAGACATTTGCTCCCGCACCTCCTGCGCAGTGGGACATCCCCGGCACCATGAAGAGACGATAAAAATTCTCGGTCGTCCCCATCGACGATTGCACGCTCTCGAAGTAGTCCACGCTGTCCTGCGGCGGAATGGCTGCGTCGCCCCAGCCGTGATACTGGATCAGCTTGCCGCCGCGCGCCTTGAACGGCCCGAGATTCGGATCGGTCGAATTGAGAACGGAGGCGAGTTTATCGTCCGTGAGCTTGACGTCACTGTCGAAGTTCAGCGTGTGGAAATCCAATTTCGGATTCCCGAACACCAGGTCTGCGAAGAAAGTATTTGCAAAGAACGCGCCGACCGTCAACTGGCCGGGCCCGCTGCCGGTGATCCAGGTCCGCCAGTTGGCCGGCACAGCTTCGGCGCCGGGCGATTGGCCCGGGGAGATTTGCGCGCCCGTTCGGGGATTCTTCGCACTGCCGTAGATTTTTTTCGCGGCCTCGACTTGCGGCGCGGTCAGGCAGTCCGGCCCATCGGCGTCCTTGCACTGAATCACCGCCGGATCGAAGTGGCAGAGTTGCGGATTCTGGATCAGGCCGTCCTTGACGCCGTCGAGGGTGTCGCAGGCGGCGAGCGCGGCATTTTGAAGGGCAGGCAGTTTGCTGGAAGGGATGTAGCTTTCCGGGTTATCGGTCAGTGCGCGCTCGTCCCACAGGCCCTTGAACATCAGGTGCGTCCAGAAGTTGGCAGGGGAGCCCGCGACGATTCCATGGAAGTCCGCGGGGAAGCGCTGCGCCTCCATGAGCGCCTCGCGGCCTCCATCCGAACATCCCACAAAATACGACTGCGCGGGATCTTTGCCGTAGAATTCGCGGATGATCGCTTTGGCCTGCGCGGATGTTTCGTGCACCGCTCGGTATCCAAAGTCAGCGACCCTCTCCGGGTGGCCGATCGCCCACGTCGCGCCCGCTCCCGCCACGTGTCCATCATCCGTGCCGGCGGTAGCATAGCCGCGCAGCAGTGGTAGGGCCATCGCGGACAAAGGAAGAATCCCTGCGTATCCGCCGTTGCCGACCTGCTCGAACTTGCCGTTCCAACCGGAGGCCGGCAGCCATACCTCGAACTTGATCTCGGAATCGTTCGTCGGCTTCGCGACGCCATCCACGCGACAGAACGCCGGCATGTCCACTGCGGGAGCCGGTTGTCCAGGACCGGAAGGTGGTTTGAATGTCCCGGCTGCAACGGACGTTGCCGATGTGATCGTTGCGTTCGACAGAGTGAGGGTCGCCAGGCTCTCGCACGAGCGTTGAGCCGCTGCCGGGCTCGCACAGAGGACGGTCAGAATTGGCAGAGCGAATAAGAGTGTTAACGCGATGCGATGGCTGATGGCGATTATTCCCCGCTTACTCCCAGCCGGTCTTCGATCCGTACGGCAGCATGAAACCCATCGCTTCGATCTCGTGAATCTTCCCGCCGCGAATCTTGAAGATTTCTCCCGCTTCCAGGTCGCTCGTCCCCAGGCCCGTCATCGGGATCGTATCCAATCCCGGCACTCCCACGATCTTGATCGACCGCACGTTGCCGCGATGCATGAACATCGGAAAGCCGAAGACCAGCCCCTTTTCCTCGTCGATGATGATCAGGCGCCGCGGCCGAATCCTCGTGATGTAGCTCAGCGTGTGTGTATTGATGTTGTCGCGGCAGCCCATCATCCGGATTTTCGCCCGCAGCGGATCGATCGGCGCCCCGGGCGGGTCGGATGGGTCATGCGTCGGCACCGTGTTGCTCGTTGTCTGCATGCCGTTCTCGCGGCGAACGCAGTCGTCTGCAAACGGCGCGAGGCTTCCGTCGCTGTGCTCGATGGCCTCGAAGTAGGAATCGGCGATGCGAAACATTTCATCGCGGGAGACCCGCTCCGCCGGCGGAACCGTCTCGAGCAGGCCGGGCCTCGGCGTCGTCAGATTCGGCATCGACGTGTCTCTCACGTTGCGGGCTATCACGTGCTCGATCTCCGTAATTTTTCCACCTTCGATTTTCAATCGCAGCGCGAGGATGACCGGCTTGTCCCACTCCTTCATTACCGCAAATAGCCCCGCCTGGTGCGACGTCGGATCGAGAGCGTAGATCTTGAATGTCGTCGGCGCTTCGGACGCGCCCACCCAGAGCCCGTCTCCCAATTGCAAAGTCGCCGTGTTCTCCGTGAACTTCACGTCGTTCGCCAGCGGCAAGCCGTTGTCGTCGTGCCGCACCAGCGCAGCGACGTACTGATCGACGATGTTCTTCAAACAATCTCGATTGCAATTGTCTTGCTGCGGTGTCGGCGCCGCCGAAACCCTGCTGTTCGAAGCGCCCATAAACCCGGCTAAAAGACCAAAAAATGCCGCGAATGTCACCGTAAACACGAGAATTTTGCCACGCATTTCCGCCCCCGAGTCCTTCGCCGCCCATTCCCAAAACGTGGCGGATGATAACACGCGCTGAGAACTTCGCGGTGTAGAATGCTGTCTTTGCATGCATTTACGCTGGAAAAGACCGGAGGGCGCCGTGAGCGCAGACCCGCGTTGGCCTTGGCCGGATTCCTTGGACGCGGTGGTCGCGGCACCGAAACACCACCGCCTTTTGTTCGAAAACGAGCGCGTGCGCGTTCTCGAAGTTCGGATTCCGCCGGGTGAGACCACGTCGGTGCACACGCACCGCTGGCCCGCCGCGATCTACGTGGCCAGGCAGAGCGACTTCCTCCGCCGCGACGGCGAAGGCAACCTGCTTTTCGACAGCCGCAGCGCCGGCCCTCCGCCGAAAGAGCCGGTCGCGCAATGGACCCCGCCCCTCCCGCCCCATTCCATCGAGAATATCGGGGACACCGAGATACTTCTGATCAGCACCGAAGTGAAGGAAGGCTAAGGAAGGCTGAAGATCCCGAATTGCGGCCCTGAGGAACAGAAGAGTGCGGGCGACGAAGATCGTCCAGCTAGGGGATCGAGACGGAGGCTACGTTCGAGGAGGCGCTTTGAACGTTGCTCGAACCCACCGACGTGACCTCGTAGTCATAGGTCTGCCCCGGCTGAACGGTCGTGTCCGTGTAGGTGGTTGCCGTGACGAGCGAGGTTGTGAGCTGCGTGTACTGCCCTCCGGCCGATGAGCGAAACACGTAGTAACCTGCGACGCCGCTCGAAGCGCCGGGATCCCACGCCAGCATGACGGAATAGGATTGCGCGGGTGGCTGCGCGCCCGTGCCCGACAGGCCGATCGACGCCGGCGAATTGGCGGCGTTGCTCGGGATCGTGACGCTGCCGGTCACGCTCCCCGTGCTTGCCGGGGTAAATGTCACATTCAGCGTTGTGCTTTGTCCCGGGGACAAAATAGTTCCGGACGCGCCGCTAGCGTTGAAGCCCGGGCCAGAAATGCTGACGTTCGAGAGTGTGACGCTGGCAGTGCCGGAATTCGTGACGGAAATCGGCTGCGAGGCGACGCTGCCGACATTGACGCTTCCGAAATTGAACGACGCGGGACTCACCGAGAGAGTCCCAACTTCCGCTGGCTTAGTTCCAGTGGATGATGAAGACGTGCTGCCGCTGCTGCGGTGATGCCGACCTTCAGCCTCAAAACTGTCGCCGGCCGCGGTGCGGGCTTGGCAAATGCTGGGGAGAAGTGACGCCAGCATCAGCAGCAGGCCCGTGATAAAGACTGTTTTGTGTGTGGCCGTTTGTGGGAACCGCGTTTTCACATCCCCACCGTACGGCCGGCGCACACTTGGGGGCGACTGTACTAGGGACCAGTTTTGGTACGATGGCCGGCCGGGCGACGGGCTGCCGACCCACGGCTGGGGTCTCGGCCGGTTCCGCGCGACCCGCCGATCTTCCGCGCATCGTTGTCAGTTGCGAAGCACGGCGAAAGCCCGCGCGTTGGCGGGGCCGGGGGCCTGTGCTATAAGTAAAAGGCCGTCCAACTCTGAGGCAATTGTGCCGTTTATTAATTTTCCCGCGCGCGAGATCAACTGCAAGCTTGTGTACTACGGCCCCGGCCTTGGCGGCAAGACCGCCAACTTGCAGTGGATTTACGACCACACCGGGACGAACCAGAAGGGCAAAATGGTCTCGCTTGCCACCGAGACGGACCGCACGCTTTTCTTCGATTTTCTTCCGCTCGATCTGGGCACCGTGCGGGGATTCCGCACCCGCTTTCACCTCTACACGGTTCCCGGCCAGGTGTTTTACGAGGCGAGCCGGAGATTGATTCTCAAGGGCGCCGATGGCGTGGTCTTCGTGGCGGATTCGCAGGAAGAGCGGCTCGACGCCAACCTCGAAACGCTCGATAACCTGCGCGAGCACCTGAAGGAACACAAACTCGATTTCGATACGATTCCCTACGTCCTGCAACTCAACAAGCGCGATCTTCCGAAAATCCTCTCCCCCGAGGAATTGAAAAAGCAGCTTGGCGTGAAGGGCGAGCCTGCGCTCGAAGCCGTCGCCGTGACGGGCCAGGGCGTCTTCGACACGTTGAAGGAAGTCGCCAAGCTGGTCCTCGCCGAACTCAAGAAAAACGCCTGAGACATCCAGGTGGTGCTCATCAAGGATCTCCGCGCACCCTTCAACGACCGGAAGGGTGCGGCACCGCGAAAAGTCATTCGACACGAAAGGGTCGGCCACCCGCGAGCTTACGCTTCTGAACCTTTCCGTTCGGAGCCCGCGGCTCAGCAACGCGTCGAACTGGTCGTTCTGATAGATCTCAGCCGATCTGTCGGTGCTGACGGACCCGACAACCGAAGCGAGTTCCAGAAGAATGTTGCGGCGGTCTACCAGGTTTTGAGGCAAGTGCCCGCCGGAGCGCATGTCACCGTTCTCGGTATCACGGACGACAGCTTCGCCCAACCTTACTTCTTGCTGAGAGCGACCGTGGCCCCTGAGACGGGGTATTTTGGTGAAAGGCTGTGTTACCAAACATAGTGCGGTGGGAAGCCGAAACCTTTTTCGTATATTCGACCTTGGGGAAATTCCCATCATATGAGAAATAACTCCCTGATAACGGCATATCGCGAGATCGGGGTAATATTCGGAGATCTTTGGATAAGAAGTATTTCGCTTGAAATTCGCTTTTTATTCGCCTATAGTGGAAACGAGTTGGGTGCAATGGCCGATAGATTCGAGCTGAGAGACCCGATTCACGGTTTCATACAAAGGGGAGATGAAAAGCAAATAATCGATTCGATGTTGTTTCAGAGGCTTAGACGCATCAAGCAGTTGGCCATGGCTAACCTTGTCTACCCCAGTGCTCTTCATACGCGGTTTGAACATTCAATAGGAACAATGCATGTCGCCGGAAGGATTGCCGAACGACTGGGCCTGCCGCCTGACGAATTGAGACTGATTCGAAGAGCGGCGTTGCTACATGATGTCGGTCACGGACCGTTTTCCCATGTTTCTGAGGAAGTTCTGAAGGGCGTTTCCGGGAAGAAGCAGATTCATGAGCTGATCACTCGGGATCTGATAGTGAACTGCAAAGACCTAAATGGGCCACTGAGCGGTGACGATCGGCGTATGATTGCCGGTCTCATTGACGGATCAGAAGGCGATTCCCTCTTGAAAAACATTCTTTCAGGGCCGCTCGATGTCGATAAGCAGGACTATTTGCTTAGAGATAGTTACTTTTGCGGAGTTAAATACGGAGTCTATGATCTCGACCGCCTAATCGGTACCCTCTACATCCAGCCGGATGGATATGATCGACAATTGGGAATTACGAGCGATGGAGTGTATGCGCTTGAGCAATTCATCATCGCAAGGTACCACATGAACACCCAGGTCTACCGCCACCGGGTCCGTCAGATTACGGATTCGATGATTGTTCGTGCTATTGAGCTTGGCATAGAAGTTGATGGCCATCAGTGGTTAAAAGACCTGTACAATTACCAGGACAACGACGAGTACCGGGAGAATTATCTGTCTTGGAATGACGAAAAGCTTCTTCTCAAAATGGTTGACGATGCAACCCCTCAGGGACCCTCTAAAGCGATTTTTCAATCGCTCGTAGTAAGAAAGCTCTTCAAGGAGATATTTCGCATCAAGTACAACGAACTTGATCTTCTGGCGAAGAACGCCCTCCTCTCATTGGATGCCACAAAGAAAAAAGACATCACGCGTGGCATCGAGCGCGCCATAGCTGACAACCACCCAGAACTCCAAGAGGAGTTCATCATTGTTGCTTTGTTTTCTCAAAAATCTGCTGGGCAGACAGAAGGGTCTGTCATCGTCAAAAAAGCCGACGGTACCCTTCGTGAGTTTAGAGAGGAGTCGACATTGTTCGGCTCCATCGATACCACGACGCAGGATCAGGAATTGGCAGTCTTTGCTCCGCAGGATTGGAAGGACGACGTAAAGAAGGCTCAAAAGAAGGAAGAATACAGGCAAGAGTTACCGCCTTTGATCAATGACTATCTAAGGGCGCGGACCGGGCTATTTGGAAATGAGAACGCGCAGAACTGAGGAGCGTTATAGGTGAAAAAGAGCGATTTTGTATTGTGCGTCATCAGCGCGAAGGGTGGGAACATCAAAGGACGCACTATGTTGCAAAAAACGTGTTATTTCGTTGCGGTCTTGTTGGGTCGCGAACATGAGGCAGATTTCAAGGCTCATTTCTATGGTCCGTATTCTCCGATCTTGGATGATACCCTCAACGAGTTGGTTTCGCTTGGCCTCCTCCAGCAACGCCAAATAGTTTTCGGTGCTGCAGACCGTTCTGGTTTCGAGATCCGCAGAAATGATTTCGAGTTGACTGAAGCCGGCAAAGAAATCGTAGCGCTCGTTAAGAAGAAAGATGCCGTCGAGTGGGCGGAGATTGAGGAATGTGTTGGAAGGATTCGGGATGCTGGCGATCCGGGTTACGTAGAGCTCTCGATTTCAGCAAAGGTGTATTTCATCGTCAGTTCAAGAGACGAGAAGCTTACGAGGCAGGCGATAACCCGTCATGCGCAGTCGCTTGGATGGGATATCAGCCCTGAATCGATTGAGAAAGCCATAACGTTTCTTGACCGGCTCGATCTGCTAAAAACCAATTGAGGCATCGCCTCATTCTTTGCAGTGGGATCGTGTCGAGAGCGGTCAGAAACCTTGCAGCTGTGTAGACGATTTTGTAGCGGCAGAAGCCTGTTTGATCAACGAAGCTCAACAGCGATCAAACACGTCGGCCAAGCCGTTCCATCCAAACCAGTTAATTTTCGCGCGATTCAACAGAGTCCACCAAACGCCGAAATCTGGTTCGGGACCAGGAGGTCGGTGGTTCAAATCCACTCGCCCCGACCATTCTTCTTAGCGATTTACATCACACGAAAATCCGGGGGGATCGGCTGGCGCACGCGCATCTTCGGCCGCGCGTGAGCCTGCTACACCGGAGCCCATTCGGGCCCCGCACCACATTTGGGGGGCCGCATCCCTTCTCCCCTCAGCAGGTGCGCGTGAACTCAAGAAAAACGCCTGAGCCCTTCGGATCTCGTCCGAAAGATGAATCGTGAGGTCTCCGATTTATCACAGCCCGCGGACGAGGAACAGGAGTCCCAGACAAGCTAGCTTGATCGGCATAAAGCCATGCGCTAGAATCCGCCGAGTTCCTGGGCGGGGGAACGGCTCGCATCGTTGTTACGCTG
>CAWEXR010000012.1:0-105766 GCA_963813045.1 uncultured Acidobacteriota bacterium
GCGCCAGCAGTGAGGATAGCTGTGCGTGAGCTTGGTTTCGCCAATAAGCATGCCGCGCTTCTTCAGCAGCTCGATGACGATCGGATTGGCCTCCCACACGGTCTTGCCCTTGTATTCGGGCAGACCCTCGGTGAAGCGGCCGTCGTCGTCCTGCGGCGCGCACGCTTCGAGGCCGTACTTCTGCCCCGTGCGGAAGTCGTCGGCGCCGTGGCCCGGCGCCGTGTGCACGATTCCGCTGCCTGCGTTGAGGGTCACGTAATCGGCGAGGACGCCGGGCACGCGAAGATCGAGAAACGGATGCTGAAACTCCACACCTTCGAAGTCTTTGCCCTTCCAGGAGCCGTGAAAGTTGCTCGCATCGAGCTTCAGTTCCGTCGCGAGGGCGTTCAAGCGCTCCTTGGCGAGCAAAAGCTTCCCTGCCGACGTTTCGGCGATGACGTATTCGAAGTCCGGGTGGAACGCGAGGGCGCGGTTCGCCGGAAGAGTCCAGGGAGTTGTCGTCCAGATGAGCGCGCTGACGCCTTCGCCGAGCTTGCTCGATTTCTGATTCGCAACCACTGCTAATTTCACCCAGATCGAAGGGCTGGTGTGGTCCTCGTATTCGACTTCGGCTTCGGCAAGCGCGGTGCGGTCGCAGATGCACCAGTACACAGGCTTCAATCCGCGGTAGACGTAACCTTTTTCGAGAAAATCGAGGAACGCCTCGGCGATGCATGCCTCCTGGCTCGGGTCCATGGTGAGATATGGCTTGTCCCACCGCCCGAAGATGCCGAGGCGCTTGAAATCGCGCTTGTGAGCCTCCACGAAATCCGCCGCGAATTCGCGGCACATCCGGCGGAATGGGCTGGGTCGACCTTGGTCGTCTTCCCGCCCAACTTCTTCTCGACCTGCGTTTCGATGGGGAGGCCGTGGCAGTCCCACCCGGGAACGTAGGGGAGCGGAAGCCGGCCATGGTCTTCGACTTCACGATCATGTCTTTCAGCACTTTGTTCAGGCCGGTGCCGAGATGGATTTCGCCGGTCGGATAGGGAGGGCCGTCATGCAACACAAACAGCGGCGCGCTGCGTGCGACTCGAGGATCCGGCGATACAGCCCCTCCTGCTCCCAGGCGGCCAGTTGCTCGGGTTCGCGCTCGGGCAGCCGCGCCTTCATGGGGAAGTCGGTCTTGGGCAGGTTCAGAGTGCTTTTCAGGTCGATGGTTTTCGCCATCCTCGGGGATCGAGAAACCCTTTCTTCCAAGCCCGTTCGCCTCAAGCATTTGTGGCGCGGGTATGATTTCCTGTGTTACAAGCTGCGTGGTGGAAACCGGAATTTGCGGTCATCCACTGTAATGTTACAATGAATTGGAAGGTGTGTCAGCCGCAGGCCAGGGCATACATCCTTTCCAGCGGAGAAGCGTCTAACATTTGGTAGCCTGCGGCGAAGGACCAAGAGGTTAAGAGGGGCCAAGGCAGCAAGAATGTCAGACTTTGGCGCTAGACTCGACGACGCGGGTCGCTCAGAGCGAGCCGACGCTACGGCTCGGCCGTCTACCCTCGCCCTCCCGCCAATCGCCTCTTAAGAGCCTGTTTTCAAACCTGAGGGATTTTCTCGCGGAGCGGCCTGCAAAGATCCGCGCGGCACGTCGACGTTGTTTGCGACGCCCGGAATCGGCGCGGGCTTCGGCGGCAACATCAGGGAGTTCTTCCGTTCGGGCCCGCGCGGTAATGTGAAGTCAGGCTTGCTCGTGGACTGGCACGAAGAACCGAGCCTGTGGCGGAACCTGCGCGATTGGATCGCGCCGCCGAAGCTGCCGCCGCTCAAGACGACAAGCAAGCCGGTGGCGGTGCCCGAAATCTGGTCGAAGAACACTCAGTTCTCGTGGGTTCAGGGACTGTCGGTTGCGTTCCACGTGATCGCCATCGCGCTGTCATTCTGCTGCCGTTGCTGCTTCCGAGTGGCTGTCGCCGCCTTACGAAGTGGAACCGTCGACGTGACGTCGCTGGATCATCAGTATTTCGCCCGAGTACTTGCAGAGCTCGCTCCCGCGGCCAAGAAGGCCGGAGGCGGCGGCGGACAGCACGACAATGCTCCCGTAGCGAAGGGCCGCCTGCCCAGGAGCCTTCTCCCTACGACCAGATCGCGCGGCCCATGGTGGAACCGCCGGAGCACCCGCAGCTTGCCGCTGTGCCCACCGTCCTCGGCAACCCGAACATCAACTTGCCCGATCTGAATCTGCCATCGGGGCGCGCCGGACGGCAGGGCAAACAACGATTCAATGGGGAGACGGCCGCGGCAATCGCGTTGGAAACGGAACGGTAATGGCGGGCTGGGCCCCGGCGGACAGTACGGCACCGGCGGAAGGCATGCCCAGCGCCGGGACGGGGGATACGGTACGCCCGCATGCCTCTATTGCCCCCGCGCCGACTACAGCGATGAGGCGATGAAGGTGAAGGTCCACGGCGTTGTCGAGCTGGTGGCCGCGTGTCACCGCGGACGCGCCGCGTGACGGACGTTCACCTGGCGAAGGGCCTCGGTTTCGGTCTCGACGAAAAGGCCATGGCGGCGGTTCGCACGTGGCGGCTCACGCCCGCGCGCGGCCCGGACGGGAAGCCCGCGGCGGTGCGGGAAATCATCGAGGTCACCTTCGCGCTGTACTGACCCGCGCGGCGCAGCGATTTTCTCGTCGTCGAATTCCACTCCGGCATTAACCAACTGGACCCAACCGTATCGACGTGCCCATCCTTCTGCTACGATGAGCGGCATGAAACGCACGCACGGCGCGGTGATTTTCCTGTTTGCGGCAGCGATTGCATTCGTGCCTCGCGTTGCCGCGCAGGGAGGCTCGGTCGAGTTTGTCGCGCGCGCCACTCCTTCGGCCGGCCTCGAAGAACCCGTGCGCGGGTTCCCTTTTTATCTTCTCAGCAAAAGCTTTGAGGGGATCGGCCAGGAAGCGGACGCCGCTTTCCCCGCGCCGGACATGGATGCGTTTATCGACAAGCTCGACTGTTTCTCCGGAACTAAAGAAATGGATGAAGAAAAACCACTCGGTTTCCCTTTCGGGCGAGGATTTCATCCACAAGCTGAAGGTGTCCGACGTCATGGACGTGCCGGAGTTTTACAAGGCCTACATGCAAAGGAATCTCGGCGATCAATCCGGCGCTTTTCCGAAGTCGAAGGTCAAACCTGCCGACAAAGTCAAAGACCCCGCAAAATACGAAAAGCTTTTATCGGAATACAACGACGCGATCCGCAAGTACATCGAGCAGAACCCGCAGACCGTGGACGGTATCGATCTCGAACTGGTCGAGAACGACCCCGGGCCCAAATGGACTGATCTAGTGGGCAGACGACTTCCGGAGATTCACCGCAGCGCGCTCAATCTTGCGCAGTCAAAGTATCTCGTCGCACGCACGGAAACCAATCTACAGGGACAGGGATTCCTGCGCGGCGTTCCGCCGGGAGCCTACTGGCTCAGCACGCTCGACGTCACGGCCGACGTCGGGGACGCGAGGTCGGCGTGGGACGTACCAGTGACGGTGCGCCCCGGGCAGACGGCATACGTCACGCTTTCCAACGCCAACGCCCTGCCGCCTTCGCACGCGACTCCCTGAGCGGCCGCGCATGGCCGAAGCCCACGATATCGCCCGGTGGATCAGTCAACTGGCGGATCCTGATGCATCGCGGCGAACCGCGTCCGCCCTGCAGCTCCGAATGGCAGGCTCCCGTCTTTGCCTCCCCGTAATCAACGAATGGATCGGGGATCCCGAATTCCGCGAGTTGGTGCGTGCCCACAGCGTTGACGAAAGCAGCCATCCGAGTGCGAACAAGTCTCCCTTCGTGGTGGGCATCGCCGTCCACCCGGAGAACTTCGAAAAGATTCGGGCCGCCAACGGATTTCCGCCGCTTGCGGACGTTCCCCCCGATCAGGATGCGCTTGAGTTCGAGCTGCGCCTGAAGGGCAGCGACTCCGACATATTGAGCACGCGTGAGCCGGATGGTTCCGGCGCGATCGCGCGGTACCTTCGAAAATTCGGCGAGGGAATTCAGCAGATCGAGGTCTTTGTGACCGATGTTGACCGCGCGACGGAGATTCTCCGCACGCGATTCGCTCTTGAGCCGGTCTATCCCGCGACGCGGGCGGGTGCGGATGGCACGCGCGTGAACTTCTTTCTCGTGCCGGCAGAGGGCAAAAAGGTGCTGATCGAACTGGTGGAACCCGCCGCGCCACAGAAGAAGTAAACGCCGCCGAATTATTCCCCGCTCTGCTCGAGAAGTTTGGCGACCAGCGCCGTCCATCCCGTCTGATGGCTCGCGCCGAGTCCCGCACCCGTGTCGCCGTGGAAATACTCGTAGAAGAGAATCAGGTCGCGCCACAGTGGATCGTCCTGAAAGAGGGTGGTGTCGCCGTAGACGGCCCGGCGACCATCCCGCCGGAGGAAAATTCGCGAAAGCCGGCGCGAGAGTTCGCTCGCCGCGTCCCAGAGGGTCTTTTTCTGGCCCGATCCTGAAGGAAATTCCACCTGGAACTCGTCGCCGTAGTAATAGTGAACGCGCTGCATGGACTCGATCAGAAGGAAGTTCATCGGAAACCAGACGGGGCCGCGCCAGTTCGAATTGCCGCCGAAAAGATCGCTCGTGGATTCGGCGGGCTCGTAGTCGACCGATTGAGATTGGCCGTTCGACCGTAAGCACGAACGGATGATCCTTGTGGAACTTCGAAAGCGCGCGAATACCGTGGGGCGAAAGGAACTCGTTTTCGTCGAACACATAGCGGTAGATGCGTTCGAGCTTCTTGCGATTGGCGATGGTGAGCAGCAATCGCGCGCCGCGCTCCGTGCGGCGGCTCATGTCCACGTGCTCGCCCACGTCGGCGTGATGATCGAGAAACCAGCGCATCCGGCGGGAAAAGGACGGCAGGTTCTCCAAATCCTCCGGCTCGAATGTCTCGACGGCAAAGAGCGGAACGAGACCCACCATCGAACGCACTTTCATCGGAATAGGTTGGCGGTCACCGAAGTGGAGGACGTCGTAGTAAAAGCCGTCCTGCTCGTCCCACAGTCCGATTCCCTCCCCGCCCATATCGTTCATGGCCTGCGAGATGTAAACGAAATGCTCGAAGAATTTGCTGGCCACGTCCTCGTACGCCGGATCTTCGTGGGCCAGCTCCATGGCCATCGCGAGCATGTCCAGGCAATACATGGCCATCCAGCTCGTTCCGTCCGATTGCTCGACGAAATTGCCGTCGCCGAGGGGCCTCGAGCGATCGAAGACGCCGATATTGTCGAGGCCTAGAAAGCCGCCCTGAAAGACGTTTTTCCCTTCCGGGTCCTGCCGATTTACCCACCAGGTGAAGTTGAGCAGGAGTTTGTGAAAGGCGCGCTCGAGAAAGTTGCGGTCCGCCTTTCCGCGGATGCGGCCCTCGATCTTGTACACGCGCCACACGGCCCAGGCCTGCACCGGCGGATTCACGTCCGAGAAATTCCATTCGTAGGCGGGGAGTTTGCCGCTCGGGTGCATGTACCATTCACGCATGAATAGAATTAGCTGCTCTTTCGCGAACTGCGGATCGACCAGTGCCATCATGACGCAGTGGAACGCCAGGTCCCAAGCGGCGTACCACGGATACTCCCACTTGTCCGGCATGAGGATCACATCGGAATTGTAGAGATTGGTCCAGTCGTGGTTGCGGCCGAGCCTCCGCCGCGGATCGGGCGCGGGTTGGGTCGGATCGCCCGCCAGCCAGCGGCGAACCTCGTAGTGGTAGCTCTGCTTGCTCCACAGCAGCCCGGCGACCGCCTGCCGCTGCACCAATCGCGCGTCCTCGCTCAGCTTCGGGCCCGCCCGCTCCGCATAGAACTCATCCGCTTCCTTCCGGCGTTCGGAGAAAACGGCGTCGAATGCCGGGCCGAAGAAATCACCGGCGGGAGGCGAACCTGCCGCGGGGTTACGGTCCATCAGCCGCAGGCGAAGCGTCCAGCTCTTCCCCGGCGGAACGTCCGAGACAAAATGCGCGGCCGCTTTGGTCCCCTTGGCGGCGGGATTCACCGCCGCTCGTTCGCCGTTGATCACGTACCGGTGAAAGGCGTCCTTGACATAGGGCGTGCTGTTTTTCTCCTGGAAGAGTCGCTCGGTATTCGTTTCATTGTTGGTGAAGAGCAGCTCCGGATCGCCCTCGATCAGCAGCCACCGCTTGCCGTAGTGATAGTCGCTGAGTTCGATGAGCCTCGTCGCAGCCGGGCCTTCGATCCGCACGGCCTGCGGCGCGTCGTACGGATCGCCCCAGCTCCATCGGTTGCGGAACCACAGGGTCGGGAGAACGTGCAGCCGCGCCGGTTCAGGCCCCCGATTCCAGGCGGTGATGCGAACCAGGATGTCTTCGGAGGTCGCTTTCGCGTATTCCACGAACACGTCGAAATAGCGGTTCTCGCGGAATACGCCGGTGTCGATCAGCTCGTACTCGGGGTCATGCTTGGTGCGCTTCTTGTTTTCCGCCACGAGCCGATCGTACGGAAATTCCGCCTGCGGATACTTGTAGAGGAACTTCAGGTAGGAGCTCGTCGGCGTCCCGTCCAGGTAGTAGTAATACTCTTTCACGTCCTCGCCGTGGTTTCCTTCGAGATTGGTCAGACCGAAGAGGCGTTCCTTGAGGATGTGGTCCTTCTCGTTCCAGAGGGCCAGGGCGAAGCAGATGTGCTGGTGACGGTCGCAAATCCCTCCGATACCGTCTTCGCCCCAGCGGTAGGCGCGCGAGCGGGCGTGATCGTGCGGAAGGTAGTTCCACGCGTCGCCGTTCGCGCTGTAGTCCTCGCGAACCGTGCCCCATTGTCGCTCGGAGAGATAGGGTCCCCAGCGTTTCCAGTGGACTTCGCGCTCGACGCTGGCCTGCAGCCGCTCTTCTTCCTTCGTCATGTCGCCATCCCGCACGCCCCAAAGCAACCCACGGAACTGTAGCGGTTCGAGGGATGCGTGGCAAGGCGCGCTCGATCGCGATCGGTTACAGTTCTGTTACAAGCGGACTTCACCAAGAGCTCTCAGGCGCCAGTGGCGCAACAGCCGCTCGATTCTGTATTCTCGACGGGCCGGCATTCGGGGACGGAATCCTACTTTGATCCAGCCGACGATAGAAAGACCGCAACCTGCGAATTCGGACGCCGCATCGTGGCGCCTCTACACTGCTGCTGCTCGTTGCGCTGGCGGCGACTGTCGTAATTTCGCCGATGCCTTTTCGCGGCGACGCATCGGGTCACGACTTTGAGTTCCATCTCGCTTCGTGGATGGACGTGGCCGGCCAGTGGCGCGAAGGAGTCATTTATCCCCGATGGGCCGAGTGGGCAAATTGGGGATTCGGCGAGCCGCGGTTCATCTTTTACCCGCCGGCGTCCTGGATCGCCGGCGCGACGCTTGGTTCCGTGCTGCCCTGGAAGATGGTGCCGACGACGCTCATCTGGCTCACGTTGATCGCGGCGGGGATGGCCATGTGGAAACTGGCGCGCGAATACCTCTCCGGACCGCAGGCGGCCGCGGCGGCCGTCCTGTACGCAGTCAATCCCTACCATCTGGTGATCGTCTATTACCGCAGCGATTTCGCCGAGCTGATGGCTGCCGCGCTTCTCCCGCTACTGGTATGGGCGGCCCTGCGCGTGATCCGCAATGTAGGGCGCGATGGACGGAAGGGCGTCCCCATACTCGGCGTCATCTTTGCCGCGATCTGGCTCGCGAACGCTCCTGTGGGGGTGATCGCGACGTACTCGCTCGCGCTGATCATTGCGGTCGGGTGCGTTCTGCGCGCCAGTCTGCGGCCCGCATTGAGAGGTGCGACGGGTATGGCCGCGGGCTTCGGCCTCGCGGCGTTCTACATCCTGCCCGCCGCGTGGGAAGAGCGCTGGGTGCAGATCAATCTCGTTTTGTCGGATGAGATCCGCCCCACGCAGAATTTTCTGTTTACGCACGCAAACGATCCCGAATTCGTGATTTTCAACTGGAAGGTCTCCGCGGTGGCGCTCGGGTTGATGCTCGTGACCGGCATCGCCGCGGTTTTCGCCGCGAAAAAACGGCGGGACCTGCGCGAACTCTGGTGGGTCCTGCTCGCGCTGGCGGGCGCATCCGCGCTCCTGATGTTTCCGCTGACGGCCTTCTTATGGCGCAATCTGCCTAAGCTGAGAGTTCGTGCAGTTCCCCTGGCGATGGCTCGACGTACTTGATCTCGCGTTCGCATTTTTCGTGGCCGCCGCGCTTGGCCGCTGCCGAACGTCGCATTGCATTGTGGCTCGTGTTCGCAGTCATCCTGGGAGGCATCGGCGCATCCGGCGTCGTGATGGCGGGCGACGCTGGTGGGACACGGAAGGCGCGCCGGACCTGACGAGCGCGATCCAATCGGCTCAGGGGTACGAAGGCACCGACGAATACATGCCCATTGGCTGCGACCGCTCCGAGCTCCCGGGCAATCCCGACCCGACCACTCGCGCAGCCGACGCGTCCGCCACCCCGGCCGCGCCGGTTGAGGAAGCCAATCCCGGCTCGGGCGCGATCGTTCCCGTCAAGAACGCGCAGATCCGCATCGACCAATGGTCCGCCGAACGCAAAGCCTTCAGCGCGGAATCGGCAGCGCCCGTCACACTCGCGCTGCGGCTGCTCGACTATCCGGCATGGGGAGTGCGAGTGGACGGGAAGGAAGCCCGCGTCGATTCGCACCCAATGACCGCGCAAATGCTCCTGCCGCTGCCCGCGGGTACGCATCGCGTCGAAATCGGCCTTCGCAGAACGCCGGACCGTATGGTGGGAGGCGCGATCTCGGCAATTACTGCGTTAGTGCTGCTAGGTTTCGCCGGGAGACGCAGATCAGTGAAAACTAACTGAAGAGAGATTCTTCGCTTCGCTCAGAATGACGACGCAGAAGATAGTGCTTCAGTCGAGGCGGCGATGCTTGAACTGTTTTTCGCCTTTGACGTAGGGCTCGACGGTTTGGCCGCTGCCATAGAGCTTGTACTTGTAGGTGGTCAGGCCCTCGAGCCCCATTGGGCCGCGCGCGTGCAACTTGCTCGTGCTGATGCCCACCTCGGCGCCGAATCCGTAGCGGAAGCCATCCCCGAAGCGCGTTGAGGCGTTTTGAAAGACGCCTGCCGAGTCCACTTCATTCATGAATTTCTTGGCCGCTTCGGCGTCCTCGGTGACGATCGCATCTGTGTGATGCGAGCCGAAGCGGTTGATATGGTCGATGGCTTCATCGAGACCGGCGACAACCTTCACCGAAAGAATCAGGTCGCCGTATTCCGTCCGCCAATCCTGCTCGGTGGCCCGCACAATTCCTTCGTTGGGCAAGAGCGCCAGTGTTTTCGCGCAGCCGCGAATCTCCACGCCCGCTTCCTTGAGTTTCGCGACGGCTTCGGGCAGAAATTTCTGCGCGATGGCTTCGTGAACCAGCAGGGTCTCGGCGGCATTGCAGACGGCGGGATACTGCACCTTGGCGTCGTACGTGATATCGACGGCTTTCTTCACGTCGGCGGCGCGGTCCACGTACACGTGGCAGATTCCTTCGCCGTGTCCGAGGACGGGGATCTTGCTGTGCTCCATGATGAACCGCACCAGCTCGTACGATCCGCGCGGGATAATCAGATCGACGTCGCGATCCTGCGCCAGCAGTTCCAACACGTCCGCGCGCGTCTGAAGCAGGCTGATCGAATCGACCGGAACAGACGGGAATCGTCCCAGGCATTCGCGCCAAATCGAGACAAGCGCCTCGTTCGTCAGCGCCGCCTCCGAACCGCCCTTCAGGATGACGGCGTTGCCCGACTTCAGGGCCAGGGACGCAAGCTGAGGAACCACGTCCGGCCGCGATTCGAAAACCACGCCGATCACGCCGAGTGGACAGGATTCCTTGTAGAGCACGAGGCCGTCGTCCAACTCCGTGGCGGCGAGGCGGCGTCCCAGCGGATCTTCAAGCCGGGCCACTTCGCGAATCTGCGCAGCCATCTGCGCGACGCCTGATTCCTTCACGCGCAGCCGGGCAAACATCGCGGACGACATTTTTCCGGCCGCAACAGCCGGCTCCGCCGCGCGGCAATCGGCCGCATTCGCCTCGAGAATTCGCCGCGCGTTATCTTCGATGACCTGTGCCGCGGCCAGGAGCACCTCGTTGCGGGCATCCGCCGAAACTTTCGCGAGAGCGCGCGATGCCGCCCGCGCCCGCTGCGCGATCGATGCGACCGACGCGGCGCCGGTTTCGAGCTGCGCTGTTGTTGGCCGGCTCATGACTTCTGCATTAGCACAATATTGTCGCGCGTGACAAGGACGGGCGACGGAGCAGCCTCCCTGCCGCGGCTGCCCTTCTTCCCCGAACTCTTCTCCGCTTCCCCGCTCGCGCAGTTCGCGATTCCGCGCGCGAATTCGCGGCCTTCGGAATCGACGATGCTCACCACGTCCATCGGCGCGAAGTGATTTTCCACTCGCACGATCCCCGACGCGAGCAGGCTCGCCTTGCCCTGGGTAATGGCACGATGCGCTCCCGCATCGACCACCACGCGCCCGCGGACATCCGCGGCGTACGCGATCCAGCGCCTCTTGCCGCGCATACGCCGAGCCGGCAGGAAAGCGGTGCCGATCTTTTCCCCGGCGAAGATTCGATCGAGCGTGTCCGGGTTGTTGCCGTTGGCGATTACGGCGGTGCCGCCGCAACTCATGGCGATCTCGGCGGCCTCGAGCTTCGTTCGCATGCCGCCGCGCCCGCTTGCCGAAGGCCCCGCGCCAAGCGCCTTCACTTCCGGCGTCATCTCTTCGACCAGCGAAATCACCTCCGCGTTGCCGCTGCCCGATTCCCGCAGCAGACCATCCACGTTGGTCAGAAGCACCAGCGCGTCGGCTTCCAGCCCGCTCATTACCAGCGCAGCCAGGCGATCGTTGTCGCTGAACGCGGGCGTGCGCGAACCCGCCGCGACCGACTCGAGCTCGGCGGTCGAAATCGTGTCGTTCTCGTTGACGATGGGGAGCACGCCAAAACCGATCAGCTTCTCCATGGTCTGATGGAGATTCGAGTAGCGCCGCCAGTTGGTGAAATCCTCTTCCGTGAGGAGCACCTGCGCGACCTTCACACCCCACTTGGAGAAGAGATTCTTGTAGGCGTCCATCAGGAGGCTCTGGCCCACCGCGGCGCACGCCTGTTTCGTAACCAGGTCGTCCAGCCGCGAGCGATGGAGTCCCAGCCAACCCCTGCCCAGCCCCACGGCGCCGGACGAAACGAGCACGACCTGGCGGCCGGCCTTCATCAAGTCAGCAAGCGAGCGCACGATGGGCTCGACGCGCTCGACGCACAACTCGCCCTCGGCTCCCGTGACCGTGGCCGTTCCGACCTTGATCACCAGCCGTCGCGCTGCCCGCAGCTTTTCTCGCTCGGCTTCCATTGCCATCTGCTCGGTTGGCTTGACTTCCATTGATTGTACCGAAATCGCCGATGGACCGTCGGTCGATTCTGCGCCGGCGCAGCAATTTCACTGGATGGAAGACGGGAACTGTGGTATATTTTCGTTGCGTTTGTTGCTCTTGTAACACCTTTAGATTCGATGAAGGGGCTGCAAGTTCACACTTGCGGCCTTTTTTGTTTTACGGCTGGAGGCGGTCGAGAAGCACAAACAGCTTAAAAGAAAAGTGAGCAAATAAGTGAGAGAACAAGGAACAGTGAAGTGGTTCAATGCCAGCAAGGGATTCGGGTTCATCCAGCGCCAGTCCGGCGAGGACGTTTTCGTCCATTTCTCCGCGATTCAGGCGGAGGGGTACAAATCGCTGAACGAAGGCCAGGCGGTTGAATTCGAAGTCACCCGCGGCCCCAAGGGCCTGCAGGCTGCGAACGTCACCAGCCTCTAGTCAAGAAGGGCGGGCCGGCAATCGCCGACCCGCCTTTTTTTTCGGCAGTCGCGAGCGGTCCCAGACACTCCATGAGCGATAAGATCATCGTGCAGTTCATCGGGTTCCAATCCAAAGCGCTTGTCCGAGAGTACACCTTCACCGTCCGGGAAGTGGCAACCGAACCCCGCGAATATACGCTCACAATTCCCAACGAGGCCTTCGACTCCCGCCGCGTGCGATACCAGGACGCCCCGGACATCTGTTCGCACAAACTGCATCGCGAGCTCGCTGCGTTTGAAAACCATCCGCCCCAAACTCATTTTCGCCTGAGCGACGCGGAGTTGGACGAGTACCGCGTGGGCCACGCACCCAAGCCGCTGAAATATCCCTACGCGCCGAAGCCGGACGCGGACGCATAGACCCGGGCGTTTTGCCCCTGTTTTACCCTCTTATCCACTTTGTAGCCAGGTATAGACAACTCTGGACACCCTCGGTCCAACTGCGGTTACACTGGTTGTTCAGCCGGTTCGCGGCCGTTTCCGGCGGCGGCTTCGCGGCCGGAAACAAAGACGCGCGATTTCTACCGAGGAAGGGGAGATTCCTATGTCCGACACGAAAGCATCGATCCCGGGGGCGGCCGCCGATAGCGCCGATCGCCGCCGCTCGCTTCGAGTCAACATTACGATGCCCATCCTCGTCCGCGGCAAGGTCGGCGGGCAAAATTTCCAGGAAGAAAGCTCTACCGTTTCGGTCAACGCGCACGGCGGCATGATCCGCCTGGTGGCGAAAGTGGTCCGGACGCAGCAGATTTCCTTGATCAATCCGAAGACGACCGAAGAGATGCCTTGCACGGTAACTTTCCTTGGACAGAAAGAGAACGGAAAGACCGAAGTGGGCGTCGAATTCGTCGAGCCGTCGCCGCTTTTCTGGCGCATCGCCTTCCCCCCGGAAGATTGGGATCCCTCGGAGCGCAAGCGTCCCGCCTCCCCCCGTTCACCAGCCCCGCCCCGCCGCTGAGCGAGGGTGCCGTCATGGTATGTTGCTCGGGTGGGTTGATCGGAACTCCTCACGGGACACACATTGACGCAGCCCCCTGACCGGCAGTTCAACGAGGCACCAGCCGCAGGAACACAAAATCACATCGCGTCAGGCAGTACGCCCGCGCTCGCGGAGTCCGCTCGATTTGTGCGCGCGCATTGGCTGAAGCTTCTTGCAGTTTCCTGCCTTGTCCTGGTCCCCTGCTTTTGGCACCGGCGCATCACGGCGGACGATCTGGGAAGCCACGTTTACAACGCATGGCTCGCGCAACTGATTCGGCACGGACAGGCTCCCGGCCTTTGGATCGCGCACCAATGGACCAACGTACTCTTCGATTTTCTTTTGAGCGGATTCGGCTCGGTCTTGGGGCTGGCAGCGGCCGAGAGAATCTGCGTCTCGCTGGCGGTCCTGATCTTCTTCTGGGGAAGTTTCGCGCTGGTCTGCGCCGCTACGCGCCGCGCCCCCTGGTTTCTTCTTCCCTTCATCGGGGCCTTCACATACGGCTTCACGTTCTATATGGGTTTCTTCAATTACTATCTTGCGCTCGGCCTGTCGTTCCTCGGTTTGGCGATCTTGTGGAGGGGCAAGGGCCCGGAGCGGTTGGTCGCAGTCGCGATTCTGCCTCTCATTTGGTTGGCACATCCGCTGGGGCTGGTCTGGCTGATTGGCGCAGCGATCTATGTCGGAGTGGCGGAAACGATGCCGCCCAGGTATCAATTGCTCCTGCTCGTCCCCGCGGCCGGAGGAATGGCCGCCGCGCATTACTATCTCTGGCGCCACTTCGCCGTCGAAGCCGCGCCCCGTTCGCCATTTTGGTTCAGCGGCGCCGATCAACTCGCCCTCTTCGGCTCCCGCTATGACGCGTTGATCGTGGCATTTTGGAGTTTCGTGGCTGTTGCGGTTGTGACCGACCTAGTCCGCCGCGTGCGCGCGCGGAATCTTTGGAGCGATTACGGCATTCCGCTGCAACTCTACATCCTCGTCGAGCTGGCGGTTCCCCTGCTCCCGCGCGGCATCAACGTGCTGCCGCACATCGCGCCCATCGCCCTTCTGACAGACAGGCTGACGTCGGTTTCCGCCGTGCTTCTCTGCTGCCTGCTCGGCGCAATGCGGCCCAGCAAATGGCACCTGGTGGGTTCGGCTGCGGTCGCCATCGTCTTTTTCACGTTTGTGTATCGGGACACCGGAACTTTGAACGGGATGGAGGCGCAAGCCGAACAGCTCGTCCGCACCCTTCCCGCTGATCAGCGCGTGATGGCGACGATTCTGCCCCCGCCCGACTCGCACATTATGATCCAGCACATGATCGATCGCGCGTGCGTAGGCCATTGTTTCAGCTATGGGAACTACGAGCCGGGATCAGGTGTCTTCCGGGTGCGCGCGACGCCCGGAAATCCGTACGTGCTGAGCGATTACGATCTCGACGTGGACATGGAAAACGGAGAATATACCGTCCAACCGGGCGACTTGCCGGTCTATCAGGTTTATCAATGCAGCGTGAGTGGAACCGACCTTTGCATTCGCCCGCTCGAGGCCGGAGAGGCGAACGATCGCCTCGGCGTCCATCCCGACGACTAGCTCGATACCGCAAAGGCCTCGGCCCTAGTGAAGTAGACCAAAGACGACGACCGCATTGGGCGTGCCGACGTACACCTTCCCGTTGGCGATCATCGGTGTGACGAACTTGTTGTTCACATTATCCGCAAACTGATCGCGCGCTCCGACCTGATTGCTGTTGTACAACTCATTGGCCAGGTTCGCGGCGTCGTAGGCGTGCAGGACTCCCGGATTGCCGTTCTCGATCGCCCAGACGATTCCGTTCGCGGTCCCATTCGCCGAGATGCTCGGAGTGGTTCCGGGATAGCCGAAGCTGTTGGGGCTCTGGACGGCCGGTGACGCGGGGAGCTTCGCATTCGACACCGGAAAAGCCATCAGGCGGTCGTTCACCGGACCGTAGTACAAAGTGTTGCCGAAGAAGGCCGGCCCGGAACTGATCTCTCCGCTCCACGGGCTGTCGAGTCTCTGGTAGAGGCCGCTGTCGTTGCTCGCGAACTTCCCCATGTTATCCCGGTTGACGATGTACAGGTTCGTGTCTTTCCCGGCGCCGACCGCCAGATGGTGAGTCGCCCCCTGATTGTCCGTCACATCCGGCAGCACCATTGCGCCGCCTGAGCCGAGGTCGGTGTCCGCGCTCGATTCCGACTCGGCCGTGCCTTTGCTGTTGTTCATCGCAAAATAGTCCGCGACGCTCAGGCTGTTTCCGGCCGTCGCAAGCTTCATGAACGAGTTGCCGTAGTCCTGCTTGTTCGGAAATCCGCTGCCATCGAGCGTCGCGTCAAATGTGCCGTTGCCGACAAGGAGATAGATGAATCCTGACGCGTCTGCGGCGGGACCGTATCCCGACATCCAGATGCCGCCCTCCTGGCCATTCTGCGTCGTGCCGTTCGCCGTCAGGTTGAGCACACTCAACTGCTGAAGCGTGGACTCGCTGTAGCCGATCACCCAGCTCGTGTAGTTGGGAGCGTCGCAGTGCGAGGTCCACGTCGTGTAGATCGCGCCGTTTAACAGCAAGAGCGCCGCCCGCTCCTCATACGAGCCCGGACTGAACGTCTGCATTCCGCCGGAGCCTCCCGTACCGCTGCCGGATGCGCTCGCGTGAACCTCCGTGGGGCCACCGTTGAGCTCGGCGTGCGTGACGAGATCGATCGCGTGGAGGCGGTGGTGATAATTGTTGCTCGAATCCTTCGACATGGAGACGACGAAAATCGTCCCGTTGGGCCCGGCTTTGAGATCGATTACCGGCGTCGACGTGATCCCGATTTCCGGTGTGACCTGGCCGCAGTTGCGATCGTCGCTCGGAGTTTCAGTGCCCGGGATTACCGAAACCTGCCAGAGCGGCGCTCCCGGCGTGTCCGCGTCAAAGGCGTACAACATGTCATGCTCGGTGGCGACGAACACGACGTTGTGTTTCGCGCCGTTGATCGTCAAGCCGGGGACATACAGCGGTTCGGCGTCCACCAGGCCCGTCACCGATAGCGACCCGAGATTCCCGAAATTGGTCGAATTCACGTTGCTGGTCGTCAGAAGCGTTTCATTCGGGTTGAGGCCCGTGCGTCCGTTGTCATTGTGATACGTCAATACAGTGACGTTCGCCACAGGATTGACCGTCAGCGTGACGGAGTTGCTGGTGATGCTGCCCTTCGAATTGCTGATGACGACCTGGAAGGTTTCCCCACTTTGCGCCGTGATCGTCGTCGCGATGATGTAGCTCGGGGAATTGGCCCCCATGATGTCGATGCCGTTTTGCTGCCATTGGTAGGTCAGCGGCGATTCACCTATAGCGAGCACCGAAAAGTTCGCCGATTGACCCGCGGTGACCGTCTGGTTGGAGGGTTGCGCCGTGATCTTCGGCGGGCCGTCCGCGGGGTTCGACCCCTGGCAGCCGACGAAGATCACAGATGCGAGCGCGGCAGCGAGGACGCTCGCCTTGAACCGCCGACTTGGTTCATTCGAAACTTGCATTTTGGACCGGGACAACTTCCCCAACAATTGTACACATGGCCCCCCGAAATCTCACCTGTACCCCCGCATAGCCGAAGAACAGGGGGCGAAAGGACTGGCGTGCGAGGCCGGCGGCGCACACGTAAGAGACACGGGCACAATGTGTTAGGCGGATTCGGCGGTCGTGGGCTCCGGGCGCTTGGCGGACTCCGCCGCGGGATTCCGTCGGCGCTGGATCAGCCACGCGCCGAATCTCCATGCCAGCAGTATCGCCACCAGAGCGCCATATTCGAGCGGCTTGCGGACATCGGACTTGACGAGCCAGTAGTAGTGAATCACGCCCAGCACCGCCGTCACGTAGATCAAGCGATGCAAAAGACGCCAGCGCTTCCCGCCGAGGCGCCGAATCCAGCCGGCCGTCGAGGTGATCGCCAGCGGAATGAGCAGCACGAAGCCCGCGAAACCAAGGGTGATGAACGGCCGCTTGTGGACGTCCTTCCACATGTCCGACCAGTCGAAAAATTTGTCGAGGCCAATCCACGTGCTGAAGTGCAGGAAGGCGTAGAAAAACGCGAAGAGGCCCAGCATCCTCCGGAAACGAATGAGCTGCGGCAGGCGCAGGACTTTCCGCAATGGAGTGATCGCCAGAGTAATGACCAGAAACCGCAGCGTCCAGTCGCCGGTCCGGTGCGTGATGAACTCAATGGGGTTGGCCGTGAGGTAGGTGTCGAATGGCAATCCCTGGGACAGGGCGTGCACAACGCGCCAGACGAGTAGCCCGGCCGGAATGAGACACAGGAGAAATACGACGACCTTCGTCCACTTGCTCGTCAGGATCGAGTTCACGGAGCCTCGTCAGAAGTTCTTGCGCAGATCCATGCCGCTGTAGAGGCTCGCCACCTGGTCGCCGTAACCGTTGAACATCAGCGTGGGCCGCCGGAGGAATTCGCCGAGCCGCCGCTCCTTCGCCTGGCTCCAGCGCGGATGATCGACGTTCGGGTTCACATTCGAATAGAAGCCGTACTCATTCGGTGCGTAGATGTTCCACGTCGTCGGAGGTTCGTCCTTCACGAATCGGATCTTCACCAGCGACTTGATGCTCTTGAACCCGTACTTCCAGGGAATCACCATTCGCACCGGCGCGCCATCCTGATTCGGCAGCGTCTCGCCGTACATGCCCACGCACAGCAGCGCCAACGGGTTCATGGCCTCGTCGAGCCGCAATCCTTCGACGTAGGGCAGTTGGATTCCCGAACTGGATCCCCAGCGCATCTGGCCCGGATCGTAGTAACTCTCGAACGCAACGTATTTCGCCTTGAGAGTCGGCTGAACCAACTTGGCGAGAGTACTGAAGGAATACCCGACCCAGGGCACGACGATGGACCACCCCTCGACGCAGCGGTGTCGGTAGATGCGCTCTTCGAGCGGCGCGAGCTTCATAATCTCGTCTATTGTGAACTTCTGGGGCTTCGCGACTTCTCCTTCGACCGAAACACTCCATGGCGAGGTGCGGAAATTCTTGGCGTTCTGTGACGGATCGCCCTTATCCACGCCGAATTCGTAGAAATTATTGTAGGTCGTCACGCTGCCTTCGGGGGTGATCTTCTCGTCGGTGTCGTAGGGGCTCCTGATGAGCGCACCCAGCTTCACCGGCACCGAGCCAGTGCCGGGGCCCGAGAAGAGACGGGGCAGCTTCTTCCAACCGGCCACCGCCGCCGTGGTCACCAGAAGCCCGAGCAGGAAGTTCCGCCGGCCCATGTAGAGGCCTTTCGGCGTCACGTCCGCGTAAGTCAAGTCCGTCTGCCGTTTGATCGCCATGTTGCGCCTTTGGGCTGGCCACAAACAGCCCTAATAATAATACGCGCCCTACAAGCATTTGGATGCGCGAACTTGCCCGAGGAATCACAAAGGGCACGACTTGGTCGGAACTTACTGCTTGCCCAGCTCTTCGAGCAGGGCGGTTCGGAGGTGTTCCTGGTGCGCCGGCTTGAGCTTGGCCCCTTCCGAAGTGAGGTAGAAGACGTCGATCGCCATCTGGCCTTCGGTTTCGATCAGCGCGATCTCGATGTTGCAGTTCTCGCGCGAGAACTGCGAGCTGACCCGATAGAGCAGCCCCGGCCGGTCCTGCGTGATCACTTCGACCAGAGTCGTGTGCGCCGAGGAGGTATCGTCGATCTCGATCCGCGTCTCGACCTTCACCTTTGGCTCCCCGCTTTTTTCCGATCGCAGCCGGTCCCGGAGCATGCGGTCGAGGTCCGCTTTGTCCAGCAATACGTCGTGAAGGCTCTTCTTGAACCGCTCCCATTCGGGCAGGTTCAATTCGAGCGTCTGAAAACGGTCCGTGAAGAAGAAAGCGTCCACGACCACGCCTGCCTTGTTCGAGAATGCCGCCGCCTTCACGATGTTCATGCCCCACGCCGCGAGCGCGCCCGCCATCTTGGCGAAAAGAAAAGGGCGGTCCTGGGTCACGAGTGTCAGCTCATACCAGTGGCGCCCTCGGGTCAAATCGAGCTGCACCGGATCTTCACCCAGATGGCCCGCCATCTCCATGTGACGGATCACATCGCTGGCCGCCTGCGTCCGCAGGTAGCGCCGCGGTAAGCCGTCGATAAAGCTCTCCAGCCTCTTGCCCGCCGCCGGGGCAAGCGTGCGGAGATGGGTCATCACCTCATTATCGACGTCCACGTGCAGCCGTTCATCCACGCTTCGCATCATGAAATTGGCGGTGCCGATGTAAAGCTGCCAGATGTTCTCCGCCTTCCACGGCGTCAGCGCCTCCGGGTTCACCGCTTTGATATCGGCATACGTCAGCAGGCAAAGCATCTTCAGACGCTCGGGAGTTCCCATTTTTTCCGCGGTCTGGCGGATTGTTTCCGGATCGAAGATGTCGCGCCGCAGCGCGTTGCTGATATCCAGATGCCGGTTGATCAGAAACTCGACCGTTTCGCGGTCGGGCGGATCGAGATCGAGTCGCGCGAGGCAGGTTTCCGCGAACTTGAGGCTCGCGACGATGTGGTTGTCCGGTTGCGCGCCCTTGCCCGTGTCGTGCAGCAGCAGCGCCAGGTACAGCAGCTCCGGCTGCTCGAGCTCTTCGAGGAGTTCCGCGTAGCGCTGGTCCCACTTCGACTGCGACTTCCGCAGCGCGTGGAGGTTCTCAATGGCCACAAACGTGTGCTCGTCCACCGTGAACCGGTGGGAATAGTCCCGGATGACGAGCGAATCGATCGCGCCGAACTCCGGCACGAGCAGGGTCAGCAGGCGAAGCGAATGCATCACGCGCAGCGCTTCGGCCGCGTGCGGCGCAAGCAGGATCTCCTGCAAATAGTGCCACGCCGCCGCGCCCTTCGGCGGCGCCGCGGCCAGCGCCGGCAGCGTCTCTTCCATCTGGTGCTCGGTGGCCGAACTCAGGTTCAGGCCGTGCCGCGCCATGAAGCGAAACATGCGCAGCGGAAGTTCCGGGTCCTGCAGCGATTCCTCGCGTTGCAGGAAAATTCTGCCGTCCACCACGGAGAACTCGGCGTTCGAAAGCCGCGACCGCAGGTTCTGAAACTGGCGATACAGCGACGGCCGGGCCGCGGGAAATTCCTCCAGAAGCTGCCCCGCCACGCGGTGGACCAACCGCGCGTGGCCGAAGTAGATTCGCATCCAATCCGACGCGGTAAGCGACTCGGCGCCCGGCGCGCCGATCTTCCGGGCGGCGGCCTCATCCTGCGCCACCCACGCGAGCGTATTGTCGTCTCGCCCGTGCCGGAAATGCAGAAAGCAGCGAACGGACATCAGAAAATCGAGCGCGGCCTCGAATCTCGGCCCGCAGCCAGGGCGGCAGAAGCTCGGATTCGTCCGGCCAGCCGCTCTTCTCTTCCATCGCCGCGAGGAGCGCAAGCCAGTGCGCGAGGTTGTAATCGCGCAGCCCGCCGGGCCCGTCCTTCACGTTGGGCTCCAGGTGAAAGACGGTGTTGCCGAACTTGTTGTAGCGGCTGCGCGTGAGGTCCGTCAGGCGCTGAACGATGGATCGCGACTCGCGCGTCACGACCTTGGGAATCACATGGTCGTGCAGTCGCGCAAAGAGGCTCCGGTCGCCCGCAAGATACCGGCAGTCGAGCAGCGAAATCGCGAACTCCACGTTGTTCGGATCGAACTTCTCGCATTCGGCGAGCGTCCGCGTGGCCGGGCTCAGCTTCAGCCGGAGATCCCAGATTTCCTGCGAAAAATTGCGAAGCGGGTCCTTTAGGTCGCGCTCGGACCCGCCGCCGGCGTGGAGAAACAGAATGTCGATATCCGAATGAGGAAAGAGCCAGCGGCGTCCGAAGCCGCCGAGCGCAAGCAGCGCAAGATTGCGAGGGCCTTCGGCGTCCGGCGAGACGAGTTCGTTCCAGAGGCGAAGCGCAATGGACTCGACAAGCTCGGTGCGGCCGTGGACGGCGGCGCGGCCGTCACCTTTCGCGGAAAATTCCTCTTGCAGGCGCGCCGATCCCTCGGCATATCGATCGCGCAGCTCGCTTCCGATCGTGGGTTTCGTGGACATACGTGTCTGGTTGCGTCCTGATTTGCGCCGGGCCTCGCTCGCTGGTGTCCATACCGGTTGTCCGCGTGGCGCGGCTTTGCCGCGTGCCTCTTACAGCGCGCTGTCGCCGCGCTCGTCGTTGCGAATCCGGACGGCGTCGCCAACCTTCGAGAGAAAGATCTTGCCGTCGCCGATTTTGCCGGTGCGCGCCGCCGTCACGATCGCCTGCACGGCCTTCTCGACCATCTCGTCCGCTAGCACCATCTCGAGCTTCAGCTTGGGAATGAGATCGACGGTATATTCCCGCCCGCGGTAGAACTCCGTGTGGCCTTTTTGCCGGCCGTGTCCACGGGCTTCGAGCACCGTCATGCCCTCGACGCCAATTTCATGGAGCGCGTCTTTCACCGCATCCAGCTTGGACGTTTGGATAATCGCTTCGAGCTTTGTCATCGTGGTCTGCCCCGCAAGCCGATCGCCACACCGGACCATAGAGACCGCACGGCGTGCCCGTGTCCCTGAGATCTGGTTGCTGATGCTTCCCGCGGCAGAGGAGCGCCCGAGCCACACTATGAGCGTTCGCGCATCCTCGCCGGTAGTTTATATTTCGATTTGTCGTATCGGCAATTGCTATCTGGTCCCAAACCAACGCGCATTATACACAGGATCGGCCATGCCGACAGCCGCAAGGTAGTCCGGGCGAGCGGCTACTTAGAGACGCGGGAAGCTCCCGTTCGTTTGTCCTCCGGGCGCCAAGAGACGGGCATGGAACCCCTTACGCGCGCCGCAACTTTTCGCTCCGGCCAGTGTTTCTATCAATCGTACGGCCTCCATGGAGCAATGGGAGGCTGACACTTAAAATACTCATTTCAAGTTCATAGAGAGGAAAGCCATCATGAAGACGAGACAGCTTATTTTGAGTGGTGCGGCCCTCATCGCCCTGTGTGTGCCATCGGCATTCGCGCAGCAGTCGAACACCACCGCAACGACCGACCCGCAATCGATCGCGCAGCGCAAGACCGACCAGCAGGATCGCATCGCGCAGGGAGTTGACAGCGGACAGCTCACTGCCGGCGAAACCAAGAACCTGGAGACGAAAGAAGCGGGCGTGAACAAGGAAGAGCACACGATGCGCTCGGAAGACGACGGCCATCTGACCGCCGCCGACCGCGCCAAGCTCAATAATCAGCAGAACCACTTGTCGAACCAGATCTACGACGACAAGCACAATGCGAATACGGCCCACTACGGCAACGGCGAAATCGGCCAGCGCCAGGAGAATCAGCAGGACCGCATCGCGCAGGGAATCAAGAGCGGCCAACTGACTGCCGGCGAAACCGCCCATCTTGAAAACCAGCAACAGGGCATCAATCGTGAAGTCAGTGCGGATCGCCAAGCGAACGGTGGCCATCTGACCGGCGCCGACCGGAAAGCGATCAACCAGAGCCAGAACGGGGCCTCGCGGAACATCTACAACAAGAAGCACAACGCGCGCACACGCTAGTAATCAGCATCTCGCTGACGGCACAAAAGCCCCGGCCACCCTGCCGGGGCTTTTTCTTTTAGTCGGGATAACCGCGAGGATGTTTCTGGAGCCATTCCCACTGCGAGCGAAGAATCGAAGGTAGGTCGGACATCGTGGCCTTCCATCCCAGCACCTTTTGCGCCTTCGCCGCGTCCGCAACCAATCTCGCCGGATCGCCGGGCCGCGGCCCCTCGATGCGCATGGGAATGGGACGTCCCGTCACCTTGTGAGCGCATTCGATCACTTCCAGAACCGAATAGCCGTGCCCGGTCCCGAGATTGATGAAATCGGACTTGCCGCCCCGGCGGAGATAGTCGAGCGCGCGGATGTGCGCTTCCGCCAGGTCCGCCACATGAACGTAATCGCGTATGGGCGTTCCATCGGGCGTCGGATAGTTGTTCCCGAAAACCGAAACTTCCGGCTTCTCGCCCAGCGCCGCCGCGAGCACGTTCGGCACCAGGTGAGATTCGGGCTCGTGATGCTCGCCCCGGAGTTGCGTCGCGCCCGCAGCGTTGAAGTAGCGGAGCGCGACGAATTTCAGCCCGTAGGCGTGGTCGTAGGAATCGAGCAGGCGCTCCATCATCAGCTTCGACCAGCCGTACGGATTCTTCGGCCATTGCGGCGTCGTCTCGGAGATGGGCATCGTTTCCGGCTCGCCGTAGGTGGCGCATGTCGACGAGAACACCACGTGCCGGACGCCCGCGCCGAGCAATGCGCCGATGAACGCAACGCCCTGCTCGACGTTGTTCTCGAAATACTTCATCGGCTCGGCGACCGACTCGCCGACGTACGCGAGCGCGGCGAAGTGGATGCACGCCTCGATCTTGTGTTCCCCGGTGACGCGGGCAACGAGCGCGCGGTCGCCCACGCGCCCCTGATAGAACGGAATGTCCTTGTCCAGAGAAGAACGGTGGCCCCGCGACCAGATCGTCCAGCACCACGACCTGTTCGCCCTTCGCGCTCAGGCGCTCGACGGTCACGCCGCCGATGTACCCCGCGCCGCCCGTCACCAGAATTGCCATCGCTCTCCATTCCGTCCAGCCGCGCCGGGGAGCCAACTCGCGCAGCCGGTCCGGCCAGATTCGGCCGGGCTGGCGATTATAGCCGAATGTGAAATCCCGACGCTGGGCCAGATGCAAGATGGATCGCATTCCGCAGCAACATCGGATCGGCCGCGCGCGTAGTACCATTGAGAGGGCAATGACTTCGGCCAACATCGGCAACCCGGGAAACGGTCGGATCGCCATCCGCACGGACCGTCTCGCGCGGCACTACCAGATGGGCTCGACGCTCGTTCGCGCCGTCAACGACGTCACGCTGAGCATCCGGGCCGGCGAATTCGTCGCGCTTCTGGGCAGTTCCGGGTCGGGCAAGTCCACGCTGCTGAACCTGATGGCGGGCCTCGACCGCCCCTCGTCGGGAGCCATATTCGCGCACGAACGCAATCTCGCGGAGATGAGCTCGGACGAGCTTGCGAAGCATCGCAGCCAGACCATCGGGATCGTCTTTCAGAATTTCAATCTCCTCCCGCGCATGACCCTCGAAGAAAACGTTGAGCTGCCGCTGCGCCTGGCGGAAGTGGAACGCAGCGAGCGCACTGCGCGCGTCCGCGAGGCGGCCGAACGCGTCCGCCTGGCTGCGCGGCTCACGCACCGCCCCGGCGAGCTTTCCGGCGGCGAACAGCAACGCGCCGCGCTCGCGCGGGCGCTGGTCAACCGCCCCACCATTCTCCTCGCGGATGAGCCCACCGGAAACCTCGACAGCGCCACCGGCGACGAAATCATGCTGCTCCTGCGCGAGATCAACGAGACCCTCGGCATGACCATCGTCATGGTCACGCACGAACGCCACCGCGCCGAGCGTTTCGCGCATCGGCTGATCCTGATGGGCGACGGTCAGATCCTGAGCGACGGAGCCCGCGCGTGAAGGCCCGCGACCTCATGGATCTCGCCGCCCGCAATCTGCGCGAGGCCCTGCTCCGAAATTCCCTCACCACGCTGGGCATCGGCGTGGGAGTGGCGTCGCTCGTCGCCATGCTCTCGCTCGGCGTCGGGTTGCAGAATTTGGCCACCGAGCGGCTCTCTCGCTCCGGCCTGTTCAACGCCATCTTTGTCGCGCCGCGATCAAACTTCGATGGTTTCGGCGGGCGCGCCGAGCGGTCCAGTCCGCCCGCAGCCGCAGCGCAGCCGCTCGACGAGGACGCTCGCCGCAAACTCGCGGCTCTGCCCAATGTCGACGAGGTGTATCCCGATATCCGCTTTCCCACGGAAATTCGCTACGCCGGAAATCCGTATCCCACGGTCGTCGCGGGAGTGTCACCCTCGACGCGCAATGACGGCGCGTTTGAGGATATGAAAGGGACGTTTTTCTCCGGCCCCTCGGCGGACGAGGCCATCCTGCAAATCGAGTTTGCGCGACGGCTCTCTCCCCAGCAGCCCGATTCCCTTATCGGCCAGGAAATCGTGCTGCGCTACGCGGAGCGCCAGGCGCTCCCGCCGGATTCTGCCGGCGGCAAGGCGGCGGAGGGCGCGGCCGGCTTCTCGATCGTGCCGCGCGAGAAGAGGCTGCGCATCGTGGGCATCGTTGAAACGGAACCCGGCAGTATTGGCGGCATCGGGCGCGGTCGGCTTCTGATTCCGCTGGAGGTGGCGGAGACTTTGCGCGCCGCGCAGACCAACGACTTGCGCGACCTCCTGCGCGATACGCCTTCGCAGCGCACCTACGAAAACCTCACCGTGCGCGTGAAAGGCGCTTCCGACGTGAAGGCCGCGGAAGACGCGATCAAGCAGATGGGCTTTACGGCTTTTTCTCTGCTCGACGCCAGCCGCAACCTGAGCGTGGTGTTCGCGGTGTTCGACCTTCTCCTCGGAATTTTCGGCAGCCTGGCGCTCGTGGTGGCGTCTCTCGGGATCATCAACACGCTGGTGATGGCCATTCTCGAGCGGCGGCGCGAAATCGGAGTGCTCAAGGCGCTGGGCGCCGCGGATCGCGACGTCCGCAGGCTGTTCTTCACCGAGGCGGCCGTGATGGGTTTCCTCGGCGGCCTTTGCGGCGTGCTGCTGGGCTGGCTGATCGAGCGCTCCATCAATTTCGGCACCAACATCTATTTGAGCCGTCAGCAACTGCCCGCCATCAAGGTCGCCGCCATACCCTGGTGGATGGTCGTCGCGGCAATCGCCTTTTCGATCGCGGTGAGCCTTGCGGCCGGGATCTATCCCGCGTCTCGCGCGGCGCGGCTGGATCCGGTCGAGGCGCTGCGGTATGAATAGAGTGCGGCGGGTGGCGCTCCCGGCATTTTCGCTGCTGCTCGCTTGCTTTTTGCCTGGCGCACCCGCGCGCGCCGCCGGCCGCGCCGAATGCCGCGCGGTGCCCAGCAAAATCCTTGGCCGCCCCGTTCCCTACTGCGTGCTCCTGCCTCCCAGCTACGACGCGCAGAAGACGCTCCGCTATCCCGTTCTCTACATGCTGCACGGGCTCGGCGAAAACGAGCAGGCTCTGCTCAACTCGGGCGGCTGGGAACTGATTCAGGACCTCTGGGATCAGAAGCGGCTCGGCGAATTCGTCATCGCCACGCCCGACGGCGACCGAAGCTTCTACATCAATTCCCGCGACGGCCGCGTGCGATACGAGGATTTCTTCATCCGGGAGTTTCTGCCCTTCATCGAAAGCCACTATCGCATCCGGGCGGGACGCCGCTATCGCGGCATCGGCGGAATCTCCATGGGAGGCTACGGCGCGCTGCACCTGGCGTTTCGACATCCCGATCTCTTCGGCTCCGTCAGCGCGCACAGCGCCGCGCTGATCGCCACGCTCCCGCACGTGCAGGCCGCTACTCCCGGGCGCGGCTTCCATCCTCGGACGCATGCTCGGCTCCGTCTTCGGCGATCCGTTTGACCCGGCGTATTGGAATCGCAATAGCCCGTTCACGCTCGTGCGCAATGGCCCGCGGCCGTCGGGACTGCACATCTATTTCGATTGTGGGACGGAGGACGACTACGGTTTCAACAGGGGCGCGCAGGCATTTCACGATCTGCTCGTTTCGCGCGGCATCCCGCACGAGTTTCATCTCTACCCAGGCGGGCACGATTGGAGCTACTTCGCGCAGCACTTCCCCGCCTCGCTCGAGTTTCAGTCGAACGCCTTCGGCGTCACGCCGCCAAAGTAATTTTGAATTGATCTGACTGCCGCGCCTACTACAGCGGTGTCATCTCGAACCCAGCCGCGTTTTTTTGAGGATGGCGGTGAGGGATCTGCATTTCGGTTTCTGAAAGTATGCGCGCGCAGCACGTGATCGACGCTAATCCGAGGCGTGCGCGGCTTCCCGCTTGAATTCGGCGAAAGTCTTTCCCTCCGACCGCCAACTTTTTCAATAGCGGAGCCGGTTCCCACAGCACGCCGTGCTTCCGGTGAAATTCGCAGACGCGGTCGTAGACTTTTTTCAGCCCCACGGCGCTCGCATACCACATCGGCCCTCCGCGGTACGCGGGGAATCCGTAGCCGTTGACGTAGATCGTATCGATATCGCCCGCGCGCAGCGCGTAGCCTTCCTCGAGGATGCGCGCGCCTTCGTTCACCAGCGCGTAGACGCACCGCTCGACGATCTCGTCCGCTGAAATCTGCCGCTGCGGAATCCCCGACTCGGCGTTCCACTTGCGCACCAGCGCCGCGACCTCCGGATCGGGCGTCGCGCGCCGCTCCGCGTCGTACTTGTACCAGCCCGAGCCGCTTTTCTGCCCGAGCTTCCCCATCTCGACAAGACGATCTTCGATATAAGGATGCCGCGTGCCCGGTTTCGCGAGATGCCGGTATTCCTTGCGGATGCGATAGGCGATGTCGAGCCCGCCCAAATCCCCGACAGCGAGCGGCCCCATCGCCATGCCCCACTCGGTCAGCGCGCTGTCCACCGCTTCCGGCGCCGCGCCCTCCTCCACCAGGAATTGCGCCTCGCGAATGTACGGCAGGAACATCCGGTTGCCGACGAACCCCTGGCAATTCCCCACCAGCACGCCCACCTTGCCCAGCTTCTTCGAGAGCTGCATGCACGTGGCGATCACGTCCTTGGCGGTCCGTCTGCCGCGGACGATTTCCAGCAGCCGCATCACGTTCGCCGGGCTGAAAAAGTGCATCCCGATCACGGATTCCGGCCGCGAAGTCGTCGCCGCGATCTCGTCGATGTTCAGCGTCGACGTATTGCTCGAAAGGATCGCGCCGCGCTTGCACACGCGATCCAGCTCCGCGAACACCGCCTTTTTTACCGGCATCGTCTCGAAGGCGGCCTCGATCACCATGTCCGCGCCGGCAAAATCGTCGTAGCTCAGCGTGGTCTTGATCAGCTTCATGCGCTCGTCCACTTGCTCCTGCGTGAACCGCCCGCGCTTCACCGAGCTCGCGTAGTTTTTCTGAATCGTCGCCAGCGCCCGGTCGAGGGCCGCCTGGTCCACGTCCTTCACGACGGCGGGGATTCCCGCATTCGCGCACACCATGGCGATTCCGCCGCCCATCGTTCCCGCGCCGACGATCGCCACCGAATTCACCGGAATCACCGGCGTCTCTTTCGGAATGTCCGGCACCTTCGCCACTTCGCGCTCGGCGAAGAACACGTGAATCAGGGCCTTCGATTCGTCCGTATAGAGGCACTTGTCGAACAGCCGCGCCTCCTCCTCGCATCCCTTGTCGAACGGCAATTTCGTCGCCGCCTCGATTGCGTCGATCGCCGCGAGCGGCGCGGGCAGTCCTCGCTGTTTCTTGCGCACGGTCTCGCGCGCCGCGGCGAAGATCGGCGCATTTTCCACCGGCGTTCCCAGCTTCTCGTTCCGATCGCGCGTCTTGCGTACCGGCTTTCCGGCCACTTCGCGCGCGAACGCCACCGCGCCCGCCAGCAGGTCACCCTCGATCAGCTTGTCGATGATCCCCGCCTCGAGCGCTTCGCCCGCTTTCAGCGGCTTGCCGGTGGTGCACATCTCGACCGCCTTCGCCACGCCCGCCAGCCGCGGCAGCCGCTGCGTCCCGCCCGCGCCGGGGATGATCCCGAGGTTCACTTCGGGCTGCCCGACGCGCGCGTCCGGCGCCGCCACGCGGTAATGGCAGGCTTGTGCCACCTCCAGCCCGCCGCCCAGCGCGTTTCCGTGAATCGCCACCACCACGGGCTTGCCGCAGTCCTCGATCTTCAGCAGCGTCGGGAGCAGATTGATCCGCTCGCCCGTGCCTGACGTCATCTCAACGAACATGTTGATGTCCGCGCCCGCGATGAACGTCTTCCCGCCGCCGATCAGCACCACCGCCCGTATGCTGTCGTCCTGATTGATTCGCGCGATCGCTTCCTCGATCCCTTCCGGCACGCCGCGGCTCAGCGCGTTGACCGGCGGATTGTTGATCGTGATGATCGCGACGTCTTTGTCCGTGCTGAACTGAACAAGTTCGCTCATATCGATTGGTTTCTCCGCGCGGAACCGTATTGCGCCCGCGCATTTGCTGCAATCTTTCTTGCGGCTGCTCGCAGTTTAGGGGCCGGAGCCTCAGCTCCGACATAAAATCGATTGCGCGAAGCGCGTTGTCTGCGTCCCGGATGGTGTCGCGGGACGCCTTCCTTCGCACAGTCTCACCCGCAGCAAGTGCGCCTTTCGCGCCCGCCGTGGCGGGTCGTCCGGGCGCTGCCTAACCCTCCGCGAGCGCCCTTGCTTGCCCGGGCTGTTCGCTGGCGCGCGACGCGGTCAGGCATCTGCTTTTGTCTTTGCCGCACGGTCACTCCCGGCTGTGCTCCCTGGCGCGCGAAGCGCAAGCTAGGGTTTGTGGGTCAGGGCTTCAGCCCTGACATAAAACAGACGGCGCGGAGCGCCTGCCTCTGCGCAGGTTCACCCGCAGCAAGTCGTCCGGGCACGGCGTTACTCTGCACCAGCGCTCTCAAAGAATCTGCACCACCGGCGCCGGTGCGGACAAATCCACCACCGAAATCCGCGCCGCCACGTTGCGCGCCATCGCGTAGATGCTTTTCGCCCCGGCCGCGTCTTCGCCGAGCGACGCCACCGGCTTCCCCGTATCGCCGCCGATGCGGATTTGCGGATCGATTTCGATCTCGCCGAGCAGCGGAATGCCGAACTCCTTCGCCATCTTCTCGCCTTCGCCGTACCCGAACACGTCGATGCGCTTCTGGCAGTGCGGGCACGCGAAGTAACTCATGTTTTCCACCACGCCGAGAACTTCGACGTTCACCTGCCGGAACATCTCGACGGCTTTGCGCACGTCCGCCAGCGCAACCGCCGACGGCGTCGTCACCACCACCGCCCCGCTCACCGACACGGTCTGAATCAGGCTCAACTGCACGTCTCCCGTGCCCGGCGGCAAGTCCACCACCAAGTAATCGAGCTGCCCCCAGCGAACGCTGCGCAGGAATTGCTGCATCACGCTGTGGAGCATCGGCCCGCGCCAGACGAGCGGCTTGTCGCCCGGGTTCAGCAGCCCCATCGAAATCATCTTCACGCCGTAGGCCTGCACCGGGATGATCGTGCGCTCGTCGAGCGCCCTCGGCTGCTCGTTCGTGCCGAGCATCATCGGGACGTTCGGGCCGTAGACGTCCGCGTCGAGCAGCCCCACCGCCGCGCCCATGTTCTTCAGCGCGATCGCCAGATTCACGGCAACCGTCGTCTTCCCCACGCCGCCCTTGCCGCTCGCCACCGCGACCAGATTCTTCACGCCCTCGATCGGCGCCTTGTCCTGCAGCCGCCGCCCCTGCGGCACTGACACATCGAAGTTCACCTCAACCGCGGTTACTCCGGGAACCTTCGCAAGCGCCGCCCGAATGTCTTTTTCGATCGTGCCCTTCGCAGGGGATCCATACGTTGTCAGCGTCACGCCGAGCGATACGGTCCCGTCGTTCACCTCGACGTTCTTCACCATGCCGAGCGTCACGAGGTTCTTCTGCAGCTCCGGGTCGATCACCCCGCGCAACGCTTCCATCACTTCGCTTGGCTCGCCATCCGCGTCCTTTCGTCCGTAGCCTCACTGCCCTTGCCCGCCCGCTCGGTGCAGCGCAGTCGCTAATCATAGACTCCTACCTGGGAACCGGCAACTCAGAGCTCTACGGTATTGGGTAGTTTCCGGAGTATAATTAGGCAGGGGAATGCCTGCCTCGACGACGGCGGGATCAGGGGCAATATTCTCAAATCAAAAGAGGAGTAATCGAAGCATGGGATACGGTAACCGCGACAAACCAGAACCAAAATCAGGACGAGCTGGATTTGTGGAAGCCAAACTCGAAGAGCTTCGGCGCCGGTGGGACAACGCGAAAGACGAACGCGAGAAGGCTGAGGTGTCCGAACAAATCCGTGAGTGGCAATCGTTCAGGCCGGAACGCTCCGCACCCTCGCGGGGCAGACGATAAGAGTTCCCGTCGCGGGTTCAGTTGCCTGCGATTTGAGCGCGTGGTTTTTTCGGGTGCCCACCCTCTCATTGTGAGGGTGGGTCCAGGTCTTCACTAGGCACTCGCTTGCCCTGAGGTTATCCAAGCGCGCCCTTTGCACCCCGGATGGAGCCGCGGGGCCACGAATCACTCGTCACTGCTTCCCGTATGCGCCCTTGTACCACTCCCAGGTACGCTTTAGGCCATCCTCGAAGTGAACGCGAGGTTCGTAGCCGAGGACCTTCCGTGCGAGCGAAATATCCGCCTGCGAATCGCGAATGTCACCCGCGCGCGGCGGATCGTATTTCGCCTGAATCTTCCGGCCGGCTATTTTTTCGAGCTGCTTCAGAACTTCGTTAAGCGTGATTCGCGCACCCGTCCCGCCGTTGAAAACTTTCCCCGACGCGCCGCTCGCCTCGCACGCCCGCAGCGTTTCGTCCACCACGTTGTCGATGTAGGTGAAGTCGCGCGACTGTTCGCCGTCGCCGTAAACCACGGGCGATTCACCCTGGAGAATCGCGAGCATGAAGCGCGAAAGCACGCCGGAATACTGCGACGTCGGGTCCTGCCGCGGCCCGAAAACGTTGAAGTAGCGCACCGAAGCATTTTCGAGACCGTAGACGCGCCCAAAAACCTGCGCGTAAAGCTCGCCGACGAACTTCGTCACGCCGTACGGCGAAATCGGCTGGGGCTGCATCGCTTCGGTCTTCGGCAGCGCCGGGGTTTCTCCGTAGGCGGACGATGACGCGGCATAAACGATTCGCTTCACCGCCGCGTCGCGCGCCGCCACCAGCACGTTCAGCGTCCCGTCGATGTTCACGCGGTTCGTCTCGAGCGGATCCTTCACGGACTTCGGAACGGACGTCCGCGCCGCGAGATGAATGACGTAATCCGCTCCCTTGCACGCCGCCTGCGCCTCCGCCAGATCGGTGATGCTGCCCGCGCGAAAATCGATCTTGCCGCGGACGCCCGCGAGGTTCGCCTCGTTGCCCGTGGAAAGATCGTCGAGCACCACGACGGAATGCCCGCGGCGCACGAGTTCATCCACGATGTTGGAGCCGATGAAACCGGCGCCTCCCGTCACCAGGTAGCGCATCCGGAAAATCCTCCACTAAATCGGAAACGGACCATACGCGGCGGTTCGAATCCGCAACAGCCCTTGCGATGTGATGATTGCGTCCTGCGTTTCAGGTACGCTTGACTATAGCCCGGCGCGTCGCGGGCGGGCAAGAATCACGGTCCGCACCCGTGCTCGCAGCACAAACATAATGCACGCAAATCGCCGCCAATCTGGCGCAATTCTTGCAACAGCGGCTGCACTCGCGGCCGCCCTCGCACTGTTTCCGGCATCGGCCGGTTTCGCGGAGCGCGCCGCGACTTCTCAGATGTCTCCGCGCAACAAAACGACGAAGCCCAAGCTAGACCCGCCATCGAAACCGCTGGCGATGCCGTTTCGCGCCGGCGAGAAGCTGAACTATCGCGTCGCCTGGGCCGCATTTTCGAGCGCCGCTTCCATGGAACTTACCGTGCCCGAGCAGCGCGACCTCTTCGGCTACGCGACGTGGCACTTCCGCGCTCTCGCGCACACGCTCAGTCCCGTGCGCTCGCTTTTCCCCATCGACGATCAGTTCGATTCCTACACCGACGCGTCGACGCTCGAAAGCCGTCAGTACGAGACGCATCTCGATGAGTTGGGGAAAATTCAAGACCAGGTCTTTCACTTCCTGCCGTCGGGAGAAGCGTCGCGCGCGCCCGGACCCAGTATCGTCGTCCTGCCGGGGACGCGCGATCCGCTCGGCATGCTCTACGCGCTGCGCCGCGTCGATTGGGACCGCACGCCGGAATTCCGCGGCCCCGTCTACGATGGGACCGATCTCTACGAAGTCCGCGCCCGGCGGGAGATCCCGAGTGAACCAGTGAAGGTCGCCGCCGGCAGCTTTTCCGCGTCACGCGTTTCCGTCGCCGTCTTCCAGTACCAAAAGGAAATCACGGCGGTTCACTTTACCGTGTGGTTCGCGAACGACGCTTCGCGCGCGCCCGTGATCATGCAGGCGCAGCTTCCGTTCGGCACTGTTCGCGCCGAACTCCTCTCCGCGCCTCAATAGTTTGGATTTTGCCGCGATCGCGGCGGGACCCGTCAGGCGTCCGGTACGACCCAGTCGTCCGGCGGAAAGTCGATCTGCCAGAACGAAGGCGACGGCTGGACGAATTCGATTCCGAGCTGGGCTCTGCCAGCGAGCGGAGTGCCCACATGGACGACGCGGCATTCCCGAGCCTGGCTCGTCAGCTTACTCGAAACCGTGATGATCTGATCGAGGGCGACGGACGCTTGCACCGAAATCAACGCCCCGTGCGCGTTGACGACCAGCGTGCGCGTCTGCTCGTCGAAGTCCTCGTTGCCCGTCGTCCTGCCGGTGACGCGAATCGGCACGCTGAGCAGGACGCGCATGCTGCGGCGGCGGCTGGACTCGTCGACGCCCAGGGCCTGTTTATCGGGGTGGGTGACGGCTTGGGCGTCCATAATCTAGTACGTTAGTTCCGAGATACTTCCCCTGCAATAGAACTATCGTTTGTGCGGCGTGTTTAGGTAAACAGCGCGTTTTCTGTCATGCCTGCCTCAGCACGGCACGATTTTGTCGCGCCCCTGCTTCACGCGGCGCGTGGCGTTGCGGGTATCCACAACGAGCCTGGCGTTGTTCACAATCGCCTCGTAGTCGTAGCTCGAGTGGTCGGTCGCGATCAGCACGCAATCGTACGCGGCCAAAGTGGCAGGCGTCAGCTCGACGGACCGCTTGTGCGAAAAATCGTAGTGGCGCATCTTGTGCAGCGCCGGGAAGTACGGGTCGTTGTAGTCGAGGTTTGCGCCGCGCTCGGTGAGCAGCTCGAGCAGCTTCAGCGACGGCGATTCGCGCAGATCGTCCACGTCTTTCTTGTACGCCACGCCGAGCAGCAGAATCTTCGAGCCCTTGATGCTTTTCTGCCGGTCGTTCAGCGCGCTGGCCACGGCGTTTACCACGTGATACGGCATCTCGGTATTGATTTCGCCGGCCAGCTCGATGAAGCGCGTCGAGAAGTCGTATTCGCGCGCCTTCCAGGACAAATAGTACGGATCGACGGGGATGCAGTGCCCCCCGAGCCCCGGCCCGGGATAGAACGGCATGAAGCCGAAGGGCTTCGTCGCGGCGCTGTCGATTACCTCCCAGATGTCGAGGTCCATCCGCAGGCAGAGCTGCTTCAGCTCGTTGACCATGGCGATATTCACGCAGCGGAAGATGTTTTCGAGCAGCTTCACCATTTCCGCGGCTCGCGTGGACGTCACCGGCACCACCTTCGACACGATCTGCGCGTAGAGTCCCATCGCCGCGCGCCCGCTCGGAGGATTGATGCCGCCGACGATCTTGGGAATCTGCGCGAGGCCGTACTGCTTGTTGCCGGGATCTTCGCGCTCGGGTGAAAACGCGAGATAAAAATCCGTCGCCATGTTTTCCGCGGCGGCGTCTCGCGCGATCGGACACTTCAGCCCGCCTTTTTCGAGTATCGGCAGGACCAGCTCTTCGGTGGTGCCGGGATACGTGGTGCTCTCGAGGACGATCAACTGGCTGCGCTGGAGATTCGGCGCAATCGCCTTGGCGGTCTGCTCGACGTAGGTCAAGTCGGGCTCGCGCCGCTCGTCGAGAGGCGTCGGAACGCAGATCAATACCGCGTCCATCTGCTTCAGCACGCCGAAATCGGTGGTAGCGCTGAAGTGTTTGGCCTGGACGTGCTGCCGGATCTTCGCCGCCGGGATGTGCTGGATGTACGACTGCCCGGAGTTCAGCTTTTCGACTTTGGTCTGGTCGAGGTCGAATCCCGTCACCCGGTGACCCACATCGGCAAAACGCAGCGCGAGCGGGAGTCCCACGTAGCCGCATCCGATAATCCCAATCTGAATGCCCTTGCCCGCAAAGAATTCCGGCTTGCGCTCCGTCGTCATCCGTTCCTTCTCCGTGTGTGCGCGCTCCGTCGTCATCCGTTCCTTCTCCCGTGTGTTGCCTTTCCTGGGGTCGGCGAAGGGAAAGCATAGCAGCAACGCAAACGGCGTAGGAAGCTGCCTCCCGGCTATGTGCCCAATCGCGATATTGGCGGTTTTGCGGTCATCTTTTCGCCTCGGGAAGGCATTTGGTGACCCTTCGAGCTCGTGACGATTTGCGGCGGTCGCCGTTCTTTGTTTTCAATAGCTTGGCGCCCGTTTTGTTCGACACACTGTGACGATTAGAAAGAGGACAGGTGCTGCTTTTTTCGCCGAGTTCCATTGACATCAGCCCATGAATATAGGATTCCTATATTCGAATACAGGAGTCCTATATTGTGACGACACGAATCGATTCAAAGATCACGCGGGGCAGCGCCGAGCTGGCGATCCTCGCGCTGCTCGCCAAGGAGCCGCTCTACGGCTTCGAGATCGGGAAGCGAATCGAGGAAGACAGCGGGGGCGCGCTGCGGTTCAAACTCGCGTCGCTCTATCCCATGCTCTACGAGTTCGAAAAGCGCGGCTGGGTGAAGGGTCAATGGGAAGCCAATCGCGCGGGGCGCGACCGGCGCTACTACAGCCTGACGGCGACGGGGCGAAAGAAACTCGGGCCGCTGCGCCGGGAGTGGCGATTTTTCTTCCGGGCGCTCGACCGCCTGGCGGGGGTGACACGTGCCTGACTGGAAGAGGCTGGTTCCAGCCTGACGGCGAGGGGCCGAAAGAAACTCGCGCCGCTGCGCCGGGAGTGGCGATTTTTCTTCCGGGCGCTCGACCGCCTGGCGGGGGTGACGCGTGCCTGACTGGAAGAGGCTGGTATACGAACGGATGAGCGGCGACGAAGCGGCGCTCACACCGGATGACGAAGTGGCGGCGGAGCTGGCCGGACATCTCGAGGATTGCTACGAAGCGCTGCGCGCGCAGGGCGCGTGCGAATCCGACGCCGTGGCGCGCGCGACCGGTGAGATCGGGGATTCGCGGCGACTGGCACGCGGGATTCGCCGCGCCAGACGGCCGGAGGGAGCGATGAACGATCGAACGAAACAACTATGGCTGCCGGGGCTTGCGAGCCTGACGGCGGCCAACCTGCTGCTGATGGCCCTCTCCTGCGCGAGCTTGCGTCCCCGGCTGGTAGCGGAGCGGTCCACGGCATGGTTTCCGGGCTTGGCTTTGATGGCAGCGTACTTGCCGTGGGTCATCGCGCAGCCGCTGGTGGGCGCGCTGGGAGCATGGCTTTCGCACCGCGCCGGCGGCGGACGCGCGATGCGGCTCTGCGCGGGCCTATTTCCCTCGATCGTGATGCTGGCCTGCTGGGGCATCTTCATTCCAGCGAGCGCAGCCATCGAGAGGCACGCGTGGGCGGCGCGCCATCCGATCTATTTTGTGCTGGGCGCGCTCGTATGGGTTGCGCCCGCCATGATGGGACTGCTGCTCGGCTCGCTGCCGTTTCTGGGCATTGGCGATTTCCGGAGTCCGAGCGTGACGTCGCCTTGCCCGACGAGAACATGACCAGCGCGGCCATCGAAGTACGCGACCTCGGAGAAGACGTACCGCGCGTTTCGAGGAAAGACGGTCGGCGCACTGCAGGGGGTTTCGCTCCGCGTCGAGCCGGGCACGATTTTCGGGCTGATCGGTCAAAACGGCGCGGGCAAGACGACACTCATCAAGATTCTGCTGGGTCTCGCAACGCCTACGGCCGGGACCGCGCGCGTGCTGGGGAGTTCGCCGAGCGATCCCGCGGCGCGACGGCGCGTGGGCTACCTGCCGGAACAGATGCGCCTGCCGGACCATTTTCGGGCAAAGAATTTTCTGCGGTACATGGGGCGACTGAACGGCGTGGATCGCGGTTTGATGAAGCGGCGCATTCCGGCGCTGCTCGAACGAGTAGGGCTCGGGGACGAGCGAAAGCCGGTGAAGGCGTATTCGAAAGGTATGCAGCAGCGGCTCGGGCTGGCGCAGGCGCTGGTGAGCGATCCGGAGGTGCTCTTTCTCGACGAGCCGACCGACGGGCTCGATCCGCTGGGGCGCAAGGACGTCCGCGATCTGCTGGTTCAACTGCGGGCCGAAGGCAAAACGATTTTCCTGAACTCGCACCTGCTTTCGGAGATCGAGCTGGTGTGCGACCGAATCGTGATCCTGAACAAAGGCAAGGTGGCGCGCGCGGCCACGCCGGAGGAATTCACGCGCGGGACGGGCGAGTATCTGGTGCGCGTGGCGGCAGCGGACGACGCGGTGCGCGCGGCCGCGGCGGCAGTCGCCGGGCATGGCGCGGCGGGGTGGGAGCAAAACACGCTGCGATTCGCACCGCGCGACCGGACGCAGCTCAATTCCCTGCTCGACCGGCTGCGCGGCGTGCCCGTAGAGATCGAGTCGGTCGAGCCGGTGAGGCTATCGCTCGAGGACTTTTTCCTGCAGGTCGTGAGCGGACAGGAATCGTAATGTTCGCGACGTATTTGAATGCACTCCACGAGAGCATGAGCCGCCGCGTGGCGCTGGTGCTCCTGGGCGTGGCCATTCTGGTCGCAATCGCTTTCAACGCGGTTGTGCACGTCCGAACGCTGGGCGACGGCGCGACGACGATCGTCGTCGGCACGCAATCGCCGGCGCCTCCGGCAATCGCCGTGCCGAGCGTGCTGGAATCGGATCTGCGCGCGACGGGGTCGCTCTGGCTGCTGCTGGCAATCTTCGCGGCGGCGCCGCTGCTGACGGCGACGCTGGAGAAAGGCTGGCTGGAGTTGACGTTTTCGAAAGGAACCGCGCGGTGGAGGATTTTTCTGGGGCGATTCCTGGCGGGCCTGACGCTGTATTCGGCGACGTTCGTGGTGGCCACGCTGCCGGTGGCGCTGCGACTGTGGTGGACGACGGGCATCGGGACGTGGCAGGTGGGCGTTGCAATGCTGATTCAGACGTTCAGCTTCGCGGCGCTGCTGGCGGTGACGGCACTGGTGACGCTGCCGCAGAAGGGTGTGGCGCTGCCGATCATCGCGTCCGTGGCGATCTGGGTACTGTCGCCGTCACTGGCGCTGCGGCAGGAGACCTTCTACCGAATTTTTTCGTCGCATGTGGCGCGCGTGATCGTCGACTGGGCATACCGGATACTGCCGAAGTGCGCGGAGCTCGAGGAACTGTGCGTTTCGTTCGTGCAGGGAGGGACGATCGCGTCATGGTGGCCGGTTTGGTCGACGGGCGTGTTTACGCTGGCGGTGCTGGGGCTGACGCTCTGGCTGCTGGAACGCAAGTCGTTTTAGGCTGTGCGCGAGAGGCACGAGACAAAACAACAGCAGATTCCTCGCCGCCGTCCAAAAGACGGCCGGGCTCGGAATGACAGAGCAGAGTGTGAAGGCTCGTTAGTAGTCGCGGTGGACGGTGTCGGGCGCGAAGGCCGGGAGGCAAACGGAAATATATTCGGCGCCGTCGGGAGTCGCGTACTGCACCCATTCGCCGCGATGGGCGACCACGGCCTGGCCGGCGGGGACGTCGATGACGCCGCCCTTGTGGGTGACGCGCAGCGAGCCTTGCAGGACAAGCGTGTATTCATCGAACTCGGGCGTCTGGCCGGGCTCGAGCCATCCCGCGGGGCTGTGCATGTGGGCGACGCTCAGCGCCGCGGTCTGGGAGTTCACGCGGCCCACGTATTCGTCGATCATCTTCGGCTTGCTGCCCGCCGCCTGCACGCGCGTTGGCTGGGGAATCAGGGTCGGCATAGTCACCTTCCGGTGGATCTACCACTCAAGATTTATCACAGAGCGTAGCACCGCCAAAGGGTGAACCAAATCGGGGTAATTTCCCAATTTCAGCGGAAAGTTGATGCACAGTCATTTGCGAGCGTCGAAGAAACAGCCGATGCCTCACCTCCATCCGCAAAAGACGCGGCTGGGTTCGGGATGACAGCTTGCGAAGAATGACGATTCGTCAAATTAGGACACTGCCCAAATCGGGAATGGGGTGGCGCCCACGGCTTCCGAACGGTGCGATAAATCGTGCGGAATCTGCGCGACGGAAAAGCGGCGCGCCGTTCCACTGGCCGCGGAATTGCCTGCGAAAGCGGCATGAGACCGCGGGCACTGGCATCTTTACTCGGGCGCGGATTGCTCGCGCTGCTGCTGGCCGTGCTATTGGTGCAGGCGGTGCGCGAGGCGGTGGCGAGCCGGCTCGCGGCGCGGAATTCGCTCGACGGAATCCGGCGGGCCGAGCGTTGGGACCCGTCGAACCCGGAGTATCCGGCGCGGTTTGGGCGCGCGCTCGCGGCCGAGCAGGCGGACGCCGATCCGCTGGAGGTCGCGCGCGCGTTCGAGACGGCCGCGCGGCTCGGGCCGCATCGGGCGGAAAACTGGGCCGGGCTCGGCGAGGCGCTCGACCTCGCGGGAGATTCCGCGGGCGCAGCCCGCGCGTACGAGCGTGCACTGGAGCTTTTTCCAAGGTCGCCCGCAATCAACTGGCAATACGCGAATTTCCTGATTCGCGCGGGCAACGCGGCGCAAGCGGCGGCGCCGCTGGGGAGGGCGATCGAGGGTGACGCGTCGTTGCGGACCGGCGCATTCGATCTCGCGTGGCGCGGCGGGATGCCGCCCGCGGAGATTCTGGCGATCGTTCCGGCGCGGCAGGAAATTCTTTCGACCTACCTCGACTATCTGGTGCACACGGAGCGGCTGGACGCGGCGGCGGATGCGTGGCGGCGAATGATCGCGTCGCCCGACGCGTTCGACATGGACGCGGCGCTGCGCTATTTCGACGCGCTGCTCCAGGCGCGCCGCGTGGACGCGCTCGAGGCGGTGTGGGCTGACCTCGCGCGCCACGATCCCGACCGCGTGCACGCGGGGGACGTCGCCAACCGGATCACCAACGGCGGATTCGAGGACGCCGTGCTCGGCGGCGGATTCGACTGGCGCATCGTGCCGATCGATGGCGCGGAGACGGAGGTGGATACGGAGACCGTCCACGGCGGGTCGCGCTCGCTCTGGGTGCGGTTCGACGGGAAGCACAACCTCGATTTCGGCCACGTGGCGCAGTACGTGGCGGTCGAGCCGGATACGGCCTACCGGCTGGCGGCGTGGATTCGCACCGAGGGAATCACGACGGACAGCGGGCCGCGAATCGGGGTGTACGATCCGTTCGACCGCGCGGCGCTTTCGGCCGAGACCGGGAACCTGACGGGAACGGCGGCGTGGCAGGAGCAGACACTCGAATTCCGCGTGCCGCCGCAGACGCGGATCGTGGTCGTGCAGGTGGTGCGGCGGCCGAGCCGGAAGCTCGACAACCAGATCGGCGGAACGCTGTGGCTCGACGACGTCAGCCTGGGCCCGATCCCTTGATCGGGAAATCGATTTCCAATTTGACGGCGATGGGAATTTCGCCGGGCGTCTCCGCGGCCGCCGGACGCGGATGGGCGCGCGGCGTCGAGGCCTCTGCGTCTGCGCGGCCAGCGCGCTTTTCGTGCACGGCCGCGCGCTCGTCGAGCGACATCGCGTAGCCCGTGCCGAGGATCACGGCGAAGACGAGTGCGTTCGCCGGGATGTAGAGGTTGAAGTCCGCGACACTGTGCGCGAGAAGCGCGATGGCGGCACCGAACGAGCCGAGCGCCAGCGATCGGGCGAGTGCCGAAGTCGCGCCCAGAGCGGCCTCGAGAATTCGGAACGCGAGCCAGAAGATCGTCGCGAAGAGAAACGCGGCACACGGCAAGCCGAGTTCGGCGGCAAGCTCGAGATAGTCGTTGTGCGCGTGATCGGCGACGTAGGTGAGCCCGACGCGCTGCACGCGCGTGAAGGCGTACTGGAAGCAGCCGAGGCCGACGCCGGTCCAGGGGTGCGCGCGGATCAGCTCGGCCGAATTCTTCCATAGCGCCATGCGGCCTTCCGTCGCGTTCGCGAGCGGCTCATTCTGCGGCAATTCCTCGAAGCGCTCGACGACGGGCCCCACGCCAACCCAGGCGGCTGTCGCCACACCGCCTGCCAGCAGGAGCACGATCAGCACCGCAGGAACCGGTGCGCGCCGCCCGCCGATCCAGGCGACGGCGGCCATCGCGCCAAGGGATACGAGCATGGAAATCATTCCCATCCGCGAGAACGAAAACACGATGGCGATGAGCAGCACGATCGCGGCGAGCAGCAGGAGAAAACATTTCCGTATTTCCGGGTCGGTGAGATGGTCGAAAAGGGCGCGCAGCGAGCGGCGGCGAAAGCGGCGGGCCTTCTGCCAGTGGTAGAACGCAAGGCCCAGTGCGAGCGGCAGAACCATCTCAAGAAAACCGGCATAATGGTTATGGTTGATGTACGTGCCCGTGGCGGCGCTCTGGTAGAAGCGACGGGGAACGTTCCAGATGTACTGCCAGCCGGCGAGGTACTGGACCAGGCCGTAAAACGCTTCGAACAAACCGAGACCAACGAGGCAGAGCGCGAGACGCTGGCGGGACGCGCGCTCGCGCGCGACTTCGAGAACCAGAAAGAACGCGACGACGCACGTGGCGAAGGCGAGGCCTTGCGTTTCGATGGCGTGCGCGTCGAAGCCGATCCTTCCGGCGCGCGAGGCGAGCCATTGCACCGCGACCCATGCGCCGAGCGCCAGCGGGAACAGCAGCAACTTCTGTTCGTGGCGCGTTTGATTGCCCGAAGGAAGCGCGACCAGAAGAAGACCCGAGAGCAGGATCAGGGCCTGGGAAGCGCCCCAAGAGAGCGGCTCGGTGCCGCCGAAGCCTCCGACGGAGAGCATGACGGCGGCGATCAAACCGAATTCCAGAATCTTGCGCAGCACAAGAGCCTCGAGAAAGGGTCAGCGCACGGCGCCGGCGATTGCCGGGACCGATTGCGAAGGCGCGCCGACCGATTCCCATTTCATTTCGGCGGCCTTGAGCGCAGGGTGCGAGACCAACAGGTGCCAGACGAGAGCTTGAAAGGATTCCGTGTGCGGCGTGACGGTCTCGGCATTCACGACGGGAACGACCACGCAGGCATCCGCCACCTGCGCTGTGTATCCGCCGTTGCGCCCAACGACGCCGGCGATGGCAGCGCCGAGGCCGCGCGCATATTCGAGGGCACGAACCAGATTCGCGCTGATGTTCTTTTCCAGATCGCCGCCGCCGACCGAGAAGACGAAGACCGCGTCGTTCGGGCCGAGCCGGCTCGCGCGCAGCCAGTTGCGGTAAGAGGTGTCCCAGCCTTCATCGTTAACCCGCGCCGTGAGTTCGGAGACATTGTCCGTGACGCAATAGGCCTCGATGGCAGCGATCTTGCGGAAGTCGCAGGCGGCGTGCGAGGCGTGGCCGGCGCCTCCGCCAACTCCGAGAAGAAAGAGGCGGCCACCGCGCTCGCGCACCGACCGAAGCAGTTTCGCGGCACGTTCGATCTGGTCCGTGTCGATTTTGGCGGCGATTTCGGCGGCTTCGCGCAGGTAGCGGCTCGTGTAGGTGGACTCCTCGCGAGCCAAAACGCACGGTTCGATGCGAGCGGGCGCGAAGGGTTGGCGTGCGCCGTTCCAGAGCGCGGCGCCGATGAAGTCCACGGCTTGCTGAAGGTTCTGAACAAGCGCGGCGGGAATAGCGCCGCGCGCGGCAAATTCCTCGCACACGGTGCAGCGGTGCGGTGCAAGAAGGAGCGTGGTGACGCCCGCGGCGCGGCCGGCGAGAACGTCCGGCACGTCATCGCCGACGAGAAACGATCCGGCGAGATCGATGTTCCATGCCGCTGCGGCGCGGAGGAGAAGCCCCGGCTTCGGCTTGCGGCAGTCGCAGTCCAAGCGATACTCGGGCAGGACGGCTTCCGGGTGATGGTGGCAATAGAGCACGCCATCGAGATGCGCGCCCGCCAAGGCAAGATCCGCGCCCATTTTGCAATCGATGGCATCGAGGAGTTGCGGCGTGAGTTTCCCTTTCGCGATGCCCGGCTGGTTCGAAACCACCAAGACCGGGAGACCGAGGCGGTTCCACTCCGCAATCGCTTCGGCCGCGCCGGGAAGCAGCGCGAATTCGGCGGGATTCGCGGGGGAATCGACGGTCCCGAGTTCCGCATTGTAAGCGTAGCGGTTGATCACGCCGTCGCGGTCGAGAAATACGGCCCTTCGTTTCATCGTTTCACCTCGTTTCGCTCGATCCGCGGCTTCACGCGGTCACCATGGCGCGAACCAACGGACGCTCATTCTGGCGCTTGAGGTGCGCAAGACGGCCGTCGCGCGACACGATGTCGAACACGACCTTGCTGCCCTCGAATTCGAGGCGAAAGTGGAGCTCGCGCAGACCCGCCCGGCGCATGGCTTCGCGCAAATCCGCCTTGCGGTCTTCGCAGTAGAGCATGAGGAAACCTCCGCCGCCCGCGCCGGAGATCTTTCCGCCGATCGCGCCGTGCGCCCGCGCCAACTCGTACCAGGCGTCGATTTGGGGGCTGGTGATGCCGCTCGAGAGGCGCTTCTTCGATTGCCAGTGCACGTCGAGGAGCTCGCCGAAGCGGCGCAGATTGCCGCCGACAATCGAGTCGCGGATTTCGACGCCGATGTCCTTGATCTCCCGCAGGCTCGAGACGACGGCCGCGTCGCGCCGCTTGGTGCTCTGGTCCTGCTGGGCGAGGATCCCCGTGGCGTTGCGCGTCTCGCCGGTAAAAAAGAGCAGGAGATTGTTTTCGAGCGATTCGACGAGATCGACGCTCAGGCTCAACGGCAGGGCGCGAACGATTCCGTCGGTCGAGATCTCCAGCGTAGTGAGGCCACCGAACGCAGCCATGTACTGATCCTGCTTGCCGATCGGCTTCTTCAAAACCTCGAGCTCGATGTGACAAGCCTCTTCGGCGAGGTGCCAGGGCGTGGCCTGGCGCTGCATGAGCGCGTGGAGGCCGTTGAGCAGGCCGACGATGTAACAGCTCGACGAGCCGAGGCCCGTGCCCGCGGGAATATCGGCGATCGAGACGATCTCAACGCCGTTGGTGATGTCGAGGAAGCGCAACGCCTCGCGGGCAAGCGTGTGCTCGACCTGGTCCACGTTGTCAACCAGCTCGGAGCTCGTATAGCGGACGCGGATTTTATCGTCCACGATCGGCGTGTTCACGGCGAGGTACATGTACTTGTCAATTCCGACAGCCAGGACGAACCCGCCGTGGTCGCGGTAGAACGACGGCAGGTCGGTTCCCCCTCCTCCAAGCGTCAGTCGAAACGGCGTGCGCGTGATGATCATTTTGGTGCTCTCTCCTCAGCCGAGCGGGACCCGCCGCAGCGTGCCCCCTTCGGTGTTCATGATTTCCGAAATCTTTCCGGGAAATTCCTCCCAGCGGTCATGGACGCCGCTGATGAGGCGGCCCGTGAGCCCGTCCGAACGCGAGGAGGCGAGAAACAGCGCGAGTGCAGCGGCGCGGCCAGCCGGAACGCCGCCGGTTTCCTCCATCTCGGCAATTTCGCGAAGCGCCTTCGGGCCGCCCGCGGCGCCGGCGGCGCGCATTTCGTCCCACATGCGGCTGCGGACGGGACCGGGGGCGATGGCGTTGACCTGGATATTTTCCTCGCGGAGTTCTTCGGCGAGCGTCTCGGTCAGCCGGACGAGCGCGGCTTTGGACGCCGCATAGGCGCTGAAGAAAGGGCGCGCATAGGCCGCGCCACCGCCCGAGAGGTGAACGATCTTGCCGCCGCCACCCGCGATCATCAGCGGAACGACGGCGCGAACGAGATGGAACGCACCAAGCAGATTAATTTCCATCGTGCGCGCCCATTCCTCCGCCGCTAGCGCGTGGGCCGGACCTATGGGTCCCTGGACGCCCGTGCAATTGACGAGCACGTCGAGCGATCCGAAATGCTTGCGCACACGCGCGACCGCGTCGCTGACCTCCCGCCAGCAGGCGACGTCGAATTGCAGAGGAAGAGTCCGGCAGCCCACGGAAGAGCCGGCGAGGTAGGTGTGCGCCTTACGCGAGCGAGTGCCGAGCGCGAGCCGCGCGCCCTCCCGATGAAATCGCTCGGCAACGGCGGAGCCAATCGCTCCGGAGGCGCCCGCGATCAAGCAGACTTTGTCCTGGATTTCGCCGGTCATGGCCATGCGCCTCAATACGCCCCCCGGGCGCGCAGAACTTCCCGGAAGGTCTTCCCCACGATCACGAGGTCGAGCCAAATCGACCAGTGGTCGATGTAGAACATGTCCATCTGAATTTTTTCGTCATACGTGGTGGTCTGGCGTCCCATCACCTGCCAGAAGCCCGTCAGGCCCGGCTTCATCGAGAGAAGCTTGGGAGCCAGATCGCCATAGCGCTCGCGCGCCGCCGGGGTGATCGCCCGCGGTCCGACGAACGTCAGCCGGCCAGCCAGAATGCTGAAGAACTGCGGGAATTCATCGAGGCTGTATTTGCGGAGAAACCGCCCGCAGCGCAGGACGCGCGGGTCCTCCTTCAACTTGAACATGGATTCGAATTGGGCTTTCAGCCAGACGTCGTTTTCGAGGATCCGGTCAGCGTCCTCCACCATGGTGCGAAACTTGAGGAAGTAGTGCACGCGCCCATCCGTGCCGACGTATTCCCGCCTGTGGAAGATCGCGCCGCCATCTTCCCACTTGATCAGCAACCCGACGACAGGGACAAGCGCAAGGGCCGCGAGGCTGCCAACGAGGCCGATTACGACGTCGAGTGCGGCCTTTGCGAACCGCTGCGCGGCGCAGGCCCAGCGGGGCGGCGACGAAAGACGAAAGCAGCCCGAAAATTCGTCGCGTTCGAGGCGCAGGTCGGCCGGCCCGAAAAGGCTTGAATAGACCTCGACGTCGATCCCTCGTTCCTGGCAGCAGCGAACGATCTGGAGGATGCGCGGATGTTCGCGGGCAGAAGTTTCCGGCAGGTGGACCACGATGAGCCGCGCGCCTTCGGCGCGGGCGACCTCTTCCCAATCGTCGATCGAGCCGAGAACCGGCAGGGCGAGTCTCGCCGGCAGCGGAAGAGAGAGGCCGCGGTGCTCGACGAGCACTCCCGCCATTTCGTAACCCCGATAGCGCTGGATCGCCATGCGCTGCTGGAAGCTCGCCAGACCCTCGGGCGAGCCGAGCAGGAGCGCCTTCTGCCGCGCGAGGCCGCGCCGCCAGAGCGCACCGTACATCGCGCGCAGACTGAACCGCATCACGAGCAGGAACACCAGCGCGAGGACGTACCAGGCGGCGAGCAGGTAACGCGAAAAACCAAGCGACTTGAAGAACACGAAATTCGCGCAGGCAAGCGCAATGAAGGAAAAGGAGACGCCCTTGAACAGGAGTTCCAGCTCTTTTTCCGGCCGGCGCAGGTCAGGGCTCTTGTAACCTTCGAGCAGATAGATGAGCGCGGTGAAGAAAGGCGCGTAGAACACGTAGTAATACCCGGGATTCAGAAACGCAACGGGGAGTCTCATCGATCGCTGCGTGAGCGTTTCGGCGAGATGGTGGGAGGCGACGAGCGCCGCAACGTCGCCGCAAAGAAAGAGCAGCCGCTTCACCCACGCCCGGCTCAGCAGGTCCGCGACGCGGACCGAGCGCCCGCCGACCGCATCCCGCACGACGCCATGGCGGTCGATGCGGGCGGCGGGACGAAGAATCGGTTCGGTGGCCATCAAGTCCTCAAGCACTCACAGGCTCTTTGCTGGGAACGGCGCGGCGCACGATGCCCGAGCGCTGCATGGCCTCGAGCGCCGGAGTGAGGTAGTCGCCCGGATCGGGCGTCGCGTCGAGCCAGGCGAGGTAGTCGTCGAAAATCTGGTCGAGGTCCCTGGTGGCTTTCCAGCCGAGCGCCTCGATCCGGGCGACGCTCGAGACCGTGTGGCGAACGTCGCCGGCGCGGTAGGTGCCGGGGATTTCGGGCGCGACCGAGGCGCGCATTTTTTCGCGGAGCAGCCGCGCGTATTCGAGAACCGTGACCGCGCGGCCGCTGCCGACGTTGAACGCCTGGCCATCTGCGCGCGGGTCGTCGAGGACGAGCAAGTTGGCCGCGACCACATCCGATACGTGGACGTAGTCGCGCATCTGCCGGCCGTCTTCAAAGATCACGGGCGGCCTGCCGGTGCGAAAGGCGCGCGTGAAGATGCGGCAGATGCCGGAGTAGGCGTTGTAGAAGGACTGCCGGGCCCCCTGCACGATCGAATAGCGCAGCGCCACCGTGGGAATGCCCAGAATTTGCCCGAGGCGCAGCGAGGCGAGCTCCTGCGCGTATTTTGAAACGCCGTAAGGCCCCGCCGGATTGGCGCGGTCTTCACGCAACAGCACCGGCACAAGACTGCCGCGACATTGCGGGCACCGCAAATCCCAATGGCCGCGGTCGAGCTGCTCGACGGGCCGCGCGTCCGGAAGCATCAGCCCGTGCTCGCCGCAGCGGTATTGCCCTTCGCCATAGACGGACTGCGAGGACGCGACGATTATTTTTCGGACCGGCAGGAGCTTTTCGCGGATGACTTCGTACAGCAGAGCCGTGCTGACGACGTTGGTGTGGAAGAATTTGCTGTAGTCCGGCATGTAGTCCTGATACGCGGCCTGGTGGAATACGACTTCGACGCCCGCCAGCGCGCGCTCGACGGCCGCCCGGTCGCGCACGTCACCGCCGACAAATTCGAATTCCTTGCTGAGGTAGGCGGGACGACCGCGAGGGTGCACGCGCGGCTCGAGACTATCGAGCACGCGGACTTCGTAGCCGCGCGCCAGCAGCGCGTCGGCAATGTGCGAGCCGATGAAGCCCGCTCCTCCCGTCACCAGCGCCTTCATGGGTTCCTCGCTCCAGCCGCGAGCGCGGCCCTGACGGGTTCGGGCGCCGGCTCGAGCTCGACGACGCGGCGCTCGCGCGCGGACTCGTACAGCGCGTCGACCAGGCGTAGCGTGCGCCAAGCATCGGCGCCGCTCGACATCGGCTCGCGGTTGTCCTCGATGGCGTCGAGAAAATCGTCCCATTCGCGGGCGAGCGAGTCGTCCTCAGCGGGAAAATCGAAGCAGCGCTCTTCCGGCGCGCCTCCCGATTGCGAACGCGCGCGCCAGATCAGCCGCTCGGGACCATAGCTGCGGCCCAGTCCCGTGGCGACGAGCGTTCCCTGCTCTCCGGCAACTTCGAAAGCGAATGTGTTTTTCCACTGCGTCCAGCTGGCGTGAAGATGCGCGATCGCGCCGCCGCGCGTGCGCAGCAAAGCGAACGCGTTGTCCTCGACCGGCGCGATGGGCCAGTAAGAGGTTGCGAGAAACGCGACGGCATCGGCGAATTCACCGGCGAACCAGCGGAACAGGTCGAGCGCGTGGACTCCCTGGTCGAGCAGCTCGCCGCCTCCGGAGATCCCTAAGTGGCCGCGCCATTCGCGTTCGTATCCGGGGCGCCCGCCATGACCGTAGGCGCAGCGGAGATAGAGCAGGCGGCCTATCGCTCCGTCGCGACAGATCTCATGCGCTTTCGCGAGCGCCGGATGATAGCGGTGGTTATAGCCGACCTTGAGCAGGCGGTGGTGCTCGGCGGCCGCCTCGACCGCCGGAAGAACTTCATCCGCATTGCGGCCAAACGGCTTTTCGACGAGCACGTGCTTCCCGGCGGCAAGTGCCGCGAGCGCGATAGCGGGCGCCGCAGCCGTGGGCGTGGCGACAACCACGGCGCCGACCTCGTCGCGTTCGATGGCCTCGCGCCAGTGCGCAACGGCCGCCGCGCCCGAGGACAGCTCGCGCGCGCGCTCCGTAACCGGGTCGGCGACAGCCACCAGCGCGCTGCGCGGGTTTGCCGCGACAACCGCCGCGCGGCGCGCTCCGAAAGCGCCTGCACCGATCAGGGCCACGTTCAACTGGTTGCCGCGCTGTGTTTGCATTGCGCCGTTGCTCCGTTCAGCTTTCGTCCGGCAAGCGCTCGGTGCGCTGCCAGGCGTAGTCGTATTTGTGGCGTGGCCAGCGCAGCCACGCTCGAGCGAGCGCGAGCTGTACAAACGCGAAATAGAAAGGGAAGTAAAACGCTTTGGGCCGCCGGCCAAGCTCGGCGAATCCCCAACCAGCGAGAGCGAAGCCGTAAAACAGAGCCTGCGCCAGCAACCCGACCCTGTACAACGCACTCGCCGGCGCGAGCTCGGCCGAGCAAACGAACGCGGCCAGCATCGCCGGCGGCACCAGCATCCGCAGGACGTGATGTGAGAGGAACTGCCACCAGACGCGCGTGCGCCCCGGAACGAGAAGCTCTTTGAGCAGCGGAAGGGAGAGAAGGAACGCGACGTGCGCGCGCGTCTTGCGCTCGAATTCGATTTCAAGCGTCGCGGCGGCGGGAATCGCCGCGACCGCTGCCGGCGCGTAGGCGATGCGCAGGCCGGTCGAGACCAGGATTTTCATGGGGATGTAGAAGTCCTCGCCCACGCGCTCGACGTGCGGAAAGACGCTCCGCCGGACGGCGTACAGCTGACCCGTCGCGCCGAGGCAGGAGTGCAGGCGGCTCTCCGCGCGCTTGATCCAGGACTCGTAGCGCCAGTACAAGCTCTCGGCCACGCTCGGCACGCTGTGTTCCTGGACGATGCAGATGCGCCGGCCGATCACGCAGCCGACTCGCGGGTCGGCGAAAGGCCGCACGATCTCGTGAAGAGCGTCCGGGGAAAGGAGCGCGTTTGCGTCCGTCATGACGACAATCTCGCCACGCGCGTCCGGAACCAGGCGGTTCAGCATTTCCTGCTTGCCGTGGCGGAAAGGGAATGCGACGACGGTGACGCCGCAGGGTTCGTAGGCGCGCGCGATTTCGACGGTGCGGTCCGTCGAACCGTCCGAGGCGACGATGATCTCGAGACGTTCGCGCGCGTAATCGAGCGCGAGGGCGTTTTCGACCTTGCGCGCGATCCAGCGCTCTTCGTTGCAGGCGGGAATAATCAGCGTGGCGCGCGGCGGATCGAAAAGGCCCACGCCCGCGTCGCTCGGAGACTTGTCGCGCACGGGCCGCCGAGCGGCGAGCAACGCGAGAACGGCAGGGTATCCGGCATAGGTGTAAACCACCAAGGCGGCCGCGACCCAAAAGAGAATCTTCAGCTCCAGCATGGCGCTCCCTCCACACGGCCCGTCCGACCGGCTTCGATGGGACGTTGCGCGGGTTCCTCGTGAGACCGATCGGCCGAGTCCACATACACGCCGAAGCGCGTGCCCGCGAGACGCCGGACCGGATGGCCGGCCCGATAGAGTTCGAGCAGAAATTTCCGGACGCCACGGCGCACTTCGACCGTAGCGTAGTCATGCCAGAGCACGACCGCTCCGGGGGCCAATACGCGCCACAGGCGCTCCGTGTCCGCACGAACGTGCTCGTAAAGATGACTGCCGTCCACGAGCGCCATGTCCACCGGCCGGTCGAGGTGCCGTTCCCATTCGAGCGTTGTCGAGTCGTGGAGAATTTGCGTGATCTTGGGCTCATCCGCGAAATCGCGCCGAATCTTGCTCGCCGCCTCGACCAGATGCGGATCGCTATGCTGCGCCGGGTCTGTCGTCCCCCCGGGCGGCAGGTCCACGGTGAAGATCCGGCAATTGGGAGGTGTGTTCCGCGCGAGATGCCGCGTGGTCCAGCCAGTGGCGGTGCCGATTTCGACCACGCGGCGCGGCTCGAAAATCCGCGCGAGCGCGCACAGGGATGCGAGGTCTGCCGGCGGCATTTCACCCGAGGGCGTGCCCAGGTCGAGCCACACTTCGCAGGCAGCCGTGCCGTCCGGCGCCAGTTCCGCGAGCGTGACAGCCGGAATCAAGTCTTGTTCCGTGAGTTCCTTGCAGACCTCGAGGGCGCGAGCGGAAAACTCAAAGGCTGTCCGAGGGCCCCTACACAGGGTCTTCAGAAAGAGCGGGCTCGCAGCCGACCCTGCCACGGTCACGGCCTTGGCGAGCTGCGCGGCGCGAAACTGCCTTCCAAACGCGATCATGGCGCGCTCCTTCCGTTCACGACTTCCTCTGCGGGTTCGCACACATCCCCACAGAACCGGAGAACACTAAACTCGGGCATACGCGAGCGATCCTCCCGGGATTCGATGAATCTCACGACCCTGGTCGCGGAATTCGTGCAGCCACTTCGAAACTCCGTTGAGGCCGACACGTCCGTAGTCGTGCCATGCGACAACACTGCCCGGATGACAGCAGACGAGCGCCTTGGAAGTGTCGTTGCGCACATACTCGTACGAGTGCGCGCCGTCGATGAAGAACAGGTCGACTTTCTGCGCCCAAGGCGAGAAGTCGAATTGGGCGCTGTCTCCCTGCAAGCGATGAATTCGTTTCTCCTCCAAGCGACCGGTGAAATAGAATCGACGGGCTTCGGCGTGCAGCCTGACGTGGTCGTCGTCGATGACAGTGGTTGAAAGGGACGGCTGTTCGGACGGACCCAAGTCCAGGGTGTACACCTCCGCGCCGGGCGAGTTCCCGGCAAGGTGGAGCGCGCCTGATCCGTGAAGCGTTCCGATTTCGAATATGACCTTGGGCTGCAGGATCCGGCACAGGGTGCAAAGCGCGACCAGATCAACACCAAACGATGCAGCGCCGCGAAACCACTCCTCCGCCGCGGCCGGGTATATCGCGATTCCGACTCCATCTGGTTCTGCGGGCAATCGCAGCCCCTTCCACACCGGCGCCTGAGGCAAGCCGTCCTGCTGATCGACCAATCGGAAAAGGAACAGGCACTCACTTACGTAGCTCACCAGTTTGCGAGGCTCCGCAATAAACCGGGCAGCCGCCAAATTGCCTCCAACGATTACGTTGCGCAGGGCGAGAGTCGCAAGCGTGACTCGTTTAGCCGTTCCGCTGGCCGCCTCTTGCCACCCAATCGTTTGCATGTATCCCTCGATTTCTTCCGCGTCAATCCGCTGCCGCCGGGATAGGCTTCGTGCTTTCCCGCGCCTCCCCAAACGTCACCAGCGCGCCTAGCACCGTCGCGAAAAACGGCGCAACCGAGAAATGGAAAAAGATGGGCCCGCTCAGGAAACTGACCAGGGCGTACAGGAACGCGCCCATCACGGCCAGGCTGTCCGCGCGGAGCATCGCGCTGCGCACGCTCGCAAGCCCCGACAGACCGGTTTTGAGAAGCGCGACGACGAGCGCGAGAAACACGGCGAGGCCGACGTATCCCATTTTCAGCAGGAGATAGCCCCAGCCATTGTCGACCGACGCAACTTTCAGGCGGCCCTCGCCGGGCAAGAAGACGGAGTTCTCGCTGCCCATCCCCGCTCCAAGAACCGGCTGCTTATTGACCATGTCGAGCACGACCTGCGTTTGGGCGACGCGGCCCTGATACGACTGGTCTTCGGACAGCGTGAAGATGAATCGTCCGGCGATCTGGCCCAGGAGGCCACGGTTCTCATCAAGACTCGCCATGCCGTACGGCAACGCACCAAAACCGACGGGGATCAGACACATGAAAAGAGCGAACGTGAGCCAGCGCCGCTTCCAAAGAATCAAGCCGGCGACGGCTGCGACGGCGGCAAGGAAACTCCCGATCGCGGAGCGGTTCCCCATCAGCAACACGGCAAACACGCACAAGCCCAACTGAGCGAGCGCCTGGAGCCATACCCCGATACGCCGCCGCGCGATAAGCGCGGCGCATGCCATCACCGCCACCGCGCCCGCATAGCCGGAAAGCGGCGATTGCTCGCGGTAATACACCCCGCTCGCGAAGCTCATGTGCCCCAGCTTCACCACGTACCACGCGGAACCCAGCGCAACCACCCAGCTCACGCGAGCGATCCAGCGATCCACATCCGCCGGGATGCGGAAGAGCGCCAGCGCGAGAAAGTAATAGACCGGCAGGAGCAGACAGCCGAAGAGTTGCCGGATCACCGCGAAGAGCTGATTCCCGACGAACAGACCATAGACGGTTGCGGAGAGAATGACGAGCAACAAGGCAAGCATGGCGAGACTCGGCGGGGCGATGAGGCGCCGCTTGGTGATCGCCCAATCCACTTGCGGGGAAAACAGCGTTGCGATCAAAAGCCCGGCTGTGATCAGCGCGATGCCCGTGCCCCAGTAAAAGAACTCCTCGGGCACTTCCTCACCGAGAGGAGCCTCTCGTTGAAAGAGAATGAAAAGGTACGTCATGAAAGCGGTGGCGAGCCACAGAGTGGTGCGCGGCTCCGCAAACGCCCAGAGCGCGATCAGCGCTGCGAGCGCGATCGTCGCCGCCTCGATCCCCGAGTAATGGAACACCACTCCCGCGACAATCCCCGCGATGATCCAGTACACGGGACGGAGGAGCGCAAGTCCCGCAGGCGGCGCGGGAGCATAACCAAAGCGGTCGCGTGCCGGCGCCAAATGCGACCGTGCCAAGCCTGCAACCCCAGCTTGAGTCATTCCCTGCATCCCATTCGTTCGTATCTGTCCGTTCCTGTTGTTCGCCCGGACAAGTCGTCTCCGTCTTTCAAGTCTGCCGAGCGGGCGCCTCAGAAGCACCGACCCAGCGCGATTCGAGGCGCGAGTTGCGGCACTCGCGCCTCCGCCGCAGCCGGTCTCGAATCGCACGAGCCAGTGGCGGAGGAGCCCAGCGCACCGGCACGATCAGCAGCCAAAACCACGGGTATATCCAGCACGTCCGCAGGATCACGGGAAATACGCGACGGAGTTCGGCAGGATCGTCGCAGCGCCAAGCCACGCTGAAACGCCAATAAAAGAGCCGCACGGTCCGGTTCATGGCGCGATAGATCGTGAACCAGCCTATGCCATTTCGGCGGGCTTCCCAGAAGACCCGAGAGGCCTTCCGGCAAAAGATTTCTCCATAGTTGTAGGTGTTGCCGGGGTTGCGGCGCGCGCGCACCAGAGGCCGGCCGACGTACAGCGCCGGACCGCCTTTCGCGAGACTCCATAGGTTGAGGTGCATCCCCATCCACATCGAGCCGTCAAATTGCCTCGCATCAGCGATCGATAGCGCAGGATCGCGGCGGAAAATACAGGAGGAGACGTATCCCAGGTGCAATCCGAGCCAGGCCACGCTCTTGCGGCCGTCGCGAAATTCCCGGTCCTTCGCGCGTCCTACGTTCGAGGGAATGAGGAGCCGCCCTTCGTGGTCCACGACTTCATGGTTGAGAAAAACGAGGGACGGCCGCGCCGGCGACCGCAGAATGCGCCGCCGGATCGCGTCGATCGCGCCTTGCTTTAAGACATCGTCGCTGCCGAAGCACCAGACATATTCACCGCGCGCCTGTTCGAGCAGCAGCAGAAGAGCTTCATCGAACCCACGTCTCGTATCCAAAGAGAAGAACCGGATTGCGGGGAAGCGGCGGTTGAATTCCCGCATCAACTCGGGCGTGCCGTCGGTCGATCCGGTGTCGTAGACGAGGAGCTCCACATCGGGAGCGAGTTGCGGCAAAATGCTTTCGAGGGCCTCCGGAAGGTAGCGCGCGCGGTTGTGTGTGGGAATGCAGATCGATAGCAGTGGTTCGCGCAGTTCCGCGAGCTGCTCGGAACGGTCAGCGGTTGCGTCTGAGCGGCTCATCTCAGATCACCCTGCAAGGCGTCCTTCGTGGTCCCCCGCAGACAGAGCAGGTTCACGACGCGCCCCTCCTTGCCTCCCTCGGCGAGAGACTGCAGCAGATGTTTCAAACGTTCAAAATCCAGCGGCTCCGTTGTTCCATGGTTTTCAAGGATGGGATAGATTCGGAACCCGTGTGATGCCAAACGCCGGACATACTCCTCGGGGCTGTGTCCGAAGCTCTTGATCGCATAGGGGAAGAACTCTGTCATGAGAGCAAGATGCGGGTTGCTCGACAGAACGTTCCGCATGCCGTCGAGGATCGTCATCTCGGCGCCCTCGGTGTCCATTTTGAGAACGCTGATGGCTTCCCTTCTGTTCGCAAAATACTCGTCGAGCGACACCGTCTCGACTTCGACGAAACGCGATCCACCGCGGAATTCCGAAAGGCTGTGGCCGCCCGAACTTGCTTCGTAGAGAGTGAGCTTCGCAGTTCCGCACCGGTTCGAGACAGCCTTGGGGACACAGATCACGTTTCGGTAGCCATTTGCTTCCACGTTGCGTTGGAGCAGAGCGAAGTTCTCGGGACTCGGTTCGAAGGCGAAGACTGTCCCGCTTTTTCCGACCAGCCGCGCTGCCAAGAGCGTGTAGTAACCGACGTTCGCGCCGACATCCACCACGGTCATGCCTTCCTTCACGATCGAGCTGAACAGTCTGGTTTCGGTTTCTTCCCACCGCCCGCCGTAGAGAAGCAGCGACCGGGCAACGCCCATGTCCTTGGGATCGAGGTGGAGCGTGTGTCCCATCGCGAGCACCGAGAGTTGCTCGCGGGGCACGCAATTGCGATACAGGAATTTATAGGCCGCATACGCGAGGGGAATCTTTCGAATGAAACGGCTTATGCCGAGGGTGGTAAAGAACTGCTGCGTCTGAAGCAGAGCGGAGAACATGGCACGGTTCGTCGTCGCCATTGCGCTTATCCTTCCTCGACCGTCGCGCGCAGATCCACAAAAAGCTTCGCGGCCCAGCTGCCCAGCCGCTCATTGACGCGGTGCAGTCCCGCGGAGTCCCTGCCGCTCAGCGGCTTCAGCAGGACCAAGCAACCGAGGAACACCGCGGCATACAGCGCGCATCCCCCACCGAACGTCAGAAGCGAATCCGGATCCAGCCAGAGAGTCGACGCCATTCCAAGAACGGCTGAGGCGGTCACCTTCGCGATGAACCGCACAGGGAACCGCCAGGGGACAAGCACTCTCGAAGCCGCGGCGCAGACCATGGCAAGAAGAACGAAAGAAAGGCCGGTGGCCCACGCCGCTCCGTCGATGCCTATCCTCCGCACGAAGGCAATTTCGGCGACCACATTGAAAACAGCGGCTCCGGCAACCGCGACGCAGGCAACCCGCTCGCGGTTGAGTGCGTAGAGCACGCCGGCCGGCAGGGAAAATCCGCAGACGACTGCGCAGATCATCAGCGCGCCAAGAATTTGGGCCACGCCGGCACTTTGGGCATAAGCAGGCGAATAGAAAATGATGACGACTTCGCGCGCGTAGCGGACGAGCAGAAGCAACGGCGGGAGAACGCACAGCACGGTGAGCTTCCATTGCGCCTCGACGAGCGCGGCAAGCCTCAGGATCCCTCCGTGCTGCCAAGCTTCGGAGAACGTCGCAATACTCACCAGCGGAGCCCAGCCTACGAGCAACCAAGTCAGACTGAAAACGATCTTCGCGCCAACCGCGTAGCATCCGATCGTGGCGCGGTCGGGCAGAAGCCAGCCGAGCAGCAGCACGTCCGTGTTGTCGCTCAGGACGTAGACGAAGAAGTTCGTGGCCCACGTGAATATCCCGAACGCGAGAATGCGCCCGAGCGGAAGGGGGTGCGCCACGCCCGTTCGCGGGCAGGCGGTGAGAAAAGGAATTGCAAGAATCAAAATTCCCACGACCGAACCAGCGGCCGTCGCGAGCCACGCCGCGTCTGTGCTCGCCCGATGCGCCGCAACAAAGAGCAGGAACAGCAGAGGCGCCGTGAGCGCCGCGGCGACCTTCGCGCAAGCGACTCGCCGGAGGTCGAGCAGCCCGGAGCGAAAGTAGGTGAGCAGGTCTGAGACGCTGCGCGCGGCGAACAAAAGCAGCACGAGAACGATGGGCGCGACCGCCAATGAGAAATGGATGCGCCCGGCAATCTCCCGGCGGAACGACGCCACCACCGCGGCCAGGACCAGAATCGCGGCCATGCGAATCATCAGCAGGTTCCCCAGCAGGCGCCGAACGCGATCCGCGCGCCCGTATCGAGCGATCTCCGGCAGGAATCGTCCCAGCGTTTCCTGGCCCAGGCCGAGGAGCGTGAGGAAGCCGCAGAGTCCCGCGAGGCTCGCCCCGAGCGCGTAGAGCCCGTAGGACGCAGGGCCCAGGACGCGCGCAAGAACCAGCGAGAACAAGAAGAAGGCCGCCGCTTCCGCCAGGCGTCCTGCCTGGCCCCAGAAGATAGCGCTTCCGATGCGGGCCGCTAGGCTCACGCGAACGCCTCCCGCTGGGCGGGCGAGAGACTACCGTGCCGCTCGCCGAGCGCGCGTTCGAAAACCCGCAGCATGTTTCGCGCGTAGGCCTCCCAAGTGATCCGGCCGAGCACGCGGATGCGCGATTCCCGGATGAGCTTCTCGCGAAGAGCCGGAGTGTCCGCGAGCGCGACAATGGCGTGGGCGAGATCGCCGGGATCGCGCGGCTGGACGAGCATGGCGGTGCGGCGGTCCTCGAGCACTTCGTGCGCCCCGCATGCTCGCGAAACGATTACGGGGAGATCGCAAGCGAGCGCCTCGAACACTCCGAGACCCCAGCACTGGTTTTCGGCGAGGTAGACCAGCGCGTCCGCCGCCGAGTAGTAATCCGCCATCTCCGCTTCGGGCACCGCGGTGGGATGAAACCTCACCCAGTCGTCCAGGCGATAACGCGCGGCGAGCGCTTCGAGCTTCCGGACGTAGCCCGGCGCAAACGAGGACGAGCCGGCAATCAGCAGCCGGATGCCTGCGCGGCCGTGCCGGCGAAGCACGCGCAGCGCCTCAATGGCATCTTCGAGATGTCGGTGCGGCTCGAGGATGCCGAGCCACAGGAGAACAAAGTCGCGTGCGCCAATTCCGTGCCGGGCGCGGATTTCATTCCGCGCCTCCGACCGCGGGCGAAAGGAAACGCTGTCGAGCCCGCTGCGAATCACTTCGGCGGGGCGCCCGTAGTAGTTCTCGAGAATGCGCTTCACGCGGGTATCGAGCGCGACCATCCGATCGATCTCGCGCACGACCGGCTTTTCGATGCGCGCCATCACGCGATCGAACACCCACTGGACCGGCGGGGGATAGTAGGTGCGGTAGCCGGGCTCTTCCCAGTTGCGCGCGTCGTCACACATCCACACGACCGGGGCGCGCATCCGGCGCTTGCATTCAACCGCGGCGCGCGTGGCACCGCGAACGTGCGGGTTCAGGACGTCGCAGGGGTCCTGCACCAGCGCCGCGAGCTGCCGGCTTTCCCATAAATGCCGCTTCGCTCCGCTGACAAGTCCGTGGTGCCGGCTGCGGCCTCGCTCACGCAGCTCGGCGAGCGAGAGCCGCTCGACCGCGCGGATATCGAGCGAGGCGGCAATTTCCGGATAGCAGTTCTCCGGGCAGTACCGGACGGCGTACAACGTGGCGCCGTGCCCGAGCTTTTGGAGCCAATCCGCCAGGAGCATCGCCTGGCGGGGTGCGCCGCCGTGGGCCGTGAGATCGCTCAGGAGAATCGCGACTTTCATGGCAGGGGATGCACTCCCGTGGAATCGATAAACTGCGGTTCGGGAAGCGGAGCGATCAGTTTCCCTTCACGCGCCAGGAAGTCGCGTTCGCGCTCCCGAATTTCAGGGAGAAAGTGCCAGGGAAGCACGAGAAAGTCGTCCGCGTAGACCCGCGCTTCGGCTTCGGAAACAATCGGAATCCATGTCCCAACCGTGTATTTCCCCCACTTCTCCGGATTGCGTTCGGCGGCGGAGCGAATCAGCGAATGATCGAGTCCAAAAACCTGCAAAAGCGTGTTGCCCTTGGTCGAAGCGCCGTACGCGGAGATTTCCCTCCCGTGCCCGCGCTCGCTCACGAGCCACGCCCGCAATCTGGCGCCAATCTCGCGGATGCGTCCGCCGAACTCTTTATACGTCTCCGGCAGGCCCAGAGCGTCGGCGCGTTCGGCGGCACGCATCGCCTCCACGCGGGCGCGACGGGCCGCTAATGTGGCCGCAAGCGCCCCGCAGTGGACGGCGTGGACACGAAAGCTGCCGCCATTCACTTCGTTCGCCTCGACATCGGCGACGGCCAAACCGTGGCGATGGAGAAGCGGCTCCAGCGAACCGAGCGAGTAGTAGGCGAGGTGCTCGTGGCACACCGCGTCAAACGCGTTGCGCGCGAGGGTGAGCGGCAGGTAGTGCATCTCGATCACCCAGACACCATCTTGCGCGAGCACGCTCGCGACGTCGGCGACGAACGCGTTCGGATCCTCGAGGTCGTAGAACATCGCGATTGAAGTGACGATTCGGAAGCGCTCGCCCGCGACCGGCCGCGCACTGAAAAAGTCGGAAATAATGCGGTCGGTGCCTTGCGACGCCTCGTGGTGCAAGTTTTCGGCCGGCTCGAAGCCGATGCGCCGGATGCCGCGGCCGTTGTAGGAGCGCAGAAGGGTGCCGTCGTTTGCGCCGATGTCGAGAACGCTGTCGCCTGAGGTGAGGCCGGCAAATTCGGAGGCCTGGCGCGCGATGTCCGCGAGCGCTGCACGCATGGAAGCGTTTACGCCTGACTTGTACCAGTAGCGGCGGTAGAGCGATTCGGCCGAAGCCGTGTGCCGCAGTTGCAGCAGGCTGCAGTTCGCGCACAGCACGAGTTCGAGCGGCAAGCGCGGCCAGCGCGTACCGTCCGGCACCTCCGCAAAATTCGAGATGTAGGGATTGCCGAGATCGAGCACCTCCGCCAGGCGACTGCTCTGGCATGACCGGCAGGTCGTGCGAATCCTCACCTCGGCCCGCACCCCGGCAACGGGGGGCGCGTGCGTCTTCGCAGTTACGCTTTGCGCCGTTCCTTCGACCACGGTTCTGCCTCCTTGTGTTTTTACGTGCGCGACGCCAGCACCCGCGCATCGGCTACAACCGCGCGACCGCTTCGCGACACGCGATACCACTCGATCGTTTCCCGCAAGCCGTCCTCTAAACTCCGCTGCGCGCGAAAGGCGAACTCGCGTTCGGCGCGGCTGGTGTCGAGCAGGCGGCGAGCCGGGCCGTCGGGATAGCTGTCATCCCAGAGAATTCGGCCAGCGTAGCCCGCCAGACTCGCCGTTCGCCGCGCGAGTTCGTCGATCCGCACTTCGACGCCGCTGCCGAGGTTGACTGCTTCAGCTTTGTCGTAGCGCTCGGCCGCCAGGACGATTCCCCCGGCGCAGTCTTCCACGTGCAGGAAATCGCGCGTGGCGCTTCCCGTGCCCCCGACGGTGACTTCCGCCGCGCCGGTTTCAGCCGCTTGGACGAATTTCCGCACCAGCGACGGAATCACGAAGCAGGTTTCCGGGTCGAAGTTGTCGCCGGGGCCGTAGAAATTCGCGGGAATCAGAAAGATGCAGCGAAAGCCGTACTGCTGGCGATAGGCCTGCGCCTGAATCAGCGGAAGCCTTTTCGCGACGGCGTGGGCGATGCGAGGGGGCGCGGGCAGGCCGGCGAAGAGGTCTTCCTCCCGCAGTGGCACGGATGCGTTCGCAGGATACGAACTCGCGCTGCCGAGGCAGACCATTTTCTCGACGCCGCGCTTGCAGGCCGCATCGATCAGCTGCGCCGTCATCAGCACGTTGTTGCGAAAGCTTTCGGCGGTGTTGCCGCATCCCCGAGGGTCGTCGACCGTCGAGGCGAGATGCAACAGGACTTGCGGCCGCGACCGCTCGAGCAGCCCGGCGATCGCGTCCGCGCGAGTCAGATCGCACGTCGCCCGGCGCGGGACCGTGACCGCGGAGCAGCCCAGCTCGCGCAGCTTTCCGACGACGACGCGGCCGAGGAAACCCGCTCCGCCCGTTACGACGATTCTCTTCTCCGTAAACGACGTGTGCTTCCGTTCCGTCATCGCTCCCTGCGTCTTTGCTTCCGCCCCCAACTCGCGCCGTCACTCGCCCGCGCGCGCCGACATACGCCGTTCGGCCTGCCCGTTGAGCGATTCTTCGAGCAGCCGGAGATCCGCATCGACCATGATGCGCACGAGGTCGCGGAACTTCGTTTGAGGCGCCCAGCCGAGCTTCCGGCGCGCCTTCGAGGCGTCGCCAAGCAGGCAATCGATTTCCGTCGGGCGGTAATATTGCGGGTCGACTTCGACGTGCCGCCGCCAGTCGAGCCCCGCGTGCGCAAACGCGAGCCCGACAAACTCCTCGACCGAATGCGTTTCTCCCGTTGCGAGAACGTAATCGTCCGGCTCGTCCTGCTGGAGCATTCGCCACATCCCCTCGACATACTCCGGCGCGTATCCCCAGTCGCGCTCGGCTTCGAGGTTGCCGAGGTAGAGCTTGTCCTGCAGGCCGTGGAGAATTCGCGCGAGCGCGCGGGTGATTTTCCGGCTGACGAAGATTTCGCCGCGCCGCGGCGACTCGTGGTTGAACAAGATGCCGTTCACGGCGAACAAGCCGTAGCCGTCGCGCGCGTTCGCCGTCATCCAGTAGCTGTAGAGCTTCGCGCAACCGTAGGGGCTGCGAGGGCGGAAGGGCGTCGCTTCGTTCTGCGGGCGCTCGGCGGTCTGGCCGAACAACTCGCTGCTCGCGGCGTTGTAAAACTTGGCCGGAATGCCCGATTCGCGAACGGCGTCGAGCAGACGGGCCGTGCCGAGCCCGGTAATGTCGCCGGTGTATTCGGGAATGTCGAAGCTCACGCGCACGTGGCTCTGCGCCCCCAGGTGATAGATCTCATCCGGCGCCACGCGATAGAGCAGTTTCACAAGGCTGGTGGCGTCGGCGAGGTCTGCGAAATGGAGAAACAGCCGCGCGTCGCGGTCGTGCCAGTCGGAAATCAGATGGTCCACGCGCTTCGTATTGAAACTGCTCGACCGGCGTTTGATTCCGTGGACTTCATATCCCTTCGAAAGCAGCAGCTCGGCGAGGTAGGAGCCATCCTGCCCGGTGATGCCGGTGATCAGCGCGCGTCTGGCGGCGCGCGAAGGTGCAGGCGTCATCGCGATTCGCTCCGCCCGCCGCCCGCCGCAGCCGCGCGGGCCTCCGACATCTGCGCCAAGGTGCGCTCGGCGTCGCGGTTGAATTGCGCGACCGTCTCGCGCGTGTACTTGTGGTCGACCATCCTGGGAAGAAACTGCGGCGGGATGGTGATAATGTGCGCCCCGGCAAGCGCCGCCACCTGGATATCCATTACGCTGCGGATGCTGCCGACGATAATCTTCGCAGCGCAGTCCCACTCCTTGAGCCAGGAGCGCACATTGCGAATCACGACCGACGGATCGCTGCCCTCATCCGCAATGCGTCCGGCGAAGATGCTGACATAAGCCGCGCCCGCCTTGGCCGCCAGAACCGCCTGGTTGAAGGAAAGAATGGCCGTGGTGTTCACCGCAATCGCTTCCTTGCTGAGGGAATGAATCACGCCGAGGCAGGACTCCCCTCGCGCGTTCGTGACCGGAATCTTCACCACGACGTTCGGGGCGAGGCGAGCGAGCGAGCGCCCTTGGGTGAGCATTCGCGCGGGGTCGTCCGACGTGACCTCGACGCTCAGAGGGCGGTCGCCAAGCAGCCGCGCTAGCGCTCGTGCGCCGTCTTCGAGATCGAAAACACCGTCCTTGAAGAGAATGCTGGGATTGGTCGTGACGCCGTCCACAATCCCTTCGCGCATCCACTTTTCAATTTCGCGCTGGTCCGCCGAATCGAGATAGATCCGCATCTTCAGTCCTCCGTAAACGCTCCGCCCGCTCGAACCTACAACTAGTTCGCCGCATCTGTTTCCTGCGGCGCGTCTTCGCGAGCTTCATAGGAATACGACCGGTAGTACGAATACTCCTCGCGGCGCATGTCGACGTTGTTCAGCACCGCGCCGATGATCCGCGCGCCCACCTCCGAAGCACAGGCTTGCGCCCGCCGCGCAAGTTCTCGCGGCGTCTCGCCGCCCTTCACCACCAGGACGACTCCTTCGACCAGCGTCGCGAGGATTCGGCTGTCCGCGACGTTCAAAAGCGGCGGTGAATCGACGACCACGAACTTGTATTCGTCGAGCGCTTCCTGAATCAGCTTCTGCATGCGGTCGGAGGAGAGCAACTCGGCCGGATTTGGCGGTACGGGCCCCGCGACGAGCACTTCCAGTCCCGGAAGCGTGGTCTTGACGACAGCCGGGCGCCAATCCGGCTGCCCGGTGAGATAGCTGACTACGCCCAGGCTGTCGCGGATTTGAAAGGCGCGATGAACGCTCGGGCGGCGCAAGTCGCCGTCGATCAGCAGCACACGTTGCCCGAGCTGCGCGAGCGAGATCGCGAGGTTCGTCGAAACAGTGGTCTTCCCTTCGCCCGGCCGGGCGCTCGAGACGAGCAACGAACGCGGCGGCTGCTCGGCCGCCGACAGCAAAACAGACGTTCTCAGGCTGCGAAATGCCTCTGTCAGCGCCGAGTGTTTCGGCGCCAGATCGTCGATGCGGTACCAGTGCGCCGGGAGGGACGCGCCGTTCGCGGGTGCTCCCGCCCGCAAGACCGGCGTGTCGGCCGGAGGCAGACGGCGGTCGCCGTTCAGGTGGCCGCGGTGGCCGTTGAGGGATTCGACCGAAGGAATGATGGCCAGCGCGGGAAGCTGCATGATGCGCTCGACGTCTTCGGTGGTTTTGAGCGAATTGTCGAAATGCTCCTCGAGAAACGCAGAGCCGATCCCGAGCGCGAGGCCGACCAGCAGACCGAGCGATAGATTGAGCGCCACGCGAGGCTTTGCCGGCTTTTTCGGAGGCACGGCCTGATCCACTATGCGAATGTTGCTTTCCTTGAGGCCCGCCGCGACGCCCGCCTGCTTCAGCCGGTCGAGCAATCCGTCGTAAAGCGCGCGGTTCGTGTCCACTTCGCGCTTCAGGATGTTGTACTGCACGGATTTTTCGGCGATGCCGTTCGCGTCGTGCTGCGCCTGCGCGAAGGCTTGTTGGAGCAGGTTCTCGCGGCGCACTGCGGCCAGATACTCGTCTTGAATGTGCGTCGCGCCGCGCGCGCGCTCCTGATCGAGCGTCTGCTGGGCCTGGTCGATCTGGCTCTCAAGCTGTTTCAGCTTGGGGTAGTCCGGCGAAAACGTGGTCTCGAGCTGCGCGCGCTGCGCCTGCATGTCGGAGAGCCGGAGCGTCAATTCCTGCATTTCGTGGTTGTCGAAGACGCTGGGCAGCGCGCCATCGTCGCCTGCCTGAATCAGCCGGTAGAGCGATTCCTTTTGGAACCGGTTGGCCTCCGCCTCCGTCAGCGCCGTCTGCAATTCCCGCAAGCGCGCGTCCACGATGTTTTCCGTTGTCCCCTTCTCGCTTTCGAGAAACAGCAGACCGTTTTCGCGGGCGTACTCCTGCATTTCGTCTTCTGATTTTTCGAGCCTGGACTTCACGCCCACCAGCTGCTGCGAAAGCCATTCGGAAGCCTTTTGCGCCGCATCCCAGCGAAGCTCGAGGTTCTGGTCGATGTAGTTCGAGGCCAGGCTATTGATGATGCGCGCCGAGAGCACCGGGTCCTGCGATTCGAACGTCACCTCGACCAGCCGGCTCTGCTTCAGGGGCTCGACGTCCAGGCGGTCTTCAAACGTTTTGAGCGCGTTGTAGACGGCGTCCGAATCGGGTGCCGGCGTGCCCGGCGGCACGTGCAGCGAGGCTCGAGAGAGCGGCGTTCGGAGCCGCAGCAGCGACCACCAGTGCCGCGGGGGATTGAACTCCTGCAACTGGTCGAGACTCAGGTCCCGGATCACGCGCCGCGACAGGCTCTCGCTTTCGAGCACTTTGTATTGGGTTTCGAGAAACGTGTTCGTCACGTTGTCGATTTCGAAAAGATCGCTTGCGGTGACGATGTTCGGGTTCTCTTTCTCGATCTCGATCAGGGCCTTCGCCTGATACAGCGGCGTTTCCTTTAGGGTCGCGATCAGAACGGCTGTGAAGACGAAGAGCAGAAGGGCAAGTACGGTCCACCGGCGCTTGCGGAGCAGGGTCCAATAGGAAAGCAGGTCGGGCGATTCCGCAGGCTCGGCCTCGAACATGGCCAGCGCGGCTGTTCTGCGCCGTTCGATGACGCGCGGCCCGGGTTGCAAAATTTCTATGCGATTTTCCGTTTGCATGTCACTGCCGATAGACTGCTGCGCCCGAGCCGATCGAAATTGCCGCTTCGATCCCTCGATAGAGAGCGGCGCGGCCCGTACTGTTGGGCACAAAGACGATGTCCCGGGGCTCGAGCATCGGGTCGGCCGTCTTGCCGGCGAGAATCTTGGTGAGATCGATCGGGATCTCCTGCCGCGTGCCGGTTGTGGGATCGGTTCGAATGATCTTGGAGCGGGAGGACGCGGACGTGTGCGTCAGGCCCTGTGCCAGCGCGACCGCTTGCAGCACGGAAATCTTCTCGTTGCTCTTGAGCTCAAACCCGCCGGGCCTCCCGACCTCTCCGACGACGTACACGAGTTCAGCGCGCGGAACCTTCACCACATCGCCCGGATAAACCAGCACGTTGAGGCGGGGATCGCCGGTGCCCAGCAGTTTCTTGAGATTGATTTCGACCGTGCCGGCGGAATTCGCCGCTGTGCCGGCCGTCGCGGGATCGGTGCCGCCGTTTGCCGCCGCGGATTCTTTGAACGAGGCGTCGATTTGGCGCGGGGCAAAGGTGGTAGCATTCAGCGCTGCGGCATCGCTGTGATGCTCGACGATCACCGTGTCGCCCGCATCCACGTCCAGACCCTCGGCCATCGAAAGCAGCTCGATGACTGTCTTGGAGCCGCGAACCTGGAAGACGCCCGGCCTCTTCACCGCGCCCAACACCGCGACCGGATGGCTCTGCATCTCCTTGACCTGCACGCTCACGTGCGGGTCCTTGATATAGCTCCGCCGCAGAAGTTCCTCGATCACGGTTTCGAGTTCGCGCGTCGTCAGCCCCGCCGCCCGGACCGTTCCGATGAGCGCCAGCGAAAATTCACCGGTCGCCGAAACCCGCGGCGATCGGTCGAGTTCCGGCGCCTCGAGGACGGTGATGTCGAGCTTGTCGTCCGGGCCAATTCTATAGTCGCCGCGATGCGCGTCCGCCGGCGTGCCGGGCGCCTGCTGCGCTAACTCCCGGTCGAGCTCGGACAGCCTGCCGTTGTATTCGTCGGTTGTCTGCTCGTAAGGGCGGGAGGAGTCTGCGCTCGAATCGGATGGCTCGGTCGTCTGCGCAGGAGCTGCGACTGCAAGCCAGGACGCTGTAAATGCGGCGAGCAGAATCCTGCTGACCAGGCCGAAAATGATTTGCCTCGTTACGGTTGCCATCCTACTGCTCCCCCACTCCCACCCGCGCGAGCTCCATCAACCGAATCTCGCACTTGCACTAAGTTTCGTTCGACTCGAATCGGGGCCGCTTGCTGAGACACACGTAAAGCGTTTGCTTGCGCCTGCTGGGTTTGCCCGTCCCGGAGAGGTCCTCGGTTGCTGCTGTGAGAACCTCCCCGCGGCATCGACGCGCGCTTGCTTCGAGCCTTCGGAAACTAGCAGCTCACCTGGTTCGTGCTTGGCGATAGGTGACAGTTATCGACCTTCGCCAGGCTGACGGCGCCGAGCGTGAGTCCTCCAACACCGGCTCCGACCCCGACCCACGTCCAGGTTGAGCTGGACGCCAAGGCGGCCTGGGGCGCCGCCGGCGGATTTGGCGCGAGCGTGGCCGAGAGTGCGTTTCCCGGCTGCACTTCGGCTGTGCGGTCGGCGGTTTCGACTCGTGCCGCTCCGCCGCGCGCGACAACCCGCAGCTCGTTTCCGTGCAGCGTCACGTCATAGAGCGCCGGATGGTTCGCCACGGCCTCAATGCGCGCGCCGTGCGCCTCCACGACGATCGGCGTCTTGCTCTTGTTCAGCACCGACACGGTGCCATCCTCGAGGCGCACCAGGATGTGGCCATCCTGCTCGCCGAGTGCGGCCCGGGTCAGCTCGGGAATCACCACGGCGTCGCCACCTGGAAAGCTGAGCGACGTGGTGGCTTCTTTTTCGGTCGAAATGCGGTCTCCCGCGAAAGCCGAGGTCACCGCTGGCGCGACGATCCCGTTGATTTCCGCGGTTCCTGTAGTGATCATTTTCGCAGCCTCTGACGATGCCGCTACGGAGCTTACCGGCATATACAAGAGCAAGACCGACAGAGTCATTGCAAGAATCTCTTTCTTCATCGAAACGCCTCCTCTTTTGATTTTGCGCGAAGTGCGGAAACGGCCTGTTTGGGCCGTGACTCGTACTCGTTTCCTGATTCCAAAATGAAACTCGCTCGCGCGGTTTCGACCATGTACTTGCAAGACCCTAGCCAATCCCCTCGTTACTCCGTTGTGATCCCTTTTCGGCTGCGCTATCCTGCGTCTTAGATGATTGACATTCATTGCCACATACTTCCGAACCTCGATGACGGAGCAGACTCCCTCGAAACTGCATGTGCCATGGCGGAAATGGCCATCGAGGACGGAATTACTCACGTTATCGGTACTCCCCACGCGAGCCCGGCACATCCTTTTGTTCCCGAATTGGTAAAAGAGCGCCGGGATGAAATTCAGGCTCGGTTCGAAGGGCGGCTGGCGATTGCCACTGGTTGCGACTTTCACCTGAGCTTTGAGAACCTTCAGGAAATACGCCAGGAGCCGGCGCGCTTCACGCTCAACCAGAAAAACTACCTTCTCGTCGAATTCGCCGACTACTCGATTCCGCCGTCGATGGACCAGGCGTTGCACCAGTTGCAACTCGCCGGGCTTCGCCCCATCGTCACCCATCCCGAGCGCAATCCGCTGATTCGCTCGCAGCCGGAGCGCCTCTTTCGCTGGTTGCGGCAGGGTAGTTACGCGCAGGTGACGGCGCAGTCGCTGCTTGGGAAATTCGGCAAGGCGGCGCAGGACATCGCGGAAAAGTGGCTCAGTCTCGGCGCCGTGCATTTCCTTGCGAGCGACGCGCACAATGTGACGTCGCGCCCGCTCCGGCTGAAAGAAACCTTCGATCTCGTGAAGGGCAAGTGGGGCGAAGACGTGGCTCGTGCGCTGCTGATCGACAATCCGCTGGCGGCGTTCGAAGGGAGCCCGCTGCCCTATATCCCCGAACTGCCGGATGACCTGGGCGTGGCCGAATCCGGCGCGAGAGCGCCGGCTCGCCGCAAGCGCTTCCTTTTCTTTTAGGGGATTTTCAGGGGCCCGGTTGGTGAACTGCCCGGCGGCGGGCGCGTGGCTTGCCGGGAGTGCCGATCGCATCGGCCAGCGCGCGCCACGAAAAAGGCTCACTCTTTGTGTCGTGGAGATTCCTGGCGGCGATTTCGCGAACCAACCAATCTTGCCTCTCGGCCGTCCTCTCGGACAAGATCGGATCAATTCCGACGTCGACGAGCGCCAGCGAGGCCTCGCGCATTTCGGCGGCGCGCCGGCGTCCATGCTCGGCGACGCGGCTAACAAGATAGTCGGGCAAATCGGCCTTCCATCCCATCGAGGGATACGTCGCATCGAGCGACGCCAGCACCGCGTCCTCGGCGCCATAGCGCCGCGCGGCAAACAGACCTTCGATCGCCAGCGCTTCCAAGCCCTTGATCAGGACGCTACGGCACATCTTCACGGCGGACGCGACTCCGATCCGATCGCTCACCGCGGTCGCGTTCATGCCCATCGTCCGAAGACGTTCCGCCAGGTCGGCCGCGTGCGTTCCGCCGAGCAGCATCGGAACCTTGAGCCGCTGCGGCGAAATGGGCGCCATCACAGCGGCCTCGACGAAGTACCCCTTCCCCTTCTCGACTCGGCGCGCCTCGCTACGCTTCGTCTCGGGCGAAACGGAGTTGATGTCCAGGAAAAACTGCCCGGCGCGGAGAAGCGGCGCGGCCTCCCTTGCGACGCTCGCCGCCGAGGAAGCCGTGACCGCGGAGATGACTAGCCCCGCATCGTGCAGACATTCCCGCAGGCTCTCTGTCGTCCGCACACCGCAGTCGCGGGCGTTCGCCAGCATCGCCCCGCGCGTTTTTTTCGAGCGAAGCAGAATATCCCACACGGACACATCGATGCCCTGCTTCGCGAAGTCGCGCCCGAGGATTCCGCCGACTTCGCCGAAGCCGACGAGCGCAATCCGCTGAATGAGGCCGTTAGCCATGGGCTGCTTCACGTATGGAGGGAGATGCCGCCCCGACGCTCCGCAAAGCGCCAGCCATTTTTCGTTCGCACGTAGCGGTCGTGGTAGGTACCCATTAGCTGCTTGGGAGACGCCTTTCGCCCCTCGGGCGTCTCCGGTTCAGCCGCATCGCTCGTAAAGAGCAGGACACGGCACGTTCCCACGGCGGTGTCCGCGGTCTCTACCTTCACGCGGATGTTCGACATGATGTGGTGCGTCACGCGGTTGGGCGGGCGCGAATTGAACGAGGCGATGATGTTATCGACGCCACGGATTGTGCCCTGCGGATTCATCGGCAGCGTGAACGCCGCGTCCTCGGCAAAGATTTCGCGGAAACGCGCGTAGTCCTTGCTATCCACGATTTCGGCGTATTCGATCGCCAGGGCGCTGCACGCCAGCTCCGCGTTTCGTATCTCCGTTTCGTTGAGTTGAGTCACGACGAACCTCGCACGTCTCAGCGATATTCGAGCCCGAGCTCCGCGATCTTCGCTCGTAGGCCGTAGATATCGAGGCCGAGTTCGCCGCGGGCCAGCTTCTCGCGCACGGCGTCTTCCTTGCGCACTCGCTCGCCCGACGCCGCCGCCACTTTCGCGGCCTCCGCCCGTTTCACGACCACGACGCCGTCGTCATCCGCCACAATCACGTCGCCGGGATCGATCGCTGCGCCGGCGCACACCACCGGCACATTCACCGATCCAAGCGTGGCCTTCACCGTTCCCTGCGAATGAACGGCGCGGCTCCACACCGGGAATTTCATTTCGGTCAAGGGGCCGATGTCGCGGACTCCCGCTTCGATCACCAGACCCTTGACGCCGTGCGCCCGCAGTGAAGTGGCGAGGAGTTCGCCGAAGTAGCCGTCCGTGCAAGGCGAGGTCGGCGCGACCACCAGGACGCTGCCCGGCGTGCACACTTCGACGGCGACGTGGATCATCAGGTTGTCGCCGGGCGGCAGCGAAACCGTGACGGCCGGGCCCGCGATGGCCGCGCCCGGATAAATCGGGCGCATATAAGAAGCGAGAAGGCCGATGCGCCCCTGCGCCTCGTGCGCCGTCGACACGCCGTGCTTTTCGAGCTCGGCGACCGCCTTTTCGGAGGGTTGCTCCACGTTGCGAACAACGACCGGCTTGCTCATGAAAGTTCTCCTTGAATCCAGCGGCTCGCACGGGGATAAACGCGCCGCGCGTTGGCGGCATAAATCCGGGCCTTGTCGGCTGCGTTCAGCTTCGAATCGTCGACGTAGCGCCGCGTATTGTCGTAATGATCGTGCGTCTCGTCGTTCACCACGCCGGGGAACGCACCGTCGCACTCCGAGCCGAACAGGATGTTTTCGAGCGGGACAGCGTCGAATAGCATCTGCATGTTGAGGCCGTTGTACACGCAGGTATCGACGAAAACGTTGCCGTTCCCGAGGATCTCGTCCGGGCTCGCCCAGCTGTTGTACTTCGCGATCGCCCTCCAACGCCCGATCTGGCACGGCAAGGCGCCGCCGCCATGCGGGATCAGAAATCGCAGACGCGGAAAATCCCGGAACAGATCCTTCGCCATCATGAGTTGCACGAAACCCGTAATATCGGCGACCAGATATTGGACGGCCGTATGCGGGAAGTTCTTATTGATCGATTCGCTGCCGTGCAGCACGAGCGGCACATCGAGCCCCTGCGCCGCTTCGAAAACCGGATAATTGTGCTTTCCGGTGAAGGGCTGGTTTTGCCAGCGGCCGCCGGTGCCGTCGGGATCAAAATTGAATGCGATGAAACCTTCCTTGGTCCAACGCTCGATCTGTTTCGCGACCTGCTCGGATGGACACGAAGGATGTTGTCCGAGCATGCCGACCGGCGCAAAGCGGCCGGGAGTCAACCGACAGGCGCGAAGGATAAGGCCGTTGTTGAGATCGGCCCAGATGGCGTTCTGTTCCGTAGTACCTTCATGCGTCGCCATGGCTTTCGCACGGGGCGAGGCGAATGCGACATCGATTCGGCGCGAGTCCATCAAGCTGACGACCTGCTCCAGACTCTTTTTAATGTCGGCATCCGAGATGTCGGGGAGGACATCGGGATTCTTTCCGGAAAGTTGCGCTTGGCGAAAGCCCTCCACTTCCGGGTGACGGGCAAGACGAACGAAGTGTTGGTGAGAGTCGATAATCATGTTCGCGGCTAGTTGAAACGCTTTCTATTCCCGGATTGCGATTCTAGAGAAGCTGCGGGATGGCGTCAATCGGACAAGCCGGAGAACCACCCAGCGAGGGCGGCGGTTACGGCTTCGGGGCGCTCCATCGGCGCCATGTGGCCGCAGTTTTCGATCACCACCAGTTTGCTGTGCGGCACAAGCGCCGCCATCCGCCGATGCACTTCGAGCAGCGCCCACGCATCTTCGCGGCCGCACATCACCATCGTGGGACACCGCACGCCCGCGAGGACCGGCCCGGCGTCTGGCCGTTCGAGCAGCGCCTTGATCTGGCCCGCAAACACATGGGGTGATTTGCGCCCGAACATCTCGATGATCGCATCGATCAGCGGCGCATCCGCGAGGCGCGAAGGGTGAACCATTTTCTGCAGCCACGCGCGCGCCATCGCACGCATACCTTCCGATTGCGCGATCTTCACATAACCGGCGCGCTCGGCCTTCTCGCGCTCGCCCGCCTCGCCCGACATCAACGGCTGGTAGGCGGTATCAAGGAGCGCGAGGCCCGCAACGCGCTCCGGCGCGCGGCGCAGAATCTCGAGCGCCACGCGCCCTCCCATCGAGTGGCCTGCAACGGCGAAAGACTCCGGCGCGCGCGCAATGGCCACGCGAGCCATTTCGGGGAGCGAATTGCTGGAACCATAGTCCGCGATTTCAACGCTCGTGATTTCAGCGAGCGCGCGAGCCTGGTGCTTCCACACTTCGGCATCGCAAGCCAAGCCTGGAAGGAGCAGCAGATGCGGCGTAGCCATCGTCACGCGGGCCTACGGTGCGAGCACTTTCTTACTTCCGCTCATCGCTTGGTGGCCGCCTCCACCGGAGGTGTGCCGTAGGTGTGAAACGACTCAATCGTCTTGAGGCCCCACGCCTGACCCTTCTTGCGTTCGGCTTCGGTCCAGCGAATCGGCTTCCAGTCCGGCGCCAGAATCAGGCGCGCTCCCGCGTTGGCGACCTCCACGCGGTTGCCGCCCGGCTCGTACACGTACAGAAAAAATGTCTGCTGGATGGCGTGCTTATGCGGCCCCGTCTCGATGTACACGCCGTTCTCGAGGAAGATGTCGGCGGCAATCAGCACCTCTTCCCGGCTGTTGACCGCGTACGTGAGGTGGTGAAACCGTCCCATTGTTCCGGTGTCGTCGTGCGTGTACGCGAAGTCGTAGCTCTTGTTGGTGCAGGTCATCCAGATCGCGGCTTCCGTGCCATTGTCGAGGATGATGGTCTCCGTCAGCCGGAAGCCCAGATACTTCTCAAAAAATTCGCGGTTGGCTTTGATATCGACGGCCATCCCGTTCCAATGATCGAGGCGCCGAACGTTGGCGCCGCGCGCGGGAAACCGCTGCGCCTGATTCTTCAAGGCTGGCCGCAGCTCGGGCGGCGCTTGATACCACTGCGTTTCGTAGTAGAGCTCGATCTTGTGGCCGTCCGGGTCCTGGCAAAGGAACGCCGGGCCATGCGCCAGGTCGCCATCCGTCCAGCCGATGTCGAACCCCGATCCCTTCAACGCCGCCACGCGACGCTCCAGCGCTTGCGGGCTCCGCGTGCGATACGCCACGTGACCCATGCCCGGCAATTTCGACGCTGTGAGCTTGAGCGAGTGGCGTTCATAGTCGTCATACGCACGCAAATAGACCGAGTCGCCCTCCCGGCCGGACTCGGTCATCCCCATCACGTTGACGAAAAATCGCAGGCTCTCCTCGGGTTTCGGAGTCAACAATTCCAAATGGCCCAAATGGGCTAAATCCATGATCGGTTCACTTTGCATGATCGCCTCTAGCGGCTGCGCGCGTTCGCCTGCACTCCAGACGGCCTCGAATGGGAATTGGAATCAATGAACATAAAATGCCCGAGCGGGGATGTCAACCCGACGCGGTAAAATGGGGCCTAAGCTTGACAAGCGCGCGACGGCCCGCATATCGTCCTGCCGCGCGCCCGAATCCCCCAGGCGAGGCGCATCGCACCGATGGCACAAACACACACCCCGGAACCGTCGAAAGCCACGGATCGGATCCGCCCGGTGCGCCTGCGGACCTCCGGCGTGTCGATGCAGCGCCGCGCCGACGGCGCGATCATCATCCGCCCGGACGAGCCCCTCGAGAACTACCCGCGCGTGCTCACCGAGCGTCTGATTCATTGGGCGGGCGTGGCCCCGGATCGTCCCCTCGCCGCCAAGCGGCGCGACGGCGGCCCGTGGCGTTTCCTCACGTATGGCGACGCGCTGAAGAATGTTCGCAGCCTCGGCCAGGCCTTCCTTGACCGCGGCCTTTCCGCCAGCCGCCCCGTGGTCATCCTGTCGGAGAACGACCTGGAACATCTGCTGCTGATGTTCGCCGGGCAGCACGTCGGCGTTCCCACGGCGTCGATCGCGCCGCCCTATTCGCTGATCTCCCAGGATTTCGCGAAGCTCCGGCACGTGATGAAGATTCTGACGCCCGGAATGGTGTTCGTCTCGAATGGCGAACGCTACCGCCGCGCCCTGGAGTCCGCCATCGATCCCGATATCGAAGTCGTGTTCGCCGAAGGACCAGTAACCAGCCGCAACGCCATTTCATTTGACGATCTCGCGGCGACGGCTCCTACGCCCGCGGTGGAAGCGGCGCACGCCGCGATCGTGCCGGACGACGTCGCGAAATTCCTGTTTACCTCCGGTTCCGCCGGACTCCCGAAAGCCGTGATCAACACGCACCGCATGATCTGCAGCAACCAGCAAATGATTCGCCAGGGATTCTGCTTCCTCGCGGACGAGCCGCCCGTCGTCGTCGACTGGATGCCCTGGAACCACACGGCCGGCGGCAATCACAACACCGGCCTGACGCTCTACAACGGCGGCACTCTCTACATCGACGACGGCCGGCCCAGCCCCGGCGGAATCGGCGCCACCGTCCAGAATCTCCGCGAAATCGCGCCGACGCTCTACTTCAACATGCCGCGCGGCTACGAGGAATTGCTCGTTCATTTCCGCACCGACCGGCAGTTGCGCGAAAATTTCTTCAGCCGCGTCAAATTCATGTTCTACGCGGGAGCGGGGCTCTCACAGGCGCTGTGGGACGCCTACCGGAAGCTCATGATCGAGACCTGCGGCGAACGCATCCTGATGGCCACCGGCCTCGGCGCCACGGAAACTTCGCCGATGGCTCTCCAGTGCACCTGGGATACGCACGTCAGCGGCAGCATCGGCATTCCCATGCAGGGCATCGAAGCCAAGGTGGTCGCCGCAGGCGACAAACTGGAGATTCGCGTCAAAGGCCCGAGCGTCACGCCCGGCTATTGGCGCGAGCCGGAGCTGACTCGCCAGGCCTTCGACGATGAGGGCTACTACAAATTCGGCGACGCCGTGCGCTTCGTCGATCCGGACGACGTGAATAAGGGGCTGCTCTTCGACGGCCGGCTTGCCGAGGACTTCAAGCTTGCCTCGGCGACGTTTGTCAGCGTGGGCCCATTGCGCTCCAAAATTCTCCACTGGTTTGCGCCCTACGTCCTCGACGTCGTGATCGCCGGGCACGATCGCAATTTCGTGGGGATACTGATCGTACCGAATGTCGAGGCGTGCCGCGCGCTGGCTCCCGATCTGCGGGCCGGAACCGTCGCTGCCGAAGTCCTGAAGCATGACGCGTGGTGCAAAAATTCACTTCGCTGCTCGAATCTTTCGCCGCGCAGGCCACCGGCAGCTCGAACCGCGTCGAGCGCGCCATTCTTCTCGACGAGCCGCCCTCGCTCGACCACGGCGAGATCACGGACAAAGCCTCGCTCAATCAGCGCGCCATCCTCGATCGCCGCGCCGCGCTGGTCGAAGAACTGTACGCGGAAAATCCGTCCTCGCGCGTCCTCCGCCTCCCGCCGTCGTCATTCTGAGTGGAGCGGCCGCACGGTCTTTTTCGCCCCCCGGCGGGGGACGTACGGCCGCGCAGCGAAGAATCTCTCTTCGTTTCTCCCTCGCACCTGGCTTTTTGCCTCCTCCCTTTTCTGTACCTTCGTACAGGTCGCAAAATTCCCCAACGTGCTAGCTTGGTCTGAGGCCTCTTTCGCGAGGCCGAAGAGAGTGAAAGACGACGATGAACAAGAGCAAGACACAGCGCCGGAGGCAGCGGGGACGGCCCCGACGGCCCCTTCCCGGCATGGTGCATCACCGGCGCCGGTGCAGCGTCTGCTGCCACCCGGAGCGCCAAGCCATCGAGGAGGCCTTCCTCGACTGGGGCAACGTCTCGCGCCTTACCGAGGAGTACCATCTTCCCGGCCGCACGGCGATTTACCGCCACGCCCGCGCCCTCGGCCTCGACGCGCGCCGCGAAGGCAATCTGCGCCGCGTCCTCGAGCGGATCATGGAGAAGTCCTCGACCGCGCGTCCGAGCGCCGATGCCGTCATTCGCGCCGTCGAGCTGTACGCTCGCCTCAACACTACCCACGGCTGGACCGAGCCGCCCGCAAGTGAAAATCAAATCGCTACACCGTTGAGTACAACATGACGCAACTCGCTGAAAACAACCCACGGCGCCTCGCCCGAATCGCTACACTCCCGGGGGTGCCCCGCGCAGCATTGTTTGGGGCGAAGCCGAGCCATTCGGTAGTAGAATCCCGGCGCTCGCTTCACGGTTTGGCGGAGTTCTCCCATGGCTCTCGCTCTTGCTGCCATCTGGCCGCAGCCGCTTTATCCGGTTCACTCGCTCGGGATTTCCGCGCTGGTGGCGGCGATTCCTCTCGCCATCGTTCTCGTCCTGATGGGAGTCCTGCGCAAGAGCAGCCTGTTCGCGTCGGTGTGCGGTCTCGTCGCTGCCGGCGCGCTGGCCGTAGTCGTCTGGCACATGCCGCCGAGGCTGGCGGTGTGGAGCGCGGTGTTCGGGTTCGTCTACGCGCTGTGGCCCATCATGTGGATTGTGTTTGCCGCGCTGTGGCTCTACAACCTCACTGTCGAGACAGGCAAATTCGAGCTGCTGCGCCGCTGGATGGAGCGGCACGTCTCGTCGGACCCGTGCGTTCAGGCGATCGTGGTGGCGTTTTGTTTCGGTGCGCTGCTCGAGGGCGCGGCAGGCTTCGGCGCGCCCGTCGCCGTCACCGCGTTTCTGCTCGTCGGGCTCGGCTTCGAGGCGCGACGCGCGGTCCTTGTCTCGCTGATTGCCAACACCACTCCGGTCGCCTTCGGCGCGCTCGGCCTTCCGATTGTCGCGCTGGCCGGCGTCACCGGACTCGACCTGATGAAGCTCTCGTCCATGGTCGGACGCCAGCTTCCTATCATTTCGTTCATCCTGCCGATGTATCTCGTCTGCGTGGTCGCGGGCCTCAAGGGTCTGAAGCGCGCCTGGCCTGTGGCGCTCGTTGCGGGAGGCACCTTTGCCGCGGCGCAGTTTCTCGTTTCGAATTTCTGGGGACCGTACACGGCGGACATCATTGCCGCCACGGCCTCGATCACGGCGACGGCGGGTTTTCTTCAAATCTGGAAGCCGGGCGCGACCGCCGCACAACCGCTCGCGGCCGAGAAACTCTCAGCCGGCGCAACGTTTCTCGCATGGCTGCCGTGGGCGCTGCTGGCCGTCGTGATGGCGCTCTGGTCCTATCTGAAAATCCAACCGATGGGCCAGATCGTGTGGGCGATCCCGCACCTGCACAAAGGCGTTCTGATCACGCTTTACGGGCAGCCGTATTCGGCGCTCTACACGTTTCAGCCGATGGCCGCCGGCACCGGCGCGCTCGTCACGGCGATTCTGACGGCGCTCTGCTTCCGCGTGCGGCCGGGCGTCTTCGCGAAATGCGGCTGGACCACGCTGCGCCAGGTTCGCCTGCCAGGGCTCACCGTGATCGTGATCCTCGGCCTCGCCTATCTCTACAACTATTCCGGAATGGCCTACACGCTGGGCGCGGCGGCGGCGAGCGCGGGCCGCGTCTTCCCGATATTGAGCAGCTACCTGGGTTGGGTGGCGTGCTTCCTGAGCGGCAGCGACACCGCGAGCAATGCGCTCTTCGGCAACTTGCAGGTGGCGGCCGCGCACCAGCTTCATCTCAATCCGGTGCTGCTGGCTGCGACGAATTCCTCAGGCGGCGTCACCGGCAAAATGATTTCGCCGCAAAACATCGCGGTGGGTGTGACGACCGTCGGGCTGATTGCGCAGGAAGGAAAAGTCCTGCGCTCGTCGTTCTGGCACAGCGTGCTGTTCGCGGGGCTGGTTGGACTGATCGCGTTCCTGCAAGCCTACTGGCTCACCTGGATGCTGCCGTAGAAATCCCGCGGAGCGAAGAGCGCGTGGCGGTAGGGAGTTTAGCTCGTTGCCAAGCGGCCGGTGGCCTTGACCTTTTCGGCGCCCGCGCGTCGCAAGCGATCTTCGAGGTCAGCGCGCGCTTCGTCCGATGGATCGAGGACGCCGATCAGCACTTTGCCGTGCGAAACCTCCGGGTCGTAGAGCTCGGAACGCCAGTCGGGCAGGCGCGAGCCGACGAGGAGAGTGATCAACGTTGCCAGGATCGCGCCCATCATCGTGAGTTCGTAGGTGACGATGCCGGTGGGCCACGCAGACACGATCGGCATCCCGCCCGTGACCAGTGGATAAGCGGTTTGCGTGTACCACGCCAGCATGAAGCCGCCGAAACCGCCAACCACGCCTCCCAGCACGGCAAGCCACGGCATCGCCGTGGCGCGCTCACCCTGTGCGAAGGAGTATTCCTCAAAAGGCTCCGGCGACATCACGACGATTTTGTCTGCCGCAACCCCGGCGGCGCGCAAAGCGTTCATGCCCCGCTCCGCGGCATGAGGACCGGGGAAAAGCCCGTAGATGCTGTTCGCGACTGGCATCTAGGCGGTCGCCCCCTCTTCATCCGTTCGCGCCAGCACAGGATCGCGCGTGGTTTCTTCGGTCTGTCCCCATTTGAGTTCCCAGACCGAGATGATCGGGACGGCCTTGGAAAAGAGCATGTAGAGCATCGCCATGCCGGCGAACGTTCCGGCCGTGATGGTGATCTCGACCCAAGTGGGCCGATAAGGGGAGGTGACCCAGGCATAAGGCAGATACTTGCGCGAAAGTGAAGGCACGATGATCAGAAAACGCTCGAGCCACATGCCGATCACGACGGTGAAGGAAGCAATCGCGGTTCCCGTGATCGTGCGCAATTTCTTGATCGCCAAGAGCGGGAACGGAATCAGGAAATTGCAGGTCACCATCGTCCAGAAAAGTGGCGAGAACGAGCCGCGCTGCGTAAGCCAGAAGACGGCCATCTCCGAAGATTCATTGCCGTACCAGCTCGTCAATCGCTCGGCGAATACGAAGTAGACCCAGAGGAGGCTCATCACCAGCAAAAGCTTTCCCAGATTCTCGAAGTGAATCGGCAGCAGGTATTCCTCGAGGTGCAAAAACTTCCGCAAGCACGCCATGGCGAGAATGAGCGCGGCAATGCCGCTGAAGATGGCCCCGGCGACAAAGTAAGGCGCGAAGATGGTGGAGTGCCACATTGGCACGGGCGCCATCGCAAAATCCCACGACACGATGCTGTGCACCGAAACCGCGACGGGAATAATGGCGACCGCCATGATCTGCATGGCTTTCTCGAGGCGGTGCCACTGCCGCGGCGTGCCGGTCCAGCCGAGCGCGAGGATCGTGTAAATCTTTTTTCGCACGGCGGTAGTGGCGCGGTCGCGAATCAGGGCGAAGTCCGGAATCATCGGGAGCAGCAGGAACGTGACGCTGCCGAGCAGATAGGTATTGATGGCGAAGAAGTCCCACAGCAGCGGCGAACGAATATTCGGCCAGAGGCCGCGTTCGCTCGGATACGGGAAAAGCCAGAAAGCCACCCAGGGCCGGCCGAGATGGATCACCGGAAAGGTTGCGCCGATCGACAACGCGAAAACCGTGATCACTTCGGCGCAGCGTGTGACCGGCCGGCGCCACGTTGCGTTGGCGAGGCGCAGGATAGCGGAGATCAGAGTGCCGGCGTGGCTGAGGCCGATCCAGAAAACGAAATTGGTGATGTAAAAGCCCCAGAAAACGGGCCGGCGGATTCCCGCTACTCCGATGCCGGAGTAGACCTGGACACCGAAGGCGCAGAGGGCCGCAACGACGATTCCGGCGAAGAACGCCAGCGCGATCCAGTAGCGTCCCGAAGCGCCGGAGAGCGGGCGCAGCAGGTCGTCGTTGATCTGTTCAGGAGTCTTCGCCGCCATGCCATGAATCCCGTTGAAGGTAAGTTACCTTTGGCAACGTCCCCAGTTCGCCGAGGAGCTTCGTGGCGCGGTTCGAACGCGCCATCCGCGACACCTCGCTGTCGGGGTCGTTCAAATCTCCGAAAACCATCGCCCGAGTGGGGCAGGACTGCACGCAAGCGGGCTGGATTTCTCCGTCCTTCACTTCGCGCTTCTCGGCCTCGGCTTGAATCTCGCCCGCCTTGATGCGCTGCACGCAGAACGTGCACTTTTCCATGATGCCGACTTCGCGAACGGAAACATCCGGATTGAGTTGCAAGTGCAGCGGCTTGTCCCAGACCGGATTGTAAGAAGTTGAAGAAGCGCACGTTGTACGGGCAGGCATTCGCGCAATAGCGCGTGCCGATGCAGCGGTTGTAGATCTGGCCGTTCAGGCCCTCGGTCGTGTGATAGCTCGCGAACGTGGGACAGACAGGCTCGCACGGGGCGGCGTCGCACTGCTGGCAGAGCACCGGCATGAATTTCACCTTCACGTCCGGAAACTCGCCTTCGTAATATCGCTCGACGCGAATCCAGTGCTTGGCGCGGCCGCGCGCGGCCTGATCCTCGCCCACAGTCGAAATATTGTTTTCGGCATGGCAGGCGACAACGCAGGCCTCGCAGCCCGTGCAGCGGTCGAGATCGATCACCATGCCCCATTGATGTGCCATCAGTCTCGGACCTTTCTCACCTATGCTTCGTTTCCGGCGGCGTTTCCGTAAGGCTGCCGCCGAACAGAACCATTTTGCCTTTGCCGATGCGGGAGATTTTCACGCGGGTCGCCGCCCATGCAAGCGAGTTCGTCTCCGAATCATTCAGGGGCGCAAGAATGGAAATCGGATTCGCGCCGCGGTCCTGTGCATAGCGAGTGAAACTGGTGTGACCCTGACCAACCGGCATGGCGACCGCGTCCGGCGCGATGCCTGGGGTGACGAACGCCGGCGCTTGAAGCGAGCCGTGTTGTGACGCCACTTGTATTAAGTCCCCCTGCTGAATGCCAAGATTTGCCGCCGCCTGCGTGTTGATCTCAACCCACGTGCCCCACATCACGCTCGAGAGCGGGTCGGGCGCTTCCTGCATCCACGGTAGATGGGCAAGCGATCCGTCATATTGCATCTGCGAAGCGAACGGCAAAAAGTGAAATGGAAATTCGGCGGCATCTCCGTCGAATTGTGGCGCAGCATATTTCCTCGGCGGGCCTGGCAATTTCACGGCACCGATCGGAGCGGGCTTGTCTTCGGCGCTCCACCAACCGCCCTGCTCCTGAGCCTTCGTCCAGAACTCGTCGGCGTCCTTTGCAACCTTGCTTCCCTGCTCTTTATAGAGCGCGGTGAACACGGCTTGGAGCGCTTCGTCGTAGGTCTTCCAGGGCAGCGCCTTGGCCAGATCGCCGCCGAGCTGATGCGCAACGTCAAGAAGCACGTCAGGCATGGCGCGCGTGTTGTGCAGCGGCATCATGGCAGGCGGCGCGAGGCTGGCCACGGCCTTCGCGCTGCCCGACGGCGGCGCATCGTCGAGCCAAGACTCCAGCGGCGAATGGTCGGGTAAGATCAAGTCAGCGAGCGCACTGGTTTCGTCGATGAAACTGCCGAAGCTCGCGATGAACGGAATTTTTTCGAACGCTTCGCGGACGCGCCAGCCCGGTGGCGTCGCAAAAACTGGATTCGCGTTGTACAGAAGCAGAACCTTCACCGCGTCGGGGCTCGAATGAATGTCTCGCATTACGAAAGCATCCAGCGGGAAGTTGCAGAGTGGGGCGCAGCTCCGATTCGGGCGTGACCGTGGCGACTGAAAAAGACTCCGCCGGGTTTGCCTACGCTGCCGAGCAAGAAGTTCAAGGCATTCACGGCGAGCGCGCTGAAGAAACCATTCGTATGCGCTGTGGCCGTGCCGCCGATCAAAGCAACAGCGGGTCCGTTCGCGGCAAGTTCGTGTGCGACGCGCGTGAGTGTGGCAACGGGCACACCGATCTGGGCCGCAACCTTCTCGGGCGCGTAATCCGGCAAGCCCTGAGACCAGCCATCGATCGTCGCGCCCGCACCGCCGGCCGCGGGGCGCAATTTGTCGCGCAGTATCACGTGGGCGAGACTCAAAGCGAACACGCCCTCCGTTCCCGGCTTGCACGGAATCCACTCGTCGGCACTCGCACCAGTCTGCGAAATGCGCGGTTCGACCTGAACGAACTTGCCGCGCTGGCCGGGACGGCCCTTGCGCATCGTGCCGTAGCCGATGGACTGAGCCACGGGCGAATTCCAGGTTCCGAGAAAGTCGGCGCCGAACGAAATCACGTAGTTCGATTGGCCGAGGTCAGCCGTCGACGGCGCCGCGTGACCGAAGCTCGCAGAATTCGCGAGTTGGCTTACCTGCTCGATCGAAGAACGCGAACTCAGTAGGCGGCGCACTCTGAAATGCCTCGAGCGAAACGGCGAACGATATTCTTTCCGTTGGCCGCGAAGCGGCGAGGTCAGGAAGGCAAGACGATTTTCTTCTTTGTTCGCCTGCAGCGTGGACAGATGTGACACCAACTGCTTGATGCGCATCGTCCCAGGTGATTTCCTGAAACTGGCCGGAGCCGCGCGGGCCGGTGCGCTGGAGCGGATTGCGAACGCGATCCGGATGATACGTGACCTGCAAGCCCGCCTGGCCGCGCGGACAGAGGCGGCCCTGATTGATCGGGTGATGCGGGATTGCCTTCGAGCTTCTTCGCCAGGCCCATTTTGATGAGGCCGAGCTGGCCGTTGCGGACGACTTCCGCTTCGCCCTGCATCACGCGCACCAGCAGGCCGCAGCCCGCCGGACACTGCGTGCAGATGCTCGGCTTCCAGGTGGCGATGCCGGGAATCAGGTCCTCTTCCGGCACGAACCGGATGAGCTGATGGTCCGGATTGCCGCAGCCTTCGAGGGCCGCTGCGGCCCCGCCCGCCGCCGAAATTTTCAAAAAGTCGCGACGTTCCATTTGTGCCTCAGGAGCTAAAGCCCCCGTCTTGAGGTCGTCGGATGTCGGAGCTAAAGCTCCGACCCCCTCAAAACCACCGGTGAACAAAATAGGCTCTAGTAGTGACACGTCACGCAATCGACCGAGGCTTTCTGCTGCCGATGACACTCGATGCAAAAGCCCATGGTGTGGTCCACTTTGCGCTCGGCGACCGTCTGCGTTGTCATGTCGCCGTGGCACACCTTGCAATCGACGCCCGCGCGAATGTGCGGCGCGTGGTTGAACTTCACGTGCGCGGACGGCTCGAAGCCGTAAACGCGCTGCCACGGAATGTCCTCGCCGCGCGCGCGGTAAGCCGCGATTTTCTTGATCTCGGGCCTATCCGTGGCGATCACCTGATGGCAGGTCATGCAGAAATTGACGCTGGGAATTCTCGCGTCCGGCCCGCGGTCCACGCCTACGTGGCAGTCGGTGCACTGCATGCCGTTCGCGAGATGGACTTTGTGCGTGTATGCGATCGGCTGGACAGGCTTCGAGCGCGAACCGAAGAATTCACGGACGGCATCGAGGGCCGTGCGGTGCGCCGGCGTGAAGAAACCGGAATCAGGGTTCGGAGGCGGGCTGCCGCTCTGCGCCTCGGCCGGCGGGATCGATTTGAAAAGCGCCCAGCCGATAACGGTCATGCAAGCGACGATGGCGATGCAGAACCATAGATTGGAAGAGCGCCCGAACAACGAGAGATTACCCTCTTGAATCCACGCGTGAATTGCAAACCGGACATACTACATTCCCCGTTCGCGCGTGTAAACCAGGATTTCGGCTACCAACCGGACTTCATGCCGTAGATGCCGGTATTGACGATCGCTTCGACGCGCATGATTTTGCCGTCCTGGATCTTGAAGAGTTCGGCGATTTCCCAGGTCCACGGACCGGTGCGCGTCTGTTGCACGGTGCGGCCGTCGGTGAGCTTGTAGGACCGCAGCGTGGCGTCGTGATCGAAAAACGTGCTGACGAGAACGAGGCCTCGCTCTTCGTCAACTACAAGAAAGCGGCGGTCGCGAATCAAGGAATCCGCCTGGAATTGACCGGTCTTGATCTGATCGGCGCAGCCGAGACCGAGCACGCTGTTCGAAGTTCCCTGATTCGGATTGGGATTATTCGTCGTCTGGATGCCGCTTTCGATGCGATTGCAATCCTTGTCAAACGGAACGTAGGAGGCGTGTCCCTTTTCGATGGCGCTGAAATAGCTGTTCGCAATGGCGATCATGTTCTGGCGCGAGCGGCGCTGAGCGGGCGGCACGTCCTCGGCGAAAAGCGGATTGGGCGTAACGAGATTTTCCGGGCGGGCGATGCTTCCGGCTTCCTTCCGGGCAACGACGGCTTCGATTTCGGTGATTCGCTTCAGTTCGACCTTCAGCCGCAGGTTCAAAATGACCGGCGCGCCGTTCTCCTGCAACACGCCCATGAACATCACCTGACCGGCTAGCGGATCGTCCGCGTAGATTTTGTAGTTCCCGATCGCCGAGGCGGTGCCCCAGAGGCCGTCGCCGAGCCGCAGCGCCTGGCCGTTTTCGGTGTATTTCACGTCGCCTCGCGAGCGGCAGGCGGGACGGATCGTGCGCGACGAACGCCGCAAGCGTCTGATCGGCGAAGCCATTGAGGCAGGCGCGGTCGCAGTCGTAATTGAAGTTGGCATCGTAGTCCGCGGGCGGCGCCGACGATTGCGCCCGCGCCCGAAATGGACGCGAGCGCAGCGAGAAACAACGCCGCTGCGGAACACGAGAGAGTTGTGAGCGAATCGCATGCCGCCTCCCGAACTAATTCTTGTGGCTGACCCAAGGGCTGGGCATGTAATACGGGACCGTATTCAGAACAGCTTCGATCTGACGGATTTTGCCGTTCTTGATCTTGAAGAGCTCGAAAATAAGGAAGCTGAAGGGACGATCGAACGGCGGCCCGATGGTGCGGACGGAACCATCCACCAAAGTGTTCTTCCGCACCGTGCCGTTGTGATCGAAGAAGGTCGCCACGAAAACCATCTGGCGCTGTTCGTCCACCACGAAGCGGCGGTCGCGGCAGCGCGTGACGATCTTGAGCATCCCGGTCTCGAGCTGCGCCTGGCATCCCATTCTTTGCACCGCGCCGGCCTTCGGATCCGGATTATTCGCCGTGATGGTTCCATTCTCCATGCGCTGGCAATCGGGATCGAACGTTGTATAGATTTTGCCCGTGTTCAGCTGAATCGTGTCGAAGTAGCCGTTCGCAAGCTGGATCAGCTTCTCGCGGGAGACGCGCTCGCTGGCAGGCTCGTCCTCGGAGAAAAGCGGCTTGTCCTTCAGGTTCTCGGGGCCTCCCGTCAAATTTCCGGAGCCGGCGGGGCCCGGGCGATCAGGACGCGCGACGATGATCTCGATTTCCGTGACCTTGTGGCCGGCGACTTTCAGGCGCCCGGCAAAGCAGGACAGATGGCCATCCTCATTGGCGACGGCGAGAAATCCGACCTGGCCGGTTTCGGGATCGTCGACGAAGACCTTGTAGGAGCCCCAGTCATCGGAGGTCTGCCACAGGCCTTCGCCGAGCTTCATCTCGACGTTGTTTTCCGTGTACCGGACGTTCGCCGCGGTCGGCAACTTCGACGGATCGTGCGCGGCGACGGCGGCCATATATTGATCGACGAATCCGTTCAGGCAGGTTCGATCGCAGTTATTCGACGCCGGCTCCCCTGCCGCCAGCCTCCCGCCGGGCTGAATCGCCGCCTTGCCCAAAATCAAGACGACAACTGCGGCCACAATGAAAAGGACTCTTCGCATGGTTGTCCCCCCGGGGACTCGACACGTGCGTCGCATCTATATCAAAAGGCATGCGCAGTCCGCAACCGCGCTATGGAATTGGCGGGACAAAAACGTTAGGCTACGCGCTTCGGAGAAACGATGCCCGCTGACATTCATGTGGAACAGCTCGGTGACGGCGAGTTTCGCGTGCGCGTAATCGAAGGAGCGAGCGAGTCAGCGCATCGCGTCACGCTCAGGCCTGAAGATTACAGCCGGCTCGCGGCCGGAAAGGTCGAACCGAAGGAACTGGTGCGGCGTTCGTTCGAATTCCTGTTGGAGAACGAGCCCAAGGAATCGATTCTCTCTCGATTTGATTTGTCCGTGATCGGCCGCTACTTTCCTCAATTCGAGCGCGAGATCAAGCGCAGGCTACCGACAACTTGAGCTGTGTACCAGGAGAACGCATGACCAGGATTTCGGTTTTCGTCGTGTCCCTTGTTTTCGCTGCAACAATTCCAGCCGTTGCCCAGGTGAAGAACTACAAGCCGGTCACCCAGAAGATGCTCTTGAATCCGAGTCCGAATGACTGGCTGATGTACAGCCGAACGTACGACGCGTGGCGCTACAGCCCGCTGAAGCAGATCAACAAGAAAAACGTCAAGCAGCTTCGGATGGCGTGGGTGCGCGGGCTGGGCGAAGGCGTCACGGAAACGATACCGATCGTCCACGACGGCGTGATGTATGTGATCGCGCCGGGCGGGCTCGTCGACGCGATCGACGCCACGAACGGCGATCTGATCTGGGAGTACAAGCGCGCGTACAAGAATCCGCAGACCGGCGCGGTCGAACGAACCAAGGCGCTGGCGATTTATGAGGACATGGTCTACTTCACGGCGCCGGATGGCTACGTCGTGGCGCTTGACGCCGCCACGGGCAAGGTTCGCTGGGAAACCTTCAAGACGGACACGCAGAACACGTCCGGCGCGCTGGTGATTGACGGCAAGGTCGTCTCGGGCGGCACGTGCGGCAGAGGGCGCGACAGTTGCTTCATCGAGGCGGACAATGCGGAAACCGGCGAGAAGGTCTGGAGATTCTATACCGTCGCGCAGCCGGACGATCCGGGCTACGCGTCGTGGGGTGGATCGGACAACTCGCAGTCGATGGCGTCCACCTGGGGTTTGCCCGGGAGCTTCGATCCCGTGCGCAACGTGATCTATTGGGGCGTCGCGAATCCGATGCCGGATCAGCGGTTCCTGCGCCACAACGGCAATCCCGACGGGACTTCGCGCACCACGCCGGCCGACCTCTACAGCAACTGCACGCTCGCTCTCGATCCCGCAACCGGCAAGCTCATCTGGTATTACCAGCACCTGCCGGGCGACGATTGGGACACGGACCACACACACGAGCGCACGCTCGTGAACGAGGCGTTTAATCCCGATCCCAAGTTCATCAAGTGGATCAACCCCGACGTGCCGCGAGGATCGAAGCACGATATCGCGGCGATGGTTTCAGAAGGCGGGGCTATCTTCGTGCTCGACCGCAACAACGGCCAGTTTCTCTGGGCCACACCGTTTCCCTACGACGATCCAAATTTTGTCATGTCCGATATCGACGTGAAGACGGGAAAGACGACGCTCAACTGGGATATCGTCTTCAAGAAGCCGGGGGAGCACCACATCACTTGTTACTGGAATACGCGAAGCTACTGGCCCACCGCTTTCGACCCGGAGACAAACTCCCTGTATGTCCCGTACATCGACAACTGCCGCGACCTGACCGTGGCCGGGCCGGGAGTAAAGGGAGGCTGGAAGGTGATTCCTCGCCCGGGTTCGGATCCGAACGCCCTTACCGGAATGGCCAAAATCAATCTTTCCACGGGAGAGATCATGCGCTTTGACGTCGGACGCGCGCCAAGCAATGGCGCCGTTGTGGCGACGGCGGGCGGCCTCGTGTTTCACGGGGACATGAGCCGGCGATTCCAGGCGTTCGACGCCAACACGGGAGCGAAACTCTGGGAGGCGATTCTCGGCGGCAATATTTCCGTCAGCACGATCACCTACGCCGTGAACGGAAAGCAGTACGTCTGCGTGATGACGGGATACAACCTGAAGGTTCCTGAACTGGCCGCCGAAGTCCCGGACATGCGGACTCCAACCGGACACAATGCCATCTATGTGTTTGCATTGCCGTAACTTGAGCCGCCGGGCAAGCGTCTCGGAGTAATATAGATCGATGTTATGATGCGGGCCGTGCGGCGAGTGGAACTTTTCGGGACCCACAGGAGGCGCGCAAGACCATGAAGATCAACAGGCGAAAGCTGCTTTCTATCCTCGGAGTTTCTCCGGCGGTTTTGGCTGCTTCTCCGGTTCAAGCGAAGCCGGCCAAGAAAGCGCCCGCTACGCCGGCGAGACTCGAGACGCTGAATCCCAAGGGCATGCCGCCCGCGGTCCAGCTGGTCCCCATGGCACCGCGTCTGGACACCCTCGACGGCAAAACCGTTTTCCTCGTGTCCGACGGCTTCGCCGGAGCGGACCGCTTCCTCGCGCAGATCGCCATCTGGTTCCAGAAGAACATGCCCAGTGTGAAGACGGTGTACCGTCTGAAAGCCGGATCGTATTTCGACGATGACCCCAAGCTCACGGCGGAAATCAAGGCCAGCGGCAACGCCATGATCATGGCATACGGGCATTGAAGCACCTGCACCCCAGCGACCGTCGGTCACTGCATACAAGTCGAAAAGATGGGTTTCCCGACCGCCGCACTGGTCACGATCGCCTTCGTGGGCCTGGCGAAGTCCAACGCGGCTAGCCGCGGCATGCCTCTCGAACGCATCTGCTTCCTGCCTCACCCGATGACCAACAAGACGGACGAGGAGATGTACAAGGTCCTCGAGGGCAACGATCCGATCACCAACAAGCCGCTGATGCCGGAAATGATTGCCGCGTTGACGCAACCCCTGACCGCGGACGAGAAGAAAACCGGCACCATCAGTCCGGATATTGGACCGCCCACCTACGTGGGCACTCAGGATGAGCTGCAGCGCCTGTACTGCGACAACAATCTGACCGATTACATGCCCATCATCCTTCCCACCGAGGAAAAGGTGGAGGCGATGCTGAAGGGCACGAGCCACAAGCCCGACGAGGTCATCGGGAAATTGAGCGCCGCCCAGGGCGCGCAACCTTCGTGGACGTTCACGGTCAGGCACGTGGCCATCAATGCGGTGATGGCCGGCGCGAGCCCGGAACACTTGCCCGTGATTCTGGCGATCTCTTCCACGGGCCAGCCATCGCTGTTTAGCTCGACGTCGTCGTTCACGCGCATGGTGATGCTGAACGGTCCAATCTCCGACCAAATCAAGATGAACTACGGCATCGGCGCGATGGGCCCGTTCGCCGAACCCAATGCCGTTATCGGCCGAGCGTGGACGATCCTTTCGAAGAACCTCGGCGGCTGCGGCGTGCCCGGACTGAGCTACCTGGGGACGCTGGGATCCAATTTCAATTACAACAACCTCTGCATCGCGGAAACGGAAAACAGGCTGCCGGATGGCTGGAAGCCGTTCCACGTGCAAAAAGGCTTCAAGCCCGACGAGAGCGTGGTGAGCATTTTCAGCGGCTGGAGCCTGAACAACGTCGCGTGGTTCCCGAACATGCCCTACCACGAACTGATCAAGAACTGGCTGACGCATTTCTTCTCGTTCGGCACCAGCGCCGCCACGCTGCTGCTCGATCCGACCATCGCCCGCGAGGCGAAGGAAAAGGGATTCAACTCGAAGGAAGAGTTAAGCGACTACTGGACGAAGAACTCGAAGACGCCGGGTTGGCTCTATTGGGACACGCACCAGAAGGAGTTGAAGCAGGCCCAGGCAGGCGTCGAGCCGTACGCTTCTTATCTGAAGATGGGCGATGGCGAGATTCCATTCCAGCGCTTCTACCGCCGCGGCCGTCCTGGCGCGCCGCCCGATCCCAACCCCAAGTCCTCCATTGAGATAATCGTGTTGGGCGGGGAAACAAACACGTACTGGGCCGGCGGCGACTTCAGCTACGTCGACCAGCGCGTCCGTCGACAAGTGGCGTTAGAAACGTTTTCGCCCGGCTGCTACGAACCTTCGTTCTTCAGGAGATGTCCATGACCGGTAGATGGCATTTTCGTTTTGGCATTGCTTTGTCTGCAATTTTCTTGTTTCTTCCGCTGCGGGGAACTGCCCAAACCGCGGCCAGCGACAGGCACGATCATGTCCCGCGATGCCGAAGTTGCGGGAGTCAAGTTGCATTACCTGACGGCGGGTCACGGCCCGGCGCTGATTCTTCTACACGGCTATACGCAAACGTCGCGCATGTGGAAGCCGGTGATTCCTCTTCTTGCGCAGAAATTCACGGTGATCGCGCCCGACCTTCCCGGAATCGGCGATTCGAGTATCCCGCCGGACGGGCTGGACATGAAGACGGCTGCCATCCGCATCCACGCGCTCGCCAAATCGCTGGGTGTGCAGAAGGCGAGCGTGGTCGGCCACGATATCGGGCTGATGGTCGCCTATGCGTACGCCGCGCAGTTTCCGAGGGAAATGGACAAGCTTGTGCTGATGGATGCTTTTCTTCCGGGCGTAGCCGGATGGGAGGACGTCTATAACAATCCGGGCATCTGGCATTTTCGATTCAACGGTCCGACGCCAGAGGCATTGGTGCGCGGACGCGAGCGAACGTACTTCGACTACTTCTGGAATGATTTCGCTGCCGACAAAACGCATTCAATTCCAGAGGCCGATCGCGTGGCGTACACGGCGGCCTACGCGCGACCGGGGCGGATGCGCGCGGGTTGGGCGTACTTCGTTTCGTTTCAGCAGGCAGCCAAGGATTTCGCGCAGCTCTCCCGGAACAAGCTGACATTCCCGATCCTGGTGATCGGGGGCGAGAAAGCAAACGGAGCGGTGCTGGGGCAGCAGCTGAAACTGGTGGCTTCGAACGTGACCGTTGTCGTCCTGAAGGACACTGGACACTGGGTGTTGGAGGAACGGCCGAAGGAGACAACCGACGCGCTCGTGAAGTTTCTCTGAGCTTCATGGCTCAGTCGAGTCGAGACGAAGGACTGCCGGGCGATACATCCAGGCGAAGAAATACTGCGTACTACCACTGCGCTCCCGAGATTGCGCCGAATGGCGCCGTATTGGCTGCTGGTAATAGCTCCGGTCAAAGGTTTCGGAACGACTTTGCGTTCCGGCCGTATCTATATAAATGGAGTCGCTGAATGCTCTTGTACTTATTGGCGTTTGTGGGCGGCGTGCTGACGATTGTCAGCCCCTGTATCTTGCCAGTGCTGCCCTTCGTATTCTCCCGCGCGGATCAGCCTTTTCGACGGAGTGGCCTGCCTCTTCTGGCGGGCATGGCGTTGACGTTTGCTCTCGTTGCGGCGGTCGCCACGTTTGCCGGTGCGTGGGTCGTTCGTGCGAATCAGATCGGCAGGATTTTGGCAATGGTGATTTTCGGCGTACTTGGGCTTGCGCTGCTGTTCCCCAGCTTCGCCGAATACTTGTCGAGACCGTTTGTGCGGCTGGGAGGACGTGTTGGTCGACCAAAACGATCAAACGCCGAGTATCGGAAAGTCTTTCCTGCTTGGCGTGTCGACAGGTCTGCTCTGGGCGCCGTGCGCCGGCCCCATCCTCGGATTGATTCTGACCGGTGCGGCAATCGAAGGCGCCAGCGCTCATACCGCACTATTGCTCATCGCCTTTGCGGCGGGAGCCGGTTGCTCGCTGGCCGTCGCCTTGCTCGCGGGAAACAGAGTGTTTGCGCTGATGAAGCGATCTTTGGGCGCGGAGGAATGGATTCGCCGCGGTTTGGGCGTGGCCGTTCTTGTGGGCGTGGTCGCCATTGCCTCTGGATGGGACACGGGCGTTTTGCGGCGGCTTTCACTGGCGAGCACGTCCGGAATCGAACAGCGTTTGGTCGATCGCTTCCGTCCAGTTGCCTACGCGCGTGGGCGCAACACAGGCGAGCCGGCAGAACAGGTCCAATTGGGAAACGAAGGACCTCTGCCGAGTCTGGATGGCGCCGTCGCCTGGCTGAACTCCGCGCCGCTGACCCGCGAGAGTTTGAAAGGCAAAGTAGTCGTCATCGATTTCTGGACGTATTCGTGCATCAATTGTCTACGCTCAATTCCGTACATAGAGGCATGGGCGCAGAAGTACAAGAACGACGGACTTGTGGTGGTTGGAGTGCACACGCCTGAGTTTGCTTTTGAAAAAGACCAGGCGAACGTATCGAAAGCGGTTCAGGACTTGAAAATCACGTATCCGGTGGCGATTGACAGCAACTACGCGATCTGGAAAGCTTTCAACAACGAATATTGGCCGGCCCACTACTTCATCGACGCACAGGGAACGATTCGCTACCACCACTTCGGAGAGGGAGAGTACGACAAGTCCGAACAAGTAATTCAACAGTTGCTGAAGGAGAAGAAATTCAAATCTGAAGACGAGCGGGCTCGTCCAGGTAAATGCGTCGGGCGCACAGGCCGCCGCAGACATGGATGACATCCAGTCACCGGAAACTTATATAGGGTATGCGCGGCAGCAGAACTACGTCTCCCCCGAGAAGATCAAGCAAGATGTGCCGTCCTCGTACACGGCGCCGGGGCGAATGGATGTCAATGACTGGGGTTTGGCAGGAAAATGGATTGTGGGCGGCGAACGCGCCGAGCTGGCATCCGCGCCCGGCAAGATCGTTTTCCGCTTCCACGCGCGAGATTTGCATCTTGTGCTTGGGCCAGGCAAAGATGGCAAGCCTGTGCGATTCCGCGTGCTGCTGGATGGCGCTGCGCCGGGGGACGATCATGGCGCGGACGTGGACGGCCAGGGAAACGGGACTGTGAAGGAGTATCGTCTCTACCAGTTGATCCGGCAAAAGGGCAAAGTGGAAGACCGCACGTTCCAAATCGAGTTTCTGGATCCCGATGTGCAGGCATTTGCTTTTACGTTCGGATGAGTCGAACCAAGGAGATCGCGATGCTTAAATCCGACATGGAAAATGAAATCTCTCGGCGGTCGGTGGGACGAAGGACGTTCCTTCTTGCATCCGGTGCCGCGGTGGTTGGGTTTGCGTGGTGGAGCTACGAGAGGCCGGAACCCGCTCACGCTGAGCCCGCGGCCGCGGGTCAACCCAAGCAGGTCTCGATCATTGAGTTTACGGACGCTGGCGAGCGAAAAGGAACAATCTCAGTTCCCACGATTCAAAAAACTGACGCGGAGTGGAGGAAGCAACTGTCCGCTGATTCCTTCGAGGTAACCCGCCATGCCGGGACGGAGAGAGCCTTTACCGGGGAACTCCTGAACGTTCACGACAGGGGCGTCTTCCGGTGCATCTGCTGTGACACCGCTCTCTTCAGCTCTGAAACGAAGTTCGAATCCGGCACTGGCTGGCCCAGCTTCTGGGCGCCAATTGCGAAGGAAAACATTGTCGAATCGTCAGACAATAGCTTCGGTATGGGGCGCACGGCCGTTTCCTGCCGCAGATGCGACGCCCATCTCGGGCACGTTTTCAACGACGGTCCGCGGCCGACAGGTTTGCGCTATTGTATGAACTCGGTGGCCCTGAGATTCGCCAAGGCGTAATGCAAATCGTTAGGCAGCTCCGAGAATCAGGCGCCCGTTCGGATGTGCGGCGCACGAAGGGAGATCTGAAGATGGCTCAATTTCCGAGGCTTTCTTTAGTCACGCTCGCTGCCTTTCTGGCGTTTGTCGGCGCGATCGGCTGCAACGCGGCGAGCGCGGCAAACACGATTCCAGACCCGAAGGTAGACGAATCGCCCGCCGCGACGAAAGGCCAGGAGACGGTTGTTCTCTCCGGAGGATGCTTCTGGGGAATTCAGGCCGTGTTCGAACACGTGAAGGGCGTGACCCGGGCGACCGCCGGCTACTCGGGCGGCGATGTGAGAAATCCCAGCTACGAGCAGGTCAGCAGTGGCGAGACGGGGCACGCAGAGTCGGTTGAAGTCGTGTACGATCCGTCGCGGGTTACTTTCGGCCAGCTTCTGAAGGTATTTTTCTCCGTGGCGCACGATCCGACGGAACTGAATCGGCAGGGCCCGGACGAGGGCACGCAGTATCGCTCGGCGATTTTCTACTCGAATCCGGACCAGCAGCGTATCGCCGAAGCCTACGTGGACCAGTTGACTCAATCAAAGACGTTTTCACACCGGATCGTGACGCAGATTCTTCCGGAAAAAGCGTTCTATCGCGCGGAGGACTACCACCAAGATTATGCCGTTCATCATCCGGACAACCCCTACATCATGATCAACGACCTGCCGAAGGTCGCGAATCTGAAGAAGCAGTTTCCGGATCTCTACGTCAGCCGCTGATCTGCAGGAAACCGGCGTCGGGCCGGTCAGCGGGGCGCCGGGCTCTATCCTTGGCCCCCGATTCACGCGGCAGAAAGTCCGAAGAAACACTCGCGATAAACGGATATAATCTATCCGCATGATCCCTCCTTCCTACAAACCAAAAAGGAAGTTCATGGAGTTGGCTATCTCGGAGGCGAAACGCGCCGGTGACCGAGGTGACTATCCTATCGGCGCGGTCATCACACGGCTCACGGGCAGGCGCGAAGTGGTGATTGCCAACGCCGGCAACCGAGTAAAAACTTCGGGATCAAGCATCAAACACGTGGAGTTGGAAACGCTCAAATACGTATCAAGCGGCTATGGCCGCTACCTGCCGGACTTCGTCCTCTATACAACGCACGAGCCCTGCGCCATGTGCGCCGGCGCCTGCGTGTGGTCTCGAATTGGCGCGGTGGTCTACGGCGTTTCCCAAGAAGACATTGCCGCTTATGGCCGCAAGAGCGGTACGGAAGACTACAAGTGGCGAGCTTGTCTCATCTCCTGCCGGCTCGTCTTCGAGAAGGGCAATCACCTCATCCCTGTCACCGGCGGTTTTCTCCGACAGGAATGCCAAAAACTGTTCAGTTACAGAACTGCGCAGCGGTAGCTGGAGCGATCCGTCTACATCCACTTGTCGATCGATGCGCTCCTGCCGTGGTTCATGTTCGCCACTTGGAAGAACGCATTGGCCTGACCCCCGCAAACGACGAAGTTGATATCGGTGACTCTCGGGAAAAATGGGATCAGCGTGTCTTCTGGAACCTTGTACCAGGTGGCATAGGGCTCTCTTCCCTGCAGCGCGAGCGGATACAAGTGAAAGGGGGCCAAAAAGGACTCCCGAAAATCCTTCGCCGTGCGCAGCGTGTTCTTCCACAGCCAGTCGGAGAGCTTTTCCTTGGTGTCGTATCCCTGGTCTACCAGACGATTTGCCACCAGCGGGTCGCAGATCACCAGCGCGCCGGATCCGCCGACCATGGATTGGAGCATGAAGCTGATCTGTTCGTCGAACATGGCAGGCTCGGCTCCCGCGCCCCTCGCGCCGTGGCCTTGGCGGACGTCCGGCCCGCCGAATATGCTGACCACGTTTTCCTCGGGTTTGAATCCAAACTGAACGTGAAGAGGAGTCCACGGGCTGTTCTTCTCGTCCTCCGCAATCACGCAGTTGTTGTAGTCCAGTTGGTTGCCCTGCCCACCTTGATAGGTGTCGCCGGGTATACCGCCGTTGGTGAGGTTCTTGCCCATCAACGTCCACGATCGCCCGATGGTGGCATTCGACTGCGCGAAGGGGCTGAGCGCGCCAAGACCGTAATTCATGTTGAGCTTGTCGCGGATGGGACCGTTGATCACGATCGAGGTGCTCGACGACGTCGTCGAACCGAAAAGCCCTAATGGGCCCATAGACGCCATGGCAAGCACCACCGGAAAAAATTCCGGCCTGCATCCCGCCATCACTGCGTTCACGGCGACCTGCCTCACGGTGTACCCCCACCGCGCGGACGTGTAGCCCACACCTTGGAGCGGCGTCCTGAGTAGTTCATCCGGACTGTGGCTCGTGCCTTTGAGCATCGCCTCCACTTTTTCTTCCGTGGGGATGACGATCGGCATGTAATCCGTCATTCCGTTATTCATGAAGATTTCTTGCAGGTTATCCGTGGTATCCGGACCGTAGATAGCCGGTCCCGCCGCGATGGATTGCATCCCGGTCTTCTTCTCGTCCTCCGAAAGCGGCACGGTCAGATCGTCAACGATCTCCTTCATGATCTGTCTTCCCGAAACCGGGTCGGGATTTACCAGATACGCTTCGAGCTCCTCGGCTGTCTTGCCTCCTACCGGGTGAGGAGTGAACACCTCACGTAGGTGCGGCATGCCTTCCCTGGCCGCAGTGAGGTTCGCTAATTCCGTGTACGCCTTGGTGCACATCGGAATTGCTGGGACGCCCATCTTCTCCATCGTTACGCAGTGACTCACGGTCGCTGGGGCGCAGCCTCCTCAATGCCCAATGGCCATCACAGTCGCGTAGGCGTTGGCCTTGATCTCCGCCCAGAGCTTCGGGTCGTCCGCTGCATATTCCCCGGCCTTCTTCCGGAAGACGGTCTTGACGCTCGGCATGTTCTCTTGAAACCAGACCTGCATTTTTTTCAGGAGCGTCTCGCTGCCATCGAAACTGGTGGCGTCGACCACGTAGATGGTCTTCCCGTCGAGGGAGCTGGCGCGAGGAGCCATGGAATAGAGCTGTATAGCCGGCGGAGTGCCTTTTGGACTGACCGCCGTCAATTTCGGTTCGCTTCCCGCATCCTGTGCGCGCTTTTTTCTTTTGGTCCGCCTCGACAGCGCGGAACCCGCCAGAAGCGCCGGAGACATGCCCAGCAGCGACAATAGCTTTCGTCTGTTAACCTTCATGGATCACCGACCTCCTCATCAAAGTCAGATCACGGCGAACTAAAAGCGACAAAGCAGTTGCCGGAGGCTCCGATCAGATATTGTTTGCCATCCACTTCGTAGGTAACGGGATTGGATTCAGAACTCGTCCCGCCCACCGTAAATTCCCACAGCAACTTGCCATTCGCGGCGTCGAGCGCGAAGAAATTTCCTTCATCACTTACGGCGAAGACAAGGCCGCCCGCAGTCGCAAGCGTGCTGGTCTCCGCCGGCGCCAGCATCCGGTACTCCCACTTCAGTTTGCCGGTCGTCGCGTCGAGGGCGCGGATTGCACCATAGACGTCATCTCCGGCAAGATTGATTCGTCCGCCTCCGCCGAAGTCAGGAAAGTGCACCTTCGGCTGGCCCGCTACAGTATACGCGCCGGTTTCACGCGCCGACACGTAGAACAGTTTTGTCTGAGGGCTGTAAGACGGGCTGCTCCAGTTCGTGCCTCCATGACCATCGGGATAGACCAAACTGCCTTGGGGGGTTGGCTCTGTGTTGGGCAGCACCATAGGCCGCCCCGTCTCGTCGAGCCCTTTGGCCCAGGTTTGTTTCACGAACGGGACGCCGGCCACGAACGCGCCCGTCGCACGATCCAGAACGTAATAGAATCCATTACGGTTCGCCTGCCCCAAGAGTTTTCTGGGTTTGCCGTCCACGGCTTCGTCGAACAACACCGGAACCTGAATTGAATCCCAGTCATGCGTGTCGTGCGGCGTAAATTGGAAATACCACTTCATCTTTCCCGCATCGGGATCGATGGCGAGCACTGAATTCGAGTAAAGGTTGTCGCCTTCCCTGTTGCTGCCGTTGTAATCAGGAGCAGGATTCCCTGTCGTCCAATACAACAGGTTCAGCTCGGGGTCGTAGGATCCCGTACCCCACGTACCGCCGCCGCCGGTTCCCGTCATATCCTTTCCCCACGTTTCCGAACCAGGCTCGCCCGGGCTTGGAATGGTCCATACACGCCAGAGCCGTTTGCCCGTCTTCGCGTCGTAGGCGTCGACGAAACCCCGAATCCCAACGTCTCCTCCGGAAATCCCGACAACGACCTTTCCATCCAGTATGCGAGGCGCGCCCGTCATCGCGTATCCCTGATTGTTATCGTCAACGTGGGTGTTCCACTTCACGGCGCCCGTCGTGGCGTCGAGCGCTACGAGGTGCGCATCGAGCGTCTCCGCATAAACGGTATCGCCAAGGACCGCTACTCCGCGATTTGAACGATGCACTCCAATCGTATAAATCCTGTCCGGAAGCTTGGCGGACCAGCTCCAGATCTTGGTACCGTGCCGAGCGTCCAAAGCGGTAACCGTGCTCAACGGCTCGGTGACGTACATGATTCCGTTCACCACGACGGGCGACGATTCAAACGGCGGCTGGGGGCGGTTCGGCTGGTAGATCCAGGCCGGTTTGAGGCTATGAACATTGACGCGGTTTATCTGCGTCAGCCTCGAAAACCGCTGGGACTTGTAATCACCGCCATACATCAGCCAGTCTTGAGGCGTGCTGTCGGCGTGCAGCAGTTGTTCGTATGTCACACCTGCCTCGGCGGCAGGCGGGTCTTGTGCGAGCAACCACGCCGAAGCCGGCAAGAGCGACACAACCAACGCCAGCGCATATCGCAAGGTTCTCATTCTGCGCTCTTCAAAGTCATCAGATAGGCCACCAGGTCATCCAACTGCGCCGCGGATAATGTGTCCTTGAAGCTCGGCATGAAGCTCTTGCCGGGCTCCTTTGCCAGGGAGCGCAGATCCGGCTTCCAGAGTGCGTGAAACCTTCCCGCGGCATCCTTCAGAACGATCGTGAATGAGTCTTCACCCACGCGTATGCCTTCCACGACGCGTCCGTCTTTTCCAACAGCGCGGAACATCAGATATTGAGTCCAACTGTTGCCGAACATTCCCGCTTGCACCTGCGGCAGATTCGCGCCGGGATTCTCTAGTCGTTCCTTCAGGTTAGCAGCTCCACGCATCGCGCCGATCCGGGTCAGCTCGGGTCCTACGCTGCCACCCTGACCCGCGATCACGTGGCAGGCCGAGCAACCGCTGGAATTGTAGAGTGCTTCGCCCTTTTGCGGATCGCCTGTTGCTATCTCGGAGGTTGTTGTGATGTCCAGCGTTCGGAGATAAGCCGCGATGTTTGCCGCTTCTTTTTCCGATACGGTGGAAGATCCCGGCATTGCGGTGCCCGGGATTCCTCTTCGCACGATACCTTGCACCGTTGCGTCGCCTAATTTCGCTGAAACACCGTGAAGGTCGGGACCGTCTCCCCCGCCGGCGTCCGCTCCGTGACACGAAGAGCAGTTTTGCTCGAATAGACGCTTCCCTTGTTCAGGATCGACCGGCGCAGCCGGCGCGGCCGCAGAGGCGGAAGAGGCTGGCGCGGTCTGAGACTCCTGACCTGCGGCCCGAGAAACGTGAAACGCATTCAAAGTCAGAGTCCACGCCATGAAAGCCAACGCGACAAGCCGGAAGCACTTGGCTGCATTCACACGCCCCCCCACTCAACCTTCGCCCGTTCCTAGCCAAAATTCTCGCAGGCTGTGAGATAAATAACATAGAGGCTGCTCCGCCGCCAGCGTTCCGTTATCCCCATTCCCCGAGGCCTCAGAATCGTTGCGAATTCGCTTGCTCAAGAGTGCGCTGGGGCCATCTCCAGAGGAACTGTTTCTGGCGTTCTCTGGCTAAAGTTCCTTGCGCTGGGTAATTTCGCGATAGACGAGATCGATCGTCCAATCACCATCGCTGAATGGCCTGTTACCGGAGGCGCCCAAAGACATGTGTTTGTGGGCAGTGGAATAACGCCGGGATTGCTTGTCTTTTCAAATAGTTGCGGGCGGTATTCGCAAACGGTTTTTAGGCGGTCGGAAGCTTATCCGCCCGATCCGTCTAATCGAAATCGTCAATCGCCCCGATAGCTTTTCTGAGTGCATGCGGGAGCCTTCCTGCCGCACACTCATGGGCTTGAGATGAGGCCGCCCTAAGTTCTTTTCGAACGGATACTGTACGCTATAGCTTCGCTTCCGATCTCTATGGCAATTAACGTCGCGCTGACGCATAAAACGCACTACCGTTACGATCGCCGAGTTTCGCTCGGTCCTCAGATCGTGCGTCTGCGACCGGCGCCGCATTGTCGTACACCGATCCTGTCGTATTCCCTGAAGGTCCGTCCCGAGAAGCACTTCATCAATTGGCAGCAGGATCCCCAGAGCAACTACCTCGCGCGGCTGGTGTTTCCGGATCCGACAACGGAGTTGTTCGTAGAGGTCGATCTCGTTGCCGAAATGGGCGTTTTCAATCCCTTCGATTTTTTCCTGGAGCCTTCGGCTGAAGAGTGTCCCTTTTCTTACGAGCCAATCCTCGCACGCGAGCTGCGCCCGTATCTCGAACTCGAACCAGCGGGGCCACTCCTGACTGAATTGCTGGCTGGAATCGTTCGCGTACGCATGAGGACGATTGATTTCCTGGTTGGCCTCAATCAGCGGGTGAAAGACGCAGTGGGCTACGTGATCCGCATGGAGTCAGGCGTCCAAACGTGCGAGGAAACCTTGCGCCTGCGAACCGGCTCATGCCGCGACTCGGCATGGTTGCTGGTCGAGCTGATGCGCCACCTGGGACTCGCGGCGCGTTTTGTCTCCGGCTACCTGATTCAACTGCAATCGGACGTGAAACCCCTCGAGGGACCGGCCGGACCTAGGGCAGATTTCACTGATCTGCATGCGTGGGCGGAAGTGTACTTGCCCGGAGCAGGCTGGATCGGATTTGACCCAACGTCCGGGTTGCTTGCAGGGGAAGGTCATATCCCTCTCGCTTGCACGCCGGATGCAGTGAGTGCCGCGCCCATCACTGGCTTGCTCGATCCTTGCAATACGGAATTTAGCCACGAGATGGCGGTTCGGCGGATTTACGAATCGCCTCGCGTTACCAAACCTTACTCCGATCGGCAATGGCAGGAAATTGAAGCGCTGGGCCGCCTAGTGGACGAAAATTTACGGGCCGGAGACGTCCGGCTGACCATGGGAGGCGAGCCGACTTTCGTTTCTCTTGATGACGCAGATGGGGCCGAGTGGACGAGCGATGCTATGGGCCCCACCAAACGCAGGCTCGCGGTCGAACTCCTGGGCAAGTTGCGCGATCATTTCGCACCCGGCGCGCTGCTTCACAACGGACAAGGTAAGTGGTACCCCGGGGAGCTGCTGCCGCGATGGGCACTCTCCTGCTATTGGCGCAAAGATGGCATTCCCATCTGGGAGAATGCGCAACTGATTGCCGAGGAAGACAAAAACTACGGCTACTCGACCGAAGAGGCGCGCAAGTTTCTGGGGGCTTTGACCCGCCGGCTGCAAGTGGACTCTTCGGCGGCGATGCCGGCGTACGAGGACAGCTTCTACTATCTCTGGAAGGAACGACGGTTTCCGGTCAACGTCGACCCCCTCGATTCGAAACTAGCGGATCCGGTCGAACGCAAGCGAGTGGCGCGCATTTTCGAAGAAGGCCTGGGCAAATTGATCGGCTACGTGCTTCCGCTTCGCCGGATCGCAACCAGGCAGGACAAGCCGCGCTGGACGAGCCAGCCCTGGTTCCTCGCATCGGAGCAGATATTCCTGATCCCGGGTGATTCGCCGATGGGATACCGTTTGCCTCTGGAGTCTCTGCCCTGGACCAAACCGGAAGATATTCTTTATTCGTTTGACCCTGATCCGTTCGCGAAGCGCGACGTGCTGCCTAACAGGCCGGCGCGCAGGCCCGAACTTTTCACCGCGCCGCCCGCAGCCGACGATCCGCAACCGGCGGCGGATAGGGCGACGCCGCCAGAGAAGGGTGAGTCTGCGGCGTGGGTGGCGCGGCCCGCACTCTGCGTGCAGTCGCGTGACGGCAAGCTGTTCGTATTTATGCCGCCAGTGGAATATCTAGCCGATTATTTGGATCTGGTAGCTGCTATCGAAGACACAGCCGCCTATCTCAGCATGCCTGTTGTGGTCGAAGGCTACGCGTTGCCCTTCGATCCGCGAATCCGCGTGCTTAAGGTGACCCCCGATCCGGGCGTGATGGAAGTCAACATTCATCCGGCGGAATCCTGGGACGAACTTACGCGGACGACGGAAACGGTCTACAAGCTTGCGCGCGAGACTCACCTGGGCACGGAGAAATTCATGCTGGACGGGCAGCACTCCGGCACCGGCGGAGGCAACCACATCGTGATAGGAGGCGCCACGCCGGCGGACAGTCCCTTTTTGCGCCGCCCCGATCTACTGCGGAGCATGGTTGGTTACTGGCACAACCATCCTTCGCTCTCGTATCTATTCTCCGGCATGTTCATCGGACCTACCAGCCAGCATCCCCGCGTTGACGAGGCGCGCACCGATTCCATCTACGAGTTAGAAATTGCCTTCGATCAGATTCCGGACAAGGGATCGAAAGACGCTTTGCCTTGGCAGGCCGATCGTGTTTTCCGGCATCTTCTAACCGATTTGTCCGGCAATACGCACCGCGCCGAATTCTGCATCGACAAACTCTATTCGCCCGACGCTTCCGAAGCGCGGCTTGGGCTGGTGGAATTGCGTGCATTCGAAATGCCTCCGCACGCACGGATGAGTCTGACTCAACAACTGCTCGTGCGGGCGCTGATCGCACATTTCTGGAAAACTCCGTACCGTCGCAAGCTCGTTTGGTGGGGAACGGCGCTGCATGACCGCTTCATGCTGCCTCACTTCGTTGAACTCGACTGGGAAGATGTGATGGCGGACCTGCGCGAAGCTGGTTACGCGTTTCAGAAGGAATGGTTCGCGGCTCACTTCGAGTTCCGATTTCCGATGATTGGTTCGGTGACGAAACACGGCATACGCCTCGAGCTGCGGCACGCGTTGGAGCCTTGGCACGTCCTCGGCGAAGAACTTTCCAGTGGCCAAACTGTCCGCAACGTGGATTCTTCCGTGGAGCGGCTGCAGGTGAAGGTGTCCGGAATGATCGATTCTCGTTACACCGTTTTGTGCAACGGCAGGACGGTGCCGCTGCACGCGACCGGCGAGGAAGGTGAATTCGTCGCGGGCGTGCGATACCGCGCGTGGCAGCCGCCCTCGTGCCTACACCCTAACATCCCGGTGCACACGCCTCTCGTGTTTGATATCGTGGATGCATGGTCGGGACGTTCGATCGGGGGTTGCACGTATCACGTAACTCATCCTGGGGGACTCGCCCACGAGCGGTTTCCCGTTAACGCTTTCGAGGCGGAGAGCCGGCGCCTGGCGCGATTCAGCGATATCGGACATACGCCGGGGATCATCGCGATTCCAGGCGAAGAGCGTAACCCGGCGTTCCCCTTGACTTTGGATTTGCGGCGGACGCCGTGAGATCTCCTCGCGAAATGCGAATGGTCTTTCCCGCTGAACTCGAATGAAGATTTCCGCAGACACCGCGAAGGCACCCCTCCTGAGCCTCGGCTATCCCCAAACGCCCGGTGTGTACGACGAGATGTGCGGAGCGCCCGGAATTCTTCGCCCCCATTGGGACAAATTTATCCATTCGTTGTCCGCGCTTGGCGATCAGGAGCTGGCGCGCCGCTGGCAAACGGCAAAGCAGCGCATCAGGGAAAACGGTGTCACCTACAACGTCTATGGCGATCCGCTGGGAATGGACCGGCCGTGGAATCTGGACGCCATTCCTCTTGTGATTCCGCCGTCGGAATGGAGTCAGCTTGAAGCTGGGTTGATCCAGCGTGCCCGGCTGCTCAATCTGATTCTGGCCGATCTCTACGGACCGCAACGATTGCTTCATGGCGGCCTGCTTCCGCCGGCGCTGGTGTTTGCGAATCCGGGCTTCTGGCGGCCCTGCCATGGAGTTCGCGTCGCGGGCGACACGTACTTGCACTTGCTGGCGGTTGATCTCGCGCGTGGCCCTGATGGTGACTGGTGGGTAATTTCCGACCGCACTCAGGCGCCTTCCGGCGCCGGCTATTCGCTCGAGAATCGCATCGTTCTGGCGGAAACTTTTCCGGATTTATTCCGCAAGTTTCGCGTCAAGCGGCTCGCATCCTTTTTCCGCTCATTTCGCGAGACGCTGCTCCGCCTCTCGCCCCGGCCGCGCGCCAATCCACGCGTTGTCCTGCTCACTCCCGGACCATTCAACGAGACTTACTTCGAGCATTCCTATCTCGCGCGTTATCTCGGATTCACGCTGGTTCAGGGCGGCGACCTGACCGTGCGCGATAGCCGCGTGTTCCTGAAGACGCTCGAAGGGCTCAAGCCGGTGGATACCATTCTGCGCCGCGTGGATGATGGTTTTTGCGACCCGATCGAGTTGCGCTCCGATTCTTATCTCGGCGTGGCCGGGCTGCTGCAAGCGGTGCGAGCAGGCAACGTCACAGTGGCAAACGCCCTGGGCAGCGGGCTCATTGAAACGTCCGCCTTCATGCCGTTCTTCCCAGGGCTGAGCCGCCTGATGTTGGGGGAGGAACTGAAACTCCCAACCGCCGCGACATGGTGGTGCGGACAACCCAACGCGCTCCGTTATGTCGTCGATAATTTGAATTCGTTGGTGATCAAGCCCGCCTTCCCCTCGAAAGGGATGGAACCTGTCTTCGGCGGCAAGCTCGGCTCCGACGAACGTTCGCGCCTGATCGAGCGCATCAAGGAGAGCCCGCACGAATTCGCCGGCCAGGAGTTGTTGAGTCTGTCGACGGTACCCGCGTGGTCTGAGCGGCAAGTCCTGACTCCCCGCCGCGTTGTCTTGCGTGTGTACCTGGCAGCGAAGGAAGACTCGTGGGTTGTAATCCCGGGCGGACTGGCGCGCGTTTCCCCGTCGATCGATACGCCCGTCGTTTCGATGCAGCGCGGCGGTGGCAGTAAGGACACCTGGGTTCTTTCCGACAAACCCGTGGGCACTTTCAGTTTGCAGCGCCCGCGTGATGAGCCCGTGGAGTTGAATCGCGGAGTTGTGAGCGATCTTCCCAGCCGTGCGGCCGATCACTTTTTCTGGCTTGGCCGCTACGCGGAGCGCTGCGAGCACCTGGCCCGCATGCTTCGATGCATTCTGGTTCGGTTGACCGGTCAGTTGGAGACGGCGGACGGGCCAGAATGGGAATCATTGATGAAAATGAACGATTGTCTGGAATCACAGCACGCGCGCCTCGAGAAAGAAGAGCCCACATTGCATCCCGACCGGATGCGTGATCTGGAACAGGAAATTCTTTCACGTATTTTCGACGAACAGCGCAGCGATAGTCTGACGGGAACTCTAAATCGTGCTGCACGTTCTGCCGCGCAGGTGCGCGACCGGCTTTCGAGTGATCTGCTGCGCGTTGTGAATCAGTTCGGCTCGCTTACTCGCGCCGCGGACGATCTCGCATGGGGATATGTCTCGGTGGGAGACGCTTTAGCTGTTTTGAATAGCTGCATCGGGACGCTTGCCTCCCTCCGCGGTATCGAGATGGAGAATATGACGCGAGGCCCCGGTTGGCATTTCCTCAGTATCGGACGACGCCTGGAGCGCTCTGTCCATCTGGTCAGATTGTTCCGAACCATCATCGTGCCACTGACGCCGCAGACTTGGCCGGCGCTTGAGATGCTTCTCGAAGTGGCCGACAGCTCCATGGCCTATCGCTCGCGATATTTCACCATTTTGCAACCCGCGGCCGTCCTCGATTTGCTGATGAACGAAGAGGCCAATCCGCGGTCACTCGCTTTCCAGGAGAAGGATCTCTCCCAACACTGCCGGAGTCTGTCCAACATGGCGTCTGGAGTTGGGTGGCCGTTTGTCAAACAAGAGCGTTTTGAGGAAGCAGCATCCAATCTGTTTCACGCGGATGTCCGCATGCTTTGCGAACCGCCTGCCGGAGCGCCTCGCGAGCAGCTCGACGAACTCCTCGCTGCGCTCGAAGCTGCGTTGCCGGCTTTTTCCAACTCCATTACGCACGCCTACTTCAGTCATGCGCAACCGGAGCAGACCACATGATCTATCGCACGCGGCATAGAACGACCTATAGCTACGAGGACCCGGTTTCGGTTTCGCATCATCTGGTGCGTCTCACGCCTCGCGACATTCCGGGACAGCTTTGCCACGAAACTCAGATTTCCATATTGCCCGCGCCTGCGGTTGCGTCAACTCAAGGGGACTACTTCGGCAACATACAGACATTCTTCACGCTGCAGGAGCCGCATGACAGTCTGGTCGTAGAGGCGAGCAGCGAAGTGGAAGTTTACGTCCTCAAACGTCCGGATTTTTCACTCTCGCAACCGTGGGAAAATGTCGTGGAATCGCTGGCCGGCGATAGCAGCGATGAGGGATTGGACGCATACCAGTTTGTTTTTGGCTCGCAACGTGTGGCGGCAAGCCGCGAACTCGCCGACTACGCACGCGAGGCATTTCGCGCAGGATGTCCGTTGCTGGAGGCGGTTTCCGATCTGATGCGAATCATTCATCGGGATTTCCAGTTCGATACCAAGGCGACCGAGGTCACGACTCCCGTGCAAGCGTTCTTCAAAAAACGCCGCGGCGTGTGTCAGGATTTCGCTCATCTGCAGATCGCGTGCATGCGATCGCTGGGCCTGCCAGCCCGTTATGTCAGTGGCTATCTCCGAACCATGCCGCCGCCGGGCAAACCGCGATTAGTGGGCGCAGATGCTTCACATGCCTGGTGCTCGGCATGGGCCCCAGGCGCTGGGTGGGTTGATTTCGATCCCACGAACAATTGCCTGCCATCCGACGGTCACATTACGGTCGCTTGGGGACGCGATTACAGTGATGTCAGCCCCATCCACGGTGTGCTCCTGGGCGGCGCCAAACATACTCTGAGCGTGGGGGTCGACGTGATGCCTATGCCTGAAGGTGACCAATAACCCAAAAGCAGATGATTTCGGGCCAAGGCCGTGTCCCATCAACTTCGGTTCGAAGCTCGTTAGCCGTGTCCCAAAACATCAGCAAGCTTATTCGAGCACGATTGATCTCCGGATTGTGGGCTTCGATTTTATGATCAGGGAGATTGGCGGAATCCTCCAGACTCTCGTCTTTCAGCTAGAAATATCTAAATTTGCTTTATCACGTTTGACCAGATCGTCGTAAGGGAGACCCTTGAACCGTTCGGTTTCTTTGCGCTTGTGACGGTTCTCCGTGTGATAGCGGGAAACAAAATCGTCCAGATCGGAGCGCTTTAGCGGGTCGGTCTTCAACGTGAAATGCTGACTCGTGCGGAAACTAACGTCCTTTTTCAAGGCCCGCGCCGGCGAGGCGGTGCGCCGCAAGCTCATCAGGTACGACGATTGCGCGCGACCGGAAATTTTGAGCAGCGATTTCACATGCTGCGGGAAATTGAACTGCTTGTTGCCCAAGAAATCATCGCGGAAATACGTCAAAGCTACCTTTGTTCCTTCTCCCTCCTCGCCAATTACGGTGATGCTGGATTTCCTGCCGAAGGGCGGATTGGTTAGAGCAACGTCGCAAAAGGTGGAGCGAGATGGCGCGCCCGGGGAGACTCGAACTCCCGACCCTCTGCTTAGAAGGCAGA